>CAWBNX010000032.1:0-14752 GCA_963790225.1 uncultured Actinomycetota bacterium | reverse complement strand
CGCCCCCGTCCAGATCACCACGGCGTTCTGGACCGCCACCGACGCGGCCAGTGCGAGCGCCGAAGCGGCCACGACCGCCTCGTCGCGTGCCGTTCGGATGCCTGGCAGGGCAGTCGTGGTCATCTCGTTGCTCCTTCGTCGCGGTCGGACGACGACGTGCCTCCACGGTCGCCGACGTGGACGCCGGGCGGATCGGACTGCGAGCCGGACCTCGACCGACCGGACGACCGGTGTGGTGCTCGTGCTTTCGGCCGATGGGCCCGTGCGCGTCACGGCCCCACAACTGCGACCGGTCCGCTGCTCTGAGCCCGCGGATCGGCCGAGACCAGTGCGCGTCAGCGGAGACGCAGAGCGGGGCGGCTACACGACCGGCGGGGCGGCAGGTCGCGGGTCGGGCGGGTAGCGGACCTCGACCCGTACCCAGTCGACCAGCATGCTGAACCGCGCGCCGCCGGGGACGGCGTGCTCGGCGGCCACGTCCTTGTTGGACAGCTTGAGGTAGAAGGGCAGGAGGTTGCCGGGGACGCGGCGGGGGTCCGGTGTGGTGCCGAGGGCGTAGGCCTGGTTGCCCAGGCCGTCCTGCGCGGCGAAGGAGACCTGGTCGCCGCCGACGGTGAAGACCGCGTCGTACTGCCAGTAGGTGTCCCACGGCTTCGCGCCGTCGGGGAAGTGGTCGCTGACGCCCTGGAGCTCGGGGACGAGGCCGGCGGCGCCGCACTCGTCGACGCCGTTGTCGAGCGACTCGTCGTAGCAGAGGTGCGAGGCGACCTGCGCGCCCGCGGGCTTGAGCGGGCCGTAGCTCTCGATGACGTCGATCTCGCGGGGGTCGAGCGGGGTCGGGTGCTGCACCCAGAGCGCGGTGTAGTTGCTGCCGGTGTCCGGCATCAGCAGGCTGGCCGACACCTTCACCGTCGTGCCGGCGGGCAGCAGCCAGCCGGAGGTGGACCGGAGCTGGGCGAGGGTCGAGACGTCGAGCTGGCCGGTGCCGTTGTTGACCGCGCCGTTCCAGCCGGGCATCGCGTGCCAGTAGGCCGGTGGCGTGCCGGCCGCGCCGTCGAAGTCGTCCTGGAACAGGACGTCCCAGCCCCAGGACGGCGCCGGATCGGACTCGACGCGGTCGCCGCGCGGGAGGTTGGCCTGGGCGGGAGCGGCCACCAGCGACAGCAGGAGGGCAAGGCACCCCACGGTGCGTGTGCGCCGGGACATCGGCCTCCCTCGGGGGCGTGGTGGTCGTTGCGGACGAATGGGCGATGGTACGCAGGTCCCACCGACAGCTCGAAACGCGACACCGGCCGGCGAACGACCCACCGCTGCCGCTGCTCCGGCGCTCCCCGACGAGCAGCGGGCCTCGCGTGCGCACCACTCGTCGAGTCCCGCGCGACGCACCGCGCGTGGTTGAATGCCGCAGGTGTCCACCCCTGCCCGTGTCCCCGTCAACGACCTGTCACGCGCGATCGGGCTCCAGCGCGCCGCGATCGACGACGCCGTCGCCGAGGTCCTCGACTCCGGCTGGGTCGTGCTCGGGCCGCAGGTCACGGCCTTCGAGGCAGAGCTCGCCGAGCTCAACGGCACCGCCCACGCCGCCTCCGTGGCCAACGGCACCGACGCCCTGACGATCGCCCTGCTCGCCCTCGGCTGCGGCCCCGGGGACCGGGTCGCCACCGTCGCCAACGCGGGCGGCTACTCCACCACCGCGATCCGAGGGATCGGGGCGACACCCGTCTACGTCGACGTCGACCGCCGGACGGCGCTGGTCACGCCCGACACCCTCGCGCCCGCGCTCGAGCTGGGCGTGTCCGCCGTGGTCGTGACCCACCTCTTCGGCGCGATGGCCGATGTCGAGGCGATCGTCGAGCTGTGCCACGCCCGCGGGGTCAAGGTGCTGGAGGACTGCGCCCAGTCCATCGGTGCCGAGCGCGACGGACGCCGCGCCGGCAGTGTCGCGGACGCGGGCGCCTACAGCTTCTACCCGACCAAGAACCTCGGCGCGCTGGGTGACGGCGGCGCCGTGTGCACCAGCGACGCGCAGGTCGACGCGACGGTGCGGTCCCTGCGGCAGTACGGCTGGTCCAGCAAGTACCACATCGGGCGCACCGGAGGCCGCAACAGCCGCCTCGACGAGCTGCAGGCCGCCATCCTCCGGCGCCGCCTCCCGCTCCTCGCGGAGGGCAACGAGCGCCGCCGGGAGGTCTACCGGCGCTACGCCGAGGCGATCGGCGCCGAGCGCATCTTCGGCACCGACGACGCGTCGTTCGTGGCCCACCTCGCCGTGCTCGACGTCCCGGACCGGGCGGCAGCTGCGGCTGACCTGGACGCCGCCGGCATCGGTACCGACGTCCACTACCCGGTGCCCGACCACCTGCAGGAGGTGCCCGGCACGGACGGGCTCGGCGTCGTCGCCGGCAGCCTCGAGGTGACCGAGGAGCTCGCGGGTCACATCCTCACCGTGCCGTGCTTCCCCGAGCTGCACGACAGCGAGGTCGATCGGGTGTGCGAGGTGCTCGCCTCGTGGTGACCGCGCCGCACGAGGGCGGCGCTCCCTCCATCCGCTACTCCGTGGTGGTGCCGGTCTACGGCAACCGCGACACCCTCGGCGACGTGGTCGACCGGCTCGTCGCCATGGACGAGGAGCTCGGCGGCGGCCTCGAGGCCGTGTTCGTCGTCGACGGCTCACCCGACGACTCGTACGAGATCCTGCGCGCGCTGCTGCCGACGTGTGGCATCGCCAGCCAGCTGTTGCTCCACTCACGCAACTTCGGCTCGTTCGCCGCCATCCGCACCGGTCTGGCCCACGGCCGCGGCGACTACCTGGCGGCGATGGCCGCCGACCTCCAGGAGCCGCCCGAGCTGGTGCGCGACTTCTTCCTGCTGCTGCGCGAGGACAAGGCCGACGTGGCCGTGGGACGACGGGCCAAGAGACAGGACCCGTTCCTCAGCTCGCTGCTCGCCCGCACCTTCTGGGGTCTCTACCGTCGCACGGTGCACCGCGACATCCCACCCGGCGGGGTCGACATCTTCGGGTGCACCCGCGCAGTCGCCCAGCAGCTGGTCTCCCTCGACGAGTCCCACTCGAGCCTCGTCGGCCTCCTCTACTGGGTGGGCTACCGGCGGCTCGAGGTCCCCTACGCCCGCCAGGAGCGCACGAGCGGCAAGAGCGGCTGGTCCGTACGCCGCAAGTACCGCTACTTCCTCGACAGCGTCTACTCGTTCTCCGACCTGCCGATCACGCTGCTGGTGACGGTCGGTGCCATCGGCTCGCTGCTGACCGTGGCGGTGTCCCTGCTGACGATCGTCGCGCGGATCCTGGGCCTCATCGCCGTGCCGGGCTACACCGCGCTCATGCTGGTGACACTGATGTCCGCCACGACCCTGCTGCTGGGCCTCGGCGTGGTGGGCTCCTACGTGTGGCGCACCTACGAGAACAGCAAGCAAAGGCCCACCGCGATTGCGATGAGCCACGACCTCTTCGGGCCAGGAGCTGACCGATGACTGCCTTCGTCCACCCCCAGGCCCTCTGCGAGAGCGAGACCGTCGGCGACGGGACCCGCGTGTGGGCCTTCGCCCACGTGCTGCCCGGCGCGGTCATCGGCGACGACTGCAACATCTGCGACGGCGTCTTCGTCGAGAACGACGTCGTCGTGGGCGACCGGGTCACCGTGAAGTGCGGTGTGCAGCTGTGGGACGGCGTACGCCTCGAGGACGACGTCTTCGTCGGCCCCAACGCCACCTTCACCAACGACCTGTTCCCGCGCAGCCGGGAGTACCCCGAGTCCTTCCCCCAGACGGTCGTCGGGACCGGCGCCTCCATCGGTGCCAACGCCACCATCCTCCCCGGGGTCCGCATCGGTCGCCGGGCGATGATCGGCGCCGGCGCGGTGGTCACCAAGGACGTACCACCCAACGCCGTCGTCGTGGGCAACCCGGCTCGCATCACCGGCTACTCCGGCGCCAAGCACACGGTCGAGCGCCCCAGCGAGGCCCCCGTCGTCGGCACGGCCGAGCAGGACCACCTGCCCGGTGGTGCCCGGCTGGTGACCCTCACCCGTGCGACCGACCTCCGCGGCAGCCTGGTCGCCGTGGACCACGCCTCCGACCTGCCCTTCGTCCCGCAGCGCACGTTCGTCGTGTACGACGTGCCCAGCCGCGACGTCCGCGGCGAGCACGCGCACCGCGAGTGCGAGCAGCTCCTCGTCTGCCTGCGGGGATCGGTGACTGCCCTGGTCGACGACGGGCACGACCGCGCGCGAGCTGGTGCTCGAGCGTCCGGACCAGGGCCTCTACGTGCCCGCGATGGTCTGGGGCACCCAGTACCGCTACTCCGACGACTCCGTGCTCCTGGTGTACGCCTCGCGCCCCTACGAGGACGCCGACTACATCCGGAACTACGAGAGCTTCCTCAAGGAGATCAGCGCAACGTGAGGTTCCGCTCGTGGCGGGACCGGCTCAGGCCGTCCTGGCAGCAGGGTGGCGTCCTGGGTGCCTTCGGGGTCGTCCTGCTCACCTTCGCCTGGCCCACGCTGCACGGTCGCACGTCGTCGGTGGTCCCGACCTTCCAGACGGCGACGTACCCCTGGGCGGCGCAGCCACGAGGCCTGGCCTTCACGTGGCCGCAGTCCGACCAGGCGGAGAGCACGTTCCCCTGGGCGGTCCTGGCCCGGCGCACGTGGCGCTCGGGCGACCTGCCGCTGTGGGACCCCCACAGCTTCGGCGGCGGCGTGCCGTGGGCGACCGACGGAGTGGCTGCCACGCTGTATCCCGTACGGGCCCTGCTGGACACGCTCTTCCTGCCCTGGCTCGCGCACGACCTCTTCGTCCTGCTCCACCTCGCCCTCGCGGGTGCCGGGGCCTACTGGCTGGCGCGACGCTGGGGCGCCGGCCACGTCGGCGGCACGATCGCCGGGATCGGCTGGATGACCAACGCCTACGTGTGGGTGCTGGGCGCCGCTGGAGATGGTCACTCCCGTTCTTCGCCGCGCTGCCCATCGCGCTGGCAGCCCTGGACCGCGCCCTCCGGTCGCCCTCACGGACCCACGTCGCGGTGGGCGCCGTCGCCCTTGGCCTGGGCATGGTCGCCGGCAACATCGCCTACTCCGTCATCCTCGCCGCCGCCTGCGGCCTCTACCTCGTGGGCGTCCTGCTCGCGCGGCTGGTCGGGACCCGCCGGCTGCCGGACCGCGAGACCGGCCGCTCGGCCGCCGCAGGCGCGGGCGTCTTCGTCATCGGCCTCGGCCTGGCCGCCGTGGCCCTCCTCCCCACCCTGCTCAACCTGTTCAGCGTCAGCCGGCAGCCCTTCACCTTCGAGGTGCTGAAGGCCGCGCTCATGGTCCCGTGGGACACCTACAGCACCGTTCTCGAGCGGCCCCCGAGCCCACCGACGCCCGAGCAGATGAATCTCCAGGTCCACCTCACCCCCGTCATCGTGGTGCTCGCGCTCGCCGGGCTGCTGCTGGCTCGCGGGTTCGGCGCGTGGAGCGCGCGCACGGTGGTGCTCCTCACCGTCCTCATCGCCTCGAGCGTGCCGGGAGCATGGGTCGCGTATCACCTCTTCCCGGGCTTCGACGCCATCAAGCCGTACGGCCGGCTACTCCCCCTGGCCCTCCTCGCGGCCTGCGTGCTGGCCGGCCTGGGTGCCGAGCGGCTCTGGCAGCTGACCACGTCGCGCCTGCGGCGACCTCCGGCGGCATGGGTCGCGCCCGCAGCGGCAGCACTGCTGCTCGCCGGCGTCTTCCTCCCCTCCTACGACGTCGTCCGGTCCCAGGTCCCGCCCGCCCTGTCCGTCAAGGACTACCCGCTCTACCCGCGCACGCCGCTCATCCGCGAGATCAAGGACGAGAAGTCGTCCACGGGGTGGCCCCTGCGCGTGATGCCCGCCATGGCCAGCTACGCCACGGACCCCCCGAGGTTCGGCAGCCTGGTCCTGATCGGCGGCAGCGCGCTGGCCCCGGGGATAGACAGCTGGGGTGGCTACGCCAGTGCCGTGCCCGAGGCCACCTCCGACGTGGTCCGCCTGGTGGGAGGTGAGCCGGACTCGGCGGTGCTGGGCGAGGCTCCCGCTCCCGAGCTGATGCACCCCGTCTACGTCGCCGCCGGGATCGACTGGGCGCTGGCGTGCCGACTCGGCACGGACCTGGTTGCCGTGTCCCCCGCGCAGCCCGACGGGGCTGAGCCGGCATGGGGCAGCCTCGACCCGCGCAGCCTCGACCCGGTCTACGCGGGCTCCGACGGCCAGGTTCTGCGCCTGCCGAGGAACTGCTCGTCCGGTCCACGGCTCGCATCGAGTGCCGTTGTCGCAGATTCGGACGAGAAGGCTGTCGCGCTGCTGCGCTCCCAGGGGGCTGAGGCCTTGATCCGCCCCCCTCGTCCGGTGGACGCCCCGGTGGTGCTGGCCGAGTCGGACGAACTACTGGACGGCGACGCGTCCGGGAAGATCCGGTCGGCGACGCGGGACGGCGGCAGCGCCGTCATCGAGGCCACGACCGACGGGCCGATGTGGTTGGTCGTCCCGTTCGCCTTCAGCGAGGGGTGGTCGGTGGCCGTGGACGGCGAGCAGGTCACCGGCGAGCGGGTGGACTTCAACCGCCTCGGCGTCCTGCTGGACGACGCCGGCGACCACCGGGTCGAGGTGTCCTACCGGCCGCCCGGCTGGACGGCGGGCTGGCTCGTCTCCCTCGGCGCCCTCGCCGTCCTCATCGCCATGCTGCTCCCCGTCGGCCGGGGTCTCCGGCGCGCCCGCGCGAGGAACGAGTGATCGTCCCGGACGCCGTGGGTCGCGTTGCTGCCGACGAGGTCGACGAACTCCCCCGGCGGGCGCGGCGCGACTTCTTGGTCGCCTGCATCCCCGGAGCGTTCCTCGGTGCGGTCACCCTCCTGCTCACCTGGCCGGTGCTCCTGGGTCGGACGATGAGTGCCGTTCCGGGCATGCAGGCCATGCTCTGGCCGTGGCGCGGGGTGGTCGACGACTCCCCCAGCCCTGCACTGCAAGCCGATGGTGCGGCGTCGAGCTATCCGTGGTCCGTCAGCTACCACGACGCTCTGCGCCAGCTGGAGCTGCCATTCTGGGACTGGCACAGCTTCACCGGCGGCTACGACCTCGCCAGCAACGGCGTCGCGGGGGCGATGTACCCCGTCCACTGGCTGCTCTGGCTGGTCTTCGAGCCCGCAAGGGCGCACGACGCGTACGTGATCCTGCACCTGTGGGTGGGCGGCCTCGTGATGTTCTTGCTGCTGCGGCACTGGAAGATGGCGGTCGGACCGGCCCTCGTCGGCGCGACGGCCTGGATGCTTGCCCCCTTCAACGTGGGCTGGCTCCAGGCGGAGATGATCACCCCCGTCCTCGTCGTGGTCCCCCTGGTCTTCCTGAGCGTGAGCGCCGCCCTCGCTGTCGGGTCATGGCAGCGCATCCTCGGGGCGTCGGCCGCCCTCGCGCTCGCCATGGTCGCCGGCAACATCGTCGTCTTCCTGGTCGTCGTCTGGGTCGCGGGCCTGTACGCCGCAACGGTGTGGCTTGCGTTGGCTCGTCGGCGTCCCGCCTCCGAGCTGCGACGGATGGCCGCCACCCTTGCCCTCGTCGCGGTGGGGGGCTTTGCGCTGTCGGCGTACTCGCTGGTCCCTACGCTCCTCAACATCCTCGACCTCAGCCGTCGCCCACCGCAGCTGAGCGAGGTGCTGCCGAGCCAGGCATCGGTCTCGGAGATCCTCTCGACCCTGTGGAGTCCTCCGGACCTGGACACGTCGGTGTCGCTCTTCGAGCTCCACTGGCCCGGCCGGACCACACTCCTGCTCGCCGTCGTCGGCCTCCTGCACCGCAGCGGCATCCGGGTGCTCGGCCTGCTTCTCGTGCTCTTCTTCACGCTCCTGCCGGTGACCCCACTGCTGGTCCAGGCCGGGTGGTTCGGCATGCCACCGCTGAGAGCCGTGGCCGGCTTCGGGCGCCTGGCGTTCCTCGGAGCGTTCGGCATCGCGATCCTGGCAGCAGCGGGCAGCGCCGTGCTCCTGGCCCTCCTGTCGCACCTGTGGGCTCGTTCGTCGGCCGTGCGCGAGCCGAGGCACCTGCACCTCCTCGCGGGGACGCTCGTCGCGAGCGTCGTCGTCGTCGAGCTCCTGCCCTTCGCACGCACCATCAATCCGCCCTGGACGGACCTCGGGGACACACCTCTGATGCCGACCACCGCGGCGCTGGACGCGCTCGCGACCTCGGACGACGAGTGGCCCAGCCTGGTCCTGCCGATCTCGTCCCTACCCGAGGGTGCGAACGAGCCGACCGGCTACTCCTTGTGGGGCGCCACGGCACATGCCGCAGACGTGGACTCGGTGGGCGGTTACGACAGCGCCGTTCCCACCCGCGCCACGGCCCTCACGCAGGTGATGCAAGGGGTTCCCGCAGTGGTCGCCCGCGCACCGATCGCCGGCGCCTACCTCCCCAACTTCAACCCGCAGTGGACCCGACTGGACCTTGCCGAGCGGTTCGGCGTGACGCACGTCTACTCCCCGCCCGGCGTGGATCCGAACGTGTCCGCCTACGCGATGCCCCATCCGAGGGTGCGACTCGTCCACGACGCGGCAGACGGCCGCGTGTGGAAGCTCGAGGACCCGATGCGTGGCCCCAGGTTGGTCGGGCGCGCCACCTACGTGACGTCACCACGCGACGCCCTCGTGCGCTTCGTCGCGCCGAAGCACGACGCCCGGGCCGTCGTCGTGCTCGAGGGTCGCCCCCCCGCGGACGACCCGGGCCCGGGTCGGACGGATGACGACCCGGGGACCGTCAGATCGGCCACCCGCGGCAACGACCGGGCGACCGTGGAGGTCGACGTTCGCCGACCGATGTGGTTGGTGATGCCGATCGGGTACGCCGCCGGCTGGCGCGCTCAGTCGGACGGGCAGCCGCTCTCGATCCGCCCCGCGGACGGCGCGATGAGTGCCGTACGGGTTCCTCCCGGTCGTCACACGGTCACCTTCACGTACCGTCCCCGCGGATTCATCGGTGGGGCGCTGGTGACCTTGGCGGCCCTGCTGACAGCCTTCGGGTTCCTCGTAGCGAGCAGGCTGCCCGGCCTCCGTCACACGTGGTTGACCGCGACCCGTGCCTCACGTCGACGAAAAGAGCGATGATGCCGTACAGGACGATGACTGCGTGGCTCCTCGCCACCTGGGCGGTGCTCATGCTGCTCGCTGACCACCCGCCCGCCTTCTTGTACGACGCCGCCCAGTACTGGTCCGGCGCGGCAGCCGTGGTGGAGGGCAGGAACGTCTACCTCCAGGGCGGCCTCGCGAGCCGCGGCGCGTTCACGTCCGTGATCTACGTGCCGGCCTACCTCGTGAGCAGGCTCGCCGGGGGCGGTGTGGACACCGACGGCTGGGCCGTGGCCGGCGAGAACGCCCTGTTCGTGGCGTTGCTCGGTGCCGTTGTCATCCCCCTGCTGCTCCGTCGCGTCGTCACCGTCCGTCGACGCCACGTCGCGCTCTCCGCGCTCCTCACCGGCCTCCTGCTGTCGGGCTTCGTGCCCTACCCGCTGATGGACCTGCCCGCCGTGGGGTCGATCGTCCTGGCGATCCTCCTGCTCTGCCAGCCTCGGTGGTGGTCCGTCCTTGCCGGGGGCGCCGCGCTTGCCCTCGCGGTGAACCTCCGACCTGCGTACGCGCCGCCCGCCCTGCTGGTGCTGCTCATCATCGCGATCCTCCACTGGCGGCGCGCGCCGCTGGCTGTCGTGGGCGGCGGCGTCGTCCTCGGGGCACAGGCGGTCTACGGCGCGGCCCAGACCGGTGTGACCTCGGTGCTCCCACCGAGCGCGGAGCTCGTCACCCAGATCCAGTTCGCCTTCTCCCCCTACGTCGTGCGCTACGACACGGTCCCGTTCACGGCCGAGGACCCTCGGATGTGGCACTGCAGCCCGGCCATGGCCGAGTCGCTGGGCGACCGGGTCATCACGTCGAGTCCCGACCTGCTCGGCTTCTACGTCGGAGCCCTCCCGGACTCCGCGCTCCTGGCCGTGCAGAAAGTGGCCGCGAGCCTTCACTGGACGTGGGCCACGCCCTACGCCGAGGCCGGCGAGCAGGCCCTGCGACCGCTCGGGGTGCTCGTGATCCTGGTGATGTCGATCGGCGTGGTCGCGCTCGTGCCGCTGGCCCGCGGACGGCTGCGCGAGAGCGCCCCGATCGCCGCGCTGATCGCGCTGGCCGCTGGGTCGATCGTGACCCTGGTCGGATCCACTCCCGAGGCCCGCTTCGCGCTGCCCCTGCTCGTCGCGGGCATCATCGGGGCCGTGGGCGCGACGGCCCGCTGGTGGCGACGCGACGTCCTGACCACCCGCGCCTTCTGGGCAGCGGCCGCGTGCGCTGCCCTGCTCGCCGCGCTCGTCGCCGGGGCAGGGTGGCAGGCGCTCCAGCAGGACTCCCCCCGTGGCGAGATGACCGCCGAGACGTGCAGGGTGGCCTGATGCGCGTGTCCACGACCTCGTCGTCCGACCACCAGCATGAGGAGCTGCTCGCGTGACTCACCCCGCCCCACCACCGGCCTCGATCGCCGCACTGACCGTCCTCTACGGCAACGCCCCCGCCGCCATCGAGCGCACCGTGGAGGCCTTCGACAACGCCTCCCGGATCGCTGTCGAGGCGGGCAGGCTGTCACGCCTGGTCCTCGCGTTCGGGGACGCCTCCCCGGAGCCGCTGCTCGACGAGGAGGCGGTCTCCCGCCTCCGGGAAGCGGCGTCCACCATCGAGGTCACCTACGCCTTCTTCGACGAGAACACCGGCACCTCCCGCGGGCAGAACCGGCTGTGCCGGGACACCGATTCCGACCACGTGCTCATCTGCAACCCCGACGTGGTGCCGGAGGGGCGCTCCCTGCAGCGACTGCTGGAGACCCTCGAGGACCCGGCGATCGCGCTCGCCGAGGCGAAGCAGCAGCCCGTCGAGCACCCGAAGGACTACGACCCCGCCACCGGCGACACCTCGTGGGGCTCGGGGGCGTTCTCGCTCGTGCGCAGGTCGGCCTTCGAGTCCGTCGGCGGGTTCGACGAGGAGACCTTCTTCCTCTACTGCGACGACGTCGACCTGTCGTGGCGGCTGCGCGAGGCCGGGCACCGGGTGGTGAACCAACCCGCTGCGGTCGTCTTCCACGACAAGGACCTCAGCGACAGCGGTGGGTGGGTCCCCACCGAGGCGGAGCGGTACTACTCCGCCGAAGCGGCGCTGCTCCTCGCCCACAAGTGGTCGCGCGACGACATCGTGGACCAGGTCCGGGCAGTGCTCATGTCCTCCCCCGAGGACGTCCACCACCGAGCGGTCCAGGAGTTCGATCGACGCGGCGACGCGGCGACGCTCGCCGCGCGGCACGACGAGGCCCACGCCGTCGGCCAGTTCGTCGCCGGGAACTACGCGCCCCACAGGTTCGCGCTGTGAACGCGCCGGACGCGGTCCCGCCCGTGCCGTTCCTCAGCATCGTCGTCCCGGTCGGTGTCGTCGGCGAGCAGGCCCTGCGGGAGACCCTCCTGTGCCTCGCGGGCCAGGACGACCTCGACTTCGAGGCCCTGCTCGTGGTGGCGGACAACAGCAGCCCCGTCGACACCGGTGCCGTGGTCGCCGACCAGCCACGCCGGCTGGCGTCGCGGCTCCGCGTGGTGCCGATCACCGCGGCAACGCCCGGCGCCGTACGCAATGCCGGCGTCGCTGCGGCACGGGGTCGCCACGTCGCGGTGCTCCCCGAGGGCGACCTGGTGCTCGGGAGCTGGGTCGCGGCGTTCCACGCGGCTGAGCCCGCGGCCGCGGGCCGGATCCTCCGGGCGCGCGGTGTCAGCCAGGACCACGCCCTGGTCGAGGTGGCCGGGCGCCCCGCCGTCCGTGCGGTGGACTCCCCACGGTCCGAGTCACCGGCGGTCTTCTCGCGCTGGCAGCACGCCCTCGAGCCGCTCACTCCTCCCGCCGCCTGGGCCTGGCCGCGCGAGCTCGTCGACCAGCACTCGATCGGCTACGACGACACGGTGCTCGACGACCCGGACTGGGAGCTGCTCGTGCGGATCACCGAGCTGGTCGACGTCCTGGACCTCGGCACGGTCACCTCCGTACGCCGCCGCTGGACGAGCACGCCGGTGGTCGCACCGCCGGGTGGGGGCGCGACGGCGCAGGAGCGGATCGACGCGCGACCGCTCCTCCTGCCGCCGGGCGAGGCCGCACGGATGCGCTCGGCGAGTGCCGTCAGCGCAGAGACGCAGGAGCTGCGTGACGAGCTCGCCCGCACCCGTGAGGAGCTGCGGCTCACCCACGACCACGCGACGAACCTCGAGGGAATCGTGCGCCACCTCGAGGACACCGCCGCACGGGCCGAGCGGCGACGCATGAAGGAGGAGGCTCGGGCACGCCGGAAGGCAGACGCCGAGCCCGTCGCGCCGGATCCCGCCGACACCTCGGGCGAGCGCCCCGAGGGCACCCGTGGTTGGCGCCGCAAGGGACGCGGGCGGGGCTCCTCCGACTGATCGAATCCCCCGGTCAGCGTCCGCGGCGTGCCCACGAGCGCTTGGCCGGCTCGGCGCGGAGTCGCTCGACCAGCGCCTCGAGCTCGTTGCCGGAGAGGTCGACGATGGACTTCCCCGGCCGGGCGTGCGGTCGTTCGGCGAGCAGGAGGTCGGCCTCGCGCAGCAGGGCCAGGTGCCGGGAGTGCCGGGTGCGCAGCCGCTCGCGCACTCCCTGCACCTTCTCCTGGCCCTCCTTGACCCGCTCGCGGAGCTGCTGGGCCGTGGCCACCGCCTCGTCGTGGGCGGCCTTGACCTCGTCCATGCGCAGGATGATCTCGTGCTGCGACGTGGCGAGCCGGCGAGCCATGCGATGCGCCGAGGTCGACTCCCGTCGGGCTCGCTGCAGGGACGCCACCAGCCGTCGCGTCTCCTCCGGCGCGACGAGCAGCACCGAGTCCTCGAAGGCCTTCTGCACCCGGTCACGTGCAGCCTTCCACTCGGCCTTGGAGTGCAGCGCGCGCGAGGACTCACCCGTGTGCACCCACCAGCGGTAGACGCTCGTGATCTCGCGGACGGAGGCGACTCCCAGGACGGAGGCACAGCGCACGACGAGGTCCCAGTCCTCCGTGGTGTCCAGCGACTCGTCGAAGTGCAGGCCGAGGGCCTCGTAGGCTCCCCGCGGGAACGCGACCGTCATGATCGGGCTGTAGTTGCTGATCAGGTGGTCCACCAGGCTGAAGTCCATGGGCCACTCGCGGAACGGATCCTCCACCGAGACGGCGCAGACGGTGTCGATGCCGCCCACCGGAGCGACGTCCTGACGCACGGCGACGGTGCGCAGGACCCGACCGTCGTTCGCGGCTGCAGCGGACTTGAAGGTCGCGACGTAGTGGGCAAGGACCGTGTCGTCGTCGTCGAGCGCCACGACGTAGCGCCCACGTGCAGCGGCGAAGCCGTCGTTGAGGGGCGAGGCCCGGCCCGGCCTCTCCACCTCGAGGACCCGCGCCTTCTCCCGCAACCACGCAGGGGCGGACGCCACGACTTCCTGCACCGAGGCCGTCTCCTCGGGCGAGGTGCGGTGGCACATCAGGAGCCACTCGAAGTCGCGGTCGTTCTGCCCGGCCAGGCAGGTCAGCAGGTCCTCCAGGCAGTGGAGGCGCCGACCCTGGGTGCGCGTGACGATCGTGAGGAACGGTGCCTCCGGGTCGAGCGCGACGACGTGGTCCCCCGCAGGCGTCAGGTGGAACTTCCGCGCGATCGCGCCGATGAGGCTCCCCGGCAGGGCAGCCGGGTGGGTGTGCGCGCTCCACTCGACCGGTCGGTCGGGCGGCGTGAGGATGCTCCTGTCGGCACGCGCGTCCCAGTCCAGGTGGACCGGCAGGCTCACCACTGCGGTGTCCTCGACGAGGACGTCGAGGCCTGCCCGTTCGGCTGCGTCGAGCAGCTCGGCGCCCGACGTGGGCGACCCCGGCGCCATCAGGGCTGCGTCGAGGTCCGGCAGGTGCCTCGCTGTGACGCAGCAGCACGTGCCGGTCACCCTGGCGCGCAGGACCCAGCCGTCCTGGGCCTCCAGGTCGTGGTGGGAGACCCCGGGCTCGTCGCGGCTCGCGTCTCCGCCATGGACCGACGGGTTGTCGGAGACAGCCGGTCCGGGCACCGTCGGGTCGGTGAGCGCGGAGTCGTCCTCGACCTCGTCGTCATCCTCGTCGTCATCCTCGTCCGTGTCCTCCCCGTCCTCCGTACCGTCCTCGACGTCGCCGGGGTACCGCATCTCGAGCAGCACCGCAGCGGACGGGTCGGCATCGTCCTCGAGGTGGTAGCCGCGCGCCCTGTCGCTCACGCGGGTGAGCTCCACCGGCAGCACCCGGGCGTCGACCACCCGCGACGGCTCGTCACCGAGGGTCTCGACCAGGCGCTGCAGCAGGTGTGGGCCGGGGACCGAGGACGCCTCCGCCACGACCACGACCGTGTCAGGCGGCAGCTCCCGCACCGCGCTGGCGGCTGCGGCCGACGGGGCGTCGATGCCGGCCGGCACCGGACCGGGACCCGGCCAGAGGTGCACGATCGTGCCGCCGCCGGCGTACGTCCCGAGGGCCTCGTCCCAGGCCTCCCGCTCGCGCTGGGAGGGGGCACCGTGGCGCTCGACCAGCATCACGGCGACGCGGGGATGTTCAGCGGGCATGGATCCACCTCTCGGACGAACAGACGCGGCAGCAACTTAACCACGGACCGTCAGGGCCACCCTCACGTCGGCCGGTCGCCGGCGTCCGGCCCTGACGCCAGTGCACGATCAGCCGACGGTCGTC
>CAWBNX010000031.1:0-197952 GCA_963790225.1 uncultured Actinomycetota bacterium | reverse complement strand
GAAGCGGCCGAGTGCCACGGCGGCAGCACCCAGGACGGCGCCGAGCGTGTTGGCGATGATGTCGCGAGAGGTCGAGCTGCGCCCGGACAGGAACGTGAGCTGCAGCCACTCCAGGGTCGAGCTGGTCGCGAAGCCGGCGAGGATCCAGCCCCAGGTCGGAACGCGGGACCACAACAGGGCGGCCAGCGCTGTCAGCGGGACGAACAGCAGCACGTTGAGGCCGAACTCCACCTGGTCGCTGCCCACGAGCCAGTCGGGGAGACCGAGGAAGTTCAGGATGCCGCTGAGACGACTCACCGCACCCGATGGCGCGGCCGGGCTGGGGTTCAGCACGAGCCACGCGATGCCCAACAGCTCGACGACGAGCGCCGCGACCAGAAGACGCCGCGTCGGCACGCGCGAGAGGTCGATGCGTCCCCCTGGTGCATTCATGGCGTAGCGAGCCGCCCTCAGCCGAGCCGCGGGCGCACGTGCAGACCCACGTCCGGATCGACGAGGACCTCCTGCATGGCCGGCATCCCCTCGATGTCGAGCTGGGCCTCGATCGGCACGTTGCGCTTGACCAGGCCGAGGGCGATGGGGCCGAGCTCGTGGTGGCGGGCGGACGAGCCGACGAACCCGACAGGTCGCCCGGCAGCGTCGTCGGCGGGCAGCGTGATGGTGGCGCCGACCGTCGGCAGCGTGTTCTCCGAGCCGTCGAGGTGGAGCATGACGAGACGCCGCGGCGGGCGGCCCAGGGTGTGGACCCGGGCGACCGTCTCCTGGCCGCGGTAGCAGCCCTTGTCGAGGTGCACCGCGCCACCGACCCAGCCGACCTCGTTGGGGATCGTGCGGTGGTCGGTGTCGACGCCGAACCTCGGCTCCCCCCGGGCGATGCGCAGCGCCTCGAAGGCCCAGAGGCCGCAGGCCGGCCCGGCTGCTTCGGCGTACTTCTCGAGCTGGGCGCGGGGGACGAGGTCGTACTTGCCGGGGGTCTCGACGGGCTCGACCAACGAGAGTCTCGACGACGGCCGCTGCGCGACCTGCTCGACCACCGGGTTCGGCTCGACCACCGGGTGGGCGCCAGGCGACGGCGTAGTCCTCGGTGACGTCGGTGACCTCGACCCGCATCATGAAGCGCATCCGGTCGAGGAACTCCGCCAGCGAGCCGATGGTGCCCGGCTCGACGTGGGCGAGGAACACCTCACCGTCGTCGACGCCGCGCAGGTGGTGCTCCACGTGACCCTGGGGGCTGAGGATCAGCGCCTCGGTGGGCTGACCGGGAGGCAGAGCGGCCAGGTGCTGGGTGGTCATCGAGTGCAGGTAGGTCAGCCGGTCGGGGCCGCTGATGCGCAGCACGCCGCGGTGGGACAGGTCGACGAAGCCGTCTCCACGCACCAACGTGCGCTGCTCCCCGCTGAACGAGCCGTAGTGCGCCGCGACGGGTGCGTCGGCGCCCTCACCGGCGACGGCACCGGGCAGGGAGAGGAGCGGACTGGGGGAAGAGCTCATGGGTCCAGTGTCTCTCACCGGGCCAGGGGGCTTGACCGGCTGTGGTCACCAGGTCTCGACGACGGGCCCTGGGGGGCCCTGCTCGACCACCGCTAGCGGGCTCGACCGGCTGTGGCACCAGGTCTCGACGACGGGCCCTGGGGGGCCCTGCTCCTGGATCGAGCTGTCGAGATCGCTCAGGCGCGGGGGCGGCCGAGGGCTCGGTAGGTCCAGCCGGCGGCGCGCCAGGTGACGGGGTCGAGGGCGTTGCGGCCGTCGAGGATGCGGGCCTGCGCGACCAGCGGCTTGAGCGTGTCGGGCTCGAGCTCGAGGTATTCCTTCCACTCGGTCAGCAGCAGCACCAGGTCGGCGCCCTCGACGGCCTCCTCGACCGTCGTGACGAAGCGCAGGTCGGGAGAACGGCGACGGGCGTTCTCCACCGCGATCGGGTCGGTGACCGTCACGTCCGCGCCCTGCAGGCGCATCTGCTCGGCGACGCTGAGGGCCGGCGAGTCCCGCACGTCGTCGCTGTTGGGCTTGAACGAGGCGCCGAGGACCGCGACCTTGCGGCCCGCGATCGACCCGCCGCACTCCTCGCGGGCCAGGTCGACCATCCGCGTGCGCCGACGCATGTTGATGGCGTCGACCTCGCGGAGGAAGGTCAGCGCCTGGTCGACGCCGAGCTCGCCGGCGCGGGCCATGAAGGCCCGGATGTCCTTCGGCAGGCAGCCGCCGCCGAAGCCCAGACCGGCGTTCAGGAACTTGCGTCCGATCCGCTCGTCGAACCCGATCGCGTCCGCGATCGCGACCACGTCGGAGCCGGTGGCCTCGCAGAACTCCGCCATCGCGTTGATGAAGCTGATCTTGGTGGCGAGGAACGAGTTCGCCGCCACCTTCACCAGCTGGGCCGTGCCCAGGTCGGTCACCACCAGCGGGGTGTCGGCGCCGAGCAGGCTCGCGTAGATCTCGCGCAGCACCCGCTCGCTGCGCTCGGCCCCCGGGCCGACCGGCAACCCGAAGACCAGCCGGTCGGGCGTCAGGGTGTCGACGACCGCGAAGCCCTCGCGCAGGAACTCGGGGTTCCAGCACAGCGCGGCGCCCGGCACGACCTCCTCGATCTGGCGCTGCAGCCGCTCGGCGGTGCCGACCGGCACGGTCGACTTGCCGATGACCACGTCACCGTCGCGCAGGTGCGGAAGCAGCGTCTGGACGGCGGCGTCGACGAAGGTCATGTCGGCGGCGTTCTCGTTGCGCTTCTGCGGGGTGCCGACGCAGATGAAGTGCGCCGTCGGAGCCCGCGAGCTCGGCCGGGTCGAGGGTGAAGGTGAGACGGCCTGTCGCCAGGCTCTCGGCCAGCAGGTCGTCGAGGTCCGGCTCGAAGAACGGAGCCGAGCCGCCGGACAGGGCGGCGATCTTCTCGGCGTCGACGTCGTAGCCCACGACGTCGTGCCCCAGCTTGGTCATGCAGGCCGCGTGGACCGCCCCGAGATAGCCGCAACCGATCACACCGATCCTCATGCGACGACAGTAGCGATGCAGCGGAGCGGCGCGATGCCGGATGGACGAACGGCGAGCGACAGCACGCCGCCGGAGCATGCGCCCCGGCATCTTGGACAAATGACCCAGTCACTTGAAACGGACGGCTCGGGCTTGCCAGAATCAGTCCATGGGGCGGTTGTTCAGGAGATGGCAGCGACGGGTGCGCTGCCGCAGGAAGTACGGCGACGCATGTCCGCACACGGAGCGTCACGCAGAGAAGTGGACCGCGCCGGTGTGACCCCCTCGGGGCGCACCGCCCGCTTCCTGGCAGAGCGCCACGCAACCGCTGGCCTCTGCCTAGACTCCGTGGCATGAAACGCGCTCTCGGGATGTCTCTGCTTCTTACCGCTGCCGTCGCGGCCACGGCGGCCGGCACCGGCGCAGGCGCGACGTCGCCCCGTGCCGTGCTCGTCCAGCCCGGCGTGGTCGCGATCTCCATCGACGGACTGAACCCGAAGGCCATCAACCGCCTCGGCCAGACCGGCACCCCGGCGCTGCACCGGATGATGCGCCAGGGGTCCTCGACCCTCAACGCCCGCACCGAGGTCGAGCAGACCGAGACCCTGCCCAACCACACCGGCATGGTCACGGGGCGGCGCATCAACGCCGGCGCCGGCGGTCACGGCGTGACCTGGAACGACAACCGGCTCCAACCGCGCACCGTGCAGGACGCCGCCGGTCATCGGGTCGACTCGATCTTCAGCCTGGCCGACCGCAACGACCTCGACGCAGCGGTGTACGCCGCCAAGACGAAGCTCTCGCTGTTCGAGCGTTCCTGGCCGGCCGGGGTGGACGAGTCGTTCATCCGCGCGAACAACGCGCGCGTCACGCACGAGCTGATCGACGACCTCGGGACCGAGGGTCGCCCCTTCTCGCTGCTGCACATCAGCCTGCCGGACAAGGCGGGTCACGCCGACGGGTGGCTGTCGCCGTCCTACCTCGACGCCGTACGCCGCTCGGACGCGCTGGTCGGACAGGTGCTCGACGCGATCGCCGACGATCCGCAGCTCGCCGTCCGCTACACCGTCATCCTCACCGCCGACCACGGCGGCGTCCCCGGCGAGCGGGTCCACGTGGACGAGGACCGCTACGACGACTACCGCGTCCCCTTCCTGATGTGGGGCCGTGACGTGACCGCCGGGACCGACCTCTACGACCTCAGCGAGGAGCTGCGTGACCCCGATCGGGCGCAGGTCCGCTACGGCGCGGCACGCCAGCCCGTGCGCAACGGCTACGTCGCCAACGCGGCGGCCGAGCTGCTGGGTCTGCCGGCCGTGAGAGGCAGTCGGCTGAACGCCGACTTCGAGCTCGACTGGAACTGATGGTCCTCGCCCTCGGCCCCGGGGCAAGGACAGGACCTTCGCCCGTGGGGGTTCGCGCGAGGCCCTAGCCTCGCTGAGACCTCGTTCATCGGGCATCTCGGACAACGGGGAGACACCTTCATGAACCTGCCGCTCTCGCGCGGAGCGCTCTACTTCGCTGCCTCCGCCACGCTCGTCGCCGCTTCCTGGACGGGAGGCAGCTGGGCCAGTGAGTCCGACGAGAACCCCGCCCCGGCCGGTCGGACCTCCCTCTCCGCCAAGCCCAGCCTCGAGGAGCAGGACGCCGTCATGTCGCAGCGCGCCGCGGCCGGCGGGCTGCGCTACCGCTCCAAGATGTTCCAGCTGGGCGCCGGGCAGGCGGGCGGCGGCTCGGTCGGCTGCGGCCCGGGCGGCTACCGCGCCGTCGGCGGCGGCGTGCAGACACCGACGCTGCAGGAGATCGTCAACGAGACGCGGCCCTACGACTCCCCGCGCGGCGACACCACGCCCGACAACGGGTGGATCGCCTACATCATCAACCCGGCCGGCAACGACATCTCCTACCGCGTCTACGTGATCTGCAAGGGCTGAGCGCCGCCTCGGCGTCTCCGAGCAGATCGTCCGGCGCGACCCGAGCCCGTCGCCCCTGGGCCCTGGAAGGTCAGCTCCGGCGGCCCAGGGTGCGCGCGCCGAGCGACCGGTCGGCGCTCGAGGCGAGCTCACGGCGCAGCAGCCGTGACACGGTGTGGGCCACCTCGCGCGGCAGGGCCGGCAGGTCCTTGTCGGTCACGGTCAACGTCACGACGGCCTCGGCCAGCTGCCCCAGCGGGAGGCCGACCGCGTCGGACCAGCGCTGCAGCGTCCGCGACGCGACATAGGTGTCCATCGCGTAGCGGTGCATCAGGATGCCGCAGGCCTGGTCGATCCGGCTGCGCCGCGCGCGGTCGGCGAGCAGGTGCTGCACTCGACGCCGCAGGGCGTCGTCGGTGGTGATCGGCTCCGCCACGGCAACGACCTCGCTTGCGTCAGGGGTCCGCTGTGCCGGCGGCGAGCCGGAGAGCGGGACGACCTCCCAGTGCGACATCAGCGCACCACGACGGTGTCGAGCTGCCGGGCCTCAGAGGAGATCTGGGAGGCTCCGAGACGGACACCGGCAGCTCGACGGCCCGGGAGGGCGCAGGCGTCGAGGCGTGGGCGTCGCGGCTTGGGAAACACGAAAACCCCCGACCTGTGATCGCCTGATGGTCGACCGCCGGGTCCGGGGCGGGTTGAACAAAGTCTGTGTTATCCCGTATTTCCTGTCAAGGGCGGGGCCAGTCGACCGTCATCTCAGGTACGGACCGCGGTGACCACTCTCCATCTCCGTCAGCAGCTGTTGTGCGACGTCGACCAGCTTGCGCCCCGAGGAGCGGGCGAAGGTCCGAAGCTCCTCGAAGGCGTCGCCCAGGGTGATCCCGTGGGCCTGGGCGAGCGCGCCCTTGGCCTGTTCGATCACGACGCGGCTGTTGAGCGCGCCCTGCAGCTGCTCGGTCACCACCTCGGCGCGCTCGATGTTGCGCTGCTGCAGGATGGCGACCGTCGCGACGTCGGCCAGGGCCTGCACGACGCGCACCTCGGCGTCAGCGAACATCGTGTCCGAGCCCCCGAAGAGGTTCAGCGCCCCGATGCGCTCGCCGCGCAGGCGCAAGGGAAAGGCGTGCACGGAGCGAAACCCTGCGTCCAGGGCTGCCGGCGCGAAGACGGGCCAGAGGTTCTCGGCGTGCGCGAGGTCGGCGTTCACCACGGGGGCGCCGGTCGTGATGCAGTCGAGGCACGGGCCTTCGGCGTTCTGGATCTGGAAGAGCTCCATGAGCTTGCCGGACTCGTTGCTGGCCGCCATGTACCGCGCACTACCGACGTGGTCGGCCAGCATCAGTCCGACCGCGGACGCCCCGCTGACTGTGGCGGCGCGGGCGGTCAGGTTGCTGAGGAAGTCGACGAGGTCGAAGTCGTGCACGAGGGTGTCGGCCATCTCGACGAAGGCCGCTGAGAGTTCGCTGTTCGAGATCATCGCTGCCTGTTCTCGGGGTAGGGGGTGCTGCTGGGCTTCATGCGTCGCCTCCGCTCTCGGCGAGTCGGATGGCGCCGCTCAGGATGGCGGTGGAGAGCTCGTCCAGGGTGAGGTCCTGAGCGTAGGCGTAGGCGCGCATGCGGGCGAGCGCCTCGGCCAGAGTGACCTGCAGCTGGATCATGACCATGCCCTGTGCCTGATAGATGTGTGCCTGCCTGTCAATGGCCGGCCGGAACGAATCCAGCGTATCCCCGCTGTCACCCACCACCACCTCGCCGAGCACGTCGTCGACCAGCATCTCGACGGCGATCTCGCCGAGCACGAACGCCGTGCGCAGCCTCGGGCGGGACATCAGCCCCGCCGTCGAGCTGTAGAACGTCAGCGCTCCCAACAGCGAGGCGCCCAGGTGCAGCGGAAGGGCGTACGCCGCCGCCACGCCGGCCGCGGCGGCCGCCTGGCTGAACCCCGGCCACTGGCCGTCCAGCGGGGAGGCGATGTCGGGCACGAGGACAGGCAACCGGAGCCGGCACGCCTCCAGAGTCGGCCCCTCCCCGGTGTCGAACTGCATCTGCTCGAGCAACCGGGCGCCGTCGTCGGAGGACGCGACCACCACGTGGGCCTCGGGGCGGGGCGGCAGCGTGACCGCAGCGCCCATCAGCTCCAGCTCGGTGGCGGCGACCCGGCAGAGGCGCTCGAGGACCTGTCCGACGGAGCGGTCGGACGTGGAGCCGACAGTCGTGGCACCCGGCGTTGTGGCGTGGACGAGGCGCCACAGCCGGTCCCGGTCGACGTGATGCTCGTTCCCGGAGTGAGCGTGCACAGCCTCGCCACACCCTTAGGTCGCTTCGACGGACCCGGTGGTTCGTCGACGCCTCCCCGGGGCGCTCACCCACCGTAGCGTGCGGGGCCGGGAATCTTCCGCGGCAGCCGCCCTCGGGCCCTATCGTGGATGGACGCGCCAGATGCGCACGATGCAGGGGAGACGACTCGTGAAGGGCACCATCTTCAATCTTCTTGAGGACATGGTTCACGAGGAGGGAGGACCTGAAGCCTGGGACGACCTGCTCGGGCGTGCGGGCGTGGCAGGTGGCTACAGCTCCATCGGCGACTACCCCGACGCGGACCTGATGGCTCTCCTCTCCGCTCGCTCGAGCGCCTCCGGTCGGTCCGTGTGGACGGAGACGAGGAGCTTCGGCTCCTTCGCCCTCCTGGGGCTCGCACGGCGCTACCCCGTCTTCTTCACGCCGCACGCGCGCACGCGCGACTTCCTCATGACGCTCAACGACGTCATCCATCCTGAGGTGCGCAAGCTCCACCCGGCCGCTCGACCGCCGACATTCGGCTTCGAAAGCGCCCACCGCGACCACCTCACCCTCGCCTACCGCTCCCAGCGCCGGCTCTGTGGGTTCGCCGAGGGCATGATCCGCGGTGCTGCCACCTACTTCGGCGAGCACGTGCAGATCCTGCACCGCCAGTGCGTCCACGACGGCGCCGAGGAGTGCCTGCTGGACATCACCTTCGGAGACCTGGGTGACGAACCCGCGCCCACCGGCTGACGCCGTCGCCGAGGCGGCGCTGCTGGGACGGCGTCTGGAGCGCGAACGGCGGGCCCGGATCACTGCCGAGCGCGTCGGTGAGGACGCGACCGCCCACCTCTACGACACGGTCCAGCAGCTGCAGGAAGCCCAAGCGCAGCTGCAGCGTCACGCAGCCGAGCAGGAGCTGCTCAACGACCTGCTGCGCGAGCTCCGCTCTGACCTGGACACCGAGGGCATCCTGCGTCGCACCGTGATCGCCCTCGGCGACGCGGTCGAGGTCGACCGATGCCTCGTCCGACTGGTCGACGGCGGCGCCATCGGGCCGGTCGTGGAGCAGTGGTCGCGCCCAGGGGTTCCCCCGATCGACAACACGGTCACCCTCCCCGAGACCCTGGAGGCCCTGTGCCTGGCCGCCGCCGCGGAGCACGGCTCCCTCCGGATCGACGACATCTTCGACGACCCACGACTGGCGACGCACGACGCCCGGGAGATCCGGGACACCTTGGGCATCTGCTCCTACCTCGGCGCACCGATGTGGGCCGGCGAGCAGCTGATCGGATGGCTGGTGATGCACACCGTCGGAGAGCCGCGGGCGTGGTCACCGCGACAGCTCACGATCATCCACGGAGTGGCGCGCGATCTCGGCACCGCGCTCCTGCAGGCCCATGCCTTCCAGCAGAAGGAGCAAGCGGTCCTCATGCTCGAGCGAGCAGACCGCCTCAAGAACGAGCTGGTCTCCAACGTCTCGCACGAGCTCCGCACCCCGCTCAGCAGCATCATCGGCTACCTCGAGCTCCTGAGGGCAGGTGAGCTGGGAGACGTCACCGACCAACAGCGACGTGTGCTCACGACCGTGTCTCGCAACGCAGATCGTCTCGCGCTGCTCATCGAGGACCTCCTCCTGCTCGCCCGGACGGACGCCGAGGACGCTGCACCCCCCGCACCGCAACGTGTCGCTCTGAACCGGCTCATCGACGACGTACGACGAACGGTGGTCCCCCTCGCCGAGACCGGGCGGATCGACCTCGAGGTGAGCGGCGTGCCTCCCGCAGCCGCCGTGCTCGGGCGCGCGGACGACCTCGAACGCGTCCTGTTCAACCTGCTGTCCAACGCCATCAAGTTCACCCCCCGCGGCGGCACGGTCCGGCTCGAGACGGAGGCCACCTCGACCACGGTCACCATCACCGTCGAGGACACCGGGCACGGCATCGAGGCCGAGGACATCCCGCGCCTCTTCGATCGCTTCTACCGCACCACCGCCGCCACCGAGCGAGCAATCCAGGGGACGGGTCTCGGCCTCGCCGTGGTGAAGTCGCTCGTCGACCAGCACGACGGCCAGCATCGACATCGTCTCGACTCCCGGTTGCGGGACCACCGTCACGCTGACACTGCCGCGGGCCGCCGCCCAGCCGGCTGTGGCGAGGTCAGTCGAGACCCCGAGCACAGGAGCGGACTCACGAGCGTGACGGCCCCGGCTGAGCCCCCGGCACGCGCAGCGCCACCAGGGCGATGTCGTCGCGCGGAAGCCCGCCCTGGAAGTCGAGCACGTCTTTCAGGACGTGCTCGGTCAACGAGGAGGCGTCGCCGCTGTGGGCCGCGAACGTGGCGACGAGACGCTCGTCGTCGTACATCACGCGACCGCGGCGGCCCTCGGTGACGCCGTCGGTGTAGAGCAGCAGCTGGTCGCCCGCGACCAGGGCGAGCTCGGTCGAGTCGCGCTCGTTGTCGGGGAACGCCCCGACCAGGGCCCCCGGGGTGCCGATCGGGACCGGACGCCCGTCGCCCGACTTGAGCAGCGGCAGCGGGTGCCCGCCGGCGACCATCCGGACGGTCCAGGCCCCCTCGTGACGGCACAACCTGAGCACGACCACCGTGCAGAAGCGGTCGGAGCCGTGGGCGAGCAGCACCCGGTCGAGATCGGACAGGACGCTGGCCGGATCGGACGCGAGCACGCTCGAGGCCCGGATCGTGTAGCGCACGAGCGCTGTGACGACGGCGGCCTGGACGCCCTTGCCGCACACGTCACCGAGCACGACGACCCAGTCGTCCTCACCGACCTGGAAGACGTCGTACAGGTCGCCGCCGACCTCCTCCCCCGTGCCCGCGGGCCGGTAGACGGCCGCGACCTCGAGGCCCGGCACCAGCGGCGGGCTCGGCGGGATCAGGGTCTGCTGCAACGTCTGGGCCAACGCCCGGGCGCGGATCTCGGACTGCTCGGCCCGGTCGCGCTCGCGCCGCAGCTCGCGCTCGTACTCCCGCCGTTCGAACACCCGGAAGACAGCCACGTGGACGATCGGGGCCGCGTCCGCCCCAGCACGCTCGACGACAGCGTTGACCAGCACCGGGATCCGTTGCTTGGCGGGGCTGACCATCTCGAAGGCCAGCTCCTGCACCTTGCCGTCGACGCGCAGCATCGGTGAGAAGTGGGTCTCGTGGTAGATCCGGCCGCCGGGGCTCAACAGCTCGGCGAACGTGCACCGACCGACCAGGTCCTCCCGCGACCAGCCCGTCCAGCCGACGAAGGTGTCGTTGACCTCGATGATCTCGCCGTCGAGCGTCGTCGACACCAGACCGCAGGCGGCGTGGTGGTAGAGCGTCTCGACGTCGTCGGTCATCGGAGCTTCACGCCGCGACGAAGTCCCGGATCCGGCGCGTGGTCTCCTCCGGAGCACTCAGGTTGGGACAGTGGCCGGTGGCATCGAGCTGGACCAGCGTGCTGCCCGGGATCTGCTCGTGGACGAACCGCCCCACCACCTCCGGCGCGATCGCGTCGCGGCTGCACTGCATGACCAGGGTCGGCGTCGTCACCCGCGGCAGGTCCGCGCGGTTGTCGCTGAGGAACGTCGCCCGGGCGAACCGCCGGGCGATCTCGGGATCGGTGCGGCAGAAGCTCGACGTCAGCTCCTCGCCCAGCTCGGGCCGGTCGTCGTTGCCCATGATCACCGGGGCCATGGCGGTCGACCACCCGAGGTAGTTGCTGTCCAGGGAGTCCAGCAGCTCCTCGATGTCCTCGCGGGCGAACCCGCCGGTGTAGCCGACGTCGTCGAGGTAGCGCGGCGACGGCCCGATCATCACCAGGCTCGAGAACCGCTCGGGGTCGCGCAGCGTCGCCAGCATCCCGATCATGGCGGAGACCGAGTGTCCGACCAGGACGACGTCGTGCAGGTCGAGCTCGGCGCAGATCTCCAGGACGTCGCTGGCGTAGCCGTCGAGCGTGGCGTACTTCTCCGCGTCGTACGCCGACAGGTCGGAGCCTCCGGCGCCCACGTGGTCGAACAGCACGACCCGGTGGTCGTGCTCGAAGGCCGGTGCCACGTAGCGCCACATGTTCTGGTCACAGCCGAAGCCGTGCACGAACAGCATCGGGCGGCCGTCGGGCAGGCCGGACACCGAGACGTTGTTTCGACGCAGCACACTCATAACCCGCCACCCTACGCCGCACGGCCCGGCGTCAGAGGACTTGCCAGATAGTTCGCGCCACGATGCCCAGCCCCACGACCACGACGCCGGTCGCGGCGCCGTAGGTCACCGCGGTCCGGATCGGTCGGGTGAGGCGCCCGGTGCTGGTCGCGTAGCGCTCGAACCGCAGCAGCAGGTCGCGAGCCAGCAGACCGACGACGGCCAACGAGGTCGCCATGCCGATACCGAACGCGACCACCATCGCGACGCCGAAAGCCGCTTTGCCGAGCGCGATGGCGCCCAGCAGCAGGAGGAGGGCCGCCGGGCTCGGGACGAGGCCGCCGACGAGCCCCATGACCCACAACCCCGCCCGGCCCGGCGCCGACGTGTGCTCATGCTCGGTCTCGGGCGCTGCAGGGGGCGCGGACACCGTGACGGTGGTGGTGCCGGTCCGTGTGACGCTCGCGGGCGCGTGCCCGCCGTGCCCGTGGCCGTGCCCGTGACCGTGCCCGTGCCCGTGCCCGTGGCCGTGCCCGTGGCCGTGGCCGTGCCCGTGGCCGTCGGACCGCCGGGCGTTGCGGAGCAGGGAGAGCCCGAGGCCGAGGATGAGCAGCCCGGTCAGCAACGTCAACCACGGGTAGACCTGCGCCGGCACGAACGAGCTGCTCACGCTGACGAGCAGGCCCAGCACGAGCACCGACCCCGTGTGCGCCAGCGTCACCGTCGCGCCGACCGACAGCGCCGCTCGCCACGACGAGTCCCCGCGTTGTGAGAGGTAGAAGGCCATCACGGTCTTGCCGTGCCCCGGCGCCAGGGCGTGGGAGGCACCCAGCACCATCGCGACGAGCAGCCCCAGCAGCCCGGCGAGCAGGCCCCCGCGCTCCAGCAGGCCGGTGGCGGTGGCCGACAGCCCCCCGGCCGCCTGTCGCCCGCCGGCGACGTCGTCCTCGGACGACAGCCCGGGCAGGGACCCGGTCGGTCCTCCCGCGCTGAGCGAGAGTGACGCGGTGGTCACGTCGGGCGGCGAGCTGAGCAGGTCCTCGGGATAGGACGTCAATCGGTCGCTGATGCTCGTCGAGGGCACGTCGGAGCTGTCCAGCGTCATCTCGTCGCCGACCGCGACGACCTCGCGCCACCCGACGGTGCCGGGAGCGGTGGAGTCGCGCAGCTGGAGCTCGTCGGCGGTCGACAGGTCGGCGGAGCCCTCGAGCGCGCAGGTGATGCGCGTGACGGGCAGATCGGCCTCACCCGCAGACGTCACGGCCGCCGCGTCGGTGACGGTCAGCGCCACGGCGGCGCCGTCCGCCCGGACCGACAGCCGCCCGGCCACGCGGCCGCACTCCTGACCGGCCAGAGCGTCGAGGTCCTCGGTGCGCGAGCCCAGCTGAGCGGTCGGGATCTCGGCCAGGTCGATCACGTGGTCCACCGTGACGCTGTCGGGTCCCACCAGCAGCCCGGTGTAGCGGTTCTCGGTGAAGTTGCCCAGGGGGTGGGCCGACGCGGCCGGCGCGGCGAGCGCCAGCACGGCACCGGCGGCCAGCAGCGTCGCGAGCGGACGCACGAGGCGGCGTACCCGCTTCCCGCCCGTCACCGGTCCAGCCTCTCGAGCGCGTCGCGCGCCTGGCTCGCCTGCCACGGCGAGACCCCGGGATCCGTGCGGAGCCCGCGGCGCAGGTCTCGCACCGCTGCGGCGCGCATCCCCAGGGAGGCCTCGATCAGACCCCGGTGCATCCACATCCGTGCCTCCTTGGTGCCCAGGCGGGTCGCTTGCCGCGCGAGCTCGAGCGCCTCGGCGTCGCGGCCGTTGACGTGCAGGGCCCAGGCGAGGGCGTCCGCCACGTGGATGCTGCGGCGCGCGGACCACTCAGCGCGGGCCATCGACAGGGCGCGCTTCGCGGATCCGTGGTCGGCCTCGAAGATGGCCGTCTCGAGATCGGTGTTGACGCCGTTGGCGTCCAGCAGTCGGCTCGTCGTGCGGATCACCGAGAACTGCTGGGCGGCCTCCTCTTCCTGGCCGCGCGTCAGCTGGATCTCGCCCAGCTCCAGCAGGTACTCCGGCAGCGGGACCCGGCGCACGACGTCGCTCCAGCGTCGTTCGGCGGTCTCCAGGTCGCCCTGCGCCACCGCGAGCCGTGCCCGGCTGACGTCGGCGGCGAGGTAGTCGGGGCTTGCACGACGAGCCCCGGAGAGATGGCGCTCGGCGCGCTCCAGCAGCCCGCGCCGGCGGTCGAGCTCGGCGATCTGGGTCAACAGGAAGGCGCGGTCGGCAAGGGCGGCGCCTCCGAGCGAGCGCTCGAGCACCGCGCTGGCTTCCCGGAGGTCACCGCGCAGCTCCTCGACGTAGGAGTAGCGGGCGGCGACCGGCAGGCCCGGCTGCAACCGGTCTGCTCGTCGTACGGCGCGCTCCTGCTCGGCGTAGCGGCCGAGCTCGGTGAGGGCGTCGACGCGCACCGCCAGGGCGCGGCCGTCGCGCGGCGAGATCGCCAGGGCGCGGTCGGCCTCGACGAGGGCCTGGTCGAACTCGTGGCGCGCCGCCGCGAGCGCGGCCGCGGACGAGTGGGCGGCGACGTTGTCCTCGGGCCGCAGGCCCAGCGAGGTGGTGACGGCCTCCTCGGCCTTCGGGTAGTACGACGGGTCGCCGGTCAGGCGGGCCTGCTCGACGTAGGCCAGCGCCAGGGTCGACCACGCCGAGTCGTCCTGCGGCAGCCGCCGCAGGCGATCCTGCAGCGCCGCCACGGTGTCGTCGAGGCTCTGACCGGTCGGCGAGGTCGCGACCGGCGACACGGCCGGCGACGCGAGCGTGTCGGCGCCGTTCTGGCTCCCGGCGGTCCCACCGCCGGCGAGGCCGAGGGCACCACCGACGGAGAGCGTGACGGCGACCGTCAGCACGGCGGCGTAGCTCGAGATGCGGTTCATGGGGTCCTTCCCGCCGGTCGACCGGCCCTGCGCACGTGCGCAGGGCCGGCCAACCGGTGGTGGTTGGGTCGATCAGATGGTGCCGCGAGCGTCGGAGCGGCTCGTACGACGGGCGGGTCGCCGGGCCATGCCGACCAGACCGGCCATCAGGGCCACGAGACCCAGCCCCAGCGAGGCGGCCGGGACCGCCTGGCTCGAGAGGCCGGAACCGTCACCGAACGAGGGCAGCCAGCCGGCTCCGTTGTCCTGCGAACCGTCACTGCTCGTGCGGTTCACCTGATTGCCATCGTGCGGAGCCTCGTCGCTCCCCCGGGCCGGCAGCGCCAGGTAGGGGAACGAGTCGCCGAACTCGACGTCGTTGACGTTGACGTTGTCACCGAGGTCGTCGTCGCGCATCTCCGGGTCCTGCTCCGGACCCACCAGAGCGCCCTGGGAAGCCCGCAGCGCGATGTCGACGACGTCGTCGCCGAGCCGTCGCCCGTTCGGGAAGCCCTGGGTGTCGCCCGCGAGCACGCCCAGCCGGTCCGGGTCTTCCGACACCGCCGTGGTGATGTTGAGCCGCAGCTGCTCACTGGGGGTGACCCCCTCCGGCTGGTTGAGACCCTCGAGACCGGTCAGGAAGATCGAGACCAGGTCGTTGCGCGGCTCCTCGGGCGCCTGGAAGCCGTAGACGGCCTCGACCTTCTGCGGCAGCTCAGGCTCGGTGACGTAGTCGAGGAACTGTCCGTCCCTGCGAGGAGCAGAGGCGTTGAACTTGTCCTTGTCACCGATCGGGATGACGACCTCGTTGACCAGCGGCATGCCCAGGCGCGAGACCTGGCGGTACCTGCCGTCCACGCCGCGGCGGTCGGTCGAGGACCAGATGCCGATGACGGGGTTGTCGGGAACGTTGCGACCGTCGGCGAGCATCCGACGGTTCACCTGCAGCGCGACCGAGTTGACGTTGAACCCGGCGAGGGTGTCGTCGCCCCTCTCGCTGAGGTCGCCTCCGTAGAGAAGGTCGAAGACCCGCAGGTCGAGGAAGAACGGGTCCTCGGCCTGTCCGGCGAACGACGCCATCCGGGTCCTGCCGGACCCGACGCTGGTGACGCCCTCCTCGCGAAGCGACTCGTAGTCGGGCATGGAGCCCTGTCCCACGTCCGACGGCACCACGGGACGGTTGCGGATGAGGACCCGCTCGCGACCGTTACGGATCTGGGTGAGCCGGTAGGTCTGGTAGTAGTTCAGGTCCTGGTCGCCCAGGGACGTGACCGGCCCGGTGTTGTAGAGGAACGTGTCACGGCTGCGGTAGTGGTCCTTGAACTCCCACCGGTAGACGATGTCGGGTCGTGCGTCACCGTCGTTGTCGATCTTGATGTTGTAGCGAGCGTCGGGCGCGAACGTGTAGAAGTTCGGCCCTCCGGCCGGCTCCGAGAACGGCAGCCAGTTGGCGATGAGCGACACGGTGTTGCGCCGCTCGGGACTCCGGAACGCGTAGACGTCCGTGGTGTCGTACTGCGGAGCACCCGCGATGAGCGGGGCTTCCCGGTGACTCGACGCCTGGGCGCCGCTGGGGCCGATACCGGCCATACCTGCGGCGACGAGCAGCCCGCCGGTGACCGTCAACGCGGCGCTGCGCCGACTGACGGATGGATGAGTTCTCATCCCATTCCCTTCGATGAGGGCTCGCGCGCCGCTGAGAGCGGTCTGCTGTTTGTTCGGCCCCCGGTTCCGGGATGCCGATGCCCGACGCTCGATGGCGTCCTCCCCTTCCTCTGGGCACGGTGTGACGCGAGCCACAAAGCCGTTCGCGGGAGAACGGACTGCGGATGGGTGCGACTTTGACTCGGCGCCGGCGCAGCCCCGCCGAGACGCACGCAGGTGCGCCCGAGACGTCGAACCGGAGATCAGACCGTCACCGTATTGCGCGGTCGCGGACCGGTTCGGTGCGGGCGATCCGACGACCCAGGATCCCGAAGGCGAACATCACCGGCAGCACGGCGCTGCCCAGGGAGGTCACGGACGTGATGGCCAGGGCGGCGGGGATCATCAGGGCCAGCAGCAGTGCGGGCAGCGTCGGCCGGAACCGCTTGAGCAGGAGGGTGGCGCCGAGAAGCGTCGACGCGATCAGCGTCAGGCCCAGAGCCGGGAACGTCACCCAGGTGCCGACCTGGAACAGCGCGTTGTAGTCGCCCGTCCACTGGGTCCAGTAGTCGAGGAAGACACCGAGACAGGCGGTGGAGTAGGCGAAGATCGCCAGCCGCCACAGGGCCCTCTCGAAGCCGACCGGCTCACGGCGCCGGTGGACCACCACGGCGCAGAGCGTGAACGCGATGAACACCGGAAGCCAGATCTTGCCGTAGGTCACGTAGACCAGATCAGGGTCGCCCCAGGTCAGAAGAGGATCGAGCAGGTCGATCGCGGGCTCCGCCCAGGCCGCCGTCAGGGGGTAGTCGGTCAGGTCCTCCGCGTGCTCCGGCACCGAGAACCTCGCCAACGCGTGCAGCTGGCCGATCACCAGCCCGACCCACGCCATCGCCCACGCGAACCGGCCGATCTGTCGATCACGTCCTTGCTCCATGTCTCCTCCTTCGATCGTCGGAGCTCCAGGCTCGGGCGCCGGTGGGTCCGCCGTCGTCGGTCCGAGGGCTGGTTCTCGCCTCCACCCGGAGGTTGATGCGCCGGCGGAGCGACGGTCCTACTCTCGGAGGATGGCCGAGTGGCGGGGCTGGACGACGTGGGACGGGGCGCTGCCGGCGTTGCTCGCGGCTCTCGTCGTCGTCGAGGTGCTCCTCTACCGTCCCGGGGGCTGGCTGGCGGCGTTGGCGATGCTGGGCGGGTCCTGCGCGTTCCTGGTGACCAGGCGACGGTGGCCGGTGGCGAGCTGCGTGCCTGCCGGCCTGCTCTGCCTCGGCGTCCCGTGGGTCGGCCCGGAGCTCGACGAGCTCGCGAGCCCCATCTTCGTGCTGGTGCTGATCGCCTGGTCGCTCGCCCGCTGGCTGCCCGGTCACCGTCGTGGTCTGTCGGCCCTGGCCGGCGTCGCGCTGATGCTCGTCGCCGACTACCTCTTCACCGACGAGCGCGTGAAGGGCATCACCGACGTCGTCTTCGCGGCGTCGCTGCTCGTGCCGCCCTACGTCTTCGGCAAGGTGTCGCGCCGACTGGACGAGCAGAGCCGGCTGCTGGTGGCCCAGCAGGAGCAGATCCGTGACCAGGCGGTCCGCGACGAGCGGGACCGGATCGCTCGAGAGCTGCACGACGTGCTCGCCCACTCGGTCAGCGCCATGGTGGTGCAGACCGCCGCCGCGCAGGACCTGGTGCGGACCCAGCCGGACCGGGCGGCCGAGCTGCTGACCTCCGTGGCCGAGGCCGGGCGCGCCGCCCTGACCGAGTCCGGGCGGCTGCTGCACCTGCTGCGCGACGAGTCCGACGAGCTGGGGCTGCGGCCCGTGCCCGGCCTGGCCGACCTCCCGGAGTTGGTCGCCACTCACCGGCAGAGCGGGCTGGAGGTCGAGGTGTCGGTCGACCTGCCCGAGCATCCGCTGCCCGCCGGAGCCGACGTGTCGGCGTACCGGGTGGTGCAGGAGACGCTGACGAACGCCCTGAAGCACGGCACCGGGCCGGTGCGGCTGTGGATCGCTGCGCCCGGTGACGAGGTGCGGATCCGGTGCGTCAACCGGGTCGCGGGGAGCAGCCGGCTCGGGCCGCGACCGGCGTCCGGGCTGGGTCTGCAGGGCATGGCCGAGCGCGTCGCGCTGCTCGGCGGGACGTTGCGACACGGCACCGTCGGCGAGTGCTTCGAGGTCGAGGCGGTCATCCCCCTGCGCGAGGTGACCGCGTGACGACCGTGGTCGTCGCCGACGACCAGGAGCTGGTGCGGTCCGGGCTCGAGCTGGTGCTGGAGGCCCGGGGCTGCCGGGTGGTCGGGCAGGCCGGCGACGGACGCGAGGCGGTCGACGTCGTACGCCGCACCAGCCCCGACGTGGTCCTGATGGACGTCAGGATGCCGGTGCTCGACGGCATCGAGGCCACCCGGGAGCTCACCGCTGCCGGATGTGCCACCAAGGTGCTGGTGCTGACGACCTACGACCTGGACCGCTACGTCTACCACGCGCTGGCCGCCGGAGCGGCCGGCTTCCTGCTCAAGGCGACGCCCCCCGACCGGCTCGTCGAGGGGATCCGCACCGTGTGCGCCGGGGAGTCGCTGCTGGCGCCGAGCCTGACGCGGCGGCTGATCGAGAGCTACCTGCGGCAACCGCCCCCGCAGGCCTCCCTCCACGTCGGCGCGTTCGCCGCGCTCACCGAGCGCGAGCGGCAGGTCCTGACGTTGATGGCACGGGGGTTGTCCAACGAGGAGATCGCCGGCGAGCTGGTGGTCGCCCTCGCGACCGTCAAGACCCACGTCAACCGGGTGCTGGCGAAGCTGGGCGTGACCACCCGCGTGCAGGCGGTCGTCCTGGCCTACGAGCAGGGCCTCGTCGCGGTGCGCTGACGCCCACGGCTCAACTGGGAGGACCGGGCGCGGATCCTGTCCACCCAGCACACGCTTCGCACGCCCACCGGGGTGCACCGCCGCGTCGTGCAGACCGCGAACACCACGCCGCTGGAGCCGCAGCTGTTGGAGAACAAGCTCTACGCGCGCGGCGTCGGACCGGTTCTCGAGCCGGACCTGTCACCCGCGCTCGGCCGGGGCGTGCTCGTCGAGGTCACGCACCAGCGCTGACGCGGGAGGCGTCAGGGGAGGCCGAGCAGCTCGCGGGCCTCGGCCGGGGTCATCGGCTCCCGCTGAGCCATGCGTCCGAGCTCGACGACACGGGTGACGAGCTGCTCGTTGTGCTCGACCGGGACGCCCTTGGCCAGGGTGAGCACGTCCTCCATGCCGACCCGCAGGTGGCCGCCCTTGGACAGCGCCGCGAGCGCGACGGTCAGGGTGGAACGGCCGATGCCGGTGGCCGACCACGACGTGGTCTCGGGCGGCAGCGCGGCGACCGCGGCGACGAGGGCGTCGGCGGTGCCGTCCATGCCGCCGGGAACGTTCATCACCAGGTCGCAGTGGACGCGGCCGCCGTAGGGCAGGCCGTAGCGGCGCAGCAGCCGCGCCAGCGAGTGGACCTGGCCGAGGTCGAACAGCTCGAACTCGGGGACGACCTGTTTCTCCTGCGACGCCTGGTAGAGCTCGCAGATGAAGCCCCACGGGTTCATGAAGACGTCGTCGCCGAAGTTGACCGTGCCCATCGTGAGGCTGCACGAGTCGGGGGCGGCGTCGAGCACGGCGAGCCGCGCGTCGAGCGGGTCGTGGACCGAACCGCCGGTCGAGAGCTGCACCACGAGGCTGGTGTTCTCGCGCAGCGCGGCGACGGTGTCCTTCAGTCGTGCGGCGTCCAGCGACGGGCGGTGCTCGTCGTCGCGGACGTGCACGTGGATCATCGCGGCGCCGGCCGCCTCGCAGCGTCGCGCCGTCTCGACCAGCTCGTCGAGGGTCGTCGGGAGCTGCGGACAGTCGCTCTTGGTGGTCTCGGCCCCGGTCGGCGCCACGGTGATGAGGAGCTTGGCGGTCGTCACGCCCGCCATGGTGCCAGAACGGGCGGAGGGGTCATTGGCTGAGACGGCGCAGGGCCACCACGACGACCAGCAGGCCGCCGACGAGTGCACCGCCGAGGGCACCGAGGATGGACGTCGGGACCAGCGACCACGAGTAGTCGCGGACGTAGGGCTCCGTCCCGAAGGTGGTCACCGACAACGGCACGATCCCGCCGCCGGGTTGCACGGTGGCGCCGCGCCGTCCGACGACCCCGGTGCTGACCGACGAGTCGACCTCACGCAGCCGCGCCTGCAGGGCCGGGACGATCTGCTCGGAGATCGTCTGCACCCGATCCCGCGAGCCGTTGACCACGGTGACCTCGATGACCGCCGAGCCCGTCGCACGCTCCACCTCGATCGCGTCGTCGAGGACCTGGGGGCTGAGCTCGACGCCGGGCTGCTCAGCCACGTCGCCCAGCACCGCCTGGCTGGTGATGAGGGTCTCGACGGTGCGGACCAGAGCCTCGGTGTCCGACGCCTGGACCGGGATGTCGACCAGCAGCGTGGTGGTCCCGATGCTGCGCTGCGGCACCACGTAGACCGATGCGGCGGCGAGACCCCCACCGACGAGCGTCATCAGCACGACGATCCACCAGAGACGCCCCAGCACGGAGCCCACCTGGTGGGCGCTGGCCTGCTCGTTGCTGGGTCGGGTCGCGAACACGTGGGCGGGGTAGCTCGAGGCTTTCGGGTCGGTCACGGGGTCTCCCTCATCGATTCGGCATCAGGAGCCGGTGGGTGGGCGGGACGAGCGGGATCAGCGGGATCAGCGGGTCGGACAGGGTCGGCGAGGTAGGGCAGCACGGCGGCGAAGCCGGCCAGCATCCAGAGAAGCTTGTTGGCGGTCACGGACAGGAAGAGCGACGAGGCGATGAAGCCCAGCAGCATCGGGACCAACGCCGCCACCACGTCTCCCGGCGCGAGCCGACGCTGCACGTCGAAGGCCAGGCCGATGCCGGCGAGAAGCATCCCGTAGAGCAGCAGACCGAGGGGACCCTGCTCGACCAGCGGCTCCAGGAACGAGTTGTGGACGCGGATGCCCTCGAACAGCACCGAGTAGGGGTCGATCACGACACCCGGTGTCTGCGACAGCAGCTGTCCACTGACCGGCTCGTAGCCTCCCGCCCCGATCCCCAGCAGCGGGTGCTCCCACCACGTGAGGGCGGCGGTGCGCCAGATGTCGGCGCGCCCGGTGCCGCCGTCCTCCAGCGTGAGGGCCAGGTCGAAGCGGGGCAGCAGCGCCACTGCTGCCGAGGCGGCCACCAGCAGCACCAGTCCTCCCCCGGCGGTGACGGCGAGGCGACGGACCGGCGAGCGCGTTGCGTCGGTGCCGGACCACAGCAGCCAGAACACCACCACCACGAGCCCCAGACTGGCACCGCGCGACTGCGCCGCCAGCAGCGAGAGCACCACCAGCAGGCCGGCCAGGATCCAGGCCAGCCGCGCGAAGCCGCCTGAGCGGGCCACGAGGAACACCGCGAGCGGAACCGCGGCGAGCTGGTAGAGCGCGAACGTGTTGGGGTCCCCCTGCAGACCCACGGCCCGGACGCCGGTGGCGACCTGGACCAGCGCCACCGGCGCCACGACCGTCGCGCCGACGGCGAAGGTGACCAGCAGTCGGCGCAGGAGCTCCCGGGAGTCGATCAGCAGGCTGAAGGTGACGAAGAAGGCCAACGCCAGGGCCAGCTCGAACACCGCCTCCAACCAGGCTGCCCTGTCGCTGGCCCAGATCCCGCTGACCAGCGTCCACGACGTCATCAACCCGGCCGGCACGGCCACCCAGGGGTGCGGGAAGCCCGGCATCGACGGTCGCACCGCCACGGCCAGGACCACCGCGAGAGCACCGACCGCGGCCAGGACCCGGCCCGAGGAGACCGGCCCGACGGCCAGGCCCTCGACGAACACCGAGAGCACCATCGCGTGCAGCAGCACCTCTGCTCCCCGCCGCAGGAGTCCCCGGACGGCCACGGCGCGGGTCGGGGTCGAGTCGACGAGCACACTCACGGCGCTCACGCCCCCCGACGCAGCGCCGAGCGCACCGCGGGATAGATGGGCGACTGCCGGAACGCCTGGTAGCGCCGGCTGGTCTTCGCCCGCAGCACCCGCTCGCTGTTGCCGGGGAAGACCCCGGCCCGGGGTACGGCGTACGCGCCCGGCGTCTCGGGCGTCTCCGGCAGCGCGAGGCCGTGGCTGTAGCCCGCCCGCGCGGTGGCCTCGCGCACCTTCGCGTCGTGACGCCCGCGCGGGTAGGCGAGGTAGGGCACCGGGTGGTGCAGCAGATCCTCGAGGAAGACGCGGCTGTCGCGCAGATCGGCCACGCAGTCGTCGACCTCCAGGTCGGGCAGGGTGCGGTGGCTCCAGCTGTGGGAGGCGAAGGCGAAGCCGCGGTCGCGGGCCTCGAGGACGTGGTCGCGGCTCAGCGTCTGCAGCGGCCAGCTCGGCGCGGTGTCGACCCAGTCGACCGCGTGCCCCTCGGTGGTCAAGGTGGCGGCGACCAGGAACACGGTGGCGGGCAGCCCGTGCCGCTCCAGCGTCGCGAAGACGTGGTCGCGCAGCTCCAGGAAGCCGTCGTCGAAGGTCAGCGCCACCGTTCCGCGCGGCAGCAGCCCCTTGGCGTCCATCCGATCCAGGGCCACGTCGAGCGGCACCACCGTGCGGTGGCGCTTCAGCCACGCGCACTGCCACTCGAACTCCTCCGGGGTCACCGCCAGGGGCGAGGACCAGCAGGGGTCCACCGAGTGGTAGCAGAGGATCGTCACGGCACGTCCAGGATCTCGTCGAAGAGGGTGGCCAGTGACCGAATCGTGTCACGCTGGTCGTGCTGCCGTGCGTGGTCCTGCGCACGTCGTCCCATGCGTTCGCGCAGGCCCGGGTCGGTGAGCAGCTCGCCGAGCGCGTGGGTGAGCGCCGCGACGTCGCGCGCCGGCACGACGCGGCCGGTGACGCCGTCCTCGACCATGAGGGGTACGTCGCCGACGGCCGAGGCCACCACCGGCAGACCGGCCGCCTGGGCCTCCAGCACGGTCAGCGGCATCGCCTCCCACCACGACGGCAGGCAGAACACGTCGCACGACGCGTAGACCGCGGCGACGTCCTCCGGCGCGACCGCGCCGAGCAGACGGGCGTCGCGGGGCAGGTCGCGCAGCACCCCGTCGTGGGCCTCGTCTCCCTCGTCGGGCACGCCGCCGGCGATCCAGAGCTCGTGCTCGACGCCCCGCTCGCGCAGGGCGTCCGACGCGGCGCCGAGGTCCAGGACCCCCTTGCGGCTGGTCAGGCCCCCGACGAAGAGCACCCGCGGGGTCGTCCCTCTCGGCTCACGTGGCTCGGCGCCGGCGAAGCGGTCGACGTCGACGCCGTTGGTCACCAGTCGCATCCGGTCCGGCGCCACGCCCAGCCGGGTCAGGGCCTCGCGGACCACCTCGGCCACCGGCACCACGACGTCGGCGGCGCGCAGGGCCAGCGCGGTCAGGCGCCGCTGCCTGCCCTGGGGGGGCTGTTGAGCCAACCGGCCCCCGTGCGCGTGCAGCACGGTTGCACCACCGCGCAGCCGACCCGCGACGAGCAAGGACCCGGCTCGCAGCGCCGTCACGGTCGGCGCCAGCGCCGAGTGGACGTGCACGACGTCGCCGCGGCGCACCGTGCGCAGCACGCGCCAGACGTCGCCCAGGGTGCGGCGCAGGTTGTCCCAGCTCGTGCTGCCGCCCCGGGAGCCGCCCGCCGGCGAGAGGTTGACCAGGACGACGGGGCGACCCAGCCCGTCCTCGGCGCGCGTCCATCATCGCCAGATAGCTCGGGATGCCGCCACGCTCGGGGGCACCGCGGCCCACCACGACCACCCGCCCGCCGCGCCGGGGCGAACCCTGGCGGGTGGCGCCCGGTCCCCGGTGGGTCACGACGCGACGCCGCCGGTGCGGCGGGTGCTCGGTGCGGCGCCGGGGTCGAGCAGCAGCGTGAGCACCTCCAGGACCAGGGCCTCGGGGGTCCGGGTGGCGTCGAGCACCACGGGGCCCTCCGCGGAGCGCCGGCGCCGGCCGTGGCGCTGGCCCCGGGGACCGGCCAGCAGCTCGTCGTACATCGCCACCTGCTGCTCGACGGCCCACGCCCCGACGATCTCCTCCTGCTTGCGTGCCAGGGAGACCTCCGGCGACACCTGGAGGTGGACGTCGATGGTCGGGTCGGGCAGGGCCCGACGCGCGAGGCGCACGACCGGGTCGGAGGCGTCGAGGTCGTAGAAGAGCCGCAGGGTGACCTCGGCGTCGCGACGGTGCCGATCGAAGACCACGACGCCCTCCGCGAGCAGGAAGCGGCGGCGGATGGCGAGCGCGAAATCGGTGACCACCACACCGACCCACACCCGGCCGAGCAGGCCCCGGCGCGAGCGCAGCCGCGAGGCACCACCGCTGGCGGCGACGTGCAGGCCGGGCGTCGTGCTGGCGCCGGAGGCCCGCTTGACGAGGCGTACGACGTGGTCGACCAGCGGGGAGAGCATCCCGGGGCGGACCCAGACCCGTGTGTTCGGCACCCCCAGACGCTCGAGGGCGTCGAGGAGCTCGGCGGACAGGGTCGACTTGCCTGACCCGTCCACGCCCGACAGCGCCACCACGAGGCGGGGTCGCAGCGCGCGCCTGGCCGGTCGCAGCATCCGGCCCGCCCCGGACCGGGCGACACGCCACGGTTCGCGCTCGGGCAACGGCTCAGGGACGCGGTGGCCGGCGGATCGCAGCTGCTCCGCCTCGGCCTGCTCCCGAGGGCCGGGGCCCTCGCGACGGCACCGCTCCAGCAGGTGCCGGACGGGGTCGGGGCGCGCGGTGTCGTGCAGGTCGACCCGACCCACCACCCGCCCTCCGGCCACGACCGCCCACTGACCGGTCGCGGCGCGGCCGAGGCGCTCGAGCAGACCGTCGAGGGGCAGCCAACCCGCCTGCCGCAGCACGGCCGGGTCGGGCCGCGTGTGCACGTGGGCGTCGACGTCGGAGGACCAGGCCGGCCCGAGCGGCGAGATCCGCAGCCCGTCGGGCCGGAGGTGGGCGGCGAGCACGCGGCGCGCTTCGACGTACGTCGTCTCGCGGTCGCGCGCCCGGTCAGGTGCGGGCGGGGTCGGCGTGCTCATCGCGGCCTCCGCGCCCGGCCGACGACGTTGCGCACCCGCACCAGGCTCGGCACCGGGTCGGAGAGCCACACGTCGGGGTGCGCGGTGCCACGACGCGGCCGGAGGCGACGCAGCACCTCACGGGCGCCCACGTCGCCGTTGCGCAGCGACACCGCCAGGTTCTTCAGCTCGCCCTCCACCCAGCGGTAGCGCACCCCGGGCGCGGCACGCAACGGCTCGGCGTCGTCCGGCACACGACCTGCCGCCAGCCGGGCGGCGATGTCGGGCAGGTTCACGCCCGCGCGCTCGGCGAGCAGCACCGAGCCGAAGACCCGCGGGTTGACGTCGTGGAGGACTCCGTCGATCGACTGACACTGGAAGATGCCGTCGTAGCCCTCCAGCAGCCGCAGGACCTCGCGCTCCGCCGACTCGTCGGGAGCGGTGGTGATGGCGGCGCAGGCCACCCCGCAGTCGACGGGCCAGGTCCGCACGTAGCGCTGGTGGGCGACGGCCAGGAGCCGGCCCCGGTGGACCACGCCACTGATCGCGCGCTGCTCCCCCTCGAGCCAACGTTCGACCATCACCTGGTCGCCGAAACCGTGGAGCGGCTCGAGGTCGGCGGCGGACTCGGCCCGGAAGGCCGAGAACGTCGGTCCCTCGTTGAGGGCGGGCTTGACCGCCAGCGGGAAGCGCAGGTCGGCGACCGCCTCGAGCAGCGCGGCGCCGGTGGCGAAGCCGGTGGACTCCGGTCCCGGGACGTCGGCCGCGACCATCCGCGCGTGGAGCCGGGCCTTGTCCACCAGGTCCGCTCCCGGCCAGTCGAGCGCGACCAGCGCGGCGTCGCTGGCGGGCAGGCAGGCGTCGTAGCGCCCGGCGCGCAGCAGGTCTCGCACGGCATCGGCGAAACCCGGCTCCTCGGCGGCGGGCACCCGGACCCGCCGGGTCACGTGGCGCGACCGGGCGGCCACCGACGCCGGGCCGGCGTGGGCCAGGTGGACCTCGTGACCGGCGGCGGCCAGGGCCCGGACCGCCCCCAGCGGGCCGTGGGCCTGTCCGCTCGAGCCGTCGACGACGAGGACCGTCAAGCCCCCGTCGGCGGGCCGAGCGGGCCGAGCGGGCCGGGGGTGCCCGGCGTCGCCCGGGTCACGACCGGACCTGACGCGCGGCGAACCGCAGACGCGTGAGCGTGGGACGGAGGTCGGACCACACGAGGTCGGGGTGCACCGTGCCCCGCCGCGGGCGCAGGATGCTCGCCGCCTGACGCGCGGAGAGGTCGCCGGTGCGCACCCCGCTCGCGACGTGGCGCAGGTCGCCCTCCAGCCAACGGTGGCGCACCCCCGCCCGAGCGCGCAGCGTCGAGGTCGGCGGCGCCTGCCCGACGGCCAGCCGGGCCGCCAGGTCGGGCAGGTTGACCCCGGCGTGGGTGGCCAGGCTGATCGAGCCGTAGACGCGGGGGTTGACGTCGTGGACCGTCCCGGCGATCAGCTCGGTCTGGAAGACCCCGTCGTAGCCGCTCAGGGCGTCGGTGACCTGACGCTCCAGGTCGAGATCGGGCTCGGTGGTGACGGCGGCGCTGGCGTCGCCGACCTCGTTCGGCCAGGTCCTCAGGTAGCGCTGGTGCACCGCGGCCACCAGCCGGCCCCGGTGCAGCACGCCGCACAGCGCGGTCTGCTCGCCCTCGAGCCACTCCTCGGCGTACATCGGGGTGGCGACGTCGTGAAGCGGGGCGAGGTCCTCGTGACTGTCGGCACGCCGGACCGCGGGAGCCCCCTCGCCGACCTTCTCGGCCGACTTCACCGCGACCGGGAACTGCAGCTCGTCGGCCTGGCGCAGCAGCCCGGGCCCGGAGGCGACGTCCCAGCTGCGCGGCTGCGCGCCGTCGGTGTGCCGCCAGCGCTTCTGCACCTCGCGCTTGTCGACCAGGTCCGCACCCGCCCAGTCGAGCGCGACCAGCGCCGCGTCGCTGGTCGGGAAGCAGACGGAGTGCTGGCCGGTCGCCAGGATCCGGCGCACGGCGTCGGCGAAGTCCGGGGCGTCGGCGCTGGGGACCGGGAAGCGGCGGACGACGTGGCGCGAGCGCGCGGCCATCGTCCACGCGCCGACGTGCGCCAGGTCGACCACGTGGCCGGCCGCGGCCAGCGAGCGGATCGTGCTCAGGGCGGTGTTGGTCTGGCCACGTGAGCCGTCGACGACGAGCACCCTCATCCGCGCACCACCCGTGCCACCAGGTTCCGGTCGGTCAGCAGGACCACGAGCAGGGTGGCCAGCCCCGCCGCGGTGCCGGCCGCTGCGAGCACGACGACCCCGGGAGCGCCGGAGAGCAGAGCGGTCGCCGCCCAGCCGACCAGCCCGGCGCCGACGGCAGCGGCGACCGGCACCCGCAACGTGGCGAGCAGGGCCGACCAGCGCAGGTCGAGGACGTGGCAGGCCAGGCGCTGCACGACGACGACGAAGACGAGGGCGACCAGGGCGACGGCGACGGCGACGGCCGTCAGGCCCCACTGCGTCGCCACGACGAGTGTCGGGACGAGCACGACGAGTCGACCGGCCTGCAGCATGGCGCCGTAGTGCGGCTTGCCGACCGCCTTGAACAGGTCGGTCACGCCGGTCGACAGCGATCCCAGCACGACGTAGGCGGCGATCGCCTGCATGACGGTGACGGAGTCGGCGTACTGCCCTCCGAACAGGACCGGCACCAGCACCGGCGAGAGCACGGCGACGGTCGTGCCGACGCTGAGGCCCCACAACGACTGCACCCGCAACGCCAGCAGGTAGGCGCGGGCGAGGCGCTCGGGGTCGTCGTTGAGCCGGGTGTAGACGGGGTAGGTGACCTGGGAGAACACCTGGAAGACGCTGTTGACGAGCAGCTCGGGGATGCGGAAGCCGACCAGGTAGATGCCGACCGCGCTGGTGCCGAGCAGCCAGCCCACGATCACGTAGTCGACGTTGAGGACCGCCGTCGCCAGCCCCCCGTTGAGCGCGACCGGCAGCCCGAAGCCGAGCACGGCACGCCGCTCCTCGCGAGAGGCCCAGACGTGGCGGGGGCCGAGCTGCGGGCGGGCCATCAGCCACGAGGTCGCGGCGTAGGCGGCCGCGCCACCGAGCTCCCCCCACACCAGGGCCCACGGGCCCACCCCGGCCAGCACCAGAGAGACGGCGATCCCCGCGCGGACCAGTCCCCGCGCGATCTCGGCCGGCAGCCGACGGGAGAACCTCAGATCCTTGCGCAGCAGCGCGTCCGGGGACTGGCCCAGGGCGGAGAGCACGATGACGAGGCCGAGGACGGCCACCATGAGGGCATCCTCGGGATGTCCCAGCTGGGAGGCGACCACCGGCGACAGCGCCGCCCACGCGAGGGCCAGGGACACCGACCCGGCGAGAGCGATCACGAGAGCCGCGCCGAAGCGGCCGGCGCTGCTCGGCAGGTAGACCAGCGCCTGGCTGGCGCCGAGGTCGGCGACCACGGTGATGGCCAGGACGAGCACGACCGCCAGCGAGACGAAGCCGAAATCGTCGGGGCCGAGCACCCGCGCCGCCACGACGGTGGTCAGCAGCATGGTGCCCTTGGCCAGGGCGAAGGCCAACCCCTGCCACATCAGGCCCTGGCGGGCGACGAGGCCCAGGCCCGGCGAGGATCCGGCGTCCGCGGTCATCGTGCTCACAACCCCGTGCCCGTCGCGGCGAGGGCCATCTCCACGGTGAGCACCCGCCCGAGGGTCTCGGCCGACGACTCGTGGCGGCGCAGCCGCTCGACGCCGTCCGGGGTCAGGAGCGGACGGACGCGCAGGTCCTGCCAGTCGAGGGTGCCGCGCTCGCGCAGGTGGGCGACCGCGGCCCGGTCGGACTCCGCGCGTGGCCAGGCGTAGGTGTGCGGCAGCGGCATCAGCGCACGACCGACCAGCTGGCCGGACAGCTTGTTGACGCCCTTGCGTCCCAGCAGCCGGTAGTAGGGCAGGTAGCGCGAGAACGTCGTCGGTCGCATGGGCAGGGCCGGACCGCCGCGCGTGGTCTCCAGCGCGGCGGCGGCCGGGTCGAGCCGCTCCATCATGCGACGCATCAGCCGGAAGCCGGCGCGGTGACGTCGGCGCGCCGAGAAGGCCGCGCTGAAGACCGGCTCGAAGTAGAACGGCAGCTGCGCGGTCAGGTCGAGGTCGTCCGAGGCCCGGTAGGCGCCGAAGTGCCCGCCGCTCTTGAAGGCGTAGCAGGCGTCGAGCTGTCGCGACGAGGGCTCGCCGGCGTAGTGGTCGGCCACGGACTGGAGCGTGGCCAGGAAGTCGGCGCGGGTCGCGGCGCGGACGCCGGGGGCGACCACCTCGGGCCCCGACGGCTTCAACGCCACCATGTCGACCCAGCGGCCGACGTCGGGCGAGCGCCGGGGCGGGCTGAGGAGCTCGGTGCTCCAGGCGTAGTACTGCAGGTGCTCCCCGCCACCGGCGCTCAGCAGCCGCGGGTGGGCCTCGGCCATGGCGCGGTGGATCGACTGCACGCGGGACAGCTGCAGGACCTCGAGCCGGGCGTCCCCGGCGGCCAGCGACCGGTCGAGCTCCTGGGGCAGCAGGCGGGGCCACTCCTGCGGCAGGGGTCGCGCCTCCCACTCCCATCCCTTGAGGCGAGCCAGCTGCTGCGCGAGCTCGAGGTCCGGACCGAGCGAGCTCATCCGGGTGTTGCCGACGAAGGCCACGCCGGCACGCTCGAGCAGCAGCGCCATCAACCGGGAGTCGTAGCCGCCGGTCAGGTCGATCCAGGTCTTCTCCCCACCCAGCCGCGCCCGGTAGGTGCGGGTCGCGACGTCGATCAGGTGGTCGGCGGTGTCGTCCAACGACAGCGCCTCGACCTCCCGGTCGACGCTCGGGCGCCACCAGACGCTCTCCGTGCACCGGTCGTCGCGGACCTCGACCGCCGATCCGGGCGGGAGGCGACGTACGCCGTGCCAGTGGGTGGAGGTGCCGAACTGGTAGCCGGCGACCAGGAACGCACCCACGTGCCCGGCGTCCACGGACGGGCGCAGGTGGGCGGCGAGCACGAGGGCGGAGGTCGCGACGTAGAGCAGGCCGTCGCGCTCGGCGAGGTAGACCGGCGCGGCGGCGAAGCGGTCGGTGGCGACGACGGTGCTGCCGCGACGCGCGTCGTGCGAGACGATCGCGTGCTGGCCGTCGGCCGCGCTCAGGTCCGCGACGTCGACCGGGTGGGTCGCGGCTCCGCCCTCGAGGTGACGCACACCGTGCACCGCGGTCCAGCCGGACGCGTCGCTCACGAGGTGACCGGCGGCGACGGCGACGGCGGGGCCACCGTCCGCGTCCGGACCCTCACCTGCCGTCTCGGTGCAGGACTCGCCACGAATCCGGGCGAAGGTCGCGGCCAGGGATCGAAGCTCCTGCGCGGCACGATGCGGCGCGGCTCCGCCCGACGCCCCCCCAGCGACGGGGACGACGGCCACGAGGCCGCTCATGCGTCGCGATGGATCAGGGCGTCGCGGACGCCCTCCCAGAAGCCGATGCCCCACCCCACGTGCATGGCCACGAAGGCGGCGGGAAGGTAGGGGCGCGCGGCCGCGTCCTCGACCTCGCCGGCCGTCAGCGCCGAGGCGGCGATCACGGCCGCCGGGTAGGGCGCTGCGGCGAGCACCACCCACTTCTTGTCGACTGCACCCGAAATCAGCGCGGTCGCCCCGACGGCGGCGGAGGCGACCAGCGCAGGGGCGGCCAGGTGGCGCAGCCGGACCGACCCGGGATGAGCGAGGGCGACCTTCACCTTGCCCCGGCCGTAGCGACGGTACTGCTTGAACAGGTCACCGACGTGCTGGCGGCACTCCCAGTCGATGACCAGCGACGGGTCGAACAGGATGGGGTTCCCCGACTGTCGGATGCGCCGGTCGAACTCAAAGTCCTGGTTGACGGTGAACTCCTCGCCCCAGCCCCCGACCTCACGCGCGAGCGCGACCGGGTAGGCCCCGAAGGGGACGTGGTCGACTTCCTGGGGGGTGGTGCCGTAGTGGTAGACCGAGCCGCCGACCCCGAACCGGGAGGCCATCGCCGCCGCGATCGCCTTGCCGGCACGGGTGCGGCCGACGCCGCGCTTGACACCACCCACGCCGCCCCAGCGGCCGGTCTCGAGGAGCTCGGCGGCGCGGGCGACGTAGTCCGGGGGGACGGCGGCGTGGGCGTCGACCCGCACCAGGTTCTCCGCGGTGGCGGCCTCCAGGGCGACGTTGAGGGAGTAGGGCACCGTGCGACGTGGGTTGTGCAGCAGCTCGACCCGGTCGTCCTCGGCGGCGTGGCGTCGGACCAGGTCAGCCGTGCCGTCGTCGGAGTCGCCGTCGACCACGAGGATCTGCAGGCTCCGCTCGCTCTGGGCCCGGATCGAGCGCAGGCAGTCGTCGAGCGAGGCCTCCTCGTTGCGAGCGGGGATCACCACGGTGACGCGTGGTCGTTCGCGCGTGCTCACTCACCCGTTCCCTTCAGGACCGCGAGCGCGGTCATCGCCAGCACCTTGAGGTCGAAACCCAGGGACCAGTTGTCGATGTAGACGTTGTCGAAGTGTGCCCGCTCCTCGATGGAGGTGTCACCCCGCAGACCGTTGACCGCCGCCCAACCGGTCAGGCCCGGACGGACCCGGTGACGCAGCTCGTAGCCGTCGTACTCGTCGGTGAACTGGTCGACGAAGTGGGGCCGCTCGGGTCGGGGACCGACCAGGCTCATGTCACCGCGCAGGATGTTGATCAGCTGCGGCAGCTCGTCGAGCGAGGCCTTGCGGATGAAGCGCCCCACCGGGCCCAGGCGGCTCGAGTCGGCGATCGACCAGCGACGCGCGGACTCACCCTTGCCGGCAGGGCGCATCGAGCGGAACTTGAGCAGGGTGAAGGGCTCGCCGCCGCGGCCGATCCGGGTCTGGCGGAACAACACGTCCGGGCCGGTGTCGAGGCGCACCGCGAGCGCCACCAGCACCAGGAGCGGCGAGGTCAGCAGGAGCAGCAGGGCGGCGACGACACGGTCCAGCAAGGACTTCACCCGCCAGGCCAGGACGTTGGCAGCCGTGGGGCGGACCCGGAAGAGCGCGACGTCACGGATGCGGTCGGGGGAGGCTGAATGCATCAGCGCTTGCAGCTTGGGGACGATGTAGACGGTGGGACCCCCGCTGGGACCCCACCACCGGATCCCGGTCAGCACCTCGTCGTCGCGGCCGGCGGAGGTGACGATCACCACCGAGATGTCCTGACGGCGGCACAGCCGCGCCAGCTGCGTCGCGTTGTTCCCGATGAGCGAGTCGACCATCTCCTGGCTGGCGGTCCCGGACGGCCCGAGGAAACCGGCGAAGCGGAGGCCGAGCTCCGGGTCGCGCTGCATCATCCGCGCCAGCCGGCGCGCCAACGGATCGGTGCCGACGATCAGCGCGCGGTGGTTGGCCCACCCGTGACGACGGGCGTAGCGGATGACGTGGTGCGCCAGGGCCCGCAGGCCGAGCACCGCCGTGACGGTGGTGACGCCGACCAGGATGAGGTTGTCCCACTGGGCCAGCCCGCCGACGAGCGCGATGACCGCCGACGAGGCGGCGATGCCGACGACGAGGGCTCCCGTCAGTGACGGGGCGTCGTCGGCCAGGGACAACGTGAGGCGTGGACGGTGCAACGAGCGGCTGACCAGCACGGCGAGGGTGACGACGACGTGGACCGTGGCCGGCACCAGCGGGATGCCGGCCGCGAGGGCCGCGACCGCGAGAGCGACGGTGTCCGAGAGGAACAGTGCGGCCGGCACCCGGTCGACCAGGCGCGCGGTCGGGGCGGGGGGCGCGGAACCCAACGGTTGCGCAGCTGCCGTGGGCGGCACCTCGCGAGCGGTCGCCGGTGCGACGACGGGCGTGGCCGGCCCTACCTCGTGACCGCCAGCAGAAGTGATGTCGGCGTCGTCTTGCACGCCTCCCCGTTGCCCACCCAACACGCTGTCCCCCGCTTTACCCCGCACACGGCCCGACCCCTCGGGCAACGCAGACATCCTAGCGCCACCTTTCCCCAGCGGCTGTCAGTCAAACCCCGTGGACCACAGTACCGACGCCACCGAATCACCGGACGCGGGAAGGGTCCACCGCGTCGTAGGAGGTGCCGATGCGCACGTTGTCGACGTACGTCGTGCGGGGGTGGTTGATCGCCGTCGTCTGGTACTGCCCGACGCGCAGGGTGTGGCGGTTGCTCGAGACTGCGTTCACGGTGGTGCGCGCCCCCATGTAGGTGCCGTCGCGCCAGCACTCGCGCACCGCGTTGGTCGCCGTGGTCGACCACCGGATGTGGCACACGAAGTCCATCCAGCGACCGCCCACGATCGGCCCCAGGTCGAGCTTGTCGAGGCCCTCGCCGTCGGTGTAGAAGCCCTCCTGCTGCAGCACGGTGTTGCGCCTCAGCACCATGTGGGGCTCGGTGAACCGCTGGTAGGCGCGACCGTTGGCGTTGTTCAGGTCCATGTCGCCGGAGAAGTTCAGCGAACCGTTGCCCCCCTCCATGCGGAAGGCGATGGGGTTGTGCCAGTAGGTGCCGGAGTTCTCCCGGAGCAGACCGGCACCGAGGTCCCAGTCACCGGCGTAGAACAGCGAGAAGCCGTACCACTCGTCGACGCCGCCCACGGCGTCCGGTCGCCAGGAGTACTTCGACTGCAGCTGCTCGCGCTGCTGGCCCGCCGCGATCGTGACCTTGAGCGCGCGCCGGGAGTCGGCGGTGCGGGTGACCTCGTCGCTGAACGAGACGTGGCTGGTGCACAGCGTGTTGCCCATCTCCTCGACGGAGCCGTACTGGTCGGCCGCGGCGTTGGGGCCGTCGTGCGCGCCCGTCTGGCAGGCCGGCCCGTTCTTGCCGTCCGGCACTCCTCCGGTCTCGAAGCCGCCGTCCCACAGCACCGTCCCGGTCGGGGTCGGGGTCGGGGTGGGGGTCGGGGTCGGGGTCGGGGTGGGGGTCGGGGTCGGGGTCGGGGTCGGGGTCGGGGTCGGGGTCGGGGTGGGGGTCGGGGTCGGGGTCGGGGTCGGGGTCGGGGTGACGGGCTCCGTGGCCGGCTGGCTGACGGTCAGCTGCAGCTGGGGCGCACGGCGCCGCGAGGTCTCGAGGGAGCCGAACCGTGCGCCGAACGCACCTCGCCGGCCGCGGACCGCCAGCGCGGTCCGGTGCTCCTGCACGGCGCCGGCCGGAAGCTCGAGGCAGAGCCGGTCGCCGCGGCGCAACGGGCCGGCCCAGGACCGCAGGTCGTCGCGCACCGCGGGGCGGTTGCGCCACGTGATGCGACCGGACCAGCGGGTCGACACCCGCGACACCGTCACCGCGGGGCGGGCGTCGCGGCGGGCGGTGAGGCACAGCTCGGCGCGCAGCACCTCCTCGTCCGCCCCGAGGGCGGTCGGGAAGGACACCAGCGTCTGGGCCGCGGGGCCCGCCACCAGCTTGGCCGCGGCACCGAAGGACCGGGTCGGTCGGGTGGCGGTCACGAAGGTGTCCCTCAGCGGCCGCAGCCGGTGCGTGAGCGTCTCCCCGGCCTCGGACGTTGACTCGGCGGCGGGCACGGCAACGGGGACGGCGGCGGCCGGGGTGGTGGCGCCGGTCGAGACGAGCACGGCCGCGGGGGCGACCAGCGTGGAAGCGACAAGGCCCACCACGAGGGTGTGGGCGCGCAGGCGCAGAGGCATGACCGTCTCCTCCCAAAGACGTCGACGCCACTCGACTCGTGCGCCGGGTGACGAACCTCAGCGTAAAGGGACCAAAGTCCCAAAGACCACAGAATCGGACAATCAGTGCGATGTTGCCTCGGCGGTCTACCGAGCCGGGTCGACGGCGAGGTACGACCTGCCGATCCGCACGTTGTCGACGTACGTCGTGCGCGGATGGGTGATGGCGGTCGTCTGGTAGGCGCCGACCCGCAGGGAGTGGGGCGCGGAGTTGACGGCGTTGAGCGATCTGCGCTCGCCGCGGTACTCCCCGTCGCGCCAGCACTCGCGCAGGGCGCCGGTCGCCGTGGTCGACCACTGGACGTGGCACACGACGTCGATCCACTGGCCGGTGACGATCGGCCCCAGGTCGAGCTTGTCCAGCCCCAGACCGTCGTCGTAGAACCCTTCCTCGTTGAGGACGGTGTTGCGGCGCAGCACGAGGTGGGGCTCGGTGAAGGTCTCGAACGCGAGACCGTTGGCGTTGTCGAGGTCCATGTCGCCGGAGAGGTTCAGGGAGCCGTTGCCGTCGCTCGTGCGGAAGGCGACCGGGTTGTGCCACGACTCGGCCGAGACCTCGCCCTGCACCCCGTAGCCGAGCTGCCAGTCCTCGCCGTAGTAGAGCGAGAAGCCGTACCACTCCTCCACGCTGCCGCGGTCGTCCGGCGCCCACGTGTGCTCGGACTGCATCTGGGCGCGCTGCTGACCGGGTCCGAGCGTCACCTGCAGGGCCCGGCGTGAGTCCGGGGTCCGGGTGGGTTCCTCGACGAGGGCCACGTCGACGTCGCAGGAGGTGTTCCCCTCCTCCTCGACCGAGACGTACTCGTCCGAGTCCGAGTCGCCGTCGTCCTCGCCGGTCCCGCAGGAAGGCCCGTTGGCACCGGGCGGCACACCACCTCGCTCGAAGCCGCCGTCCCACAGCACCGCACCTCGCGCCCGAGCCGGACCCGGATTGCGATCCTGCTTCTGCTCGTTGCCCCGCTGCTTCTGGCCCTTGCCTTGCCCACGGCCCTGTCCCTGCCGGCCGTCCTCGGCTCCGTCGCGCCCCAGCTGGAGCGTTGCGAGTGCCACGGCCACGAGCACCACCAGCACCACGATCAGCACCACCGGGCGGCGGGCGGGTCCGGGCTGGCTCACGCGACCGACAATAGTGGGGGCGCGGTCGTGCGCTGGTCGGCGTCCCGAGCGGCGGCGTCCCGGGCGGTGATGTCCCGGTCGGCGACGTCCCGGACGGCGATGTCCCGGTCGGCGATGTCCCGGTCCCGGGCGGCGATGTCACCTGGGGGGACGAGTCGTGCGAAAGTCGCTGAAAAGGCTCGCCCCGTGGGTCACACTTGCCACTGATCTTGGGAGGGATCCGTGACACGACGCCGCACGACGACCTGGGCTGCCGCCCTCGCCACGGGACTGCTGACGACGCTGGCCGGCACCGTCCCTGCGCAGGCAGCGGTCACGCGCGCCACCGCCGGGTGCGCCACCGTCCAGGTCTCGTCCCACCGCGGCGAGTCGGGGCCACGCGTCACCGAGAACACCGTCGAGGCGTTCCAGCGAGCCGTGGCCGGGGGCGCCCGCTCGATCGAGACCGATCTGCGCCTGACCTCCGACGGTGTCTGGATCCTCATGCACGACGGCACCGTGCAGCGCACCACCACCGGCAGCGGTCGGGTCGCCCGGATGACGTCGGCGCAGATCGGGGCGCTGCGCACCGACGGCGGACAGCGCGTGCCGACCCTCGAAGGGGCCATGGCCTCGCTGCCCGACCAGGTCGGCTTCCAGCTGGAGCTCAAGACCGAACGCTTCACCGACCAGCAGCTGAGGGAGGTCGTCATCCTCCTGCGTGGTCGGACCGAGGCCGACAGCGTCTACTTCACCTCCCGCTTCACCGGGGTCCTCCGGCGGCTGGCGACCCTGGCCCCGGACATCCCCCGCGGGCTGATCATGGTCAAGCGCGAACGCCTCGCCCCCACGAAGATCCCGGCCTACGCCGACTCGATCAACATCTCTCAGACCGTCGCGAGCGCGGCGTACATCTCCCGGGTGCACGCTGTCGGCAAGGAGGTGCTGGCGCGCTACGCCAACAAGGAGCACCTGTGGGCCCGGTTGGTGGGCGACGACGTCGACCGCATCGTCACCAGCAACACCTCGGGCTACGCACACTGGTGCTACAGCTGAGGCACCGACCGCAGCGGGCTCGACGTACGGGAGACTGCTCGGCGTGAGAGCCGTGGTGCAGCGCATCCGTGAAGCGTCGGTCACCGTGTCCGGCGAGGTCGTCGGCGCGGTCGAGGGGCCCGGGCTGCTGGTGCTGCTCGGGGTGACCCACGACGACGGGCCTGCGGAGGTCGACTGGCTGGCGCGCAAGATCTGGGGCGTGCGCATCCTGGCCGACGAGCAGTCCGCCTCCGACCTGGGCGCTCCGATCCTCGTCGTCAGCCAGTTCACCCTCTACGGCGATGCCCGCAAGGGACGGCGGCCGACCTGGGCCGCGGCCGCACCGGGGCCGGTCAGCGAGCCGGTCTACGAGGCGTTCTGCGAAGCGCTCGAGGGGCTCGGGGCGACGGTGGCGCGTGGGGTCTTCGGGGCGGACATGCAGGTGTCGCTGGTCAACGACGGCCCCGTGACCTTGGTGCTCGAGACGCCCTGAGGTCGGCGTCCGGACTGACGGCGCGTCACTCAATCGCGCGTGACCCTCCTGAAGGCGGGGGCCAAAGGTCACCTTCTTGCCCCCGGGGAGACGTCGGGCCTTTCTGCCTCTGTACCAACAGATCAGCGAAGGCTTAGCGTGCGGCTCGAGCGCCGTCACCGACGGCATGCGTTTACGGGGGAAGCAACGTGCAAAGCAACCTGTGTATACGGTCAATCGGCCGCCGCGCTCTCGGGCTCATTCTCACCCTGCTCCTGATCTGCCTCGCGGCGCCGATGGCCAGCAGCACCGCCGCATCACCTCGCCCGGACGGCACGGAGCCTGCACAGAAGGCGGTCGCCGTCGGGGACGGGATGCTGACCGGCTCGATCACGACGCCGGATGCGGGAATTGTCGAAGGTGAGCTCATTGTCTACCGATGGATCGCGGAGGACGGCTTCTTCGACTATTGGGACTCGATCTACCCCGAGGGGGAAACAAGCCCATTCACCTACTCCCTCGAGGTACCTGCCGGCGACTACTACCTCGAGTTCGAGGACTACACCGATAGTTATCGCGATGGCTACGTCGCAGGAGCAACGGAGCCGGCAATGGACCCGACGTCCCCCGGCGTCGTCAGAGTGACCGCGGGAAGCTCTTCCACCGCTAACATCGCCCTCGCCGCCCTCGCTTCGCGTCAGAGCGTGAGCGGGCTGGTGCAGGACACGGCCAGGCAGCCACTCGAGGACATGGTGGTGTACGCCGAGGAGACCGGCGGTGGCGACGGCTATGCAGAAACCGTGACGGACGAGTCCGGGGCCTACGCTCTCGCCCTCCGTCCGGGCACCTACGACCTCACCGTTTACGATGATGACGACGACTACGACGGCCATAGCCGGTCCATCACGGTCGGCTCCACTTCCTTGACCGTGCCGCCTGTGGTCCTTCAGTACGCCGGACGATGGGCGCTCTCCGGGCGTGTCGTCGGCCCCGCGGGTGAGACGGTCGCTGACGCAGAGGTGTTTCTCTACCGGGTCTACGACTTCGGAGACGGTGAAGTCGATTACGACTACGTCGACGAGATAGAAGCGGGCTCTACTGGCGCCTACCGTTTCAACGCCGTTCGTGGGAACCGCAGTTATGCCATTGCAGCGTCTGCCCCGGGCCGCGTCCGCAACTGGCTCGGTGGCAACACTGACCGTGACCACGTTGTCATGACCGCCGACACCTCCGTCGCCGACATCGTGCTCGCCCGCTCCAGCACTGTGAGCGGTGTGGTCTCGGGACCGAACGGCCCCGTGGGCGACGTCGAAGTCGAGCTGTACCTCTGGAACGAGGGGGACTCTGAGTTCGAAGATTGGGACAGTGACTACACCGAGGATGACGGTTCCTACCGCCTCGACGTCACCGAACCGGGCTACTACACCCTGCACTTCGATGGCTCCGACGCCACTGCGGCGGTTGCCTCATCCTGGTTGGGCGGCGCCAACCGGCCCACCGATACGACATCGGCGGGTGTCTTCGAGATCACAACCACCCCTACCGACCTGGTCCGCAACAAGTCCCTCCCCAAGGCCCAGAGCGCCAACGGGCAGCTCGTCGACGCCGGAACGGGGTCCGGTGTGCCGGGCCGCGTCATCACCTACGTCTGGGACGACGATCCGGACGACCCATCCTGGTCTCAGCACTCCGCAACTTCGAGCGACGCCACCGGCAACTTCCAGGTGCGAGTCCCGTCGTCCTCCGTGGTCACCTTCGGTTACGGGGCCCACGGTTATCACCCCAGATTCCTTGGCGGGGGCAACGAACTCCCGGATGCGCCGACGTCCACCAACTCGGTGCAAGTACCTGCAGCTGTCCGCACGGGTCGCGGCGTACTCGGTTGCGGCGTACTCGGGTGGCGGCGTACTCCCCATGGAAAACACGCACTCCCCATGGCGCGGACGCCATGGGGAGTGCCAGTTTGCCTGCATACCTTGGGAAACCGGCAGACTCCCGGCGCCATGGTCAGAGGGTGATCTCGACCTCGACGACCTCGCCGACCTTGGCGACGACCTTCTGGTCGACGGCGTCGCGCCGGGGCACCAGGGTGCGCAGCGTCCACTCGCCGTCGCCGGCGAAGAAGCGGAAGTGGCCGGTGGCCGAGGTCGGGACCTCGGCGGTGAACTCACCGGTCCGGTCGAGCAGCCGCACGTAGGCCGGCGACGCGGGCTGGCCGTCGCTCAGCACGACGCCCTGCACCACGGCCTCCTTCTTCACGTCGACACCGTCGAGCGAGAGACCGCCCTTGGTCGCGCCGCACATCAGGCGTCACCCGGCTCGTCGCCGAGGGCGATCGGGACGCCGACGAGGGAGCCGTACTCGGTCCACGAACCGTCGTAGTTCTTGACGTTCTTCAGGCCCAGCAGCTCGTGCAGCACGAACCAGGTGTGCGAGGAGCGCTCGCCGATGCGGCAGTAGGCGATGGTGTCCTTGGCCTCGTCGACGCCGGCGTCCTTGTAGAGCTGACGCAGCTCGTCGTCGCTGCGGAAGGTGCCGTCGTCGTTCGCGGCCTTGCTCCACGGCACGTTGCCGGCGGTCGGGATGTGACCCGCACGCTGCGCCTGCTCCTGCGGCAGGTGCGCCGGCGCCAGCAGGCGACCGGCGAACTCGTCGGGGCTGCGGACGTCGATCAGGTTCTGCGTGCCGATCGCGGCCACGGTCTCGTCGCGGAAGGCGCGGATCGAGAGGTCCTGCTCCTGCGCGGTGTACGACGTGCGGTCGCGCTCGGTCGGCTTGTCGGTCAGCTCGCGACCGTCGAGCTCCCACTTCTTGCGGCCGCCGTCGAGCAGCTTGAGGTCGCCGTGGCCGTAGAGCTTGAAGTACCAGTAGGCGTAGGCGGCGAACCAGTTGTTGTTGCCGCCGTAGAGCACGACGGTGTCGTCGTTGCTGATGCCCTTCTCGCTCAACAGGGCCTCGAACTGCTCCTTGTTGACGAAGTCGCGGCGGACCTGGTCCTGCAGGTCGGTCGTCCAGTCGAGCTTGACGGCGCCCTTGATGTGGCCACCGTCGTAGGCGGAGGTGTCCTCGTCGACCTCGACGAGCACGATGCGGTCGTCATCGAGGTGCTCCTCGACCCACTCGGCGTGACGAGAGCTGATTCGCGGCTCATGGTTCCTCACTCTTTCTTCGCCGGGCTGGTCCCGGCTGCGCTTGTCCGTTGGATGGGTGGGGGGTGGGACCCGGGTCAGGCGCGGCGCAGCTTGGCGAGCCGCAGGTACATCTCGCAGCCGAGGCAGAACCCGAAGCCGGCGTTGAGGAACGCTGCCCCCAGGGCCATCCCGGCGGCGACGGCGCCGACGACGGGCGCGCCGGCGGCGTACCCGAGGAGGGCCACGATCGCGAAGACCAGGCCGACGGCCTGCGCGAACCGCGGCGGGCGGGCGTCCTCGGTCTCGACCGGCGGGCCGAGGCGGGGGCGCACGACGGTCTTGAACACCCAGGCGTACGGCGTGCGCGCCGGGCCGAGCAGCACGCCCGAGGCGAAGGCGACCAGCTGGAAGGCCAGCAGCCCGATCGTCGCGGTGCTCGGCGCCAGGAGCAGTGCGACGACGAGCAGGCCGGTCGTCAGCCAGGCCGAGAAGCGCTGGCCGCGCGGGTCGACGACGGAGGCGTGGCCGGCGGGGGTGGTGGCCGTCGGGCCGGGTCGCAGCGATCGGGCGTGGTCTCGACGAGCTCGACCGACGAGGCAGGGGTGTGGGGCATGGGTGACAGATCTCCTGGGCGGGGCGCAGACGTGCGCCGGGGAAGCTGGGCCGGATCAGGAGAGAGGACACAGCGACGAGCGCACACGGCAGTTGTCCACTGCCCGGCGTCGCGTCAACATGGTCGAGTACACCCTTCGAGAGTAGGGGGCGGGTGGATGCTCCTGAAAGTCGCGTCTCATCCGCTGGACTCACCGTCCGCAATATGGACGCGCGAGGGTGTGATTTACAGTGTCCAGCGATGAAGACAGCGCTGATCTCGGGCATCACGGGCCAGGACGGGTCCTATCTCGCCGAGCTCCTGCTGGCCAAGGGATACGAGGTCCATGGTCTGGTGCGGCGCTCCTCGACGGTCGACAACGCCCTCCCCGACGGCCCGCTGCACCTGCACCACGGTGACCTGAACGACGGTGTGACCCTCAGCCGGCTGGTCCAGCAGATCCGCCCGGACGAGATCTACAACCTCGCCGCGATGAGTCAGGTGCAGCTGTCCTTCGACCTGCCGGCGTACACCGCCTCGACCAACGGCGGCGGCACCGTGCGGCTCCTCGAGGCCGTGACCGCGGCCGGGCTCGACTGCCGCTTCTTCCAGGCGTCGACCTCGGAGATGTTCGACCTCACTCCCCCGCCGCAGAGCGAGGACTCCCCCTTCGGTCCGCGCTCGCCGTACGGCACCTCGAAGGCGTTCGCGCACTGGTGCACGGTGAGCTACCGCGAGGCGTTCGACCTGTTCGCCGTCTCCGGCATCATGTACAACCACGAGTCACCCCGCCGCGGTCAGAACTTCGTGACGCGCAAGATCAGCATGGCCGTCGCCTCGATCGCGCGCGGCGAGCAGGACACGTTGGCGCTGGGCAACCTCGACGCCGTGCGCGACTGGGGCCATGCCCCGGAGTACGTCGAGGGCATGTGGCTGATGCTCCAGCAGGACGAACCGACCGACTTCGTGCTGGCGACCGGGACGGGGACCACCGTGCGGGAGTTCACCGAGGCGGCCTTCAGCCACGTCGGCCTGGACTGGAGGGACCACGTGTCCTACGACGACCGCTACGCGCGGCCCGCCGAGGCGCACTCGCTGATCGGCGACCCGTCGAAGGCCCACTCGCTGCTGGGCTGGAAGGCCCAGACCCACGCCCGTGACCTGGCGCGGATCATGGTCGACGCCGATCTCGCCGGCGCCTGACGGCCCTGCGCGCCCCCGCGGGCTCCCGCTCGTCGTGGGAGGTACGGCGTTGATTGCGTGCGCCTACGGCCTCGCACGCTACGGCTACGGCCTCTTCCTGCCGTCCTTCCGGGCCGACTTCGCGTTGTCCTCGACGCTGTCCGGGCTCCTCGCGACCGGGGCCGACGGCTCGTACTGCGCCGCCGCCCTGCTCTCAGGCCACCTCGTGGGCACCGGCCGGACCCGCCTCGCGGCCGCCCTTGCCGGCGGTTCCGCCGCAGCCGGGTGCGTCGCTGTCGCAGCTGCGCCCACGCTCGCCGTGCTCGGCGCGGCCCTCCTCGTCGCCGGCACCGGCGCTGGCCTCGCCTCACCGGCCCTCGTGGCTCTCGTCGACCGCGCGGTCGCGGCGCCCTCCGCTCGCGCGCCCAGACCGTCGTCAACGCCGGCACCGGCGCGGGCGTGCTGCTCGCCGGCCCGCTGGCCCTCGCGCTGGCCGGGCACTGGCGCGTCGCCTGGCTCTGCTTCGCGGTTCTCACGGTCGCGGCGACGGTGGTCACCGTGCGGGCCGCTGGGTCGCTCGGTCCGGAACCGGCCGCGCCGACCGCCTCTCGACCCGCCGGCCCCAGCCTCCGGCCGGCGGTGCTCGCTGCCCTGCTGGCCGGGGCGGGCTCGGCCGCGGTGTGGACCTTCGGCCGTGACCTCGTCGTCAGCGCCGGTGAGCTGACCCCGCTCACCTCGACGCTCTTCTGGGTGCTGCTGGGAGCGGCCGGAGTCACCGGCGCCGTGGCCGGCGACGCCGTACAGCGGTGGGACGTCGCCCGCGCCTGGGCCGCCTTCGCGCTGCTCCTGGCCGCGGCCACCACCGGTCTCGCGCTGGCGCCCGGCGTCGTGGTCGTCGCGTTCGGCTGCGGCGCCGCGTTCGGCGGCTCGTACGTCGCGCTGTCGGGCGTCGTCATCGCGTGGGGCACCCAGCTGCGACCCGACGCACCCGGGAAGGTCAATGCGGTCCTGTTCCTGACCCTGGCCGCAGGTCAGGCCCTCGGAGCACTGCTGGTCGGCGGCCTCGCCGATCTCGTCGGGCTCCCGGTCGCGTTCCTCGTCGCGGCCGGGCTCGTCACCGCCAGCTGTGTGCCGGCGGCCCGGCGCGGACGTCCTACGAATTCGCCGCCCCGACGACCAGTTCGTCTGACGTCAGCGGGTGAGTGAGAGGTCAGCGGGGCGGAGCCGGTGGCTCAGTAGGCGCCGCGGCCGGACAGCACGGCCCGCACGGTGCGCAGCACGATCTCGACGTCCAGCACGAACGACCAGTTGTCGACGTAGTAGAGGTCCAGCCGCGTCGACTCCGGCAGCGTCAGGTCCGAGCGTCCCGAGACCTGCCACAACCCGGTCATGCCGGGGGTCACGAGGAGTCGCCGGTGCAGGTCGCCGGAGTACTGCTCGACCTCGTGGGGCAGCGGCGGACGCGGGCCCACCAGCGCCATCGACCCCGTCAGCACGTTGATCAGCTGCGGCAGCTCGTCCAACGACATCCGGCGCAGCATTCGCCCGACCGGGGTGACCCGCGGGTCGACCTGCATCTTGAACAGCAGCCCGTTGCCGTCGTTGTCGTCGAGCAGGTCGTTGAGCCGCTCCTGTGCGTCGATGTGCATCGTGCGGAACTTCAGGCACTGGAAGTGGCGGCCGTTGCGTCCGACGCGGGTCTGCCGGAACAGCACCGGTCCCGGGCTGTCACGCTTGATGACGACCGCGATCGCGAGCATCACCGGCAGCAGCACGACGAGCGCGACCGCCGCGAACACGACGCCGGTCACGCGCTTGAGCAGACGCTGCGGCCCGGTGAAGTCCGGCTGCCGCAGGGCGAGGAGCGGCAGCCCCGCCAGCGGGCGTACGTCGATGCGGTTGCTGTCGAGGTCGTTGAAGTACGGCGCCACCACGATCTCGATGTCGCTGTCCTCGAGCTGCCACATCAGCCGCCGGACCCCCATGCCGCCGACCCCGCCCGTCGAGGCGATGACCAGCGTCTGGGTCTCGAGCCGGTCGAGGGTGTCACGCACGTCGGTGCTACGACCCACGACCGGGTAGCCCCGCACCTCGTCCAGATCCTCGGGCGAGGTCACCTCGACGTCGCCGGGACCGGTCGGGAACGGCTCGTCGGTCAGCACCACACCCTGGACGGCGTAGCCGGCCCAGCTCTCCCGCTCGAAGATCCGCAGCACCCGCTCGACCTCGACGCGGCCGCCGAGGACGACCGTCGGCACGACGTACGCGTTGCGCACCCGCATGGCGCGCACGACCCGGCGCGCGGAGTAGCGCCACACGCCCAGACCGACGAGCCCGGCGCCGAAGACGGGCAGGAAGTAGTCGCGCGGCACGTTGGTCCACGTGAGGTAGACGACGAACGCCGTGGTGCCGGCGGTGGCGGTGGTGGCCAGCAGGACCGAGGAGTACTCCTGGGTGCCGGCCCCCAGGCGGCGGCGTGAGTAGCCGCTGAAGCCGAAGATCATCACCAGCCAGGTCAGGCCGATCGCGGTGCCGACCAGGCGCATCGACGTGCCGCGCAGCGCGTCGGTGCGCGAGGGCACGACCAGCGGCCACTCCGCCATCCAGCCCGCCAGCACCGAGGCGCCCACGATCACGAGCACGTCGCCGACCAGCACGCCGAGGCGGTAGCGGGACTGCTTGTGGGTCGCCGTGACGCGCTCGTCAGCGGACGCGGAGAGCTCGGTGAGCACGGCGTCGGGCGGCGCGTCGGGCTGCGGGCCGCCGGGACCGGTCACCGGCTCGCTGTCGGGGGGCACCGCACGGAGCTCGCGGCGGACGACCCGGGATGCGTCCGCGGGACCGTGAGGTTCGTAGGACTCGCGGCTGGTGGTCACGAGCCGACCGCTCCGGCGAGGGCGTGGAGGACCTGCGGCTTGCGCAGCGCACCGGCGGCGCGAGTCAGCTCGGAGCCGTCGGCGCCGAGCACCAGCGTGGTCGGGGTGCGCTGGACGCCGACCAGGCGGACCAGCGCCAGGTGGGACTCCGCGTCGACCTCGACGTGGGTCACCCCCGGGACGATGTCGGCCACCTCGCTCAGCACGCGGCGGGTCGCACGGCAGGGCGCGCAGAACGCCGAGGAGAACTGCAGGAGGGTCGCCCGCTCGCCGAGGGGTGCCCCGATGTCGTCGGCGGTGAGGGCGCGGGACCCGGTGGTGTCGCGCGCAGGGACGGCCGCCGGCTCGGCGTACCCGGGGGCCGGGCTCGGGGCGGGCGTCGTCGGACCCGTGTCCGTGTCCCCCGACGCCTCGACCCCGCGGACCTGGTGGGTCCCGCGGAAACGGCCATCGGTGAGAGCCCGGTGGACGCCGAACGCTGTCGCGGCGCACAGCACCACGACGACCACCCAGGCGCCTACTCCCATGCGGCGATTCTCCCAGACCACGGGTGATAGCGAACCAGATCACGGCTGATCGGGGGACGGGGCCCACGGCCGGGTCTAACCGACGCGCCGTGCGTGACGGCAGCGGGCCAAAAATGATGGTGGGCCGTCGACCTGGGAGGTGATCGACGGCCCCGCCATCGCAGGGAATCTGGGAGGTGATCCCCGCTGGTCGCCGCTGGCCCCCCGGCCGCGGCGACACATCTTCAACGAACGTCTTTTGTCTGGGTTATGCCGGTTTCAGCCGTATTCATCCGGATTTTCTGCTGACTCCGGCTGAGCCCGCTCCTTCGCCCGACCGACGGCCCGCACTCCTGGACGAGGAGTGCGGGCCGAGTGGATCTTGGGAGGAAGTCCACCCGACCCGGCGAGGCCTTGGGTAGTGACCTCGCAGGCAGACGGTCCTAGGCCCCCGCCCGGACCGCCACCCCACACAGCCAACGAACCTAATGAGCGTGCGTTATGGCCGCTCCACCCGAACGGGTGACGCGGACTACCCACAAGGAGGGACTGTTCTGGTTCTGACAAACTCAGCCGTCACACCGGCATCCCGCTGGAGGTTCTCCGCCCCACGGGGCACGGACGTGCGAGAGCCCCCGCCTCCGGAAGAAACGAGGGCTCTCATCCCCCGGTGACATATCGTGATCCCCCACGTGTCACCTGGTGGCCGAAGCCACTCTCAGCACGTCGCAACGTCATCACCGGTTGCTGGCTGCTCCTCATCCCCCGAAGAGCGACCCCGGCAGGGGCCGGCAACGACCCTCACCCCCGCGAAGCACGACGTGCCTTCATACCGGTGTAACGAGCGGTCCCGCCGCCGGGTTACGCCCGTTTCCCCGGTCCGCCGGCGTGTTCACCACTCGATCCGCGGTCCCTGTCCGTCGCTACCGGGCAGCCGCCGGGCCAGCCGACGGGCCAGCCGACGGGTCAGCCGCCGGGTCAGCCGCCGGCGAAGGGCGGAAGGAACTCCACCGCCCCGCCCGGCTCGACCATCGTCGTGGCGCGGTCTCCGGAGCCGAGCGGACGGTCGCCGACGAGGACCGAGCAGACCTCCAGGACGCGGGTGAGACGCGACGGGTCCGCCTCGCCGCCGGGCGCTCGTCGTACGACCTCGGAGGCGAGCTCGGCCACCGAGACGGGCGCGGAGGCCGGTACGTCGAGCGTGTCCACGCCGGCGGCGGCGCGGGCGCCGGCCCAGAGCCGAATGGTCACACTCACCGTGGTGTCCGACATGTTCGGTATCCTGCCTCATCGAGGAAGAGCTCAACGACGAGTCTCTGTCCGGCCGACGGGTCCCTGCGGGGCTCGGGGGTTCCCGCACGAGCCACGTGACGAGGAGGTGTGATGAGCACCCTCCTGATGCTGACGAGCGCACTCCAGCCCTCCGTCGAGGTGCTTCCCGCACTGTCGCTGCTGTCCCACCAGGTCCGCGTCCTGCCCGCCGAGGGCAGCGCCCTGCTCGAGGCTCCACCGGCCGACGTGATCCTCGTCGACGGGCGCCAGGACCTCGCTCAGGCCCGCGACCTGACCCGCCTGCTGCGCACGGTCGGTACGACGTCGCCGGTGCTGATGATCATCACCGAGGGTGGCCTCAGCGTGGTCTCGGTCGACTGGGACTTCGACGACATCGTGCTCAACATCGCCGGACCGGCCGAGGTCGAGGCGCGGATCCGGCTCGCACAGGCGCGACTGACGCAGAAGCGCGGCGACGACCCGGAGAGCCACGTGATCCGCTCCGGCGAGATCACCGTCGACGAGATCACCTACACGGCCAAGCTCGGCGGACGTTCGCTGGACCTGACGTTCAAGGAGTTCGAGCTGCTGAAGTACCTCGCCCAGCACCCGGGTCGGGTCTTCAGCCGCGAGCAGCTGCTCCAGGAGGTCTGGGGCTACGACTACTACGGCGGCACGCGCACCGTCGACGTCCACGTGCGGCGGCTGCGCGCCAAGCTCGGCACCGAGCACGAGCAGCTCATCGGAACGGTCCGCAACGTCGGCTACCGCTTCGTGCTGCCCCCCAAGGAGAGCAAGGACTCCCACCCCGCTCCCACCCCCACCTGAGCGGGCCTCTCTCTCCCGCCCGCGAGTCGGCGTGTCGTGCGCCGCGAGTCGGCGTGTCGTGCGCCGCGAGTCGGCGTGTCGTGCGGCGCGAGTCGGCGTGTCGTGCGGCGCGAGTCGGCGTGTCGTGCGGCGCGAGTCGGCGTGTCGTGCGGCGCGTACCCTCCTCTCATGCCCGTACGCCGCGTCGAGCCCGCCGACTTCACCTGGGACGGAGGCACCGCCGCGCACGCCGTACGCCGTGTCGTGGCCGGCGCCCTGGAGGCCGACCGTCGCTCGCCGCTGAACGAGGCGGCCGTGCTGACGTTGCGCCGGCGCGGGCTCGACGGGGGCCTGCTGCTGCTCGCCGACCACGGCGAGGGTTTCGCCTACGTGCACGGCCTGTCCGGCGCCGGTCGTCCTGAGCTCGACCTCGCCGTGCACCCCGACGCGCGGGGGCGCGGGCTGGGCCGCGAGCTGGCCGAGGCGGCTGTCGAGGTCACCGAGGGCATCCCGATCACGGCGTGGTCGCACGGCAACCACCCGGGGGCCGCGGCCCTGGCCTCACGTCTCGGCTTCGTCGTCGCCCGCGAGCTGTGGGTGATGCGGCGGCCGGCCGACCCGCTCGACGAGGTGCGCCCGGCCCCCGGCGGCGTCGTCGTACGCGCCTTCGTGCCCGGTCAGGACGAGGACGGGGTGCTCGCGGTCAACGCCGCCGCCTTCATCGACCACCCCGAGCAGGGCGGTCTCGACCGGCCCGGTCTCGACGAACGCATGGCCGAGTCGTGGTTCGACCCCGCCGGGTTGATCGTGGCCGAGCGCGACGGCGAGATCGTCGCGTTCCACTGGACCAAGGTGCACGACGGCGGCGCCGACGAGGGCCGCGGTGAGGTGTACGTCGTCGGCGTCTCGCCGGCGGAACAGGGCAGCGGCCTCGGCCGAGTGGTCCTCGACGCCGGGCTCGCCCACCTGCACGGGCGCGACGTACCCGAGGTGCTGCTGTACGTCGAGGCCGACAACGAGCCGGCCGTGGCGCTCTACACCCGGCGGGGCTTCACCCATGCGCCCGAGGACACCGACGTCATGTACGCGCCCGCCCCCTGAGCGCCGCACGACACGCCCACTCGCGGCGCACGACACGCCCACTCGCGCCGCACGACACGCCCACTCGCGCCGCACGACACGCCCACTCGCGCCGCACGACACGCCCACTCGCGCCGCACGACACGCCCACTCGCGGGGGGAAACGCGCGGTCAGGGGGTGTGGGTGGGGTGCAGCGCGCGGCGGAGGTGGCCGACGGTGTGGAGCATCGCCCGGCGCGCGGAGCCCTCGACCCCGAGCAGGTTGGCGAAGCCGTGGATCTCGCCCGCATACCGCTCGGCCTCCACCGCGACCCCCGCCTCCCGCAGCTTCTCGACGTACGCCTCGCCCTCGTCACGCAGCGGGTCGAACCCCGCGGTGGCCACGAACGCCGGCGCCAGCCCCTCCGGGACCGACGCCACGATCACCGACGCCCGCGGGTCGCTCGGGTCCGCGGCGTACGAGTCCGTCGCCAGCCTCATGAACGCTGTCGTCAGGTAGAACCCCGTCCCGAACGTCTTGCGGCTCGGGTACGACGCCGACGAGTCCGTCATCGGGTAGATCAGCAGCTGGAAGGCCAGCGGCCTCCCGGCCTTCGCCGCCTCGATCGCGGTCGCCGCGCTGAGGTAGCCACCGGCCGAGTCGCCGGCCACCGCCATCCGCGACGGGTCGCCGCCCAGGGACGCCGCCCGGTCCTGCACGTCGCAGTACGCCGACCACGCGTCTTCCGCGCCCGCCGGGAACGGGTGCTCGGGCGCCAGCCGGTAGTCGACCGCGACCACCCGGGTCCCGGCCTGCTCGGCGATGAAGCGGCACACCGCGTCGTGGCTGTCGAGGTCGCCGTAGATCATCCCGCCGCCGTGGAAGAACACCGTCAGCGGCCCGGGCGCCGAGGACCCCATCAGCGCCTCGGGCACGTAGAGGCGCGCGTCGAGCGGCCCCGCAGCACCGGCCACCGTCAGAGACTCGACCGACCCGATCGGCTGGTCGCCGCCGATCATCACCGTCTGCCGCACCAGCGCCCGACGGCCGCGGTCCATCGGCAGGTCCTCGACCGGCTTCTCGCGGGCGATCTTCATCAGCCGCAGCATCCACTGCGTCTGCGTGCTCAACGTGTTGCCCTCGACCACGATCGGGCGCCCTGCCAGCCTCGCCTGCTGCGCCGGCGCCAACGACATCGCCCGGGTGAAGACGGTGGACTGGACGCGGTCGGCGAGCGACGGTTTCGGAGCCATGGGCCGAGACGCTAGTGCCCGGTGGGCGACTTCACCCCGCATTCACCCGCGAGTGGGATCATGAACACATGACCCCGACCAGCACGCGCGCCGCCAGCCGCGCCCGGCTGACCCAGCCCTTCGAGGACCACAGCGACGCCTCCCTCGCCGCGATGGCCGAGGACGCCCCCGGCCGGGTCCAGGACGCCTACGACATCGAGCCCGTGTACGACGTCACCTCCGACGAGCTGCCCGCGGACCGGTTCCTCGATCGCGAGCTGTCGTGGCTGCGCTTCAACCAGCGGGTGCTCGAGCTGGCCGAGGACGAGTCCGTCCCCCTCCTCGAGCGCGCCCGCTTCGCCGCGATCTTCGCCTCGAACCTCGACGAGTTCTTCATGGTCCGCGTCGCCGGCCTCAAGCGCCGGATCGTCGCCGGGCTCGCCGTACCCTCCGCCGCCGGCCTCCAGCCGCGCGAGGTCCTCGAGCTCATCTGGTCGACGACGACCGAGCTCATGCAGCGCCACGCCACGGCGTTCCGCGACCAGATCGTCCCCGAGCTCGCCGAGCACGGCATCGAGATCCTGCGCTGGCCCGAGCTCGACCGCGACGAGCAGCGCAAGATGAAGAAGCTCTTCAAGGAACGCATCTTCCCCGTCCTCACGCCCCTGGCGGTCGACCCCGCGCACCCCTTCCCCTACATCTCCGGGCTCTCGCTCAACCTCGCCGTCCTGGTGCGCAACCCCAAGACCCACAAGGAGCACTTCGCCCGGGTCAAGGTGCCGCCGATCCTCGACCGCTTCCTCGCCGTCGACGACCAGCGCTTCGTGCCGCTCGAGGACGTCATCGCCGAGCACCTCAAGCCGCTGTTCCCCGGCATGAGCGTGGCCGCCGTCCACTCCTTCCGGGTCACCCGCAACGAGGACCTCGAGGTGGAGGAGGACGACGCCGAGAACCTGCTCGCCGCGCTGGAGAAGGGGCTGCTGCGACGCCGCTTCGGCCCGCCGGTGCGCCTCGAGGTCGAGGAGTCGATGGACGACCACGTCCTCGACCTGCTGGTCCACGAGCTCGGCATGAACCCGGCCGAGGTCGTCCGCGTCCCCGGTCCGCTCGACCTGCGCGGGCTGCACGACATCGCCGACATCGATCGCGCCGAGCTGAAGTTCCCGGCGTTCCTGCCGGCCACCCACCACCGGCTCAAGGAGGTGGAGACCTCCTCACCGGTCGACGTCTTCGCCCAGATGCGCAGCGGTGACGTGCTGCTGCACCACCCCTACGACTCGTTCTCCACCTCGGTGCAGCGCTTCATCGAGCAGGCCGCCGCGGACCCCGCCGTGCTCGCCATCAAGCAGACGCTCTACCGCACCTCCGGCGACTCGCCCATCATCGAGGCGCTCATCGACGCCGCCGAGGCCGGCAAGCAGGTCCTGGTCATCGTCGAGATCAAGGCCCGCTTCGACGAGGGCGCGAACATCAAGTGGGCCCGCAAGCTGGAGCAGGCCGGCTGCCACGTGGTCTACGGCCTGGTCGGGCTGAAGACCCACTGCAAGCTGGCGCTGGTCGTGCGCGACGAGCCCGAGGGCCTGCGCCGCTACCTCCACATCGGCACCGGCAACTACAACCCCAAGACCGCGCGGATGTACGAGGACCTCGGCCTCATGACGGTCCACGAAGGCATCACCGAGGACGTCGCCCACCTCTTCAACAACCTCTCCGGCTACGCCCGCCACCCGTCGTACTCCCACCTCATGGTCGCCCCCCACTCCGTGCGCGGCGGGCTGGTCGAGCGCATCGAGCGCGAGGTCGAGCACCACCGCGAGGGACGACCGGCGCGCATCCGCTTCAAGGCCAACTCCGTCGTCGACGAGGCCGTGATCGACGCGTTGTACGCCGCCTCGCGGGCCGGGGTGCCGGTCCAGCTCCTCACGCGCGGCATCTGCGCGTTGCGGCCGGGGGTGCCCGGGCTGAGCGAGACCATCGAGGTCCGCTCGGTGCTGGGCCGTTTCCTGGAGCACAGCCGCATCTTCTGGTTCGAGAACGGTGGGGAGCCCGAGGCCTGGATCGGCTCGGCGGACCTCATGCACCGCAACCTCGACCGCCGCGTGGAGGTGCTGGTCGCCGTACCGGGCAAGGAGTCGCGCGACGAGATCGGGCGCCTGCTGGACACCGCGTTCGACCCCAAGACCGCCGCCTGGGTCCTGGACTCCGAGGGCACCTGGACGCGGCACGGGGTCGACGAGGAGGGCAACCCCTGCCTGGACCTCCAGGAGTGGCTGATCCAGCGAGTCCCGCCGCGGCCGCTGAGCCATGGTCACCCCACACAGGGCCCGCAGGTCCCAGGCGTCGCGCGGCCTGCACCGTCAGATAAGTGGCAGATGCACGGGCGAAGCGCTGCTGAGGTGCATCTGCCACTTATCTGGCTGGCGGCCCGCGCACTCTGCGGCCGAGCGCGCCCCGCGGGCCGCACCCGCCCGCCTTCGATCTGCCCGACTCTCCACAGGTACGACGCGCAACCTCCGCCGAGCGGACGCCCTCGTCGAGGGTGGCGAGTCATGGACGACCTCCCCGCCTGGCGCCGGCCCGCACCGGTGGTCCTGCCCGTGCCCGTCGACCCGACCGGGCGGCGCGGTCCGACCAGAGGCGCAGCACGGGGCCCGGCCTGGCGACGGACCTCCTACGGCTACTTCGTGCCGGCACGGGTCGACGGGGACGTGCCCGAGCAGCGGGTCGCCGAGGCGGTGCCCCTGCTCGCCCCGGCAGGCGTGGTGACGGGGTGGGGGGCGCTGCGCATGATGGGCGCAGGCTTCCTCGACGGACGCGCGGCCGACGGTCGAACGCTGCTCCCGGTGACCCTGACGCAGGGCCGGAACACGGCCAGGCGGTCCCCGCCGGGGGTGCGGGCTCGCCAGGACCTCGTCGGAGAGAGCCTGCGCATCGCGCGCGTTCCCGTGCACCGGCCGGCTCGTGCGCTGGTCGACGAGATGCGACTCTCCCGGGATCTGGTCGAGGCGGTGGTCGCAGCCGACGCCGTGAGGGCGGCCCGTCTGGCCACCGCGGCCGAGGTCGAGGCCACCCTCGAGGCCTGTCGAGGGTGGGAGGGGATCGCGCTGGCCCGGTCCGCGTGGGCGCTCTCCGCCGACGGCACCGGCTCCCCGCCCGAGACGCGATTGCGACTGCTCTGCCGCGACGCGGGTCTCCCCGACCTGCTGGTCAACGTTCCTGTCTTCTCCCGCGACGGCCGGTTGCTCGGCTTTCCCGACCTCCTCGACGTCGAGGCGGGGCTGGCGCTGGAGTACGACGGCCTCGACCATCGCAAGGTCACGCGTCAGCGGCGCGACAACGTCCGGGAGGAGGGTCTGCGCGCCCACCGGCTGGAGGTCCTGCGGGTCACCTCGCTCGACCTCCTCGAGCCCGGGGCGCTGAGACGACGCGTGCTCGACGTACGAGCTCGGTGCCCGTTCCTGCCCCCGCACGCGCGTCGGTGGACCCTGGTCGCACCTCCCGGCTGGCGGTCGCCGCGCAGATGAGTGCCAGATGGCTGGAGACGTCGCCGACGAGGTGCATCTGCCACTTATCTGTCGCGCAGCCCCAGCCCGCAGCCCCCTGGCCCCAGCTCACAGCCCAGCCCGCCCCCGCTCAGCAGGTGGCGAACAGGACCGGGCCCTGCCCCACGTCGGCCAGCACCTGGCCGACCACGGGCTCCGCCCGCATGGTCACCACCGACCCGTCCGCGGTCGAGGAGGTGACCTCGAAGCGCTCGGGGAAGGTCCCGCCCTGCCCCGGCGCAGCACCCGAGGCCAGGTCGGTGCGGGGCTGGAGGTCCTGCGAGGCGTCCTCGGAGGAGTCGAAGCCGAAGACGAACTGCAGCCCCTCGTCGGGGGACTCGGCGAAGACCAGACCGGTCAGCGGGTTCACGCCCCCGGCCTCCTCGACCAGCCGGTCGCCCTCCTCCACCTCGGGGCGGTCGGCCTGCGACATGGCGAGGTCCTCGCAGGCGAAGTCGCCCACCCACACCGTGGCGGTGACCGGGTCCTCGAGCCCGGCGAGCATCGCCTCGACGCCCTCGACCTGGGCGAGCTGCTCGCCGTCCCCGCGGACGGCGGCCACGGCCGAGTCCACGAAGCCCGGATCGTCGGCCATCACGAGCATCCGCTCGTCCTCGAGCACGGCCAGGTTCTCCTGCAGCTGCGTCAGCGAGCCCGGGAGGCCGGCGATCTGGTCCACGTTGCCGACCCAGGTCCCGCCCTCGCCGGCCCGTCCGCCGGCGCCTCGTAGCCCAACCCCTCCAGCCGGCCCTCGAGCGCGGCGAGGTCGACGTCGTCGTCGAAGCGCAGCAGCGCGACCGAGCCGTCGTCGGCCTGCCCGTAGACCTCCCACTCGGCGTCCAGCGGGGACACCCCGAAGTTCTTCCGCATCCCCGGGAAGCTCGAGATCAGTGACGAGGTGCCGGCCAGGTCGAGCTCGAAGGCGCGGTCAGGAACGTCCTCGACGTCCCTGGCCGACGACTCCGCGTCCAGCGCGTCCCCGTCCGCCTCGCCCTGCACCCGCGACCAGTCGGTCCACGACACCCGCACCACCGAGGCCGGCAGCAGTCCGACGCCCTCGGCCACGGGCGGCGAGGAGACAGCAGCGGCCGCACCAGCAACAGTCCGAGGGCCACCGCCGAGAGCGGCCACGAACACCGCGAGCACGACGATGCGCCAGGTCGAGTCGAGTCGCACGCGCACCCTCCCCCGGCTCCAGTCCCGATCGCTCGCGACGGTGAACAGCGAGCGACCCCCGCGACAGGTCGCCCCAGGTGGTGTGAGACTAGCGCCATGATCGAGCAGGACCCGATCCTCGCGGCCGGAGCCGTGGTGATGCGGCGGCGCAAGGGAGTCGGCCAGGTGCTGCTGGTGCACCGTCCGAAGTACGACGACTGGGCGTTCCCCAAGGGCAAGCTCGACCCCGGCGAGAGCGCGCGCACCGCCGCCGTGCGCGAGGTGCTCGAGGAGACCGGCGCCCGGATCCGCCTCGGCCCCCAGCTGACCGACCAGACCTACGTGGTGCGCCAACGGCACCCCGCGCACCAAGCTGGTGCACTACTGGACCGCGCGGGTGCGCGGCGACTACAAGCCCAGCGAGTACGTCACCAACGAGGAGATCGACGAGGTCGACTGGTTCGACCTCGACTTCGCCGCCGAGTGGCTGACCTACGACCGCGACCGCGACGTGCTCGCCGAGGCGCTCGGGTGGCAGCGCCGCAGCCACCCGCTCGTCGTGCTCCGCCACGCCCAGGCCACGTCGCGCAAGCAGTGGTCGGGCGACGAGACCGAGCGACCCCTCACCGCTCTCGGCAAGCAGCAGGCCCAGGCGCTGGTCCCCGAGCTCGCGACGTACGGCGTGAAGCGGCTCGTGTCCTCGAGCAGCCGGCGGTGCTGGGCCACCCTGGCCCCCTACGGCTCGGCGTACGGCCGCGAGATCGAGGTGACCGACCACCTCACCGAGTCCCGCGCCACCGACCCGGCACGGGTCGGCGAGGAGATCGAGTGGCTGCTCGGCCTGCAGAAGGCGGCGGTGATCTGCACGCACCGCCCGGTGCTGCCCGCGGTCTTCGACGCCATCGGCATCGACGAGCCGCCGCTGGAGCCCGCCGCGGCCGTCGTGGTGCACCACCGGGACGGCCGCGTGATCGCGATCGAGCGGCTCCAGCGGCGGGCTTCACCGCGCCCCTGAGGCTCGAGAACCGGGACCAGGGTCCCGGCTTCACGTGACGTCCGTCGCACGGTCGCGCGATCACCACCGAGATGGCGGTCCCCGTTCACCTGCCGTTCACCGGCGTCGAGGGGTCGATTCATGTCGCGTCCCTACCTTCAGGGAGTCAAGTCGTGACAGAACCCGAACACAGGAGACACGAAGTGAACCGCACTTCCATCCGGCGCGTTGATGGTCCCCGCGCTCGCCTCCCTGGCCCTCGGCCTGGGCCTCACCGCGTGCGGCGCGGCCAACGAGGAGCCCGCCAGCGGCAGTGAAGGCAGCCAGCGCCGAGAGCGGCGACAGCCTCTCCGGCACCCTCAGCATCGGCGGCGCCAGCTCGCAGGAGGCCGCGCAGAACGCCTGGCGCGCCGCCTTCCAGGGCCAGAACCCCGAGGTGACCGTCAACTACGACCCGATCGGCTCCGGCGGTGGCCGCGAGCAGTTCATCTCCGGCGGCTTCCCGATGGCCGGCTCCGACTCCTACCTCACCGACGAGGACGGCGAGCTCGAGGCGGCCACCAAGCGCTGCGAGGGCGAGGCCCCCATCGAGGTGCCGAACTACGTCTCGCCGATCGCGGTCATCTACAACCTCGAGGGCGTCGAGGACCTGCAGCTGTCCCCCGAGACGCTCGCCGGCATCTTCGCCGGTGACATCACCGCGTGGGACGACGAGGCCATCGCGGGCGACAACCCCGACGTCGAGCTGCCCGCCGAGACCATCAACCCGGTCCACCGCTCCGACGAGTCGGGCACCACCGGCAACTTCACCAACTACCTCGCGACCATCGCGCCTGACGCGTGGACCTTCGGTGAGGTCGAGGAGTGGCCGCTCGACAGCGGCGAGGGCGCCAGCGGCACCTCCGGCGTCGTCGAGGCCGTCACCCAGGGCGCCAACTCCATCGGGTACGCCGACGCCAGCCAGGCCGGTGACCTGGGCGTCGCCCTCGTCGGGGTCGGCGACGACTTCGTGGCCCCGGAGCCCGAGGCCGCGGCGAAGATCTTCGAGGTCTCCCCGCCCGCCGAGAGCGCCACCGACACCCAGCTCATCTTCGACCTCGACTACGAGACCGAGGAGGCCGGCACCTACCCGATCGTGCTGACGTCGTACCTGATGGCCTGCCCGTCGTACGCCGACGCCGCCGAGGGCGACCTGGTCAAGGCCTACATGTCCTACATCCTCAGCGAGGAGGGCCAGACCGAGTCGGCCGACAACGCCGGCTCCGCCCCGCTGCCGTCGTCGGTCGCCGACGAGGCCCAGAGCATCATCGAGGGCATCGAGGTCGGCTGACCGACCGTGGATCGCGCACCGCACGCGCTCGTGCCGGTCACCGTGAGGTGGCCGGCACGAGCGGTGTGCAGAGCCAGACGACCGGCGGCCGGTGCCGGACGGGACACCCCGCCGGGTCGACCGCCATCATGGAGAACCATCCCCCCGCACCACGCACACCCCGGAGGACGCGCGTGACCACGAGTCAGGCCCCGCAGGAACTGGCACCCGACCGGGTGTCCCAGCGCGGCGACCAGGTGTTCGCGGCCATCGCCAAGGCCGCCGGCATCGTCATCCTCGTCGCCCTGGCCGGCGTCGCCATCTTCCTCACCCTCGAGGGTGCGCCCGCCATCACCGCCGCCGAGGCCTCGATGGGCGGCAAGAGCAACATCGTGCTGTACGTGTGGCCGCTGCTCTACGGCACGCTGCTCGCCGCCGTGCTCGCCATGCTGATCGCCACGCCGCTCGCCTTCGGCGTCGCGCTGGTGATCTCGCACTACGCGCCGCGCCGGATGTCGAAGCCGGTCGGCTACCTCATCGACCTTCTCGCCGCCGTGCCGAGCGTCGTCTACGGACTCTGGGGCATCGCCTTCCTCGGTCCGCGGATCGTGCCGTTCTACCAGTGGCTCGAGGACAACCTCGGCTTCCTGCCCTTCTTCGAGGGGCCGGCCACCTCCGGGCGGACCATCCTCACCGCCTCGATCGTGCTCGCCGTCATGGCGCTGCCGATCATCACCGCGATCACCCGCGAGATCTTCGCCCAGACGCCGACGCTGCACCAGGAGGCCGCCCTGGCCCTCGGTGCGACCCGTTGGGAGATGATCCGGATGACGGTCTTCCCCTACAGCCGCTCGGGCATGATCTCCGCGACCATGCTGGGCCTGGGCCGCGCGCTCGGCGAGACGATGGCCGTCGCCATGGTGCTCTCGGCCACCGGCATCATCACGTTCAACCTGATCTCGACGACGAACCCGTCGACCATCGCCGCCAACATCGCCCTGCAGTTCGGCGAGGCCTCCGGCACGAAGATCAACGTGCTGATCTTCAGCGGCCTGGTGCTCTTCGTCATCACCTTCGCCGTCAACTTCGTGGCCCGCGCGATCGTGGCCCGCAGCAACATCGAGGGGCGCTGACATGACGACTCCCACCGTCGACCGCACCCAGACCCCGCCGGGGCGCGACGCCGAGCCGCTGACCCACAAGACCCTCCCCCAGCACTCCCACCTCGTGGTCGCCGGGCCGGCGGCCGCGGTCGCCGTACTCGCGGCGCTGACGCTGGGGCTCGGCCCCGTCGCCACCGTCATGCTCGGTGTGGTCCTCTTCGCCGTCGCCTGGCCCGGGTGGGCGCTCGTCGGTCGAGGGCTCGCGCGCGGCCAAGAACAAGCTGGCCACCACCCTGGTGTGGAGCGCCTTCGCGATCGCGCTCGTCCCGCTGGTGACACTGGTGTACGCCGTGGTGTCCAACGGCCTCCCGGTCCTCAGCGCCGAGTTCTTCACGTTCTCGATGCGCAACGTCGTGGGCGAGGGCGGCGGGATCTACCACGCCATCATGGGCACGCTGCTCATCACGCTGTTCGCGACGCTCATCTCGGTGCCGATCGGCATCATGGCCGCGATCTACCTCGTGGAGTACGGCAAGGGCAACCGGCTGGGCCGCTGGCTGACCTTCCTCGTCGACGTCATGACCGGCATCCCGTCGATCGTGGCCGGCCTCTTCGCCTACGCGCTGTTCGTGCTGATCTTCGGGCCCGGCGTCCGCATGGGCATCGGCGGCTCCATCGCGCTGTCGATCCTCATGATCCCGATCGTGGTGCGCTCCTCGGAGGAGATGCTGAAGCTCGTGCCCGACGAGCTGCGCGAGGCGTCGTACGCCCTGGGGGTGCCGAAGTGGCGCACCATCACCAAGGTCGTCCTGCCCACCTCGATGGCCGGCATCGTGACCGGCGTGATGCTGGCCGTCGCTCGCGTCGCCGGCGAGACCGCGCCGCTGCTGATCATCGCCGGGGACACCGACTCGCTGAACATGAACGTCTTCGCCGACCGGATGGCCACCCTCCCGGTCTTCATCTACTACTCCTACATGCAGCCGGGCGTCCCGCCCGAGTTCGGGCAGGAGCGCGCCTGGGGCGCGGCGCTGGTCCTCATCTCGATCGTCATGATCTTGAACCTCGTCGCCCGCGTCGTCGGCTCGTACTTCTCCCCCAAGACCGGCCGCTGAGCCAGAAGGAATCGACAACCACCATGGCCAAGAGCATCACCGTCTCCGACCTCGACATCTACTACGGCGACTTCCTCGCCGTGCAGGGCGTCTCGATGACGATCGAGGCCCGCTCGGTGACCGCCCTCATCGGGCCGTCCGGGTGCGGCAAGTCGACGTTCCTGCGCTCGCTCAACCGCATGCACGAGGTGATCCCGGGCGCGCGCGTGGAGGGCAAGATCGTCATCGACGGCCAGAACCTCTACGACGCCGACGTCGACCCGGTCGCCGTACGCCGCCAGATCGGCATGGTCTTCCAGCGACCGAACCCCTTCCCCACGATGTCGATCTACGACAACGTGCTCGCGGGCTCGAAGCTCAACGCGAAGAAGATGTCGAAGTCGACCGCCGACGGCATCGTCGAGAAGTCGCTGCGCGGGGCGAACCTGTGGACCGAGGTCAAGGACCGGCTGAACAAGCCCGGGATGGGGCTCTCCGGTGGTCAGCAGCAGCGGCTGTGCATCGCGCGCGCGATCGCGGTGGAGCCGCAGGTGCTGCTCATGGACGAGCCGTGCTCGGCGCTCGACCCGATCTCGACCTCGGCGATCGAGGACCTCATCCACGAGCTGAAGAGCGACTACACGATCGTGATCGTCACCCACAACATGCAGCAGGCCGCGCGGGTGTCGGAGGAGACCGGCTTCTTCAACCTCGCCGGCGCCGGCAAGCCCGGCCAGCTGGTCGAGATGAACCCGACGAACAAGATCTTCTCCAACCCCGACATGGAGTCGACCGAGGCCTACATCTCCGGCCGCTTCGGCTGACACCCCTCCCCCCCTCCCCGCCTCCCCGCGAGTCGGCGTGTCGTGCGGCGCGAGTCGGCGTGTCGTGCGGCGCGAGTCGGCGTGTCGTGCGGCGCGAGTCGGCGTGTCGTGCGGCGCGAATCGGCGTGTGGCTGGCGTTCACGCACCGGGGCGACCGCCTGCGCGCGAGTTCACTCGCGCAGAGATCCGAGGAGCTCGTCGACGGTCGCCCGAGCGCTGCGCCCCACCCCGATGAGGGTCGCCGACGCCGCGCCGACCCAGTCGCCGTACCCGACGAGATGGACGCGCCGCTCGCGCACGCTCCGGGTCCCTGCCGTACCCTCGACCAGGAGCCGGCCGTCGGCCTCGCGCAGGTGCAGCGGAGCGAGATGCCGCAGGGCGGGGCGGAAGCCGGTGCACCAGATGATGGTGTCGCACGCGACCACGTGGCCGTCGCCCCACGCGACCCCCTCGGGCACGAGGTGGCTGAACATCGGCCTCGCCTCGAGCACGCCGCGCGAGCGTGCTTCGCGCACCGCCGCGACCATGACGATGTCGCCGAGCCCACCGACCCCGTCGTGCTGGCGTCCCTCGTGCTGCGCCTGCACCCGCGCGGTCGCGGTCTCGAAGAGCGACCCGACCGTCGACGTCGTCGGGCAGGAACCGTGGCGGTCGCGGCGTCACCCATCGTCGTCTCCGCGACGGTCGACACCTCGGCCAGGATCTGCGCGGCCGAGTTCCCGCCGCCGACGACGACCACCTGCTGACCACGAAGATCGTCCGGACGTCGGTACGACGACGCGTGCAGCTGGGTGCCGGTGAAGTCACCCATCCCCGGGTACGACGGCCAGAACGGCCGGTCCCACGTGCCGGTGGCAGACACCACGCGCCTCGCGGCGACGTCGAGGCCGGGCGCCTCGACGAGGAGGGGGCCGGCCGGGTCGTCGTCGGATCGACGTACCGCCGTGACCCGGTGGGGGCGCAGCGGCGCGAGCCGGTAGCGCTCCTCGTAGGCCGCGAGGTAGGACACCACGTGGTCGCGGGGCGGGAAGCCGCGGGCGGCGTCGTCCCACGGTGGCATCAGCCGACCGGGAAGGGAGGAGTAGGCCGCGGGCGAGAACAGGCGGAGACCGTCCCACATGCGCGGCCACGAGCCGCCCGGGCGGTCGGCGCGCGTCGAGGATGACGAAGTCGGAGCCCGGCTCGAGGCCGGCGCGTTGCAGGTAGTAGCCCACCGCCAGGCCGGCCTGCCCCGCTCCGATCACGGCGACGTCGTACTCACGCACGGGGCCACCCTCCCACCGCACGACACGCCGACTCGCGCCGCACGACACGCCCACTCGCGCCGCACGACACGCCGACTCGCGCCGCACGACACGCCGACTCGCGAGGAAACCGCACAGGAGTGCGCGGGGTCAGGGGAGCTGGAGGACGTTGTGGAGGATCTCGTAGGTCAGGGCGGCCATGAGGCCGGCCATCGGGAAGGTCAGGACCCAGGCGGCGACGATGCTGCGAGCCACGCCCCACCGGACGGCGGAGAGTCGCTTGGTCGCGCCGACGCCCATCACCGCGGAGGTGATGGTGTGGGTGGTGGAGATCGGCGCCTCGAAGGCGAAGGCGGTCGTGTAGAGGACGCCGGCCGCGACCGACTCCGCGGCGAAGCCGCGCGCCGGGTCGAGGTCGATGATGCGCCGGCCGAGCGTGCGCATGATGCGCCAGCCACCCGCGTAGGTGCCGGCCGAGATCGCGCCGGCGGCGGCCAGGATGACCCAGAACGGAAGGTCGTCGTCGGCCGAGGCGAAGCCGCCGGTGACCAGAGCCAGGAAGATGACGCCCATCGTCTTCTGGGCGTCCTGGAGGCCGTGGCCCAGGGCCATGGCCGCGGCGCTCAGGGTCTGAGCCGCCCGGAAGCCGCGCTGCGCCTTGTTGGGGTTGGCCCGGCGGAAGATCCACATGATCGCGAACATGACGACGGCCGCGGCGGCGAAGCCGAACAGCGGCGAGGCCACCATCGGGATGAGGATCTTCTCGCGGATGACGTCCCACTTCACGCCGGAGCCGGACGCGATCGCGGCGCCGACGAGGCCGCCGATCAGCGCGTGCGAGGACGACGACGGCAGGCCGAAGTACCACGTCAGCAGGTTCCACGCGATGGCGCCGAAGAGCCCGGCCATCACCACCACCATGCCGCTGGTGGTCTGCGAGGGGGTGATGACGCCGCCGACGGTGTTGGCGACCTCCTGGCCGAGGAAGGCGCCGATGAAGTTCATGACCGCGGCCATGGCGAGCGCGATCCGCGGGGTCAGCGCCCGGGTCGAGACCGAGGTCGCGATCGCGTTCGCGGCGTCGTGGAAGCCATTGGTGTAGTCGAAGACGAGAGCGACGCCGACGACCGCGATGATGATCGCGAGGTCCACGCTCAGGACTCCTTGACGGCGATCTGCTCGACGATGTTCGCGACCTTCTCGAAGCCGTCGATGGCCGCCTCGAGGGAGTCCACGACGTCCTTGAGCTTGAGCACCTCGAGCGCCTCGTAGCTGCCGCTGAAGAGGTGCGCCAGGATCAGTCGGTAGGACTTGTCGCCGGCGTTCTCGAGACGGTTGATCTCGATCCAGAACTCGTCGAGGTCCTTCATGCTGCGCAGCGAGGGCATCGCCTCCGCGCAGATGGCGGCGCAGCGGCGCAGCACCTCGACCTGGTCGTCCACGCCGTCGGGCAGCGCGTGGATGTCGTAGAGGACGACGAGGTCGACGGCCTCCTCCATGAAGTCCATGACGTCGTCGAGGGCCGAGGCGAGGGCGTAGATGTCCTCGCGGTCGAAGGGCGTGACGAAGGTGGTGTTGACCTTGCGGATGATCGCGTGGGTGTCCTCGTCGGCGAGGTGCTCCTCCTCCCGCATGCGCTCGGCCAGCTCGGCGCGGTCCACGCCGCCGTTCTGCAACCCGCCGAGCATCTCGGTCAGCAGGTCGGCCCCCTGGACGAGGTGCTTGCTGGCATCGGTGAACAGGTCGAAGAACGTGTCGTCCACGGGACGGAGACGAAGGCGAAAAGCCACGATGAGCTCCTGAGGAGGGGTGTGGGCCGTCGGCAATCGTAGGGCTTGGGCCGGTTCCGAGGCCAATGCTCGCCGAAACTGCACCCGCCGAGGCTCAGCCGCCGCACCCGCCGCACCCGCCGCACCCCGCCGCGCCACTCCCCCCGGACGCACGTGGGCCCCGACCGTCAGACGGTCGGGGCCCACGGGTGAAACGATCAGGCGTTGCGAACGTTCTCGGCCTGGGGACCCTTGGGGCCCTGGGTGACCTCGAACTCCACGCGCTGGTTCTCCTCCAGGGACTTGTAGCCCTGCATCTGGATGGCGGAGAAGTGCACGAAGACGTCGTCGCCGCCGCCCTCCTGCGCGATGAAGCCGAAACCCTTCTCGGCGTTGAACCACTTGACAGTGCCCTGAGCCATGCTCTGTTACTCCTCTATTGGGGCTAGGCGCGCCGTCTTCGACGCCCCTGCACCACATGCGTGACGCTGAACCCCACCGAGAAGCAATGCAACCTGTGAGCCAACGCCGCCGGATTCACAACACTCCGCGGACGATTGGGACCTGCCGGAACTGGTGCATCTGGTGCGAGAGCCATCTTACCAACTATTCGCGGTGACGAAAGGGTCGGGTGCGTCGCGAGTGAACCCCGCCACGCCGTACGTCGATCCCGTGGCGGCCGGGCGCGGCTCAGCTCCCGGACAGCACGCCGACGGGGTCGTAGCCGACCCCGGGGAACACCTTCGTGACGTCCTTGTCGGGGAACCGCTTGTGGACGAGCTCGCCGAGAACCTGGCGGTAGTCGGTGGTGACCGCGAGGTCGCCGTCGACCAGCTTGCCGGACGACAGCCCGGGCCAGGAGCCGTGGTAGCGGCCTCCCCGCACCCCCGCGCCGGCGACGAGCATCATGTTGCCCCAGCCGTGGTCGAGACCGCGGTTGCCGTTCTCCGCGACCCGTCGACCGAACTCGCTGATGGTCACGAGCGTGACGCGTGAGCGATGCCCGCCGAGGTCGCGCATGAAGGAGTCGATGCACCGGGCGAGGGCGTCGACCATCTTCTGCATCTGCCCCACGCCGGTGTTGCCGTAGCTGTCGTGGTGGTCCCAGCTGCCGAAGTCGATGGTGATGACCTCGACGCCCAGGCCCGCCTTGATGAGGCGGGCCGAGTCCTTGAGCGCGTCGCCGAGGTCCTTGCCCGGCTGGGTGCTGGGGTAGGCCGCGTCCGCGACGTAGCGCGACCTCACCACCGGCTCGAGGCGCGCCACCGAGTCCAGCGCGAGTCGAGCGGCGCGCCCCATCGGCCCGCCCTGCTCGCCCCAGGTGGTGGTGAGATGGCGGCGGCGCGCGGTCTTCCAGCCGTTCTCCGTCCCGCGCAGCTCCAGGTCGTCGACCGTCGCGGCAGCCATGGAGGTGTTGGGGCCCTCGATGACGGTGGGCGCGATCGCGCTGCCCAGGGACATGACCTGCGTGGCGGGAGCGTCGAGGCCGACCATCCGGTTGACCCAGCCCTGCCGCGTCGACGACCCGGGGTCGGCGTCCTCCACCTCCTCCATCGCGGAGAAGTGGGAGCGGTTGACCACCGGCATGCCGACGGCGTGGACGGCGGTGAGCTCGCCGGCGTCCCAGAGCCAGGAGACCGGGGCCATCTTGGGGTGGAGACCGAACATCTCGTCGGTGCAGACCAGGGAGCTGCGCGGCAGCGCGATGCTGGGTCGCGCGCTGTAGTAGGCGGGGTCGCCGTGGGGCACGACCAGGCCGAGACCGTCGAGGCCGCCGCGACAGCTGAGCACGACCACGACGTTGCCGTCGCTCGCGCCGTACGACGCCTGCTGCACGGCCTCGCCGAAGAGGCTGGTGGTCACCGCGGTGGCGCCGGCGGCCGCGACGCCTCCGAGGAAGCGTCGCCGTGACAGCGCCGTCATGCGCTCGTACTCGTCGCAGCAGGGGTTCTCGGTCATCGCGACATGTGCTCCGGAGAGTCCAGCAGGACGGCAAGCAGCCGGTTGAAGCGGTACTTCACGACCTTGTGGCCGGCCGTCACGATCTCCCCGGGCGTGACGTCGAGGCCCTCGCAGGCGGCCTGGAGCAGCCGGTCGGTCGAGGGCTTGCCCAGCACCGTGCGCGAGACGTGGTCGACGAGGAGGTCGAAGCGGATCCGGTCCTGCGGCAGGTAGGAGGCCGGCTTGCGGTAGACCGCCTGCCCGTCGGGCCAGTAGCCGCCGGCCAGCCCCCAGTGGTTGCGCCACGAGGCGAGCATCCGCGAGGCCGAGCACCAGGCGTCGGCGGTGTCGGGCGGGCCGTCGGGGCGGGGCCACTGGAACAGCTTGACGCTCTTGATGGACACGCTGAGCTCGTGGGCGAACGACGCGCGGCCGGTGGGCGCCTGGACCTTCACGCCGAGCGCCCGGACGGAGGCGACGACGTCGTCGACGGGGCTGCGCACCTTCTGGCCGACCGAGGCCCAGAAGACCTCTGACGCCACCAGGGTCCGCAGCACGGCCTTGATGTCGGTGCCCGAGCTCAGGTAGGTCCGCACCAGCTCGTCGACGAGCGCGGCCGGCGGGTCGTCGGAGACGAAGCGGACCGCGAGCTTGCGGCACACCGTGCGCGCGGTCAGCTCGTGGCGGGCGAGGTAGCGCAGGTAGTCCAGCGACATCGCCTTGCCGTCGGCGGAGGTGTTCGGGTGCTGGAAGCCGAGCACGCTGACGGCCCCGGTGGTGTGGCGGTTCGGGTCGTACCAGGCCTCGTAGTCGGAACGGATCGTCCACCCGGACAGGATCTTGGCCGAGTCCTTGACCATCGTCTCGGTGTAGCCGGAGACCCGGCCGACGGTGTGCAGCTCGAGCAGCTCACGGCCGTGGTTCTCGTTGGGCCGGTTCCTCACCGACTCGCAGTTGTCGAGGAACATCAGCATGGCCGGGTGGGTGGTGGCCGCGACGAGCAGGTCCTCGAAGGTGCCCAGGGCGTTCTCGCGCAGCATCTCGTCGTAGCTGTAGCGCTGCACGAAGCTCGGGAAGTCGCGGGCGTTGACGTGGAGGTGGGTGCTCCAGAAGTCGACCATGGTCTCGAACAGGGGCCGCGAGGAGTTGATGCGCATCTGCAGCGTGTAGTTGGCCAGGTCGGTGGCGTACTCGTAGGTGTTGTACGACCCGTCGGCGTCGGTGGCCCGCTTGGTCGTGGCGCTGCGTTGCAGCGCCGGGAACCACGACGGTACGGCGAGCGCCGTGGCGGTCTGGGGGACGGCATTGGGGTCGAGCTGCTGCTCGAACCAGGCCATCTCCCCGCCGGCAGCGCGCATCTGCCGGAACAGCGCTCGGCCGTGTCCCTGCCCGAACCGCTTCATCATGTGCAGCTCGCGCGACGTCGGCGCCTTGGTCCTGGTGTAGCTGGCGGCCGACGTCGCGCGTGCTGCGATGAGCGTTGCCATACGAACCCTCCCAAGTTCTCAAGCGTGAACCGCGCTCCAACGGGGGACGGAAAGCGGCTCTTGTCCTATTGTGGGACCTAAGTCCCGTCTATGGTGGCCTATTGTCCCGAATACCGTATATGACTAGACCAGTGCGCGCATGAGGCGCCGATCAGCGGGGTATAGACCTCCTGCACCGCCGGGCTCGCCGGTCGGGCACCCCCGCCACCGCCAGGTGGCGCTGAGAGAGGAGCACGTCATGGGTCTCGGACTCGGAGTAGTCCTGATCGTCCTCGGCCTGCTGTTCGTCACGCCGGTCATCAGCTACGACCTCGCCGGGGTCGACGACATCATGCTCGGCTGGATCCTCATCGGCGCCGGCGTCCTCACGATCGTCCTCGGACTCGTGATGACCCAGCAGCGCGCACGCACCACCCACGTCGAGGAGCGCCGCATCGACCGCGTCTGACCCGCACTCTGCGGAGCGTCGGTTTCCCAAGGTATGTCGGCAAACTGGCGCTCCCCATGGCGTCCGGAGCATGGGGAGCGCCAGTTAGCCATGGGGAGTACGACGCTCAGCCTGGGGAGTACGACGCTCAGGCATGGGGAGTACGACGCCCCGCGGCCGGACTCGACGGGTGATCCGTGCGCGTAACCCGCGCGCCCTCACGTCGTTTGACGGCGGTCGACCGGAACTGACCATGCTCCGGCGCAGTCCCTGTGAGGATGCCGTCCATGATCCTGCGCCACCGCCGCTCCACCGTCACCGCAGCCCTCGCCGCGCTCATCCTCTCGGCCACCACGGTGCTCAGCGGTGCCGCCGGTGCCGCCGAGACGCCGAGCCCACCGGCGCAGGTGGCCGAGCAGGACCCTGAGGCTGAGGTCGCGGGCCCCGGACGCCCCCGGCCCCCACGCCCCCGACGCCCCCGACGCCCCTGACGCCCCCGACGCAGAGGACGCTGCGCCCGAGCTGGCGGCCGAGTTCGACGGCCAGGCCGCGGCTGTGGCTGCGGGCGACGCGATCGAGGTCAGCGGCCGCATCGGCGCCCCCACCACGGACGGCGTCACGCCCGAGTCGGGCGTCCCGGCGGCGTTCACCCTCGAGCTGGTCGCCCCCGACGGCGAGGTCCTCGCCACCCAGGCCGTCACGGCCGGCGCCGACGGGTCCTTCGACACCACGGTCCCCGGTCGCGCCACCCGGACACTGGCCCGCCGGGACCAGCGCCACCACGCTCGCCGTACGCGCCACCGACGCGACGTACGAGCAGCTGCGCACCGCCGACGCGGGCGCCGCCGCCGTCGTCCTCGCCGGCCCCGACGACCTGCAGCTCGAGAACAGCTTCGTCTCCGAGGTCGGCTGGGTGAAGCCCGGCGACGACTACGTCTCGCGGATCTTCGTCCGCAACCCCGCGGAGAGCGCGGTCGAGGACGTCACCGTCACCCTCACCGCGCCCGCGCGGCACGTCGATCACCGGCGCGCGCAGCGCCGCGGGCAGCATCTCCGGCGCTGCCCGGCAGCACCGTGACGTGGACGATCCCGTCCGTGCCCGCCGGCAGCGCCGACGAGCCGTCACAGACCCAGCTCATCGTGGAGTCCGCGGCCCGGACGACCGCCCAGGAGCCCACCCTCGTGTGGCGCGACCTGTCGACCACCGCCGTCCTCCGCGTCGGCGGCGCGCAGCAAGGCACGGCCACCAGCCACGGACCGCGCGTCGTCCCGCCGGGTGCGCAGTACGACACCGCCCGGTACGGCGACCGCCCGTTCCCGGTCGTGCCCGTGGCCTACTACGACCGCGACTACCAGGCGTCGAACAGCGGCGCCGAGCTCAGCGAGAAGATCAACTCGCCCAGCCTGCCGGGCTCGACGTTCAACCTCTTCCAGGAGATGAGCCTGGGCCAGCTGTTCCCCGACGGCACCGTGCCGTCGGCCGACATCGCCACCGCCCCCTTCACCGGCGACGAGCGCTTCACCGACGCCTGCACCGAACGGCACCTGCAAGGGTGCGACGTTCAACGGAAACCCCGCGGTCGGACCGGGCTCGCCGGTCTACGCCGAGCGCATCCAGGGCGGCATCTACCAGCTGCCCGGCCAGACGGAGTACTACGGCTCCGACAAGACCGGCAGCGCCGTGACCGGCGCGGTGACCGGGGTGGGCGCTCTGGCCGACATCGACTCCGGCTGCGGCCCGACCGGCAAGCTCGTCTACGACGCCGCGTCGATCGCGGACCCGGAGATCGACTACTCCGACTTCGACACCGACAAGGACGGCGTCGTCGACTTCTTCATGGTCGTGTTCGCCGGCTGCGGCGGCAACGGCGCCTCGCAGCTGAGCGTCGCGGGTTGCGCGTACGCCGACGCCCCCTACGACAACGTCTGGCCGCACTCCTCGTCGCTGGAGTTCTCCTACACCGATCCCGAGACCGGACAGGGCGGATTCGTCACTGACGACCAGCTGCGCGACGACGAGGACCGGCCGCTGTTCTACACGACCGCCGCCCGTTCGCAGATGACCACCGACACCACCGACTTCCCGGTGATGGTGCGCGTCGGGCCCTACAACGTGAACCCCGAGACCGCCATCGACAAGGCGTCGGTGATCTCGCACGAGTACGGCCACTCCCTCGGCCTGCCCGACTTCTACTCCCTGGGCAGCCGCGAGACCTACGGCGACTGGAACCTGATGGCGACCGACAAGTCGCACAACATGGACGTGTTCAGCCGCCAGGAGATGGGCTGGATCGTGCCCGAGGTGCTCAAGCCCGGGACCAGCCCCACCGTCAACGAGTGGACCGACTCCAAGCAGGACACCGGGCTCGTGAAGTGGCAGACCGAGGACGGCACGCCGTACACGCTGCGCAACGGCACCGACGGCACCGTCCACAACGCCAAGGCCTTCGTGGCCAAGCTGCCCGGACGTCAGCTGATCGACCCGGCGAAGTTCGACTCGGGCGACGGCGCGAGCGCCAGCCACGCCTGGTGGTCCGGCTCGGGCAACGACTTCGGCTGCGCGCCCGAGGCGGGCCACAACCTCGACCTCGCCGTGCCCGGTCTCGCCGACCTGCCCGAGGGCAGCACGGTGAGCCTCGAGCTCAAGTCCCTGTGGGACATCGAGTGGGACTACGACTACGGCTTCGTGCTGACCTCGACCGACGGCGGTGACACCTTCACCTCCTCGGAGTCCGAGAACGGCTACACCACTCCGGCCGCGACGAACCCCAACGCCAACGCCTGCCAGAGCAAGTACGGCAACGGCATCACCGGGTCGAGCGGTTCCTACGACGACGGCACCCAGGACCTGGACCGCCTGACCGGCACCTACCCCGAGTCGGTGTTCCTCGCCGACAGCTTCGACGTCAGCGAGCTGGCCGGCACCGACGACGGCGTACTGCGCTTCAGCTACGCCACCGACCCCGGCCTGGCCCGTCCCGGCTGGTTCATCGACGACGTGACGGTGACGGCGACGACACCGGGCGGCGACGAGGTGCTGCTGGAGACCGACTTCGAGTCCGACGGCGGGCCGGACGACCCGCGGGTCTTCAACGGCGGCTGCCAGGACGACTTCGGGTCCGCTGCACCCAGGGCTGGAGCTACATCAACGCCGACGCCGAGGCGCCGGCCGACCACGCCTACTACATGGAGCTGCGCGACCGGTCAGGCTTCGACCTCGACGGCAAGGGCGAGAACGACCGCGACCCGATCGAGTTCGCGCCCGGCCTCTCGATGGTCTACACCGACGAGGCGCACGGCTACGGCAACGTCGGCACCGACAACCCGCCCGCGCAGTCGCCGCTGGACAGCCAGCCCGAGCCCGGTTCGGACACGCCCGACCTGAACGACGCGGCGTGGACGGACGCGGCCGGTGACAAGTCCTTCACGGACGCGGGTCGAGGTCACACTGACAATTACACCGACCCGGCCGAGACCGAGCCCGACCCCCGCTACACCGACGTCGAGACGCCGTGGCGATTCCAGTACGACTGCCTCTCGTTCCTGGTGACCCGCATGGTGGGCACCGACGTCGGCCCCGTCGCCTCCGACGGCAACCTCGCCGGGTCGGTCGACTTCGACATGGGCCAGGGCTGTGGTGAATTCGACTACGGCTACGCCGCCGGTGACGGGGACCCGGAGCCGCCGGCCAACACCGCTCCGGTCGCCAAGGCCCTGACCAGCGACGAGGTGGTGCGCACCAAGGAGCAGGCTCCAGCTCGACGCGCGTGACTCCGACGACGCCGAGACCCCCCGTGACCTGCAGTACTCCTGGGACTTCGGCGACGGTGGCGCGACCAAGGACTCCACGGACGTCCGCCCGACGCTCTCCTACGCCAAGGCGGGCCGCTACACCGCCACGCTGACGGTCACCGATCCCAGCGGCGCCTCGGACACCGACACCGTGCGGATCCGGGTGCGCCACCTGGTCGCCTGTCAGGCCTCGCGCGTCACGAAGTCCGACTCGTGGCGCACCCGCCAGGGTGCCGGCGCCATGGGCGGCGACTACTGCGCCACCCCGCGCCCGGGCACCATGCGGCTGAGCTTCGACCAGCCGGCGATCCGCCTCGAGTTCGGCAAGTCCCGGGCGGGTGGCCGCGGCGTGATCCTGGTCGACGGTGAGGTGATCGACCGCCTCGACTTCGTCTCGACGTCGCGGCGGCCGGAGTTCGGCTTCGTCAGCGTCTACCGCGAGCCTCGGGCCCGGGCGCCACACCCTGGTGCTGCGGGTCCGGGACGGCGCCGGCTACGTCGACCACTTCGAGATCGGTCGCTGACGACGAGTACGTCGAACCGCCCGCCTCAGCGGGACGGATCGACCACCGAGGGGGGCAGCTCCAGGTCGGGCACCAGCTCGACCAGGAGCTGCCTCACCCGGGCGTCGAGGTCGGCGACGATCTCTCGGACCGTCTCCTCGTCCTGACCACCGGGATCGGCGACCGGCCAGTCGACGTACCGCACACCGGGGACGTAGGGGCACTCCTCGCCGCACCCGAGGGTGATGGCCATCGTCGAGGCGGCGATCGTCTCGCGCGTCAACAGGGTCGGGGCCTCTCGCGAGGTGTCGAGGCCCAGCTTCTCGAGCACCGCGGCGACCTCGGCGTGGATGTGCTCGCCGGGCTGGGTGCCGGCCGATCGGGCGATCACGCGGCCCTGCGCGTAGTGCTCGGTCAGCACGCGGCTGATCACCGAGCGCCCACCGTTGCGGACGCAGGCGAAGACGACCTGCGCGACGTCGACCCCGGCGGCGGTGTCGGAACCGTCTCCTTCGTCATGCGGTGTGGTCGCCATCAGCCCATGGTGACAGAGGTCGGCCAGCTGAGACGCGCCCGGGACCAGACGCACCTCACCCCGCTGCGCCGCTCAACGAAGCGGCGAAGCGGGGTGGGATGTCCTTGCGACAGGGAGAGGTCAGCAGTCCTCGACCCGGTCGACGACCAACCCCTGGTCAGTCACTGCCTGGTCGGTGACGAGCTGCACCGAACCCACGCTCGTCGGGATGCACGGAGTCGTCACCCCACCGGGCAGCGGGTGGGTCCCGTCGTAGCGGGCCAGCACGTTGCCGTCAGCGTCCTTGACGTAGACGTAGTCGTAGCCAGCTTCGGTCTCCAGCATGTCGAAGTGGAAGGCGAAACCGGGCGACCCGTTGTCGTAGGTCCAGGTGCAGTCACCGTTGTTGCCGTAGGGGTGCGGTGACTCGAACGGGATCTGTGCTGTGGCGTCGCCGACGCACGGCGGCGGCGGCGGAACGGCAGGCTCGCACCCGCCACGGACTCCGACCGCGGCCCACGCCTTGCGGATCGCGGCCCGGTTGCCACCCGCGACCGCCATGGTCCCTGCTCGGGCGTCGCAGAAGTTGGCGTACTCGGTCAGGCTCGTGAAGCCGCGGTAGAAGATGTTCTTCGCCCGGTTCAGGCCGAGCGCAGGAACCCTGACCGCACAGTCGACGGCGTGCTGGTGACCGCCCGAGCCGATGCTGTCGCATCCGGCGTTGGTGCCTCCGTTGACCGCCAGGTAGTAGGCATGGTTCGGGATCCCGGAGTTGGTGTGCACGCCTCCGTTGTCGGAGGTGCCGGTGAAGCGCTCCGAGTAGTGGTCCGGGTCGCCGTCGGCCTCGGGATCGCTCATGTCGCGGAAGCCTGCCTCGTCCCCGCCGTAGACACCGGCGGGGATGACGTCCTCACCGATCAACCAGTCCGGCTCAGCAGCCGGGTCGAGGGAGCGCTTGTCAGCGTAGAACTCCGTGGTGTTGCCGATCATGTCGCTGAAGGCTTCGTTGAGGGCTCCGGACTCGTTCTCGTAGATCAGGCCGGACGTGAACTCGGTGACGCCGTGGGTCAGCTCGTGGCCGATGACGTCGAGGCCGCCCGAGAGCGGTTTGCAGGTCTCCGGGGTGTCGCCGTCGCCGTAGGTCATCTGCTCGCCGTTCCAGAAGGCGTTGCAGTAGCCCGCGTCGTAGTGCACCGTCGAGATGATCGTCATGCCCTGGTCGTCGATGCTGTCGCGGCCGAAGGTGTCGGCGTAGAAGTCGTCCACGAGCTCGGCGTAGAAGTGGGCGTCGACCCCGGCCGCCTGACTCGGGCTCAGGTTCTGCGGCTGGTCGAGGTCCCACACGTCGTCGGGGTCGGTCATGAGGACGCCGGGATGGTTCGTGCGGTTCTGCGCGTCGTACGTCTCCTGCCTGCCGTCGGAGGAGATCATCCGACGCGCTCCGGCCGGGCCGCTGGTGTCGATGGTCTTCGTGTCGCCCTTGATCCCTATGCCCCTCCCCTCTTCGGCGAGTGCGTCGAAGCGGTTCCGGATGCTGCCGTCAGCGGCGTCGATCCAGAGCACCGGACGCTGCGCGAAGCGACGCGTGTCGACCTCGTAGAACAGTCGACCGTCGCGCGGGTCGATGTGCAGCGTGCTGGAACGTTCTCCGCGGACACCGAGAACCTGACCGGCGACGCGGAGCGAGTCGTCCAGCGACAGCCGCTTGCGGTTGGTGGGCTGCAACGTGGCGTAGTGGGAACCCACGACACTGGTCCTGCGTCCCGCGGCGTTGCGGAAGACGGTCGTCTGACCGCCGAGGACCTCAGCGTTGGCAACGACCTGCTGGTAGCGGGTCTGCCGGGACCCGTCGGGATAGCGGGTGCTCCACACCTTCTCGACGTCGTCTGGTGTCCGGTAGGCCGCGGCTCGTCGCCCGATGAGGGTGAAAGACCCGTCCGGTGCCGCAGTCGTCGTGCTCCGCTCCGCGCCCGCAGGGCTTGCCTGCGGAGCCGCTGGTTCTGCCGTTGCGGCGACCGTGCCTGGTGCGACGATGATGCTCATCGCCAGGACGGCAGCCGTGGCCAGGGGTCGGCGTGACATGTACGCACGCTCCTCGCTTGTCGACGTGACGGTGGGCTGTCTGCCCACCGTTGGGGGCTGAGCCCCTCAAAGCCAACGAGACGCCGGCCCTCAGGTCACGTGACCCAGGTCTCACGCTGCACCGCCTGGTGGGACTGCAGCACCGGAACAGCCCTCGGCAACCAGCGCGGCAGGACCTCGACGGCGGCGACGGCGGGGACAGGTTCAGTCCCGCCCGGTGCCCCACTACGCTTCCTCCGGAGGTTGCGTTCCGCCGACGGTTCCATCGAGGTCCCGTCGACCGGACAGCGCGGCCCCCGGGCCTCTAGCTCAATCGGCAGAGCAGCGGACTTTTAATCCGCGGGTTCAGGGTTCGATCCCCTGGGGGCCCACTCGTGCGTCGTCCCTCCACCTCATGACGGGCACCGCCGGCACCCTCGGACCGTCGCGACGTCAGGGGCGGCGGAAGATCGCGACGTACGTCGTGGGGTCGGCCGGCGAGTCGATGGTGTGCGCGCGCGGCTGACCGTCCGACCACCGCTCGAAAACGTATCGCTGCCCGCCGATCCTCTGGTTCGGCGCCCGGACGCCGAAGTCGTGGCCCACCCACGACACGAGGTCGCGACGGGTCGCAGAGAGCTCACCCTCGATCATGACCGAGCCTCCGCGCGGCCGGGTGAGGAACCTCAGGGCGACCGTGCGCGGCTCGAGCGTCCGCTCCAGCGTCGTGCTGTGACCGCGCGAGTCGACCGCGGTCACCTCGACGACCAGCCGACTGTCGGTCGTCGCGTCCAGGTTCTCCGCCTTCGGGTAGACGCCGTCGACGGACGTACCGGTCACCGGGCCGAGGTAGGGGTGGACGTGGTTGGCGTGCTGGCGCTTGATCAGCCACGTGACGCTGGAGCCTGGCAGGTCACCGTCCTCCTCGTCGGTCGCTGTCACAGCGACGGTGAAGGGGTCGTCGACGCTGAACAGCGCATCGGCGGCCGGCTGCGTGAAGGCGACCGACGGCGCGTGCTCGCCGGAGTGCACGGTGCGCGAGACCGGCTCGGAGGCGAGGCCTCGCGAGTCGGTCACGGTGAGGGTCACGGTCTTCTCGCCGACGGTGGCGTAGGTGTGGGACACCGCGGGTCCGGTGGTCTCGACGACCGGGGAGCCGTCACCGAAGTCCCAGCTCCACGTGGCGATCTCGTCCGCGGCGTCCCCGTCACGACTGGCGGCGCCGTCGAACGAGACCCGGGTGCCGTCAGGCGTGTACCGGAAGGACGCGGTGGGCTCGCTGTTCGCCGACGTGCTGACGATGCGACGTACCTCGCCGTCGAAGATGCTGAGGTAGTAGAGCGCCTGGGTGTCACCGTACGGGCCGAAGCGGAGGTGGGTCGGGCCGGACAGCCCCGAGCTGAAGGGCCGACGCGCGAAGCTGCCGTCGGCCTGACGGTCGAGACGCCAGACCTTGCCGCACGCGTAGTCGGCGAACAGGTAGGCCCCTTCGAACCCCGGCCACAGGCCGGAGGGCACGAACGCCCCTCCGGTCACCGACCGGCACTCGTCCCGGTGCCGGTAGGCGTGGATCGGGTCCCGCAGCCCGCGGACCGCGCCGCAGTCGGTGGTCGAGCCGGTGGCGCAGAAGCCCTCGCGCCTGCTCCACCCGTAGTTCTTGCCCGGGACGAGGCGGTCGATCTCCTCCCACGTGTCCTGGCCGACGTCGTTGACGAAGAAGATGCTCGTCCCCGGCTTGCGCGCGAAGCGGAAGGGGTTGCGGAACCCCAGGGCGAAGATCTCCTTGCAGGGTCCGGCCCCTGCGGGGATCCCGGCGGGATCGGTGCAGCGCCGAGCGCCCGGGCTGCCGACGTAGGGGTTCGTGGCGGCCGCCCTGCCGGCGCGACCGACGCGCAGCACCTTGCCCTGCGCGACCGCCCGGTCCTGGGGGTTGGTGTTGAGCACGCCGCAGCGCTGCTCGTCACGCACGCTGCACACGCCGTCGCCGACGGTGATGTAGAGGTAGCCGTCCGCGCCGAACTCCAGGTCGCCGCCGACGTGGTGCGCCGCGGACGAGACGATGTTGCCGACGATGACCTTCTCGCTGGCCGGGTCGATCACGTTGCTGCCCGGGAGCACGAAGCGGCCGACCTGGTTGACCGGCTGGTCGGGTACCCGCGGCTCGCCGCACCGGCCGCCGCGGTCGCGCGAGTAGTAGACGTAGACGAAGCGGTTCTCGGCGAACTCGGGATCGACCGCGATCCCGAGCAGCCCCAGCTCCTTGGCCGTGCAGATCCGGGGGCCGAGGTCGAGTGCGACCCGGTTGGGTCGGTCCTCCTCCATGACCACGAGCTCGCCGAGCTTGGAGATCACGAGCATTCGCCCGTCGGGGGTCCACGCCATGCCGGTGGGCTGGGTGATGCTGCCGACGGCCGAGTCGTTGAAGCCGGCCGGGAGCTGACGCGCGCCCGGCGCCGAGAACGCCGGGGCCGCCGAGCCCGTCGGCGCGGTCGGCGAGGTCGCCGCGACCACGGTGGGAGTCGCCACCAGGCCCATGGCGCACAGGCCAGCCACGATCCGACCGACGGTGTTCCACGACGACATCCGAGTCCCCCTCGTCCTGCGGGCCCGGGATGTCGCACGTGCCGCGAACCTCGAGCGAGTCCCGGGACAGTATGGGAGATCGGGCCGCGCGACGCCAGGGACCTGCGTCGCGCGTCCACCCCACGATTCGGACGGCAGGGTGGTGGGTACGGCGCCCTCATGGAAGCGATCGCACCGGCGTACGGAGCCGCAACCCTGATGGTCATCGCGGCGGCTGCCGTCGCTGTGCTCCTCGTTCTCATCATGAAGGTGAAGCTGCACGCCTTCATCGCCCTCGTGCTTGTCAGCGTGGTCACCGCGATTGCGGCGGGCATCCCGGTCGGCGACGTCCCCGACGCCCTCATCTACGGCTTCGCCGACACCATCGGGTCGGTCGCCCTGCTGGTCGGCTTCGGCGTGATGATCGGTCGCCTGCTCGAGGTCACCGGCGGCGCGCAGGTCCTGGCGGACACGCTCATCAACCGCTTCGGCGAGAAGCGGGCACCGCTCGCGCTCGGCGTCGCCGCCCTGCTGTTCGGCTTCCCGATCTTCTTCGACGCCGGACTGATGGTCTTCCTGCCGATCATCGTGACAGTGGCTCGCCGGTTCGGTGGCTCGTTGCTGCTCTACGGGTTGCCCGCTGCCGGAGCGTTCGCCGCGATGCACGCGCTGGTCCCGCCCCACCCCGGGCCGGTCGCTGCCGCCGAGGCCCTCGACGCCGACATCGGTCTGACCCTCCTGGTGGGAGCGCCGGTCGCGGTCATCGCCTGGTACGTCGGCGTCATGCTCGTCTCCCGCGCCCTCGGGCGACGCATCCACGTCGACGTGCCGGAGGCCCTGTTCGGGCAGATCAACGACGGCCGCGGTGCGACCGAGGACGCCGGCGCCCCGGCGAGCGGGACCACCACCGCCACCTCGGCACCGCCCTCCTTCGCGACCGTGCTCGGCCTCCTCCTGCTGCCCCTCGTGCTGATCTCCTTCAACACGATCCTTGCGACGCTCGTCACCGCCGGCACCATCGCGGAAGGCACGGCGTGGGCCGAGTCCCTCATGCTGCTGGGTGACACCACCGTCGCCCTGCTGATCACCACGCTCGTGGCGATCTTCGTGCTGGGTCGCAAGCAGCGGTCGATGGCCGACGTCAGCACCATCCTCGACCGCGCGTTGGGGCCCATCTGCTCGATCATCCTCATCACCGGCGCCGGCGGCATGTTCGGGGGCGTCCTCGAGCTCAGCGGCATCGGTGAGGCCCTCAGCACCTCCCTGTCGGACCTCGGCATCTCGCTCATCCTGCAGGCGTTCCTCATCTCCGCGCTGCTTCGCGTCGCGCAGGGATCGGCCACCGTCGCGCTGACCACCGCCGCGGGGCTGCTGGCGCCCGCCGCGGCCGCGGCCGCGCTCGGCGACCTCCAGCTGGTGCTGCTGGTCATGGCGATCGCCGCCGGCGCCACCGTGCTCTCCCACGTCAACGACTCGGGCTTCTGGCTGGTCAGCCGGTTCTTCGGCATGGACGAGAAGACGACGCTGCAGACCTGGACGGTCGTGGAGACGACGCTGGGCGTGAGCGTCTTCGTCATCAGCGCCGCGCTGTGGGTCGTGGTCTGACGTGCCCCCGGAGGTACGCCGCACGCGTCACCTCGTCGTCATGGGCGTCTCGGGCGTCGGGAAGACCACCGTCGCCGAGCGCCTCGCCGCCGACCTGAGCCTCGAGCTCGCGGAAGGCGACGCCTTCCACCCGGCGGTCAACGTCGCCAAGATGTCGTCAGGTCAGGCGCTGACCGACGAGGACCGGTGGCCCTGGTTGGAGGCGCTCGCCGACTGGACCGCTGCGCGTCGTACGGCGGGACGGGACACCGTGCTGACCTGCTCGGCCCTCAAGCGCTCCTACCGCGACATTCTCCGGCGAGGAGCCCCGGACACGTTCTTCGTCTGCCTGCTGGGCGAGGAGGCCTTGCTGCGCGAGCGCATGGAAAGCCGCGAGCACTTCATGCCGACGTCGCTGCTGAGGTCGCAGCTCGACACCCTCGAAGCGCTCGAGCCCGACGAGCGCGGCGTCCGGGTCGACGTGGCGCTGCCGGTCGACGAGATCGTCGCACGCGTGCGCACCGCAGAAGGGCAATAGCCCGGAAGGGCTGCTGGCCGAGTTCCGATCCGGTCACTTCCCGCCGATTTCCGAGGTCGAAGCGACAATATGTGTGACGGCGAACACAGTGGGCAAGACGACAGCATGGTCCCTCTCGCACCCGCTTCACGCCGACAGCGTCGCTCCCGACGTCGACGGATCGCGGCCGTCGCGGTCGCGGCGATGATGTCCTCGGTCCTCGTGGCGTGCGGCGGAGGCTCGGAGAAGCCGGTGCTCACCTGGTACATCAACCCCGACCCCGACCCGCCGCCGGGCTTCGAGGGTGCGTTCGGGCTGGAGGGCATCGCCGAGCGCTGCAGCACCGACGCCTACGACATCAAGACCGAGCAGCTCCCGACCGCCGCCACCGAGCAGCGCATCCAGCTGATGCGACGGCTGGCCGCGAACGACTCCTCGATCGACCTGATGAGTCTCGACCCGATCTTCACCGCGGAGTTCGCTGAGGCCGGCTACCTCGCCGAGCTCAGCGAGGAGGACCAGAAGGAGCTCCGGGAGGGCGCGCTCGAGGGTGCCGTCGAGGCCGCCACCTGGAAGGACGAGCTCGTGGTGGCTCCGCAGTGGGCGAACACCCAGCTGCTGTGGTACCGCAAGTCGGTGGCCGAGAAGGCTGGTCTCGACATGTCGAAGCCCGTGACGTGGGACCAGGTCATCGAGGCCGCCGAGAAGACCGACAGCAAGGTCAGCATCCAGGGCAACAAGTACGAGGGGTACGTCGTGCTGATCAACGCTTTGATCCAGGGGGCCGGAGGCAGCATCGCCACCGAGCTGGAGCAGGGCGTGGACATGTCGGTCGGGCTCGACTCCGAGGCCGGGCGCGAGGCAGCGGCAGTCATCGAGAAGCTGGCGGGCTCCTCCGCCGCGGACGCCGACATCTCCGTCTCCAACGAGGGCACGGCCGAGTCGAGCTTCAGCGGCGACTCCGGCGGGTTCATGGTCAACTGGACCTACATCTACCTCGGCTACGCCGAGACCCTCAAGGACGACCTCGGCTGGGCCCGCTACCCCCGCACGGTCGAGGGCGAGGAGTCCAAGCCCCCGACGGGCGGCATCAACATCGGGATCGGAGCCTTCAGCGACTACCAGGCGGAGTCCCTCGAGGCTGCGAAGTGCATCACGAACCTGGAGAACCAGGTGACCTACGCGACCGAGACCGGCGGCATGCCCACGCTCGAGGCGGCCTACGACTCGAAGAAGCTCACCGAGCTCTACCCCGCCGAGGTCCTCGACCTGTTCCGCGAGAGTGTCGACGAGGGCGGACCGCGACCGACCACGGAGTACTGGTCGACGATCGTCAACGCCGTCCTCGGCAAGTGGCACCCACAGGACGGCGTGACGGAGGAGACCGCGTCCGAGTCGGCGACGTTCCTGAAGAACGTCCTCAACGGCGACGCGCTCGTCTAGGCAGGTGGTGACATGAGTTCGACGACGGAATCGAAGCAGGACCAGCCCGAGGTCTCGCACCGTGCCCAGCACAGTGCGACGGCGCGCGCCAAGGCGGAGAACCGGTTGGGTCTGAGACTGGTGGCCCCGGCAGTGATCATGATGCTGCTGGTCACGGCCTACCCCATGGGCCGCGCGCTGTACCTGTCGATGTTCAGCTACCGCCTGTCGGCACCGGACGACCGTGAGTTCGTCGGCGCCAACAACTACCTGACGGTCCTCACCGACGCGCTCTGGTGGACCGACGTGTTCAACACCGTCGTCATCATGGTGGTGACGGTCGCCGTTGAGCTGGTCATCGGCTTCGCCTTCGCGATGGTGATGCATCGCGTGATCTTCGCCCGGGGCATCATCCGGACCTCGATCCTCATCCCCTACGGGATCATCACCGTCGTCTCGGCCTTCGCCTGGCAGTTCGCCTTCAGCCTGAACAACGGCTTCGTCAACGGCTGGCTGCCGTTCGTGGGCGACGACTTCAACTGGTTCGGAGACAAGTGGCCGGCGATGATCGCCATCATGGTCTCCGAGATCTGGAAGACCACGCCCTTCATGTCGCTGCTGCTCCTCGCCGGGCTGGCCCAGGTCTCCGAGGACACCATCGAGGCCGCCAAGGTGGACGGCGCGACCTGGTGGCAGCGGCTCTGGAGGGTGATCATCCCCAACATGCGCGCCGCCATCATGGTCGCCGTCCTCTTCCGCGCGCTGGACGCCTACCGGATCTTCGACAACATCTACGTCATGACCCGAGGGGCGCAGGACACCGAGTCGGTCTCCTTCCTGACCTATCGTCAGATCATCGAGCAGTTCGAGCTCGGCATGGGCTCCGCCCTGTCGGTGCTGCTCTTCCTGTCGGTGCTGCTCATCGCCTGGCTGCTGGTCAAGGCGTTCCGCGTGGACCTGGCGTCGGCGAGAGGTGAAGGCTGATGAAGTCGAAGATCGGACCCAGCACGATCATCGGGATGATCGCCATCCTGGTGTGGTGCCTCCTGCCCATTGCCTGGATCATCTCGCTGTCGCTCAAGCCGGAGGCTGAGACGGCGGCAGGGAGCCCGCAGTTCCTACCGAAGTCCTGGTCGCTCGAGAACTACGAGGCCGTCCTGGAGGACCCGCTGTTCCAGAGGCCGCTGATCAACTCCTTCGGCATCTCGCTCATCGCCACGGTGCTGTCGGTCGTGTTCGCCACCTTCGCGGCGTACGCCATCGCCCGGCTGGAGTTCAAGGGCAAGCGCGTCGTGCTGTCCATCGCGCTGGCCATCGCGATGTTCCCGGTGGTGTCCTTGGTCGGGCCGCTCTTCGACATGTGGCGCACGCTGTCGCTCTACGACACCTGGCCGGGCCTGATCATCCCCTACATGTCCTTCACCCTGCCGCTGGCGATCTGGACGCTCACCGCGTTCTTCCGCGAGATCCCCTGGGAGCTCGAGCAGGCGGCGCGCGTCGACGGGGCCACGGCCTGGCAGGCCTTCCGCAAGGTGATCGTCCCGCTCGCGGCACCCGGAGTCTTCACCGCGGCCATCCTGACGTTCTTCTTCGCCTGGAACGACTTCGTGTTCGGCATCTCGCTGACCTCGACCACCGCCGCTCGCCCCGTCCCGGCGGCGCTGGCATTCTTCGTCGGGCCGGACCAGTTCAACCCGCCCACGTCGACGCTGTCGGCCGCGGCGGTCGTCGTGACCATCCCGATCATCGTCATCGTGCTCATCTTCCAGCGCAAGATCGTCGCCGGCCTCACCTCCGGCGCAGTGAAGGGTTGATCCATGTCTGCCATCTCGATGAAGAACATCGTCAAGGAGTACGGCGACGGCACGAAGGCCGTCAACGACGTCAGCATCGACGTCGCCGACGGGGAGTTCGTCATCCTCGTCGGACCGTCCGGCTGCGGGAAGTCGACGCTGCTGCGCATGATCGTCGGGCTCGAGGACATCACCGACGGCGACATGATCATCGGTGACGAGCGGGTCAACGACAAGGACCCGCGCGAGCGCAACCTCGCCATGGTGTTCCAGAACTACGCGCTCTACCCCCACCTCACGGTCTACGAGAACATCGCCTTCCCGCTGCGGCTCAACAAGGAGATCAGCGACTCCGAGCATCGACGAGCGCGTCCGCAAGGCCAGCTCGGTCCTCGAGCTCGACGAGCACCTCGACCGCAAGCCCGCGAACCTCTCCGGCGGCCAGCGGCAGCGGGTGGCGATGGGACGCGCGATCGTGCGGGACGCCCAGGCCTTCCTCTTCGACGAGCCGCTGTCGAACCTCGACGCCAAGCTGCGCGGCCAGATGCGCACCGAGATCCACCGCCTCCAACGACGCCTCGGCATCACCACGGTCTACGTCACGCACGACCAGGTCGAGGCGATGACCCTGGGTGACCGCGTTGCGGTGCTGAAGAAGGGACTGCTGCAGCAGCTCTCGACCCCACGCGAGCTGTACGAGAACCCCGCCAACCTCTTCGTCGCCGGCTTCATCGGCTCCCCGCCCATGAACTTCCTGCCCGCCACGGTCACCGGCAACGAGCTCGAGCTGCCGTTCGGCAGCGTGCAGATCCCCGAGGACCGGGCCGAGCGCGGACGCGACAAGGGCCTGCTGCTCGCCGGCATCCGACCCGAGCACTTCGACGACGCCTCGGTGATGGACGAGGACAAGGTCGCGAAGGGGTCCACCTTCCGCGCCACCGTCGAGGTCACCGAGTGGCTGGGCAACGAGTCCTACGCCTACATCCCCTTCGAGGCCCCCGACGAGGTCAAGGACCGGCTCAGCGAGCTCGAGAAGGACCTCGACGGCGAGGGCCTGCGCACCCAGCTCGTGGTCTCGCTCGAGGGCGCCAGCACCATCAAGGAGGGCGACGAGGCGGAGATCTTCGTCGACACGAAGAAGATCCACCTCTTCGACCCCGAGAGCGGCGAGAACCTCACGCGCGGGCTCTGACCCCGCCAGCACACCTTCACCGCACCAGTCCCACGCGTCGCCGTACGACGTGCGTGGTGGCGGCGTGGCGGACCCTGTCGTGCGACCCAGGACACAGGGCGAAGGCGATTGTCGCTCTCACAGGGCGGGCACGACTGAACTATGAGCAACGACAACGCATCCGAGGCACGCGAGGGCCTGTTGGACAATCTCGCCGGAAAGGCCAAGGAAGTGGCCGGAGCCGTGACAGGCAAGGACGACCTCGTGCAGGAGGGCCAGCTCCAGCAGGAGGAGGCGCGCAACCGCAAGGAGGCCGTCGCCGACGAGGCGATCGCCGAGGCGAAGCGCAAGGAAGCCGCTGAGGAGTACCGCGAGGAGAACCGCGAGGCCGCGCACCTCAAGGACGAGGCCCGCGCCGAAGCCGACCGCGAGGAGTCGGCCGCCGAACGCAAGCGCGCCGAGGACGAGCAGGCCGCCGAGCGCGAAGCGGCGCTCCGCAAGGCCGCCGGCCAGGACGCCGCCGAGGACCGCGCCGCGGACGTGGCCGAGACCCGGCTGCGCGAGGCCGAGACGCTCGAGGCCGACGCCGAGGTCACCGCGCTCCGCACCGACGCCGAGGCCCGCCCGCTCGAGGGCGAGGCCGTCGCCGCCGAGCGCCAGGCCGCCCAGCTCCGCAACGAAGCCACCGAGTCCAACCAGTGAGGACCACCATGATCAGCACCGTCATCGCCCTGCCCTACGAGCTGGCGCGCAAGCCCCTGGCCGCCGCCGACGCCAAGCTCTCCGCCAAGCTCCCCGAGCGCGTGGAGACGCGCGTCGGTTGGGCGCTCGGCTCGGCCGACAAGCTCGCCGGCACCGTGCTGCGCAACCCGGCCATCGCCCAGCGCGGCACCGAGCGCGTGGAGCGCTCCGGCAAGCTGCTGCAGGCCGCCCGCCTCGAGGCCGAGGCCGAGGCCCGCCGCGAAGCAGCACGTGAGACGAAGGCCGCCGGCGCCCAGGAGGCGGCTCGCAAGCGCAAGGCCGCCCAGGACCGCGCGGCCGACGGTCTCGCCGAGGCCGACGCGACCGAGGCCCGCGAGAAGCGCGAGGCCGCTGAGCGCGCCGAGAAGGCAGCGGCGAAGAAGAAGGCCGCCGCCGAGAAGCGGGCCGCCAGCCAGAAGGCGGCAGCCGAGCAGCGCAAGGAGCAGGTCACCGCGGCCGCCGAGGCCAAGCAGAAGGCTGCGCAGGAGCGCACCACGGCGGAGCTCGACGACGCGAAGAAGGACCAGAAGGCAGCGGACGAGGCCCGTGCGGACGCCGAGCGTCTCAGCGAGCTCACCGAGGCCAAGAAGCAGGAGCGCAAGGAGAGCTGATCGGCTCTCACGCTCCTTGTGTGGTGGATCGGCAGGTCATACGTCTGCGGATCCACCACACACGTTCGTGCACCACACGATGAGCTCGTGGCGCACGGTCGGGCAAACTAAGGGCTCGCACCGACGAGGAGGCCCGTGATGAGCTCGAGGGACCCGAGGCAGCGGACGCCGGCGCTCCTGAGCACGCCGGAGATCGTGACGACGACGGCCGTCGGGCTGATCGTGTCGCTTCTCTGCTACCTGCGCGGGTCCGGACTGTTCGTCCCGGCGCTGACCATCACGGTCCTGTTCGCGCTCACGATGGCGGTCCTGACCCCCCTGGCCTACCGCCACGCCCGCAAGCACGGCGAATGGCCACCGAAGGGCAAGCGCTCCTGATCCAGGTCCCCGAATCGGTGTTCCGACGGGGGCGTGCACGAGCGCGGCCTTCGGCACGCGGCCCCCGGGCTGGGCCCGGCATCACGCCGACGAGTTGCGGGGCGCCCGCCGGCGACGGTTGAGTGAGGTCATGGCCGAGCGCGTGACCTTTCCCAGCACCACCGGCCCGATGCTGGCCGGGCTGATCGACGTGCCGGCCGGGGAGGTCCGCGGGTGGGGCGTCTTCGCCCACGGCTTCACCCTCGGCAAGGAGTCGCCCGCTGCCGCCCGCATCTGCAAGGGGCTGGCCGCCGAGGGCGTCGGGATGCTCCGCTTCGACAACCTCGGGCTCGGTGACTCCGACGGTGACTGGGGTGACGGATCCTTCACCCACAAGGTGGCCGACACCGTGCGCGCGGCGGAGTTCATGAACGAGCGCGGCTGCCCGGTCGACCTGCTCGTCGGCCACTCCTTCGGCGGCTCAGCGGTGCTCGCTGCCGCCGACCAGGTGCCCGGCCTGCGCGCCCTGGTCTCGATCGCGGCCCCGGTCGAACCGGCCACGTCGAGCACCACTACGACGCCCTCATCGACCGGGTCCTCGCCGAGGGCGAGGCCGAGTGGCTCGTCGGCGGTCGAGCACTCACGCTCCGCCGTGCGTTCGTCGAGGACGTCCGCGCCGCCGACCTCCGTCAGCACATCCACCACCTCGGCGTACCGCTGCTGGTGATGCACTCCCCGACCGACGGGCTCGTCGACATCTCCAATGCCGGCGACATCTTCCGGGCCGCGCCGCACCCGCGCAGCTTCGTCTCGCTCGAGGGCTCCGACCACCTGCTCACCGCCCCCGGGCAGGCGCGGCGGGCGGCACGGATCATCAGTGCGTGGGCGAACCAGTACCTCGCCGACGGACTGAGCGGTAGCCCCGGCGCCTGACCTACGCGGGTCCGCCGCGCCCGCACGGGTCAGGAGGCGATGGTCATGCGCTCCATCGGGCGCACGTCGCGGGCAGCGAGGACGTTGCAGCGCGACCCGGCGACGCGGACGTGGGCGTTCGGATGCTCGGGGTGCGGGTCGACGCACGCACGGCAGACCACCCTCGGCGTGGTCGCACCGCGCCTCTTCCGCGTCGCGACGACACCGAGGTCGCGGCAGGCACGCCAGCGCTGGGTCCGGGTGGGCCGGGTCGCCGTCGACGTCCGCACGACGGCCACGTCGTGGGCCAGGTCGAGCGCGGGGTCCAGGACGGCCCCGCTCGGACGGACGGCGTTGTCGGCGCCGACGGCTCGGGGTCGCCGCCGGTGCGGCAGGGCGGTGACGGTCACGGCGTCCTCGCGCTCGCGGACGCAGGGGTTCGATGGACGGCGACTCTGCGCGTCGCCTCCGATCCCCACTCACGCATGCCGCAACCTCCGCGCGGTGCGAAGGTGCGCACGCCGCCGTTCACGCTGGGCTACCGGCGCGCGGGCGTGCGACTCGAGCCGCGGGCGCATCGCATGTCCGCTTCACACCGTTACCCTCGGTCCTCCGAAGGTTTGTTCCCACACCCGAACCAGGAGGTCGTAGCCCCGGCGTTGCTCACGTTGGGCAGGAGGAACGCGCCCCCGCGGAAGGTGGACCCCTGAAGCTTCGTCCTGTCCTCAGCACCACTGCTGCCGTCCTCCTCGGCCTCGTGCTCGTGCCACCGGCACCGGCCCAGGCCCACGGCGACGGCGAGATCGGCGACGTGGCCACCAACACCCGTGCCCCCGACGTCGCGACCCGCAGGCGAGGGTCGAGCGATGAAGTTCGTCGCGAACCTGCAGTACGACGACAGCGGCGACGTCCAGAACGGTTCCGACATCGAGTTCCTCCGCCTCGGCAAGCGCGAGTACGCCCTGGCGGGCACGCTCGACAAGGGCATGCAGATCATCAACATCACCAACCCACGCGAGCCGCGGAAAGTGGCGACGTTCGACTGCAAGATCAGCCAGGGCGACATCCAGGTGTGGAAGCGCGACGGCCGGGTGCTGGCCAGCTACACCGCCGACGGAAGGGTCGGGGCCGACGGCGCCGCCTCCACGTGCGGGCGTGACCTGGACCTGTCCGCGACGACGCCGGCACGGTTCTTGTCGACCTGACCATCCCGTCCCAGCCCTCCTCGCTCAGCTTCCTGGACGTGCCGCGCGGCTCGCACAACATGACGATCCACCCCAGCGGGCGCTACCTCTACAACTCCAACTCCGACCTCATCACCAGCACCGAGCCGAGCATCACGATCTACGACGTGACGCGACCGACGCGACCGGAGAAGGTGCGGGACTACCGCATCCCGTTCGTGCCCGCCTCGCTGGGATCGGAGTCGCACGACATCACCTTCAACGCCAGCGGCACCCGCGCCTACTCCGGCGCCCTGTCGCAGACACTGATCCTGGACACGACGAACCCGCGCCGGCCCAAGCAGGTCAGCCAGATCGTCGACCCGTCCATCAACGTCGTCCACCAGGCCGACCCGGTCACGCTGACCCGCAGGAACGGCACCAAGCGCACGGTCCTCGTCGTCACCGACGAGCGGGCCGGTGCCGCCGCCAGCGCGGAGTGCCCGGGCGGAGGCCTGCACCTGTTCGACATCACGGGAGCGAAGGAGCGCAACCCCGAGAAGATGGGCACCTGGTTCATCCCGACGGTGCAGCCGCAAGCCGGCGCCACGTGCACCTCCCACGTCCTACGGATCTACCCGAAGCAGAAGCTGATGACGATCGCCTGGTACAGCCAGGGCGTCCGGGTCCTCGACATCTCCGGGCTGGCGCGGTTCCGGGGATCAGCCGGCTGAGGTCGGCCTCGGCGACGGCGTCGGGATGAAGGAGATCGGCCACTACGTGATGCCCGACTCCGACACCTGGTCGTTCAAGACCAACAAGATCCGCCGCGACGGCTCGTTCTTCGGCTACGGCAACGACCTCGTGCGCGGGTTCGACGTCTACCGCTTCAACGGCCGGCCGATCGGCGACGTCGCGCCCCTCACGCCGCGTGACCTCACGCCCACCGGGTCGGCCGCCGACACCTCGGCGCGCTGGATGGGCAGCGCCGCCGTCGTGGGTCCGGCCCTGCTGGTCGCCGGGCTGGTGCGCCGCCGCGTGCGTCGTACGCCGGTCGACCCCGGCGCCTGACAGGCGGGCTTGGGCACGACGGGTTCACTGGGGGTCACGGCCCCCCGCACCGACCAGCACCAGAGAGGTGACCCGTCATGTCCTCGGCCAGACTCGTCGCAACCCGTCAACCGGCCGACCCCGCGGCCGCGGTCGTCGTACTCCACGGGGGCGGCGCCCGGCGAGGACAGATGGCGGTGAGCCCGACCCAGCTGTCGGTCCTGCGGATGGTGCCCATCGCGCAGCGGATCGCCGCGGCCGGTCGCGGCGACCTCGCCGTGTTCCGGCTGCTCAACTCGACGCGCGGCTGGGACACCCGGCACACCCCGGTCGACGACGCCCGGTGGGCGCTCGAGCAGATCGCGGAACGGTACGGCGACGTGCCGACGTCGCTGGTGGGTCACTCGCTGGGGGGGCGGGCCGCGCTGCTGGCCGGTGACGCGGAGGGGGTGCGCAGCGTGGTGGCGCTCAACCCCTGGGTGACGCCCGAGGACCACGTGGACCTCACCGGCCGCGACGTGCTGATGGTGCACGGCACCGACGACCGCATCGCCTCACCGGCCCGGGCCGAGCACCTCGCGCGCAGCCTGGCGCGGTCGGCCGACGTGCTCGGCTTCGCCCGCGTCGAGGGCGGCAAGCACGCCATGCTCCGCCACGGTGGTGCCTTCACCCGGGCCACGACCGACTTCGTGGTGGCCACCCTGCTCGGACGCCGGGTCGACGGCCCCGTGGCGCGGGTGCTCGCCGGCGCGGGCGACGTCTTCCTCTGACCCCCCGCGGTCGGGCGCGGAACCGGGTCAGTCGTCGGAGGGTCGCATGCGCGCCAGGGTCTGCTTCCGGTCGAGCTGCTCGGTGACCGTGACGCTCTTCGACTCCAGCATCCGGTAGGACTCGAAGAAGGCTCCGAGCTCCTCGCGAGCGTTGTCCGGCAGGTCGGTCAGGTCCTGCAGGTGGTCCTGGTGGTGGTCCTTCTCGGGCACGCAGATGAGCTTGGTCTCGTCGTCGTCGCCGACCTCGAGGAGGTAGGCGCCGATCACGCGGCACCGGATGTGCACGCCCGGGAAGCGTGGCCTCGTCCAGCAGCACCAGCGCGTCGAGGGCGTCGCCGTCCTCGCCCTCGAGGCCCACGACGTAGCCGTAGTCACCGGGGAAGCCGACGGGGCCCCCGAGCCGGCGGTCGAACCAGATGACGCCGTCGTCGTCCTCCTCGTACTTGTTGCGGCTGCCGCGAGGGATCTCGACGACGACGTCGACGAGGTCTGAGTCTTCCGAGGTTGATGACATTCGATCAGCGTGCCCAGCGCCTCGCGCTCTGAACCCGCCTGCCTAGAGGATGGCGTCGAGGAAGGCGCGCGTCTCGGGCTCGCGGGTGCCGGAGAACATCTCCTCGGGGGTCGCGGTCTCGAGCAGCACGCCCTCGTGGAAGAACGCCATCTTGTCGGCGACCTCACGGGCGAAGCCCATCTCGTGCGTGACCACGAGCATCGGCATCCGGTGCTCGGTGGCCAGACGCTTCATCACGCCGAGCACCTCACCGGTGAGCTCGGGGTCCAGCGCCGAGGTCGGCTCGTCGAAGAGCATGACCTTCGGCTGCATCGCCAGCGCCCGCGCGATGGCCACGCGCTGCTGCTGGCCGCCGGAGAGCCGGATCGGGTGCTGATCGGCCTTGTCGGCCAGTCCCACGTCGTCGAGCAGGTCCAACGAGCGCCGCCGGATCACCGAGCTGTCCTTCTCGCCGCCGTGTCGCGCGGCCGACAGCGGACCGGACATGACGTTCTCCAGCGTGGTCATGTGCGGGAACAGGTTGAACTGCTGGAAGACCATGCCGACCTCGAGACGCAGGCGCCGGATCCGCTCGCGCTTGCGACGCGTCCGGTGTCCACCGCCGAGTCGTTGGCCACCGATCTCGACCGTCCCGCGGGTCGGGTCCTCGAGGAAGTTCACGCAGCGCAGCAGCGTCGACTTTCCCGATCCCGAGCGGCCGAAGATCACGATGACCTCGCCGGTGTGCAGGTCGAGATCGACGTCCTTGAGCACCTCGTGGCGCCCGTAGGTCTTCTGCAGCCCGCGCACGCGGACGACCACGTCGGAGCCAGGAGCACCCGACGAGGCGCCGGAGCCGTCGAGCGCGCTCATGCCTGTCCCCCTCGGGATCGTCCGAAGCTGCGGGCCGCCGTGCTCGCCTTGGCCGCGTCACGCACGTAACCGGTCTCCATCCGGTTCTCCAGGCGCTGCTGGAAGAAGGAGAAGACCACGGTCAGCGCCCAGTACATCGCCGCCACCAGCACGTAGGCCTCGAGGTTCTTGAAGTCGGCCTTGCCGACCAGCTGGCTGCGGCGGAACATCTCCGCGGTCGCGACCGCCCCGCCCAGGAACGAGATCAGGGCGGTGTCCTTCATCATGGCGATGAACTCGTTGCCGGTGGGCGGGATGATCACCCGCAGCGCCTGCGGCAGCACCACACGGCGCATCTTGGTCGCGTAGGTCATGCCGAGGGCGTCGGCGGCCTCCCCCTGTCCCTGGCTGACCGACTGGATGCCGGCCCGGAAGATCTCGGTCATGTAGGCGCCGTAGTTCAGGCCCAGTGCCAGCGTGCCGGCCACGACGCCGGACAGGATCAGGCGCTGCTCGATGTTGGTGCCGAGCCACGGGTAGCGGTCGACGAGGTTCGACCCCACCTGGGGCAGCGCCAGGTAGATGAGGAACATCTGCACGATCAGCGGCGTGCCGCGGAAGAACGAGACGTAGAAACCGGCGACGCCGTACGCGATGGAGTTGCGCGACAGCCGCGCCAGCGCGCCGAGCATGGCCAGCACCACGGCCAGCACGATCCCGCCGAGCGCCATGACCAGCGTGTAGCGGGCGCCGGTGACGATGAAGGTGGCGTTCTCCCTCATCCAGTCGGTGTCGTAGGCGGCGAGCACGAAGAAGGTGCCGAGGAAGGCGAAGATGACCGCCCAGACGAGGGCGACCTTCAGGCGGAAGGGGATGCGGGCGAGCGCCAGCGACGCCCGCTCGCGTACGTCGACCCGCTCGTCCGCGTCGTCCGCCTCACGACCGGCGGGTCGATCCGGTTCGGGCCGGTCACTGCTGCTGGACGGTGAGGTCCGTGCCGTCGTACCACTGCTTCGACAGCTCGCTCAGCGTGCCGTCCTCGTGCATCTCGGCGACGACCTGGTCGGCGGCCTCGGTGAGGCTGGCCGAGTCGAGCTCGGAGCTCTTGTCGATGGCCACGCTGAGCGGCTCGTAGAACAGCGGGTCGCCGACGATCTTGACCGGGTTGCCCTCGTCGACGTAGCCCTGCGCGGTGGTCAGCGAGGTCATCGCGGCGTCGAGGCGGGTGCCGTCGCCGAGGGCGAGGTCCTGCAGCGCGGTGGTGTCGGTGTCGTAACCCTTGATCTGGGCGTCGTCGACGGTGAAGTCGAAGGTGAAGCCCTTGATCTCGAGCGACTGGTCGAGGAACTGCTCGTAGGTGCAGCCGCTGCACACGCCCCACGACGCACCGTCGAGCGTCGTCGGGTCCGTGACGGTCGAGTTCTCCTCGTTGACCAGCGCGACCGCGGGGGTGAAGTAGTAGGGCTCGGTGAAGTCGAGCACCTGCTGGCGGTCGTTGGTGGGCGTCATCGAGCCGACGCTCATGTCCCAGCGACCGTTCCAGCTGCCGGCGGTGATGACGTCCCAGGACGGCGTCTCCCACGCGATGTCCACCCCGAGGCGGTCGGCGATCTCGGTGGCGACGTCGATGTCGAAGCCCTCGTAGGCGTCGGCCTTCGGGTCGTACTTCGACTGCGGCGGGTAGGCCGGGTCGGTCGAGACGGTGAGCACGCCCTTGTCGCAGATCTCGGCCAGCAGGTCGCCCGACGCGTCGGTGGTGTCGCACACCGTGTCGCCGCCGGAGTCTCCCCCACTGCCGCCGCTGCCGCCGCTCCCCCGGAGCTCTCCGTCTCGGCGTCGCCGCAGCCGGCGAGCAGGGCCGAGGTGACGAGCAAGGATCCGAGGGCGAGGCCCAGGGGACGCTTCATGGGGAGAGCTCCTTCGCGCGAAACGGGGGGTACGACGTGGGGGGACCCTCGCACGACCCGGTGGAGGAGCGGAAGGGTTTCGGGGGCACTTGTTATGCACCCGGAACACGCGGCGCTGCTGACCCGCGGGTCAGGAGTGTGTCGCGCCGGTCCGCAGGCTCACCAGGACGCGGCCGTCGGCGGCGCGCCAGGACACCGACGCGAGGTCGGCGACCGTGTGGGCGGCCACTCCCGGACCGGCCATGAGGTTCACCCCGACGACGGTCGCCCCGGCGGCGGAGCCGGCCTCGATCCCGGCCTCGGTGTCCTCGAAGACGACGCAGTCCGCCGGGTCGACGCCGAGACGCTCGGCCGCGGCCAGGTAGGGGTCGGGCGCCGGCTTGCCGGCCGAGACGTCCTCAGCGGTGACGAGCACGTCGGGCAGCGGCAGCCCGGCCGCTTCGATCCGCGCCCGGGCGAGAGGTCGTCCCCCGGAGGTCGCCACGGCCCAGGGCACGTCGCCGGCGGAGGCCAACGCGGTCAACAGCGCGCGGGACCCGGGCAGCGCACGCGCGCGGTGGGCGGTCTCGAGCTCGAGCTCGTCGATGCGGGCGGTCGCCGCGGACCGGCGCTCGTCGGTGACCAGGTCCGCGACGGTGTCGCCCGCCCGACGTCCGTGGATCACCCGGAGCACGTGGTCGGGGTCCTGGCCGAACTCCTCGGCCCACCGGGTCCACGCCTCGTTGCCCGCCGCGACCGAGTCGACGAGCACCCCGTCGTTGTCGAAGATCACGGCCGCGACGTCGAGCTCCACGGCGTGTCGGAGGTCGGGGGTCGTCGGCGGTCGTCAGGCAGCGGGGGGCGCGGTCACCCGTCGAGCCTACGGGGGCCGGGCACTCGGCCACGTGCTCCGCCGCTCGGCCGTCTGGTTCACGTCTGTTCGCCGTCGAGGCGGTGACCGCCGCGACGAAGCGTCCGCGATAGGTTCGCTCACGCGTCCCCAGGGCGTGCAGGGGACGCTCCGACGGGTTCGACAGGTCGGAGGGCGCAGCGGTTCTCACCTCCGGAGGCTGGCGCGTCCAGGTTCTCCTCAGGTCCGGATGACACCCTGGGAGCACGTCCTCGACCTCGCACCGTCCGCCCCTCCGAACACGAAGGGACCCCCGTGGCCACCAAGAAGAGCAAGAAGTCGCTGCAGTCCGAGCGGAGCCAGCGCGCTGCGGAGATGCAGGCGCAGCACCGACGCGCCGAACGGCGCCGCAGCGGCCTCATCATCGGGGGCACGGCCCTCGTCGGCGTCGCGATCATCGCGGCCGCCGCATTCGCCGTGATCGACCAGAACAAGAAGAACGAGGCCGCTGAGGCGGCCGGCAAGGCCGCCCTCGGCGACGTGCAGACCTTCGACGACCTCGGGCGCGACCACGTCGAGACGGCGGTGGAGTACCCCCAGACACCGTCGGTGGGCGGCGACCACAGCCCGGTGTGGCAGAACTGCGGCTTCTACGACTCCGAGGTGAACCCGGAGAACGCGACCCACTCCCTCGAGCACGGCGCCGTGTGGATCGGCTACGCCCCCGACCTCGCCGACGACCAGGTCTCCGAGCTCGAGGACATCGTCTCCCAGAACGACTACGTGCTCGTCAGCCCCGTCGAGGGCCTGGACGCGCCGGTGAAGCTGAGCGCCTGGGGCGCCCAGCTCGGTGTGAAGACGGTCGACGACCCGGCCGTGGAGGCCTTCATCGAGGAGTACCAGCAGGGGCCGCAGACCCCTGAGCCCGGCGCCTCCTGCCAGGGCGGAGTGGGCAGCCCCCTGTGAGCGACGGCTCGCGGCGACGCCCGCTGCTGGTGGCCGGCGTCGTCATCGTCGTGGCCGCCCTCGTCGCGGGCGCCTTGCTCCTCGGGTCCGTGCTCGCCCGTCCTGACGTCCCGGCCGCCGACTCGGTCGACGCCGGATTCTCGCGCGACATGCGCGCCCACCACTCCCAGGCCGTGCAGATGTCCTTCCTGGTGCGCGAGCGCACCGACGACGCCGACGTCGACCAGCTCGCCCTCGACATCCTGCTGACCCAGCAGCAGCAGGTCGGCCAGATGTACGCCTGGCTCGAGGACTGGGGGCTGCCGCAGTCGTCGAGCGAGGACCGGATGGCGTGGATGAGCGATGCGTCCATGGGTGGGATGGACATGGGCGGCGCGCGGTGGGACGGGCGACACGGCCGACCTGCCCGGCGGGATGCCCGGGATGGCCTGCAACGCCGAGCTCCAGGACCTCGAGGACGCTCGCGGCGAGCGGGCCGCACGGGTCTTCCTGCAGCTGATGATCCCCCACCACGAGGCCGGCGTGGAGATGGCCGACGACGCGGTCGAGCACGCCTCGACCGAGCAGGTGCGGCGGCTGGCGGAGTCGATCTCGGTCGCCCAGCAGTCCGAGCTGACCGTCCTCAACGACCTGCTCGGCGAACGTGGCGGTCCGGTCACCCTGTCCTGACCGGCCTTGAGTGGTGGATCGGTGTCACCTGGTGACTCCGATCCACCACATTCCCGTCGGTCAGGCGCTGGACCGGCAGCCCTCGCCCGCTCAGGCGGCGACGGTGGCGTGCATCTCCCACACGAGGATCTCGGAGGGCTCGGTGGCGGTGACGCGCTGGCCACCGGTGGCGGTCAGACGCACGGCGTCACCCGTCTCGAGCGGGCCCGCACCTTCCAGCGTCACCGATCCCCGCGGCACGAAGAGGTGGAGGAACGGGGCGTCGGGCAGCTCGACGCTCTGGCCGGGCCGGAGCCGGGCGGCCAGCAGCGCGGCGTACTTGTTGCGGATCCGGATGGCGGTCTCGTCGGCGTGCTCGGGGCGACCGGACGCCACGGGGACGAGCCCGCTCGCGAGCCGCTCGTCGGCGATCTCGAGCTGCTCGTAGCCCGGGACGATGCCGGACTCGTCCGGCACGACCCACATCTGCACGAAGTGCACCGGGTCGCGGTGGACCTCGCCGGCGAGGCGCCACGAGTCGTTCTTCTCCGAGTGCATGATCCCGCGGCCGGCGCTCATCCGCTGCGCGAGGCCGGGGTAGATCACGCCGTTGTGGCCGGTGGAGTCCTGGTGCACCAGCGACCCCTCCATCACCCACGTCACGATCTCCATGTCGCGGTGGGGGTGGGTGTCGAACCCCGTCCCCGCGTCGACGACGTCGTCGTTGTTGACCAGCAGCAGCCCGTGGTGGGTGTTGGCCGGGTCGAAGTGCGGGCCGAACGAGAAGGAGTGCTTCGAGTCGAGCCAGTCCACTCGCGTCTCGTAGCGGTCGGCGGCACGTCGTACGTCGACGACAGGGGGGTGGGCAGCGCTCGCTCCGGTGCTCATGGCTTGCTCAACCGGCGCGGTGAGCGGGTGATTCCCGCCCGGGCCCAGGTCGGCGCGCTCGCGGGCCGAGGTCGACGTACTTCCCGCCGCAAACTGGCACTTCCCGCGTGTTGCAACGTGCGGGAAGTGCCAAATTCACCGGGTCCCCGGTGAAACCGACACCCCCTCCGGACCGCTACACCTGGGCGGAGCCGGCGGAGTCGACGCCGTGCTGGATGGCCTCGAGCAGCGCGCTGGTGAAGGCGGGGAGGTCGTCGGGGTTGCGGCTGGTGATGAGGTTGCCGTCGACGACGTTCTTCTCGTCGACCCAGGTGGCACCGGCGTTGCGCAGGTCGGTCTGCAGGCTGGGCCACGAGGTGAGGGTCCGACCCTGGAGGACGTCGGCCTCGATGAGGGTCCACGGCGCGTGGCAGATCGCGGCGACCGGCTTGCCGGAGGCCACGAAGTCCCTGATGAAGGAGACGGCGTCGCCGTCCATGCGCAGCGCGTCGGGGTTGGCCACGCCGCCGGGCAGCACCAGGGCGTCGTACTCGTCGGCCTGCGCGGAGGAGACCTCGACGTCGACCGGGAAGGTCTCCGACTTGTCGAGGTGGTCGAAGGTCTGCACCTCACCGCCGGCGGTCGAGAGCAGGACCGGCTTGTGGCCGGCGTCCTCGACGGCCTTCCAGGGGTCGGTGAGCTCGACGCGCTCGATGCCCTCGGGGGCGACGAGGAAGGCGATCAACTTTGCTGTCAGACACGGGGTGTCCTTTCCGAGACGGTGGGGGAACACCCCTCACCTACCCGGGCAGGGGGCCCGCGGAAACCCAGATCGCGTGAAACGTCAACGAATCGCCGCATCGGATCCGCCGCCGGTCGCCGGGCTCACTCCTGGTCGGAGTCGCGCCACGGCAGCCGGACCGTGAACACCGTGCCGCCGCCCGGGTTCCCGGCGACCGAGACCGTCCCTCCGTGGGCCTCGACGAGGCTCTTGGTGACCGACAGCCCGAGCCCGGTGCCCTCGATCCCTCGGCTCGCGCGCGGTCGACGAGCGGAAGAGCTTCTCGAACAGCCGGGGCCGCTCCGCCGCCGGTACGCCGATGCCGGTGTCGGCCACGCGGACCACGACCTCGTCGGCGTCCACCGCGGTGCTGATGTCGATGCGCCCCCCGGCGGGGGTGTACTTCACCGCGTTGCCGACCAGATTGTCGAACACCTGCCGCAACCGCGCCTCGTCCGCCGGCACCGGGACGCCGCACCCGGCGATGGACCGTCAGGGTGAGACCGGCCTGCTCCGCGTCGCGGGCGTAGCTGCGGCTCAGCTCCCCCACCAGGTGGTCGAGGTCGACGGGCTCGCGCTGCAGCTCGACCAGCCCGGCCTCCAGCCGGGCGTCGGCGAAGAGCTCCTCGACGAGCTGGTGCAGCTGCTGGGTGCGCCGCCGGATGACGTCCATCATCGAGCGGACCGGCGGCGGCACGTCGGGGCTCTCGAGCACGAGGTCGGCGTAGCCGCGGATGACCGAGACGGGGTTGCGCAGCTCGTGGCTCATCGTGGCCAGGAACTCGTCCTTCATCCGGTCCAGCTCGTGCAGCTGGGCGAGCTGGCGCTCGGTCTGCTGCTGGGCCTGACGCAGCAGCCGCTCCCGCTCGACCTGGAGCTCACGACGCTCGGTGACGTCGCTGGAGATGCCGTCGACGAAGCGCCGCCGGCCCTCGTTCCGCGGCACGCCGCGAACCCAGATCCAGCGGACCACGTCGTCGAAGCCGACGATGCGGACCTCGACGTCGGCGACCTGGCCCTCCTGGCCGCGGCGAAGGTACTCCAGGAACCGGGGCAGGTCGTCGGGGTGGATCCGGTCCATGATGTGCGCGCCGGGGTCGGTCCCCTCCGGCAGGTTCCCCCCGAGCACGCTGGAGACGTTGGGGCTGGCGTAGTGCGACCGCATCGAGCCGTCCTCGAGCAGCTCGACGCTCCACACGTGGTCATCGACCTGCCGCAGCACGCGGTCGAAGGTGGCCCGCTCCTCGGCCAGGGTCTCGGCCAGCTCCTCGGCCCGACGCCGCTCCCCGTGACGGGCGATCTGCGCCGAGACCGTCAGCAGCAGGCTGACCAGCTCGGGCCCCGGCTCGCCGTACCCGTTGTCGGAGAACTCCAGCACCCCGATCGTGCGGCTGCCGCTGGTGACCGGGAAGGTCACCCGTCGCGCCCCGGCATGCGTCTGACCAGCCGGGGCGTGTCCGCAGCCACCGGCACCTGCGGGAGGAAGACCTGCGACCACCGCGCGCTGCCCGCCAGCGCCTCGAGCGCCAGGTCGGGGCTCCAGGCCCCGTCGGTCTGTCCGGGCTGCCAGCTGTTCACCAGGTCGAGCCGGTCGGCGCTGCCGACGGCCCAGTAGCCGACCCGTCCCCACCCCAGCTCGCCGCCGAGCACGCTCAGGCCGCGTCGCAGCGAGTCGTCGTCGATGTCGGTGCCGGCAGGTCTCCATCGCGAAGGCGGCGGCGCCGGCGCGCATCAACGCGGCGTCGTGAGCGGCGGTCACGTCGCGCAGCTCGACCACGGCCCCGCGGAGCTCGCCGTCGAACCCGTGCACGCGACGTCCGGTGACGCGGAACCGGCGCGCGGGCCGGTCCGGCGGCCACAGCAGGACCTCCTCACCCTCGACGGTCTCGCCGCGCAGGGCACGCACCAGCGGCAGCTCGTCGGTGCTCAGCAGGTGACCGTCGGGGCGGTGGAGCCCCAGCTGCTCGCCCAGCCCTGTTCGGGTCGAGCGGCCCGTCAGAGGGAACGGGCTGCCGGCTCGCGCGTGGGCCTGTCTCAGCGCCTTGTTGACCAGCATCAGCTGACCGGTCTCGTCGCAGGCCAGGACACCGACGTCGAGGCTGTCGATGAGCGACTGCAGGAACGCCTCCCGGTCGCGCAGCTCGTGCTGGGCGTGGTGACGCTCGGTGATGTCGTGCAACAGTCCGTGGAAGACAGCGTTCGGGTCGCCCGGCGGCAGCGAGGCGTCGATGCGAATCGTCAGCTCGACGGGGAAGCGGCGCCCGGCCCGGTCGACGGCAGCGACCTCGAGGCGCTTGCCGGCCATGGTCGACCGGCCGGTGGTGCGCACCCGCTCGAGCCCGGCCCGGTGGCGTCCGCGGAACTCCTCGGGGATGAACAGCTCGGCGGCCTCCCGACCCACGGCCTCCTCGCGCGTCCAACCGAGCAGCAGCTGTGCCTCACGGTTCCAGCCGACCACCACGCCCTGGGCGTCCATGACGACGTGGGCCTCGACCAGGCTCTCCAGCATCTCCTGGCTGATCGTCGCGGTTCCGCGGCCCGCCGTCCTGACGGGAACGCCGGGTGTGGCAGGAACCCCGGAGGGACCCGAGGTGCCGTCGGCGAGGAGCGGCGCGGGTGACGCCGGCCCGACGACGCTCGGCTTGGGCTCCATGCAACAAACGTAGGCGGAGCGGCCTCGAAAGGCACCAGTTGCGGCGGCGTATCTCAGCCGGTCGCTGAGGTTCCGCCCGGTGTTGTCGGTCAGGGTGCGCAGCCGCAGCGCCAGGGCGCCCCCGGCGGGGAACGCCCCGCAGGCGCCTGCCAGGTCCAGTTGCCGACCGCCGTGCCCGGAGTGTTCATCCGCGCCTCGGAGCCGAGCGCCAGCAGGTCCTGGGCGGGCACGACCGCCAGCCGGGCGGTGGAGCGGAACGCCTCGTGGACCAGCGCCCACGGCATCGGCTCCTGAGGGTGCGAGAGGTGGGCGAGCGCCCGCCGCCGGCTGGCGTCGTCGAGCGTGCGCCACCAGCCGAGCGTGGTGTCGTTGTCGTGGGTGCCCGTGTAGACCACGCTGAGCTCGCCGTGACGCTCCGGCAGGTAGGGGTTGTCGTCGTCGCCGTCGAAGGCGAACTGCAGCACCTTCATGCCCGGCAGCCCGAACTCCTCGCGCAGCGCGTCGACCTCGGGCGTGATGAGCCCGAGGTCCTCGGCCACGAGCGTGCCCTCGCCGCTGACGGTCACCAGGGCGGACAGCACGCCGCGGCCGGGGCTCTTCTCCCAGCTCCCGGTCGCCGCCGTGGGTGCGTCGGCAGGGATGTGCCAGGCCGCCTCGAAGCCGCGGAAGTGGTCGATGCGCACGAGGTCGAAGAGCTCACGCTGGCGGGCGAGGCGGCGCCGCCACCAGGTGAACCCGTCGGCGGCCATGTGCGACCAGTCGTAGTGGGGGTTGTTCCAGCGCTGCCCGTCGACGGCGAAGTAGTCGGGCGGGCAGCCGGTCACCGTCAGCGGCCGTCCGGACTCGTCGAGCTCGAAGAGGTCACGGCTGGCCCACACGTCAGCGCTGTCGAAGGACACGAAGATCGGCAGGTCGCCGAAGACCAGGACGCCGCGCTCCTCGGCGTACTCCCGCAGCGCGGTCCACTGCACGTCGAAGACGTACTGCTCCCACCGCAGCGAGCGGACCCGCTCGGCGCGCGTCGACAGCAGCGCGTGGACGGCCTCGGGGTCGCGGTCGCGCAGCGCCGACTCCCACGTCAGCCACTCCGTGCTGGCGAGCGCCTCGCTGAGGGCGACGAACTCGACGTACTCCCCCAGCCAGTCCTGGTGCTCGCGCGCCCACAGGTCGAAGTCGTCGAGGCGTTCGGGATCGGCGTCCGCGCCGCGCTCCCAGGCGTCGGCCGCGCGCTGTCGCGCCTCGGCGCGGGTGAGCGTGCCGGCGACGACCTCGGCGAGGTCGTCGTCGTCGAGCAGGCCCTGATCGCGCAGCAGCTCGAGGCTGATCAGCTCGGGGTTGCCGGCCATCGCCGAGATCGCGTTGTACGGCGACGGCTCGCCGTCGTGGGTGGGCACCAGCGGCAGCACCTGCCAGACGCTGCAGCCGGCCGAGGCGAGGAAGTCCACGAAGGCGTACGCCGCCGGACCGACGTCGCCGGGGCCGTACGGCGAGGGCAGGGAGGTGAGGTGGAGGAGCACCCCGGCACGCCGTGCCGCCAGGGGCCCGGTCTTCGGCAGCACGGACATGGCACCAGCCTGCCACCCCCGGGCCAGGTCCCCCGCATCCGCGAGCAGAACGCGGGGCGGCCCGGCGGCGCGACCGCCCGCGAGGACGGGTCGGTCAGGTGGCGTCGACCTTCAGACCGCGCTCGCCGGCGTCGGTGAGCCGGGCCTCCTCGAGCGCGCGCTCCACGAGCTCGGCGCGGCGGGTCTCCTCGATCATCGCCCGCGTGGCGTCGTACATGCCGGGCGTGGAGACCAGGTCGGCGGCGCCGTGGTCGAGCCGATTCAGCGCGAGGCGTCCGAAGATCTGCTGCTCGGTGGCGACGCGCTCGGAGCGTCCGCTGCCGAGGAAGCTGACGAACCAGTGGCCCAGCGCCGAGAGCCGGTTCTTGAAGCCGGTCAGGTAGACCAGGTGGACGGCCAGCCACATCAGCCAGGCGATGAAGCCGGTGATGCGGATCCTGCCCACCAGCGCCACCGCGCTGAAGCGGGAGATGGTCGCCATCGAGCCCTTGTCGAAGTACTTGAACGGCTTCTGCGGCGGGTTGTCCTCGACGCGGCCCTTGATCTCCTTGGCGGCGTACTTCGCGCCCTGGATCGCGACCTGCGCGACGCCGGGCAGGTTGTCGAGGGAGATCATGTCGCCGACGACGAACACCTCGGGGTGTCCGGGGAGCGTCAGGTCGGGGTTGACGCCGATGCGCCCGGCGCGGTCGAGCGGGGCGCCGCTCTGCTCGGCGAGGGTCGTGGCCAGCGGCGACGCCTGCACGCCCGCCGCCCACACCTTGGTGACGGCCTCGATGCGCTCGGTGGAGCCGTCCTTGCGCTTGACGACGATGCCGTACTCGTCGAGGTCGGTGACCATCTCGCCGAGGCGGACGGTGACACCGCGCTTCTCCAGCGACTGGCGGGTCCACTCCCCCAGCTTGGCGCCGAAGGGCGGCAGCACCTGACCGGCGGCGTCGAGCAGGATGACCTTGGCCGCGCGGGTGTTGATGCTGCGGAAGTCCTTGCGCAGGGTGCGGTGCGCCAGCTCGGCGATCTGCCCGGCCATCTCGACCCCGGTCGGGACCGGCACCGACGACGACGAAGGTCAGCAGGCGCTCGATCTCCTCCTCGGTCTCGGCCAGCTCGGCGAACTCGAAGGCGCCGAAGATGCGACCGCGCAGCTCGAGGGCGTCGTCGATGCTCTTCATGCCGGGCGCGTGCTCGGCGAAGTGATCGTTGCCGAAGTAGGACTGCCCGGCGCCGGCGGCCACGATCAGCGAGTCGTACGGCGTGGTGGTGACCCGGCCGAGCACCTCCGAGGTGATGACGCGGCTCTCCATGTCGATGCCGGTGACCGTGCCGAGCAGGACGCGGGCGTTCTCCTGGTCGGCGAGGATCTCGCGCGTCGGCGGAGCGATCTCGCCCTGCGACAGGATGCCGGTGGCCACTTGGTAGAGCAGCGGCTGGAACAGGTGGTGGGTGGTCTTGGCGATCATCGTCACGTCGACGTCGGCGCGCTTGAGCGCCTTGGTGCCGAACAGGCCTCCGAACCCGGAGCCGATCACGACCACCTGGTGCCGCTTGTTCTCCGCCACGCCCTGTCACCTCTTCCAAACCGTCGGCGGCGTCGACGACGCCGCTCGACACACGTCGGGTGGATGTACCCGCTCCTAGTCTCAACCATGGTGGCACCTGCATGTTTCCCGCGGGTAGCGTCCACGGGCTGTCACCCCGCTCACACCCAGTGCCCGCCCCGCTCACACCCCCGTCGCGCGCTCCGGCGAGCACTGCCTAGGCTCGCGGCGTGCCCCGAGACGCCCGCCCGTCGCCGCCCCCGGCCGTGCTGGCCGTGGTCGCGCTCGGCGGCGCCGGCGGAGCCACGCTGCGCCACGTGCTCGACGTGTGGGCACCGGTCTCGACCGGCGGCTTCGGGTGGACGACCTTCGCCATCAACGTGACCGGGTCCTTCCTGCTGGCGCTGCTGCCCGCCCTGGCCGTCGTACGTCGATCGCCCCTGCTCCCGCCCCTGCTCGGCCCGGGCGTCCTCGGCGGCTTCACGACGCTGTCGGCGGTCTCGGAGCAGACCCGGGCGCTGCTGTCCGACGACCGGGCCGCGCTGGCGGCGACGTACTCGCTGACCACGCTGCTGGTGTGCCTGATGGCGGTCGCCCTGGCCGACCGGCTCACGCACGCCGGTCGAGCGCCTCGAGGCCGAGCGCCTCGAGGTCGACCGCGAGGACGGCGGCCGGTGACCGCCCTCTCGTTCGTCACGGTCGCCCTGGCCGCCGGGCTCGCCTCGGTGCTGCGCTTCCTGGCCGCTCACCACCTCGACCGGCGGGTGCCGTGGGGCACGATCGCGGTCAACGTCGTCGGCTCCTTCGTCATCGGCGTGGTCGCCGGCTCGGGGCTGCCCGAGGAGGTCTCGGTCCCGCTGGCCACCGGCTTCTGCGGCGGGCTGACGACGTACTCCGCCTTCGCGGTCCAGACCCACGACCGCGGGCGCCTGCTGGGGCCGCTGGTCGTGCTGATGACGCTGCCGCCGGCACTCGTCGCCTGCGCGCTCGGGTACGCGCTGGGGGCAGCGACCTAGGCGTAGCCGAGGTCGTGCAGCCGCGCGTCGTCGATGCCGAAGTGGTGAGCGATCTCGTGGACGACGGTGACGCCCACCTCCTCGACCACCTCCTCCTCGGTCTCGCACATCGCGAGCGTGGGGTTGCGGTAGATGCTGATCCGGTCCGGCAGCGCCATGAGGTAGGTGCTGTCGCGCTCGGTCAGCGGGACGCCCACGTAGAGCCCCAGCAGCTCGGGGTCCTCGGCGGGGGCGTCGTCCTCGACCATGACGACGCAGTTGTCGATCAGCGCCGTGAGCTCGGGCGGGACGAGGTCGAGCGCGTCGGAGACCAGCTCCTCGAACCGCTCACGACTGATCTCGACCATGCCGCCATCATGACGGGTCACCCCAGCCGGCGGACCTGTGGCCAGATCTCCGCCCAGCGCGCCACGCGCCGGGTGCACAGGTAGAACCGGGCGCCCTGCTCGTCGGTCTCGAGGTCGAGCCCGTTGTCGAACCGGCCCACCGGGCGCACGGAGCCGAACCAGGCGCGCAGCGTCGCCTTGTCGAACCCGACGGCGACCACGGTGCGGACCTTCTCCGGCGGCGGCCCGAGCGACCACAGCGCGTTGTGCCCGCTGTAGGCGGGCACCGTGGGGGTGTAGCGCGCGAGCGCCCCCAGCTCGCCGTAGTTCGCGGTCAGCACCGCCGTGGTGGTCACGTCGCGACCTCGGGTGGCGTCGGCGTGGACCCCGGCGACCACGCGCGCGAACCGGGGCCACGCGAGCGTCTCGCCGGCGTCGTAGTTGACGTCGACGACGGGGGTGCCGGCCAGTGCCTGCTCGGGCACCGCGGGGAGGAAGAGCACGCCCGCGACCACGAGCGCTGGCCGCCAGCGCTCCACCCACCAGGGTCGACCCCCGGCGCCGCCGGCGGGCCCACGCCAGGACCGGCTCGGCGCCGGCCGCCAGGAGCACCGGGAAGAGCCCGGCGAGGTAGTAGGGCTTGGCCCCTGTGGCGAGGAAGACGACGAGGAGGACGAGGTAGGCGACGCCGAGGAACCGCCAGGGTCGAAGGGCCGGGTCGCGCAGCAGCCGCCAGAGCCCCCTCAACCAGACCGGCGCGAGGAAGGGGCTGACCAGCACCAGCTGGTAGGGCAGGAACATCCAGCGGTCCGCGCTGGTGCCCGACGAGCCGTCGCTGATCGCGCGGGCCAGCTCGAGCTGCGGCCAGCCGTTGGCCTGCTGCCACCAGGCGTTCGGCAGCCAGGTCAGCGCGGCCACTGCCACCCCGCCCCAGAGCCACGGCGACCGGAGGAGCCGGCGCGGCCCGGCGACGACCACGCCGACGGCCAGGGCAAGCAGCAGGAACCCCATGAGCGTCTTGACCTGAAGGCCGATCCCGGCCACCGCCCCGGCGACCAGCCAGAGGCGCTCGTCGCGGACCGCACCGACGACGACGGCCCAGGTGACCAGGCTCCAGGCCAGGACGTCGAAGATCGTGGTCCCCATGAGGTGACCGGCCGCGAGCGTGATCGCCGCGACCGCGGTGCAGGCGGCGGCGAAGACCTGGCCCCACCGCCCGGCTCCGAGCTCGCGGGCCAGCAGGCCCGTGACCAGGACGGTGCCCCCGGCGGCCAGGGAGGCCGGGAGCCGGAACAGCCACAGCTGGTCGGTCAACGACGCCATGGCGTGAGCCAGGAGGGGGACGAGCGGCGGCTGGTCGACGTAGCCCCACGCGGGGTCCGCGCCGATGACGATGAAGTACAGCTCGTCGCGGTGGTAGCCGTAGCCGGTCGCGGCGACGGTCAGCAGCGCCACCAGCGCGAGGCTCAGCGCGCCGAGCTCGCGCCACGCCACCGCCACCCCACCGGAATCCGCTCTCACCCGGTCAGTCTGACCTGCTCCCCGGCCGTGAGGAAGGAGTCGAGGGACCGGCGCAGCCCGGTGGCGTCGAGGCCGTGGGCGGCGACGTGGTCGGCCGGGGTGCCGTAGCGCCGCAGCTCGGTGCGGCCCACCCCGAGGCTCAGCAGCCGGTGCGGGCGGTCGCGCAGCGCGTCGGCCACGACCCGGGCCGAGGTGCCGGCGAGCCACGGCTCGACCAGTACGACGTCGGGCGTGGCCTGGGCGCCGACGAGCGCCGCCAGAGTGGTGGCGTCGAAGGGTCGGACGGTGGAGGAGTAGAGCACGCTCACGTCGCGGTCGGCGGTGGCCGCCAGCACCGCGTCGAGCACCGGGCCGAGCACCACGACCGTCGCGCCCCGACCCCGGCGTACGACGTGGAGCCTCCCGTCGGCGGGGAAGGTGGCGTCGTTGACCTGCTCGACCACGCGCACGTAGTGCGACCCGGTGTCGGCGACGGCCCGCCGCAGCACGTCGTCGGTCTCGGCCGCGGAGCCGGGCGCGTGGACGTGCATGCCGGGCACGGTGTCGAGGAGGGCGACGTCGCCGGGGCTCTGGTGGGTGCGCCCGCCGGAGGAGACGTCGAACGACCCGCCGCTCCCGACGAGCACGCCCCCGACGCCCTGGTGGGCGAAGCCGAGCTTGACCTGCTCGAACCCGCGCTCGACCAGGAAGGAGGCGATGGTGTGGACGACGGGTCGCAGGCCGGCGAGCGCCATGCCGGCGCCGACGTTGACCAGCAGCTGCTCGCGGATCCCGACGTTGACCACCCGGTCGGGGTGGCGCCGGACGGCGTCGCGGAAGAACTGTCCGGAGATCTCGGCCCAGACCAGCGCCAGGTCGGGACGCTCGTCGAGCAGGTCGGTGACGGTGGCGGCGAACTGCAGCCGCGGCGACGGCGCGCTCACGAGCGCACCTCCGCCACCACCACGGAGGGACGACCGGCCGAGCGGGCCCGCAGGGCGGGTGCCAGGGCGGCGTGGTCGCGACCGTCCACCGTCGCGACGGCCCACCCCTCGGTGGCGAAGCGCTGCGCGATCCGCCCGGGCGAGCCGTAGCTGGCCGAGCCGTTGTCGACCACCACCACGATGAGGCTCTCCACCGCCAGGGCGGCCGCGACCGCGAGCGCTTCGGCGTTGCTGCCCTCGTCGAGCTCGGCGTCGCCGACGAGGACCACGACCCGAGCGGGGTTGCGCTGCGCCCGCAGCCCGAGGGCGACGCCGAGGGCCAGCGGCAGACCGTGACCCAGGGAGCCCGAGCCGATCTCGACGCCGGGCACGAGCACCCGGTCGGGGTGGTGGCCCAGGGGCGAGTCGACGCCGGCCCAGCCCTCCAGCCAGTCGACCGGGAAGAACCCCTTCGCGGCGAGGGTGGCGTAGTAGGCCATCGGGCCGTGGCCCTTCGACAGCAGGAACCGGTCGCGCGTCGGGTCGTCGGGCTCGCCGGGGTCGATCCGGAGCACCTGGTCGTAGAGCACCCAGACCACGTCGAGCGTGGAGGTCGCCGCCGCGTCGTGCTTCTCGTCGCCGGTCATCAGGGAGATCAGCCCCGGCAGGTCGTCGTACCCCAGTCGGGGTGTGGTTGTCACCGTCATGCAGACCATGGAACAAGTTAAAGTGAACTTCATGTCAAGCACCGACGAGCGGGACCTGTGGACCATCGGTCGACTGGCCGAGCGCTCCGGCACGGCATCCTCGGCGATCCGCTTCTACGAGAGCCGCGGGCTCCTGACGTCGACGCGCTCGGCCGGCAACCAGCGCCGCTACCCGCGCGCGACGCTGCGACGTCTCGGCTTCATCCGGGCCGCGCAGCGGGTCGGGCTCTCCCTGGACGAGATCGCCGACGCGCTCGCCACGCTGCCGGCCGAGCGGACGCCCACCAAGCGCGACTGGCAGCGGCTCTCACGGCACTGGCGAGGTCGGATCGAGGAGCAGATCGACCGTCTCGAGCGGCTCCGCGACCGGCTCGACTCGTGCATCGGCTGCGGGTGCCTGAGCCTGCGCACCTGCCGGCTGTCCAACCCCGACGACGAGCTCGCCGGCGACGGCCCTGGTGCGGTCAACCTCGAGCCGGATGCCCTACCATGATCCGGTCGTCGACGACCGGATCGCCCCGGTCCGCCGACGGCAGGGCCCCCATCGTCTAGCGGCCCAGGACCCCGCCCTTTCACGGCGGTAGCACGGGTTCGAATCCCGTTGGGGGTGCGGTGCGCACGGGTGGACCGGAGCGCAGGACGGGGCGATTCGGAGCAGCGCCCGACTCCTGTTAGAGTTCCCCCGCTGGCAACACACGGCTCCAGGCCGGTGTGAAACCGCACCACGAGGCCCCGTAGCGCAGTTGGTTAGCGCGCCGCCCTGTCACGGCGGAGGCCGCGGGTTCGAGTCCCGTCGGGGTCGCCATCGCAACGCCCCGGACGCCACCGCGTCCGGGGCGTCGGTGCGTGGTGGGGCAGATCACACGAGAGCCCGCACCTCACGGGAATGTTGAATCTTCAAGTGTCGTTGTGGAGAGCATGACCTCCCCCCTCGCCCTGTCCCCCGACGCGCAGGCCCTCCTCTTCACCGAGGCCCGCACCGCCAACCGCTTCACCGACGAGCCGGTGAGCGACGAGCAGGTCGCGGCGATCTACGACCTGGTGAAGCACGCCCCCACCGCCATGAACACGCAGCCCCTGCGCGTGCTGCTGGTCCGCGACGGGTCGCGCGAGCGGCTGCTCAAGCACATGGCCGACGGCAACCGCGACAAGACCGAGGGCGCTCCGCTCGTGGCGGTGCTCGCCATGGACACCGACTTCCACGACCACCTCCCCCGGACCTTCCCGCACTTCCCCGGCGCCCGCGACGGCTTCGCCGACGACACCGCGCGCGAGCAGGCCGCCCGCTTCAACGCCTCGCTCCAGATCGGCTACTTCCTCCTCGGCGTCCGCGCCGCCGGTCTCGCGGCGGGGCCGATGGGCGGCTTCGACGCCGCCGGCATGGACGCGGAGTTCTTCGCCGGGACGTCGTGGCGCTCGCTGCTCGTGGTGAACGTCGGACGCCCGGCCGAGGACGCGTGGTCGGACCGCCTGCCTCGACTGGCCTACGACGAGGTCGTCCGCGTCGCCTGAGAGCGAACTGATTCGGACGGGAGCCGGGACCGTCGGGTAGCATCCTCCACGGCCCGGCCAGGTAGCTCAGTTGGTACGAGCGACCGACTGAAAATCGGTAGGTCGGCGGTTCGACCCCGCCCCTGGCCACCGCCAGCAACGTCGCAGCCGCAGGTCCTCGGACCTGCGGCTTCGTCGTTCACCGCCCCCTCGCGAGAACGGCGCTCGCGGTACGTCCGAGACGGCGTTCGGGTCCGCGCGTTCGGTCACGACCTGGGGACAGTCGGACCGGACCCCGGCACGTCGCGCCTCCCGGACGGGCCATCTGTGGCTCCCTGGAGCCATGACGCGGTACGCCGACCCGAACGCCTGCCCGGGATGCGCCGGCCCCCTGGCCCCCGGCACCACCCGCTGCCCGGCCTGCGGTCTCGACCTCGCCGACGAGCTCGCCGCCGAGCTCTTCACGACTCTGAGCGCGGCCGACCGGCTGCTCGAGCACATGCAGCAGCGACGCGACGAGCTGCCGCACGACACGGCCCCCGCGCCGGGGTCGTCACCCGTCACCGAGCTCGGCACCGGGTTCGTCCCCGCGCCCGGCATGCGCCCCAGCGCCGTGCCCAAGATCCTGCTGACGCTGGGCGCGATCTGCCTGCTGACCGCCGCCGTCGTGTTCCTGGTCGTGACCTGGTCCTCCCTGGGCGTCGGCGGTCGTACGGCGATCCTGCTCGGCTTCACGCTGGCGATGGCGGCGCTGACGGCCTGGTCGGCACGGCGGGGCTTCCGCGGGGCCGTGGAGGCTCTCGGCCTCGTGAGCATCGGCCTGCTCGCACTCGACCTCGCCGGGGCCGAGTCGGCCGGCTGGTTCGGCGCACCGTCCCGCAGCGCCTTCGTGCTCGGCTGCGCCCTCCTCCTGCTCGGTGTCGGAGTGCTCGCCTCCTGGGGATCGCGACGGACGGCGGCGGGCCCGTTCGCCGGCGCCGAGATCGTGGCCGTCCTCAGCGCCCTGGTCGCCCTCACCGCCTCGGATGGGCTGACCTGGGGCGATCCCGTGCTGCGGCTGGCGCTGCTGCTGCTGCTGCTCGGCGCCGCCGTCCTCGCGGCCCACCGGCTCGGGGTGACAGGTGCCGCCGGTGGCGTCGCCGCCGTGGCCGCCCTGGGCTGGCTCGCCCTCCTCCTCACGGCCATCGGCGCGGCGAGCGGCGACGGCACCTTCACCGTCGGCTCGGTGTGGGCCGAGGGCGGCGTCGTCGGGCTCGTGGTGACGGCCGCGCTCGCGCTCCTGGTCGCCGTACCGCCCCCGGTGCCGCAGGCCCTGCGCGTCACCGCCGCCGCGGGCGCGTCGGTCGCGCTGGCCGCCCCGCTGCTCCTGCCCGCCCTGGACGACGACGCGCGGGTCACGCTCGCGCTCGCGATGGGCGTCGCGCTGCTGGCCTCCGCGGCCGTCGTCCGGCTCGTGCGGGTGGCCCGGAGGTGGGCGCCGGCTCCCCTGGGTCTCCTGGGCATCGCCGCGGGAACCCTGGGTCTGGCGGTGCTCGGGTGGGTGCTGCGCGCCGGCGACGGCTACGCGCGCACGGTCGACCACCTCTGGTCAGGCACCCCCGGAGGCCGGGTCGACGCGGCCCCGCCGCTCGCCTGGGTCGCCGACGCGTGGATGCTGCCCGCGGCGGTCGCCACCCTCACCTTCGCGGCCTCGGCCTGCGCCCGGCTCGGCGTGGCCGCGCCACCCGGGCTGCGTCGTACGGCGACCGTGGCCGGTGTGCTCGCCGCCGCCTCCGCACCGGTGGCGGCGCTGGGCTACCCGGTCCCGGTCTGGACGGTGGTGCTCGCGCTGCTCGTCGCGACCGCACTGGCCGCTCTCGGACTCCCCCGCGTCGTGCGGCGACACGAGGAGCCACCCGGCAGCCTGCTGGTCCCGCTGGTCGTCGCCGCCCTGCTCGCCGTCGCCCAGCCCCTGTCCTGGTACGACGAGACGCTCACCGCGGCGTGCCTCCTGGCGACGCTGGCGCTCCTCGCGGTCGCCCACCGATCGGCTCGGCGACCCCTCGTTGCGGCGGCGTCCGGGGCGGGAGCCGTGGTGGCACTCGCCGGCCTGGTGTGGACGCTGGGCGCCCTCGCCGACCGGCCCGAGCACCTCACCGCCCTGGTCGCGACCGGGCTCCTCGGGCTCGTCGCGCTCGCGCGCGGCAGCCTGCACGACAACGAGTCGGGAGCGACCGCCCCGACGCGAGGGACGGGCCTGCCGCGAGCGGCCGTCGAGGGCGCCTGCGGTCTGGTGGCCCTGCCGCTGCTGGGCCTCGGGGCGGAGGCAGCGCAGCGTCCGGCGAGCTGGGCCGCGGTCCACCTGACCGTCCTCGGCGTCGCGACGGTCGCCCTGTCGCTGCTGCGACCCGACCGTCGAGCCGTCGCCGCGCTCGGGGCCCTCCTGCTGGCGGCCGCCACCTGGCTGCGCCTGGCCGACCTCGGCGTGTCCGAGCCCGAGCCCTACACGCTGCCGTCGGCGGTGGCGCTGACCGCGGTGGGGCTGTGGCAGCTGCGCCGGCGTCCCGAGCTCTCGACCCGGCTCGCCCTGGGACCGGGCCTGACCCTGGCCCTGCTGCCGTCGCTGCTGTGGACGCTCGCCGACGACGGCTCCGACCTGCGCGTCCTGCTGCTGGGCCTCGCCTGCCTCGGGCTGGTCCTGGCCGGGAGCACGCTGCGCTGGAGCGCCCCGCTGGTCCTGGGGGCGGTCGTCGGCGCCGTGGTCGCGATCCGCGAGAGCGCGCCGTACGTCGACGCGGCCGTGCCGCGCTGGTCGCTGCTCGCGCTCGCCGGAGCCGTCCTCGTCGTCGTCGCGCTCGGCTGGGAGTCACGCCTGGCCGACGCGCGCCGGGCCTCGGCGTACCTCACGCGTCTGCGCTGAGCCGACGGGTCGCGCACAGCCCGTTCCCCGGACACGGCAACGAGGCGGCAGGTCGGAACCTGTCGCCTCGTCGGTCGTTCGGTCGTGCTGGTGGCGCGGGTCGTGCGTGTCGTGCGTGGGGACGACGTCAGTCGTTGTCGGCCTGACGCTGCTGCGGGAGCATGCCGCTCAGCAGCTCGCGCACCTCCGACTCCCGGTAACGGCGGTGGCCGCCCAGGGTGCGGATGGAGCTCAGCTTGCCGGCCTTCGCCCAACGGGTGACCGTCTTCGGGTCCACGCGGAACATCGAAGCCACCTCAGCGGGTGTCAACAGGGCCTCTGACTCGGGTGCTCGCGTATTCATCGACTCACCCTCCTTCTCTCGGCTAGACGCACGGCTCAGCAGCGGCTCCCTCATGCCACCACTCGTCCGCGCGTTCCACAATACTAGGACAGAAAGAAAATCTACGACAATGGGTGAATAGCCGCCGAACAGGAAGTCAGGACCTAAAGCCCCCGCGAAGGGACTAACACCCCTCCGGCGACGGACCTACGCCCCGCCAGGATCGGGACCGACCTCGCGTGTGAGGTGACGCACACCTTCGCGTCCCGAACACCCGGGTGACCACGTCACCCCGCGGGGTCGTCGACCACCTCGACGGCCACGAGCAGGCGCGCGGCAAGGCGCCGCAGCGCAACGCAGCCATGCCCGCCTCGGCGGCGGACGACCTGGCTCGGCGACGACCGGGTCAGTCGCGGGAGGAGCGCTCCGCGTAGTCCGACCACTCGTCGTCGTCGACCGTCTCCTCGACGGCCTTCGGCGCCGGTTCGGGTCCGCCGTGCAGCTCCTGTGCCAGCGCGCCGAAGTCCGTCTCGTGAGTGCGGTACTTCAGGTCGCGAGCAACTTTCGTCTGCTTCGCCTTGGCTCGGCCGCGCCCCATAGGGTCGCCCCCTCGCTCCATCGGCCGGCGTCAGGAAACCCCGCCCTCGGGGCTGGTATCAGCTCCGGAGTCGAGGCTTCGAGCGACCGGTCTGCTTGGTCAGTGGTCTCGTGCGCCCCAGGCTACCTGTCGTGCGGTGATTCACGCACGCCGACGCCCGGTTAGGCCCCGATCCGCGCCCGGATCAGCGCCGGGGGTGGCTGCCGTGCAGCGTCACCGAGCCGGGCTCGTCGCCGGCCTCCGCCCGCCTGACCTGGCCGCAGACCCACGCCTCGACGTCGTGCTCGGCCAGGGTGGCGACCACCCGGTCGGTGTCGTCGGCGTCGCACACCGCGACCATGCCGACCCCCATGTTGAGCGTCTGCTCCAGGTCGTCGCGCGCGACGTCCCCGACGTCGCGGACCAGGTCGAAGACCGGCGCCGGTGTCCAGGTGCCGCGATCGATGTCGACCGCGACCTCGTCGGGCAGCACCCGGGCGAGGTTGGCGGCCAGTCCCCCGCCGGTGATGTGGGACATGGCGTGGGTGCGGGTGCCGCGGGCCAGGGCCAGGCAGGCCTTGGCGTAGATCCGGGTCGGCTCCAGCAGCTCCTCGCCCAGGGTGCGGCCGAGCTCGTCGACGTGACGGTCCAGCTGCCAGCCGGCGGTGCTCAGCAGGACGTGGCGCACCAGGGAGTAGCCGTTGCTGTGCAGCCCGCTGGAGCGCATGGCCACCACCGCGTCACCGGGACGCACCCGGCCGGGACCCAGCAGGTGGGCGGCCTCCACGACGCCGGTGGTCGAGCCCGCGACGTCGTACTCGTGGGGGGCCAGCAGCCCGGGGTGCTCGGCGGTCTCGCCGCCGATGAGCGCGCAGCCGGCCTCCAGGCAGGCCCCGGCGATGCCCTGCACGATGGCCGCGATGCGCTCCGGCTGGACGCGCCCGGTGGCGATGTAGTCGGTGAGGAACAGCGGCTCGGCGCCGCACACGACGAGGTCGTCGACGAGCATCCCGACCAGGTCGAACCCGATCGTGTGGTGCACGTCCATCGCCTGGGCGATCGCCACCTTCGTGCCGACGCCGTCGGCGCTGGTGGCCAGCAGGGGCCGGTCGTAGCTCTTGAGCGCCGAGGCGTCGAAGAGGCCCGCGAAGCCGCCGATGCCGCCGAGCACCTCCGGCCGACGCGCCTTCTCGACCCAGACCTTCATCAGCTCGACGGCCTTGTCGCCGGCCTCGATGTCGACGCCCGCCTGCGCGTACGCCGTGCTGCGGGCGGATTCGGTGACCGGGTTCGGGTCGGCCTGGGACACGTCTGGTGCTCCTTCGCGCGGTGCCCGCCGGAGGTCGGCCGGCTCGTCCTGGTGGCGGGGTCAGGGGTGGTCGAGGGCCCCGGAGCCGCCGGTGGCCACGCCCAGGGGCACGCCCTCGACGTCGCGCGAGCGGGTCGTGGCGTGCTGGCCGGGCGAAGCCGTCGAGGGGGCCGGGGCCCGGCCGGTGGTGTCGGTGATCGGCAGCGCCCGCTCGAGCACGTGCTTGCCGAGGACCTCCTCCTCGGGCAGCGGTATCGGGTAGGCGCCGTCGAAGCAGGCCAGGCAGAGCTTCTCGCGGGGCTGGTTCGTCGCCGCGATCATGTCGTCCTCGGAGATGTAGCCCAGGCTGTCGGCGCCGATGCTGGCCCGGATCTCCTCCACCCCCAGCCCGGTGGCGATCAGCTCGGCGCGGGTGGCGAAGTCGATGCCGTAGAAGCACGGCCACTTCACCGGCGGGGCGGAGATGCGCACGTGCACCTCCAGCGCCCCGGCCTCGCGCAGCATCCGGATCTGGGCACGCTGGGTGTTGCCTCGCACGATGGTGTCGTCGACGACCACGATGCGGCGGCCCTTGATGACGTGCTCGAGCGGGTTCAGCTTCAGCCGGATGCCGAGCTGGCGCAACGTCTGGCTGGGCTGGATGAAGGTGCGTCCGACGTAGGCGTTCTTGACGAAGCCCTGGCCGTAGGGGATCCCGCTGGCTTCGGCGTACCCGACGGCGGCCGGCGTGCCGGACTCCGGCACCGGGATGACGATGTCGGCGTCGGCCGGGAACGACCGGGCCAGGCGGCGGCCCATCTCGACGCGCGACTCGTGGACGCTGCGGCCCGCGATGGTGGCGTCGGGGCGGGCGAGGTAGACGTACTCGAAGACGCAGCCCTTCGGCTCCGGCCGGGCGAACTGGTGCGAGCGCAGGCCGTCGTCGTCGATGACGACCAGCTCGCCGGGCTCGACCTCGCGGACGACGCGGGCGCCGACGGTGGCCAGGGCGGCGTCCTCACTGGCCACCACCCAGCCGCTCTCCATGCGCCCCAGGACGAGGGGTCGCACCCCCTGCGGGTCGCGCGCGGCGTACAGCGTGTGCTCGTCCATGAAGACGAAGGAGAACGCGCCCTTGAGCGTCGGCAGCACCCGCAGGGCGGACTGCTCGAGGGTGCGGTCGGGGTCGCCGGCCATGAGCGTGGTGACGAGGCTGGTGTCGTTGGTCGCCACGACGTGGTTGCCCTGCTTGATCGGCAGGTCCAGCTCGCCGGCGATCTCGCGCAGGTTCGCTACCCGGTCGGCGAGCTCGCGGGTGTTGGTGAGGTTGCCGTTGTGGGCCAGGGCCACCGAGCCGTGGGCGGTCGGGCGGAAGGTCGGCTGGGCGTTGTGCCAGGTGCTCGCGCCGGTGGTCGAGTAGCGGGTGTGACCGATGGCGACGTGGCCCTGCAGCGAGGCCAGCGTCGGCTCGTCGAAGGCCTGGGAGACCAGACCCATGTCCTTGTAGACCAGGATCTGGCGCCCGTTGCTGACCGCGATGCCGGCCGACTCCTGGCCGCGGTGCTGCAGCGCGTAGAGCCCGAAGTAGGTCAGCTTGGCGACGTCCTCGTGAGGCGCCCAGACCCCGAAGACGCCACAGGCGTCCTGCGGCCCCTTCTCCTGCGGGTCCAGGTCGTGAGTCAGCCGGCCGTCACCGGGACGCGTCGCACGAGGCACGTTCACGAGTGTAAGGGGTCGCCCACCCCCTCCCGGACCAGCCGGGGGGGTGCCGGTTTCACCGGGGCCCCGGTGAAATTGGCAGTTCCCGCTGGTTGCAACCCGCAGGAAGTGCCAGTTTCTGACGGGAAGTACGCCGCACACGGCCCGGCGAGCGCCAGGATCTCCGCCGTACGACGGGACCGGCTCAGGCAGCGGCCCGCATGAGCGCACGAACGAGGCTGGCGGTGGCCGCGGGCCGGCTGAGGTCGACCCACATGATCCGAACGAACCGGAACCCGGTCAGCATGCGAATGGCGTCCTCGCGGCGCTTCTCTCGCACCAGTGCGTCCTCGGGCCTCTCTCCGGGCCTCAGGTGCTTCCCGTACTTCACCTTCCCGTCGAACTCCCCGAGCAGGCCGAGCTCGGGCCAGGCGAAGTCCGTCGTCCCGAGCAGTCGCCCGTCATGCCAGACCTCGTACTGAAGCTCCGCGGACGGCAGTCCCTGGCTCCAGAACAGGTAGCGGGATCGGGACTCACCCACCGACGCGCTGCGGCCGTCTGACAGCTCGACTGCGAGTCGCACCTGACGCATGGAGGGCCACCGGCTCATCGTCTCGTAGGCCGCCACGAGCTCGGCAGAGTCGAAGAGACCCTCCCGGAGCCCCGAGTCGAGGACCACCAGTCCTTGCTCGACCCCGGTCAGGCTGGCCGTCTCGAGCGCGGCGCGGACCGGGGACACGGCCGGCAGGCCCGCGACCGTCATTGCCTCGGACGGATGGACGATCCCTTCGTGCGCGACGCGATCCGCGCCTCTCCGTCCCGCCAGCCCGTTCAGCGGCGTGAGGTGAGCCTGCCCCAGGTCGACGCCCCACACGTCCATGCCGTGCGCCAGGGCCGCCGTCGTGTGCGACACGACCGCTGGTGTCTCGCCGGAGCGGAGAACCGCTTTCGCCAGGACGAGATGTCGACCGCGATCGTCCAAGGAGCTCCAGAAGGTCGGCGGGCACGTAGCACCCGTGGCGCACCCTGTGCAGGATCCGCGACCGGCACGCGCGGCGAAGGTCGCGGTCGTCCCACCCGAACGTGAGTCGCCTCGCGCCGAAGTACGACGCCGTGCTGGGCTGTGACCGCGCGGAGGGGGTCGAGACTGGGCATGTCGCGACGCTCCCGCATTGTTGGTCGACGCGGGAGTGGGGAGGCCGCGGCCGGGGAGAGCTCGTCCGATCGAGGTGCTGTGGACAAATTCGGGTGCTCGAGCCGGTACGCCGATACGGCGTACTTCCCGGCAGAAACCGGCACTTCCCGCGCGATGCAACCTGCGGGAAGTGCCGGTTTCACCGGGGACCCGGTGAATTTGGCAACCGCCCAGCAGCCGCGGGGTCGGCCAGCACGTGGACGTCGGGGTGCCGCCGGAGGACCGAGGCCGGGCAGTCGGCGGTGACCGGCCCGGTCAGGGCCGCTGCGAGCGCCTCGGCCTTGCGCTCGCCGAGGGCGAGCAGCACCAGCCGCTCGGCGCGCAGGATGGTGGAGAGGCCCTGGGTGAGCACCCGCCGCGGCACGTCGTCGGGGCTGGTCGAAGAACCGGGCGTTGTCGGTGCGGGTGCGGTCGGTCAGCTCCACCACGCGGGTGACGGAGTCGAGCGGGGAGCCGGGCTCGTTGAAGCCGACGTGCCCGTTGGAGCCGATGCCCAGCACCTGCACCCCGACCCGTGCTCGGCGGACCTCCTCCTCGTAGCGGCGGGCCTCGGCCTCGAGGTCGTCGGCGCGCCCGTTCGGGTCCGTGGACGTGGTCGACCCCCAGGTCGGTACGTCGTGCCAGCTCGCGTCGGATGACGCACCGGTAGCCCTGGGGGTGGTCGGTCGGCAGGCCGACGTACTCGTCGAGCAGGTAGGCCGCGCAGCCGGCGAGCGAGAGCCCGCCGTCGCGCGACCCGGCGCCCCAGCTCGGCGTAGGTGCCGAGCGGTGAGGAGCCGGTCGCCACCCCGAGCGTCGTGGCGCCCGCGCGGACGGCCGACCCGATCAGGTCGGCCGCCGCACGGGACACCGCGTCGGCGTCGGGCAGCACCCTCAGCACGAGCGGTCCGACTCGTCGTCGGCCACGCTCAGCGGCTCCGGCGGGCCAGCGGGACCACGGCCGCCGAGGAGGCGCTGCCCTTGACGTCGGAGTCGAACGCCATGAGCACCCGCCAGCCCGGGTTGCCGGAGGTCGGGATGCGGACCCGGGTGGTGCCCGGCCCCACCTCCACGACACGGCGTCCCACGACCTCGTCGCCGTACATCGCGAAGAGGTACGCCGTACCGGCTGCCGCGTGACTCCACGACCGCGCGGACGGCACCGTCGCGGGGCACGACCCTGACCACCTCGGCGCTGAGACGCTCCGGGGTCTGCGGGAGCCCGGACAGCGCGACGCCGGTGCGCAAGCGCCTGCGCGATCGACGGCGGCGACTCCAGGCTGCTCAGCGCCGGGAAGTCGAGCCGGGGCTCGCTGGTCGCCACCGCGGGCGGGGCGTCGCCCTCGAGCACCACGCGACCCCAGCGGTAGGGGTCGCCCTGGACCCCGCCGAAGGTCGACCAGCCCAGCCGGGTCTGGCCGGTCTTGTCCTGGGTGTCGGAGTCGTAGACGAACGCGTTGAACCCCATCCGCTCGGGGTCGACCGTCGCCGGCAGCACGCTGAACGGGATCTTCGCCTCGATGACGTAGCCGGTGTACGGCTCGTTCAGCTTCGAGACCGCCTCGAACCCGGGCGCGGTGTCGTCGGCGGCACGCGCCGGCGTGCCGCCCCCGCCGACCTGCTCGAAGGTGCCGATCGGCCCCTGCCGGTTGTCGGCGTCGCGCGACGCGCACGCGACCCCCTCGGTGGTGGTCGGGAGCACCGCGGCCTTGAAGGTCGTCGAGGTGTTCTCCGAGGTGCCGGTCGGGTCGATCGCCAGCTCGAGGGAGTCCACCCGCCAGTGACGCTTGCAGTCGCTCGACGCGAGCCTGGTCCCGAGGGTGTCGTCGGTGACCTCCGCCGCGACGTAGAACGCGTCGCCGGAGCGCGCGATCCAACCGGTGGCCGAGCAGTCCTGGGCGCTGGAGCAGGCGGTGCCCTCCCAGCGTCGGCTCAGGTCGATCTCAGCGGCGTACTCGCCGTCCTCGACCACGCCGTCGAGCGCCGGTGCCGCGGTGTCGCCCACGGTCTCGATCGGAACGAGCTCGAGAGCGGCGGCGGACTCGGCGGTGTCCCCGCCGCTCGTGGTGAGCACGGTGTAGTCGTAGTCGCCGTTGGTGCCGCCGGCGTTGGCCGTGGGCAGGGAGACGTCGTCGTTGGTGACCTCGACGTCGACGCGCTCGGTGGCGCCCGGGGCCAGGCCCGTGAAGGGCTCCGGTCCGTCGGCGCTGAATCCGTCGGGCAGGTCCAGCTCGACCTCGCCCGAGGCCGGGGCGTCACCGCGGTTGGTCACGTCGACGCCGACGGTGCGGGTGCCGCCGGAGGGCAGCGTGAGGACGGGCTTGACGATGCCCTGCAGCTGCTCGACCCCGACCCGCTCGGTCCAGGTGTCGAACTGGGCCACCTGCGGCAGCGGCTCCTGCACGCCCTCGACGAGCGGTACGACGTCGAGCTGCTGGTCGCCGAAGCCGGTGCCCTCGCGGGAGGCGACGTCCACGCCGACCAGGACCCGGTCGACCTCGGCGTCCCCCGGGGCGGTGACGGTGAAGGACCGCTCGACCGACTCGCCGGCTCGCACCCGGCCGATCCGGGCGGCGGGCGAGCCGCTCCAGCCCTGCGGGAGGTCGAGGGCGACCTCCGTGCGACGGAGGTCGCTGCCGCGCGGGGCGGTCAGCACCACGTCGATGGTGGTCGACCCGCCGGGGATCACCTCGAAGGCGTCGGTGGAGACGTCGAGGCCGGTGCCCAGCGGGAGTCCGCCGGTGCTCGGCAGCACGGCACCCTCGAGGATCGTCGAGGAGGGGGCCGCGTCGGAGGTCAGATTCCCGCGGACGAACGGCACCCGGGAGTCGATCTGGCGCACGTAGTCGCACCCGATCGTCGACGGGTCCGAGCTGACGTCGGGGAAGCCCGCCCAGCCCTGGGAGGCGTAGGCGCGCTGCGCCTCGCGCTCGAGCTGGGCCCAGGTCGTGCCGCTGCGGGACTCCCGGCCCGCCCAGACGCCGTAGACGTCCTCGGTCGCGTCGGTCGGGGTGTAGCTGGTCGGGCAGTTCGGCCCGGCGGACCCGGCGGCGCCGCGGACCGCGGTGGTCAGCAGCTTCTTCGCCGCCCACGGCCGCAGGCCCTCGCGGGTGACCTGACGGGGGTAGCGCGCGGGGTCGGCGGCCGCCTCGTAGGCCTCGATCGCCAGCAGCGCGGCCTCCTGGTGGCCACCGTGGTTGCCGGGGCTGGGCGCCGGGTTCATCGTCATGACGACCTCGGGCCGGGTCTCGCGCATCACCCGCACCAGTCGACCGAGGGTCTCGCGCTCGTTCCACGCCTGCTGGTGCAGCGGCGCGCTGACGGAGTAGTAGAAGTCGACCTTGTCGAGGTTGTAGACGTCGGTGATGCCGAGGGTGCCGACCGCCTTGCGCTCCTCGCGCTCGCGGATCAGGCCGAGGGCCGGGCCCTCCTCGGGCCCGATGGCGTTGCCGCCACCCTCACCGCGGGTCACGGTGACGACGCCGGTCCGGGCACCGAAGCGCTCGCGCCACTCCCCGAACATCGAGAGCCGGGAGGCCTCGTCGTCGGGGTGCGCGCCGACGTACAGCACGTCGAGGTCGGCCTTCGCGGGCCGGTCGACCGCGCGGGCGCCGGCGGGGGTGTCGGCCAGGGCCGGGGCGGCCAGGGGTCCGGCCAGGGGGGAGGTGAGACCCAGCGCGAGCAGGGTCGCCGTACCGGTCAGCGCCAGGGTGCGGCGCGGGGCGGGCGTCCGAGACGCCTCGCCCGAGGGTCGACGTCGAGAGGACATCGTGGCTCCTTCGTGTCAGGGCAGGCGGGTGAGGGGGTGGTGACTTTCCGGGTGGAGGGGTGGGAGGGGTGGGTGGGGGGAGCCGACCGGGGTCAGCCCTTGGTGGCGCCGTCGACCATGCCGCGGATGAAGTGACGCTGCGCGACCAGGTAGAAGACGACGACGGGGAAGGCGACCATGACGGCGCCTGCGGCCAGCAGCGACGTGCCGGCGGTGTACTGGCCCTGGAACAGGGCCAGGCCGAGGGGAGCGGTGAGCAGGTCACCGCTGGGGATGACGACCAGGGGCAGCAGGAACTCGTTCCACGTCCACATGAAGAACAGCACCATCATCGTCGTGACGGCGGGACGGCCCATGGGCAGCAGGATCGACCAGAAGATCCGCAGGTGCCCCGCGCCGTCGAGCCGCGCGGCCTCCACCACCTCGCGGGAGGTGCTGCGGAAGTAGGCGCGCATCCAGAAGGTCCCGAAGGCCAGCGACTGCGCGATCTGCGGGAGCACGAGCGCGGTGTAGGTGTCGAGCAGGTCGACGCTGCGCAGCTGGAAGTAGAGCGGGATGACGATGGCCTCGCTGGGGACCATGAGCCCGAGCAGGAGCAGGTAGAACAGCGCGGTGGAGCCCGGGAAGGTCATGGTGCCGAAGGCGTAGCCGGCCAGCGACGACAGCAGGGTCGCCCCCAGCACGACGCAGACCGTCACGATGACGCTGGTGCGCAGGTAGGTGCTGAACTCCCCCTCGTTCCACGCGTCGGCGAAGTTGCCGAGGTCCACGCCCGCGGCGGCGCCGACGGCGTCGGGCTGCACGGCCTTCACGAGGATCAGGCCGATGGGGTAGAGCGCGAGGACGGCGGCCAGCACCAGGACGGCGTAGGTCAGGGTCCGCTCAGCCGTCGAGGTCCTCATGCCGTCCCCTCGTCGCCGGCGATGCGGTTGACCAGCCAGGTCGCGGCCAGGATGACCACGGTCAGCAGGAGCGCCACCGTGATGCCGGTGCCGACGTCGCCCTCCTGGATGGCCCGGTCGTAGACCTCGTACGACGGCACGCGGCTGGCGTTGCCGGGGCCGCCGGCGGTCATGACGTAGACCAGGTCGAAGGTGCGCAGCGCGGCCACCATCGTCAGCGTGATCGCGACGGCGAGCTCGCCGCGGACCGCCGGCAGGCTCACCGCGCGCAGCTCGGCCCAGAAGCCCGCGCCGTCGAGGCGAGCCGCCTCGTAGAGCTCGCGGCCGACCTTGGCCAGGCCGGCGAGGAAGAGCACCGTGCACAGGCCGGTGCCGACCCACGTGCCGACGAGTCCGATCGCCACCAGCACCCAGTCGGCGTCGCCGAGCCAGCCTCGGGCGAACCCGTCGAGGCCGACGAGCCGCAGCGCGTCGTTGAGCGGGCCGGACGGGGCGTAGATCTGACGCCAGACCACCGCGACCACCGTGAGGGCCACGACCTGGGGCAGGAAGATCACGGTGCGGAAGAAGCCCGCGCCGCGGACCCGCGAGCGCGTCATGAGCGCGGCCAGGAGGAGCCCCAGCGTCACCGGCAACAGGCTGAAGAAGACGACGAGCACCAGCGCGTGCCCGAACGGCGCCCGCAGCTCGGGGTCGGTGAAGACCGCGACGTAGTTGTCCAGGCCCACCCACGTGCCGAGCCCCAGCCCGTCCCACTCGAAGAACGAGAGCTGCACGGCGTACGCGAGGGGAGCCAGCAGGAACAGCCCGAAGACGACCAGCGCCGGAGCGACGTAGGCGTAGCCGACGAGCCGCGGCTCCCCCGGGGCGCGCCCGCGCGGTGCGCGCGACGGCTCCCCGGACGGACCGGCCTGCCGGCGGTCCGCCCGGGAAGGTCTCGCGGTGCCCGCCCCGGTAGGGGTCGTCGTGGGCGTCATCGACGTCAGCTCGTCACGGGGACGGCGTCACTCGCCGGCGACGAAGGAGCTGTACTCCTGCTCGAGGGTGTCGAGGAACTCGTCCTCGGAGACCGAGCCGGCGCCGAGCTCCTGCACCTGCGCAGTGATCAGGTCGTAGAAGTCCGGGGTGGCGTAGTCGAGGTAGGGCACGAGGGCGTCCTCGTCACCGGCCGTGGCCCAGGCGTCCAGCACCTCGGCCGCAACACCCTGGGCGCCGTCGGCGGACCCGCCGACCACAGGCAGGTTGCCGGCGTCCTGGATCATCTGCATCGCCTCGTCGCTGGTGATGAAGTCGATGTAGGCCGCGGCGACGTCGGCGTCGTCGGAGGCCTCGGTGATCGAGAAGGGCAGCCCGGTGCCTCCGGTCACGGCACGCTCGCCGCTCTCACCGACCGGGGGCAGGAAGAATCCGACGTCCTCACCCATGGCCGCGTCGAGGTCGGCCTGCAGCCACGTGCCGGCGACGAGGAAGACGCCGTTGCCCTGCGCGAAGTCCTGCCACGCCGGGTCGTAGCCGACACCGTTGAAGTCGCGGGTGAAGTAGTCGTTCGCGACCCACTCGGTGAAGGTCTCCGCGGCCTGGACGTTCTCCTCGGAGGTCCAGGACGCGCCCTCGCGACCGAAGCCGAGGTTGCGGATGTCCTCGCGCGGCACGAACTGGTTGTGCACGAAACCGAAGTCGTGGATGCCGGGCCAGCCGTCGAGGTTGCCGAACTGGATGGGCAGCTCGCCGGCGTCGGCAGCGGCCGCGAGGGCCTCCTCGAAGTCGGCGGTGGTCTCGGGCACCTCGAGCCCGAGGTCGGACAGCTTGGACTTGTTGACGAAGACGCCGACGAGCTCGCCGACCTGCGGCAGGCCGTAGAGGTTGCCCTCACCGAAGGTGGCGCCGTCGTCGCTGTAGCTGGCCAGCGAGCGCACCGAGTCGGGGAACCGCTCGTTCCAGCCGTAGGCCTCGGCGTAGCCGTCGAGCGACTGGAGCAGCCCGTTCTCCACGAACGCCCCCATGTCGGTGCGGCCGTTGTTGGCCTGGACGACGTCCGGGGCGTCGTCGGAGGTGATCGCGTTGCGCAGGGTGCGCTGCAGGTCGGTGAAGGAGCGCTTGGTGCGGTCGATGGTGACGTTCGGGTACTCCTGGGTGAACGCCTCGTTCAGCGCAGCGATCTGCTTGGCCTGGCCGCCGCGGACCTCTTGGTCCCACACGGTCAGCGTGACGTCGCCGACCTCGCTGATGTCGGTGGTGACGTCCTCCGAGCTGGTCTCGGTCCCGCTGCCGCCCTCCTCTCCGGGGGCGCAGGCGACGGTGGTCGCCAGCAGGGCGGTGACGGCCAGGCCGGCGCCGAGGGTGCGACGCGGACGGATGCGGGTCATCGGTTCTCCTGAGGGGTGGTGGGGGACGGTGGGACGAGCGGAACCGGGTGCGGGAAGGAAACGTGCCCGGGCCGGGGGCCGTGGCGGGAGTGGTCGTGGGTGCCGCTGTCGAAGCCGATGGTGGGGACGGCCCGCGCGAACATGCGGTGCTCCACTCCGGCGAGCACCTCGCCGAGGAACCCGTAGTCGCGGGCGAGGCGGCTGTCGGGGTCGAGGTCGGTCCACCAGTCGCAGACGTCGGCCCACCCGGGGGCCGCGAGGGCTCCCCCGACGTCACGCACCGAGAGCGCCGCGGCGAGGTTGGCGAAGCGGATCCGCTGGGTCAGGCCCCAGTCCCGGAGCGTGCCGGCCATGAGCGCGGCGAGGAACACGTCCCCGGCACCGGTCGGGTCGATCGCAGGCACGCGGAGCCCGGGCACCCAGACGGTCTCGCCGGTGCGGTCGTCGGCGGCGTAGGCGCCCCCGCTCCCGGCGGTCACCACGGCCAGCGGCACCCAGTCGCGGATGACCTCGAGGGCGGCGCCGGGGTGGTCCTTGCCGGTGTAGGCCATCGCCTCGGCGGCGTTGGGCACGAAGGCGTGGCAGCCCTCGAGCCGCTCCCGGAGGCCGACGGCGTCCCAGGCTCCCGAGTCGTCCCACCCGACGTCGGCGAAGACCAGGCTGCCCCGGTCGACCACCCCGTCGACCCAGGGCGCGCGCGTGGTGCCGACGTCGGTGAAGCAGACCGCCGCCTCGGGGACGTGCCCGAAGAGACGGTCGGGGTCGAGGGGCGGCTCGTGGGCGTGGGTGATCATGGCGCGGTCGTCGTCGTAGGCGAGCGAGACCGTGACCGGGGAGTGCCAGCCCTCGAGACGTCGCGACGACGAGAGGTCGACCCCCTCGTCCTCCTCGAGCGTGGACCAGCAGAAGTCGCCGTACACGTCGGAGCCGAAGGCGGCCACGAGGCCGGTGGAGACGCCGAGTCGGCTGGCCGCGACCGCGAGCGTCGCGGCACCGCCGGGGCTGGAGCCCATGCCGTCGGCCATGATCTCGCGACCGCCCACGGGGGCGGCGCGCAGCCCGGTCAGGATGAGGTCGAGGAACACCGTGCCGGTGACGACGAGGTCGAGAGGGCGTCCGTCGCGGGCGGCGGGCGCGTCGAGCGCGTGCGCCGACGCGTCGTCGGGGTCGGACATGGGTGCACCTCCTTGCGCGGCAGTGTTGCCCAGTGCTCATTTGTGCGCAAGCACCTGGGCAAGTTAATCCTGATCGTTACGAGATCGGCGGTTGCTGCGCTCGCCGGAGCGATCGCTGACGTGCTCGTTTGCTCACTCTTGATCATTTCTGCCTGCTACCTTGTGCGCATGCTCGCCCGGCGCCGCCACGACCACATCCTCGAGCGGCTGCGCACGGCCGGTCCGACCGAGGTGGCCGCCCTCTCCCGCGAGCTCGGTGTCAGCGGGGCGACGGTGCGTCGCGACCTGACCTACCTCGAGGCCGAGGGCATGCTGCGACGGGTGCACGGCGGCGCCGCTCCGCTCGGCACCTCCGAACCGCCCTTCGAGGTCGTCGCGGTCGACCACCAGGACGCCAAGCACCGGGTGGCTGCCGTGGCGGCCGGGCTGGTGCGCGACGGCGACGTGCTGCTCGTGGACATCGGGACGACGACCCACCACCTCGCCCGGGCCCTGCGCGGGCGCGACATCACGGTCATCACCTCCAGCCTGCCGGTCTACGAGGAGCTGGCCGACGACGAAGCGGTGGAGCTCATCGTGCTGGGAGGCGTGGTGCGCCGCAACTACCGCTCGCTGGTCGGCTTCCTGACCGAGCAGGCGATCCGCCAGGTCCACGCCGACGTGCTGTTCCTCGGCACCAGCGGCGTACGGCGCGACGGCAGCGTGCTCGACACGACCGCCGTCGAGGTCCCCGTGAAGCGCGCGATGCTCGAGGCGGCCGAGCGGACCGTGCTGCGTCGCCGACGCCGGCAAGTTCCCCGGCAAGGGCATCGCCCGGGTCTGCGGCCCGGGCGACCTGGCCGCTGTCGTCACCGAGCCCGCCACCGACCCGGAGACGCTCGGCTGCCTGCGCGAGTCCGGGGTCGAGGTCATCACCAGCCTGGAGGACCCGTCATGAGACTCACCATCCTGGGCGGCGGGGGCTTCCGGGTCCCGCTGGTGCACCGGGCGCTGCTGGCCGACGAGGGGCCGGGACGGGTGACCGACCTGGTCCTGCACGACCTCGACGCCGGCTCGGCTGCGCACCATCGGCCGCGTGCTCGACGACGCGACGCGGGCCCACGGTGGCGCCGGGCTGCGGGTGCACCTCGAGACGGACCTCGAGGCGGCCCTGCGCGGGCGCCGACTTCGTCTTCTCCGCCATCCGGGTCGGCGGGCTGGCCGGGCGGGTGTGCGACGAGCGCTCGGCCCTCGACCTCGGCGTGCTGGGCCAGGAGACGACCGGCGCGGGCGGCATCACCTACGGGCTGCGCACGGTCCCGGTGGCGATGCACATCGCCGAGACGGTGCGCCGGGTCGCCCCCGAGGCCTACGTCATCAACTTCACCAACCCCGCCGGGATGGTCACCGAGGCGATGTCGCGGGTGCTCGGGCGACCGCGTCGTCGGCATCTGCGACTCGCCCGTCGGGATGTTCAAGCGCGTGGCCCGAGCGCTCGGGGTCGACCCGGCCGCGGCCCGCTTCGACTACGCGGGCCTCAACCACCTGGGGTGGCTGCGACGGGTGCTGGTCGACGGCTCCGACCTGCTGCCCGGACTGATCGCCGACCCCGCGGCCCTGCTGGGCACCGAGGAGGGCCGGCTGTTCGGCCCGGACTGGCTGGCCACGCTCGGCACCGTGCCCAACGAGTACCTCTGGTACTGGTACTACCGCACCGACGCCGTGGCGGCCGAGCAGGCCGCGGGCCGCACCCGGGGCGAGATCCTCCTCGAGCAGCAGCAGGAGTTCTGGGCCGCCGGTCCGGGTGCGCCCGGGGACGCCTTCGCCGACTGGGAGCAGGCACGGCTGCAACGGGAGTCGACGTACATGGCCGAGAGCCGGGAGGTCGACCGGCGCCGGCGAGCGCGAGCAGGAGGACCTCGACGGCGGCGGCTACGACCGCGTCGCGCTGGAGCTGATGCGCGCGATCGCGCGCGACGAGGCGACCACGCTTGGTCCTGAACGTGCCCAACGGCTGGACCCTGGCCGGCCTCGACGGCGACGCGGTCGTCGAGGTGCCCTGCGCGGTGGACGCCCGCGGCTGGCGCCCGCACCCGGCGGCCCCGCTGGACCCGCACGCCTTCGGCCTGGTGTCCACGATGAAGGCGGTCGAGCGCACGACGATCGAGGCGGCGCTCTCGGGCTCCTACGCGACGGCGACGAGGGCCCTGGCCCTGCACCCGCTCGTCGGCTCGGTCACCGTGGCCCGCGGCATCCTCGACACCCAGCTCGCGACGCTCCCCGAGCTCCGCTCCGTCCTCCACCACCCCTGACCCCCGCGTCGAGTCGGCGTGTCGTGCGCGTCGAGTCGGCGTGTCGTGCGGCGCGCCGAGTCGGTGCGCCGCACGACACGCCGACTCGCGCGGGACTGTGCGTCAGGGGGTGGGGGCGAGGTGGTGGAGAAGCAGCGTCTCGGCGAGGCAGACCCGCGCGAACTCGGCGAGGTGGAGGCCCTCGTCGGCGCCGTGGGCACGGGTGTCGGGGTCCTCGACGCCGGTGACGAGCACGCTGGCCTGCGGGAACGCCTCGAGGAACTCGGCGATGAAGGGGATCGAGCCGCCGACGCCGATGTCGACCGGCTCGGTGCCGTCCCAGGCCTCGGTGAAGGCCCTCCGGGCCACGTCGTACGCCGATCCGCTCGCGTCGAGCGCGATGGCCTCGCCACCGTCGTTGAAGGTGACCGTGACCTCGGCGCCCCAGGGGGCGTGCTGCTCGAGGTGACGCGACAGGGCGGCGAAGGCGGAGGCCGAGCTGTCGCCCGGGGCGATCCGCATCGAGATCATCGCCCGCGAGGTGGCGGCCAGCGTGTTGGAGGCGCCCTGCACCCGCGGCGCGTCGAGGCCGGTGACCGTGAGCGAGGGCTGCGTCCACAGCCGTGACACGGCCGACCCCGACCCGATCCACTGCACGTCCGCGGTCGCCCCGGACTCGGCCCGCAGCCGCTCCTCCGGGTAGTCCAGCTCGCTCGCCGGGCCGCTCACCAGGCCCTCGACGGCCACGGACCCGTCGGCGGCGTGCAGCGAGGCCAGCAGCCGGTTCATTGCCATGAGGGCGTCGGGCACGAGCCCGCCCCACATGCCGGAGTGGACGCCGTGGGTCAGCGTGCGCACCTCGACCGTGGCCCGCACCAGACCACGCAGGCTCGTGGTGAGCGCCGGGACGCCGATGTCCCAGTTGGTGGAGTCGGCGATGACGATGACGTCGGCGCGCAGCCGCTCGGCGTACTCGGTCGAGGAAGGCCCCCAGCGTCGGGTGAGCCGATCTCCTCCTCGCCCTCGACGAGCACCGTCACCCCGACAGCGAGGTCGTCGCCCAACGCCCGCAGCGCGGCGAGGTGGGCGGCGATGCCGGCCTTGTCGTCGGCGGCCCCGCGGCCGTAGAGGCGGTCCCCACGCTCGGTCGGCTCGAAGGGGTCGCTGGCCCAGTCCTCGGCCGCGACCGGCTGGACGTCGTGGTGGGCGTAGAGCAGCACCGTCGGCGCTCCGGCCGGCGCCGCCCGGGTCGCGATGACGGCCGGGGCCCCGCCCGCCACCCCGACGATCTCGACCTCCAGCCCCTCGGCCCGGAACAGCTCCGCGGTCGCCTCGGCGGAGCGTCGTACGTCGTCCCGTGCTCCTCGAGGGCGCTCACCGACGGGATGCGGACGAGGTCCTCCAGGTCGGAGCGGACGGAGGGCAGGACGTCGGTGACTCGCTGGCGCAGATCCATCCCGCCACCCTAGTGAGGCGCCAGCGGGAGGTAGGCGGTCAGGTCCGAGCGCTCCCCGGACGCCAGCAACAGCCCGTCGCGGTCGGCGTCGGCCCACGCCAGCTCGCCCGTGGCCAGCGCCAGCCAGGTCTCGGCGCTCATCTCGACCACCGCCGGCGGCGTGCCCCGCTTGTGGGTGGTGCCGCCGATCACCTGGATCGCGGAGTACGGCGGCACGCGGACCTCGACGGCCCCGCCGGGCGCCCGCTGCTGCAGCAGGGCCAGGTAGTGCTTGACCAGCAGGCGCAGGTCGGCCGGCGACGCCTCTGCCGTGCGCAGCCGGGCCGCGGCCTCGGCCACCTGCGACGGGTCGGCGGGTCGGAGTCGGGCGGGCACCGCATCACTGTGGCACCGGCCCGGCGTCCGGCCCCACCCGGGCACCCGTCCGCGAGTGACCCCGGGGGCGGGCTCGGCGCCACGCCGCGTTCTGTGACCAGTGGGTCGTATGGGGTCCGTGAGGTTACCGTGAAACGGCTCCTGCCCCCTTCCCCCGGGATAGCCATGCCTGTACGCCCGCCTCCTGCGCTCGCCCCTGCGCTCGCTGACCGCCACCGTGACCGCCCTGCTCGTCGCCACGCCGGAGCCCTCGCGCTCACGACGCCCGACGCCGGCGCCGCCACCCGCGCCACGCCCGGCAACTTCACCGGCTACGCCTTCGACACCTGCGACGCCCCGTCGCAACGGGCGATGAACGCCTGGCACCGCAGCTCGAAGTACGCCGGCGTCGGCATCTACGTGGCCGGCACGAACCGCGCCTGCTCGAGCCAGCCGAACCTCACCCGGCGGTGGGTCCGGGCCCAGGCCTCACGCGGCTGGCGGCTGCTGCCCCTCGTCGTCGGCCGGCAGGCCTCCTGCTCGCCTCCCGGCTACTACCGCGGCAAGCGGATCTCGGCGCGACCGGCGCGCGACTACGCCCGGGCGCGCGCCCAGGGCACCTCCGCGGCCCGCAGCGGCGCGAAGGCCGTGCGCCGCCTCGGCATCGGCCGGGGCAGCGTCATCTGGTTCGACCTCGAGCACTTCGACCTCGGCAACCGCCGGTGCCGCGCCTCGGCGATGGCCTTCACCTCGGCCTGGACCCGCCAGCTGCACCGCCAGAAGTTCCGCTCCGGCCTCTACTCGAGCGCCGCCTCGGGCATCCGGATGGTCGACGCCGAGCGGGCGTCGAGCTCGCGCAAGCGGGCCGTCCCGGACTACATCTGGGTGGCCGAGTGGAACCTGAAGGACAACCTGCGCTCGGCGTACATCTCGAAGCGGGGGTGGTGGCCGAACCGGCGGGTCCACCAGTACCGCGGCGGCCACATCGAGCGGCACGGCGGCGTCGCCCTCGCCGTCGACAGCAACGTGCTGCGCACCGGGCGGGGCACCCGACCCGGCAAGCCCGCACCGAGCTGCGGCGTACGCCTGAGCTTCGGCGACTACGACCGCGCCGAGCGCGGCGACCGCGGACGCAAGGTCCGCGCCGCGCAGTGCCTGCTCAAGCAGCGCCGGGACTTTGGCGGAAAGCCGAGCGGCCGGTTCGGCAAAGGCACCGCCAAGGCCGTCCGTCGCTTCCAGCGTGACGTCCGGCCTCCGCACCACCGGGGACCTGAACCGCGCCACGTGGACGGCCCTGCTGGCGCGTGGCGCGTCGGGCGGCACGCCGTTGATCAAGGTCGGCAGCGGCGGCAACGGCGTACGACGGGTGCAGCGTGCGCTCAACGCCGCCACCGGGGCGAGCCTGAAGGTCGACGGTGTCTTCGGGGGGCGCGACATGGCGGCGGTGAGGCGGTACCAACGCCGCACCGATCGACGCCGCACCGGCGTCGTCGCCGGCCCGACGTGGCGGGCGCTACGTCGTGGCGCCACGGGCAGGCAGTGACCGAGAACTGAGTTGCCCCCGGCGTGTCGCCTTGCAACGCGCCGCCGGATCGGTCACTTTGCCCGCTTTCATGGGACAGGTGTGACTGTTGGTGCATATGGTGATCCGCACCCACCTGGAGGTCCCATGTCCGCGCCCCTGCCGCCCACCCGGCTCGTCGTCCCGTTCGTCGCCGGGCTGGCCCTGCTCCTGTCCTCGCTGCTGCTGCCGTCGCCGGCCCAGGCCGACAACCGCGCCACGCCGCGGAACTTCACCGGCTACGGCTTCGACCAGTGCGTGACCCCCACCCAGTCGGCCATGGACGCCTGGTTGCGCAGCTCGCCGTTCTGGGCCGTGGGCATCTACATCTCCGGAGACTCCCGCGGCTGCCGGTCCCAGCCCAACCAGACCCCGCAGTGGGTCTCGACCCAGCTGCGCAACGGCTGGCGGCTGCTGCCGATCACCCTGGGGCCGCAGGCCTCCTGCAACCCGAGCTTCCCGCGCTACCGCGACGACGTGCGCATCAACCCGAGCTCGGCGAACAACTACGCCGCCGCCCGACGTCAGGGCACGCGCAGAGGCCGTGGACGCCGTCGCAGCGGCACAGCGTCTGGGCATCAGCACCCGCTCGACGCTGTGGTACGACATGGAGGCCTACGACATCGGCAACACCTCCTGCCGCGAGTCGGCCCTGCACTTCACCTCCGCGTGGACGCGCAAGCTGCACAGGCTCGACTACGTGTCGGGCGTCTACTCCAGCGCCGGCTCCGGCATCAAGGCCATCGACGACGCACGCGTGCTGCGGCCCGACGTCTTCACCGAGCCCGACCGGATCTGGATCGCGCGCTGGGACGGCGACGCGAACACCTCGACCAGCTACATCCGCTCCGACGGGTGGCTGCCCGGCGGCCGGATGAAGCAGTACCTCGGCGGCCACAACGAGACCTGGGGCGGGGTCACCATCAACATCGACTCCAACTGGCTCGACCTCGGTCGCGGCTCGGTCTCCCCGGACGAGCCCGAGCACTGCGGCGACGTCCGGCTGAGCTTCCGCGGCTACCGACAGCTGGACATGGGCGACACCGGGCGACAGGTCCGCGCCGCCCAGTGCCTGCTGAGCGGAGAGAGCCTCTACAGCGGACCCATGGACGGGGTCATGGACGCCGAGGTCATGGACGCCGTGCTGGACTGGCGCGCGGCCAACCGGATGCCGGCCGACCGTTGGGTCGGGGAGAAGGTCTGGATCGGGCTGCACACGTCGGACAGCTCGAGGCTGATCAAGATCGGTGCGCGCGGCGAGCGGGTGCGCCGGCTGCAGCGCGCCCTCAACGCCGCATCGAACGACCGCCTGGTCGTGAGCGGGATCCTCGACCGCACGACGGCCGCGTCGGTGAAGAGCTATCAGCGCCGCGTGGGACTCCCCCAGAGCGGCGTGGTCACCCCTCAGACCTGGAACAAGCTCGACCGCGGCGCCCTCTGACCCCTCCACCCCTCCAGCCCATCCCCCGCGAGTGGGCGTGTCGTGCGCGACGAGTGGGCGTGTCGTGCGGCGCGCCGCACGACACGCCGACTCGCGCGCACGACACGCCGACTCGCGGTGAGGGGAGGAGCGGTCAGGCGAGGGCGTTGCGCAGGGTAGGGGTCCAGGAGGCGCGGAGGGTCTCGACGGACAGCGTGAACAGCGCACCCTCCCCGCCGGAGGCAGCGCTGCCGGAGGCAGCGCTGCCGGAGGCGGGGGTCACGATCAGTGAGGTGCCGCCGGTGCGACCCAGCTCCGCCACCGGTACGGCGAGCTCGTCACAGCGTGACGTGACCGCGTCGACGTCCGAGCCGCGGACCGACACCAGCGCTCGACCGGTCGACTCCGAGAACAACGCCACGAACGGGTCGCCGGCCACGGACACCGAGACCCCCACGCCGTGGCGCATCACGCACTCCGCGAGCCCCTGGGCCAGCCCACCGTCGGAGAGGTCGTGGGCCGAGACCAGCTCGCCGGCTGCCACCGGCACCCACCAGCACCTCGCGCCAGCCGACGCTCGGCGTCGAGGTCCACGACCGGTGGCAGCCCACCGAGGTGGCCGTGGACGACGTTCGCCCACTCCGAGCCCGACAGCTCCTCGCGGGTCTCCCCCAGCAGCAGCACCACGGCGTCCGCCTCGGCGAACCCGGCCGGGGTCCGCCGCGTCACGTCGTCGATGACACCGAGCACCGCCACGACCGGGGTCGGCAGGATCGCCGTCGTCCCGGTCTGGTTGTAGAGGCTGACGTTGCCGCCGGTCACCGGGATGCCGAGCTCCTGGCAGCCGTCGGCCAGCCCGCGCACGGCCTCGGCGAACTGCCACATGACCTCGGGGTCCTCCGGCGAGCCGAAGTTGAGGCAGTCGCTGACCGCGAGCGGGCGCGCGCCCGACACCGCGACGTTGCGGTAGGACTCGGCCAGCGCGAGGCGCGCGCCGGCGTACGGGTCGAGCTTGGCGAAGCGACCGTTGCAGTCGGTCGCCAGCGCGACGCCGAGCCCGCTGTCGGCGTCGACGCGCACCATCCCGGCGTCCTCCGGCTGCGCGAGGACGGTGTTGCCGAGCACGTAGCGGTCGTACTGGTCGGTGATCCACGACCGGTCGCAGAGGTTGGGGCTGCCCAGCAGCCGCAGCAGCGTCTCGCCCAGCTCGTCCGCGGCCGGACGGGGCAGCTTCTCGGCGACGTCGGCCTGCAGCCCGTCCTGCCACGCGGGCCGGTGGAAGGGGCGCTGGTAGACGGGCCCGTCGTGCGCGACCGTCCGCGGCGGCACGTCGACGACGACCTCGTCGTGCCAGAGGATCTCGAGCCGCTCGGTGTCGGTGACCTCCCCGACCACGGTGGCGTCGACCTCCCACCTGGCGCAGATCTCGAGGAAGCGGTCGACCTTGTCGGGCTCGACGACGGCCATCATCCGCTCCTGCGACTCGCTCATGAGGATCTCCTCCGGAGCCAGCGTGGAGTCACGCAGGGGGACCCGGTCGAGCCAGACCTTCATGCCGCCGTCGCCGGCCGAGGCCAGCTCGGACGTCGCGCAGGACAGCCCGGCGCCGCCGAGGTCCTGGATGCCGGCGACGAGCTGCTCGGCGAAGATCTCCAGCGTGCACTCGATGAGCAGCTTCTCCATGAAGGGGTCGCCGACCTGCACGCTCGGCCGCTTGGCCGGGCCGCCGCTGCCGCCGCCGTCCGGTCCGGCGTCGAAGGTCTCGCTGGCCAGCACCGAGACGCCGCCGATCCCGTCACCGCCGGTGCGCGCGCCGTACAGGACGACGAGGTTGCCTGCGCCGGAGGCCTTGGCGAGGTGGATCTCCTCGTGGCGCATCACGCCGACGCAGAGCGCGTTCACCAGCGGGTTGCCGGCGTAGGAGGCGTCGAAGACGGCCTCGCCGCCGATGTTGGGCAGGCCGAGGCAGTTGCCGTAGCCGCCGACCCCGGCCACGATCCCGGGCAGCACGCGCCGGGTGTCGGCGGCCTCGAGCGGGCCGAAGCGCAGCGGGTCCATGACGGCCACGGGGCGCGCGCCCATCGACAGGATGTCGCGGACGATGCCACCGACGCCGGTCGCGGCTCCCTGGTAGGGCTCGACGTACGACGGGTGGTTGTGCGACTCGATCTTGAACGTGACGGCGTAGCCCTGGCCGATGTCGACGACGCCGGCGTTCTCGCCCATCCCGACCATCAGGTGCTCGCGCATCGCCTCGGTGACCTTCTCGCCGAACTGGCGCAGGTGCACCTTGGAGGACTTGTAGGAGCAGTGCTCGCTCCACATCACCGAGTACATCGCCAGCTCCGAGCTGGTCGGGCGACGACCGAGGATCTCGCGGATGTCGTCGTACTCGTCGGACTTCAGGCCGAGCTCGGCCCACGGCTGCGCGCGCCCGGGGTCGGCGGCGGCGTGTTCGACGGTGTCGAGACCGGAGGGAGCGGACGGGGACGCAGACAGGTCGGTCACGGACGCCAACCTATCGGCCCGCGCCCGCCCCCGACCCGCGCCCGCCCTCCCCCGCGCCCGCTCCCCGCCCGCGCCCCCCCCCCGTCAGCCGATCACGGGCACCGACGCCATCGCCTCGGCGATGGTGGCGTCGCTGAGCTCGTAGTCGACCATCTTCCCCGAGAGGTACTGGTCGTAGGACGCCAGGTCGAGATGGCCGTGCCCGCACAGCGCGGTGAGGATGACCTTCTCCTCGCCGGACTCCTTGCACGCCAGGGCCTCGCGTACGGCGGCCGCGATCGCGTGCGTCGGCTCGGGTGCCGGCACGATGCCCTCGGTGCGTGCGAACTGCACGGCTCCGGCGAAGCACTCGGTCTGCCCGATGGCCACCGCCTCGACCATCCCCTGCTCGTAGAGGTGGGAGACCAGCGGCGCCATGCCGTGGTAGCGCAGGCCGCCGGCGTGGATCGGCTCGGGGATGAAGGAGTGCCCGAGCGTGTGCATCTTCATCAGCGGCGTCATGCCCGCGGTGTCGCCGAAGTCGTAGCGGTACTCGCCCTTGGTCAGCGTCGGGCAGGCGGCCGGCTCCACGCAGCGGATGGTCGGGTTCATCCGTCCGGCCAGCTTCTCGCGCAGGAACGGGAACGCCAGGCCGCCGAAGTTCGACCCGCCGCCGGTGCAGCCGACGAGCACGTCGGGCGTCTCGCCGACCTTGGCCAGCTGCAGCAGCGCCTCCTCGCCGATGATCGTCTGGTGCAGCAGCACGTGGTTGAGCACCGAGCCCAGCGCGTAGCGGGCGTTCGGGTCGGCCACGCACTGCGCCACCGCCTCCGAGATCGCGATGCCGAGCGACCCGGGGTGCTCGGGGTCCTGCGCGAGCAGCCCGCGACCGAACTCGGTCAGCTCCGAGGGCGAGGAGTGCACCGTGGCGCCCCAGATCTCCATCATGGTGCGGCGGTAGGGCTTCGTCCGGTACGACGCCGCGACCTGCCACACCTCGCACTCCATGCCGTACTGCGCGGTGGCGAAGGCCAGGGCGCTGCCCCACTGGCCGGCGCCGGTCTCGGTGGTGAGCCGGGTGATGCCCTCCTGGTGGTTGTACCAGGCCTGCGGCACCGAGGTGTTGGGCTTGTGGGAGCCGGCCGGGCTCACGCCCTCGTACTTGTAGTAGATGCGCGCCGGGGTGCCGAGCGCCTCCTCGAGCCGTCGGGCGCGGAACAGCGGGCTCGGACGCCACAGCCGGTAGACGTCGAGCACCCCGCCGGGGATGTCGATGTAGCGCTCGGTGCTGACCTCCTGCTCGATCAGCGCCATCGGGAACAGCGGCGCGAAGTCCTCGGGACCGGCCGGCTGCAGGGTGCCGGGGTGCAGCGCCGGGGGCGGCGGGGTCGGGAGATCGGCGACGATGTTGTACCACTGCGTCGGCATCTCGGACTCGTCGAGCAGGATCTTCTTGGGGGTCTCGTGTCCGGCCATGCCCCGGGACGTTAGCCGTCGGTGCCCCGGCAGAACAGACCTCGTCCACGGAGCGGCCACGCGTCAGTGGCACGATGGCCGCACCCGACCGGAGGAGCCTCCCGTGCTCGATCGACGTACCCTGCTCACCACCGCTGCCGGCGCCGCCGCGGCCGCTGCCGCCGGCACCACCGGTGCGCTCCTCGGTGCGGCTCCGGCCGCGGGAGCCGTCCGCGTGGGCCGGGTGCTCGCCCGGGGTCTCGACATCCCGTGGGGCCTGGCCTTCCTGCCGAACGGCAACGCCCTGGTCACCGAGCGCGAGACCGCACGCGTCCACCGCGTGAACCGCACGGGCGGGCGGGTGCCGGTGGGCCGGATCGCGGGCGTCGACCTCAGCTCGTCGGCCGGTGAGGGAGGGCTGCTGGGCGTCGCGGTGTCCCCGACCTTCACCGCGGACCGCCGCGTCTTCTTCTACCTCACCACCGCCGACGACAACCGCATCATCTCCCTGCGGTACGTCGACGGCGGACTCCGCGACCGGCGGACGCTCCTCAGCGGCATCCCCCGGGCGACGAGCCACAACGGCGGTCGGCTGGCGTTCGGTCCGGGCGGGGCGCTGTTCGCCAGCACCGGTGACAGCCAGGACGCCGACCAGGCCCAGGACACGGACTCGCTCGGCGGCAAGATCCTGCGCATGAACCCCGACGGGTCGCCGCGGGCGGGCAACCCGTTCGACAACCACGTGTGGTCCTACGGCCACCGCAACGTCCAGGGGCTGGCCTGGGACGCCGACGGTGGCATGTGGGCCACGGAGTTCGGCGCCTCGACGACCGACGAGCTCAACCGGATCCGTCCCGGGCGCAACTACGGCTGGCCCGAGACCGAGGGGCCGGACGGTCCCGGGGGCTACACGGACCCGTTCGCGACCTGGTCGCCCACGAGCACCTGCTCGCCCAGCGGTCTGGCGATCACCCGCAACCGTGCCTGGATCGGCGCGCTGGCGGGCGAGTCGCTCTACTCGGTGGTGCTGGCGGGTCGCGACGCCGGTCGCATCCGCCGACACTTCCGCGGCGACTTCGGCCGGATCCGGACGGTCGTGGCCGCCCCCGGCGGCTCGTTGTGGATCACCACGGCCAACGGCAGCAGCGACAAGGTCGTCCGGCTGGTCTTCTGAGCCGCCGGGCCGCCTGTCGCTCGCGGCTCAGGCCGGGGCCGGCCCGGTGCTGCCCCGCACGACCAGCTCGGTCGGCAGCGTCTCGTGCCGCACCGGCATCGCCCGGATGCCGCCGGACCTCGCGATCGCTCCGGCGATGGCCTCGGTGAGGGCCGCGGCCGCGGCCCGGCCCTTGGCGCGGACGTCCTGGCGCACCGTCGTCAGCTCCGGGCGCATCCGCCGGGCCAGCGGGTTGTCGTCGAAGCCCACGACGGAGACGTCGTCGGGCACCCGCAGGCCGAGGTCCTCCGCGGCCCTGACGGCCCAGAAGGCCATCACGTCGGAGTAGCACAGCAGCGCCGTCGGCCGGTCAGGACGGTCGAGCAGGTCGCGCACCACGTCGTACGCCGCCTCGTCACGGTGGGACGCGGGACGCACGACGGGGTTGATGCCGACGCCGCAGAGCGCGTCGGCCCAGCCCTTGACGCGCTCGGCGGACACGTGGGGGCTGCGGTCGAGCGGTCGCTCCCCGGCACCCCGCGCAACGTGAGCGGGACGACGCCGACGCGTCGGTGGCCGAGGTCGACGAGGTGCTGGGCGGCCTGTCGGGCGCCGCCGCGGTCGTCGACGTTGATCGTCGACAGCGACTCCTCAGGCGGCTGGTCGACGTACACCAGGGGGAGCCCGCGGCGCCGGAGCCAGCCGAGCGCCTCGGAGTCGTCCTGGCAGGAGTAGACGATGGCACCGTCCATGGGGAGATCGCGCGCGGGCACGCGGTCGCCCGTCGGCGGCGGACGAGATGAGGCTCAGGGCGAGGCCGGTCGGGTTGAGACCCTCGGCGAGCGCGCCGAAGAAGGCGGTGGCGACCTCGTCGTCGAAGGCGTGACTGACCGAGTCGGTCATCAGCACGCCGACCGAGCCGACGCTGCCCCGGGCCAGGGCCCGCGCGGCCGGGTCGGGACCCACGTAGCCCAGGTCAGCGGCGGTCTCCAGGATCCGCTCGCGCAGGGCGACGGAGAGCTGGTCGGGCTTGGAGAACGCGTTGGAGACCGTCATGCGGCTGACGCCGACACGGTCAGCGACGGTCTGCAGAGTCACTCGTGCCATCGACCCTCCTTCCGCCCGAGGCCGTCACGCAGCACGTACCCCGAACGCCTCGGATCACGCCCGCGCTCAGGCGACGGGGGCGATCCGGGTGGCGGCGCGCTGGAGCGCGCCGGCGGTGACGCGGCGGGTACGACCCAGCGGGGCGCGGGTCGGGCGGGTGCTCGCGACGACGGGGGCGTCGGGGCGGGCGCTGTAGAGCTCGCGGAGGGCGGCGTGGTGACCGTTGTGGGCGTAGCCGAGGTGCAGGGTGCTCATGGGGTGTCCTTTCGCTTCTGTACCGATACAGTAACCCGACGCGGCTTTACCGGTCAAGCGGGCGCGATGTGACTCGCTCCCACCCCGCCCCCCCACCCTGAGAGGGCGGAGGTCAGGAGGCGGTGAGGGAGGCCAGCGCGCTGCGGAAGAAGCCGAGTCCGTCGGTGCCCGAGCCGCAGAGCGTCTCGACGGAGTGCTCGGGGTGCGGCATGAGGCCCACCACGTTGCCCCGCTCGTTGGTGATGCCGGCGATGCGCGCGCAGCGACCCGTTCGGGTTGCCGCCGAGGTAGCGGGCCACGACCTGGCCCTCCCCCTCGAGCCGGTCCAGCGTCGGCTCGTCGGCCACGAAGCCGCCCTCGCCGTTCTTCAGCACGATCGTGACCTCGGCGCCCTCGTCGTACTCGCTCGTCCACGGGGTGCGGCTGTTCTCGATGCGCAGCCGCTGGTCGCGGCACACGAACGTGCGGTGGTCGTTGCGGATCAGTGCGCCCGGCAGCAGGTGGGACTCGCAGAGGATCTGGAACCCGTTGCAGATGCCCAGCACGGGCATGCCGCCCCGGGCGGCGTCGACGACCTCGGTCATGACCGGCGCGAACCGCGCGATCGCGCCGCAGCGCAGGTAGTCGCCGTAGGAGAAGCCGCCGGGCAGCACGACCGCGTCGACGCCGTGCAGGTCGGCGTCGCCGTGCCACAGCGCGACGGGCTCGCCCCCGGCGAGGCGGACGGCGCGCCGGGCATCGCTGTCGTCGAGGGAGCCGGGGAAGGTGACGACGCCGATCCTCACGCGTCCACCGCCGCGCCGTCGACCTCGACGTGGAAGTCCTCGATGACCGGGTTCGACAGCAGCGTGCCCGCCAGCTGGCGGACCTCGGCGAGCACGGCGTCGTCCACCTCGCCGTCCACCTCGAGCTCGAAGCGCTTGCCCTGGCGGACGTCGGTCACGCGGTGGAACCCCAGGCGCGGCAGGGCGCCGTGGACGGCCTTGCCCTGCGGGTCCAGGATCTCGGGCTTGGGCATGACGCTGACGACGACGCGGGCCACGGGGCGCTCCCTTGTGGAGGTGGTGCTGGGCGCGCCCAGTCTAGGGTCGCCATCGGACCCGCTCACCACCCCCGCGCACACTGGACTCATGTCCCAGACCTCCCGATCCCCCCGCACCCCGGTCGGTGGCCAGCGCGCTGCGCGGCCGCTGGCGCTGCAGTTCCCCCAGTCGCTCGCCGTCTACGACCAGTACGCCGAGGCGCAGCGCGCGGTCGACCACCTGTCCGACGAGGGGTTCCCGGTGGAGAACTGCATGATCGTCGGCACCGACCTCAAGCAGGTCGAGCGGATCACCGGGCGCCTGACGACGGGCCGCGTGGCCGCCGCGGGCGCCCTCACCGGTCTCTGGCTCGGTCTCTTCGTCGGTCTGGTCATGTCGCTGTTCGCGGCCGAGTCGACGCTCGCCACCCTCGGGTCCACGATGGTCTTCGGCGTGCTCTTCGGCGTCATCTGGTCGCTGGTCGGCTACGCGATGACCCGCGGCCGCCGCGACTTCTCCTCGGTCAGCGCCGTCGTCGCCACCCGCTACGAGGTGCTGGTCGAGCACAAGCACCTCGACAGCGCCCGCGGACTGCTCGGCGGGCTCCCGGGCGCCCTGCCCAACCCCTTCGCCTGAGGCTCACCGCCTCTCGTCAGCCGGACACGGGGGCCGCAGGGGTGGACCTCCAGGTCATCGCTGTGCGTCACTAGAGCGATGTTCTTCGACGACCACCCCGAGTTCCTGGACACCAGCAACACCGCCACCTCCAAGGACCGGCTGAACCTCCGACACGTCGGCATCATCGAGGAGAACGCCGACGTGCTGCGGGGCCGGTCGGTGCTCGACATCGCCAGCCACGACGGACGGTGGGCGTTCGCCGCCCTCGAGGCGGGGGCGAGCCGGGTGCTGGGGATCGAGGGCCGGGCCCGGCTGATCGCGCACGCCCGCAACACCTTCGCCGCCAAGGGCGTCGAGGCGGACCGCTTCGACTTCGTCCGCGGCGACGTGCACCGCAAGATGTTCGCCCCGAAGGTGCGCGCCTTCCGCCCGGACGTCGTCATGTGCCTGGGCTTCCTCTACCACACCGCCCGCTACGTCGAGCTGATCTCCGGGATCCAGAAGTCCGGCGCGGAGCACGTCATCGTCGACACCCGGGTGCTGACGGGGGTCGAGGGCCCGATGGTGGCGATGCGCAAGGAGGCCACGGTCAGCGAGGCGGTCGCCATGAAGGACCGCTACGCGATGGGCGACCACGTCATCAGCGCCGTGCCCACCGAGGAGGCGATCGTGGTGATGCTCGACATCGCCGGCTACGACGTCGAGCACCGCACCGACTGGGACGCGATCGTCGAGCAGCACCCGGGCGCGCGGAGCATGGCGCAGTACCGCGACGGCACCCGGGTCACCTTCCGGGCCCGCCGTCGCGGCCCCGCCCCGGAGCCGTTCGAGCCGAAGCGACAGGTCAGGAGACCAGCTCGCGCTTCAGGATCTTCCCGGTCGCGGTCATGGGCAGGTCGTCTCGGAACTCGATGATGCGCGGGTACTTGTAGCCCGCCATCTGCTCCTTGCCCCAGGCCACGAGCTCCTCCTCGGTCACCGAGGCGCCGTCCTTGAGGATGACGAACGCCTTGATCTCCTCGCCGTGCGACTCGTGCGGCACACCGACGACGGCCGCGAGCGAGACCGCCTCGTGGGTGAGGAGCACCTCCTCGATCTCGCGCGGGTAGACGTTGAAACCGCCGCGGATGATCATGTCCTTCGACCGGTCGACGATGTAGTACCAGCCGTCCTCGTCCTTGCGCCCGAGGTCCCCGGAGCGGAACCAGCCGTCGCGGATCGCCTCGTCGGTGGCGTCGGGCCGGTTGTAGTAGCCCTTCATGATGTTCGGCCCCTTGATGGCGATCTCGCCGACCTGCTCCGGGTCGTCGGGCAGGTCCGACCAGTCCTCGGGGTCGATCAGCTTCATCTCGACCTCGGGGATCGGTGTGCCGATCGAGCCGACGCGCACGTCGGCGCCGAACGGGGAGAAGCTCGCGACCGGCGAGGTCTCCGAGAGCCCGTAGCCTTCGAGGATCACCACACCGAAGCGCTTCTCGAACTCCTTGTGGACCTCGACCGGCAGTGCGGAGCCCCCGGCCGCCGCCACGCGCAGGTGCTTCGCGAGCTCCTTGACGTCGACGCCGGAGCCCTCGAGCGCGCCGAGCAGGCCCCAGTACATCGTCGGCACCCCGGCGAAGAAGGTGACGCCCTCCTTGGCCATCGCCTTCAGGGCGGCGTCGGCCTCGAAGCGGGGCAGCATCACGACGGTGCCGCCGTAGGCGAAGCCGCCGTTCATGATCACGGTCTGGCCGAACGAGTGGAACAGCGGCAGCACGCACAGGTAGGTGTCGGGGTTGTCCTTGTCGGCGCCGAAGAGCGCCTCTCCGCTCAGCGCGTTGGAGTGCATGTTGCGGTGCCGCAGCTCGGCGCCCTTGGGCTGGCCCGTCGTGCCGGACGTGTACAGGATGACGGCGGTGTCGTCGGCGTCGGTCTCGACGGTCTCGAACGTCGGCGCCTGACCGCCCATGGCGGCGCCCAACGTCTCGGTGCCGTCGATCGGCGAGGCCGCGCTCGGGTCGACGGTGATCATGAAGAAGTGCTCGCAGCCGTCGGTCTGCTCGAAGCCCTCGTGACCGGCCTGCCCGATCGGCAGCTCCGCGGTGCCCTCGAAGCAGAAGTAGGCCTTCGCGTCGGAGTCGTCGAGGTGGTAGGCGACCTCGCGGCCCTTGAGCAGCACGTTGAGCGGGACCACGGCCGCGCCGGCCTTGAGGATGCCGTAGTACACGATCGGGAAGTAGGGCAGGTTCGGGCACGACAGCGCGACCTTGTCGCCGGGCTGGATGCCGCGCGAGACCAGCAGGTTCGCGACCTGGTTCGCCGCGCCGTCGACCTGCGCGTAGGTCAGCCGGGTGTCGCCCAGCACGACCGCCTCCCGGTCGCCACAGGTGCGGGCACTCTCCTCGAGCAGGACGGACAGGTTCACGGCGTACCTCCGGGGTCGTTCAGCGGTCCTTGCGGGTTCTGGCCGTCAACCTAACGTGACCCTGGTCACCACGACAGCAGAGCACCGGTTTGTCGCAGGAGTCGACACCCCGCCCTAGCATCGGACGATGCCCCCACGCCGTACGACGGAGCGCGTCGCCCTGGTCCTCGACGCCGGCGGCGCGCGCTCGGCCTACCAGGTGGGAGCCCTGGAGGTCCTGCTCCCGGCCCTCGCCGAGCGTGACCAGCAGCCCACGATCCTGGTCGGCACCAGCGCCGGCGGGCTGCTGAGCGCCGCGCTGACGGCGACCGCGCACCTGGGCGTCGAGGAGCAGGTCGCCCGGTTGCGGGCCGTGCTGGCGAAGGCGACCAAGGAGAACGTCATCCAGCCGCTGTGGCGCCAGGTGCCCGAGGTGGCGCTGCGCTACGCCTCGGAGACGCTCGGGCTGTCGCGGTTCCGGTTGCGGGGTCTCTTCGGCACCGACCCGCTCGCGAGCACGCTCGGCACCACCATCGACTGGGAGGCGCTGCACACCAACGTCACGCAGGGCCGCATCGAGTCCACCACCGTCATCGCCACCGGCGTGCGCACGGGCCGGGTCACCCTGTTCAGCGAGACCGCCGCCGGGGTCGCGCTGCCCGAGGCGGCGCGCGGGCACCACCTGCGCTGGGTGCCCACCCGGCTCGGCGTCGAGCACCTCATGGCCTCCGCGGCCATCCCCGGGCTCTTCCCGTCGGTGCGCGTGGACGACCCGGCCGACGCGGCCGGGTGGTACGTCGACGGCGCGACCCGGCGCCGCTTCCCGATCGGGCCGGCCGTCGAGCTCGGCGCCGACCGCATCCTGGTCATCGGGACGGGGAGCCTCTACCCGGCCGCGGACGACGCGGAGAAGGACCAGGCCGCCGTCGACCTCGGCGACGGCGTGGCCACGCTGTTGGGGTCGGTCATGGACGACCCGCTGCGCCACGACCTGCGCCGGCTGGCCGCCGCCAACGCGCAGGCCGCCGATCCCGACGTCGCCGGTCACGTGGACCGGCTGCGCGAGGAGCGTGGACGGCGGCCCTACCGGGTCGTGCCGTACGCCGCGGTGGTGCCCGAGCTGGGCGCCGAGATCAGCAGCTGCGCGATGGAGGTGTTCCGGCGCAACCACGGGACGCTGACGGGCACGCTGGGGGACCCCGACCTGCAGGTCGTGCACCGGATCCTCGGCAGCGACAGCCCGCTGCAGGGCGAGCTGCTGTCCTACCTGATGTTCGACCCCGACTTCTTCGACGAGGTGTCCGGGCTGGGGCGTCGCGACGCCGAGAGGTGGCTCTCGGCCCACCCCGACCTGTGGACGACCGAGCCCCTCCCGGTCGAGCCGGACGCCGACTGACAGGCACTTCGTCCCTTGCCGAGGAGTCGGCAACGCAGCGAACCTGAAACCTCCTGTCGGGAGGTCGCATGAACACTCGTCACCCTGGCCGCATCCTGGTGGCCGTCCTCGTCGCTGCAGCTGCACTCGTGGCCACGCCGGGGGACGCCGGCGCTGAGCGCCGCGCGGTCGCCGGCTCGCTCACCCTCTCCGACGCGGTCGTGGCACCGGGGACCCGCGTCACCGCGACGGGGTCTCTTCCCCCGCGCCGCGCGCGCACGGTGAAGCTGCAGGTCCGCCGGACCACGGGCTGGGTCACGCTCGCCACCGACAGGAGCGCGGCGACAGGTCGCTTCACCTTCCCGCTCGCTGCTCCCCTCGCGGCCGGCGCGCGCACCTACCGGGTCCACGCGCCGGCCACGACCCTCAGCGGGACGAGGTACCCCGCAGCCAGCAGCCCCACCCGGCCCCTGACCGTCGTGGCGATGACCACGGTCGACGCCGGCTGGCGGCACGCCTGCTCGCTCGGTAGCAACCGTCGTCTGTGGTGCTGGGGGGACAACACCTACGGTGAGCTCGGCGACGGCCGCGGAGGCTCCTTCGATGACGCGAACCCCCAGATCTCGGAACCGGTGCGCGTCACCGGGGGCGGCTGGACCGCGGTCAGCACCAACGGTGCCAACACCTGCGGGGTCAAGCGGGACCGGACGGGTTGGTGCTGGGGCGACCACGCGGCGTACGTCCTCGGGGTGAGCAAGGCGGCCGAGCCGGTCCAGGTGTCCGGACGCTGGACCCAGCTGGCGACCGGCTGGTTCCACGTCTGCGGCGTCGCGGAGAGCGGGAGCGGCTGGTGCTGGGGTCGCGACGACGGACAGCTCGGATCGGCCGACCCGGTGCCCTCCGGCACCCGGCACCAGCTCCCCGGCACCTGGACGATGATCGTCCCGGGCAGTGGCAGCAACGAGTACGGAGTTGCGTGCGGGGTGCAGAGCGACCACACCGCCTGGTGCTGGGGCGCGAACGCCTCCGGACAGCTCGGGACCGGTGACACCGAGCGGTCCGCGGTTCCCCGTCGGGTCTCCGGCGACGACGTGTGGCGATCGGTCACGGTGGGGTCCGAGCACGCCTGCGGCATCACCGACGACGGCGCCGGGTGGTGCTGGGGCCTCAACCCGACGGTCGTCTCGGCGACGGGACGTTCGTCGAGCGCCACGAGCCGGTCCGGGTCACCGTCGCGCAGCGGTGGCGCAGCGCTCGACGCCGGGTGGCAGCACACCTGCGGGGTCACGATGGCGGGCGTCGCGTGGTGCTGGGGCACGAACGCCGACGGACAGCTGGGTGACGGCACCTCGGAGACGCGCTACCACCCGAACCCGAAGATCCACGGGTCGGCGCCGGCTGGACCGACATCGCCGGCGGATCGGACGTTCACGGTCGGGACCTCCGCCGGACGCGCCCGGGCGTGGGGTCGCAGCGACAGCGGGCAGACCGGGTCCGGGGCGTCCCCGTCGAACGTCCTGACCCCGCGCCCGGTGGTGATCGATCCCTGAGCCGAGTCCTCTTCTTGTCAGCGGATCAGCGGAACAGGCGGGGGGCGCGGCGCAGGTCGTCTCGGACCAGCAGGCTGATGACGCCGGTCGCGGGCCAGCCGAGCGGCCGCAGCGGCCCGCGGGCGCGGATGCGGGCCACGCAGCGGACCAGCGTGCCGGTCACACCGTCGCGCTCGGCGTCGTCGAAGAACAGCGTGACGAACGCCGTGAACGGCCCCGTCGTACCGACCTCGGCCCACACCTCGGACGGCTCCATAGCGATGGTCTGCAGCTCGAAGGCAGGGCCGACCGCGACGTGGTCGATCCACCGCTGCCCGACGTGCGGCGGGCTGGGGTCGAGGAGCTCGACGCGCTTCAGGCTGCGCTGCCACTCCGGACGGTTCGCAGGGTCGGCGAAGTAGGCGAAGACCCGCTCGCGCGGCGCCGGCACGAACACCGAGGCGTCCCACCGGCCGGGCCGGGTGGCGTAGCTCGGACCCATCAGAACGTCTCCCCCGTCAGCTGCTCGTAGGCGTGCACGTAGCGGGCCCGCGTGGCCGCGACCACCTCGTCGGGAAGGGGCGGCGGCGGCGCGTCACCGTGACGGTCCCAGCCGCTGTCCGGCGAGCTGAGCCAGTCGCGCAGGTACTGCTTGTCGTACGACGGCTGCGGTCGGCCCGGCTGCCAGGTCTCGGCGGGCCAGAAGCGCGACGAGTCGGGTGTCAGGACCTCGTCGCCGAGCACGGTGGTGCCGTCGGCGCGGGCGCCGAACTCCAGCTTGGTGTCGGCCAGCACGATGCCGCGCTCGTGGGCGAGGCCGTGCGCCCGCTCGTAGACGGCGAGCGTGAGCTCACGCAGCTCGGCGGCGCGCTCGGCGCCGACGGTGGCCTCGACCGCCTCGAACGTCACGTTCTCGTCGTGCTCGCCGATCTCGGCCTTGGAGGCCGGCGTGAAGATCGGCGCGGCGAGCCGCGAGCCGTCCTCGAGCCCGGCGGGCAGCGCCACACCGCAGACCGCGCCCGTGGCCCGGTAGTCGCTCAGACCGGAGCCCGTGAGGTAGCCGCGCGCGACGCACTCGACCGGGTGCATCGCCAGCCGCTCGCACACCACGGCCCGACCGCGCACCTCCGCGGGCACGTCGGTCGACAGCACGTGGTGGGGCACCAGGTCCGCCAGCCGGTCGAACCACCACAGCGACATCCGGGTCAGGATCTCGCCCTTGTCGGGGATCGGGGTCTCCAGCACGAAGTCGTACGCCGAGATCCGGTCGCTGGCGACCATGAGCAGCGTCCGGTCAGGGAGCTCGAAGAGCTCACGCACCTTGCCGGAGTGCAGGTGGCGCGCTCCCGGGACCGTCAGCGCGGGAGAAGCGATCATGTCCCGCAGCCTAACCAGGACACCATGCCCGTCCGGCAGCGGCCGAAACGCCGGGCCAGGTCACGGATCGGCGACATCGCCCGAACAGGTGGTTCCGGCGGGCCCAAAGACCTGGATCCCCTTGTTTCACGGGGGAATTCGCTCGGAATCCGCGACATCGGTCGTGAGACAGACTACGTTGTCACGGTCCCGTCCGAGCAGGAGGATCCCTCGGTGATCGAACACCGCATCGGCTCGAGCCGTCGCTCCGGCGTCGTGCACACCGCGAGCAAGCTCACGATGCGTCCCCTGCTGCGCTACTACCCGCTGCGGGGCCCGGCGACGCGGCTCATGCCGCTCCTCGAGTACACCGCCGGCCGGCTGCCGCGCTCGTCGCGCACCACCCACCGCACGATCACGGCCAGGACCTGGGACGCCGAGGTCGTCACGCCGCTCGACGGCCCGACCTCCAACGGCGCCGTCCTCTACCTGCACGGCGGCGCCTTCCTCATGTGCGGGACCGCCACCCACCGCCGGATCGTCGAGCGCCTGGCGGCCCGCACCGGCATGACCGTGCTCTCGGTCAACTACCGCCAGCTGCCCGACGGTCGTCTCGAGGACAGCCTCAGCGACTGCTTCGAGGCCTACGAGTGGCTCGTCGACCACGGGCACCCGGCCCACCGCATCGTGCTGGCCGGCGACTCCGCCGGGGGCCACCTGGCCTTCGCCACCGCGATCCGACTGCGCGACGCCGGCGCCGTGCTTCCGGCCGGCATCGTCGGCCTCTCACCGTGGCTCGACTTCGACCACCGCACCAAGCGGCGTCACCACAACGCCTGCCGTGACGCCTACATCCCGGTCCGCCGGCTGCGGCGGGTCGCGAAGATGGTCGTCGGCTCCCGCGTCCGCCCGCACCACTCACCGGTCAACGCCGACCTCACGGGGCTCCCCCCGGTGCTCATCCAGTGCGCCGAGGGCGAGGTGCTCCGCGTCGACGCCGAGCTGATGGCGCTGCGCCTCGAGGCCGCCGGGGTGCCGTGCGACGTGCAGATCTGGGAGGGACAGGTCCACGCCTTCCCGGTGCTCTCCGACCTGACTCCCGACAGCTTCGCTGCTCTCGAGGAGGTCATCGGGTTCGTCGAGGACACGGTCGCGACCTCGTCGTACGTCGTGGGCCGGCGGGCCGGCGGTCAGTCCGCGGACCTGCGCGCCGTCGACATCGCCTGACCCGGACGATTCGTCCCCGAGGTGGCGCGAACCGCGCGTCGGGTCAGTCGACCAGGGTGCGGTGGAACTTCTGGAAGGACCGCGACGGCGTCGGACCGCGTTGTCCCTGGTAGCGCGAGCCGTACTTCTCCGAGCCGTAGGGGTGCTCGGCCGGCGAGGACAGCCGGAAGAAGCAGAGCTGCCCGATCTTCATGCCCGGGTAGAGCTTGATCGGCAGCGTCGCCACGTTGGCCAGCTCGAGGGTCACGTGGCCGGAGAAACCGGGGTCGACGAACCCTGCGGTGGCGTGGGTCAGCAGCCCGAGCCGCCCCAACGACGACTTGCCCTCGACGCGGGCGGCGATGTCGTCGGGCAGCGAGACCACCTCGTAGGTCGACCCGAGGACGAACTCGCCGGGGTGCAGGATGAACGGCTCGTCGCCGACCGCCTCCACCATCCGGGTGAGGTCGGACTGGTCCTCGGCGGGGTCGATGTGCGGGTAGCGGTGGTTCTCGAAGACCCGGAAGAACTTGTCGAGACGGAAGTCGATGCTCGAGGGTTGGACCATCGCCTCGTCGAACGGCTCGAGGGCGACGCGGCCGGCAGCGAGCTCGGCCCGGATGTCTCGGTCTGACAGCAGCACACGCGCACCCTACCGGTGCGGCGCGGAGACCCTGGCAGGGTCGGGTGCGAGGTCGGGTAGTGTCTGACCCGCGCCGGCCCGGACCGGCTCCCGGCGGATGTAGTTCAATGGCAGAACATGAGCTTCCCAAGCTCAGAATGCGGGTTCGATCCCCGTCATCCGCTCCATGCGAGACAGCCCTCCGCCGCAGGTCAGCAGTCACGGAAGGGCGACGAACGGGGCGAGGAACTCCCTCGCCGCCCGGGTGTCCACCCGGTAGGTCTTGTCGGTCGCCTTGCACATGGTGTCGCCGGTGACCGTGATCGAGACGACGACGTCACCGAGCAGGTGCGGGCCGCCGGAGTCGCCGTAGCAGGTGCCGCCGTTGCCGGTCGCCTGGTTCATCGAGAACGTCGCCCACGCCTTCGTCGACGACAACAGCTCCTGGTGTGCACTCATGCGCCGCCAGCCGACGGCGAACGACTGGTGAGCCTTGCGGCGAGTCTCACGGGTGGTGCCGTAGCCGACGGCCACGTAGGTGTCGCCCCGTGCGGCCCGGGTGTCGAGCGTGCCTGCCACGGGCAGTCGCGCCGGCTGGACTCCGGTCACCGGGGCGTCGAGGAGGAAGACAGCGATGTCGTAGGCGTAGCTGGGGCCGCTGCCGAAACGGGGGTGGGTGACCGCCGAGCCGGACAGCAGGTCGACCGAGGCGTCGACCCGACCGTCGCGGTCGGCGTCGATCACCGGGTCGAGGGCGAAGGCGACGTCGGTGACCCCGAGCTCCTCGAGACCGACGAAGCAGTGGCTGGCCGAGAGCACGACGTCCTCGTCGACGAGGGTGCCGGTGCACAGCTGGAACAGTTGCTCCTCGCCGCTGTCCGGGTCGGTGTAGGTGCCCACGAAGGTCCCGACGTAGCGGTGCCCGTCGTCGGGGACGCCGTAGACGATGGCGTGTGCCGACTGCGGCGCCACCAGCGCCAGGGTCAGGAGCAGGACGGGCAGGAGCGATCGCTTCATGGTGACCTCCGTGGTGACGGTCCGGTCACGCTAGGCGCTGCCCACGTGGCACGCACAGGGCCGTTGGGCACCCTCCCCCCAGGCCGGGGGACCCGCTGCCGTCGACCAGGCCCTCGGCAGTTCGCGGGCCGGGTCGACTAGGTGATGTCGCGCCGCACGCTCAGCAGCACCCCGAGGGCCGCGAAGGCGACCGCGTAAGCCGCCATGACGAGCGCGCCGCCCCACCAGGGCAGCAGGTCGAAGCCGGTCGTCCCCGGGTCGAGCACCGCGCTGGACGCGGCGCTCGGCAGGAACTGCGCCACCACGTCCAGGTCGAGCACGGTCAGCAGCAGCCCGAGCAGGGGCTCGATGACCAGCCCCAGCCCGATGGCGACCAGCACCGCCGCCACCTGGTTGCGCAGCAGGGTCCCGATGCCGAGCCCCAGCACCGTCCACAGCGACACGGCCAGCACCACGAGGACCATGGCGCGCCACAGCGTGGGATCGTCGAGGCCCATCGACGCCCCGCGGACGGCGATGACGGTGCCGGCGCCCACCAGTGCGGTGAGAAGCGCGACCAGCCCGAAGACCGCACCGACGGCGACCTGCGCGAGCGCCTTGGCGACGATCACGCGTGCCCGACGGGGCGTGGCGAGGAAGGTCGGCGTCACGGTCTGGTGGCGGTACTCCCCCGTGATCGCCAGCACGCCCATCACGAGCGCGAACAGGTAGGCGCCGTTGAACGCCGCCCCGGCGAAGGCCTGGCGCAGCGTCTCGCCGGACTCCAGCCCCGGCGTCGCGGGCGCACCCGTTCCAGGGCCGGAGCCGGCCACCGCGGCCGTGGCCACCGCCTGCAGGGCGGTGAGCAGCACCGCCCCGACGAGGAGCGCCCACCACATCCGCGTGGTCAGCGTCTTGGTCAGCTCCGAGCGCAGCAGGGCGATCACGGGCGTGCCTCCGTCCCGGACGTCAGGTCGAGGAAGAGCCGTTCGAGGTCGGGCGGTTGCAGGGCGAGCTCGTGCAGCTCGACGTGGTGCTCGTGGGCGAGACGCCCGACGTCGGCGGGCGAGAGTCCCCGCAGCCGCAGTCCGTCGCCCTCGACGACCTCGACCGTCGAGGCGCTGCCGTCGATGAGCTCCGCCAGCCGGGTCCGCTCGGGGCTGCGCACCAGGACCGACCCCTGGGCCGCCTCGAGGTCGGACAGCGGCCCGTGGGCGACGAGCCGGCCGGCGGCGACCACCACGATGTCGTCGACGGTCTGCTGCACCTCGCCCAGCACGTGGCTGGAGACCAGCACCGTGCGCCCCTCGGCCGCCAGCGCGCGCAGGAAGCCCCGCAGCCAGGCGATGCCCGCCGGGTCCAGGCCGTTGGCCGGCTCGTCGAGGATCAGCACCCCGGGGTCGCCGAGGAGCGCCTGCGCCAGCCCGAGCCGCTGGCGCATCCCGAGGGAAAAGCCACCCACCCGTCTCCGGGCGTACGTCGTCATGCCGGTCGCCGCGAGCACCTCATCGACCCGGCCGGCCGGCAGCTCGGAGGCCTGCGCCACCCAGCGCAGGTGGTTGCGCGCCGAGCGGCCGGGGTGGAAGCTCGACGACTCCAGCACCGCGCCGACCACGTGCGCCGGGCGCGACAGGTCGGCGTACGGGCGACCGCCGATCAGCGCGCGGCCCTCGCTCGGCGCGACCAGCCCCAGCGCGCAGCGCAACGAGGTGGTCTTGCCGGCGCCGTTGGGACCGAGGAAGCCGGTGACCCGGCCGGGAGCGACGCTGACGGTGAGGTCGGTGACCGCCTGGACGCGCCCGAAGCGCTTCGTCAGGCCCTGGAACTCGATCGTCTGACCGCTCGTCGGCTCGCTCATGCCGCCATCCTGGCCTCTGGCCCCGGGGCGACTCCTCCCCGGGGGTGTCGCCCGGCGTGTCAGTCTGGGCACATGAGGCTGCCCCGCCCGGTCCGACGCGGATCGACACGGATCTCCCCGACGGCCCTCTACACCGGACAGGTCTGGCAGGCGCACGGCCTCGGCCACCCAGCGCTCGCGCCGGCGCTCGGCTCCCTGCCGGGACGCATCGGGTACGCCGCGACCGAGCTGGCGTTCCGGCCCGTGACGTGGTCGGGCGGGCCGACGCTGACCGGCTTCCTCCTCGCCCGCCACCGCATCATCGACACCCTGCTCGAGCGCGCGATCACGTCCGGCGAGGTCGGGCAGGTCGTCGAGCTGGCCGCCGGGCTCAGCCCGCGCGGACTGCGGCTGCGCGCCACCCGTCCCGACGTCGACTACGTCGAGGTCGACCTCCCCGCCATGACCGCGAGGAAGCGCCGGGCACTGGAGCGGGCCGGCGTCGACCCCGTCCGGCACCGGGCGGTGGCTGCGGACGTCTTCGGGCCCGACCTCGACGAGCTGTTCACCACGCTCGACGCACGACGCGGGGTGGCAGTGGTGACCGAGGGGCTGCTCAACTACTTCCCCACCTCCGACGTCCACCGTCTGTGGTCGCGGATCGCGACCGCCACGCGGGACCTGCCGCACGGTCTCTACCTCTCCGACCTGCACCTCGACGACCACGTCGCGACGCCGGAGCGGCTGTTCGCCGCGGGGCTGGGCCTGGCCGTCCGCGGCCGGGTCCACTTCCACTTCGACCGAGCGGCCACGGCCGAGGCGGCCCTCACCGGCGCAGGGTTCGCCCAGGCGACGCTGCACCGTCCGGCCGAGCTCGCCGACGAGCTGCCCGGCATGAGGGCCCCCGGAGCCGACCTCGTCCGCGTCGTGGAGGCCCGGACGTGAGCGGCCCGGACCCGACCTTCGCGGGATTCCCCGTGGCGGCACTGGACTTCTACGACGACCTGGAGATGGACAACACCAAGTCCTTCTGGGCCGCGCACAAGCACGTGTACGACGAGGCGGTGCGCGCGCCCATGGTCGCCCTCACCACGGCTCTGGCCGCGGAGTTCGGGCAGGCGAAGGTGTTCCGCCCCTACCGTGACGTGCGGTTCGCCAAGGACAAGACGCCGTACAAGGACCACCAGGGAGCGTTCGTCGAGACCGGCCCCTCGACCGGGCTCTACGTCCAGGTCGGGGCACCCGGCGTCTTCGTCGGCGCGGGCTACTACCACCCGGAGGCCCAGCGGCTGGCCGCGATCCGGCGCGCCGTCGCCGACGACCGGACCGGCCCGGAGCTCGAGCGCATCCTGGCCGCCCTCGACCGGCGCGGCTGGGTGCGCGGCGGGGAGCGCCTCAAGACCGTGCCGCGCGGCTTCGACGCCGACCACCCGCGGATCGACCTGCTGCGCCACAAGACCCTCACGCTGCGCCGGGAGTACGGCTTCGAGCCGCTCGTGCACACCCCCGCCCTGCTCGACGAGATCCGCAAGGACTGGCGGGCGGCGCGGCCGTTCCTCACCTGGGTCCAGGGCGCCGCCGGCTGAGCGGTCCTGCGGGCCGGTCGCTCAGTGCGGCTGCCAGGCGTCCTCGTCGTGGGTGCGGGCCTCGACGAGTCCGGGGAGCCGACCGTCGGCCAGGTCCTGGATGCTCACGGCCTCACAGACCTCACGCAGGCTGCTGCGCGCAGCGATCCAGACGTGCTGCAGGGCCGCGGCCGACTCGTTGTAGGTCACCGACTCCGGACGCTCGCCGTGCACGCTGACCAGGGGCCCGTCGACCGCGCGGATGACGTCGGCGACGGTCACCTCCGAGGCCCCCCGGGCGAGCCGCCAGCCACCCGACTGGCCCCGTTGGCTGAGCACCACGCCGGCGCGGCGCAGGTCGGCCAGGATGGCCTGCAGGAACCCGTGCGGGATCTCCTGCGTGCGGCCGATCTCCTCGGCGCTGACCGGGCTGCCACCGGGACGGACGGCGAGCTCGATCAGCGCCCGGAGGGCGTAGTCGGTTTTCGCGGAGACGCGCACATCACGCAGTCTCGCAGAGAGCCGGGCACCAGCTGCTCAGACGGCGAGCGGCTCCTCGGCGAGCTCGGCCTCGAGGCGAGCCCGGGACAGCCGCTCCTGCTTGACCGCCCACACGATCCCGCTGATCCAGAGCACCGCGATGACGGCCGCGACCCCACCGACGACGGCGCCGGAGGAGGTGACGGTCTCGACGATCGTCTTGGTGTTGGTCAGCACGATGAGGCCGCCGGCGGCCACGCCGAGCACGCGTGCCGCCAGGTGCTTGACCAGCCAGGCCGCGAAGGGCGCCGCGATGCAGCCGCCGATGAGCAGCGCGGCCGCGATGTCCCAGCGGATGCCGGCGCTGCCCAGGGCGAGCAGGAAGCCGATCGAGCCGCCGACGGCGACGACGAACTCGGAGGTGTCGATGGAGCCGACCACCTTGCGGGGCTCGAGGCGACCGGAGGACAGCAGCGAGGTCGTGCCGACCGGGCCCCAGCCGCCGCCGCCGATGGCGTCGAGCGCGCCGCCGAAGAGACCCAGCGGGGCCAGGAAGCGCTTGGAGAGCCGGCCCTTGAACTCCGGACGACGCCCGCCGAGGGCGAGGAACCGCCACACGACGTACAGGCCGAGGACGAGCAGGATGCCCGCCACCCAGGGCTTGGCCAGGTCGGCCGGCAGGCTGGTCAGCACGGTCGCACCGGCGAAGGCGCCCACGCCGCCGGGAAGCGCGATGATGCTCACGGTCCGCCAGTCGACGTTGCCGAGCTTGTGGTGGGAGAAGCCCGAGACCAGCGTCGTGCCGATCTCGGAGAAGTGGACGGCGGCACTGGCCGTGGCCGGGGCGATGCCGGTGGCCAGCAGCAGGGTCGACGACGTGACGCCGTAGGCCATGCCGAGGGAGCCGTCGATGAGCTGGGCCACGAGGCCCACGAATCCGAGCACGATCAAGTTCCGCATGTCCCAGTCCTCTACTACTCAAAGTCGATCAACGTAGTAACCATAGTGAGTCAGTAAACTTAGGATGTCAAAGACTGAGACGTGCGACACGCGGGGCATGAACGTCGTACTGCCGGGTAAGAAGCTCGGTGCCATCTACGAGATTCGACGGAAGGACTCATCTCATGAGCGCCAACGACAAGATCAAGAACAAGGTCGAGGAGACCGGCGGCAAGCTCAAGGAGGCCACCGGCAAGGCCACCGGCGACGACGAGATGCGCGCCGAGGGCAAGACCGACCAGACCAAGGGCAGCGCCAAGCAGGCCGGCGAGAAGGTCAAGGACGTCTTCAAGTGATCCCCCGGTCGGCGCCGCGGACCTGATCCGCGACCACCGGCCCCGCACCTCGCGAGTCCTCCACGCCACGCGTGGGGGACTCGTCTGTTTGTCACCCTCGTCGAGGTCCGGCCACCCCCGCCGCGAGATCGGCCTCGCGTGTGACCTGCGCCTCCCTCACCCGGTCGAGCGATTCCCTTGTCTTGCTCGTCCCCGGCCGCCTATCATGAAGTTACTGACGAGTAGCAACTCGTCCCTACCTCAGTGACGGGCCGCGCCCACGGTGCCGGCCCCTGACACGACAGGGTGCAGCTGTGAGCCACTACAAGAGCAACATGCGCGACATCGAGTTCAACCTCTTCGAGGTGCTCGACCGGCAGAGCGTCCTGGGCTCCGGCCCCTTCGAGGACGTCGACGTCGACACCGCGAGGACGATCCTCGCCGAGGTCGACCGGATGTCCCGCGAGGAGCTCGCGGCCTCCTTCGAGGACGCTGACCGCCACCCCCCGACGTTCGACCCCACCACCGGCGAGGTCGACGTCCCGGACTCCTTCGCGAAGTCCTACCAGTCCTGGATGGACTCGGAGTTCTGGCGCCTGTCGATCCCGACCGAGATGGGCGGCCAGCCCGCCCCCTCGAGCCTGATCTGGGCCCTCGGCGAGCTGGTGCTCGGCTCCAACCCCGCGGTCTGGATGTATGCCGCCGGTCCGAGCTTCGCCTCGATCGTGCACAAGAACGGCAACGACCGCGACAAGCGCATCGCCGAGATCATCGTCGACCGCCAGTGGGGGGCGACCATGGTGCTCACCGAGCCCGACGCGGGCTCCGACGTCGGTGCCGGACGCACCAAGGCCACCGCCAACGACGACGGCTCGTGGAACATCGAGGGCGTCAAGCGCTTCATCACCTCCGCCGAGCACCAGATGAGCGAGAACATCATCCACCTCGTGCTGGCCCGTCCGGTCGGCGTCGACGGCGTCGGCGGCCCCGGCACCAAGGGCCTGTCGCTCTTCGTGGTGCCGAAGTTCCACTTCGACCACGAGTCCGGCGAGCTGACCGGCGAGCGCAACGGCGCCTACGTCACCGGCGTCGAGAAGAAGATGGGCATCAAGGTCTCCAACACCTGCGAGGTCACCTTCGGCGACTCCGCCGTCCACGGGGAAGCCCGCCCGCGGCTGGCTGCTCGGCGAGGTCCACGACGGCATCGCCCAGATGTTCCAGGTCATCGAGAACGCCCGCATGATGGTCGGCTCCAAGGCGATCGCCACGCTGTCGACCGGCTACCTCAACGCGCTCGAGTTCGCCAAGACCCGCCAGCAGGGCCCGGACCTCACGCGGGCCTCGGACAAGACGGCGCCGCGCGTCCCGATCACCCACCACCCCGACGTACGCCGCTCGTTGATGACGCAGAAGGCGTACGCCGAGGCGCTGCGGGCGCTGGTGCTCTACACCGCCTCCTGGCAGGACCGGGTCATGATCGCCGAGCACAACGGCGAGAAGGACGAGCTCGCCGAGCGCGTCAACGACCTGCTGCTGCCGATCGTCAAGGGCTACGGCTCCGAGCGCTCCTGGACCCTGCTGGGCACGGAGTCGCTGCAGACGCTCGGTGGTTCGGGCTTCCTCCAGGACTACCCGGTCGAGCAGTACGTCCGCGACGCCAAGATCGACACCCTCTACGAGGGCACCACCGCGATCCAGGGCATGGACTTCTTCTTCCGCAAGATCGTCAAGGACCAGGCCAAGGCGCTGGGTCACCTGGCGGGCGAGATCGAGTCCTTCGCGAGCAGCGAGGCCGGCAACGGCCGCCTCAAGGTCGAGCGCAGCCTGCTCGCCACCGCGCTGGAGGACGGCAACGCCATCGTCGCGGCGATGATCGGCCAGCTGATGTCGGCCGACGAGAGCGCCGAGGGCGGCGACGTCCGCAACGTCTACAAGGTCGGCCTCAACACCAGTCGCCTGCTCATGTCCCTCGGCGACATCGTCTGCTCGTGGCTGCTGCTGCGCCAGGCCGAGGTCGCCCTGGAGAAGCTGGGCGGCGAGGTCAGCGCCAAGGACAAGGACTTCTACGAGGGCAAGGTGGCCGCGGCGCAGTTCTTCGCCCGCAACGTTCTCCCGCTGCTCACCGCCGAGCGGGCCATCGCCGAGGCGACCGACCTGGCGCTGATGGACCTGCCGGAGTCCGCGTTCTGACCGTGCACTGACCCCCCACCCCCGTCTCGCGAGTGCGGCGTGTCGTGCGGCGCGAGTGGGCGTGTCGTGCGGCGCGAGTCGGCGTGTCGTGCGCGCGAGTCGGCGTGTCGTGTCGCACGACACGCCGACTCGACGGATCAGGGGCTCGCGGGGCGGGATCCGCGGGACCGGGCGGCCGCACTGCGTCGGCGTCCCCCGCGCGAGCGCGGACGCACCACCGGCGGGATGACTTCGCCGTGGGCTGCCAGCGCCTCGACGGTCGGGGGCCGCGGTGTGGTGGCCCAGTCGTGGAAGAGCGGGGAGACGCTCACCTCCTCCTGCAGCGTGACCACCCCGGCCAGCTGGCGCGGCAGGACCAGGGTCACGACGGCGCCGTGCTCGCCCGCGCGCGCCGTACGCCCGGAGCGGTGGAGGTAGGCCTTGGGGTCCTGCGGAGGGTCGAAGTGGACGACGAGCGCGATCCCGTCCACGTGGATGCCGCGGGCGGCGACGTCGGTCGCCACCACCACCTGGGCGCGCCCCTCGCGGAAGCGGGTCAGGTTGCGCTCGCGCACGTGCTGGGTCAGGTCGCCGTGCAAGTCGACCGCGGTGAGGCCGAGACGTCCGAGCGCCGTGCGCAGCTCGGTGGCGCCGCGGCGGGTGCGGGTGAAGACGACGGTGCGCCGGTGCGCCGCGACCAGGGCGTACGTCGCCTCGACCTTCGCCGCCAACGTGGTCGCCACGACGACGTGGTGGCTCATCGTCTCCACCGAGGCCCCCGTGTCGACCTCGTGACGCCGGGGGTCCCGCAGATGGGTGCGCACCAGCCGGTCGACGTCGCCGTCGAGGGTGGCCGACAGCAGCAGCCGTTGGGCAACCGGCGGGGTCGCTGCCAGCAGCCGGTCGACGGCGTCGAAGAACCCCAGGTCGCACAGCTGGTCGGCCTCGTCGAGCACCGTCACCTCGATGTCGTCGATCCTCAGGACCCGCTGGTCGATCAGGTCCTGGAGCCGACCTGGTGTGCCCACGACGACGTCGGTCGCGCGGCGCAGGGCCGCCACCTGTACGTCGTACCGGGCGCCACCGTAGATCGCGACCAGCCGCAGCTTGCAGGCCCTGGCAACGGGTCGGAGGGCTTCGTCGACCTGGATCGCGAGCTCGCGGGTGGGCACCACCACGAGCGCCCGAGGTCGGTGCATCCGGCTCCTGCTGCCCGCCAAGCGGGCCACGAGCGGGGCCCCGAAGGCCAGGGTCTTGCCCGAGCCCGTGCGGGCGCGGGCCAGCACGTCGGCACCGGCGAGCGCGTCCGGGACGACCGAGGCCTGCACCGGTGTCGGGACCTCGATGCCGGCCTCGGTCAGGGCCGCGACGACCGCAGGTGGCAGGCCGAGATCCGCGAAGGACGGGGCGGGGTCGGGCACGCCGCACCCTAGCGCGGCAGCGACCGGACGGATCACTAGGCTGCCCCGCATGAGCGACGTGATCGACGACCGGACCCGGCTGGGCCACCTCATCGACGTGTGGGCCGGCGCGGCGGCCGACGTGGTGGAGCTGCTGCGCTCGCTCGAGCCGAGCGACTGGGCACGCCCGACCGACCTGCCCGGCTGGGACGTGCGCGCGGTCGCGGCCCACCTGGCGCACCTGGAGTCCGAGCTCGCCGGCAACCCGCAGCAGCAGGTGGACGTCCCCGACGCGCCCCACGTCCGCGGGTTGCATGGGGCAGTTCACCGAGGCCGGACCCGTCGCGCGCGCCGGGTGGACGACCGAGGAGATCGTCGACGAGCTGGAGAACAGCGTCGCGGCCCGGCTGGCCACCCTGCGGGCCGACCCCCCGACGGACGCCGCCGCCCTCGCCCCGGGCTTCGCCGGCGCCATCGGCTGGAGCTGGCAGACGCTGCTGTCGAACCGGCCCCTGGACCTGTGGGTCCACGAGCAGGACGTACGCCGGGCGGTGGACCGGCCGGGCGGCCTCGACAGCCCGGCTGCGGCCCACGTGGTCAGGGTGTTCGGGCGTTCGCTGCCTTTCGTGCTGGGCAAGAAGGCCGGAGCGGTCCCCGGTCAGAGCGTTCGGGTCGTCGTCAGCGGCGAGCAGCCCCTGGACGAGGCGGCCCTCGTCGGCGAGGACGGGCGCGGCGCGCGCTGTGTCGTCGTACCGGAGGAGCCGACGGCCACCCTCGCGATGGACACCGAGACCTTCGTGGTCCGGTGCTCGGGTCGGCGGGATCCCGCGTCGCTCGACGTCGCCGTCAGCGGTGACGCCGACCTCGGCGCGCGCGTCCTGGCCGCGCTCGCCACCACTCCCTGACCACCGAATCGGCGTGTCGCGTGCACCGAGACGCCGTGTCGCGAGACCCGGACCCGAACCCGGACCGCACGACACGCCCACTCGCGCCGCACGACACGCCCACTCGCGCCGCACGACACGCCCACTCGCGGAGGAGGACTCGCGGGAGGAGCGTTAGTCGGGGACGGCGACGACGTCGTTGCCGTAGAACTCGTCGGCCTGGCCGTCACGGGCGACCCGCCAGGTGAAGATCGTGCCGCCGGAGGGGTTGGGCTCCCAGGTGGCCGTGCCACCGAGCCCTCGGGCGCGGTTCATCAGGTTGCTGATGCCGCTGCTGCGAGGCAGCGGGTCAGGCAGGCCGATGCCGTCGTCGGTGATGCGCACGACGAACTCGCGCGACGTGCCCTCGAGCGAGACCTGGGCCGCGCTGGCTCGCGCGTGACGGGCGATGTTCGACAGGCCCTCCTGGATCGCCGAGGCCAGGTCGGCCGCGAGGTCGGACCGTACGCCGCCGAGCTCGCCGGCCACGGTGATACGCGGCATGAACCCGAGAATCCGCGAGGACCGCGTCGCGATGTCGTGGACGACCTGCTCGAGGTCCTGGTGGTCGTCGATGCTCGTGAGCTGGAAGATCGAGTTGCGGAGCTCGCGGATGGCCAGGTCGAGCTCACCAGCGATCACGTCGAGCTGTCCGGGCAGCCGCGACGCGTCGGCGCCCTCCGCCACCTTGGACACCGTGCGGGACAGCGCCCCGATCTGGAGGCCTGCGGCGAAGATCCGTTGGATCACCCGGTCGTGCAGGTCGCGAGCGATCCGGTCCCGCTCCTCCAGCAGCGCCAGCTTCGTGCGCTGCCGGTTCACCTCGTGCGAGCGGAGCCGGACCCGGTCCTCGAGGTCGACGTTGACCCGCTGGTTCTCACGCAGGAGCTCGCTGCGCTGCTCCTCGACGCTGCGGAACTGCAGGCCGATCCACCCGCAGAGCACGAGCGCGAGCCCCAGCCCACTGGTGACCACCAGCGCGGTCGCTCCCCGCGGGTCGAGCCATCCGTTCTCCAGCCCGTTCAGCATCATCACGCCGATGAGGGGCACGACGATCATCGTGATGACGGGCACCGAGCGCTGCAGCCGAGCGCCGTTGTCACGACCGTACGTCGCCCACTGAGCGACGCTGCCCGGGATCGCGTAGAGCATCGACTGGGCCAGGGCCACGACCAGGATGGTCCCGACCACGGTCATCATCTCGGGCGCGCGTGACTCGCGCACCGGCTCGGCACCGAAGGCGTAGGCCACCGCGCTCGCCATGCCGACGGTCAGCGCGAGAGCGGCCGCGACCTGCGCCAGGTAGCGACGTCCGGCGACCATGGCCGCCCCCGCGCCCGCGAGCAGCGCGAACGCGACGACCGCGACGAGCGAGGTCCGTTCGTCCGGCTCGACCCCGGGCGTGCTGGGCTCGACCGCGAGGACGTCACCGAGCAGCACGGTGCCGGTGAGGCGCTCCCCGAACGCCACGAGGACGAGCACACCGGTCAGGCCGAAGCAGACCGCGGGCACGCGCCGGAGAGCAGGCCGTGCGGATCCCGCGGCCAGCAGTCCCGCGGCGGTAGCCACCCCCATGAGGGCCGTGAGTGCGGTCGTCGGTGCCCAGGCGGGGCCCAGGTCGACGAGCACCGCGACGCCGACGGCCAGCTCGACGAGGGCCAGCACCGCAACCACCGCCGCGACGACAGCCAGGACCGTCGCCGGGAGGCGGGACCGTCGGGCCCAACGCGCCTCCTCGGCGACCCGGTCCGCGGCGTCGTAGCCGTCGTGGGGCGTGGTCGGCATCAGTCCTCCGGAAGCGCGGCGCGTCCACCCGGGTCTGGCGACCCGGAGGTCAGCATGTCAGACCCCGCGAGGGGGCGCGCCGATTCTCCAGGATGAGCGGAGGACGGGTCGGGGGTGCGTCGGTGCATGGGCCGGCACCATGGCGATCGAAACGCCCCGGGAGGCCTGTCCGGCGCCCGGCCGACCAGGAAGCGACCGCTCAGGCGCGGCGCGGGAACCGCTCGAACTCGGGACGACGCTTCGCCTTGAAGGCCTCGCGGCCCTCCTGTGCCTCCTGCGAGCCGTAGAACAGCAGGTTGGCGTCGTGGGCCAGCTGCTGGATCCCGGCGTAACCGTCCTCGTGGGCGTGGAAGCTGGCCTTGAGCAGCCGCAGGGCGAAGGGCGACTGGCGCAGCATCTCGCGGCACCAGCGCACCGTCTCGGCCTCCAGGTCCGCCAGCGGCACGACGGTGTTGACCAGGCCCATCGCCTGGGCCTCCGCGGCGTCGTACTGACGGCACAGGAACCAGATCTCCTTGGCCTTCTTCGGGCCGACCAGGTCGGCGAGGATGCTCGCCCCGAAGCCACCGTCGAACGAGCCCACCTTCGGACCGACCTGTCCGAAGCGGGCGTTGTCGGCGGCGATGGTCAGGTCGCACACGAGGTGCAGCACGTGACCGCCACCGATGGCCCAGCCGGCGACCATCGCGACGATCGGCTTGGGGCAGCGCCGCATCTGCACGTGCAGGTCGGTGACGTGGAACCGGCCCGTGGCCGAGTCGTGGGTCTGGTAGCCGCTGTCGCCGCGCACGCGCTGGTCCCCACCGGAGCAGAAGGCCTTCTCCCCGGCGCCGGTCAGCACGATGACGCCGACGGACTCGTCCTCGCGCGCCACTGTCAACGCGTCCGAGACCTCGATGAGGGTCTGCGGGCGGAAGGCGTTGTGCACCTCGGGACGCGCGATGGTGATCTTGGCGATCCCGTCGGCGGTGGTCTCGTAGCGGATGTCCTCGTAGTCCCCCGCGGCCCGCCACTCGACCGGCCCCGTGTCGTCGGGGTCGACGGGAGCGGGACGGGTGGCGTGGTCCGCCGGAGACGTGGGCGAGGTGGGGCTAGTCATGGATCTCATTGTGGACCAGCCGTCGTCGGCGCCAGCGGCCGGACCCGGAGCGGGCCGACCAGACGGGGACCGGAGAGTCGTGACTCCAGGCGACGCCCGCCGCGACGCAACGGCTGGGCCAGGTACTGCCCCAGGATCGCGCCGGAGGCGAGCGCAAGCGCGGTGGCGACGGCGGTGACGATCTGCAGGGTGCCGCCACGACCGTCGGCGAGGTTGAACAGGCCGGCGTAGATGGACAACCCGGGCAGCAGCGGCACCACCGCCGAGACGACCACGATGAGGGGTGGGACCCGGATCCGGCCCGCGGCGGAGTAGGACACAGCGCCGATCAGGACCGCAGCGGTCGCCGCGGCCCAGGTGGCGCCGAAGTCGGCGGCGCTCACGAGCGCCGCGACGACCTGGCCCAGCGCCCCCACGAGCGCGATCGGCAGCAGCGCCCGCAGCGGGGCGTACGCCGCGAAGGCGAACGCCGCGGCGGCCACGGCCGCACCCGCCACCACCACCGGGAGGTCGGAGAGGTCGGGCCCCGCCGGTCGCAGCGAGCCGAGGTCGACGCCGATCACGTCGCCCACGGTGAGGCCGCCGCTGACACCGGCGATGATGCCGACCGTGGCCAGCGTGGCCTCGAGGATGCGGGCGTTGGCGGTGACCGGGAACCCGGTCAGGGCGTCCTGGGCGGCGCCCACGAGCCCGAGCCCCGAGAGCAGCATGATGATGCCGGTGGTGATGACCTCGGCGGGCGTCACCGGCAGTCCCACCGCGACCGCGCCGACGGCCAGGAGGCTGGCCAGCATCCCGCCGGCGACCTGCTGGTAGAACGTCGGCAGGTCGCGGGCCGACATCGCCCGCTGGATCCGGTCGATGCCCATGGCGGCGACGAACGCGAGGGCGCCCACGATGACGCCGCCGCCGAGGAGCGCGGCGGTGCCGGCCCCCATGACGCCCCAGCCCAGCGTGACCGCCCACGCCGGTCGGCGGTGTCCGTGGGCGTTCAGGCGTGCCAGCCGGGCGCGGGCGTCGTCACGGTCGATGTCGCCGGCCAGGAGGGCCCGCACGATGTGATCGACGAGGGTGAGGTCCTCGTAGTCGATCTCGCGGTGACGTACGCTGCGCTTCTGCACCAGGCCCGGGTCGTCATGGGTGGGCTGGTGGTTGAGCGTGAGCTCGGTGAACGTCACGTCGACGCTCACGCCGTGCAGTCCGCAGGCGCGGGTCACCGCCTGCATGGTGGCGGTCACGTCGGCAGCTCCCGCGCCGTTCGCGAGCAGCAGCTCGCCGACGCGCAGAGCGACGTCGAGAGTCTTGAAGGCGTCGCGGTCAACCATGGCGACTCCGAGTGTCCTCGCGTGCGGGAGGTCACTCCAAATCGGCCGGGTGAGTCCTTGGTCACCCAGGGAGCAGGCCCGGGGCGGGTCAGCCCACCGGGTGGTGGCTGATCACGGAGTTGGGGCAGAACACCGGGCGCCGGTCGTCCTGCTCCTTGCTGGGACGGACGTACTCGAAGCCGGCGGTCAGCACGATCTGCCGCACGGCGCCCTCCTCGTGCCCCAGCACGGCCTCGCGCGTGCCGGCGTACTCCTCGTGCAGACGGGAGGCGCACTCGAGGTGCGCGGGCGGGAAGTGGAACGCGTTGCGACCCACCTCCCCCTCGGTCCCGAGGAACGCGATGGGCCGACCCAGCCCGGCCCCGCAGACCCCGCACACCCGGCTGAGCGCGCACTGCGTGACGCGGCGTCGGTCCAGCGAGGCCGCCGAGGCCCCGCTGGCCGGGGCGCCGAGCGCGCCGACGGCACCGCAGGCGAACGGCACGGTCAGGCCCGTGGCGGGGTCCTTCGGCAGCTCGTCGTAGGCGCGGGGTGCGGGATCCATCGGCTGCTCCTCAGGCCTTGGCGTCGGCAGCGCTGCGCGACCAGGCACCCAGCTCGGTACGACGGGGCGGACGCTCGGCGTCGGACTTGCGGCGGCGGTCGTAGGTGTAGGTCTCACCCGCGGCGTCGGCGCGACCGGGCAGGTCCGGGTCGTCGCTGGACGTCATGCTGTTCGGCAGCGTCAGCTTCATGATGGTGCGCAGCACCTGGCCGTACTGCGAGTGCAGCGGACCCGTCGTGTAGGGCAGGTCGTACTTCGCGCACAGCGCCTGCACCTTCTTCGAGATCTCCATGTAGCGGTTGCTGGGGAGGTCCGGGAACAGGTGGTGCTCGATCTGGTAGCCCAGGTTGCCCGACATGATGTGCAGGAGCGGGCCGCCGGTGAAGTTGGCCGAGCCGAGCAGCTGGCGCAGGTACCACTCCGGACGGGTCTCGTCCTCGATCTCCTCCTCGGTGAAGTGCACCGCGCCGTCGGGGAAGTGCCCGCAGAAGATGATCATGTAAGACCACAGGTTGCGCATGAGGTTGGCCGTCATGTTGGCGCTCATGGTGGTCTGCCAGTTCGGTCCGCTCAGCGCCGGGTAGACGACGTAGTCCTTGGCGAACTGGCGGCGGACCTTCTTGGCGATCCCCTTCAGCTGCCGCTTCATCTCCTTGGGGTCCTTCTCCCCCTTGCGGATCCGCTCGAGGTCGAGGTCGTGCAGGGAGACACCCCACTGGAAGAACGAGGCCAGCAGGGCGTTGTAGACCGGCTGGCCCAGGTTGACCGGGTGCCACTTCTGCTCACGCGCCATGCGGAGCACGCCGTAGCCGATGTCGTTGTCGTGGCCGAGCACATTGGTGAACTGGTGGTGCACGTAATTGTGGCTGTGCTTCCACTGGTCGGCCGGCTGCGCGGTGTCCCACTCCCAGTTGCTGGAGTGGATCTCGGGGTCGTTCATCCAGTCCCACTGACCGTGCATGACGTTGTGGCCGATCTCCATGTTCTCCAGGATCTTGGCGACACCCAGCATGGAGGCCCCGGCGATCCACGCCGGCTTCTTGTTCGAGAACAGCAGCGTGACGCGACCGGCCGCGGCCAGCCCGCGCTGCACCTTGATCAGGCGATTGATGTACGCCGCGTCGGCTGCTCCACGGGACTCCTCGATGTCGACGCGGATCTGGTCGAGCTCACGGCCGATCTGCTCGACCTCGTCCTCGGTGAGGTGGGTGTATTCCTTGACGTCCGAGATAGCCATGCGCGCTCCTGGGTGGTGGTGGTCGTCGGTCGGGAAGATCAGATGTCGAGCGTGCAGTCGCCCATGGCTGCGGTGACGCAGGTCTGGATCTGCTCGTTGGGCTGGGTGTACTCGTCGCCGTTGCGCAGGTCCTTGACCGCTCCCTTGACGAGGGTGAGCGTGCAGGTGTGGCAGATGCCCATCCGGCAGCCGTACGGCATGCCGATGCCAGCCTCCTCGCCGGCCTCGAGCAGGGTGGTGGCGCCGTCGACCTCGGCGGTCTTGCTGGAGTTCTGGAAGGTGATGACACCCCCCTCGGCGTCGCCGTCGCCGAGCGCGAGGGAGAAGCGCTCGAGGTGCAGCTGCTCCTCGAGGTCGGCCTCGTCCCAGTGCTCGGAGATCGCGTCGAGCATCGGGGCGGGCCCGCAGCCCCAGGTCTCGCGCTCCTTCCAGTCCGGCACGACGTCGTCGAGGTCGGCCAGCTCGAGCATGCCGTCGGTGTCGGTGTGCTGCTGGTGGAGGGTGAAACTGTCGTACTTCTCCGCGAGCTTCTCGAGCTCTTCGCGGAAGATCATCCGCTCCGGCGACGGCGAGGAGTAGTGCATGACGACGTCCGGCATGGAGCCGCGGCGGTCGAGGGTGCGGATCATCGACATCACCGGCGTCACGCCGCTGCCGGCGACGAGGAAGAGCACCTTCTCCGGCGGCGGGTCCGGCATGACGAAGTCGCCCTCGGGCAGGGCGAGCCGCACGATGGTGCCCGGCGCCAGGCCGTTGACCAGGTGCGAGGAGAGCAGCCCCTCCGGCATGGCGCGGACCGTGATCGCGATGGTGCGCCCGGACCGCTTCGGCGCCGAGCTCACTGAGTAGGAACGCCACTGGAACTTGCCATCCACCTGGATGCCGATGCCGACGTACTGCCCGGGCTTGTGGTCGTAGCGCCATCCCCATCCGGGACGGATGACCAGCGTTGCGGCGTCGTCGGTCTCGCGCAGCACCTTCTCGACGCGCCCTCGCAGCTCTCGTGTGGTCCACAGCGGGTTGACCAGCATCAGGTAGTCGTCCGGATGCAGTGGCGTGGTCAGACGGGACCCGACGCTTCGGACGCGATCCCAGCTCAGCGTGCTCCCGGCCAACCGACTCTCCTCTTTCGTTACCGGACGGTAGTGCCCGACGGGACTCAGTGAACAAGTGTTCCCTGACTGCGTCAACCGGTTCGGCCCAATACGTGACGCCGGTCTCATCCAGCCATCTCTCCAGCGCTCGCGCTGTCAAACCTCGAAATCCGGGTGACAGGACAAAAGTCCCGACTTCCAGGCCAGGCTTCCCAATATGCCAATCAAAGCGGCATAACGGACAGCCTTGCGGCGAATAGTTGTGACCAGGTGGGGCACGACGGTCGACCGACCGGGTGCCACCAGAACACCACCGCACCACCGTCCGCGACGAACACGTCACACCAGTGATCACAGGGGAAGTCACATGAACAAGAAGCTCGTTCTCGGAGTCACCGCCGGCATCTGCGCCTTCGGAGCCGTCACCGCCTCGGCCAGCAGCCTGGGTGGGGTCGACACCACTGACCTGGGCACCAGCGCCAGCGTCGTCGCCTCGTGCGACACCGACGGCGTCGCCGTCGACTACACCACCGGCTACTCCAACGGCGACTACCGGGTGTCCGCGGTCAAGCTGAGCGGCATCGCGACCGCCTGCAGCGGTCAGAACGTCACCGTCACGCTGTTCGACGGCACCAAGGCCTCGCTGGCCGAGAAGTCCGGGGCGAACGCCGGGGCCACGCAGACCCTCACGCTCACCTCCCCGGTCGCCGCCGACGCGGTCAAGGGCGTGGCCGTCGTCATCGCCGGCTGAGCCGACGGGTCTCGACGACTCTTCCCCCTCATGCCCACCATCCCGGCACCGCGGCGGCGTATCCCTCACGCCGACCGCGGTGCCGGTCCTCGTTCCGACCGCGACACGCGCCGCCTCACGGTGGCCCGGCCGGTCCGCACCGGGGCCCGGGTGGTCGCCTGGGCCGCGGTCCTGACGCTCGGGTGGTTGCTGCTGCCCACCCAGTACGGCGGCCACGTCGCGACCACGGTCGTCTCGGGGTACTCGATGGAGCCGACGTACTGGACCGGTGACCTCGTCGTCACCTGGCGCGGGTCGGAGGTCTCGCCCGGGGACGTCGTGGTCTACCGCGTCCCCGCGGGCGAGCCCGGCGAGGGACTGCACGTCGTCCACCGGGTCGTCTCGGTCGACGCGTCCGGGCGTCTCACCATGCTCGGCGACAACAACGACGAGGTCGACATGTGGACCCCGTCCGAGGTCGACGTCGTGGGCGAGGTGGTCGCCTCCGTGCCGCAGGGCGGGCGCTGGATGCAGCTGCTGCTCTCCCCGCTGGCCCTCGCGATGCTCTGCGGCGTGCTGGTGATGCTCGCCGTGGTCAGCGACGGGCGGCACCCCGACGACGAGGATCCTGTCCACCAGGACTCCGACGACAGGGACTCCGACTCCACGAGCGGTCCGCCCACTCCTCCCGGCCCGCCGACCCGGCTTCCCCGACCCACGGACCCGCGCGTCCCGCGCCCCGCCCCCCGCCAGCGCCACGGCGGGGGCGTCGTCGTGCGTGCGCTCCTCACCCTGAGCGGCGTCAGTGCGCTCCTGCTGGGTCTGCCCGTGGCCTCGGCCGCCTCCCTGGGCGGTCTGGACGCCGCCGACCTGTTCACCACGCGCGTCGACGCCCGCCCGGTGGTCGACCCGCTCACCGAGGTCGCGGCGTCGGTCACGGTCACCAGCTCCGACGCGTCGTCGTACTGCGCGACGGTGACCGTGAGCACCACCTCGTCGACCGCGGTGCTGTGGCGTACCACCATCATGCCCAGCACGCCCGGTCTGACTCCCGCGATGCGGCTGGACGCCCAGCCGACGAGCTACTGGAACGCCACGTCGTTGTCCTTCGACGCCACCGCTCGGACCTGGCAGGTGCGGGGCTCCGACTCGAACGCCTACGTCCGGGCCGGCAACGACCAGACCTGGGGCTACCGCTCGCCCTACTCCACCTCGGTCCCGACGACGCCGGCCCAGGTGTCGGTGCGCATCACGAGCGAGAGCGGCACGGGCAGCGGCACGCAGTACTGCGCGGAGGTCACCGTCAGCACCACCTCGAGCGAGTGGGTCCGCTGGCAGGCGACGATCGGCTCCACGACCCCGGGGCTGACCGCCACGAGGTACCGCCTGAGCACTCAGCCGACCAATGTGTGGAACGCCACCTCCGTCAGCTTCATGGGGGGCAGCCGGTGGAGCTGGGTCCTCGAAGGAGCCGGTTGGAACCGCTTCGTGAAGGCGGGCTCACCGACCACCTTCGGCTTCTGCACGTAGCGCCCGCACCCCCGCGACGTACGACGGCGCGGACGGCAGCAGCGGGGTGAGAAGCGCCTGGTAGGCGTGGTAGACGTCGGGCTTGCCCTGCCAGACCACCGCCGAGGGCCGGTTCGACTCGTCGAGCTCGTGCCACCAGGACCCGCCGTCGGGATCGGCGAACCGGGTCAGCGCCAGGTCGAGCCACGCCTCGCGCCACCTCCCGTACGCCGGGTCGCCGGCGTCCTGCGAGAGCACGGCCGCGGCGGCGGCCGCTTCGGCGACCACCCAGTGCATGCGGTGGGCGACGACCGGGCGGCCCGCGAAGTCGGTCGTGTAGCAGAAGCCCGGGTTCTCGCCCCCACTCCACCCGTCGGACACGGCGCGCTCGAAGAGCGAGCGGGCGTCGTCGACGGCCCAGAGCGGGGCGTCAGGGCCGAGGGCGCGTCCCAGCAGGAGGGTGAGGCGCGACCACTCGAGGAGGTGACCCACGGTGACGCCGTACGGCCGGAAGGGGTGGGCGGGGTCGTCCCGGTTGAAGTCGGGCACGGGTTCCCAGGCCTCGGTGAAGTGCTCCGGCAGCCGGAAGCCGTGACGGCGTCCGACCTCGTGCACGACTCGGGTGGTGACGCGGCGGGCTCGGTGCAGCAGCTCCGCGTCGCCGGTCACGTCGTGGGCGGCGAGCAGGGCCTCCACGAGGTGCATGTTGGCGTTGACCCCCCGGTAGCCGTCGAGGCGGCGCCACCCCCGGTCCCACTCCTCGACCGACATGCCGTGCCTCTCGTCCCAGAAGCGTTCGTCCAGGACGCCGAGCGCCTCGTCGAGCAGCTCGGCCGCCCCCGGGGTGCCGGCCGCGGTTGCGCTCGCCGCCGCGAGCACGACGAACGCGTGACCGTAGGCCTGCTTGGCGGTGTCGACCGGTCCGGTGGCGTCGACGGCGGCGAACCAGCCGCCGTGCTCGGCGTCGCGCAACGGCCCGCGCAGCGCGGCGACGCCGTGCCCGGCGAGGCCCGCCACGGCGCCGCGAGTGTCGGCGTGGCCGCCGAGGCGCATCGCCTCCAACGCGAACACGTGGGTCATGCGGCAGGTGATCCACAGCTCGACCGGGCGCTCGGTCAGCTCGCCGCGCTCATCGAGCCAGCCGAACCCCAGCGGGTGGCGTGCGGCGCGGGCGAAGCCGACCAGACGGTCGACCTCACGGAGCAGCGACGAGGTGTCCACCGGGTCAGCCAACCACGCAGGCAGGCACCGGGTCACCGTCCGCCCACACCTCCCGGGCCACCGCGCCCCACCGGTCAGCTCCTAGGGTGGGCGGATGATGACGCGGAGGATCGGAACCCGGCAGGTCAGCGCGATCGGGCTCGGCGCGATGCCGATGTCGGTGCGCGAGGAGAACGACCCGGAGCGGGCGCGCGCGACGGTGCGACGCGCGCTCGAGGAGGGGGTGACCCTCATCGACACCGCCGACGCCTACAGCCGCGACGAGTCCGAGGTCGGCCACAACGAGGAGCTGGTCGCGCGGCTGCTGCGCGAGCTCGGACGCGACGACGTGCTGGTGGCGACCAAGGGCGGTCACACCCGTTCGGGCACCGACTGGGCGCTCGACGGCTCCCGCGAGCACCTGCACCGGGCGTGCCGGGCCTCGCTCGAACGGCTGGGCGTCGAGCAGATCGACCTCTACCAGCACCACCGCCCCGACCCCGCGGTGCCGTACGCCGAGAGCGTCGGCGCACTGAAGGAGCTGTACGACGAGGGCCTGATTGAGGCTGCCGGGCTCTCCAACGCCGACCCGGACCAGATCCGCGAGGCGCACGCGATCCTCGGCGACGCGCTGGTGTCGGTGCAGAACCAGTTCTCCCCCGCGTTCCGCTCCTCGCAGCCCGAGATCGACCTGTGCGAGGAGCTGGGGCTGACCTTCCTGGCCTGGAGCCCGCTGGGCGGCATGTCGGACGCGAGCTCGCTCGGGGAGACCTGGAGCGCCTTCGCCGAGGTGGCCGACAAGCACGGCGTCAGCCCCCAGCAGGTGTGCCTGGCCTGGGAGCTGGCCCTCTCACCGGCCGTGGTCCCGATCCCCGGCGCCAGCCGTCCGGAGTCGGTCGCCGACTCTGCTGCCGCCGTGCACGTCACGCTCGACGCCTCCGACCTCGCGCGGCTCTCCGCCTGACCACACCCTCGGGCCCAGCCTGTCGGTTTCCCAAGGTATGCAGGCAAACTGGCACTCCCCATGGCGCGGACACCATGGGGAGTGCCAGTTTGCCGACATACCTTGGGAAACCGACACCGAACGCTCAGCGCGTGGAGGCGGCCTCGACCCCGATGTCGGGGTTGTCGGTGAAGAAGCCGTCGATGCCGGCGTCCAGGAACACCTGGATCTCCCCGACGAGGTCGCCGGGGGCGTTGGGGTCCTCGGAGGAGCGGAACTCCGAGGGCAGGAACTGGTTCTCCACGCGGAAGGTGAACGGGTGCACGACGAGCCGGTAGCGGTGGGCGTCGCGCACCACCGACGTCGGCGCTCCCAGCGTGTCGTCGGCGTTGCGCGGGATGACGAGGTTCTTGCACGGCCCGATGCCGTCGGCGTAGCGCGACACCGCGCGCAGACCGCGGGCGGTCACCAGGTCGGCGTAGGTGCGGGGGTCACCCTTCTCCACGAGGTCGTACGGCGCTCCCTGGCAGTCGACGAGCTGCACCAGCCGCACCTTGGTGCGACGGTCCATCTCCTTCAGGTTGGTGGTCTCGAAGCTCTGCACGAAGACCGGCGAGGACTTCTTGGTGTAGCCGTACTCGCGCAGCGAGGCCAGTAGCGGTCCCTCGAGGTCCAGCCCCACCGAGTCGAAGTACGTCGGGTGCTTGGTCTCGGGGTAGACCCCGACCGGGTTGCCGTCGCAGGTCCGCGAGCTCTTCGCCAGCGCCAGCACCTGGTCGAACGTCGGCACCTGGAACCGGCCGTCGTAGGCCGTGTTCTGCGGGCGCGTCTGCGGGATGCGCTCCTTGGCACGCAGCGTCCTCAGCTCGGCGAGGGTGAAGTCCTCGGTGAACCACCCGGTGATGGCGCGGCCGTCGACGGTCTTGGTCGTGTAGCGGTCGGCGAACTCGGGGTGCTCCGCGACGTCGGTGGTGCCGCCGATCTCGTTCTCGTGACGCGCCACGAGGACACCGTCCTGGGTCGAGACCAGGTCGGGCTCGATGAAGTCGGCGCACTGGCGGATCGCGAGGCGGTACGACGCGAGCGTGTGCTCGGGCCGGTAGCCGCTGGCGCCGCGGTGGCCGATGACGGTGGCCTCCCCGGTGGCGCCACCCCGGCCGGGTCGGCTGTCGGGGCCGGAGGCCGCGGTGGCGGGGCCGGCCAGCGGGACCAGCAGGACGGCCGCGAGCGCCGCCCCTACGAGTCGGGCTGCAGGGCGGAGGGTCGGTCGGTGAGGTCGCATGGGCACATCCAACGTGGGCGGACCGCCCCGATGGCTGACACTGGTTGTCGCCCCGGTGGCGGCCGGGTGAACTGTCGGTCCCGGCCACCTTGTCACGACTCGGGCGTTTCGTCTCCCCCCGATCTCGTGAGCAATCGGGTCAGGCGTCGAGGCCCCGGAGGTCGGCGAGGGCCGCGTCCCAGCGGGCCTTCCTCTGCGCGGGCGTCTGCTCCCACCAGGCGTCGCCGCGCTCCCCCAGACCGTGCTTGGCCAGGTTCACCCGGTGGCGGGCGGCCGCGACCTGCTCCTCCGTCCCGTCCGCCTTCGCGGTGCGTACGCCGCTCCGGCCGCGGCCCAGGTGCGAGAGCAGCTCGTCCCGGACGTCGTCGGGCAGGTCGGGGTCCTGACGCCGCCACCGGCGACCACCGATGACCAGCCAGCGCTCGTCGTCGGAGGGGGTGCGCGGCTCCGCGCCGCTCAGCGCTCCGTCTCCTCGGCCCACAGGGCCGCCCCGACGATGCCGGCGCGGTTGCGCAGCTGCGCGGCGACCAGGGGGGTCCTGATGTCGATCAGGGGCAGGAACTGGTCGCCGTCCTTGCTCACGCCGCCGCCCACCACGAACAGCTCGGGGGAGAAGAGCCGCTCCAGGGTCCGGTAGTAGACCGTCAGCCGCTCGGCCCACTCAGGGTAGGAGAGGTCCTCCTTGGTGCGGATCGAGCTCGCGGCCCACTGCTCGACGTCGGGGTGGCCCTCGACCTCGAGGTGCCCGAGCTCGGAGTTCGGGACGAGTCGGCCGTCCATGACCAGGGCCGAGCCGATGCCGGTGCCCAGGGTGGTGACGATGACCAGTCCCTGCTGGCCGGCGGCGGCACCGTAGCGGACCTCCGCCAGGCCTGCGGCGTCGGCGTCGTTGACGACGTGGACCTCGCGGTCCAGGGCCCGGGTGAAGAGGCCGTCGGCGTCGAAGTCGATCCAGCTCTTGTCGATGTTGGCCGCCGAGCGGACCACACCGTTGCGCACGACGGCCGGCACCGTCACCCCCACGGCGTCGTCGCGGTTCTGCTGCGGGAAGCGAGCCACGAGCTCAGCGAAGACCTCGGCGACCGCGTCGGGGGTCGCAGGCTGCGGGGTCTTGATCCGGACGCGGTCGGCGGCGAAGTCGCCCCGCTCGAGGTCGACCGGCGCTCCCTTGATGCCGGAGCCGCCGAAGTCGATGCCGAAGCTGTGGGTCATGGCGACCATCTCAGCACAGCGCACCACGACCCGACCACGTGATCGTCCGCCGCGGACGTGCCGGAAGGCGGCAGGTGGTGGTGGGGGAGCCACCACCCGCCGCGGGCGGGGGTCAGGAAGGCGGGTCCGCGCGGCGGGCCTGAAGCTCCTCGCGTGAGGGCTGCGGCAACTGGTGGCCCAGCTCGCCGCCGATGCGACCGCCGTACGGACGGCCGTGGTCGGCGAACTCCTCGCGGTAGAACACCAGCGTGTGGTCGCCGAGGTCGAGGCGCGCACCGGTGCGCAGCACCTGACCCAGAGCGCCGGCGCCGTGGACGCGGGTGTCGCCCTCGACCGCCGTGACGACGTACTCGTCGCCGGCGGCGTGGTCGATGATCGCGTGGCGCGGCTCGAGGCCGGCGAGCACCACGTCGCAACCGGGGTCGGAGCCGATGACCGTGGTCTCACCCAACCAGTACGACGGCGGGCGCTCGTCGCCGAGCGTGTAGTCCCAGGCCAGCACGAGGCGAGGGCCGCCGGCACCGTCGGCGGCGTGCGTGGTGCCGACGGCGCGCCGCGCCTGCAGGGCCAGCGTGGGGAAGAGCGGTCGCACGGTGTCCGGGGGGAGCATGCGCGAGGAGGGCAGCAGCGGCTCCGGGCGTTGAGCCCTGGCCCACCCGGTGGTCAGGACGCCACGCACGCTCCCGAGGCGGATGCGGCGGGAACCGGTCACCCGCCGGTGCCACCACGGAGCCCGCGTCGCGCCGACGGTGATGAGGTGCCGGCCGCGGCTCTCCACGCGCAGGCACACGCCGAGCGAGGCAAGACCCTCGGCGATCACGCGCAGCGATCCGACGTCCTGCGAGCCCGCGAACGCCCCCGGATCGTCGATCTCCATCGTCAACGCACTCGCCGATCCGTGGATCCTCGCGGTCACCGGCTCGTCATCGACTCGTCCGATCTCCAGGGTGAGGTCCGCCTCGGCGACGACTACCGGAGCTCCCGCGGGCGTCATGAGGCCGGTGCGGCTCACTGGTTCCGCGGGGTGCCGCGGTCGTTGGTGGTGATGGTCAGGGTGCCGTTGAGCTTCCACGTCGCCCGGGGGGCGCGCGGGCCGGTGTCCCGCGGCACCTCGACGGCCATGTCCTCGAACGAGTAGTGGATGGCTGCCTCCTGGCCGGTCAGGAAGGTCCACATCTTCGCCCCGAGGTCGGTCCAGTCGACGACGTCGCTCGCGGCTGGGCGGGTGCTGGTGGTGTCGGTCATGATGTTCTCCTGGGTCGATTTGTTCAACGAAGTGTTGAGGTACTATGGTCTCATCATGAACACAACATACAACTTTGCGCAAGTCGATGCGGGCACGACGCTGACCATCGGTCAGCTCGCGCAAGCCTGCGACATGGCCCCCGCGACACTGCGGATGTGGGAGTCGCGCTACGGCTTCCCCGAGCCCCGGCGGCTCGACAGCGGTCATCGACGCTACGGCGCGGAGGACGTCGAGGTCGTCCGTCAGGTCCTGGCCCACCGCGATGCCGGCGTCCGTCTGGAGCGCGCCATCGAGCTGGTCCGGTCGAACCGGGCCCCGAACGGCGACCACGGGTCGCGCTCGGTCTTCGCCGAGCTGCGGCGCCGTCATCCGCACCTGCTGCCGCAGCGGTTGAAGAAGTCCACGCTGCTGGCCCTGTCCTGGGCCATCGAGGACGAGTTCTGCGCGCAGGCCGAGCGGCCGCGCATCTTCGGCTCCTTCCAACGCACCACCTACTTCGACCGCGCCGCCGACCGCTGGGCGGAGCTGGCGCGCGTCTCGCGCTCGACGTTCGTCTACGCCGACTTCCCCGAGACCGGCACCGTGGACGGCATCACCCGGGTCGGTCTCGACGAGTCCGACCCGATGCGCCGGGAGTGGTCGGTCATCTGCGACGCCCCGGGTCTCTCCGCCGCGTTGACGGCCTGGGAGCTGCCCGGGCAGGACAAGGTCCCCGACGCGCTTCGCCGCTTCGAGAGCATCTGGACCGTCGACCCGCGAGCGGTCCGCGACGCCGCCCGCACCAGCGTCGAAGTGGCGCGAGGCCGTGGAGCCGCTGAGGCCGCACCGCTGCTCTACGAGATGGCCGACACACCGCCGTTGACGGTGGCGGACCTGGAATCGGTCTCCACGATGTTCACCCGCGTCGTCGGCTACGTGGACCGGTACGGCCGATGATCGTCCTCATCGCCGGCACCACCGGCTACGTCGGTTCGCGTCTCGTCCCCGTCCTGCTGGGCGCCGGCCACGAGGTCCGCGCCGGCACCCGCAGCCGTGACGCGCTCGAGGGCTACTGGTGGTCCGACCGGGTCACGCCTGTGGACCTCGACGTCAACGACCCCGCCGTGTGCCGCCGTGCCGTCGAAGGGGTCGACGCCGTCGTCTACCTCGTGCACGGGCTCTCCGGCGACGACTTCCGCGACCAGGACCGCCGGGCGGCGCAGAACGTCGCCGACGCGGTCACCGCAGCCGGGACCGGCCGCGTCGTCTATCTCTCCGGGCTCGTGCCCGACGTCGCCGAGGACGAGCTCTCCGAGCACATCGTGTCGCGGCTGGAGGTCGAGCGCGTGCTGAGCGCCACCCCCGCCACCACCATCACGCTGCGCGCCGCGGTCCTCGTCGGGGCAGCCTCGACGTCGTTCGAGATCATCCGGCAGATCAGTGACCGGCTGGCCGTCCAGCCGCTGCCCACGTGGATGGACTCCGAGGTCCAGCCGATCGCGGTGGTCGACGTCCTGCAGGCGCTGCTCGGCGCCCTGACGGTGCCCGGCCCCTCCCGCTCGTACGACGTGGGCGGACCCGAGCGGCTCGGCTACGGCGAGCTCATCCGCACCTACTCCGACGTGGCGGGATCCCGACGGCTGGCCGTCACCGTCCCGGGACTGCCCACGAAGGTGGTCGGCAAGCTGGCCGGGGCGCTGACCGACGTCGACGGGCCGACAGTGGAGTCACTGGTGGAGAGCCTGCGCCACAGCATGGTCTGCGCCGACGACGACTTCCGCCGCGACCTCCTGCCCCAGGGTCACGCGCTGGTGCCGCTGCGCACCGCCCTCGAGCGTGCCCTCGACGACCCGGACCCGACCACGCCCGCCTCCGAGCGCGACCCCATGGCGCCGCTGCCGAGCGACCCGGACTGGGTGGGCTCCCCGGGCGCGTGAACAGCCACGACCCGCGCCGGGTGCGCCCCACTGGCGTCCTTCCTGCCCTGCGCGGTGTCGCCGGCCCGTGACGGGGTAGGTCTGAGGCATGAGTGTTGTAGCCGTCGTCGGTGGCCATGGACAGATCGCCCGCATCCTGCACGGATCGCTGGCCGAGCGGGGCCACACCCCGGTCGCGCTGGTGCGCAAGCAGGAGCAGGTCGAATCGCTGGGCGCCGAGGGGGTCGACGCACGCCTGCTCGACATCGAGGCCGCGGACGAAGGCCAGTTCGCCGCCGTGCTCCAGGGTTGTGACGCTGTGGTGTTCGCCGCCGGCGGCGGTCCCGACGGCAGCAAGTCGCGCAAGCTGTCGGTCGACCTCGGCGGCTCGCTCAAGTCCATCGCCGGCGCCCGGCGCGCGGGGGTCACGCGGTTCGTCCAGATCTCCGCGATCGACGTCGACCAGGAGCTGCCCGACGACACCGACGAGGTGTGGCGGGCCTACGTCGAGGCCAAGCGCGACGCCGACAAGGCACTGCGAGCCAGCGACCTGGACTGGACGATCATCCGTCCGGGTGCCCTGACCGACGACCCGGCCACCGGTCGGGTCTCGCTGGGTCCCGACGTGACCCGCGACGAGGTCCCGCGTGCCGACGTCGCCGCCGTCGTGGCCGCGTGCCTGGACGAGCCGGCGAGCATCGGTCGGCAGTGGAACCTGGTCCGGGGCGACACCCCCGTCGCCGACGCCGTCACCTCCGCGGGGGCCGCCGGCTCCTGACCGCCCGATCACCGCCGTCGAGACCGGTTGCCCTCCCGTCCGCCCGGTCCTCACCAGGGGCGCACGAGCAGGTGTGGGTCGTGGGCCGCCGTGGGTACGTCAGATCCAGCACACGACGACCTCTGGGAGGGTCCCATGCTGTTCCGCGAGATGACTCTGCTGGTCCGTGACCTGGTGCGTGGCGTCGCGCACCTCGCCGTCCAGCGGAGCTGACGTCGCGTGAGCTGATCAGGCGTCGGTCACGAGCAGCACCTCGAGCACCCGGGGCCCGTGGACGCCCTCGACCCGGCTCAGCTCGATGTCGCTGGTGGCCGAGGGGCCGCTGATCCACGTCAGACGGACGGGCCGGGTCCAGCGCCGCGACCGCCTCCGGCACCGTGGCCACGACCTGCGAGGCCCGGACCACGCACACGTGGTGGTCGGGCACCAGGGTGAGCGCCCGTCGCCCCTGGTCGCCGCGGTGGTCGAGCACGATGGTGCCGGTCACGGCGATGCCCAGGGCCGATCCGGTGACCACCACGTCGAGGTCGTCGAGCTCGAGCGCCGACTGGCCCGAGTCGGCGACGGCCCCGCTCACCGACCAGGGCAGCTCCGGCGGCACGATCGCGCGACGTCCGGCCACGGCCTCCCCGATCGCGGCCTCCAGCTCATCGCCGCGACAGCGGCGCACCGTCGCGCGGTAGTCCTCCACCCGCTCGACGAAGAGGTCGATGATCGCCTCGCCGCTGGCTGGTGCCGGGACGGACCGGTAGCCGCGCGGCACCTCGACCTCGCCGGGTGGGCGGGTCGCGAGAGCGTCTCGCACCTTGCCGAGGATCTCGTCGCGGGCGCTCATTGCTCGGCCCCGTCCTGTCCGGTCGTGGTGGGCGTGCCCGGGGTCGGCCGTGGCGTGCCCGGGTCGGCGGCCGTGCCCCCGGAGGTACGACGCCACCAGGCGCGGAACGACTCGGTGGGCGGGGCCGGCAGGTCGCGGGCCCCCGTCCACGCTCCGCCCGGTCCGGGCAGGCGTGACAGGGCGGACCGGCCACCGGGCAACGACCGCCGGCCGAAGCGGCGTACGACGTCGCCGACGAGGCCCGACGCACGCTCGGCCCCGCGCAACCGCCCGGACCGTCCGAAGGTCCACGCCGCACCCTTCATCGCGACGGTCTGCGGCGACGGCACTCCCCCGCGGTGCGCGTCGACGACCTGGGTCCGCAGCTCGACCAGCACGGTCGGGATGTCGATGCGGACCGGGCAGGCCTCGAAGCAGGCACCGCACAGCGTGGAGGCGTAGGGCAGGCTGTCGACCTGCTCGCTCGAGCCGGGCCCCTGCAGCAGCGGGTTGAGGATCGCGCCGATGGGGCCGGGGTAGACCGAGCCGTAGGCGTGCCCACCGGTCCGCTCGTAGACCGGGCACACGTTGAGGCACGCCGAGCAGCGGATGCACCGCAGGGCCTGGCGACCGACCTCGTCGGCGAGCGCGCGGGTCCGCCCGTTGTCGAGCAGGACGACGTGGACCTCCTGCGGCCCGTCGCCGGGGGTGACGCCGGACCAGGTGGAGGTGTAGGGGTTCATCCGCTCCCCGGTCGACGAGCGCGGCAGGGTCTGCAGGAACACGTCGAGGTCGCCCCAGGTCGGCAGCACCTTCTCGATGCCGACCACCGAGACCAGCACCTCCGGAAGGGTCAGGCACATCCGGCCGTTGCCCTCGGACTCCACCACGACGAGCGTGCCGGTGTCGGCGACGGCGAAGTTGGCGCCGCTGATGCCGACCTTGGCCCGCAGGAACTTCTCGCGCAGGTGCCGGCGCGCGGCCGCGGCCAGCTCGCTGGGCTCGTCGGTCAGGTCCGCCGGGGCGGGTCTGCCGGCGCCGGCCATGCGGGCCAGGAAGATCTCGCGGATCTCGGCGCGGTTGCGGTGGATGGCGGGCACCAGGATGTGCGAGGGCAGGTCGTCGCCGAGCTGGACGATGAGCTCGGCGAGGTCGGTCTCCCAGGCGGCGATGCCGTGCTCGGCGAGGCGCTCGTTGAGCTCGATCTCGGCGGTCGCCATCGACTTGACCTTGACGACCTCGTCGACCGCGTGGGACCTCGCCACCTCGGCCACGATCGCGCACGCCTCGGCGGCGTCGCGGGCCCAGTGGACGATCGCCCCGTTGGCGGTCAACGACTCCTCGAGGCGCAGCAGGTGCTGGTCGAGGTCGAGCAGGGCCTGGTCCTTGACGGCGGCGCCGGCGAGCCGCAGCTCCTCCCACTCGGGGACCTCGCCGACCACGTTGAGTCGCTTGGCCCGGATCGTCGAGGTGGCGTGGGCCAGGTTGCGGCGCAGCTGGGTGTCGGCCAGCGCGGCACGGGCGGCGGTCGGGAAGGCCGGCATGCCGACGAAGGTGGCGGTCATGCCCGAGCCGCCCGGTCGGCCGCTGCGGACGTGCCGCGCGGCACGTCGGCGGGTGCGGCCCCCTCGGTGGCGGCCAGCACCTCGGCGAGGTGCATGACCCGGACCCCCGACTGCTGACGGGAGAGCAGTCCTCCGATGTGCATGAGACAGGAGTTGTCGCCCGCCACCAGCACCTCGGCACCCGTCTCGCGGACGTGGCGGGCCTTGTCGGAACCCATGGACACCGAGACGTCGGCGTTCTTGACCGCGAAGGTCCCCCCGAAGCCGCAGCACTCCTCGGCCATCGGCAGGTCGACCAGCTGCAGCCCGCGGACGTTGCGGAGCAGGCGGGTGGGCCGGTCACCGACGCCCAGGAGGCGCAGCGAGTGGCAGGTGGGGTGGTAGGTGACACGGTGCGGGAACGAGGCGCCGACGTCCTCGACGCCCAGCACGTCGACGAGGAACTCGCTGAGCTCGTGGACGCGCGGCGCGGTCTCCTCGACCTTGCGGGCCAGAGCCGGGTCACCGGACCGACGGGCGACGATCGAGTGCTGGTGCCTCGCCGATCCGGCGCAGGAGCCGGAGGGCGTCACCACCGCGTCGTACCCGGCGAAGGCGTCGACGAACGTGCGCACCACCGGCACCGCCTCGTCGAGGTAGCCGGTGTTCACCATCGGCTGCGCGCAGCAGGTCTGCGCCTCGGGGAACTCGACGTCGACACCGAGCCGGCGCAGCAACGTGACCACGGCCTTCCCGGCTTCGGGGAACATCGCGTCGTTGACACACGTGACCATCAGGGCGACCCTCATCCGGTCATTCTCACCCGGATCGGACCCCGCCGGAAGCGAGGGGGTCGGCCAGTACGCAGCGACGGGTTGCGCGCGGCCCCGGGTGGGTGCGGCGCCGTCCCCAGGGGCGTCGCCGGACGCCCGACGCACACCTCGCCCCGGGCTCGCCTCCGATTTCGGGAGATTCGCGGCACCGGTCCTGACCACCCGGTCCCTCGGACCCGAAATGGGTGGGCATACGGGCCTGTGTTCGCGATAAATCGGTGCAGAGGCCCCGTTCTGTCGATGCTGGGGGCAACCGGGTTCGGAGGTGTGGATGCGTTCGCTGCGGGGTGACGTCACGTCAGCGGGGTTCCTGGTCGCCTACGTGGCGGCCATGCTGGTGGGCCGGGCGCTGCCGATCGACGGTGAGACCCTCAGCGTCGTGTGGCCGGCCTGCGGCGTCGCCGCGCTGTGGTTGCTCTCGGTGCGCCACGCGTACCCGGCCGTCGACCTCGCCCTGCTCGCCGTGGCGACCTTCCTGGTCAACCACCTCACGGGCGTCGACGGCGCCGTGTCGGTGATCTTCACTCTGGTCAACGTCGTCCAGGCCTGCCTCGCCGTGACGCTGCTGCGACGCTTCTGCCCCGACCTGTGGGGGTGCGGCGGTCGCGGCACCGTCGACAACCTCCGCTCCCTGTTCGTCACCGTCGGCGCCGGCGCCGTCTCCTCCGGTGTCGCGGCCGGGGTGGCCGCGGTCGCCCTCTCCCTCACAGCCACGACGCCGGACGCGTTGTCGACGCTCCTGCACTGGGGTCGCAACACCTTCGGTTTCATCCTCGTCGTCACCACGGCTCACCTGGTGGCACACACCCTGCACTCCCCACAGCGGCGCCGCGCTCTCGTGGCGGCCACCCGGGCACGTCGCGCGCGAGCTCCTCGCGCTGGTCGTCGTCTCGGCCGCGGTGTACGCCCTGGGGTTCGGCCAGCGCGAGCTCCCTCTCGTCTTCGTGCCACTGATCGTCACGCTGTGGGTGGGGCTGCGGTTCGGCTCCGTGGTCGCTGCCCTGCACGGCACGGCGGCCACCGTCGTGGCCCTGGCAGCGACCCTCGCCGGCACCGGGCCGATGGTCGACGCCCACAACGACGCGGTCCGAGGTCTCCTCGTCCAGCTCCTCCTGACCATCGTGGTGGTGAGCGGGCTCAGCCTGGCCGCCAGCCGCAACGAGGCCGAGCTGCTCCAGGCCCGGACCCGCGAGGGGCAGCGGGTGGCCACCGAGCAGGCGGCGGTCCTGACCACCGTGATCGAGTCGATGCGCCAGGGACTGGTGGTTCTCGACGGCTCAGGCCACGTCATCGAGGCCAACGACGTGGCTCGCCGGATCATGGCCGCACCCACCTTCGTGCTGGCCGGCTCGGAGCCCTACGGCGAGTCGGTCACGTGGGAGCAGGTGGCCGAGATCATCGTCTGCGAGCGCACCCAGTGCGGCTTCGACCTCGTGCTCGGCGACCGCGGCCCGCGCACCGTGGTCCACGTCCGCGGCACGCCGCTGCTGCGTCACGAGACGCGCGACGAGGCCACGGTCGTGGTGCTCGACGACGTCACCGCCGACCGGGCCTCGCGGGCGGAGCTCCAGACCTTCGCCGCGTCGATCGCCCACGACCTGCGCAACCCCCTCACCTCGGTGAAGGGCTGGGCCGCCCGGCTGCAGAGCCTGGCCGAGGACGGGACGCTCGAGCCCGCGACGGTCACGGCCATCCTCGAGCGGGTGATCAACAACGCCGATCACATGCAGGGTCTGATCGGCGACCTCCTCGAGCACGCCACCACCCAGGGCGCCGAGCTGCAGACGCGGCTCGCGTCGGTCACGCGTCTGGCCCGCGAGGTCGCCGAGTCGGTCGGCGTGGGCGCGACCACCACGGTGGAGCGCACCCCGCTGGTCGTCTGCGACAAGGCCCTGGTGAGCCAGCTGCTCACCAACCTGCTCCAGAACGCCGTGAAGTACGTCGACCCCGGGGTGACCCCGCGCGTGCACCTCGCCGCGGTCAGCGAGGGCGACGAGGTCCGCTTCACCGTCACCGACAACGGCACCGGCATTCCGGTCGCCGAGCGCGAGCGCGTCTTCGACCGCTTCTACCGCGGCTCCACGCCCGAGCCGGGGACCGGCCTGGGACTGTCGATCTGCCGGACCATCGTGGAGCGCCACGGCGGCACCATCCACGTCGAGGCCGGCCCCGGCGGCCTCGGCAGCGCCTTCGTCTTCACGCTGCCCGCAGCGGTCGCCCCCAGCGCACCCGCGCCTCGTCTGTCCGGCATCCCCGCCTGACGGCGCAACCAGCGACCAAGGTCCCTTCGATGGGCACTCGCCGTACCGCAGCAGGAACGCGACACGACAACGGCGGCGCGCACCTTCCTTCGAGATGTGGTCCGGACCGGAATGTGGCAACCGCTCGGCGCCCCCACCCCTTGGCTCAGGCCACGGGGCAGCAAGGATGTGCGGGCTGGCGAGCGGGCGAATCAGCCGGAGGATTCGCGCGCGCTTGGCATGATGGAGCCCATGACCCCTGACGCGGGCGGAGCGCCGCTGCCCTCTTCGGCGTACGGGCGATGCTTCCACGCCGCGCCGGTCGCGATGCTCGTGCTGCGCGCCGCTGACCTGGTCATGCTCGAGGCCAACCAGCCCTACCTCGACGCCGTGGGGATGGCGCTCGACGACCTCGTCGGTCGAGACGTGTTCGACGTGTTCCCGAACAGCCCCACGAATGCCGGCACCGACCAGGAGACCGACCTCCGCTCCCTCATGACGGCGGCGGTGACCCGGCAGGCGCCGGTCACGGCCCAGGGCTTTCGCTACGACATCCCGAGCGGCGACGGCTTCGACGTACGGTGGTGGAACGTGGTCGAGACGCCCGTGACACAGCACGGCGAGGTCGCCTACCTGCTGCACTACACCGAGGACGTCACCGACCTGCATCGCGCTCGAGCCCAGCTCACCGAGGCCCAGGCGGCCCGGGAGGTCTCGGCCACCCAGCTGACCCGCCTCGCCGAGGTTGCGCTGTCCCTAACGGGCGCCGAGACCGTGGAGGACCTCGAGCGCATCGTCGTCACCGGCGGCCTGACCGTGCTGGGGGCCGACGGCGGCGGGATCATCACCCCCACCGCGACCGGTGACTGGCGCGTCACCGTCAGCGAGTCCTTGGGCTCGCAGGTCCGCACCTCTTACGCCCTGCAGCCCTACGACAGCCCGCTGCCCGCGCCGGTCTCGGCGCGCACCGGCGAGATGGTGCTGCTCAGGAACCGCGAGGAATGCGTGGCGTTCCACCCCGACATGGCTCAGGTCGTCGCGGACACCGGTCGCACCGCGTGGGCGTGCCTGCCCCTCACCGTGCAGCACCGCACGCTCGGAGTCCTCGCCGCAGGATGGCGCGAGGAGCAGACGTTCGGCCCTCGGATCCTGGAGCTCATGGAAGGGTTCGCCGCCCAGTGCGCCACGACGCTCGACCGGCTGGAGAAGGCACACGAGCTGCGGCGCAGCTCTCGACGCTTCCAGGAGCTCGCGGAGTCGCTCCAGAGCGCGATGCTCACCGAGCCGGCCGCCGGCGGCGGCCTCGAGGTCACCGTCCGCTACCGCACCGCCGACGACGTCGCGCAGGTCGGCGGCGACTGGTACGACTCCTTCATGCAGCCCGACGGCGCCACCATGCTCGCCATCGGCGACGTCTCAGGTCACGATGAGGTGGCCGCCGCGAAGATGGGCCAGATCCGCGGCCTGCTGCGTGCGCTGGCCTACGACGCCGAGGACCGCCCGCACGGGGACTCCCCCGCCACGGTGCTCACCCGGCTCGAGTACGTTGCGCAGGGGCTGGCGGTCTCCGAGCTGAGCACCGCGATCCTGGCGCGCATCGAGGACGCCGAGGGGCCCGGGAGGCTGCTGCGCTGGAGCAACGCCGGCAACGCGCCGCCGGTGGTGCTGCTCCCCGACGGCTCCACCCTGCTGCTCGACGACAAGTCCGACCTGCTCCTGGGTGTCGACCCGACCTTTCCGCGGCGAGACCACGAGATCACCCTGGCTCCGGGCTCCACGCTGCTGCTCTACACCGACGGTCTGATCGAGCGTCGCGGCACCGCGATCGACGTGGGCATCGAGGACCTTCGTGCGGCCCTGTCCTCGTTGGCCGGCGCGCCCCTGGGCGCGCTCTGCGACACCGTGCTGGAGACCCTCGCCCCCCACACCGGCGAGGACGACATCGCCCTGAGCGCCGTCCGTGTCTGAGGCGGTGTCCGGTCGCGCGGGCGGGCCGAACGCCGTCCGGGGCGGGCGCGTGCTCGTCACCGTTCCGCTCCCCGAGCCAGGCCTGGAGATGCTGCGATCCGCCGGGGAGGTCGAGGTCTGCGACGCCCAGCCCACCGCGGAGCAGCTTCGCGACCTGCTCGCCTCCGGTGAGTACGACGTGGTGGTCAGCCAGCTCAGCGACGACCTGTCGGCCGGCCAGCTGGCCGGCGCCCGGCTCCGCGGGATCTCGAACTACGCCGTCGGCGTCGACAACGTCGACGTGGCGGCCGCCGCCGAGCGCGGCATCGTGGTCGGCAACACCCCCGGGGTGCTCACCGACGCCACCGCCGACATCGCGATGCTGCTGATTCTGGCGACGCGTCGGCGCGGCGTCGAGGGCGACGTCCTCGTGCGGGCCGGCGGGTTCGTGGGCTGGTCCCCGGAGTTCATGCTCGGCCACGACGTCTCGGGCGCGACCCTCGGCCTCGTGGGCCGCGGGCGGATCGCGCAGGCGGTCGCGCGGCGGGCGGCCGGCTTCGACATGAAGGTGCGCTACTGCACCGTCCGGCAGGAGACCGACGGCGGTCGCGGCGACTCAGGCGCACCCGATGGAGCAGTGGGCGGAGCGGGCAGGTCTCGACGAGATCGTGACCGGGAGCGACGTGGTCTCCCTCCACGTCCCGCTGGCCGCCCGAGACCCGGCACCTGGTCGACGCCGACGTGCTCGCTCGGATGCGACGTACGGCCGTGCTCGTCAACACCGCGCGGGGGCCGGTCGTCGACGAGGCGGCCCTCGTCGTGGCGCTGCGCGACGGCGTCATCGCCGGTGCCGGCCTCGACGTCTACGAGGCGGAGCCCCGGCTGGCGCCGGGTCTGGCCGAGCTGCCCAACACCGTGCTGCTGCCGCACGTCGGCAGCGCCACCCACAGCGTGCGATCGAGGATGGCCGAGCTGTGCGCGGCCAACGCCGTGGCCATGCTGCGCGGAGAGACCCCGCCGCACGTCGTCCTGCCCTGACCCCGCGGGAGCAGCCCGCGAGCCGAGGGAGCCGGACTGGGCCGGACCCCGGGACTCCTGGCCCCCGGGGACTCAGCAGACGAGCTGGACCCGCGCGATGTCCTCACCGATCGGGTCGAACAGCTCGCGACGCACCCGGTTGTGCTCGGCCTCGGCGTCGTAGCGGCGGTAGGCCTCCTCGTCGACGAAGTCGGAGGTGATCGCAAAGCTCCAGGCCCCGGCCCGGAGTCCGGCGTCGAGCCCGACGCGAACGTCGAGGAGGCCCTCGGGGTCCAGCGCGACGATGGCGGCGAGCGCCTCCTCCAGCGCGGTCCTCGAGGCGCCCGCACGCAGCCGTCCCACGACGACGTTGCGGATCATCGTCCGACCGTCGGGAGGTCGGAGCCTCGACCGGCCTCTCCCCTCGTCGGCCCGGTCGGCCCGGAGCGCTCGGAGTCCCCAGCGGCCCAGCACGACCGCGACGGCCAGGTTGACCACGATGAGCACCGTGTGCGCAACGTAGTAGGCGACCGGCCGGTCCTCCTCGGTGGTGGCCAACGCCCGGGTGAACTGGGCGTAGGTCAGCACGTTCCACGCCGCGATGGCGAGCAGGGCCAGGGCGTGGCGTCGTTCGAGCGTCACCCGACCACTCTAGGCAGGGTCCCGTCGGTCGGCTCACCCGATGATTGCGGCAGACTGGAACGCATGCGCCGACCCGAGTACGTGCATCTGCCACTGTTCTGTGGGCGTCCGAGGGCCGAACCGCGCAGGCACGAGCCGTGGGGTGCCCCACGTTTGCTGGCGCACGGCTCCCAGACCTTCCTAGGGTGCGGACATGGTCGGACCTGTGAAGCAGAGCGTCAGGTGGGCGCTGTCCCACGGCCTCCCCAGCGTCGTGATGCGCCGACAGGCTGCGAAGGGTGACATCCAGGGCCGCCTGGTGTCCCAGGGTCGCGGGATGGACGACGAGGCCGTGGCCGCGATCGCCGACGAGGTGCGCGCCGACGGCGCCCTGCACCGCAGCGCCTTCGCCCACATCACGGCCTCCCTCCCGACCGTCAAGGAGGTCCTCACCAGCAACGACTTCCGCACGGGCGTGTTCGACCCGGGTGACGGCGTGCTGGGGCGGTTGGGTCGCTGGGCCGAGGAGCCGGGACGCCTGGGACCGCTGACCCCTCCGTCGCTGCTGGTGACCGAGCCGCCCGACCACACCCGCTACCGCAAGCTCGTCACCCGCGTCTTCACCGCCCGGGCCGTCGAGGGACTGCGGGCCCGGACCCAGGAGATCGCCGACGAGCTGCTCGACGGGCTCGACCCCTCCGACCCGGTCGAGCTCGTGTCGGCGTACTGCAGCCGGCTGCCGGTGACGGTGATCGCCGAGATCCTCGGTGTGCCCCCGCGAGACCACGGGCGCGTGCTGGAGTTCGGCACGGCGGCCGCGCCCAGCCTCGACCTCGGCCTGTCGTGGTCGGAGTTCCGCCACGTGGAGAGGGGGCTCGGCGAGTTCCAGACCTGGCTGGCCGCCCACCTGGCCCACCTGCGCGACCACCCGGGTGAGGACCTGATGAGCCAGCTCGTGCGGGTGCGCGACGAGGGGCAGGGTCTCAGCGACGAGGAGCTGATGGCGACCGCCGGCCTGGTCCTGGCGGCGGGCTTCGAGACCACGGTCAACCTGCTCGGCAACGGGATCGCGCTGCTCGAGGCACACCCCGACCAGCGTCAGCGGCTGTGCGACGACCCGTCCCTGTGGTCGAACGCCGTCGACGAGGTGCTCCGCCTCGACCCGCCGGTGCTGCTGACCGGCCGCCTCTGCGTGGCCGACACGGAGGTCGCCGGGCTGCCGGTCGCCCGCGGAGCGGTGGTCACGACGCTGCTGGCCGGGGCCAACCGTGATCCCGACGTGTTCGGCGACGCCGACGCGTTCGACGTGGCGCGGTCCAACGCGCGCGACCACGTGTCGTTCTCGGCCGGTCGTCACTTCTGCCTCGGCGCGGCGCTGGCGCGGATGGAGGGGGAGGTCGGGCTCCGCACCCTCTTCGACCGGCACCCCGACCTCGTCGTGCTGCCGGGCGCCGTACGGCGCTCGACCCGGATCCTGCGCGGGTACGCCGCGCTGCCCGTCCGGCTGGCGCCCGCGGCCGGCTGACCGGGGACCGGGGACCGGGACCGGGGACCGGGGACCGCCGAGGTCAGCAGCGGGCGCGGGCGGCGAGGGCGGCGATGTCGTCCGGTCCGACGCGGCAGCAGCCGCCGACGAGCCGGGCCCCCGCCCCGATCCAGCCGTCGACGCCGGCCACGTCCCACGTGCCGGGGCCGACCCAGCTGTGGGCGTCGCTGTCCCACGACTCCCCCCGGTTGGGGTAGGCCACGCCGGGCCTGCCGGTCACGTCGTGGGCCGTGCGCAGGGCGTGCGGCAGGTCGCGGGCGTCGGAGCAGTTGACGCCGACCGCGACGACCGCCGCGCTGCCTGCCGCGACCGCGAAGGCATCGGCCAGCGGCTGGCCGGCCCGCGTCCGGTCACCGGCGATCGCGTAGGAGAGCCACGCCGGCAGTCCGAGCTCGTCGAGCAGGGGCACCAGCACCGCGGCCTCGTCGAGGTCCGGGATCGTCTCGACGGCCAGCAGGTCGGGACCGGCCGCGGCGAGCAGCTCGAGACGCGGACCGTGGAAGTCGCGCAGCTCGGTCGCGGTCAGCCCGTAGCGGCCGGTGTACTCCGAGCCGTCGGCCAGCACCGCGCCGTACGGCCCGACGGAGGCGGCGACGAGCAGACGCCGGCCCCCGGCCCCCGCCCGGTCCGCCGTCTCGTCGCGGGCCCGACGCGCCAGCTCGACGCTGCGCACGACGAGCCGTTCGGCGTCGGCCTCGTCGTAGTCCGGCGGCGACCAGGCCGGGCACGCTCGCCTGGTACGACGACGTGGTGGCCACGTCCGCGCCCGCAGCGAAGTAGGCAGCGTGCACGGCCACGATCTCGTCAGGGTCCTCGGCCAGCAGCCGCGCGGTCCACAGGTCGCTCGACAGGTCCGCGCCCCGGTCCTCCAGGGCGTTGGACAGACCCCCGTCGAGGACGAGCACCTCGGGGAGGTCGTCGAAGCGGCGGTCGGCGGTCGGGAGCGCGGTCACGCCCCGACGGTAGCCCGGCCCTCACCCGGGCCGGCGGGGACGACGTCGGAGCCCTGCTGCGCCGGGTCGACGAGGATCTTCGCGTGCGCCTCCGGGGTGCCGAGGGCGGTGAACGCGTCCTCGACGCCGTCGAGCCCGACGGTTCCGGTCAGCAGCACCCGTGCCTCGACCTTGCCGTCGGCCAGCAGGTGCAGGGCGTCGCGGAACTCCCGCGGGGTGTAGGCGAGCACGAACCTGAGGTCGATCTCCTTGTTGATCGCGATCGCCGGGCGGATGGTGTCGGACTGCATCGTCACCCCGACCACCACGACGCGGGTGGCCAGCGGAGCGCGCGCGACGATCTCGTCGATGATGCCGGGCACGCCGACGCACTCGAAGACCACCGGACCCTGCGGCATCGCCCCGGCGAGCTCGGCGGCGTGCATGACGTGCCACCACGGCACCATCGACACGGTGCGCAGCTTCTCCATCGACCCGACCGCGAGGTCGAACATCTGGCCGGCCTCGGTGACGTAGCGGCTGGTGTCGTAGGCCGTCCACGGGTCCTCGGTCGCCGGGTCCACGACGATGTCGGCGCCGATCGCCTGGGCCATCGCGCGCCGCCCGGCCGAGAAGTCGCTGGCCACCACGGTCCGCACCCCGGTGGCCTTGAGCATCGCGATGACGGCCAGCCCGATCGGACCACAGCCCACCACGATCGCGACCTGCCTGCGCCCCACCTCCCCTCGACGTACGGCGTGCAGGGCGACCGCCATGGGCTCGGTCAGCGCCGCGACGTCGCTCGGCAGCCCGCCGGGGACCTTCATCGCCAGCGACGACTCGACGACGACCTGCTCGGCGTACGCGCCGGGGGCGAAGGCCGACAGCCCGGTCGGATGGACCCCTCCGCTCGCCCGCACGATCGGCAGCGCGACCACCCGGTCGCCGGCCCGGAACCCGCCCCGCGAACCCGTGGCCACGTCGGTCACCTCGCCGACGAACTCGTGACCCATGACGACGGCGTCGTCGGGTCCCATCGCCCCGTCGTAGCCGGTGGCGTGCGCTGCCGCCTTCAGCTCCTCGGCGTGGTGGCGCGCATGCAGGTCGGAGCCGCAGATGCCGCAGCGCACCACCTGCAGCAGCAGCTGACCCTTCTCGGGTCGTGGGTCCGCGACGTCGCGGACGGTGAGCTCGGACTGGTGACAGACGACGGCCTTCATGCGGGCGATCCTGCCCGAACCCGCCGCGGTGAGCGCGCGGACCGCGCAGACTGGCGCCCATGAGGATCTCGGTCGCTGCCCGTCGCTGCGTCGTCGCCCTGGTGACCCTGCTCTCGCTGACCCTGCTCGACCCCGTCGCGGCCCACGCCCTGCCGAGCGAGGACACCTGGCACGAGGACGTCGCCGAGGCGATGGCGGGCTCCCAGCGGTTCCTCGAGCGACGCGCCGACAACGGCGCGCGGTCGGCGATCAACCTGGACATCGACAACACCGCCCTCGCCACGCAGTACGACACCGGCGACGCCACGCCCCGTGTGCTCCGCTTCGCCCGCAAGGCGCACCGCCTCGACATCGCCGTGCTCTTCAACACCGCGCGACCCCGCAGCGACGTACGTCGGACCGCGCGCGTGCTGCGCCGCGCCGGCTACACCGTCGACGACATCTGCGGCCGGAAGCGGGGTGAGTCGAGGGTGCACAGCAAGAAGCGCTGCCGGCGCGGCTTCCGCAGCGACGGCTACCGGCTGATCGCCAACGTCGGCAACAACCCGACCGACTTCCGCGGTGGCGGGTACGACCGGGCCTACCGGCTGCCGAACTACGGCGGCCGCCTCAGCTGACCTCTGCTGACGACCGACCGACCGACCGACCGGCCGCCCGGCCGAGGGCCGCGTCAGTGCTGGGAGATCTTCTTGTTCACCAGCCGGGTCAGCCACGACGGGGAGAACCGCGCGCCCACCGCCATCGCGCGGGCCGGCGCCCCGACGGCGAAGTGGACCTGGTGCAGGGCGCGGTTGGCGGGCGTCGGGTGGACGGCCTTCCAGATGCCGTCGACCACGTCGTCGGTGGTCAGCCGGACGCCGAGGGAGTTGGTCGAGCCGGTGGAGAGCTCGGCCGTCATCGCGGTCTGCACGTAGAGCGGCCACAGGTCCACGACGCGGATGTCGTGCCGCCGCCACTCGATGTCGAGGCCCTCGGTGATGCCCCGGACGAAGAACTTCGTGGCGGCGTAGTTCGACAGCCCGGCCTGGCCGTAGATCGAGGAGGCCGACGCCATGTTGACCACGGTGGCGCCCTGCGTCCTCCTGAGGTGCGGGAACGCCGCGTGCAGGCCGTTGACGACGCCCTTGACGTTGATGTCGATCTCGCGGGTGTGGGCCTCGACGCTCAGCTCCTCGAACGCGCCGCCCAGGAGGATGCCGGCGTTGTTCAGCAGCACGTCCAACCGGCCGGTCTCCCCGACGAGCTCGTCCACCCGGGCCGTGAACTGCTCGGCGTCGCGTACGTCGAGGGGGCCGGTGACGACCCGGCCCGGAAGCCGGTCGGCCTCGTCGGTCAGGCTCGTCAGGCCGGCGTCGTCGATGTCGAAGGCCCCGACCGTCCAGCCGGCGGAGAGGAACCTGAGCGCGGCGCCGCGGCCGATGCCGGCGGCGGCTCCTGAGATGGCGATGGTCTTGGTGGTCACCCGGGCGATCGTGGCACACCCGCTGTCAGTCGCGCCGTGAGTTGGCCCACTCCACCGCGGTGGTGCTCGACACGCTGACAGGATGGCGGTCATGACGGCCACAGCGGGGCGGATCACGACCTACCGGCACGACGGCCTGCGGTTCGACGTGCGCGACGAGGGACCCCTCGACGGGGAGGTCGTCGTGCTGCTCCACGGGTTCCCCGAGCGGGCGACGTCGTGGCGCGACGTCGTACCGGCGCTGCACGCGCAGGGACTGCGAACCCTGGCGCCCGACCAGCGCGGCTACTCACCCGGGGCCCGGCCCCGGCGTCGACGCGACTACCGCAGCGCGGTGCTGACCGCCGACGTCGCGGCGCTGATCGAGCAGGTGGGCGACCCGGTCCACCTCGTCGGCCACGACTGGGGCGCCGCGATCGCGTGGTCGGTGGCAACCTCGCGGCCCGACCTGGTCCGCACCCTGACGGCCTTCTCGGTGCCGCACCCGACCGCCTACCTGCGGGCCATGGCGACCACGCGCCAGGCGTTCGACTCCTGGTACATGTACTTCTTCCAGCTGCCCCGCCTGCCCGAGCGCACCTTGTCGCGGCGCGGCGGACGCGGCGAGCGGTGGCTCACCGACGGCGGGATGACGCCGTCCGACCTCGAGCGGTTCCACTCCGAGATCGTGGCCCACGGCGCGCTGCGCGGGGGCCTGGGGTGGTATCGCGCGATGGCGCTGCTCGACCGCTCCCAGCTGGGGCGCAAGGTCACGGTGCCGACGACCATGGTGTGGAGCGACGAGGACGCCGCCATCGCCCGCCCAGGCATCGTCGGCTGCGCACGCTACGTCGACGGGCCCTACGAGCTGGTCGTGCTCGAGGGGGTCGACCACTGGATCCCCACCCACGCCCCGCAGGCGGCCGTCGACGCGATCCTGTCCCGGATCCGCTCAGCCGCGACGGGCGCCTGAGGTCGGGCGCGTCGCCCGCGACGGCAGGTCGCCGTCAGCAGGTGTCGCAGCGGCGGCCGTCGCGCCGTCGGCCGAGGGTCTGCCCCAGGCCCATCAGCCAGCAGGTCGGACAACCACGCCACGCCAGGACGGCCGGCGCCAGCGCAAGCAGCGCCCACGGGTGGTCCTGGGCCGAGACGACGGCGAAGGCGACCAGGACCAGCCCGAGGACGCCGCGTGCGACGTGCTCGGTCAGCGTCCTGCTCGCGAACATCTCGAGCGTCGGATCCGGCGGTGCATCGGGCGTCGGTTCGGGCGTCGGTCCGGACCGTCGTTCGGGCGTCGGGCCGCGAGACGACCCGACGTCGCCGTCCGTGCCGGTCGCGGTCCGGGTGTGACTCATAGCCAGGGTTTCGCCCGAGGACCTCTCGCGGACGGGTTCGCTGTCTCACGGGGTGAGAACCTCGGCCAAATTGTGCACAACTTGTCGAACTATTATCGACATAACGGACGCGGTTTAACACACTCTTGTGGAGGCGCCTGGCAGGCTGTGGCCGCGTTGACCCCCTGGAACGCGCCCGTCGAGGCGCAGATCGGAACGTGGCCGTGCCTGCTCTCCTTCTCGGATCCATCAGCACCGTCGTCGACACCTCGGAGCTCCAGCGCGACGCCTTCAACCGTGCCTTCGAGCAGCACGGTCTGGGCTGGCGCTGGGAGCGCGAGGAGTACGCCGACCTCCTCGCCGGCAACGGTGGGGCCGATCGCATCTCCGACTACGCCGCCGACCGCGGGGAGGACGTCGACGTCGCCGCGGTCCACGCGACGAAGTCCGAGCTCTTCCAGCAGGCCCTGCGCTCGCAGGAGCTGACGCCCCGCGCCGGCGTGGTGGAGACCCTGCGCGACGCCCGGGCCGAGGGCTTCAAGGTCGCCCTGGTGACCACGACGTCGCGCGAGAACCTCGACTCGCTGGCGGCAGCGGTCTCCGGCTCGCTCGAGTTCGCCGAGGTCTTCGACCTCGTGGTCGACGGCTCCCAGGTCTCGACCCCCAAGCCCGACGGTGCCGCCTACCGCCACGCCCTCGACGCCCTGGACGAGTCCTCGGACGGCGCCGTCGCGGTGGAGGACAACATCGGCGGCGTGACGGCGGCGACGGCGGCCGGCGTGCCGTGCGTGGCGTTCCCCAACGAGAACACCACGGGCCACGAGTTCGACGGGGCCGTGGGACGCGTCGACGAGCTGGGCCTCGCCGCCGTCCGCACCCTGGCGGGCCGGTGAGCGGCGTGAACGCGAGCCACGCCCCCCTGGCGAGCCTGACGAGCTCCGACACCGGGTTCCACGTCCAGGCCTACCAGAAGATCGAGTACACCCTCGACTACGTCGCCGACGCGTTCGACCCGCGCAGCAGCGACCTGGCCGACATCTTCGTGCCGCACGGCCGCTGCCTCATGGTGGTCGACGAGAACGTCTTCGCCCTGCACGGCGACCGGGCCCGGGCCTACTTCGCGCACCACGACCTCGACCTGACCGTCGTCGAGGTGCGCATCGCGGAGACGGCCAAGACCTTGCGCACGGTGGAGCAGATCGTCGACGCCTTCGCCGACTTCGGCCTCATGCGCAAGGAGCAGGTGCTCGTCGTCGGCGGCGGGCTGACCACGGACGTGGCCGGCTTCGCCTGCGCCGCCTACAAGCGCAGCACCGGCTACGTGCGCATCCCCACCACGCTCATCGGTCTCATCGACGCCAGCGTCTCGATCAAGGTCGGCGCCAACCACGGGCCGCACAAGAACCGGCTCGGCGCCTACCACGCGTCCTCGAAGGTCTTCCTCGACTTCTCGATGCTGCGCACCCTGCCGATCGACCAGGTCCGCAACGGCATCGCGGAGATCATCAAGATCGCCACGGTCAGCAACCTCGGCATCTTCGAGCGCCTCGAGAAGTACGGCGAGGAGCTCCTCGCGACGTCGTTCGGCTACGCCGAGGGCGCCGAGCACCTGCGCGAGGTCTCCGGATCGATCACCTACGACGCGATCCGCACGATGCTCGAGCTCGAGGTGCCCAACCTGCACGAGCTCGACCTCGACCGGGTCATCGCCTACGGCCACACGTGGAGCCCCACGCTGGAGCTCACCCCGCAGCCGCACTACCTCCACGGACACGCCATCAGCGTGGACATGGCCTTCTCGGCCACCCTCGCCGAGCAGCGCGGCTACCTCACCACCACCGACCGCGACCGGGTCCTCGGCCTGTTCAGCCGGCTCGGGCTCTCGGTCGACAGCCCGTGGTTCACCCCCGAGCTGCTGGAGCGCGCGACCGCCTCGATCCTCGCGACCCGCGACGGGATGCTGCGGGCAGCCGTGCCGCGGCCGATCGGCACCTGCCACTTCGTCAGCGACGTGACGGTCGACGAGCTCGTCGCCGTCCTGGCCGAGCACCGGCGGGTCTGTGCGGGGCTCCCCCGCGGTGGCGCCGGCCTCGACGCGTTCACCACCCCCGAGGAGGCGCACGTCGAGGTGCCCGCGCGTGTCCCGGCCCCGGGTGACGGCGTCGCGATCCGCGATGCCGGCTAGCCCCGGCGCCCTGCGCCGGGCCGTCCGTCCGGTGACCCCGGTCGGCATCGTGGCCGAGCTGCTGGGCTCGGTGGCCCAGCAGCTCGACGACGCGCCCGGTGTCCCGCCCGGGGCGCGCGCCGACCTGGCGCGGGCGCGAGCGATCGCGGCCGGGCTCGAGGGGTACGTCGAGCACCACACGTCGGCGCCGTCGTCGGCCCTGACGGCGCTGGAGGAGCGCACCCGGGCTCGACCGTGGGCAGGGGGACCTGGAGGCCGAGATGCTGTCCGGCCACGTCGAGGGTGCGTTCCTCCGGATGTTGGTGCACATCAGCAGGTCCCAGCAGGTGCTGGAGATCGGGATGTTCACCGGCTACGCCGCGCTGGCGATGGCCGAGGCGTTGCCCCGCGGCGGCCGGGTGGTCGCCTGCGAGCTCGACCCCGACGTAGCGGCCCTGGCGCAGGAGTGCTTCGCGGCGTCCCCGGTCGGTGACCGGGTGCGGGTCGAGGTCGGGCCGGCGCGGGAGACGCTGGCTCGGCTGGCCCGTGACGGCGAGACGTTCGACCTGGTGTTCCTCGACGCCGACAAGCCCGGCTACGCGGGCTATCTCGACCAGCTGCTCGACGACGGGCTGCTGGCCCGCGACGGACTGCTCTGCGTCGACAACACCCTGCTCCAGGGGGAACCCTGGGCAGGCGGCGCCGGTGGCCCCAGGTCGGTCAACGGCGTGGCGGTGGCGGACTTCAACGACCGGTTGCGCGGCGACCCCCGGGTCGAGCAGGTCGTGCTGCCGCTGCGCGACGGCGTCACCCTGGTGCGGAGGGTCTGAGGTGGGCGCCCTGAGGACGTTGGCCGCCGTGGCGCTGCTGCAAGGCTCGTTGCCGCTCAACCTCGCCCTGGTGGCCGCTGCCCGGACCCGTCCTCGTCCCACACCGGTCCCCCAGGCGGCGCGGCGTCGTACCGTCCTTCTCAGCGGCGCCAAGATGACCAAGGCGCTGGTGCTGGCGCGTGCCTTCCACGCCGCGGGCCACCGCGTCGTGATGGTGGAGACCGCGCGCTACCGCTGGACGGCGCACCGCTTCTCCCGGGCCGTGGACGCCTTCCACGTCGTGCCCGGCACGAGCTCCCCCGACTACGCGGGCGCCCTCCTGCGTGTGGTGACGGAGGAGGCGGTCGACGTCTACGTCCCGGTCTGCAGCCCCGCCGCGAGCCTGCCGGACGCCGAGGCGGCCGCGCTGCTGGAGGGTCACTGCGAGGTTGTCCACCTGGGGGCACAGACTTTGAGTCGGGTTGACGACAAGTACGAGTTCTCGGTCATGGCCGGCGCGTTGGGGTTGCCTGTCGCCGAGACGCATCGCATCACCGATCCCGAGCAGGTGCTGGACTTTGACTTCTCGGCACCCGAGCGTGAGGGCCGGCGCTACGTGCTCAAGTCGATCGCCTACGACCCGGTCCGGCGGCTCGACCTGACACCGCTGCCCCGCCCCACGGCGGCCGAGACCGAGGCGTTCGTGCGCAGCCTGCCGATCTCCTCCGACCAGCCGTGGATCCTCCAGGAGCTGTTGGAGGGCACGGAGTACTGCACGCACGGCACCGTGCGCGACGGGCACCTCCAGGTCTACGTGTGCTGCTTGTCCTCGCCGTGGCAGCTGACCTACGAGATGGTCGAGAAGCCCGAGATCCGTGCCTGGGTGGAGACGTTCGTGGCCGCCGACGGCTGGACCGGTCAGCTCTCCTTCGACTTCATCGAGGGCGCCGACGGCGTCCCGCGAGCCATCGAGTGCAACCCCCGCACCCACTCCGCGATCACGCTGCTGCACGGGCACCCGGGCCTCGCGGCCGCCTATCTCGACGACGCGGCCGCCCCCGTCGAGCCCCCTCTCGGCGGGCGGCCGACGTACTGGCTCCACCACGAGCTCTGGCAAGCGCTGCGGCATCCCCGCGAGGCGCCGGGACGGTTGCGCACCCTGCTCCGCGGGACCGATGCCGTCCTCGACCGCGACGACCCGCTGCCGTTCCTCGCGCTGCACCACCTGCACGTGCCGTCGCTGCTGCTGGGGAACCTGCGCCGGGGACGCCCCTGGCACAAGGTGGACCTCAACATCGGCAAGCTCGTCGAGCCGGCGGGTGACTGACGTGCGCGCCGGGACCGCGACTGCACGCGCGCGCCGCGTGCTCCACCTCGTCGGGTCGGCGGAGTCCGACCTGCTCGCCGAGGTCTCCTTGCTCTACGCCCGGGGCTGCCTGACGGCGCTCGCAGGCGTCCCCGGGCTCGACCACGTCGTGGCCCACGTCTCGCCCGACGGGTCCTGGCGATTCCCGCGCGACCTGAGCGACGCGGCGCTGGCCTCCGCGCCGGTGTGCGGGCTGTCGGAAGCGGTGCGACGCATCGACGTGGCGGCTCCGGACGTCGCCGTGCCGCAGATGTTCTGCCGCCCCGGGATGACCCACCACCGGGCCCTGCTGGACCTGATCGGCGTGCCGTTCGTCGGCAACCGGCCCGAGGTGATGGCGGTCGGCGCCGACAAGTCCCTGGCCCGCGCGGTGGTCGCCGGCCACGGCGTCCTCGTCCCCGAGGGCCGGGTGGTCGCGCCCGGCGACCCGGTGCCCCTGACCGGGCGGGTGGTGGTCAAGCCCGTCGACGCGGACAACTCGCTCGGTGTGACGCTGGTGGCCGACGCCGCGGACACCTTCGCCCTGAACGCCGCCGTGCGGGAGGCGTGCCGCCACTCCGATCGCGCCCTTGTCGAGCGCTACGTCGACCTCGGACGCGAGGTGCGCTGCGGCGTCCTCGAGGTCGAGGGGGAGCTGGTCTGCCTGCCGCTGGAGGAGTACGCCGTCGACCCGGTCGGCAAGCCGGTGCGGGACCACGACGACAAGCTCAGGCGCAGCGACGACGGCCACCTCGGCCTGGTGGCCAAGGACGCCGAGCACGCGTGGATCGTCGACCCCTCCGACCCGGTCAGCGCCGCCGTGCACGAGGCGGCTCGTGCGGCGTACCGGGCGTTGGGCTGCCGTGACTACGGGTTGTTCGACTTCCGCGTCGACCCCGCCGGGACGCCGTACTTCCTGGAGGCCAGCCTCTACTGCTCCTACGCGCCCAGCAGCGTGCTGGTCGTGATGGCCGCGGCGGCCGGCATCGGGCTGGAACACCTCTTCGGGCTGGGGGTCGAGGCTGCCCTGGCCCGTCCTGCCTCCCGGCCCGACGCACGACGAGACACCCGGCCCGGCGCGCGACCGGGCCCCCACCCCGCCCCTGCCCTGCTCGGAGGACTCCCGTGAAGTACGACGTGCTCGACCCGGTCGGCGCCCGCGTGCTCGACGTCGACCTGGCCCACCCCGACCCCGGTCTGACCGACCGGCTGCGCGACCTGCTCGCCGCCCACGGCGTGCTGGTGCTGCCCGGCCAGCACCTCGACGACGAGGCGTTCCTCGCCTTCCTGCGCTCGTTCGGCGAGCTGACCTTCACGAAGGGCGAGACGCCCCTGGAGGGCTTCGCCGACCTCAACGTCATCAGCAACGTCGGGCGCACGACGCCGCCGAGGAGCTCCTTCCACGTCGACACCAGCTACGTGGCCCGGCCTCCGGCGTACACCGCGCTGCGGGCCGTCACCGTCCCCGAACAGGGAGGCGCGACGCAGTTCACCAACCAGTACCGCGCCTTCCAGACGCTGCCCACCGGGGTGCGCGAGCGGCTGCACGGGCGCACGGTGCACCACGTCGTGACCGGTGTCGAGCTCGACGAGGGCGACGAGTCGTCGGCCGACCACCCCCTCTTCCGGACCCACCCGCGCAGCGGCCGGACCGCGCTCTACCTGACCACGCCCGCGCGGTGCGTGTCGGTGAGCGGGCTCGGCGTCGAGGAGTCGCAGGAGGTGATCACCTACCTGTTCGAGCACTCGACCCGGCCGGAGAACACCTACGACCACCGGTGGACCGAGGGCGACGTCGTGATCTGGGACAACGGGTGCGTGATGCACCGGGCAGACCACGCGGGTGTGTCCGGCGACCGGGTCATGCACCGCGGCATGGTCCTGGCCTGAGGAGCCGACACCCCGGCCCAGGTGACGGCTCAGGTGCCGCGGACGCGCTCCAGCGCGGTCATGGCGTGGAAGACGACGAGCGCCGCGACCGTGCCGAGGGCGATGCCGGTGACCACGACGTCTCCGGTGCCGAGCGTGAGGTTGCCGATGCCGACGACCAGCGCCACGGCGGCGGTGAACTGGTTGGCCGGGCGGGAGAAGTCGACCCGGTTGTCGATCCAGATCTTCACACCGATGACCCCGATGAGGCCGTAGAGCGCCACCGTCACGCCGCCCAGCACACCCGCCGGGATGGTGTTGACGAGCGCCCCGAACTTCGGCGACAGGCTGAGCACGATCGCCACGGCACCGGCCACCCAGTAGGCCGCGGTGGAGTAGACCCGGGTGGCGGCCATGACGCCGATGTTCTCGCCGTACGTCGTGGTGCCGGAGCCGCCGCCCGCGCCGGCCAGGGTGGTGGCGAGGCCGTCGGCCAGCAGGGCGCGGCCGGTGCGGGCGTTCACCTCTTCGTCGCCGGTCAGGTGGGCGACCGTGCGGACGTGGCCGACGTTCTCGGCGACCAGCACCAGCACGACGGGAAGAAAGGCGGGCAGCACGCCCCAGCTGGGCTCGGGGGCGAAGAAGTCGGGCATCCCGACCCAGGCG
>CAWBNX010000030.1:0-78202 GCA_963790225.1 uncultured Actinomycetota bacterium | reverse complement strand
CGTAAGGGCCACCCTCGGGTGGCCCTTACGCATTTTTCCTCACCCAGCCCCTCGTGCACGAAAGGCTCATCTCATGTCTCCCTCATCGGACCACCCGCGCCGCGGCTCGGGACGCCCCGAGCGGACCGGCCGACCGGCCGCGTCCGGGCAGTCCGGGCAGCCTGGCCAGCGGGGGAGCCAGCGTGACGGACGGCCCGACCGCAACGCCCGGCCGGCTCGCGGTGAGGACCGCCGGGGTCGTGACGACCGCCGGGACGACCGCCGGGGGCGCGAGGGTCGCGTGGAGCGCACGGTGGACCAGTCCGTCTACGACGGCCCGGACCTGCCCGAGGAGATCACCGGCCAGGAGCTGGACCGGTCGGTGCTCGACCAGCTGTCCGGTCTCCCGGAGAAGCTCGCGGCCCGGGTAGCGCGCCACCTGGCCGCGGCCGGCGCCATCGTCGACGAGGACCCGGAGACGGCCTACCAGCACGCCCTGGCTGCCCGGGCACGTGCCGCACGTGTGGCCGTCGTCCGCGAGGCCGTGGGGGAGACGGCGTACGCCGCTGGGCACTTCGCCGAGGCGCTGGCGGAGCTGAAGGCCGCCAAGCGGATGAACGCAGCCACCGACTACCTTCCGGTCATGGCCGACTGCGAGCGGGCTCTCGGCCGTCCTGAGCGTGCCCTCGCCCTGGCGTCGAATCCGTCGGTCGAGAAGCTGTCCCAGGCTCTGCGTATCGAGATGACCATCGTGGAGGCCGGCGCGCGCCTCGACCTCGGCGAGACCGCGGGTGCCCTGCGGACGCTGGAGCGCGCACCGCTGCGCTCGGTCACGCGCGAGGACTGGCTCGTTCGGCTTCGCTACGCCTACGCGCACACGCTGGTGGCCGCCGGTCGCCGGGACGAGGCGCTCGAGTGGTTCCACCGCACGGTCGGCATCGACGGTGACGCGATCACCGACGCCGAGGACCGGATCGCGGAGCTGGAGAAGGGCGGAGCCGGCTCCGACGTCTGAGGCGTCGAGGGCGTCGAGGGCGTCGGGGGCCTCGAGCCCGACGTCGGCCGGAAACCGTCCCCAGCTGGGGTGAGTCTCTCCTCGTCCTCCGAGTCCGAGGGTGACGTGGTCCCCCCTCCGCCGCCAGGTGAGGCTGGGTCGCAGGAGGTGGTCGGTCATGACCCAGGAGACGAGGGCGCTTCGCGCCGAGACGAAGGCGGCACAAGTCGGGACGGCGGTCGCGGTCGCGGCGGAGAACACGGTGCTGCTGCGCGGACGCGTGTCCACGCCACCGGAACGCCGCGAGCTGCCGAGCGGGAGCGTCATCGTGACGTTCCGGGTGACGGTGCCTCGGAGCGCGACCGCCATGACCAAGGGGTCACGACAGACCGTCGACTGGCTGGACTGCGTGGCCTGGGGCCCCGGGCCGCGGCGGACGGTTGCAACGTGGCACCTCGACGACGAGGTGGAGGTCAGTGGTGCGCTGCGTCGTCGCTTCTACCGAGGCGGACAGGGCACCAGCACCCGCCTCGAGGTCGAGGTGCTGCGCGCCAGGCGGCTCTCCCGGCGTCGCACCACCGACCTGTGACACGCTTCGACCATGGCTGACGACAGGTCGACGACCGAGGTGCACGCCCAGCTGGGCAGCTCACAGGAGGCGCTGTCCTCCGCCTACGACCTGGCGCTGCTCGACCTCGACGGGGTGGTCTACGTCGGACCTGACGCCGTACCGGACGCACCTACGCACCTGCGCGCCGCGGTCGAGGCCGGGATGCGCCTGGCCTACGTGACGAACAACGCCTCGCGGACCCCGACCCAGGTCGGCCAGCACCTGCGAGAGCTGGACGTCCCGGCGGAGGACGTGGACGTGGTCACGTCGGCGCAGGCTGCTGCCCGGCTCCTCGCGGAACGGCTCGACACCGGCGCTGCGGTCTTCGTGATCGGGGGCGAGGGACTGGTCACGGCGCTGGAGGAGGAGGGACTGCGACCGGTCACCTCCCCGGACGACGACCCGGTCGCCGTGGTGTCGGGCTTCAGCGCTGACCTGCCCTGGCGCCAGGTGATGGAGGGCGCCATCCTGGTCGCCGGCGGCCTGCCTTGGGTGGCCTCCAACACCGACCGCTCCGTGCCGACCCCGCGCGGCGCCGCCCCTGGGAACGGGATCCTGGTGATGGCCGTGCAGGAATTCTCCGGCGTCGAGCCCGAGGTGGCGGGCAAGCCCCAGCCGCCGTTGTTCGCCGAGTCGGTGCGTCGGGTCGGCGGGCAACGGCCGCTCGTGGTGGGCGACCGGCTGGACACCGACATCGAGGGCGCGGTCAACGCCGGCCTCGACAGTCTGCTCGTCCTGACCGGGGTGACGGGTCTGGCCGAGCTCGTGGCCGCGGCGCCGGGCTCGCGACCGACCTATCTGTCGGTCGACCTCCGAGGCCTCGCGGAGCCGCACCCCTCGGTCGAGCTCACCGACGGACGCGCCAGCGTCGGTGGGTGGTCGGCATCCCCTGACGGCGACCACCTTCACCTTGAAGGTGACGGTGCAGCGTCGGACTGGTGGCGGGCCGTCGCCGTCGCCGGCTGGGCCCGGCGGGACGAGACCGGCGCCTGCGTCGACGTGTCCGGCCTGGAGCCGCCGTCCTGACCAGGTAGCGTGACGCAGCGTGACGGGGCCTCGCCCGAGGCCGAGCCGTCGTCGACGAGAAGCGCCGCAGGAGGAGTCCATGGTCGAGGGAGCCGAGTGGCCCGATCAGAGCCCGACCGCGCAGACCACCGGTGACCCGCGGGTCGACACCGTGCTCGCGTCGCTGGCCCCCCTGGAGACCATCCCGGTGTCCGAGCACGTCGCCGTGTTCGAGTCCGCCATCGCACAGCTGCGCTCGGCGTTGGACGACGCCGGATCGCCCGCGGCCGGATCGCCCGCGGCATGACGCCGGCGTGACGGTGCCCTGACGGTGCCCCGCCGCCTCCGGCTGGACCAGGAGCTCGTCCGGCGTGGCCTGGCGCGCTCACGCGACCACGCCCGCGAGCTGGTGGAGTCCGGCCGGGTGAGCGTCAGCGGCGCCGTGGCCCACAAGCCCGCCACCGGGGTCACCACCGACGTCGCCATCGTCGTGCGGGCCGACTCCGCCGAGCCCGCGTACGTCTCCCGAGGCGGCCACAAGCTGGCGGGAGCCCTCGAGGCGTTCCGGCCCCGTGGCCTGGTCGTGACAGGGCGCCGAACCCTGGACGCCGGCGCCTCGACCGGGGGCTTCACGGACGTGCTGCTCCGGGCCGGCGCGCGTCAGGTCGTCGCGGTCGACGTCGGCTACGGCCAGCTCGCGTGGTCCCTGCGCACCGACGACCGGGTGGTGGTCGTCGACCGCACCAACGTGCGCGACATCGGCTCCGACCGGATCGGCGGGCCGGTGGACCTGGTGGTCGGGGACCTCTCCTTCATCTCGTTACGGCTCGTGCTCGACGCCCTCGTCGCGGTCACGGAGCCCGACGGCGACCTCGTGCTCATGGTCAAGCCCCAGTTCGAGGTCGGCAAGGAGCGCCTGGGCAAGGGCGGGGTGGTCCGGGATCCGGCCCTGCGCGGCGAGGCGGTGACCGCCGTGGCCGACGCTGCCGCCGCGCGGGGCTGGGGCGCCGTGGCGGTGGCCCGCAGCCCCCTGCCCGGACCGTCGGGCAACGTCGAGTTCTTCCTCTGGCTGCGCCGAGGCCCCGCCTCGCTCACCGGCGACGACGTGGCGGCCGCCGTGGGCAGCTCCTCACCTGCGACACCGCCGACCGAGCCGCCGTTGTCGCCACCTGATGAGAGGGTGGGCCCGTGACGACCCCCGAGACCCCGCGACGGAGCGTCTTCCTGGTCGTCAACACCCGGCGCGCCAACGCCTGCGAGGTGGCGACCCAGATGTGCACGGCACTGGGGGCCCATGGCATCGCGGTGGCGATGCTCGAGGAGGATGCGCTTGCGCTGTTCCTGCCCGATCCGGCGGTCGTGCAGGCGGTCGCGGACGGGGGCGAGGCCTGCGTCGACGCCGAGCTCGTGATGGTCATCGGCGGTGACGGCACGATCCTGCGCGCCGCCGAGCTGGCCCGCGACTCCGGCACACCCCTCCTCGGAGTCAACCTCGGTCACGTGGGATTCCTCGCCGAGGCAGAGCCCGAGGACATCGACCGCACCATCACCGCGATCGTCGAGCGTGGCTACCGCTCCGAGGAGCGCCTCACCCTGGACGTCGTCGTGTTCGAGGGCAAGGAGCAGGTGGCGTCCACCTGGGCCCTCAACGAGGCCAGCGTGGAGAAGGCCGCCCGGGAGCGGATGCTCGAGGTCGTCGTCGAGGTCGACGGTCGCCCCCTCAGCCGGTGGGGCTGCGACGGCGTGGTGTGCGCGACGCCCACCGGGTCCACGGCGTACAACTTCTCGGCCGGTGGTCCCGTCGTCTGGCCCGAGGTCGAGGCGCTGCTGATGGTGCCGATCTCGGCCCACGCACTGTTCGCCCGTCCGATGGTGGTCGCGCCCTCCTCCGTGCTCGCCGTGGAGGTCGTCGGCGGCACCGGGGCCGCCGGTGTGCTGTGGTGCGACGGGCGCCGCACCGTCGAGCTGCCGCCGGGAGCGCGGATCGAGGTCCGCCGCGGCCGTACGCCGATCCGCCTCGCCCGGCTGCACGAGGCGCCGTTCACCGACCGGCTCGTCGCCAAGTTCGGCCTGCCCGTCACCGGGTGGCGCGGGGCTGCCGAGCGTCGCTGGCGGGGGACCGACACCGATGCTTGAGGAGATCCGCATCCGGGCACTCGGCGTCATCGAGGAGTCGGTGCTCGAGCTGGGGCCCGGGTTCACCGCCGTGACGGGTGAGACCGGCGCCGGCAAGACGATGGTCGTGACCGCGCTGGGCCTGCTCATGGGCGGGCGCGCCGACCCCGGCGCCGTCCGCACCGGCTCTCCGCGCGCCCTCGTGGAGGGTGTGGTGGACGCCCGTGCCGTCGACACCGTGCCCGGGATCGTCGAGGAGGCCGGCGGCGAGCTCGAGGACGGCCGGCTGCTGCTGGCGCGACAGGTCTCGGCCGAGGGTCGCTCCCGTGCCTTCGCCGGCGGTGCCGGCGTGCCGGCGGCGCTGCTGGGTCAGCTCGCGCAGTCCCTCGTGGCGGTGCACGGACAGTCCGACCAGCACCGGCTGCTGCGCGCGGAGGCACAGCGCAGCGCCCTGGACCGCTTCGCCGGCGCGGAGGTGGAGGCGCTGCGCGACCGTTTCGCCGCCGGGCACACCGCGCTGCGAGCCGCCGAGTCCGAGCTGGCCGAGGTCGTGGCCACCGCCCGCGAGCGCGCCCGGGAGGCCGACCTGCTGCGGTTCGGCCTCGAGGAGATCGACAAGATCGACCCCCAGTCGGGCGAGGACATCGACCTGGCCGCCGAGGAGTCGCGGCTCGGGTTCGCGGACTCCCTGCGGCTGGCGGCCGAGCAGGCCCGCGCCGCCCTCTCGTCCGACGACTCCGACCAGCCCGACGCCCTGGGTGCCGTCGCCACCGCCCGTCGGCAGCTCGACGACGTGCGCGCGCACGACCCCGAGGCAGCCGCGCTGGCAGACCGGCTGGCCGAGCTCAGCTACGTGCTGTCCGACCTGGCCGCCGACGTCGCGTCGTACGCCAGCGGTCTCGAGACCGACCCGGCCCGGCTCGCGACGGTCTCGGAGCGGCGCGCCGCCCTCCTCGCCCTCACCCGCAAGTACGGCGACACCGTCGACGAGGTGCTGTCGTGGGCGCGGACCTCGGCCGGGCGCCTCGCCGACCTCGACGACACCGACGGACGCATCGAGCTGCTGCGGGACCGCTGCGCCGCGATCCGCGCCGAGCTGGGGCGCATCGGCGTCGACCTGTCCGCTCGTCGCACGTCCGCGGCCGTCCGCCTCGGTGAGGTCGTGACCGACGAGCTGACCGTGCTGGCCATGCCGCACGCCGTGCTCGCGGTCGCGGTCTCCCAGCAGGAGGTCCCCACCGTGGCGGCCGACGGGCTCGAGATCACCGTGGCGGGTGCCGGCACCCGTCTGGTCCGCATGACCAGCCACGGCATCGACGAGGTGGAGCTCCGACTCGCCGCGAACGTGGGCTCGGAACCGCGGGCGCTGGCCAAGGGCGCCTCGGGTGGTGAGCTGTCGCGGGTGATGCTCGGCCTCGAGGTCGCCCTGGCCGGCACCGACCCGGTCCCGACGTTCGTCTTCGACGAGGTCGACGCCGGCGTCGGGGGCAAGGCCGCCGTCGAGGTGGGGCGTCGTCTGGCCCTGCTCGCCCGCTCGGCCCAGGTCGTCGTCGTCACGCACCTGCCCCAGGTCGCCGCCTTCGCCGACCAGCACGTCGTGGTGACCAAGAGTGCCGAGGGGAGCGTGACCCGGTCAGGGACTGACCTCGCTCGACGAGGAGGGCCGGGTGCGCGAGCTGTCGCGGATGCTGGCCGGCCTCGAGGGGTCCGAGACCGCCCGGGCCCACGCCCAGGAGCTGCTCGACACCGCCCGCGCCGAGGCCTGAGGTCCGCCGATCTCGGCGAGGCCCCGTGTCACGATGAACGGGTTATGAAGCTGCCTTCACGCCAGGTCATGTCCCCCCGACGCGGCGGTCTCGACGGCACCGCCCGCGTCGACCGACGCCTTCCCGCCGCGCTGCGACGAGCGCGCCCCGGCGACGTCCTCGTGGTGGACCACATCGACCTCGACCGCGCGGGAGCCGAGGCGATCATCGAGCGCGGGGTCGCGGCCGTCGTCAACGTCTCGACCTTCATCTCCGGGCGCTACCCGAGCCTCGGGCCCGAGATCCTCGTGCGGGCCGGGGTGGTGCTCCTCGAGGGTGTCGGCCCGAGCGTCCTCACCACGCTCAAGGACGGCTCCGACGTCGGGGTGAACGAGGGCCGGGTGCTGGTGCGGGGAGAGACGGTCGCGACCGGGACCGTGCTCGACCTCGACGACGTGCTGGCCGCGATGGACCACGCCCGGGCCGGTCTCACCACCCAGCTGGCCAGCTTCACGCACAACACCACCGAGTTCCTGCGCCGCGAGGAGGACCTGCTCCTGCACGGCCGGGGCTTCCCGCTGCTGTCCACCCGCATGGCCGGGCGACCGGTGGTCGTGGTGGTGCGCGACTTCGACCACGAGACGCGACCTGCGCCGACTGCGGCGCTTCATCCGCGAGCAGCGTCCGGTCCTGGTCGGCATCGACGCCGGGGCCGACGCCCTGCTGGCAGCGAAGCTCGTGCCCGACCTGGTGGTGGTCGGTGAGGCCGGTCTCGGTTCCGACCCGGACGTCGGACCCCGTCAGGTGGTCTCCGACGAGGCCCTGACCTCGGCGCGCGAGGTCCTGCTCCACGCCGACTCCTCCGACCGCATCCTCGGTGCCGAACGTCTGGACCGGCTCGGTCTGCGCGCGCGTCGCATCGCCGCCGGCGGCACCCCGGAGGACATCGCCCTGCTGGTCGCCCACCACGCGGACGCCTCGCTCATCGTCACCGTCGGGACCCACACCTCGCTCGAGGAGTTCCTCGACAAGCAGCGCTCCGGCATGTCGTCGAGCTTCCTCACCCGGTTGCGGGTGGGGTCGCGCGTGATCGACGCGAAGACCGTCCCGACGCTCTACAGCGGGCGGGTACGGCTCTGGCACCTCTGGCTGGTCCTGCTCGTCGGCCTCGTCGCCCTGGGCGTCGCGGTCGCGGCCACCCCCGTGGGCAGCTCCTGGGGCGACGAGGTCGTCGACATCGGCCGGGCCCTGCAGGCCCGGGTCGAGGACCTCCTGCCGTGATCTCGCTGCGCTCGCACGTCGTGGCGCTCCTGGCCGCGGTGCTGGCACTCGCGGTCGGCATCGCCCTGGGCTCCGGACCGCTCCAGACCGACATGGAGACCCGCGCCGCCGCGGCACCCGCCGGCGACGCCCTCCGCGACGCCGGGGCGCGCGCCGAGGCGCTGCAGGTCGGCACCGAGTACTCCGACGAGTTCGCTCTCGCGGTCAGCGACCGACTCGTGCGCGGGACGCTCGCGGGCCGGACGGTCACCGTGCTGGTGCTGCCCGGGGCCGGTCCGGAGACCGTGGCCGGGCTGAGCGAGATGGTCGCCCGCGCCGGCGGACGCGTGGTCTCCGAGGTCCGCGTGGACCGACGTCTCGTCGACGTCGCCAACCGGCAGCTGGTCGGGGAGCTGGGCACCCAGATGGTCGACTCCGCCGGCGGGGCGGTGCGGGTGGGCCCGAAGGTGGGCGACTACCAGCGTCTCGGGCGCCTGATGGCGCGGGCCCTGGTCACCTCGGAGCGTGCCGGCGCCGAGCCCGACGCCGCCGGGACGGGCATCCTGGCCGGCCTCGAGGCCGCCGGGCTGGTGGACGTCGAGCAGGGGGACGGCACTCGCGGGTCGCTGCTGCTGGCGGTCGGCGGTGCGGCGTACGGCACGCAGGACGAGCGCGAGGGCGCCGGCACGATCGTGGCGAGCCTCCTCGCGGCCGCGGCGCGCACCGCGCGTGCGGTCGTGCTGGCGGCACCCGCCGGCTCGGGTCGGGCCGACGGACTGGTCGGTCTGCTGGTGGCTGATCCGATCGCGCGGCGTGCGGTCTCCACCGTCGACGGCGCCGACCGGGTCGCGGGGCGCATCGACACGGTGCTCGCGCTGGCCGCCGACGCCAGCGCCGCGAGCCGGACCTTCGGGTCACTTCGGCGTGGATGCGGCATCCCGGCCCAGGTGTTGCTAGCCTAGAACCCCGTGGACGGGCGAGGGTCTTCTCGCCGCACACCTTCCCACGGGAGTCCCCTTGGCCGCTGCGCAGCCCACCAAGCACGTTTTCGTGACCGGCGGAGTCGCCTCGTCACTCGGCAAGGGTCTGACGGCCTCGTCGCTCGGCAGTCTGCTGAAGGCGCGCGGCCTGCGGGTGACGATGCAGAAGCTCGACCCCTACCTCAACGTCGACCCGGGGACGATGAACCCGTTCCAGCACGGCGAGGTCTTCGTGACCGACGACGGAGCCGAGACCGACCTCGACGTCGGGCACTACGAGCGGTTCCTCGACACGAACCTGAACGGCATCGCCAACGTCACGACCGGCCAGGTGTACTCCAGCGTCATCGCCAAGGAGCGTCGCGGCGACTACCTCGGTGACACCGTCCAGGTGATCCCGCACATCACCAACGAGATCAAGGCCCGCATCCGGGCGATGGCCGACCTCGGCGGGGACACCGGCGAGACCGCCGACGTGGTCATCACCGAGATCGGCGGCACCGTCGGCGACATCGAGTCCCTGCCGTTCCTCGAGGCGGCCCGCCAGGTGCGCCACGACGTCGGTCGCGACAACTGCTTCTTCCTCCACGTCTCCCTGGTGCCGTTCATCGGGCCCTCCGGCGAGCTCAAGACCAAGCCCACCCAGCACTCGGTGGCCGCCCTCCGCTCCATCGGCATCCAGCCCGACGCCATCGTGTGTCGGGCGGACCGCGAGATCTCCGACGGCATCAAGCGCAAGATCTCGCTGATGTGCGACGTCGACACCGAGGCGGTGGTGGCCGCCGTCGACGCCCCGTCGATCTACGACATCCCGAAGGTGCTCCACTCCGAGGGCCTCGACGCCTACGTCGTACGCCGGATGGACCTGCCGTTCCGCGACGTCGACTGGACCGAGTGGGACGACCTGCTGCGCCGTGTGCACCACCCCAACGAGGAGGTCAGCGTCGCCCTGGTCGGCAAGTACGTCGACCTGCCGGACGCCTACCTGTCGGTCGCCGAGGCGCTGCGGGCCGGCGGGTTCGCCCACGAGGCGCGGGTGAAGATCGTCTGGGTGCCCTCCGACGAGTGCGCGACGCCCGAGGGAGCGGCGCGACACCTCTCCGAGGTCGACGCCGTGCTGGTGCCGGGTGGCTTCGGCGTGCGCGGTATCGACGGCAAGATCGGGGCCCTGCACTACGCCCGCACCCACGGGATCCCCACGCTCGGGATCTGCCTGGGCCTGCAGTGCATGGTCATCGAGTACGCCCGCAACGTCGTCGGTCTGGCCAAGGCCGGGTCGACCGAGTTCGACCCCGACTCCCCGGAGCCGGTCGTCGCCACCATGGCCGAGCAGGAGGCGTACGTCGAGGGCGCCGGCGACCTGGGCGGCACGATGCGGCTGGGGCTCTACCCGGCGGACCTCGTCGCGGGAAGCGTCGTGTCCGAGACCTACGGTGCGACGTCGGTCCAGGAGCGGCACCGTCACCGCTACGAGGTGAACGGCGCCTACACCGACCGCCTGGAGGAGGCCGGACTCGTGTTCTCCGGCATCGGCCCGCAGAACAAGCTGGTGGAGTTCGCCGAGCTGCCGCGTGAGGTGCATCCCTACTACGTCTCGACCCAGGCCCACCCCGAGCTGAGGTCGCGTCCCACCCGGGCGCACCCCCTGTTCGCCGGGCTGATCGGGGCCGCCGTGGAGCGTCAGCGCGAGCTGGAGATCCCGGTGGGCGAGGCCGCCAAGCGGCGTGCCCCGGAGGAGCCCGGACAACCGTCCTGAGCGTGACCTTTCGCTGCTGACGTCGTTGGGGCTGCCACACGACCTCGACCAGGGGAGATCCTCATGGCACGTTCCCGTCGGCAGGCGCGAGCCCTCGCCGTTCTCAGCACCGCCGCTCTCGCGGCTGCCCTCGTGCCGGTGGTGAGTGGCGTCGGCGCGACCCGGGCGGAGGCCACGAGCACGGCCTTCGCGCCCCGTCTGGTGACGGTGGACACGCCGACTCGCGCGGACAAGGCGCGGCTGCAGGCCCTGGGGCTGGACCTCACCGAGCACGCCGGCCACGACTACGTCGAAGTGGTCCTGCACCACGCCGCGGACCTGGCGACCTTGGAGACCGCCGGGTTCGGCTTCCAGGTGCGGATCCCGGACCTGCTGCGGCGTGAGGCGGAGAACAACCGGGAGAACGCGGCGTACGCCGCCGCCACCGAGGTCTCGCCGCTGCCATCCGGGCGTACGTCGTACCGGACGCTGGCCGACTACGGCACCGACATGACCGAGCTGGCCAAGGACCGACCCCGCGTGGCCCGCACCTTCACCCTGGACCGGCCCTCGCTCGACGGCCGCCCCGTCCGCGCCATCGAGATCGCGGGCAACGTCAAGGCGAAGAACGACGGCCGTCCGACGTTCGCGCTGCTCGGCGTGCACCACGCGCGGGAGTGGCCCTCCGGCGAGCTGGCCATGGAGTTCGCGATCGATCTGGTGAGGGGTTATGGCCGGTCCGAGCGGATCACGAACCTGCTGGACCGCGCCCGCGTGGTGGTCGTCCCGGTGGTCAACGTCGACGGCTTCGACCTCTCCCGCACCGACGGTGCGCTGGTGGACCTTCGCGAGGTCGACGGCGGCGGCACCGCCACGATCCTGGGCACCCCCGGCAACGCCTACAAGCGCAAGAACTGCCGCGTCGTCGACGGGCAGGACACCCCTGACGGGAGCTGCCGTGCAGCGGCCGCCAGCCCGGGGGGCTTCGGGGTGGGTGTCGACCTCAACCGCAACTACGGCGGCTTCTGGGGCGGACCCGGTGCGTCCGAGACGTTCGCCGACCCGACCTACCGCGGCCCCGAGGCGTTCTCGGAGCCCGAGATCCTCAACGTGCGCGACCTCGTGAGCAGCCGGCAGGTCACCACGCTGATCTCCAACCACACCTACTCGAACCTCGTCCTGCGCCCCAACGGCGTGCACCCCGAGACCATCGGCCACGACGGGCTGCCCGTCGGCGACGCTCCCGACGAGGCGGCACTCAAGAGGCTCGGGGCACGGATGACCGCGCAGAACGGCTACCGCAACATCCACGGCTGGGAGCTCTACGACACCACCGGCACCACCGAGGACTGGTCCTACAACGCGACCGGCGGCTTCGGCTACACCTTCGAGATCGGGCCCGACGAGTTCCACCCGCCCTTCCCCGACGTGGTCGACGAGTACCTCGGCGCGGGGGAGTACGCCGGCAAGGGCAACCGTGAGGCCTACCTGATCGCCCTCGGGCACGCCGCCGCGAACGCCTCCCACGGTCGCATCGTCGGCTCGGCCCCGAGGGGCGCGACGCTGCGCGTGGAGAAGACCTTCCGGACCCCGACCTGGGAGGGCTCGGTCCGCGACCACCTGGAGTCGGTCTACTCCTCGCGCGGCGGCCGCTTCACCTGGCACGTGAACCCCTCGACCCGACCGGTCTCCGAGCGTCGCGAGATCGACACGGTCGAGGAGGTCTCGACACGCACGCAGGCCTACGACGGCGAGCCGATCCCGCCCAACGAGTTCAGGGACCACCCCTTCACCCTCACGAGCGAGGACGTCGCGAAGGGTGCGGACAGCCTGGAGGTGGCCCTCGACTGGACGACGCCGGACGACCTCGACCTCGAGGTCTACCGCAAGCAGGGTGGCGAGCTGGTGGAGGTGGCCAGCTCGGGCAACGCCCCGGGGGAGAAGGAGCACGCCGAGCTGGCCGACCCGGTCGCGGGGGACTACGTCCTGCGGGTCATCAACTTCGCCTCCGTCAGTCCGTCGTACACCCTGACCGCCGACGTGGTCGCGGAACGGGTGACCGGCACGCAGGTGGTGCCCGGCACCGTCGAGCGCTGGAAGCTGACCTGCGAGAGGCGGGGAACCGTCCTGCAGACGATGCGGGTGCGCGTGGACCGCGGCGACGTCTCCCGGGTGGACCTGGGGGCCTGTGCCCGCCGCTTCTGACGTGTCTCAGTCCGGGCCGACGTCCGGACTGACATAACGTAGCCGCCTCCCGGTGTGGTGCCGCTCCGGCGGCCCACCCCGGTGGCAGGGTGACCGCGTGGACAGCACACCGCCCTGGACCGATGAGCCCGAGCACTGGCCCGTGCACGCGTCGGAGGACGTCTGGCGCGGCTCCGCGCCCTTCGCCGTACGCCGTGACCACATCAGTCGGCCGGGACATCCTGACGACGTGTTCGCGCGCGTGGTCGTCGAGCACCCCGGAGCCGTGGTGATCCTCGCCGTCGACGACTCCGAGCAGGTCATGGTGCTGCGGCAGTATCGTCACCCGTCGAACCTGCGCTTCGTGGAGCTGCCGGCGGGGCTGCTCGACGTGCCCGGCGAGGACCCGGTCGTCGCGGCGCGTCGCGAGCTGCTCGAGGAGGCGCGCCTCGAGGCGTCGGAGTGGACCCCGCTCAACACGCTCTACCCGTCACCGGGCATCAGTGCGGAGCGGATCGACATCTACCTCGCCCGCGGTCTCACCGAGGCCGCCGACCGTGGCGGGTTCGAGCCCGCCCACGAGGAGGCGGACATGACCACCCACTGGGTGCCGATGGCCGAGCTGGTCGCCGGCGTGCTGGAGCGACGGCTGACCGACGGCCCCCTGGCGCTGGCGGTGGTCACCTACGAGCTGACCCGCGGAGAACCGCGCGTGAGCGCGCACGTTGCAGCGGCGCCGACGAGCCTGCCGGGCGCTTCGAGGGCGCTGACGAGGCTGACCGCGGTCCAGCGGGCGATCCGGACCTATCTCGACCACCTCTCGGTCGAGCGCGGGCTGGCGGCCAACACGCTGACGTCGTACCGGCGCGACCTGCGGCGCTACGCCGGCTTCCTGGCCCAGCGCGGCGTCGACGACCTCGCCGGCGTGGGGGAGCAGACGGTGACCGAGTTCCTCATGCGGCTGCGTGAGGGCGACGCGGACCACCCGCCGCTGTCGGCGTCGAGCGCGGGCCGCGCCGTGGTGGCGGTGCGCGGCTTCCACCGGTTCGCCGTGCGCGACGGGCTCGCCGTGGTCGACCCGGCAGCGGCGGTGCGGCCGCCGGCCCCGGCGAAGCGACTGCCCAAGGCGCTTCCGTTGTCCGACATCGAACGGATCCTGGAGGCCGCCGGCGCCCCGGGAACCGCGCTCGCGCTGCGCGACCGGGCGCTGCTGGAGCTCCTCTACGGCTGCGGCGCCCGCATCTCGGAGGCGGTCGGTCTCGACGTGGACGACGTCGACCTCGAGACCCGCACCGTCCTGCTGCGCGGCAAGGGCAGCAAGGAGCGGCTCGTGCCCTTCGGCACCCTGGCCGCCGACGCGGTGGAGGCCTACCTCCGGCGGGCGCGCCCGACCCTGGTCACCGGGGGACCGGCGCGGGCAGCGGTCTTCCTCAACTCCCGGGGCGGGCGGCTCTCGCGGCAGAGCGCGTGGGCGATCCTCGGTCGCTCGGCGCGAGACCGCCGGGGTCAGCGCCGAGGTCTCGCCGCACACGCTGCGGCACTCGTTCGCGACCCACCTGCTCGAGGGCGGCGCCGACGTCCGGGTGGTCCAGGAGCTGCTCGGGCACGCGTCGGTCACCACCACCCAGGTCTACACGCTCGTGACCGTGGACTCGCTGCGCGAGGTCTACGCCACCGCCCACCCGCGGGCTCGCGACGCCGACTGAGAAAAGTCGACAAATCACCGGCGCGCCTGCCGTGGTGCGGAGGCCGGCCCTGATGAATTGGGGGCCGGCGACCGCACGACGAGGAGAGCACCGTGAGCGACAACGGATTCGGCACCTACGGCTCGAGCGCGACGGAGATGCCGCCGCTGATGCGGCCCCCGATGCCGGCGCAGGACCGCCACGGCGGCCCGCTGCCGTTCCGGCAGCGTGAGGCGCGTCGTCGGCGGCCGCGCGTGGCAGCCTCGTGAGGCGGCTCCCGTGGACGACCCGCCGCGCCCCGGGCGTCCCAGCCCGAGACGCTCGCCGTCCATGCCGGTTTCCGCACGCTCGACATGCCCGCGGTCGGGGAGCCGGGACCGACCGGTCGCCCCTGGCCGGCGCTGCCGGAGCCGCGCGTCATCTCGATCCACGGCAACGCGCGCATCATCGCGATGTGCAACCAGAAGGGTGGCGTCGGCAAGACCACGACGACGATCAACCTGGGCGCCTCGTTGGCCGAGCTGGGCCGCAAGGTGCTGCTGGTCGACTTCGACCCGCAGGGCTCGCTGTCGGTGGGGCTGGGCATGAACCCCCACGACATGGAGCTCTCGGTCTACAACCTGCTCATGCAGCGCGACGTCACCGTCGACGACGTCATCGTCGAGACCGACGTGCCGGGCATGGACCTGCTGCCCTCCAACATCGACCTGTCCGCCGCCGAGGTCCAGCTCGTCCAGGAGGTCGCCCGTGAGCAGACGCTGTCGCGGGTGCTGCAGGACGCGGTCAACACCTACGACGTCATCCTGATCGACTGCCAGCCCTCCCTCGGGCTGCTGACGGTCAACGCCCTCACCGCCGCCGACGGCGTCATCGTGCCGCTGGAGTGCGAGTACTTCGCGCTGCGCGGGGTCGCGCTGCTGAAGAACACCATCGACAAGGTCAAGGAGCGGCTCAACCCGCGCCTGAACATCGACGGCGTGCTCGGCACCATGTACGACGGTCGCACCCTGCACAGCCGTGAGGTCATGGAACGGCTGGTCCAGGCCTGGGGCGACGACGTCTTCCACACCGTCATCAAGCGCACCGTGAAGTTCTCCGACTCCACGGTCGCCGGCGAGCCGATCACCAGCTTCGCCGACACCAGCCCCGGCGCGACGGCGTACCGCACGCTCGCCCGGGAGGTGATGGCACGGTGCCACGACGTGTGACGGTCCCCGACGACCTCTTCCGGCCCACCGCGGTGCCGTCGGCGCCGAACGAGGCGGCGGTGGTCGAGCTGGCCGGGTCGGCGCAGGAAGTCCTCGACCGAGCCGGCCGAGAAGCCGGCCCGCGCCGCGAGCGGCCGCGTCAAGCACGACGAGAAGATGACGGTCTACGTCACCTCCGACGAGCTGCTCGACATCGAGCACGCCCGTCTCGACATGCGGCGCCACCACAGCCTGGCCGTCGACCGCGGTCGGATCGTGCGGGCCGCCATCGCCCTGGCCCTGGCCGACCTCGACGAGAACGGCGAGGACAGCCAGCTGGTGCAGCGGCTGCGTCAGGCGTGAGGCGGGGATGACCCTCGTCGACCGGGTGACGGCCGATCCCGGCCCCGCGCCGGGCTCCGCGCCGGCCACCGGGGCCGGCCACCGGGATGCCGGCCGCGCCGTTCCACCTGCACCTGGACAACTTCGAGGGCCCGTTCGACCTGCTGCTCAGCCTGATCTCCAAGCACAAGCTGGACATCACCGAGGTCTCGCTGTCGCGGGTGACCGACGAGTTCATCGCGCACGTGAAGGCGCTCGGCGGGGTCTGGGACCTCGAGCAGACCTCGTCGTTCCTGGTGGTGGCCGCGACCCTGCTCGACCTCAAGGCCTCCCGGCTGCTCCCGAAGTCGGAGGTCGAGGACGAGGAGGACCTGGCGCTGCTGGAGGCTCGCGACCTGCTGTTCGCGCGGCTGCTGCAGTACCGCGCCTTCAAGGACGTCGCCGCGGTGTTCGAGGACCGGCTGGCGCAGGAGGCCAAGCGGTTCCCGCGCGCGGTCGGGCTCGAGGAGCGCTACGCGACCCTGCTGCCCGAGGTCCTCATCGGGCTGGGCCTGGAGGAGTTCGCCTCCCTGGCCGCCACCGCGATGACGCCGAAGCCGGTGCCGGAGGTGTCCTTCGCCCACCTGCACGCGCCGCAGGTCAGCGTCCGCGAGCAGGGCGCCCTGGTGATGGAGCGGCTGCGCACGCAGGGCACCATGACCTTCCGCGCCCTGTGCGGCGACGCCCCCGACACCTTGACGAAGGTGGCGCGCTTCCTCTCCCTGCTCGAGCTGTTCCGTGAAGGCGCGGTGGCCTTCGACCAGGTCACGCCGCTGGGCGAGCTGACGGTCCGCTGGACCGCCGAGGACGAGGCCGACTTCGAGATCGGCGACGAGTTCGACGGCGACGCTCCCGACGCTCCGACGACGCCTGACGAGCCGCTGGTCCCGACGAGCCGCCGACCAGCCCGCCGACCAGCCCGACCGCCCGACCGTGGAGGACGACCAGCCGTGAACGAGCAGATCCCAGAGGCCCGTGCGACCCAGGAGGAAGGCGAGGAGATGCTCGTCGTGCCCCTGGTCGACCTGCGGCCCGCGCTGGAGGCGCTGCTCATGGTCGCCGACCAGCCGATGGACGACCTCACGCTCGCGGCGGCCGTGGGCCACCCCGCCGACGAGGTGGCGGCCGCGCTCGAGGCGCTGAGTGCCGAGTACGCCGAGCAGGGGCGCGGGTTCGACCTGCGCAGCGTCGCCGGCGGGTGGCGCTTCTACACCCGCGACGAGTACGCCTCGGTCGTCGAGCGCTACGTCCGCGACGGCCAGCAGGCCCGGCTCACCCAGGCGGCGCTGGAGACCTTGGCCGTGGTGGCCTACAAGCAGCCCGTCAGCCGGGCCCGGGTCTCGGCCGTCCGCGGGGTCAACGTCGACGGCGTCATCCGCACGCTGGTCTCGCGCGGCCTGGTCGAGGAGACCGGCCAGGACTCCGAGACCACAGCCGTGCTGTACGGCACCACGAGCTACTTCCTCGAGCGACTGGGCATCATCGACCTCGGAGAGCTGCCCGACCTGGCGCCCTTCCTGCCTGACCTCGAGGACATGGACGAGATCGACGGGGCCGATCCTGTCGTCGCACTGGTCGTGCCCGACGACGCGAGGTCCGTGACCGGCAGCGAGCTCGTGGGGCCCCCGCAGGCATGAGCGACCCCTCCGACCCACGCGCGTCGGTCCCGACCGACGACGAGGGTCTGGTCCGGCTCCAGAAGCTGCTCGCGGCCTCCGGCGTGGCCAGTCGCCGCAAGTGCGAGGAGCTGATGCTGGCGGGTCTGGTCGAGGTCGACGGCGAGGTGGTCACCCGGCTGGGCACCAAGGTCGACCCCGCCTCGGCCGTGGTGCGGGTCGACGGCAAGCGGCTGCCGCCGGTCTCGGCCCACGTCTACCTGGCGCTCAACAAGCCGCGGGGCGTGGTCTCGACCATGTCGGACCCGGAGGGCCGTCGCTCGCTGGGCGAGCTGGTGTCCGCTCGGCCCGAGCGGCTCTTCCACGTCGGCCGGCTCGACACCGACACCGAGGGACTCATCCTGCTGACCAACGACGGCGACTTCGCCCAACGCGTCGCACACCCGTCGTACGAGCTGGACAAGACCTACGTCGCCGAGGTGAGCGGCGTCGTCGAGCGGGCGACGGTGCGTCGGCTGCTCGACGGGGTGCGGTTGGAGGACGGCCCGGTCGAGGTGTCCGCGGCCAAGGTGCTGTCGGTGACGCGGGAGCGCTCGATCGTGGAGCTGACCATCCACGAGGGTCGCAACCGCATCGTGCGGCGGCTCCTCGACGAGGTCGGCCACCCGGTGACCCGCCTCACGCGCACCCGGATCGGGCCGGTCCACGTGCGCGGCCTCGCCGCCGGCGAGCTGCGTGACCTCACCCGCGACGAGCTCGGCACCCTGCTCGACGCCGCCAAGCTCTGAGCCCGCGGGCCGTGACCGGCCGTCGCAGGCCGTGACTAGGGTGGGCGCATGCGCGTGAGAGCGGTCCGCGGGGCCACCCAGCTCGACGAGGACACCCGAGAGCACATGCTCGAGCGGGTGGCTGAGATGGTGCTCGACGTGATGACGTCGAACGACCTCACCGTCGACGACTTCATCTCGATCTTCTTCACCGCCACCGGGGACCTTGCCTCCGAGTTCCCGGCGTACGCCGCTCGGCGGCTCGGCTTCGACGACGTGCCCCTGATATGTGCCCGCGAGCTCGAGATCGAGGGCTCGATGCCGCGCGTGGTGCGAATGATGGCCCACGTCGAGACCCACCTGTCCCGCGCCGAGGTCACCCACGTCTACCTGCACGGCGCCGCGCGGCTGCGGCGCGACCTGAACCGCGTGCGCGAGGTTCCCGACGAGGACGGCGCGTGAGCGCTCCGGGCCCACGCCGTCCCCAGCCCCCCGGGTCCGTCGCGGTGGGGCCGGTGCTCGTGGTGGGTGCCGGGCTGCTGGGCACCTCGGTCGGTCTGGCGCTGAGCGCCCGGGGCGTCGAGGTGTGGCTCACCGACGTGCAGCACGAGCACGTCCGGACCGCCACGGGCCTGGGCGCGGGATCGCCGGTGCCGCCGGGTGCCCGCCCGGCCCTCGTCGTGGTCGCCGTACCCCCGGACCACCTGGCCGACGCCGTGGTCGAGGCCCTGAGCGGCACCACCGCGGTGGTCACCGACGTCGGCAGCGTGAAGGCGGCGCCGCTGGCGTCGGTGCGCGCGCGGGTGGGTGCGGACGACCTGACGCGCTACGTCGGCTCCCACCCGTTGGCCGGCAGCGAGCGGTCCGGGCCGCTGGCCGCCTCGGCGCGGCTCTTCGAGGGCCGGCCCTGGGCGGTGACCAGCCACGAGACGTCGTCGGGGGAGGCGCAGGCCGTGGTGGTCGAGCTGGCCACCCTCTGCGGCGCGACGCCGTTCTTCTTCAGCCCCGAGGAGCACGACGCTGCGGTCGCGCGCACCTCCCACGTGCCCCACGTCGTGGCGGCGCTGATGGCCGGCGCACTGGCCGACGCCCCCGCCGCGCACTTGTCGCTGTCGGGCCAGGGGGTCCGCGACGTCACCCGGATCGCGGCCGGCGACCCGCGGCTGTGGCAGCAGATCCTCAGCGCCAACGCCGCGCCGGTGGCCGGGCTGCTGCGGGAGGTCGGAACCCAGCTGGACCGACTGGTGGCCGCCTTGGAGGGCGCCGAACGGCCCGCGCTCACCGAGATCCTGGGCCGCGGCGTCGACGGCACCGCCGCCATCCCCGGCAAGCACGGCGGCCCGCCGGTGCAGGAGACCGGCGTCTTCGTCATGGTGCCCGACCACCCCGGCGAGCTGGCGCGGCTGCTGGCCGACGTGGGCGCGATCGGCGTCAACCTCGAGGACCTCCACATCGACCACGACCCGGGTCGACCGACCGGTCTGGTGGAGCTGAGGGTGGCGGTGGCGGAGGCCGACCACCTGATGGCGGCGCTGGCCGATCGCGGGTGGGCGGGGCACGGCTAGACCCGGGTAGAATCGCGGTTTCGCCCCATGCCGTGTCCGGGGCGTTGTTCATGTCTGAACCTGTGAGGAGACCGCTGTGCCCGGCCCGACCGACAGCCCGATCGACAGCCCGACCGGCCCTACGACGGATCCGTCGCACCTCCGCTCGGCCGCGGTCGTGGTGGCGATCGACGGCACCTCCGGATCGGGCAAGTCGAGCACCTCGCGGGCGGTCGCCTCGCGGCTCGGGCTGCGCTACCTCGACACCGGGGCCCAGTTCCGCGCGATGACCTGGTGGATGCTGCAGCACGGGGTCGACGTGCACGACGCGGCCGCCGTGGCGTCGTACGCCGAGAAGCCGGTGGTCGAGTCGGGCACCGACCCGGCCGACCCCACCATCGCCGTGGACGGTGAGGACGCCTCGGTGGCGATCCGCACGGGGGAGGTGACCGGCGCCGTGAGCCCGGTGAGCACCGTGCCCGAGGTCCGCGCCCGGCTGCTCGCTGTTCAGCGGGAGATCATCGGCCAGGGCGGGATCGTCGTCGAGGGCCGCGACATCGGCTCGGTCGTGTGGCCCACGGCCGAGGTGAAGCTCTACCTGTCGGCGGACGCCTCGGCCCGCGCGCAGCGGCGCACGGCCGAGCACGCGCACCTCGGCGACGTGACGAGCACGCAGGCTCAGCTGCTGGAGCGGGACGAGATCGACTCGGGCCGCGTGACCGCGCCACTGCTCCAGGCCGACGGCGCCATCGCCGTCGACACCACCCATCTGACGTTGGACGAGGTCGTCGACCTGATCGTCGGCCTCGTCGAGGAGCACTCGTGACCGAGATCCAGACCGACCCGGCGACCGGGGGCCGTGTGCCTGTGGTCGCGGTCGTCGGACGACCCAACGTGGGCAAGTCCACGCTGGTCAACCGCATCATCGGCCGCCGCGAGGCGGTCGTCCAGGACGTGCCCGGCGTGACTCGTGACCGGGTGTCCTACGACGCCCACTGGAACGGCCGGGCCTTCACCGTGGTCGACACCGGCGGCTGGGACCCCGACGCGCGCGGACTGGCCGAGCAGATCAAGATCCAGGCCGAGATCGCGGTCACCGTGGCCGACGCGGTGGTCTTCGTGGTCGACGCGACCATCGGCATCACCGACACCGACGAGGGCGTCGTGAAGGTGCTGCGCAAGGCCGGCAAGCCGGTGGTGCTGGCGGCCAACAAGGTCGACGACCAGCGCGCCGAGGCCGAGGCGGCCTCATTGTGGAGCCTGGGGCTGGGGGAGCCGTTCGCGGTCTCCGCCCTGCACGGCCGCGGCTCGGGCGAGATGCTCGACGCCATCCTCGCAGCGCTGCCCGAGGCCCCCGAGACCGACTTCGACCCCCCCGGTGGTCCCCGCCGGGTGGCGATCGTCGGCAAGCCGAACGTCGGCAAGTCGTCGCTGCTGAACCGGCTGGCCAAGGAGGAGCGGGCGGTCGTCGACGACGCCGCCGGCACCACCGTCGACCCGGTCGACGAGCTGATCGACCTCGGCGGCCGCACCTGGCGCTTCATCGACACCGCCGGCGTGCGCAAACGCGTCAAGGAGGCGTCGGGCCACGAGTACTACGCCTCGCTGCGCACCAACGCCGCTATCGAGCGGGCCGAGGTGTGCGTCATGGTCGTCGACGCCTCGCAGCCGCTGACCGAGCAGGACCAGCGCATCATCACCGCCGTGGCCGAGACCGGTCGGGCGCTGCTGGTGGCCTACAACAAGTGGGACCTGGTCGACGAGGAGCGCCGCTACTACCTCGAGCGTGAGATCGAACGCGACCTCGTGCGCGTTCCCTGGGCCCTGAGGGTCAACATCACCGCCCGCACCGGTTGGCACATCGACCGGCTGGTGCCGGCGCTGGACAAGTCTCTCGAGGGTTGGGAGACGCGCATCTCGACCGGTCAGCTGAATGCGTTCCTGGGCCGCCTGGTCGCCGAGCACCCCCACCCGGTGCGCAGCGGCAAGCAGGCCAAGATCATGTTCGCCACCCAGGCGTCGACGTCCCCGCCGACCTTCGTGCTGTTCACGTCCGGACCCTTGGAGGCCTCCTACGTGCGCTTCGTGGAGCGGCGGCTGCGCGAGGAGTTCGGTTTCGTCGGCACCCCGATCCACATCGAGGTCAAGCCGCGGGAGAAGCGCGACAAGAAGCGCCGCTGACCACTGCCGGGCCGAGGGACCGGCCGCCACGGGGTCCGGACGAGCGCGTTGCGCCCTCGCCCGCACCGAGACGCGGGTGCACAATGGCGAGATGGGTGCGAACCCCGGTGTGGAGACGCGCGTCCCGCAGCGACGCACGGCGGCGCTCGACGCTGCGTGCCGACGCCTGCTGACCGATCGGGGACGGCGAGCCGGGACGCCCGGGGACGAAGCCGGATCGCGCGGCCTTCCCCGGCGACGGATGGCAGCGACAATGGTGCTGGCGGCGCCGGTGCACCTGGCGGCGCCGGTGATCCTGGCCGCGGCCGGTTGGGTGCTGGTGTCGACGGACGGGCCGCTCGCGACCCTCCTCGCGGTCGTCCTCATGCTGGCCGCTGTGGGCTCCTGGCCCCGGCGCGCCCGCCGGTTCGACCCGGCGGCCTCCCTGACCGCGAGCCAGGCGCCCGCGACGTTCGCCGTCCTCGACCGGGTCAGCGCGCAGGTCGGCGCGCCGCGACTGCACCGGCTCGACCTGACACCGGGACTCGCGTCCCGCGTGCGTCGTTCCGGCCTGCTCCGGCGGCCGGTCCTCGAGGTCGGTGCCGTCGGATGGGCGGCCCTGTCCGACCAGGGCCGGGTGGCGATGGTGGCCCACGAGATGGGCCACCTGGCCCGAGCCGAGCTGCGGTGGGAGCGGATCACGGGTCGTGCGGAGGATGTCCTGGAGGAGTGGCGCCTGATCGCGGGGGGCGAGCATCCGCGCCGAGCCGGCGACGCCGAGGACGCCCGACGGTTCGTGACGTCGGTGAGCGCGGTCCTGCTGGCACCGGTGCGAGCGGTGGTGGTGCTGTGGAGCCGGTCGCTGCTGCGTCTGCAGGCGCCGATCACGGCGCAGGGAGAGCTCGTCGCCGACGCCTCGGCGGCGCGGACAGCAGGTGTCGCCGCGCTGCACGAGGTGTGGGACCTCGGGCTCGGCGCCGCCACCTGGGAGACGGCCCTCACCCGCGGCTTGTCCGGCCACGAGGACCTGCTGGCCTGTCTGCGGCACGCGGTGGCAGCCGTCCCGTCGCAGACGGTGGAGCAGCGGCGGCGCAGCGCAGCGGAGGCCGGGCACCGGGTCGACCCCGACCACCCGGCCACCGACCTCCGGCGCGTTGCGCTGGACCGGTCGGCCGTCGGCGAGCCGCTGGTCGTGGTGACGGGCAGGGAGTCGCGCGCGAGCGAGGTCGAGCTCGGCGCGGGACTCGCGGGGGCGCTGCGCGAGAGCGCGCAGGCGCTGCGGTACGCCGCGCCAGGCTCGTCGTTGGGACAGCGTTCCACCGATGCCGTCCGGCGGCACACGCGGGCCAGAAACGAGCTGGACACCGCGGGAGGTGGGTGAGGGGGCCTAGGGTGCGGGCATGAGCCTGCCCGCACCCGGACCTGACCGCGCCTGCCTCATCACCGGGGCGTCCTCCGGGATCGGCGCCGAGATCGCCCGCAACCTCTCTCGTCGCGGCCACGCGGTCGTGCTGGTCGCGCGCTCGGCCGACAAGCTCGAGACGCTGGCCGAAGAGATCAGGGGAGCGGGCGGCACGGCGTACGTCGTATCAGCAGACCTGAGTGACCGGTCGGCGCGCGCGGACCTGCTCGAGCGCGTGAGCGCGCTCGGGGTCGAGGTCGACGTGCTGGTCAACAACGCCGGCTACTCCACGCTCGGACGGGTGGTCGAGGCCGACCCCGAGGACGAGATGGCCATGGTCGAGGTCGACGTCGTCGCCGTGCTGGACCTGTGCACGCGCTTCGTGCCGGGCATGGTCGCGCGCGGTCGCGGGGCAGTGCTCAACGTAGCCTCGACCGCTGCGTTCCAGCCGCTGCCCGGGCAGGCCGGCTACGGCGCCGGGAAGTCGTTCGTGCTGTCCTACTCCCAGTCGTTGGCCGGCGAGCTGAGGGGCACCGGGGTGAGCGCCACGTGCCTGTGCCCGGGCCCGGTCGACACCGGCTTCGGAGAGCGGGCCGGCTTCGAGAAGGACGACTTCGACAATGCCCTGCCCCGGATCATGTGGGTCTCCTCGGCGGAGGTGGCAGCCTGCGGTATCGACGCGCTGGACAAGGGCCGCCTCTACGCGATCCCCGGCCTGGCGAACCGGGTCGGCGCCCGGATGTCGCAGGTCGTGCCACGGCGGGTGCTGCTCGGTCTGCTGAGCGCGGGTGCACCCGGCGCTGCGCTGAGGCCTCGATTCGGACTGCGGCGGACGGTGCGATATCGTCTGCCACGGCTCGCCGGGTGATCCTCGGCGGGTGCCACGGGCTGTGGCGCAGCTTGGTAGCGCACTTGACTGGGGGTCAAGGGGTCGCAGGTTCAAATCCTGTCAGCCCGACCAAAAACTACATCGGACCTGCGGAAACGCGGAGCATCAACCGGCAGTCATGTGAGCTGATGCATCATTCGTGCATCAAGAATGGCCCGGCAGGTCGCGCCGTTCGGCCGCAAGTGAGAGCCCGTGCGCCTTCGTTGAGGTGCCCTATCGGATGCGGGTCGCTGCAAGCAGGGTCTCGAGCACCGTGTCGGCGGACTTCCTGCGGGCGTAGTTCTGCTCGAGATCGGTGACCGGCTCGGCGGCGAGCCGGCGTCGGGTCCTGCCGACCAGGTCGCGTGGACGCGCCTTGGTCAGCAGCGCCTTCGCCTGAGCCGCGGAAAGATCCTTCTCGCCCCACCGGGAGAAGTTCCAGCAGCAGAGCGTGCAGCTGCGAGACCTTGCGAGTGTGCTCGTCACCCAGTGCGCGGCGTCGGTCGACCAGCATCCTCAGGACCGTGAGCGTCGGTGGCGTCGGTCTTGCGTCCCTGACCGGTCGACAACACCCGCACCCGGGCCGAGAGCTTCGGCGGGACGTCGAGCACGTCCTGGTCCTCGGCCAGCAGCCGCACCGGGATGTGCCGGCCGACCCCGTTGCACCCGTCGATCGCACAAACCCGCTCGGGCCATCGCGGCGCGTAGTCGACCATCAGTGTGAAGCCGTCACTGTCGGCGCCGAAGCGACCGCCCCAAGGACTTACTCGTCGGCGGTCACCACCTCGATCGTCACCGAGCGCTTGTGCGGACCCATCCCGATCACGACTCGCTCACTCGTTGCCATGTGCTGCTCCCTTCGATCCGTTCGGTTGGACGGGTCGAGAGGGCACCGCTGCTATGAGCTGAGCAATCCCTTCTCGAGCCACTCCGACCCAAGCGGTGACCGGGACCGCAGCCCATGAGAGAGCCACACCAGCCGGTGTACAGCCGATGAGAGAGCGACAGTCCCGGACACCTCGACCGAGACCCGTCAGAACCCGGCCGTGACGTCAATGGAACTAGCAGCCGATGAGCGGACGGCCCTGGCGGGCAAGCCAGATAGCGTGAGCGCATGTCCAACACCATCCGCTTCAATTCAGTCACGATGGCGTGTCCAGATCCGGAGGGATTGGCGTCCTTCTATGCCGATGTCACCGGGGGCGAGGTCACGTTCGTGCACAACATGGAGTGGGCGTCCATGCGCTGTGAAGGAGCGCGCTTGGAGTTCATGGGGGTTGCTGACTATGCGAGACCTCGGTGGCCCGACGATTCGGCGTTGCTCCACATCGACTTCTTGGTCGATGACCTACAGGCTGCCGCGACTCGCGTCGAACATGCCGGGGCTACGCGTTTCGATCATCAGCCAAACGCGGCTCACTGTCTGGTCTTCAGCGATCCTGCAGGGCATCCGTTCTGTCTCTCACTGATCGACGAGGTCGGATGACGTAGTGCTGATGACAGTCGGCGAACCGGTCGCTGGCGAGGAGTGCACGCCCGGACCTGCTGCTGATAGTGCGCGATCATGCCGATGGTCAGGCGGCTTTGCGTACCCTCCCTGCATGAGTTCGAGATGTGTCGGGGCCAGTGCATGAGGGTCTTCCTTGCCGGGGCGACTGGAGCCATCGGCCGCCCGTTGGTGGCACAGCTGCTGCAAGCTGGACACAACGTGGTCGGCACGACGCGTTCACAGACCAGCGCAGCCACGCTGAGGAGCGCCGGGGCGGAGGCGGTGGTCCTTGATGCATTCGACTCCGCCGCTCTCCGCGATGCCGTGCTCACGGCCGCACCGGACGTGGTCATCCATCAACTGACGTCGTTGGGCGGCACACTGAAACCACGTCGGTACGGCGAGTGGATAGCGACCACCAACCGACTCCGCACAGAGGTCACGCCCATTCTCCTCAACGCGGCACACGAGGCGGGCGCACATCGGAGCATCGTGCAGTCCGTCAGCTTCATGCTCGCCTTCGACGGACCGCGCGTAGGTGACGAGACGAGCCCAGACGCCCGCGACGAGCCACCGCCGTACGGTCCCGTGGTCCGCGCCAACCTCGCGATGGAGTCCGCCGTCACCACCCATCCCGGCCTGGAGGGGCTGGTCCTGCGTTACGGGTACTTCTACGGCCCCGGCACCAGCATCGGTCGTGGCGGACAGCAGTACGAGGACCTGCGACGACGACGCATACCCATCGTCGGCACCGGTGAAGGTCACTTCTCACTCATTCACGTCGACGACGCAGCAGCCGCAACCGTCCGGGCGCTCGACCACGGAACCACCGGCATCTACAACATCGTGGATGACGAGCCCGCACCCCAGCACTTGTGGATGCCCGCCCTCGCCGCAGCAGCCGGCGGCAAACCACCGCGACACGTCCCCACGTGGCTGGCCCGCATCGCGGCAGGCTCCTTCATTCCCAAGATGGCCGAGCACCAACGAGGCTCCTCGAACCTCAAAGCACGGACCGAACTCAATTGGGCGCCACGCTATTCGAGTTGGCGAGACGGCTTCGCCGCCCCGGGCGCATTGGGCTGACCGACAGCCAGGGATCAGGCGGGTGTGGTGGTGTGAATCGCCCTGGGTCGGTGGAGGCTCCACGAAACCCGGGGCGATTCACCGTGGGCCTGACGTGTACTCCCGTGTGACCCTGTTGGGCAGCCGGACTCGGAGCGTCGTGTCACCGGGCCGGGTGACGAGCCCCACCGTGCCTCCGTGGGCCGCGACGATGGCGTCCACCAAGGAGAGTCCCAGACCGGCGCCTGCCTCGGCGCTGCGAGTGCGCGACGAGCCGGCACGAGTGAACCGCTCGAACGCCGAGCCGACCAGCTCGGGGGTGAAGCCCGGACCGTCGTCGTGCACGAGGATCTCTGTCGGCTGATCGTTGGCCATCAGTCCGTCGGGCCTCGGTCCGGCGGCGGCGGCGGCGAGGATGGTCGCAGTGACAGTCGTCCCGGGCGGGGTGTGCTTACGGGCGTTGGTCAGCAAGTTGGTGACAACCTGGTGCAGGCGTTGCTCGTCGCCGATGATCTCGACCGACTCGGCTGGCAGCTCCAGTTGCCACACATGGTCCGGTCCCAGGACGCGGGCGTCGGAGACCGCTTCGAGGAGCAGCCGGGTCAGGTCGACCGGCAGCTGTTCGATCGGTCGTCCGGCGTCGAGCCTGGCGAGCAGCAGCAGATCCTCTACAAGTGCGGTCATCCGGATCGACTCGGACCCCACCTTGTCCAGCGCGGTCCGCAGCCCGCCGATGTCCTCGGGCCTGCTTCTGGCCAACTCGGCGTAGCCTTTGATCGTCGCGAGCGGTGTGCGGAGCTCGTGGGAGGAGTCGGCGACGAACTGGCGGACCTGCTCCTCGCTGCGCTGCCGCGCTGATAGCGACAACTCGACGTGCGCCAGCAGCGTGTTCAGGGCGGCTCCTACCCGACCGACCTCCGTGTCCGCGTCGGTCAAGTGCCCAGGCACTCGCTCGGTGAGGTCGATCTCGCCCTCGGCGAGCGGCAGCTCCGAAACCACAAGTGAAGTGTCTGCCACCTCGCGCAGCGGCCGAGGCTGACGCCGCACGAGGAACCGGCCCGCCCCGATGGCCGCAGCGACGCCCGCGGCGGCGTCGGTCTGGTCGTCAGCGCCGTCGCGGCCGGTGCGGACCCGACCAGGTCAGTCAGGAACCCGGCAGGACGTCGCGGACCGCGTCGACCACCTTGGCCAGCGCAGGTCGTTCGTCGCCGCCGCTCGCCCACGCAGGGTCCTGCGGCAGGGGGCCCATCGGGTCCGAGTCCTGAGCGGCTGCACGTCCCGGGGTGAGAGCGCGGCGGAAGGCTTCGTCGAGCCCCACCAGACGGTGCCCCTGCGGCAGCAGCATCTGCTGGAAGTCGTCGTCCGCGGCCACCATGTCGTGGTGGAGGCTCTCGACCAGCGCCTCGACCGTGGGCCGGGGCACGTCGGTGAGGCTGCCGACGAGGGTTCCGACCAGGGCCGTGGGCAGCAGCGGCACGTGGACCTGCGGCCGCTCGAGACCGGCGTGCTCGGTGTAGGACTCGAGCAGCGCGCCGTAGCGGAGCCGGTCCGGCCCGCCCACGTCGAAGTGACGCGAGGGCCCGTCGTAGTCGAGCGCACCGACCAGGGCCTCCAGGACGTCGACCGTCGCGATCGGTTGCACCATGGAGTCCATCCACGACGGGACGGTGTGCACGGGCATCCGCTCGCTGACCTGGCGGATGATCTCGAACGACGTGGACCCGCTGCCGATGAGCACGGCTGCTCGCAGCACGACCACAGTCGCGGGCACCTCCCTCAGCACCCGCTCGACGTCGCGCCGGGAGGTGATGTGCTCGGAGAGCTCGGAGTCCGCAGCTTCCGGCACCAGCCCGGACAGGTAGACGATCTTGCCCACGGCGTGGGTTCGCGCCGCCGTGGCGAGGTTGGTCGCGGCCTTGCGATCGGTCTCGGCGAAGTCGTCGCCGCCCATCCCGTGGATCAGGTAGTAGACCGCGTCCATGCCCTCGCAGGCAGCCATGACCTGGTCGGGATCGAGTGCATCCATGACCACGGTCTCGACTCGCCGGCCCCACCAGGGCTGCTCGCGGTCCGGGTGCGACGTCGTGGTGCGGACGTCGTGGCCGCGCTCGAGGAGGACCGGCACGAGCCGACCGCCGACGTAGCCGGTGGCGCCGGTCACCAGAATCTTCAACTCGTCCTCAGTTCTCGACAGGGTTCCGGGCCTGCGGGCCCGGCGCGCACCATCGTGCGGCGTGAAGGCGAACAGGTGCATGGTGAGCCTACTGCTGCGCTGGCGCTGCGGCGTGACGAGTCACCCACCGCGGCCACGGACCCGGGCTATGCCGCCAGGCTCGCCGGGCCGTAGGCTGGCGGACGCCTCGGTGGTGATCCGGGTCACCTCCGCGGGAGGGCCTCTCGCCCGACTCGATCGAGGTAGCACCGTGGGAATCACGAGCGATCGTCGAGATCGACTGGGTGCGCTGGATCGTCGCCAGCGGTCACGGCTGCCGTCCTGGTGGTCATCGCCTCCACCGTGACGGGCCGGAACACCGCGAGCCGCCGGAACACCGCGAGCCGTCGACGACGACGAGGGTGAGGTGAGAGGGCTCCATGCGTAAGGCACTGCTCGTCGTCCTGTGCTTCTTCCTCCCGTTCCTGGCGGTGCTGCTCAAGGACGGGCTGAGCATCAAGGTGCTCTGGGCCTTCCTGCTCCAGCTGCTCGGGCACGTGCCAGGGGTGATCTACGGGCTGTACCAGGTCTTGAAGGGCTAGCCGGTCGAGCCAGGCCGACATCCCCTCCCAGCGACAGGAACGAGCTTCCGATGCTGTCTCAGATGACGGCCCGGGGCGACCGTCTGCGCAGCGGCGACATGAGCTCGCCGGTCTCCGGGCGGAGCTCGAAGGCCTCCTCAGCAGCAGCGACCGACGCGATCCGCTCCATCCGTCTATGTTGGGACTGTCGACACTTCCGATCTCGGGCCCTGCGGAGGCTGAGGCTAGTGATCGAGAGGAAGCCGCATGCCCGTATTCATGGTGGAGCGACGGTTCGCCGACCAGTTGGAGGTCGCCCCGGAGACCGCCGCAGCGATCAATCGGATCAACGACGAGGCCGGGGTGCGTTGGCTCACGTCCTTCCTGTCGGCGGACAAGCGCAAGACGTTCTGCCTCTACGAGGCCGACGACGTGGACGCGATCCGCACGGCTGCCATCCGCGCAGGCATCCCGGCCGATGCGATCATGGAGCTCTCCGGGACGGTCTCTCCGGACGGCTCGTTCGCGCCGATGTAGCCGATGCCGCTGATCAGCCGGTGGGCTACCGCAGGAGGCCGTGTCTGGTGGCGAAGACGGCGGCCTTGGTGCGGTTCGGCGCGGCGGTCTTGATGAGGATGCTGCGGACGTGGTTGGCGGAGGTGTTGGCACTGATGAAGAGCCGTTCGCCGATCTCCCTGTTCGAGAGCCCGTCCGCCACCAGGCGGAGTACGTCGACCTCTCGCTCGGTCAGGCCGTTCGGCCGGGGGGCGTGCTCGGGACGCGGAGCCGGGTCGGCGTCGGGGTCCCGGGGTACGCGACGGTGACCGATACGTCGGGCCAACGCACGCGACTCCTCGGCGAGACTCGTGGCGGAGGGAGACCCGTGTCCATCCGCCGGGTGTCCCGCTTGATGCCGGCTCCACGCCGCGAGCGTCTCCACCTGGTGGGTGACGGCGCCCATCCGCCGGTCCATCTCGAGGGCCCGCTCGAAGTGTTCGTTCGAGGTGGGGGCACCGAGCACCGAGTCGAGCTGGGCCAGGTAGCGGTCGGCGGAGCCGAAGACGGCGGCGTTGGCGCCGGCCATCAGGTTGGTGCCTCCGTATTCGGTCAGCAGCGGCCGGAGGACTGCCGCGGTGACGGGATCGTCCAGCTTCGTGGCCGCCTCGGCGGTGAACGCCAGCACACCGGGCCACTGGGCGCCGGCGCGGTAGTCGTCCAGCCGGCCGCGTAGGTGTGTCAGCAGGCGCGCGGCTGGCTGCACACATCTCGAGGTCGGTGTACAGAGCCAGCAGGCCCGGCAACCAGTGGTCGTCGAAGCTCTCGTCGCCGGTGATGAAGGGTCGGATCTGCTCGAGTCCGCCGGTGACCCGTTGCAGCATGAACGTCTGCACGCCCCACGCTCCCTCGGTGGCGCCGTCGAACTCGTCGCTGAACTGGTCGTCGAGCCACGCGACGATGTGTTCGGCGCCCGCGAAGTCGCCGACGGCGTATCGGTGGGTGTACCGGGAGCATCCGGAGACGTAGCGGAAGAACGGTTGCCCGCGTGACAGTGCGATCGTTGTCAGATCACGTTGGGCGCTGCTCCAGGCGGTCACGTCGCCCACGATGTAGCCGAAGGCGCCGCGGTGGAACGCTGCTGGTCCGAGGTAGTCGTCGTCTCCGAGGCTCGAGCCGATCTCGTGCAGCTCGAGTGCGCGAGCCAACAGCTCGGGAGCCAGCTCAGGGGTCAGGCCCTGCCACAGGGTGGCGCCGATGGCATGGGCTGTGAGGGCGTCGTCCCCGCTGGCGCGGGCAAGCCGCAGCGCCTCCTCGCCGAGCTCGCGAGCCCGCCTGCGGTCACCGGTGAACGTTGCCGCCCGTCCCATGCTGGCCAGGGCCTGGATGCTGAGCGGATCGTCATCGTTCAGCGCGGCTGCGCGCAGCGCTTCGCTGAGCATGGCCAGCGATCGCTGACCGTTCTCCGAGGGTCGCCACGACGCGTCCTCGTGACCGATGGCGGCTCGCAGTCGGATCCGGGGGTCCTCGTCCACGGACAGATCTTCATAGATCCGCCGGGCGCTCGAGAAATGACCTGCGTGCATGTGGCAGCGCGCAGCGGCGAAGAGCAGCTCGACCCGCGGAGGACCGTGGGTGTCGTGAATCTGCGCAGCGCGCTCGTACAGCGAGGCAGCCTCACCGTGCGCGATGCCGCGAACGGCCTGCTCGGCTGCCAGCACCAGATAGTGGGCCGCCTTGTCCCCGTGTCCGAGTGCCCGGGCATGGAGGTAGTGGTGGGCAAGCTGGGCCATGAGCCCGGGGTCGTCCTCGCCCACCCGGGTCTCCAGCACCCCGGCGACGCGCGCGTGCGACGCCGCGAGGTCGGTGGCCCCCATCTGGTCGAGCACTGCTCGGCGAGCCAGGGAATGGACGAATCGGTAACCGTCGTCGTCGGCAGCCGCGACTCAGGAGCCCGGCGCGGACCGCGAGGTCGATGCCCTCGAGGACCGCGTCCGCACCGAGATCGCAGGCCTGCACCAGCAGAGCGGGATCGACGACGTCGCCGGCCACGGCGGCCAGCTCGAGAACGCGGGTGTGAGCGAGGTCGAATGCGCCCAGCCGACGGGCCAGCGCGTCCTGGACTGACCCCGGTGCCTGGGCGTTGCCGGAGCGCACGGTCGCCAGGCCACCCCGGGACGCCAGGTCGTACCAGTACTCCTGGAGGAAGAAGGGATTCCCTCCGGTGTGGTCCCTCAGCACCGGGGCGGCCGCCCGAGCAGAACTGGGCGAGACCCCGGCCTCGCGGACCAGGTACTCGGCCACGTCCTCGGTGGTCAGCCCGACGAGGTCGATCCGGGCGACGCCGTCGAGACGGTGCAGGTCCGCCAGGGCGAAGCTGACCGTGTCGGTGCGGTCCGGGGCGGTGGTGCGGCGGGTAGCGAGGACAAGGAGCTGCTCTCCCGCCGTGGACTCGACCAGATGGGTCAGCATCGCGAGGGCCGGTTCCGGGGCCCAGTGCAGGTCTTCGAGGATCAGCACCGTCGGTGCCTGCTCAGCCACAGCGAGCAGCACGCGCAGCACGGCGTCGAAGAGGACGGGCCGGGAGTCACCGTCCCCGGAGGCGAAGCTGGAGGCCTCCGGCCACGGCCCCAGGGCAGATGTGGTGAGGCGGAGAAGCGGGGCCGCGGCCTGGGGCGTGATGTCGCGCAGGGTTTCCGTCGGCGACTGCTCCAGAGCCTGCTCGAGGATCGCGACGAAGGGCTGGTAGGGGGTGTTGAACTCCTCGCGGCACGAACCCCACAGCACCGTTGCACCGTGCTCACGAAGGGCCGCGGCCACCTCGGCCGCCAGCCGGGTCTTGCCGACACCGGGCTCGCCGCCCACGAAGACGACCTGGCGTCGGTCGTCCTCGACGGCGGCCCAGACCGTCTCGAGGCGCTCCATCTCCGCTCGGCGCCCGACGAAGGTCGTCCGGCTCCTCGCGGGCCCGCTTGTCGAGCTCATCGGAGCAGATTCCATTGTCCATCGACTGTAGCCCGATCCTGCGGCGGTCGAGATAGTCAGATCTGACCCCCACGACTCCGCAGCGATGAGGTCAGATCAGGTCAGGCGCCCCGCTCCCGCCCTCCGTAGCGTCGCTGGCATCGACACGCCTCATCGCAAAGGAGCACCACCATGGCAACACCGATCAAGGACCTGCCCGTCGAGGTCGCCCAAGGTGACCTGGAGACCAGGTACACCGAGCTGGGTGACATGGCCATCCGGCACATCCGCGTCCCGGCCGGGACCGACTTCGGACCCGTGCTGAAGGGTCTTCCGAACGACCGTTGTCCGAGCCCTCACTGGGGGATCGTGCTGGAAGGTTCGGTCCGACTCGAGCACGCCGACGGAACCGTCGAGACCGCGAGTGCGGGCGAGGTCTACTTCTGGCCCCCCGGGCACACCGCCACGTCGGCCGACGGCGCCGTCTTCATCGAGATCGGTCCCGTCGCCCCGATGCGTCAGTTCCACGATCACGCGCAGCTGGTCTTCGCCTGATCCGGCAGACCGACCCACCGCACCCCCGCCCCATCCAGCAGCCTCATCGAGATCACAGGGAGCAACCATGAGCGGCACCCCAGCCCTCACCATCCTCGACGCCGTCCGTGGCGAGGTCATCACATCGCAGTCACCCGAGTACGACGAGGCGCGTTCGGTCTACAACGCGATGATCGACCGACGGCCCCTGGCGATCGTGCGCGCCGTCGACGTCACCGACGTGCGTACCGCTGTCGACGCTGCCCGTGAAAGTGGGCTCCCGCTCGCCGTCCGGGACGGCGCGCACAGCGTGCCGGGATTCGGCACGGTCGACGACGGCATCGTGCTCGATCTCAGCGCGATGAACGGAACTCGCATCGATCCGGTGAACCGGATCGCGCGGGTGCAGGGCGGCTGTGACTGGGGCGAGCTCGACCATGCGGCGCACAGCTTCGGTCTGGCGACCACGGGCGGGATCATCTCGACGACCGGGGTGGCCGGACTCACCCTCGGCGGTGGGATCGGCTACCTGGCTCGGGCCCACGGTCTGTCCATCGACAACCTTCGCTCGGCCGACGTCGTGCTCGCCGACGGCAGCTTCGTGACCACCAACGCGACGGAGCACCCAGATCTGTTCTGGGCGCTGCGCGGCGGGGGAGGGAACTTCGGGGTGGTGACCGAGCTCGAATTCGACCTGCACCCGGTGGACACCATCTACGGCGGGCCGATGTTCTTCGAGCTCGACGTCGCCGAGCAGCTGTTCACGACGTACGGCGAGTGGATCGCCGCAGCACCACGCACGATGAGCGCGTTCCCCGCTTTCCAGATCGCCCCACCGCTGCCGTTCATCCCCGAGGACCGCGTCGGCGATCCGCTGGTGCTGCTGGTCTCGTGCTTCAACGGCAGCGACGAAGACGCCGAGGTCCTGCTGAAGGAGCTGCGGGCTGTCGGGACCCCCGTCGCCGAGCACGTCGGGCGGATGCCCTACCCGGCCCTGAACGGCGCCTTCGACGCACTGCTCCCGAAGGGACTCCAGCACTACTGGAAGGCCGCGTTCCTCCCTGAGCTGACCGACGGCGTCATCGCCGCGCACGTCGAGCACGGACCCAAGGTGCCGGCGGTGGAGTCCACCATGCACCTGTACCCCATCGACGGCGCCGTCCACGACGTCGCCGCGGACGCGACCGCGTTCGCCTACCGGGACGCGAACTTCGCCCCGGTCATCGCGGGCATGTGGCCCGACCCGGCCGACAACGAAGCCAACATCAGCTGGGTGCGCGACTACCACCAGGCGCTGGAGCCGCACACGAGCCCCGGCGGTTACATCAACTTCATGGCCGAGGACGACCAGGGACGCATCCGCGCCAACTACGGTGCGAACTACGACCGTCTGGCCACGATCAAGAAGTCCTACGACCCGGGAAACCTCTTCCGCATCAACCAGAACATCGCTCCGGCCCGCTGATCACCCCGACGGGTGATCAGTTCGGGGGGTGGAAGGACATGGACTGGCCCGGGGTGTCGTCGTCCAGCACCGGACTGTTGGCCGCGACGCTGAACGCCTCGGCGCTCGATCCGCCTGCGGCTTGGAAGCCGAGGGTGGCGCCCGAGCCTCGCAGCGGGGCGCAGTCGTCGACGGTCGGGTAGCTCACCTTGACCAGACCGGAGCGCTCGTGCACCGAGATCATGGCGGTGACTGCTGCTGTCCCGCAGATGTCGTTCCGCAGACGCATCCGGACGTAGAGCTGGAAGGTCCGGCCACCCGCCTCTCCGAGGGTGACGTGCTCCGCGAACTCACCGCTGCCGTAGTCCACGAGGTCGTCCCAGAAGAAGAAGAGCGCGGGGGCAGCGGTAATGCCGGTCGGCAGAGTCGTGTTGGCGAAGGCCGGGAAGCACTGCGAGCCGAGGAAGAGCACACCGTTGCTCGACAGGCTCACGGCCGCGGTGGAGGTCCCGAAACCGTTGAACGTGAACCCGAGCGGCAGGGGACGGCACGTGTCGTCTCCCAAGTCGTCGATTCGCGTCCAGCCGGCGCGGTTGTCGTCGCTGAAGGCCATGTCGACCGAGGCGATGATCCCGGACGCCGGGCCGGCGGGGCCTTCCGGTCCCTGGTCACCGCGGGGACCCTGCTGTCCCGGTGGACCCTCGGGCCCCGGTGATCCCTCGGCACCTGGGGAACCCTCGGCACCCGGCGAGCCTTGGGGTCCGGGAGCACCGTCGGTGCCGTCGGTGCCGGGAGCACCGTCAGTGCCATCAGTGCCAGTCAGTGCCGTTGGTGCCGTCGGCCCCGTCGGCGCCCGAGGTCCCGGGCGCCCCCGTGGGTCCCTGCAAGCCGCGCGGCCCGCGCGCGCCCAAGGTCACCTTGGTGGTGGCCTGGGGGCACGCGCCTCGGGCGGTCGGGACCACGAGCGTGTCGTTGCGTGCCTTGCACGCGACCACCGAGCTCGCCGGCGCCGTCACGCGGGCGACGGCGAACGTCGACGCCGCGACCGTCGTGATCATCACGACGGACAGCGCCAGCAGCGCGGTCCGTGAACGCACCACCCGGACGACCGATGACCTGTGCTTCACCGGCGAGCTCCGTTCTGGCCGTGATCCGTGCACGACGATTGCTGTCGCACCGAGCGGACAGCCTGCTCTCAGCATTGCAGACACCGTCACTCTTCATCGTTGCCCACTTCGGGAAGCCGGTTCTGTCGTCGGGTCCGCCAGCCGCGTTGCGCGGCGCGGCTGCGTCGTCGGCGCAGCCGCTCAGCCTCCAGTCGCGCCCGCTCGTGCTGCGCGCGCACACGTCGCTCGGCGCTGTCGGCCTTGCGTCGCTCGGCTGCCACGGCCGCTTCGGATCTGACCGGCCACACGTAGGCGATGTCATCGGGAACGTCGGGGTACATCGGTCGGTAGTAGGCAGGGTCCTTGCGGACCAGAGCCGATCGGTGGCTGAGGTGCACCGCCTCGTCACCGAGCCACGGAGGCAGCGCCTGAGCGAGCGCGAGCTCGGTGCGGGTCCGCACGCGGGTGATCCCAGCCGACCGCAGGTCGCCGGCGATGGTGAGTGCGCAGGTGTCGCCGAAGCCGAGGTCGGTCCAGGCGTCGCAGCACGCGAACCCGTACCGGCCGAGAGCTTCCTCGAACCCCCTCCACATGAGGACCGCGGGGTGGTTCTTCCACCCGTAGTCGGGCCACGTCAGGGCGCGGACGATCTGGATCGTCTCCACGCGTTGCTTCCCGAGCCGCTTGGGGTCGAGGCTCCGTGCCGAGCGCTCGAAGTCGGCGTGAGGGAGGAAGGTCTGCACTGCTCCAGTGTGGCGGTGGTCAGCCAGTGGGCGCTCAGCCGGGCCCTCCGCAGGCGCCGGGGGAGCCTCCGGCGGCACGAACTGCGAGGCTGGGTCCATGACGACCTGGCTGGCGAACACCCGCGACGCGTTCCGCACCCAGCTGTGGCCCATCCCTACGATCGCCGTCGTCTCTGCGCTGCTGCTGGGGCTCGGGCTGCCCGAGGTCGATGCCGCGGTCGACGGGCAGATGCCGAGCCGGGTGAGCGCCTGGTTCTTCGGAGGGGACGCCGACGCCGCTCGGGCCCTGTTGGGAGCGATCGCCTCCTCCCTGATCACGGTCACCGCGCTGACCTTCTCGCTCACCGTGGTGACCCTTCAGCTGGCCAGCAGCCAGTTCTCCCCGAGGCTGCTGCGGACGTTCACCGCCGACCAGTTCGTGCAGGTGACGTTGGCCCTGTTCCTCGCCACCTTCACCTACGCCCTGACCGTGCTCCGATCGGTGCGCGGCGGCGAGGACGCCGGGTCGGCTGCGGTCCCGCAGATCTCGGTCAGCCTGGCGTTCGTGATGGCCGTGGTCAGCGTGCTCGGCCTGGTCGTGTTCCTCGCCCATCTCTCCGAGCAGATCCGGGTCGAGACCATGCTGCGTGACGTGCACAGCGACGCTGCGTCCACCATGCGCGAGCTGGTGCCGGCAGCGGGACCCGGACTCGGGGCGCCCGGACGTGCCGACGTCACCGGGCAACACCTCCACCCTCACGCTCCGCGCCGACGACAACGGCTTCCTGACGTGGATCGACCAGAGCCGGCTGCTGACGGTGGCTCAGCAGGAGGGTGCCGTGGTGGATCTCGACGTCCTGCCCGGCGACTTCCTCGTCGCTGCGACTCCTCTCGGATCGGCGTGGCCGGTCGACGGTGTCCGGTTCGACGACGAGGCCCGCGAGCGCCTGCTGTCACGTGTGGCTGCCTGCGTCCACACCGGGTTCGAGCGGACCCAGACGCAGGACCTCGCGTTCGGGCTGCGTCAGCTGACCGACGTCGCCAACAAGGCGCTCTCGCCGGGGATCAACGACCCCACGACGGCCATCCACGCCCTCGGGCACATCTCGGCGTTCCTGTGTGCGCTCACCGACCGCGACCTGTCTCCGGAGCTGCTCCGGGACGACGAGGACCGCGTCCGGGTGGTGCTGCACCGTCCTGAGCTCGCCGACCTGGTCGACCTCGGGATCTCGCAACCGCGTCGCTACGGTGCCGCCGACCCGCAGGTCCTCCAGACGATCCTGCGGGTGCTGCTGGACCTCGCCCGCCGGGTGGCGCCGTCCGAGCGCGAGATCGTCACGAGCCAGCTCCGCCGGGTGAGGCGCACGGTCGCAGCCCAGGACTTCGACCCGGTCGAGAAGGCCGGGCTCGAGGCACTGGGCGACCGTGTGGAGGCCGAGCTGCACCGGACGGGGCCGGGTTCGGCCTGATCAGCGGTTGCTGGCCTCGTCCTTGCGCGGCCAGGAGCTCCATCTGCCTACGACCGTCAGCGCCGCGGGGAGCAGGAGCGAGCGCACGACCAGCACGTCGAGCATGATCCCGACGAACATGGCGAACGCGAGCTGTCGGAACGGCACGAGCGGCACCACGGAGAGCAGCCCGAAGCTGGCGGCGAGCGCGAGCCCAGCGACCAGGAGCGAGGAGACGATGCCGGGCATCGTCTCCTCGATGGCGGTCGACAGCGGACGGGTGCGCGCCCGTTCCCAGATCGTGCCGATGGCAAAGATATTGTAGTCCGAACCAAATGCAAGCAGCAGCACTGCGGCGGCGAAGGGGACGTAGAACGTCAGTCCCGCGCCCGGGTCGAGCGCCCCGAAGACGAGCATCGTCAGGCCCAGCGCCGCGGCGAGCGAGAGGACGCTGCCGGCGAGCAGGTAGACCGCAGCGATCGGAGCACGGAGGAACAGCAGCAGCATCAAGAAGTTGGCACCCAGGGCGGCCACCGCGATGCGCAGCAGGTCCCCCCGGGTCTGGTCGACGATGTACGCCGCTGCGGCGGTGTCACCTGCCAGGGCGGTGGTGACGCCGCGCAGGCCACTGGCGGCCACCAGCTCCGGCAGCCGCTCCTGTACACCGAACAGGGAGTCGATCGCGGTCGCACCCAGAGCCGGGTCCTCCAGCACCAGCAGGAACCGGGCGGCCGTTCCGTCGTCGAGCACCAGCACCTGCTCGGCGACCCGACGAGGCGTGTCGCCCGGGCCCAGGACCCCGGCGACGCCAGGCTCCTGAGCGAGGCGTTCGCCCAGGCGTCGCAGAGCCGCGCGACGGGTGTCGAGCCCCGTCCCCTCGAGGAGCAGGGTGGTCGGGGACAAGATGCCGGGGGAGAAGCCGCTGCGCGCTGCATCGGCGGCCTGTCGTACTCCGCTGTCGGCCGGGAGCGACCCGACGAAGGAGACCCCGAGCCCGAGACCGCTCAGCGGCGCGGCAGCGATGGCGAGCCCTCCGACGGTGCCCGCGAGCACCCAGGCGGCGACCTTGCGGCGGTGGGCGATCGCGGCCAGAGCAGCGCGTCGGCGCCCTCCCCTGCCTCCCCGTCGAAGGCGTGCCTCGCCGGACCCGGGCCTCGCGGGCCAGAACGACCAGCGCCCGAGCACCGCCATCAGCGCCGGGACCAGGGTCACCGCGACGACGAGCCCGACCAGCACCGTGAAGACGAGGGCTGGTCCCAGTGCGCGGAAGAACAGCGACTCGGCAACGACCAGGGCAGCCGTGCCCGCCGCCACCGCCAATCCAGCCACCCAGACGATGTGGCCGTAGTCGGTGGTGGCTTGCCGCGCCGCGTCCAGCCGGTCGGCGCCGTCGCTGAGCTGGCGCCGCAGGGCGGCGAGGAAGAAGACGGTGTAGTCGGTGACCACCCCGAGCAGCAGTGCCACGATCACGGGCTCCAGCTCGCTGGGCGTCGCGACGCCGAAAAGCTCGGCGACGGCTCCCGACAGACGCAGGGTCAGCACGTAGGCGACCCCCGTGGTGAGCACCGCGAGCACCGGTGCGGTGACCGAGCGGAAGGCGACGCCCACGATCAGCACGATGGCGGCGAGGGTCAGGAACTCGACCCGGGGCAGCGATTCGCGGATGACGTCCCCCTGCTCGGCCCGTGCGGGCACCGATCCGGTGACGCCGGCGAAGCCGTCGCGAGGACCGAAGAACAGGTCGGCGTAGCGCAGCGCCGTGCGACGCTGGGTCCCCAGGGAGATCTCGGGGTCGAACAGCAGGTAGGTCAGTGCCGTGGTGTCCTGCTCCCGGGAGGACGGGAAGGCGCCCAGCAGGTTGGAGATCGGCAACGCCCCCCGCAGCGCCGGCATCCGGGGGTCGGGCTTCCGTGTGACTCCGAAGGCGCTGACCACGGTCCGGGCGTGGGCGTAGGGCGAGAGCCCGTCCGGGTCCCGTTGCACCAGCGTCGTGCGGCCTGCCAGCGGGAAGCCGAAGAGATCCACCGATCGCAGCTCGGCGGTGATGGCAGGGGTGTCACTCGGCACCAGACCCTTCAGCCCACTGCCCCCGCTGTCCTCCCCGAGGCTCGGCAGCAGGAACCACGCGCCGAGCGTCACCACGAGCCAGAAGCCGATCACCCACCAGCGCAGGACGACGACGAGGCCGGCGAAGGACGCGGCGAGGCGGCTCGGCCCCCGTCGGGCCTCAGCCGGCCGCTCCGCGCTCACGGGGCCGGTGTCGGACGCCGGCGCAGTCCCAGCCGCTGCAGCTCGGCGTCGGCCAGGGGCCGGGCGTGCCCCCCAGCCATCGCCGCCCAGGGGTCGGAGTCGATGCGCTGCACGGCACGCGGCGACATCCGGCGTACGGCGCGCTCAGCCAGGAACCGGTCGACGACCTGGTCGTCCGACGAGCTGTCGAGCAGCTGACGCACCTCCTCGACGTCGCGCCTGCGAGCGTTGCGCAGCGGGAGGTACATGCCGATCACAGGAGTGGCGGGCAGCAGCGCGATCGTGAGCCCCAGCAGCACCGCGAGCTGCCGCAGCTGAGCCTGGACCTCCTGCCCGCGCAGGGCAACGTCCTCTCCTGCCGCGACCACCTCACGGCCGAGCTCCGCGGTGCGCTCGCCCACCACGGGAACACCGTCGAGCGACTCGAGCGCGTCACCGGACGAGCCGATCGCCCGCCCTGACGCTGTCACCGTGTCCCCGAGGTAGGAGACCTGCCACAGCGTGTGACCGACCCAGCCCCCGATCACCAGCCAGAGGACCACCCAGAGCAGCACCAGTCCGTCCAGGCGTCGTATCGTGGGCTCGTCGGCGGTTCGGACGTTCAGGTCCATCAGGTCAACCTAGCCCTCCGACCAGGCGCGCAGCAGCCGGGTCCGGGAGCTGGAGCCCAGCGAGAGGACAGCACGATGACGGATCAGACCCCACCGGGACACGAGGCCCGCGCCACCGAGCAGACGACGACGTCGCGCTGGTCGGTCCTCGTCCCTGCCGCCGCCCTGGTCGTGGGTCTCGTGATCGGTGGCGTGGTCGTCGGGGTGGCGGGCGACGGCGACGACGGTGCCGAGTCCACCTCGCCGTCGGTGGCGCCGTCCGCGTCCGGCGCCGCGACGAGCGAGCCGACTGGGGCGTCGACGCTCGTGGTCGTCCCCGACGAGTGCCTGGCCGCCGCCTCGACGGTGGGGGAGGTCACCGACGTCCTGCGTCGAGGGGTCGGGGCCCTCAGCGAGTTCCGGGCCGACGAGCTGAGGTCGCTGCTGCGCGAGCTCGAGACACTCGACCAGCAGGCTCGCGAGCAGGCCCAGGCCTGCCGCGACGTGCGGACCGAGGAGTCGGCGCCCGCGCCGTGACGCCTCTGCGGTGGCGCCGGCGCTGCACGTCCGCCCGGTCCGCCTCCATGGCGGCAGACAGGGTCAGACCGATCGGGAGGCAGCGCGGGTGCAGAAGGTCGCCCAGACGGACTTGTGCCCCTCGGTGTCGCAGTCGGTCCCCCACTCCGTTGCGCAGGCGTCGACGATCGTCATGCCTCGGCCGCCCGTGCGGTCGGTGTCGGCTCGTCCCATCACGGGGAGGGCGTCGGAGTTGTCGTGGACGACCATCCGTACACCCAGGGGAAGCTCACTGATGGCGACGACGAGATGCGTCCTCGCGTGGAGGACGGCGTTGGTCACGAGCTCACTGACGACGAGCGTGGCGTCGTCCACGAGGTGGTCGAGCCGATGCCTGTCGAGCTGGTCGGTGATGAAGGCGCGGGCGTGACGAGCACTCAGCTTCCCGGGGGCGAACTCCTGCTCCGCGTGCCATGCGGGGGGATGAGGCATCATGCCTCCCGGCGATGGTGTCGAGCGCCCGAGCGGGGGCCCTTCCGCGAGGTCCGAGCTGTGCCCAGAGGGACTCAGAAGTGTCTGACCGCCTCATGAACAGCATGCTCGCAGTCACCGCGTCGAAACCCCCGGCAGCGGTGCGCGTCGCCCGCTGTCTCCCTCGATGAGGGGCCTCCGAGCGTGGTCGTCAAGCGCGCGGGGGCAGGAGCTGGGAGGGGCCGGTGGGGGCCGCCTCCCCGCGCTCCACGGCGGCGTCGTGGCTGTCACGGGCACGCTGCAGCAGCTCCATCAGCTCCTGCTCGTCGCGCGCCTTCTGCTTGTACTTCGGCCCCAGCGCGACGATCTCGTCGCGCTCGGAGAGCAGGAGGCCGTAGATGCGCTCGCGCTCGTGCGCGTCCTTCGTGTACTCGGAGTCGAGGTAGGACGTGGCGTGGCGGCGGGCGTTCCCGATAGCGTTCTGCGCCTTGCCCGCCGGGCTGTAGAGGGAGGCCAGCACCGTCACGAGCAGGACGCCGAGGATCACGCTCAGTGACACGGTCGTGCTGATCTCGGTCACCTCGATGGGCTCGCCGCCGTTGATGAAGGCGAGGTTGTTCTCGTGCATGGCGTGCAGGACCAGCTTGACGCCGATGAACGCGAGGACGGCCGCAAGGCCGTAGGACAGGTAGATGAGGCGGTCCAGGAGACCCTCGATGAGGAAGAACAGCTGGCGCAGGCCGAGGAGCGAGAACGCCACGGCGGTGAACACCAGATAGGTGTCCTGGGTCAGTCCGAAGATGGCCGGGATCGAGTCGAGGGCGAAGAGGATGTCGGTGCCCCCGATCGCGACCATGACCAGGAGCATCGGAGTCATGGCCCGCTTGCCCTCGTGGACGGTGAAGAGCTTGTCGCCGTCGTAGTGCTCGGTGGTGTGGATGACCTTGCGCGACAGCTTCACCACGACGTTGTCGGCAGTCTCGGACTCGTCGTCGTGGTCGGACTTGAGCATGTTGCCGGCGGTGAGGATCAGGATCAGGCCGAAGAGGTAGAACACCCAAGCGAACGAGTTGATGAGGGCGGCGCCGAGGAAGATGAATCCGGTGCGGGCGACCAGGGCGAAGGCGATGCCGAAGAGCAGCACCTTCTGCTGGTCCTCGCGAGGCACCCGGAAGCTCGTCATGATGATGAGGAAGACGAACAGGTTGTCGACCGAGAGCGCCTTCTCGGTGATGTAGCCCGCGAAGTACTCCCCGCCCGGGGTCGTTCCCCCGAGCACGAGGACACCGAGCCCGAACGCGATGGCGATACCGACGTACAGCGACGACCAGAGCGCCGCCTCGCGCAACGTGGGCACGTGAGCCTTGCGCACGTGGAAGTAGAAGTCGAAGAGGAGCAGGCCCACGATCCCGGCGATCGTCAGCCCCCAGACCAGGGGAGAGACGTCCATGAGGTGATGGGTCCTTGTTCTCGGTGACGGGGTGGTGACGGCTCACAGCACGTGAGCCTGTGCCCCAGCCTAGTGGGACACCCTGACGGCGACCACCGTCGCGACGCCGGCGGTGGTCGCGGCGACGACCACGAGCATGGTCGACAGTCCGAAGGTGGGGATGAGCGCGCCCATCGCCGTGGGAGCGAGGATCGAGGTGAGCGCCCCGACCACCAGTGCGACCGTGAACCCGGAGCTGGGACGCTCGGGGACCACGTCCGCGGTCCAGATCGCCAGCACCGACGCTCCGACCATGTAGCCCGCCCCGACCAGCACCGCGGACAGCGAGGTGAGGGCCAGCGACGTCCGACCGAGCGCGAGGAGCACGAGCGCCGCGCTGACCAGGCAGACGCAGCCGACGCCGACCGCGGGCGCACCGGACGTGCGGACCATCCGACCCGTACCGAGAGCGACGAGTCCACTCACACCGATCAGGGCGAAGAGCACAGGCGCCGCCGAGGGGCCGAGGCCGCCGCTGCGGGTGGCCTGGCTGGCGTAGGTGAAGTAGACCGTCACGACGGTGAAGTAGAGCACCGCGAACACGAGGGGCGCGACCAGGGCAGGTCGCCACGTCGAGGACGTGTGCGGACGGTCCTCCAGCGGGCGAGCCTCCAGCCGGGGCACGGCACGGAGGTTTGCGAACGCCGCGACAGCGCTCGCGAGCGCGACGCCCACCCAGACCAGTCGCCAGGACGTGACGGTGGAGAGGACGCCCAGGGCCGCGAGGGCGAGGAGACCCAGGCTGGTCCCGGTGCTGATCACCGCCAGCAGCGCGGGTCGGTGGCGGCGTGGCGCGACCTGGGCGACGATGTCGGAGTAGGGCGCCCACACCCATCCGGCCGCGCTGCCGCTCAGCACCGCCCCCGCGGCGAGCAGTCCCGGGGTGGGCGCGAGCGCCACGATCGCTGCACCGACGAGGCCGCAGACGCCGCCTACCGTCGTCGGCGCACGGGGCCCCCGGCGGGCCGACAGGTACGGCGCGCCGAGAAGACCGGCCAGGTATCCGGCGAAGGTCCCGCTCGCGATCAGCCCCAGCACCAGCTCGGAGAGAGCGAACGCCGTGCGGACGTCCGGCAGGGTCAGTCCGTAGGCGAACCGAGTCATGCCGAAGGCGACGCCGACGACCGCGGAACCCCCGATGCCGACCCCGAGCGTGCGGCGGTCCACCCCGGGGGACGTCACCGGGCGGTTCGTCGAGGCACGAGCGGCCCGCTCGCGACGTACACGGTGCACGACGACGTGCCCTCGGTGACGGGGTTGGCGAAGCTGACCACCTCGGCCCGTGCGTGGCCGAAGGCGGTGAGCAGGTGGTCCACCATCCGTGGATCGGGCTCGTCGTCGGACCACAGTGCGAGCACGCCGTGCTCGCTCAAGGTGGCGGCGGCCGCGCGCAGACCGGTCTCCTCGTAGAAGTCGCGGTTCGTCGGCGCCAGCAGGTTGTCGGGGGAGTGGTCGATGTCGACGAGGAGGACGTCCGCGTCGGGGCAGCGCCCGCTGCGGACGAGCTCGAAGAAGTCGGCCTCGACGAGCTCGCACCGCGGGTCGGCTGCGAGCCCCGCGGTGTCCGGGACCAGGTCGGCCCGGTGCCACGCGATGACAGCGCCCACCAGCTCGATCACGCGCAGCGAGCCGGTCCGCGGGTCCTTGAGGGCTTCGTGCGCGGTGAAGCCGAGTCCGAGTCCGGCCACCACGACGCGCAGCGTGGCGCCCGTCGCGGGCGCCTCGGCCATCCCGAGCGTCGCCAGGGCGATCTCCGTCGCGTTGAACTGGCTCGACATCAGGTACTCGTCGCCCAGGCGGACCTCGTGGACCCACCGCCGGGTCAGGCGGTCGAAGCGCTTGCGCAGGCTGATCTCGCCGATGGGGGTGCTCGCCCAGGCGAGCTCCTCGTAGGGCAGGGGGCTCATGAGCGGACCCTAACCCGTCGCGCAGGCGTCCGGCGCTCGGTCGGCCGGCCTCCCCACGGGCCGTAGAATGTGCCGGGATGAACCACCCCACCGACACCCGTCCGCGCCGCACCTTCGCCGTCATCAGCCACCCCGACGCCGGCAAGTCGACCATCACCGAGGCTCTCGCGCTTCATGCCCGGGTGATCTCTCAGGCCGGTGCCGTCCACGGCAAGGCCGGGCGCCGCGGCACCGTGTCGGACTGGATGGAGATGGAGCGGGCGCGCGGGATCTCCATCACCTCGGCCGCGCTGCAGTTCGACTACCGCGACCACGTGGTCAACCTGGTCGACACCCCGGGTCACTCCGACTTCTCCGAGGACACCTACCGCGTGCTGTCGGCCGTCGACGCAGCGGTGATGCTCGTCGACGCGGCCAAGGGCCTGGAGCCGCAGACCCTCAAGCTCTTCCGGGTCTGCGCCCACCGGGGCATCCCGGTCATCACCGTCATCAACAAGTGGGACCGCCCCGGCCTCGACCCGCTGGCGCTGATGGACGAGATCGAGAAGCGGATCGGCCTCAAGCCGACGCCCTTGACCTGGCCGGTCGGAGCGGACCGCGACTTCCAGGGCGTGCTCGACCGTCGGACCGGTGGGTTCATCAGCTACACCCGCACCGCGGGTGGGGCCACGCGGGCACCCGAGCAGCACCTCGCGGCCGAGGAGGCAGCAGCGGTCGCGGGCGAGGCCTGGTCCGCGGCGTCCGAGGAGCACGAGCTGCTGACCGCCGACGAGGCCGACCACGACCAGGAGTCCTTCCTCGCCGGCCGCACCACCCCGGTGCTGTTCGCCTCCGCCCTGCTCAACTTCGGCGTGGCGCAGCTGCTCGACGTGCTGCTGGAGCTCGCGCCGGCGCCGGCCGCCACGCCGGCGGTGGACGGGACCTCGCGAACGGTCGACGACGAGTTCAGCGCCTTCGTCTTCAAGGTGCAGTCGGGCATGGACTCGCAGCACCGTGACCGTCTGGCCTACGCCCGCGTCTGCTCGGGCGTCTTCCGGCGCGGCATGGTCGTCACCCATGCCGCGACCGGGCGACCCTTCGCCACGAAGTACGCCCAGGCGGTGTTCGGGCGCGAGCGCTCCTCGGTCGAGACAGCGCATCCGGGCGACATCGTCGGTCTGGTCAACGCCTCAGCCCTGCGCGTCGGGGACACGATCTTCGAGGGCGCCCCTGTGCAGTACCCCGGGATCGAGAGCTTCGCCCCCGAGCACTTCGTCACGGTGCGCCCGGTCGACTCCGGGCGCCACAAGCAGTTCCACCGCGGCATCGAGCAGCTCGACCAGGAGGGCGTCGTGCAGGTGCTGCGCTCGGAGCTGCGCGGCAGTCAGAACCCCGTGCTCGCAGCGGTCGGACCCATGCAGTTCGAGGTGGTGGCCGCCCGTATGGAGACCGAGTTCGGCGCACCCGTCCAGCTGGAGCGCCTCGGCTTCGTGCTCGCCCGGCGCACCGACGCCGACGGCGCGCAGGCTCTCGCGGGGGTCTCGGGCACGGAGGTGCTCTCCCGCTCGGACGGTGCCTGGCTGGCGCTGTTCCCGGACGCCTGGCGGGCCTCGAAGGTGGCTCGCGACCACCCCGACGTCACGCTCGAGCCGCTTCCGGCCAGCGGTTAGCGCCGTTCTCGCGCCGGTGTGCCGCCACTCGGTCCCGCCGCCGGGTCGCGCCGGCGCCCCCCACCCCCGTCCCTCTCCGACCAGGAGCCCCTGTGCCTGCCCCTGCCGCGCTCGCCGAACGTCCCGAGAGCAACAGCGTGCGCGCCGCGCTGCGCTCGCCCCGTCGACTGCGGATCGAGGTCGTCGCCGGCCTGGTGGTCGCACTCGCGCTCATCCCGGAGGCCATCTCCTTCTCGATCATCGCCGGCGTCGACCCGCGGCTGGGACTCTTCGCCTCCTTCACCATGGCGGTGTCCATCGCGTTCCTGGGTGGGCGGCCGGCCATGATCTCGGCCGCCACCGGGGCGGTGGCTCTGGTCATCGCACCGGTGGCCCGGGAGTACGGCATCGAGTACTTCATCGCGACGGTGATCCTGGCCGGCGTGTTCCAGGTCCTGCTCGCCGCGGTCGGCGTCGCCAGGTTGATGCGGTTCATCCCGCGCTCGGTGATGGTCGGCTTCGTCAACTCGCTGGCCATCCTGATCTTCGCCGCACAGGTGCCGCACATGGTCGACGTGCCGTTCCTCGTGTATCCGATGATCGCGGCCGGGATCGGGCTGATGGTGCTGCTGCCGCGCCTCACCGACGTCGTACCTGCCCCGCTCGTGGCCATCGTCGTCATCACCGGCGCAGCCCTCGCGACGGGCGTCTCGCTGCCGGACGTGGGCGACGAGGGTGATCTGCCCGAGAGCCTGCCCTCGCTGTTCGTCCCCGACGTGCCGGTGAGCGTGGAGACGTTCCGGATCATCGCGCCGTACGCCCTCGCGATGGCACTGGTCGGGCTGCTCGAGTCGCTGCTGACGGCCAAGCTGGTCGACGACGTCACCGACACCCACTCCGACAAGTCCCGCGAGGCGTGGGGCCAGGGCGCCGCCAACGTGATCACCGGCTTCTTCGGTGGCATGGGCGGGTGCGCGATGATCGGGCAGACGATGATCAACGTGAAGGCCTCCGGCGCCCGCACCCGGATCTCGACCTTCATGGCCGGTGTCTTCCTGCTGATCCTGGTCGTCGGGTTCGGCGACCTCGTCGCGGTCATCCCGATGGCCGCCCTCGTGGCCGTCATGATCATGGTCGCGGTCGGCACCTTCGACTGGCACAGCGTCTCGCCGGGCACGCTGCGCCGGATGCCGAAGAGCGAGAACGTCGTGATGGTGTCCACGGTCGTGGTCGTGGTGGTCACCCACAACCTCGCCATCGGTGTGGCCGTCGGCGTGCTGGTGGCGATGACGCTGTTCGCCCGGCGGGTCGCGCACCTCACCGAGACGCACCGCGAGCTGGTCCAGGGGCCTGACGGCACGCCGAAGGCGGTCTACACCGTGACGGGCGAGCTGTTCTTCGCCTCCAGCAACGACCTCTACACCCAGTTCGAGTACGCCGAGGACCCCGACCACGTCGTCATCGACCTCACCAGCTCCCACGTGTGGGACGCCTCCACCGTCGCCTCGCTGGACGCGATCGTCACGAAGTACGGACGCAAGGGGAAGACGGTGGAGATCATCGGACAGAATGAGGCCAGCGCGGACCGGCACGCGCGCCTCACCGGTCAGCTCTCACCCCACTGATCCGCGGGGTTCCTGGTCTACTGGTGTCCTGGCACGGACCCCGGACCCCGGTCCTGCACGCCCCGCCCGGACCCCGCTCCGGGACACGCCCCCACCGCATCACCGACAGCGCCGCGCCCCGTTCGGGCCACGGCGCGGAACGGAACCGCCCTCGTGAGTCATCCGCACCCCGAGCTCAAGACGCCCCCCGGCCTGCCGCGCGACGGCCTGCGCATCGTCGCGCTCGGCGGGCTCGGCGAGATCGGCCGCAACATGACCGTCTTCGAGCACGCCGGCAAGCTGCTCATCGTCGACTGCGGCGTCCTGTTCCCCGAGGAGCACCAGCCCGGCGTCGACGTGATCCTGCCCGACTTCAGCTGGATCCGGGACCGCATCGACAAGGTCGTCGCGGTCGTGCTGACCCACGGTCACGAGGACCACATCGGCGGTGTGCCCTACCTGCTGCGCGAGCGCGCCGACATCCCGGTCGTCGGGTCGCGGCTGACGCTGGCCCTGATCAAGGAGAAGCTGAAGGAGCACCGGATCGTCCCCAAGCTCCACGAGGTCAAGGAGGGCGACCGTGACAGGACGACGTACGGGCCCTTCGACCTGGAGTTCCTGGCGGTCAACCACTCGATCCCCGACGGCCTCGCCGTCGGGATCCGGACGCGCGCCGGTCTGGTGCTGCACACCGGTGACTTCAAGATGGACCAGTTCCCGCTCGACCGGCGCATCACCGACCTGCGCGGCTTCGCACGGCTGGCCGACGAGGGCATCGACCTGCTCCTCATCGACTCCACGAACGCCGAGGTGCCCGGGTTCACCACCTCGGAGAAGGACCTGACCCCGGCGATCGAGCAGGTGTTCCGCACCGCACCGCGACGGGTCATCGTCTCGAGCTTCGCCAGCCACGTGCACCGCATCCAGCAGGTGCTGCTGCAGAGCCACGCGCACGGCCGCAAGGTCGCCTTCGTGGGCCGCTCGATGGTGCGCAACATGGGTGTCGCGAAGGACCTCGGCTACCTCGAGGTCCCCGACAACCTCATCGTGCCGCTGGAGCAGCTCGAGCGGATGCCGGCCACCAAGGCCACCCTCATCTGCACCGGCTCGCAGGGCGAGCCGATGGCGGCGCTGTCGCGGATGGCCAGCCGCGACCACAAGATCCGCGTGGGGGAGGGCGACACCATCCTCATGGCCAGCTCGGTCATCCCCGGCAACGAGAACGCCATCTCCAGCGTCATCAACGGCCTGACCCGGTGGGGTGCCCACGTCGTCCACAAGGGCAACGCCAAGGTGCACGTCTCGGGCCACGCCAGCGCCGGTGAGCTCGTCTACTGCTACAACCTCATGAAGCCGGGCAACGTCATGCCCGTGCACGGCGAGTACCGCCACCTGCGCGCCAACGCCGACCTCGCGATCAGCACCGGCATCGACGCCGACCGCGTCGTGCTGGCCGACGACGGCGTGGTCGTCGACCTGGTCAAGGGCCGCGCGAAGATCACCGGCAAGGTGGCGGCCGGCAACGTCTACGTCGACGGCCAGGTCGTCGGCGGCGTCACCGAGTCCACCCTCAAGGACCGCCGCACGCTGGCCGCCGAGGGCGTGGTCACCGTGCTGGCGATCGTCGACGCCGACACCGGCGCACTCACCGACCCTCCCGACTTCCTGGTCCGTGGCTTCGAGCACGCTCCGGGCGACTTCAAGCCCGCCGTCCAGGTCGTCGAGAAGACGCTGGCCCGGGCGGCTGCCGAGGGTATCGGCGACGCCCATCAGGTCGAGCAGATGATCGGTCGCGACGTCGCGCGCTGGGCCCAGCGCGCGTTCCGTCGTACGCCGTTGATCATCCCGATCGTGATCGATGCCTGACGGTTCCGACCACTCCGACCACTCCGACCACTCCGACCACGCCGACCGGGCCGAGCGGTTGGCGGCGTGGCTGGAAGGGCTCGACCTGGTGCCGCACCTGGCCGAGGCCGGGCTGCCGACGTTGGAGCGGGCTCCCGACGGCAGGGCCGTGTGGACCGACCCCCGGACGGGCGAGGCGTTGGACGCGGACCAGCTGGTGCAGCTCGACAGGCTGCTGCACCAGCAGGGCAGCGAACCCGAGCACGCCGTACCGGTGCCGCTGGTGCTCATCGCACGGCAGGCGCGGCTGCGCGAGGAGCTGCTGGCCACGCCGACCCACACCTACGAGTCGCTCGCGCAGGTGCGCGGCACCGAGGTCAACGCGACCCGCTTCCGCATCCACAAGTCCGCCGGTGCCCACCGGCTCCTGGTGGTCGCGCCCGAGGGACGCACCGTGGTGCCGGCCTTCCAGCTCACCGACGACGGCGAGCCGCGCCCCGACCTGCTCCCGGTGCTCGAACCGTTGCTGGCCGCGCGCATGGACCCCTGGCGGGCGTGGGCGTGGCTGACCCAGCCGGCTGCGCTGCTGGGCGGGCTGGTTCCGCACGAGGTGGCCGCGGACCCGGCCGAGGCCGACGTCGTACGGCGTGCCGCGGTCCGGTTGGCCGAACGCGTCGTCGGGCGCTGAGCCGGGTCGCGGAGGTGGGCGACCGGTCAGGACCACGGCCGCGAACGCGGAGCGGGAGCCTGCCACTGCCACCGGGTGGCAGCCAGCCTGAGGCCCGTGATGAGGACCGCCGACACGGTCGAGGTGACGGTGACCGTCCAGCCCAGCTCCCAGGTCAGGCTGAAGAGGGCGACCCCGGCCAGCGCCGGCAGCGCGTAGAGCTCGCGGTGTCGGAGCACCTCCGGAACGTCGCCGGCGAGAAGGTCGCGGATCATGCCGCCGCCGACGCCGGTGAGGACCCCCACGATGACGGCGGTCAGCGTGGGGGAGCCCAGCTCGAGTGCCTTCAACGTCCCGGCCACCGCGAAGAAGCCCAGCCCGACCGCGTCGAGAAAGTCGATGATCCGGCGGGACCGGCTGACGCCGGGGTGCAGGAAGAACGTCACGACGCCGGCGGCCGTCGCCGCGCCGAGGAGTCGCCAGTCGCTGATGCCCGCGGGTGGGACGTCACCGATGAGCACGTCGCGCAGGATGCCTCCGCCGAGGCCGGCCACCAGCGACAGCACCACCACGCCGAACAGGTCGAACTCCTTGCGCACCGCGGTGAGACCGCCGGAGAGCGCGAACGCGAAGACGCCGACGAGGTCGAGCCCCACGAGCAGCCACGCCGCCGAGTCCAGGTCCACCCGAGCACAGTAGGGCCTGGGCGGACGGGCAGGCGTGGTCGGCGCTGCGTGCCCGGGACCGGACGGAGCGGAAGCTTGATCCATTCCAGAAAGTGCAGCAGACTCACGAGGGTGTCCACGTCCACGGATTTCTCGTCCATGCTGCGCGGCGCCTCGCTGCGGGTCACGCGCCCGCGCCTCGCGGTGCTGGCAGCAGTTCACGAGCGCCCGCACGCGGACACCGACTCCGTGATCGCCGACGTCCGTGAGGCTCTGGGCGAGGTCTCCCACCAGGCTGTCTACGACGTGCTGCGGGCGCTGACCGCGGCCGGTCTGGTCCGCCGGATCCAGCCCGCCGGCTCGGTCGCACGCTACGAGTCCCGCGTAGGTGACAACCACCACCACCTCGTGTGCCGCGACTGTGGCGCGATCACCGACGTCGACTGCGCGGTCGGACACGCCCCCTGCCTGACCCCCGGCTCTGACGGTGCGGCCAGCGCGAGCTCCACGGGCAGCGCGGACTCCACGGGCAGCGCGCCCTTCGCTCTCGGCTTCGAGATCGACGAGGCCGAGGTCGTCTGGTGGGGTCGTTGCCCCGCCTGTCTCGCGGCCGCGCGCACCACCTCCCGGACCGCCCCCGCTGACCCCCGCTGACCCCCGCTGACCCCCGCTGACCCCCCGTTGACCCCGAGAAAAGGAAACAGATGAGCGACGAGAACGCCAGCCCGCAGGGTGTGGACCGCAAGGCCGAGGAGGGCTGCCCGGTGATGCACGACTCGGCGACGGCGCAGGGCAGCGAGAGCGAGAACCCCGCCCTGGACGCCCCGACCCCGCGCACGGGCGGTCGCCCGCGCAGCCTGCAGGACTGGTGGCCGAACTCCCTCGACCTGTCCGTGCTGCACGCCCACTCCCCGAAGGGCAACCCGCTGGGAGCGGACTTCGACTACCAGACGGCCTTCGCCGGTCTCGACGTCGAGGCCGTCAAGCGCGACGTCGTGGAGGTGCTCACCACCTCCCAGGACTGGTGGCCCGCCGACTTCGGCCACTACGGCGGCCTGATGATCCGGCTGAGCTGGCACGCCGCCGGCACCTACCGGCTCCATGACGGCCGCGGCGGTGCAGGCGACGGCAGCCAGCGATTTGCGCCGCTCAACAGCTGGCCCGACAACGGGAACCTGGACAAGGCACGCCGCCTGCTCTGGCCGGTGAAGAAGAAGTACGGTCAGAAGATCTCGTGGGCCGACCTGCTCGTCCTCGCGGGCAACGTGGCGCTGGAGGACATGGGCTTCGAGACCTTCGGCTTCGGCTTCGGCCGCGAGGACGTGTGGGAGCCCGAGGAGATCTTCTGGGGTCCGGAGGACACCTGGTTGGGAGACGAGCGGTACGCCGGCGAGCGCGAGCTCGACGAGTCCCTCGGCGCGGTCCAGATGGGCCTGATCTACGTGAACCCCGAGGGCCCCAACGGCAACCCGGACCCGCTGGCCTCAGCTCGCGACATCCGCGACACCTTCGCCCGCATGGCGATGAACGACGAGGAGACCGTCGCGCTGATCGCCGGCGGCCACACCTTCGGCAAGACCCACGGCGCCGGTGACGCCGACCTCGTCGGCCCCGAGCCGGAGGGTGCCCCGCTCGAGGAGCAGGGCCTGGGCTGGCGCAGCGGCCACGGCTCCGGCAAGGGCGCGGACGCCATCACCTCGGGTCTCGAGGTCACGTGGACCCGCACCCCCGTCCGGTGGAGCAACGACTACTTCGACTTCCTCTTCGCCTACGAGTGGGAGCTCGAGAAGAGCCCCGCCGGTGCCCACCAGTGGGTGGCCAAGGACGCCGAGGCGGTCATCCCCGGTCCGGCCCCGGACTCCCCCAAGCGCAAGCCGACCATGCTCACGAGCGACCTCGCGCTGCGCGTCGACCCGGAGTACGAAAAGATCTCGCGCCGCTTCAAGGACAACCCGGACGAGTTCGCGCTGGCCTTCGCCAAGGCCTGGTACAAGCTGCTCCACCGCGACATGGGCCCGGTCTCGCGCTTCCTGGGACCGTGGGTGGCCGAGCCGCAGCTGTGGCAGGACCCGGTCCCGGCGGCCGAGGGGCCGCTGGTCACCGACGCCGACGTCGCTGGCCTCAAGGCCCGGCTGCTGGACTCCGGTCTGACGGTGTCCGAGCTCGTCGCGACCGCGTGGGCGTCTGCCGCGACGTTCCGCTCCACCGACAAGCGCGGGGGCGCCAACGGCGCGCGGATCCGGCTCGAGCCCCAGCGCAGCTGGGGCGTCAACGAGCCCGAGCAGCTCGAGCGGGTCCTGGGCGTCCTCGAGGGCGTCCAGCGGGACTTCAACGCCGCGGGTGACGCACAGGTCTCCCTGGCCGACCTGATCGTCCTGGGCGGCTCGGCCGCGGTCGAGAAGGCGGCGCGGGACGCCGGCGTCCCCGTGGACGTGCCGTTCCACGCCGGTCGCACCGACGCTGCGCAGGAGGACACCGACGTGGACGCGTTCGCGGTCCTCGCGCCGCGTGCCGACGGGTTCCGCAACCACCTGCGGGCTGGGGAGAAGCTGCACCCGGAGATGCTCCTGGTCGACCGCGCCTACATGCTCGGCCTGACGGCTCCCGAGATGACCGTCCTCGTCGGCGGCCTCCGAGCGCTGGGCCTCACAGCGCCCGGGAGCAGCCATGGTGTCCTCACCGACCGGGTCGGCACGCTGACCAACGACTTCTTCGTCAACCTGCTGACCAGCGGGACGCAGTGGAAGGCCTCGGAGTCGGAGGAGAACGTCTACGAGATTCGCGACGTCGCCAGCGGCGAGACGCGGTGGACGGCGACAGCGGTCGACCTGATCTTCGGATCGAACTCGCAGCTGCGAGCCTTTGCCGAGGTCTACGCCAGCGACGACGCGGGCGAGAAGCTGGTGCGGGACTTCGTCGCTGCCTGGACCAAGGTCATGGAGCTGGACCGCTTCGACCTGCGCTGACCCGGCTGGTCCGGCCGAGACCGGCCGGACCAGCCGGTTGGCCGGACCGGCCTCAGAGGTCGCGGTGGGTCTCCTCCGCCGTGGGCGTGGGGCGGTGGCGAAGGCTCAGGATCGCCACCGCCAGCCCGCCCCAGACGAGCAGGATCGTCACGATCAGCATCACGATCGCGGAGGTGCTCATGCCAGGTCTCCTTCGTGGTCGCTGCCCTGCTCGGCGCGGCTGCGGTGAGGGTTGCGGCTCCAGGGAGGTCGCCGGTCGCCAGGCGATGCGCGCCAGCAGGAACCCCGCGACCGCGACGGCGATCGAGACGCCCCAGCCGATGACGCCGAGCATCCACCCCGGGTAGCCCTCGTACGGCGTCGTCACCTCGGTCCACAGCTCCTGGACGAGCACGACCGTCAGCAGCAACGGCGTGACGACGGAGATCAGCGTCTGCCAGGTGCGGCCGAGTCGGGGGGAGCCGTAGACGTTCAGGTGGGCGGCCAGGTCGGGCAGCGCCTTCGCGCCCCAGGCGATGACGAGCATGCTGATCACGGCGACCAGCAGGATGCCGTAGCGGTTGATGAAGCGGTCGAGGATGTCGAGGACGTAGATCCCGCTGGTGGTGCTGAACATCGCCAGCGAGAGCAGCGCGGTCGGCACGACGACGGTCGATCGTCGCGGCGACCCGCGTCATCTCGAACTTGTCGCGCACGGCTGAGATGACCACCTCGATCACGCTGATGAGCGAGGTGAGCCCGGCGACGACGAGGGAGCCGAAGAACAGCAGCCCCAGCAGAGCGCCACCCGGGGCCTCGTTGATGATCGCCGGGAAGGCGATGAACGCGAGCCCGATCCCGTCGTCGGCGACCTCGCTGACGGCCACCCCCTGGGCCTGGGCCATGAAGCCGAGGGCGGCGAAGACACCGATGCCGGCCAGCACCTCGAAGGAGGAGTTGGCGTAGCCCACCACGAGTCCGGATCCGGTCATGTCGTTGCGGCGGCCGACGTAGGAGGAGTAGGTGATCATGATCCCGAAGCCGATCGAGAGCGAGAAGAAGATCTGGCCGTACGCCGCCGTCCACACCCCCGCGTCGCCCAGCGCGCCCCAGTCCGGGGTGAAGAGCGCGTCGAGGCCCTGACCGGCGCCGTCGAGGAACAGCGCCTGCACCACCAGCGTCCCGAAGGCCAGCAGCAGCACGGGCATGGCCACCAGGGCGGTGGTGCCGAGGCCCTTCTCCACCCCCAGCGCCATGATCACGCCGACCGCCAGCCAGACCAGGGCGAGGGGCACCACCACGCCGGCGACGAAGTCGGTGCTGACCCCGGGGTCGCCGGCCTGCAGGAAGGAGGTGAAGAAGAAGTCCGCCGGCGCGTCGCCCCAGGCCTTGTCCACCGAGAAGGCGGTGTAGCGCACGGCCCAGGCGATGACCGCGGCGTAGTAGACCGCGATCACGAAGCAGATGCCCACCTGCCACCACCCCAGACCCTCGCTGCTGCGGCTTGGTGCGCGCGAAGGCGAGGGGCGCGGAGCCCCGCTGCTTGTGCCCGAGGGCGTAGTCCATGAGCAGGAACGGCAGTCCCGCGGTCACCAGGGCCACCAGGTAGGGGATGATGAAGGCGCCGCCGCCGTTCTCGTAGGCGACGTAGGGGAACCGCCAGATGTTGCCCAGGCCGACGGCCGAGCCGATGGCGGCGAGGATGAAGACGGTCCGCGACGAGAACGCCCCGCGATGCGTCGTCGGTGCCTGGTGCAGGTCTGGTGCCTCGGTCGACATGTCACTCCCCTTCACGTATGTCCCAGCGAGATCAGCGAGCCCTCCGAGTGTCGCAGCCCCCGGGCGCTGCCGGAAGATGCTCGGCTCGGGTGCCGTCGATGAGTCGCGAGACCCACTGGCCGTCGTACGGCCAGCCCCTTCTGGCATGCTCCCGCTCCGAGGAGGCGGTCATGGGTGTCTACGAGCGTCAGGTCCTGCCACGGATCATCGACGTCGCCTGCGGGATGCGGACCACGGACCCGCTGCGAGAACGCGTCTGCGCCGGTCTGTACGGCGATGTCGTCGAGGTGGGGTTCGGGTCGGGCCACAACGTGCCCTTCTACCCCGCCGCGGTGCACGCGGTGAGCGCCGTCGAGCCGGCCGACCTGGCCTGGCGCCTCGCGGCCGAACGGGTCGCGGCGAGCCCCGTCACGATCACCCGCTCCGGGCTCGACGGCGCCTCGCTGCCCTTCGCCGACGACTCGTTCGACGCGGCGCTGTCGACCTGGACCCTCTGCACGATCCCCGACGTCGCGCGCGCGCTGGCCGAGCTGCGACGGGTGCTGCGACCCGGCGCCGCGCTGCACTTCGTCGAGCACGGGCTCGCCCCCGACGCGAAGGTGGCGCGGTGGCAGCATCGGCTCGAGCCGATGCAGAAGCGCCTGATCGGTGGCTGCCACCTGACCCGGGAGATCGTCTCCCTCGTCGAGGCCGCGGGGTTCGAGGTCGGCGAGATCGACGTGTTCTACGAGGAGGGCGCCCCGAAGGTGCTCGGCGCGGACACCCTCGGCGTCTGCACGCGCGCCGCGGCGCTGAGCCCTGACCCGCCACGCGTGCCCGCGCGTCGCGGCCCGCGCGAATCGTCCGTCGTGGCCACCCTCTCAGCCTCGGGGTGCGTCCACGTAGGCCGGGTGCCTGGTGGCGACCGCGCGACCGGCGGCGAGGTGGCCACCCAGGTAGGCACCCACCCCCGACACAGCGGCGCCGGCCAGCGCGAGCCGTGCCCCGGTGTCGTGCCGGCCTCTGCCGCCGGGCCAGCCACGAGGCGGCGTAGACACCGGCGGCGGCACCGTTGGTGACCGCGTGGACGAGGCCGACCCGTCGGTCAGCGGGGACCGGTCGCCGATCCACTCCGCCCAGCCCGACCACGCGGTCGGGCGCGACGGCGAGCAGACCGGTGCCGACGAGACGCCGGGCGCCGGCCGCGGACTCGTCGCCACCGAACAGGTCCAGCACGGTCGCCGAGGTCCAGGTGCCCAGCACCACGTCGGTGAGGATCGGGTGCAGGGCGTGGCCCAGCCACTCACCTCGCAGGACCGAGGCCCGGCGTCCCGTGCCGAACGCGGCCGTGATGGCCGGCTCCAGGGCGGCCACCGGGGCGTCGAGGGCGGTGGTCTCCTCCAGTCGCCGGGTCCAGCGCACGATCCGAGGGAGCCTGTCGGTCGAGCTCATAGGGGTTCTCCTTGCGCGGTGGGGGTCGGGGTTCTCCGATCATCGACGACGGACGGGCCCCCCGGGAACCCCTCGGCCACGGCGTACGGTGGGGTCACGGAGCCATTCAGGCTTCCGACAAGGGAGCCACCATGAGCGACAAGTCGCCCAGGCAAGGCATGACCAAGAAGACCGGCAAGTCCATCAAGGAGAAGCGCGCCGACAAGCGCGCCAAGGACAACCCGGAGTCCACGTCGCTGACTCAACCCGAAGAAGAAGTGACGCTGCTGGGTCTCGGTGTCGTCGGCAGCTCCGCCAAGGAGAACGAGCGCCGGCTCCCGCTGCACCCGGAGCACCTCGGACAGCTCGACGCCGACCTGCGCGCCCGGATCACCCTCGAGCACGGGTACGCCGAGGCGTTCGGGGTGAGCGACGCCGAGCTGGCCCCCAGCGTCGCGGGGTTCGCCACCCGCGCCGAGATCCTGGCCGGCTCCGACGTCGTGCTGCTGCCCAAGCCGCAGCACGAGGACGTGGCGGCGATGCGACCCGGGCAGGTGCTGTGGGGCTGGCCGCACTGCGTCCAGGACACCGAGATCACCCAGCTGGCCATCGACCGGCAGCTGACCGTCATCGCGTTCGAGGCGATGAACCACTGGACGGTCGACGGCGCGGTCGGGCTGCACGTGTTCCACAAGAACAACGAGCTCGCCGGCTACTGCTCGGTCCTGCACGCGCTGGAGCTGATCGGAACCACCGGCGACTTCGGCCGGCGGCTGTCTGCGGTCGTCATCGGCTTCGGCGCGACGGCGCGGGGCGCGGTCACGGCCCTGAACGCCCACGGCGTGCACGAGGTCGCGGTGCTGACCAACCGCGGCGTGGCGGCCGTCGGGTCGCCGATCCACTCGGTGCGGATCCGCCAGTTCGACCACGACCCCGGCGACCCGACGGTCAGCCACGTCATCACCGAGCGCGGCCGGGTGCCGCTGGCGCCGTACCTCGCGGAGAACGACATCGTCGTCAACTGCACCCTGCAGGACACCGCGGCTCCGCTGACCTACCTCCAGGACGCGGACCTCGCGGAGTTCCGCCCCGGGAGCCTCATCGTCGACGTGTCCTGCGACGAGGCGATGGGCTTCAGCTGGGCGCGGCCGACCACCTTCGACGACCCCATGTTCGAGGTGGGGGAGCGGGTGCACTACTACGCCGTCGACCACAGCCCGTCCTACCTGTGGGCCTCGGCCACCTGGGAGAACAGCGCGGCGCTCATCCCGTTCCTGCGTCCCGTCCTGGAGGGGCCGCGCTCGTGGGCCGACGACGAGACGCTGAGCCGGGCCGTCGACATCTGGGACGGTCGGATCATGAACCCCGCCGTCCTGGCGTTCCAGAACCGCGCCGAGGAGCAGCCCCACCTGGTCGGGTGAGGGGGCCCCGGGGCTCGGAGGACGTGAGCTCCGGGCGAGCGTGACCGTCGCGGTGACGTGGCAGCATCGCCCCATGACCTTCACCTCTGCGCACGTCACCTCACCCGTCGACGGCACCGTGCTCGCGACCTACGCCTGGGCCGAGGTCGACCGTCCTCGCGGTGTCGTCCAGGTCGCGCACGGTCTCGCCGAGCACTCGGCGCGCTACGACAGGCTCGCCGCGAGCACTCAACGCCGCCGGGTACGTCGTGCACGCGGCGGACCACCGGGGGCACGGGAGGTCGATCGTCGACCGCCCGGTGACTTCGGCGACGCCGGGTTCGACGGGCTGATCACCGACGTCGCGGCGCTTCGGTGCGCACCTGGCCGAGACCCACCCGGGGCTGCCGCTGGTGCTCGTGGCCCACTCGATGGGGTCGTTCGCCGCCCAGTCGGTGCTGCTCGAGCACTCCGCGCAGTACGCCGCGGTGGTGCTGTCGGGCTCGACGGCGCTCGACGTGCTGGCCGCGGGGATGGCGGCGGTCCGGACGCCGGGTCCGAGGGGCCAGCCGGGCTGGAGGCCTTCAACGCCGGCTTCGAGCACCGCACGGGCTACGAGTGGCTCTCGCGCGACGAGGCCGAGGTGGACGCCTACGTCGCCGACCCGCTGTGCGGCTTCGACCTGCCCGAGACCACCGTGCCGTCGCTGTTCGGGTCCGCCGGCCGACTGGCCGACCCCGAGCAGCTGACCGCGATCCGACCGGACCTGCCGCTGCTCCTCGTGTCGGGCCAGGCCGACCCGCTCGCCGGGGGTGGTGACCTCGTGCAGCTGCTCGGGCAGCGCTACCGAGCGGCCGGGCTGAGCGACGTCACCGTCAGCATCCGGGACGGCGCCCGCCACGAGATCTTCAACGAGACCGACCGGGACGCCACCACCGCCGAGATGCTCGCGTGGCTGGACGCGCGGATCACCAGGGAGGTGTGAGGGGCAGCAGGTCCTGCCGACGCGCTGACAAGCAGTGTTGTCGATCGACCCATCCGCGGGGGCCCACCAGCCGAACGACCTCCAGGACAGCACCGCCCCGGTGACTGTGACCCCACCGCGAGGAGCCCCTCATGTCTCGACACGTCACCGCCCGACGCAGACGCACTGCCGCCGCCGCGGCGCTGAGCGTCACGGCCGCCCTGGGACTCGGTGCCTGCGGAGTGTTCGGGGGAGACGCACCCGAGCCGGTCGCCAGCATCGACGCGGTCACGGGCGACACGACACAGGTCACGCTCGACAAGGGATTCGTCAAGGCGCTGGGTCAGCTCGGCCTGAAGCCGGGGACGGTCGGGGCCGGCAAGCTGGTCAAGGGCGCCCTGCGCTTCCCGATCACCGGTGGGAACGTCACGGTCTTCGAGCCCGGCGAGGTGTCGCCCTACGTCATCGGCCAGCTGCAGCACGAGGGCTCCGGCTTCTCGCTCTCCGCCGGCGGCACGACGGTGGGCATCACGAACCTCAACGTGGACCCGGGTGTTTCCCGCGTCTACGGCGACGTCAGCGTCAACGGCAAGCAGGCCGCGTCGAGCGCGTTCATCTTCCAGCTCGACGGGCGCACGCTGAAGCCGCTGAAGAGCGCCGGCCGAACCGCGACGCTCGAGGGGACCAAGGTGAAGGTGTCGCCGGTCGCGGCTGAGCTGCTCAACGCCACGTTCAAGACCAAGGCCGTCAAGCCCGGTCTCCTGGTGGGGATCGCGAAGATCACGGTCGACACCAAGTCCGGCTCCTGAGCACGACCCCGCGGGCTCGTGGCTCAGGTGGCGCGAGGGAGTGACGCGGTGATGACCGAGCCGTCGCTGCGTCGTACTCCCTCGGTGCCCCAGGGCTTCGGCAGGCCCGGGATCCGGTCGCCGTGCCCGTCGAGCGTGACGACGACGGGGGAGTCCGGGATCACCTGGACCTCCTGGCCGCGTACGACGAGCTCGGCGCCCTCACCGGTCTCGAGGGTGAGCGTCAGCGCGTCGGCCTCCACCCGGACCCGGACCCGGCTGCCGCGCAGGGTGAGCCGGAAGGTCAGCGCCTCGAAGGTCTCCGGCAGCCGCGGGTCCAGGGTGAAGACGCCGCCGTGGTCGCGGAACCCGCCGAACCCGTAGACCAGCGCGCTCCACACGCCACCGGTCGACGCCACGTGGACGCCGTCGCTGGCATTGCCGTGGATGTCGGCGAGGTCGACGAACATCGCCTGGTAGAAGTAGCGCAGCGCCAGCTCGGCGTAGCCCACCTCGGCGGCGATGATCGACTGCACGACCGCCGAGAGCGTGGAGTCGCCGGTGGTGATCGGGTCGTAGTACTCGAAGTTCGCGCGCTTCTGCTCCGGGGTGAAGGAGTCGCCCTGCAGCAGCAGCGCCAGCACGACGTCGGCCTGCTTGATGACCTGGAAGCGGTAGATCACCAGCGGGTGGTAGTTGCAGGAGCAGGGGCAGGTTCTCCCGGGGGGTGGCCTCGAGGTCCCACACCTCGCGGTCGAGGAACTGCGAGTCCTGCGGGTGGATGCCGAGGTGCTCCTCGTAGGGCAGCATCAGCCGCGAGGCCGCGCGCTCCCACTCGTCGACCTCCTCGTCCTCGAGCCCCAGCCGCGCCGCCGCCGACGCGTGGTCCTCGGGGCGGTGCTCGGCCAGCCAGCGCACGGTCCTGGCGGCGTTGCGCAGGTTGGCCCGCGCCATGACGTTGGTGAAGAGGTTGTCGTTGACGACGGTGGTGTACTCGTCGGGACCGGTCACGCCGTGGATGTGGAAGACGCCGTCGCCGTTGCGCCGCCAGAACCCCAGGTCGGCCCACAGCCGGGCGGTCTCCACCAGGATGTCGACGGCCTCCTTGGCCATGAAGTCGTGGTCCCCGGTGGCCTCGACGTACTGGTTCAGCGCATAGGCGATGTCGGCGTCGATGTGGTACTGCGCGGACCCGGCGGCGTAGTAGGCCGAGGCCTCCTCGCCGCTGATGGTGCGCCAGGGGAAGAGCGCTCCTCGCTGGGTCATCTGCTGGGCGCGCCGCCGCGCGGCGGGGAGCAGCCCGTAGCGGAAGCGCAGCGCGGCCCGCGAGCACTCCGGGGTGGTGTAGGTGAAGAACGGCAGCGTGTAGACCTCGGTGTCCCAGAAGTAGTGCCCGCTGTAGCCGCTGCCGGTGACGCCCTTGGCCGGGACCCCCGCGCCCTCCGCCCGGCCCGCCGCCTGCGCGAGCTGGAAGAGGTTCCAGCGCACGGCCTGCTGGACCTCGGGCGGCCCCTCGACCTCGACGTCGGAGCGCTCCCAGTAGCCGTCGTACCACTCGCGCTGGCGCTGGTGCTGCAGGTCGGAGCCCTGGGCCACCGCGCGGTCGAGCGTACGGCGGCAGCGGCTGACCAGCTCGGGCACCGGGACCATGCGCGAGGTGTGGTAGGTCGCGAACTTGACCAGCCGCACCGGCTCGCCGACCTTCGCCTCGACCCGGTAGGTGATGCGCGAGGCGTTGGGGTCGTCGTGGTGGTAGTTCGAGGAGAACTCGTTGTCGGTGGTGAGCTGGTGGTCGACGGCGACCGCGATCGTCATGCCCGACTCGGCGCAGCGGAAGCCCTGCACGAAGCGGTCGGTGTGCTCCTTGACGCCCAGGGGCTGGGGGATGAGGACGCGGCGGTCGAACACCTCGGTCTTGCGCGGGTCGACCGCGGCGGCGAGGGCGGCGGTGCGGACGTAGTACTCGTCCTCGCCGTCCTGGCGGTTGAGCAGCTGCGAGGAGAGTGCGACCGGGGCGTCCTCGTCGAGCAGGGTGACCTCGAAGGTCATCACCGCGAGGTGGCGGTCGACCATCGAGACCATCCGGGTGGAGTCGACCTGGACCCGTTTGCCGGCGGGGGTGCGCCACACCAGTCGCCGCCGCACGAGCCCGTCGCGGAAGTCGAGGGTGCGCGCGTAGCTGTCGAGGTCGGCGACCGAGAGCAGCAGCGGCTCGTCGTCGACGTACAGCCGGATCGGCTTGCAGTCCGGCACGTTGACCATGGTCTGGCCGACACGGGCGAAGCCGAAGGCCTCCTCGGCGTGCTGGATCGTGAAGGTCTCGTGGAAGCCGTTGATGTAGGTGCCGTGCTCGTGGCTGTCACGGCCCTCCTCGACGTTTCCGCGCATGCCGAGGTAGCCGTTCGCGACCGCGAAGAGGGTCTCGTTGCGTCCGAGGTTGCTGCTGTCGTAGCGGCACTCGGCCAGGCGCCAGGGGTCGATCGGGTAGACGTGCCGGTCGAGCCTGTCGCGCGGCGGCGTGGGGGAGTGGGCGGCGCCGACGACGGTCACGAGACGACTTCCCGCTCGGCGAGAAGCCCGGGGACCAGCTCGGCGAGGTCGGCCACCACGAGGTCGGCGCCGTGCTCGCGCAGCGCGTCGGCGCCGGCACCGCGGTCGACGCCGACGACCAGGCCGAAGTCGCCGGCGGCGCCGGCCTGGACGCCCGAGATCGCGTCCTCGACGACGACCGCGTGCTCGGGGTCGGTGTCGAGGAGCCGTCCGGCGTAGAGGTAGGTGTCGGGCTTCGGCTTCCCGGGCAGGCCCTGCTCGCGGGCCACCCGTCCGTCGACGACGGTCTCGAAGCGATCCAGCAGGCCGGCCGCGCGCAGCACGTCGGGAGCGTTGGCCGAGCTGGACACGATCGCGACACGGACGCCGCGATCGATCAGGGCCTCGACCAGCTCGACCGAGCCGGGGTACGCCTCGACACCGTCGCGCGCGAGGACCTCGCCGAAGGCGCCGTTCTTGCGGTTGCCCAACCCGCACACGGTTTCCACGTCGGCTCCGTCGGTCGGGTCACCGTGCGGCAGGTCGATGCCACGGGAGGCCAGGAAGGCGGCGACGCCCTCGTAGCGCGGCTTGCCGTCGACGTGGGCGAAGTAGTCGTCGTCGGTGTACGGCGCCTCGCCGCGGGTCTCGAGGAAGGCGTTGAACATCGTCGACCAGGCCCGCATGTGGACCTCCGCGGTGGGCGTGATGACGCCGTCGAGGTCGAACAGCACGGCGTTCCGGTGGGCCCAGTCGGGCGCACCACTGCGGGGGGTCATGGCTCCAGCGTAGGGACTCCGCGTGCCGGCGGTGTTACGCGCCGCGGAGTGGTCGGGACGGCGCCCCCGTCAGCCCTGTCGCACTGATGTCACACGCCGGCGAACAGGCGTGCTGTCAGTCGACGCCCGGCACGATACGCAGGTCACGGACCGCGCCGCCGTCCAGGGCGGCCAGCGCCTCCTGGTAGGCGGGACTGTCGTGGGCGGCCTGTGCGGCCTCGACGGAGTCGAAGCGGACGAGGACCGTACGGGTGGCGCGACCGGCCTCGTAGGTCGCCTCGGGCAGGCCCCGGGCCAGGAACGTCCCGCCGGCGCCGGTCAGGGCGGGGCCGGCCAGCTCGGCGTACGCCGCGAGCTTGGCCTCGTCGGTGATCTCGACGTACAGACTGATCCAGTAGGCACTCATGGAAGCCATCCTGCCCGAGCCCCGGTCGGGTGGGGCCGCCGGCTCAGAAGATGCCGCTGTAGGCGTTGAGAGCGGGCTGCCCGCCGAGGTGGGCGTAGAGCACCGTGGCGTCACGCGGGATGTCGCCGTCGCGCACGAGGTCGACGAGGCCGGCCATCGACTTGCCCTCGTAGACGGGGTCGATGATCATCCCCTCCAGCGACCCGGAGAGCCGGATGGCGTCGATCGTCGAGGGCACCGGGATGCCGTAGAGGTCGCCGGCCCAGCCCTCGAGCACGGTGATCTCGTCGTCGCGCAGCTCGCGCCCGAGGCCGATGAGGTCAGCGGTGTGGCGCGCGATGCGGTCGACCTGCGCGCGGGTCTTCTCCAGCGTGGCGGAGGCGTCGATGCCGATGACCCGGCGGGGCCGGTCCTGGCCGGCGAAGCCCGCGATCATCCCGGCATGGGTCGAGCCGGTGACGGTGCACACCACGATCGTGTCGAAGAAGACCCCGAGCTCGGCCTCCTGTTGCTCCACCTCCTGCGCCCACTGAGCGAAGCCGAGCCCGCCCAGCGGATGCTCCGAGGCGCCGGCCGGGATGCCGTACGGCGTGCCACCGGAGTCACGGACCTCCTGCATCGCCTCCTCCCACGACGAGCGGATGCCGATGTCGAAGCCGGAGGGGTCGAGGCGGACGTCGGCGCCCATGATGCGTGACAGCAGGATGTTGCCGACCTTGTCGTTGACGGCGTCCGGCCAGTCGACCCACTTCTCCTGCACCAGCCGGGCCTTGAGGCCGAGCTTGGCGGCGACGGCCGCCACCTGGCGGGTGTGGTTGGACTGGTAGCCGCCGATGGAGACCAGCGTGTCCGCCCCCTGGGCGAGCGCGTCGGGGACGATGTACTCCAGCTTGCGGGTCTTGTTGCCGCCGTAGGCCAGCCCGGAGTTGCAGTCCTCCCGCTTGGCCCAGATCTCAGCGCCCCCGAGGTGGGCGGTCAGCCGGTCGAGCCGGTGCACGGGGCTGGGGCCGAAGAGCAGCGGGTAGCGGTCGAAGCGTTCGAGGTGCACGGGCGGGCTCCCAGCGTCGGGGTGGTCTCGGGGGTGGTCTCGGGTGATTCCCGGGTGGCCCATCCTGGTCGGGCGTGGGTGCGGGCCACAATGGGGCCATGACCACCATCGACCCCCGCCCCGCCCGCACCGCCGTCGTGACCGGAGCCAGCAGCGGGATCGGGGCGGCCACCGCCCGCCACCTCGCCGCCGAGGGCTTCCACGTCGTGTGCGCCGCCCGTCGCGTCGAGCGCGTCGAAGCGCTGGCTGCCGAGATCGGTGGCACCGCGATCGCCTGCGACGTCACCTCTCACGACGACGTGGCGGCCCTGGCGTCGCGCGTGGGTGAGCGGCTCGACGTCCTGGTGAACAACGCGGGTGGCGCCTTCGGGGCGACGCCCGTGGCCGAGGCCAGCGCCGACGACTGGCGCGCGATGTACGAGGTCAACGTCATCGGGCTGGTGCAGGTGACCAAGGCGCTGCTGCCGGCGCTGATCGCCAGCGGCGCGGGCGTCGTCCTCAACGTCGGCTCGACTGCGGGCCGCGTCGCCTACGAGGGCGGCGGCGGCTACACCGCGGCCAAGCACGGCACCCAGGTCGTCACCGAGACGCTGCGGCTCGAGCTCTTCGACCAGCCGGTGCGGGTCTGCGAGATCGCGCCGGGGATGGTGCGGACCGACGAGTTCGCGCTGGTGCGCTTCGACGGCGACCAGGCGAAGGCCGACGCGGTGTACGCCGGCGTGGCCGAGCCGCTGACGGCCGACGACGTCGCCGACGCCATCACCTGGATGGTCACCCGGCCCTCGCACGTCAACATCGACGAGCTCGTGATCCGGCCCCGCGCGCAGGCCGCGCAGCACAAGGTGCACCGCGTTCTGGACTGAGCCGGCGTGGGCTGGCGTTCCCGCTGCGGCAAGCGCGGGCCGACCTTTTCCACAGGTTCGAACACACACTCGATTGTGTCGGTGGGTCGTGCCAGAATTGCTGGCATGACGGAACAGGGCGAGAGCGGCACAGGGTTGGTGGAGGAACGCCCGCAGCGCCTGCACCGCTACGCCGGGCGCCTGCTGGCTTCGGTCGACGACGTCACGGGCTCTGGCATCGGCGGGGTGGCGGTCGGGTGCCTGGACGCGACGGAGGCCGCCGAGACCGTGCTCGAGCTGGGGCAGGCGATCGCGAGGCTCGAGGGTCTGCGGCTGGCGGTGCTCGCGCACGGCGACGCGATCGACCTTGCCCGCAGCGTGCCGGGTCCGGCTGCGGGCAGCACCGCCGGCTGGTTGGCGGCCACGGCATTGATCCACGGCCGGTCGGCTCGGGCCGACGTCCGATTTGCCGAGGACCTGTCCGATCGCTATCGAGCGACCGCGGACGCACTGCTGGCGGGCGCGCTCGACCTGGCACAGGCGCGCGCCATCGGTCACGCCCTGAATCGGCTGCCCGAGTGGGTGAGCACCGAGGACCGTGCGCGGGCTGAGAGGCACCTGCTCGACGAGGCCCGGCGTCTCGATGCTGTGCAGCTGCGCTCGATCGGCAGGCGCCTGCTCGAGGTCGTCGACCCAGAGGGAGCCGAGGCGGAGGAGGCCCGTCGTCTTCAGGCCCAGGCCGACGAGGCGGAGGCCCGGACGTCCCTGTCGATGTGGGACGACGGCGAGGGCACCACGAACCTCTGGGCGAAGGTGCCGACGAGACACGGCGTGATGCTGCGCAAGGCGCTGCATGCGATCGCTAATCCCCAGCTCGCGGACGCGATACCGCGTGCGGACCGGACGCAGCCGCAGATCATGGGACAGGCGTTCTGTCGGCTGCTCGAGACCGTCGACCCGGAGTCGCTCCCGTCGAGCGGCGGGATGAACGCCGCGGTCGTGGTGACGATGAGCATGGAGACGCTCCTCGGCGGGCTCGGTGCGGCCACGCTCGACTCGGGTGACCGGATAGCGCCGGGAGAGGCACGGCGGATGGCCTGCGCCGCGGGCGTGATCCCCGCAGTCCTCGGCTCGCGCAGCCAGCTGCTCGACATGGGCCGCCGCGCCCGCCTGTTCACGAAGCCGCAGCGCGTCGCCATGGCCGTCCAGCAGGGCTTCACGTGCGCCGTGGAGCGCTGCGACGTGCCGACGGCGTGGGGGGACGCCCACCACCTCGACGGGTGGGTCCTCGGCGGCCGGACCGACGTCGCGGACGGCGTTCTGCTCTGCGGGCGACATCACACGTTGGTCCACCATCCCGGCTACCTGACCCAACGACTCGCGCCGGGCCAGATCTCCCTGACCCGCGCGCCGCGTGCTACGCCCCGACGGCTGTAGGCCGGACATCCCGTCCCGCCTCGTCGGCGGTCTCCGGTCGCACCTGGACGGGCAAACCCGCTGGTACCTAAGACACCCTCTCGCTCAATCGCACGCTCATGGCGCCCTTCTGTGTCAAGACGCGGCGGGTAGTGGGGTTCTAGGCTTGGGTGTGGCGGGTCCGGGAAGTGGCTCGTCCGAAGAGCCGGTGTTGGGCTGTAAGCCGGTCGCGCTGGAGACAGAGTCGTTGCCCGGTTGCCCTCCCGGGCCCGTCTTCGCCGTTGCGGCGAGGTCGTCGATCATCACGCGGAAGACGGCGTCGGAGAGGCGCCGCTTGAGGCAGCGCATGGCTTCGTTGGATGACTTCCCGCTGGCCTTCTTGCGGTCGAAGTAGGCGCGCCCCTCGGTGGCGTTGCGCAGCTGGACGACCGCCATGGTGTGCAGCACGCGGTTGATCTGACGGTTCCCGCCGCGAGAGAGCCGGTGGCGGACGTGGTCGCCGGAAGAGGCGTCGACGGGTGCGGTTCCGGTCCAGGAGGCGAAGTGGTTGCGGTCGGGGAAGCGGGTGATGTCGCCGACCTCGACCAGCAGCCGCGCCGCACCGGATGGCCCGATGCCGTGCAGGTCGAGCAGGCCGGTGCCGGTCGCTGCAAGCAGGGTCTTGAGCTCCTTGTCGGCGGCCTTCCTGCGGGCGTAGTTCTGCTCGAGGTCGGTGACCAGCTCGGCGGCGAGCCGGCGTCGGGTCTTGCCGACCAGGTCGCGTGGACGGACCTTGGCCAGCAGCGCCTTCGCCTGAGCCGCGGAGAGATCCTTCTTTGCCCCACCGGGCAGGAGTTCCAGCAGCAGAGCGTGCAGCTGCGAGACCTTGCGGGTGTGCTCTTCGCCCAGTGCGCGGCGTCGGTCGACCAGCATCCTCAGCACCGTGAGTTGGTCGTCGGCGACCACCGGTCGCAGCCCGGACATGCGGGTGCCGACCAGCGCCACGGAATGGGCGTCGGTGGCGTCGGTCTTGCGTCCCTGGCCGGTCGAGAACACCCGCGCCCGCGCCGAGAGCTTCGGCGGGACGTCGAGCACGTCCTGGTCCTCGGCCAGCAGCCGCATCGCGATGTGCCGGCCGATCCCGTTGCAGCCCTCGATTGCCCAGACCCGCTCGGGCCACTGCGCCACGTAGTCGACCATCGCCGTGAAGCCGTTGGTGTCGGTGCCGAAGCGACCGCCCCCAAGGACCTTCTCGTCGGCGGTCATCACCTCGATCGTCACCGAGCGCTTGTGCGGGTCCATCCCGATCACGACTTGCTCACTCGTTGCCATGTGTTGATCCCTTCGATCCGTTCGGTTGGACGGGTCGAGAGGGCACCGCTGCTATGAGCTGAGCAATCCCTTCTTGAGCCACTCCGACCCAGCGGTGACCGGGACCGCGCAGGCCATGAGAGAGCCACACCAACCGGTGGGCAGCCGATGAGAGAGCGACAGTTCCGGACACCTCGACCGAGACTCGTCAGAACCCGGCCGTGACGTCAATGGAACTAGCAGCCGATGACAGGACGTTTGCCTTGCATTCTGAGCGCGCACCGAGCCGGATGCATTGCCCCCAACTATGAGGGGCACCGTGGGAAGTGGACGGCGTCCGTCCCGTAGGACTTAAGCCCTCTATTGCCTTTAGACCAGACATGTCACGGTTCGACCAGGGTCCTTCTCGGCCTGGCAGAGCGACACGATGAGCTCAGACAATCAGCGACTCGTGCCGAGCGTCGCTGTCTACTTCGTACCCACGGGGGTTCTTGTTATGAAGCATCGTCCTGCCGCACTGGTCCTCGCCGCCCTTGGTTTGGTGATGGCAAGCCCAGTTGCGGCGATGGCAGCGCCAAGCGGACCTGAAGGTCCCGAGAACTGCACCTTCGAGAAGGGCACCACAACCTGCGCCCAACCAGGTGCGCCCGTCGTGACCGAAAGCAGCAGCGCGCCAGATGCGCGCACCGGTTGCGTGACGACCACAACCACGACCACGACCACGACCACCTACACCGCCCACCGAGGTACCTACAACAGCAACGGTGCCGCGACCTCCGCACCGCCACCCACGACCACTTCCTCATCGACCCAGTCGGAGGATTGCCCCGTTCACGGTTCCGTAGCGTTGAACCTTGCCCCTGGTTCCATCAGCTGCTCGGGTGCTGGTCAGACCAACACCCAAATCGGAACCGTCTACTACTACCGAAGCGGCCCGAACGACCAGAACGTCACACTGCACGTCGAGGTCACCGACGGGACGCCGAACAGCGGCTACTACTTCGCCAACAAGTGCAAAGCCCAACTGGCCGCAGGCACTACCGACGGCAACGGCGATACCACCTTCGACACCGTGCTTCTTGGAGCAGCCGGAACACAGGCGAACTTCGACTACTCCGACGGCGTGTATGGGATGACAGACACCGTCAACCTATGACAACGCGGCTGGAGGCGGCGAACCCCGGTGGGTGGATGGGGAACCGTTTCACCCACCGGGCCTGTCTCTCTTCGGGCTAGACGGGTCCATTATCCGTGACTGCATTGCTGCCTAACCCAACATCCGCTCATGCCGCGAAGCGTGCGGGGGGACGACTTCGGCCTTCGCCCGGGCACGCAGGCGGGCAAGCCCACCTGTGTGCCACCCCGCCGCAGGGGGTCCGGGCCGGATCGCGAAGGTCACACCCACCGGTCCTCCGACGGGGCGAGCCGCCGAGCGGTGTCGCCCGTAGGCTTCGACCCATGTTGGCGATCCGACCTGACGGCCCTGTGACGGTGCTCGAGCTGCAGCGGGAGGAGCGACGCAACGCCCTCGACCTCGAGCTGTGCCGGGCGCTGGCGGCCGGCCTCGCAAGAGGCGGTGGACGAGGGCGCTCGCGTCGATCGTGATGACCGGCGCCGGGACGGCGTTCTGCTCGGGCGCCGACCTCGGAGGGGTGTACGGCGACGAGTTCATCGAGGCGCTCTACGGGATGCTTCACGGGCTGACGCGGCTCCCGGTGCCGGTCATCGCGGCGGTCAACGGGCCGGCCATCGGTGCCGGGACCCAGCTGGCGCTGGCGTGCGACCTCCGGGTCGCTGACACCACCGCGAGGTTCGGCGTGCCGACGGCGCGCAACGGCATGGCGGTGGACGCCTGGACGATGCGCGCACTCGCGGAGGTCGCCGGCGGGGGAGTCGCACGCAGGCTCATGCTCGCCGCCGAGACGATCGATCGCGACGCCGCGCTCGCCTGCGGGCTGGCGGACCGGTCGGGAGCGCTCGAGGACGCGCTGACCTGGGCGCACGAGATCGCCGCCCTGGCGCCGCTGACGCTCGCCCACAACAAGCTGGTCCTCAACGGTGGGTCAGCTCCGGACGTGCAGGCGAGCTTCGACCGCTGCTGGGCCAGCGACGACGTACAGGAGGCGGCCGCCGCGCGGTCCGAGAAGCGGGCGCCGGTCTTCACGGGACGCTGAGCCTCGGGTGAGCGGGCGCACCTCGCGCCTGGGGAGGTGTCTCCGACGCACGTCCCGGCACTGTCGACGGCCCACGACGGCCCACGACGGCCCCCTCCCGGTCGCGCCTGGCGCTGGCGCCCCACCACATGACTTCTTCGACGATGTGGGTGGTCGTGACATGTACGTGACCCGCGCCACTGCGTACATTCAGCCCATGTCCGAGAATCCGCCCCTCCCTGACGTGGCGACCGCGGCGGCGACGCCGCACCGCCGCCCCCTGGAGGGCCGCACCGCGCTCGTCACCGGCGGCGCCGGCGGCATCGGGCGAGCCGTCGCCCACCGGCTCGCGGCCGACGGCGCCCACGTCACCGTGCTCGATCGCGACGGGGACAACGCTCATGCGGTCGCCGAGTCCCTCGGGGGAGAGGCGCTCGTCGCCGACCTCGGTGACCCGGCCGCCCTCGACGACCTCGACGCCCAGGGCCTGCGCGCCGACATCCTGGTCAACAACGCCGGGCTCCAGCACGTCGCTGCCATCGAGGAGTTCGATCCGGAGCAGTTCCGACTGATCCAGCGGGTGCTGCTCGAAGCGCCTTTCCGGCTCACCAGGGCGCTGCTGCCCGGGATGTACGCCGCCGGGTGGGGCCGCGTCGTCCACATCACCTCCGTGCACGGGCACCGCGCCTCGCCGTACAAGGTCGCCTATGTGAGCGCCAAGCACGGCCTGGAGGGGCTGTCGAAGGTCGTGGCGATGGAGGCGGCCGACAAGGGCGTCACCAGCAACACCGTGGCTCCTGGCTACGTCCGCACCGCACTGGTGGAGAACCAGCTCGCCTCCCAGGCCCAGGCCCACGGCATCACCGAGGACGAGGTCCTCGAGCAGGTGCTGCTGGCCCGCACCCCGGTCAAGCGCCTCGTCGAGCCTGACGAGGTGGCCGCCGCCGTGGCCTACCTCTGCGGACCCGGGACCGACTCGGTCACCGGCTCCTCCCTCACCCTCGACGGCGGCTGGACCGCCGGCTGACTCGATGACGGCCGGATGATCCCCCACCCTCGGACCACGCACCACTCCTGCACGACCCCATCGGAAGGACCTGCCCATGATCGGGCTGCTCGGCATCATCCTGTCCCTCGTCCTGTTGATCGTCCTCGCCTACCGCGGGATCAACGTGATCATCCTCGCGCCCCTGATGGCCCTGCTCGCGACCGCGTTCGCCGGCGGGCTGCCGATGCTGGCGACCTATACCCAGGTCTTCATGCCGGCGCTGGGCAACTACCTGATCACCTACTTCCCGCTCTTCCTGCTGGGCGCCCTCTTCGGCAAGCTCATGGACGACAGCGGGGCTGCGCGCGCCATCGCCTACTTCATCGTGGAGCGGTTGGGTGACACCCGCTCGATCCTCGCGATCGTGCTGGCCTGCGGCATCCTGACCTACGGCGGCGTCTCGCTGTTCGTGGTCGCCTTCGCGGTCTTCCCGATCGCCGCGGCGCTCTTCCGGGAGGCAGGCGTGCCGAAGCGGCTGATCCCGGCCACCATCGCGCTGGGGTCCTTCACCTTCACCATGACCGCGCTGCCGGGCACCCCGCAGATCCAGAACGCGATCCCGGCGCCGTTCTTCGGCACCGACGCCTTCGCCGCGCCCGGTCTGGGGATCATCGCCGCGCTCATCATGTTCGGCGGCGGCACCGGCTACCTGATGTTCCGCGCCAAGCGCCTCACCGCGGCGGGCGAGACGTATCTCCCGCCGGAGCGCCCGGGCAACGGCGGGCTGCTCAGCCGCTTCAAGAAGTCCAAGGACGACGGCGCCAACGGCACGGGCACCGGCGGCACGGAGACCGGCGCGGGCACGAGCGAGCGCTCCACCGACGGCGGCACCGCCACCGCCAGCAGCTCCTCCGGCGGCGGCATGACGACGCTGATGGGCTCCGAGCCCGACGCCGGCACCGACGCCTCGACGTTGCCGCGGCCGAGCGCGCTCGTCGCATTCGTGCCGATCATCGTCGTCATCGCACTCAACTACGCGCTGGTCACCTGGGTCTTCCCGGCCATGGACACCGACTACCTCGCCTCCGACGCCTACGGCAACACCGACGTCGAGACCGTGGGCGGCATCTGGGCCATCGTGGTCGCGCTCGTCGCGGCCTGCCTCATCGTGGTCGCGACCAACACGTCGCGCTTCGGGAACCTCAAGAGCTCGGTCAACGACGGCACCATGGCCTCGTTCCTCCCGATCTTCAACACGGCCAGCGAGGTCGGGTACGGCGCCGTGATCGCGTCCCTGCCCGCCTTCAAGATCGTGCGTGACTCCGTGCTCGGGATCTCCAACAACCCGGTGATCTCCCTCGCCGTCGCCGTCAACGTGCTCGCCGGCATCACCGGCTCGGCGTCGGGCGGCATGAGCATCGCGTTGCAGACCCTCGGCGAGCAGTTCCGTGGGCTGGCCGAGGACCAGGGCATCAGCCTCGAGCTCATGCACCGCGTCACCGTGCTGGCCGCCGGCGGCTTCGACGCCCTGCCCCACAACGGCGCCGTCGTGACGGTGCTGGCGATCTGTGGCCTGACGCACCGCCAGTCCTACAAGGACATCTTCGTGGTGGCCGTGGCCATCCCGCTGGTGGCCCTGGTCGTGGTCATCACGCTGGGCTCCCTCGTCGGGGGCTTCTGAGCCACGGCAGCAGAGACGACCCGGGGCGGTCTCAGACGAAGGCGCTCTCTCCGGTGATGGCACGCCCGACGATGAGGGTGTTCATCTCGCGGGTGCCCTCGTAGGAGTAGAGCGCCTCGGCATCGGCGACGAAGCGACCGACGTGGTGCTCGAGCAGGATGCCGTTGCCGCCCAGCACCTCGCGTGCCCACCCGACGGTCTCGCGCATCCGCACGGTGCTGTGCGCCTTGCACAGGGAGGCGTGCTCGTCGCGCAGCAGCCCGGCTTCCTGCAGCTGCGAGGCGCGTACGTTCATGGCGGTGGCGGCGGTGACGTTCGACAGCATCTTGACCAGCAGGTCCTGCACCAGCTGGAACGACGCGATCGGCCGACCGAACTGCTCGCGGGCCTTTGTGTAGCGCAACGCGTGCTCGAACGCGCCGCGGGCGGTGCCGGTGGCGGCCCAGGCCACGCTCATGCGGGTCACCCGCAGCACGTCGGCGGTGGCTCGGAAGCTGTCGGCCTTCTGGAGTCGGTTGGTCTCCGGGACGCGGACGTCGCTCAGGTGGATCTCGGCGTTCTGGACCACGCGGAGGGCGATCTTGTCCTCCTGCTTGTGGAACTCCATGCCGTCGGACCCCTTCTCGACGACGAAGCCCTTGACCTGGCCGTCGTCGGTGTCGCGGGCCCAGATGATCACGAGGTCGGCGAACGCAGCGTTGCCGATCCACTTCTTGGCGCCGTTGAGGATCCAGTCGTCGCCGTCGCGCGTGGCGCTGGTGGCCAGGCCGGCCGAGATCGCGGAGCCGACGTCCGGCTCGGTCAGCCCGAAGGCGCCGATGAGCTCCATCCGGGCCATCGCCGGCAGCCAGCGCTCGCGCTGCTCGTCGGATCCGCAGAGCTGGATCGAGCCCATGGCGAGACCGCCGTGGACCCCCAGGAACGTGCCCATCGACGGGTCGGTGCGCGACATCTCCATGCTGACCAGGCCGTCGACGAGAGCACCGCGGGCGGGACACCCCGGGCCGTCGTACGCGAGGCCGGCGATGCCGAGCTCGGCCAGGCCGGGCACGAGCTCGTGGGGGAAGGCGGCCCGGGTCCAGTAGTCGTTGATGACCGGCTCGACCTCGCGAGTCATGAAGGCACGGACCCGGCTGAGCAGCTCGCGGTCCTCGTCGGAGAGCAGCAGCTCGAAGCCCAGGAAGTCCGAGGCAGGGGAGTCGCCGAGCGTCAGGTCGTCCAGTCCGGTGTCACGGTCGGTGCCGCGGTCGGTGCCGCCGCAGTCACAGTGTCATCTCCTCGTCCAGGAAGGCCTCGACCACGGGGGCGAGCTCGTCGGCCTCGGTGACGATCCCCAGGTGGCCGCCGTCGTACAGGTGGAGGCGGGCGCGTGGGATCAGCCGCGCCTGCATCCTCGGGTTCGCGACCGGGATGATCGGGTCGTCGAGCCCGCCGAGCACCAGCGTCGGCTGCCGCAGCAGGCTGAGGAACGGCAGGCTCGTCCAGCCCGCCATCGCCAGCAGCTGGTAGTAGTAGCCCCGCTTGGGGCCCGAACGCGTGGCGGCGTGCAGCAGCCGGGCACCGCGCTCGGGGTGGGTGCGCATCGAGCCGCCGTAGATGTCGGCGGCGATGGAGGCCGCGTAGTCGGGATCGCGGTGGCGCCGGGGCGTCATCATCTTGCCGAGCACGCTGGGGTGGGCGGGCACCATGAGGCAACCGGTGCCGGTCGCGGCCAGCACCACCCGACGGACGCGTCGTCGGGACTGGACGGCGAGCTGCTGGGCGAGCCCGCCGCCCCAGGACAGGCCGAGCACGTCGAACCGGGCGTGGCCCAGGGACGACATGACCGCGGTCAGCCAGGAAGCCAGGCCCGCGATCGCATAGGGGTACGGCGGCAGCGGACTGCCGCCGACACCGGGCACGTCGAAGCGCACGATGCCGCGATGCGGGTGCAGCGCGTCCACGAACGGCTGCAAGGCCTCGAAGCTGACCCCGATGCCGTTGCACAGCAGCAGGGGTGGCTCGTGGAGGTAGTCGCCGCAGGCCCGTCGTTCGGAGATGCGCACCGACACGCCCCGCACGGTGACGGTGCGGACCCGGTCGGGGGCACAGGCAGGCACGTCGGTCTCCTGGATGGGGCTCACGTGAGCCGGCTCAGCGGTCGTGGACGTAGGTGCCGGGTGCGTCGCACAGCGGCTCGTACTCCGCCGACCCGAGTCGGCGCGGCTTGTTGCGCTCCTCGCCGGTGCGCTCGTTGAGCCAGGCCACGTAGTCCTCCCACCAGCTGCCCTTCACCTTCGAGGCCTTCTCCAGCCACGCCGACGCCTCGGCGGGGTTCTCCGACGCGGTCTGGAAGCTGGCCTTCTCGTTGCCCGGCGGGTTGACCATGGCCGCGATGTGACCGCTCGTGGACAGCACGAACTTCGACTCGCCACCGAACAGCTGGGTGGTCTGGTAGCACGACTCCCACTTGCACAGGTGGTCGGCGATCCCGGCCACCACGTAGGAGTCCACGTCGACCTTCGACAGGTCGACCTTGGTGCCCAGCATCTCGGCCTCGCCGGGCTCGACAAGGGCGTTGCGGATGGCGAGGTCCATGAAGTCGCGGTGCATCGCCGCGCTCATCCGCACGGGGTCGGCGTTCCAGTAGAGGATGTCGAAGGCCTTGGGCGCGTGGCCCATCAGGTAGTTGTTGACCCAGTAGTTCCAGATCAGGTCGTTGGGTCGCAGCCACGCGAAGATCTCCGCCAGGCCACGCCCGTCGAGGTAGCCCTTCTCGCGGGAGGCCCGCGTCGAGGCGGCGGCCGCCTTGCGTGACAGCAGGGCGCTCGGCAACCCCGCCTGATCCTGGTCCAGGACGGTCACCGCCAGGCTGAAGGCCGCGACACGGTCGAGCTCACCTTTGTCAGCCAGGTGCGCCAGCACCATCGAGGCGATCATGCCGCCGGAGCAGATGGCGAACATCGCCACCTTGTCCTGCCGAGAGATGTCCTGGGCGACCTGCATGGCCTCGAGGATGGCCTGGCCGTAGGTGTCGAGGCCCCAGTCGGCGTGCCGGGCGTCGGGGTTGCGCCAGGAGATGCAGTAGACCTGCTGTCCGTTCCTCACCAGGTGCTCGACGAGGCTGCGCTGCTCGGCCAGGTCGATCACGTAGAACTTGTTGATCGTCGGCGGCACGATGAGCAGCGGCACCTGGCGGACCTTGGCGGTCTGCGGTGTGTACTGGATCAGCTCGAAGACGTCGGTGCGGAAGACCACGGCTCCGGGGGTGACGGCGATGTCGACCCCGACCTCGAAGGCATCCGGCTCCACCATGGACGGCACCCGCGGCGCGGTCGCGAAATCGCGCACGAACCGGCGACCGCCTTCGGCGAGGTTCCCGCCGCCGGTGTCGAGGATGCGCTTGAGGACCTTGGGGTTGAGGAACGGGTTGTTGCTGGGAGAGGTCGCCTCCACCAGGTTGTCCACGATGAAGCCCATGCGCTGGTCGTCTCCCCAGCCGAGCTCGGCGTCGTCGACCAGCCCGCGCACCGCCTGGCCCCAGGCCAGGTAGCCCTGCAGCGTGCGCTTGAAGAACGGGTTGCGGGACCAGGCCTCCTCGGTGAACCGGCGGTCCTTGGCAGGCGGCTCCAGCTCGGAGCGGCCCACGCCCACCTTGGCCAGCTCCACGCCCAGGCCGGCCACGCGACCGACCACCTTGTGCGGGCGTCGCGCGAGCCCGGCGGCGAGCCGTACGCCGGACACACCGGGCAGGAAGCGACGGATCGGGCTGCGACCGGCGTCGGTCAGCAGGAGGTCGAGCGGCACCGACAGCTCGCTGCTGTCCTCCCCGGGCGCGACCTCGGCGTCGTCCAGGCGGCTCTGGGCCGCCGTCTCCTTCTCGGTGGGTGCAGCAGTCACGGGGTGGCCTCGGTCTTCTCGTCGGCCTTCTCGGCCTTCTCGTCGGTGTTGCTCGC
>CAWBNX010000029.1:0-31380 GCA_963790225.1 uncultured Actinomycetota bacterium | reverse complement strand
GCCCGCACCCTGTGAGAGGAGCCGGTCGCCCGATGTCAGGTGGGACCAGCAGCACCCAGGCCGGTTTCGCACACCTGCACGTGCACACCGAGTACTCCATGCTCGACGGGGCCGCCCGGCTCGACGACATGTTCGCGCGCACCGCCGAGCTCGGCATGGACTCGATCGCCATGACCGACCACGGCAACGTGTTCGGCGCCTTCGACTTCTACTCCAAGGCCCAGGCCCACGGGGTCAAGCCGATCATCGGCATGGAGGCCTACTTCACGCCCAACACCTCCCGTTTCGAGCGCAAGCGGGTGCGGTGGAACCACGGTGGCGACGACGACGTCTCCGGCTCGGGTGCCTACACCCACATGACGCTGCTGGCCGAGACCACGGCCGGCATGCACAACCTCTTCCGGCTCTCGTCCCGCTCCTCGCTGGAGGGCTACTTCTACAAGCCGCGCGCCGACCGCGAGCTGCTCCAGGAGTACGCCGGCGGCCTCATCGGCACCACCGGCTGCCCCTCGGGTGAGGTCCAGACGTGGCTGCGCATCGGCGACTACGACAAGGCCCGCCAGGCCGCGGCCGACTTCCGCGACATCCTCGGCGCCGAGAACTACTTCCTCGAGCTGATGGACCACGGCCTCGAGATCGAGACCCGCGTCCGCGACGGGCTGCTACGGCTGTCCAAGGACCTGTCGATCCCGCCGATCGCCACCAACGACTCCCACTACGTGCGGCCCGAGGACGCCGGCGCCCACGAGCACCTGCTGTGCGTGTCGTCGGGCAGCACGATGTCGGACCCGAACCGGTTCAAGTTCCACGGCGACAGCTACTACATCAAGTCGCCCGAGGAGATGCGCGAGCTGTGGGCCGAGCGCAACGGCCTGCCCGAGGCCTGCGACAACACCCTGCTCATCGCCGAGCGCTGCAACGTCGAGTTCAACACCTCGGCCAACTTCATGCCGCGCTTCGGAGTCCCCGAGGGCGAGTCGGAGGACTCCTGGTTCGTCAAGGAGGTCGAGAAGGGGCTGGCCTACCGCTACCCCCAGGGCATCCCCGACAAGGTCCGCAAGCAGGCCGAGTTCGAGACCGGCGTCATCACCCAGATGGGCTTCCCGGGCTACTTCCTCGTCGTCGCCGACTTCATCAACTGGGCCAAGGACAACGGCATCCGGGTCGGCCCCGGTCGTGGCTCGGGCGCCGGCTCGATCGCGGCGTACGCCATGCGCATCACCGACCTCGACCCGCTCGAGCACGGCCTGATCTTCGAGCGCTTCCTCAACCCCGACCGCGTCTCGATGCCCGACTTCGACATCGACTTCGACGACCGTCGCCGCGGCGAGGTCATCGACTACGTCTCCAAGAAGTACGGCGACGACCGGGTCTCGATGATCGTCACCTACGGCACCATCAAGGCCAAGCAGGCCGTCAAGGACTCCTCGCGGATCCTCGGCTACCCCTTCGCGATGGGCGACCGGGTCACCAAGGCGATGCCGGCCTCGGTGATGGGCAAGGACGTCCCGCTCAAGGAGATCTTCGACCCCAACCACGCGCGGTACGGCGAGGGCGGCGAGTTCCGGGCGCTCTACGACTCCGAGCCCGACGTGAAGACCGTCGTCGACACCGCGATCGGTCTGGAGGGCCTGAAGCGGCAGTGGGGCGTGCACGCCGCCGGCGTCATCATGTCGAGCGAGCCGCTGCTCGACGTCATCCCGATCATGCGCCGTCCTCAGGACGGCGCGGTCATCACGCAGTTCGACTACCCGACCTGCGAGCGCCTCGGTCTCATCAAGATGGACTTCCTGGGGCTGCGCAACCTCACCGTCCTCGACGACGCGCTGCGCAACATCGAGTCGCAACCGCGGCGAGAAGGTCGTGCTCGAGGAGCTCGAGCTGACCGACCCGAACACCTACGCGCTGCTCCAGCGCGGCGACACCCTCGGCGTCTTCCAGCTCGACGGCGGCCCGATGCGGGCGCTGCTGCGCAGCATGCGGCCCGACACGTTCGAGGACATCTCCGCGGTCGGCGCGCTCTACCGTCCCGGTCCGATGGGCGCGGACTCCCACAACAAGTACGCCCGCCGCAAGACCGGTCGCGAGCCGGTCGAGGCGATCCACCCCGAGCTGGCCGACGCCCTCGAGGACGTCCTGGGCGAGACCTACGGTCTCATCGTCTACCAGGAGCAGGTCATGGCGATCGCGCAGAAGCTGGCCGGCTACACGCTCGGTCAGGCCGACCTGCTGCGTCGCGCCATGGGCAAGAAGAAGAAGTCCGAGCTGGACAAGCAGTTCGAGACGTTCTCCGCCGGCATGGTCGAGCGCGGGCTACTCGGCGGGCGCGGTCAAGACGCTGTGGGACATCCTGCTGCCGTTCTCCGACTACGCCTTCAACAAGGCCCACTCCGCGGCGTACGGCCTGGTCTCCTACTGGACGGCCTACCTCAAGGCCAACTACCCGCAGGAGTACATGGCGGCCCTGCTGACCTCGGTCAAGGACGACAAGGACAAGTCCGCGATCTACCTCAACGAGTGCCGGCGGATGAAGATCCAGGTGCTCCCGCCCGACGTCAACGAGTCCGACGCCGACTTCACCCCGGTCGAGGGCGACGTCCGCTTCGGCCTGACCGCGATCCGCAACGTCGGCGCCAACGTCGTCGACGCCGTGGTGCGCGCGCGCCGCGAGCAGGGCAGGTACGTCGACTTCGGCGACTTCCTCGGCAAGGTCGACGCGGTGGCCTGCAACAAGCGCGTCATCGAGTCGCTCATCAAGGCCGGTGCCTTCGACTCCCTGGGTCACCGGCGCCGCGCGCTCGTGGCGGTCGCGGAGTCCGCGGTCGACCAGTACGTCGACATCAAGCGCAACGAGGCCATCGGCCAGGACTCGCTCTTCGCGGGGCTCGACGACAGCCGCCGACCAGGCCGGGTGGGGCGTCACCGTGGCGATCCCCGACATCGCCGAGTGGGACAAGCAGGCGCTGCTGGCCCACGAGCGCGACATGCTCGGCCTCTACGTCTCCGACCACCCGCTGACCGGCCTGGAGCACATCCTGGCCCGCGAGGCCGACTGCACCATCGGGCAGGTGCTGCTCGACGAGAGCCGCGGCGACGGCGCGCAGGTCAAGATCTCCGGCCTGGTGACCGCCATCCAGCGCAAGGTCACCAAGCGCGGCGACTCCTGGGCGCTGATCACCGTCGAGGACCTCGAGGGTGCCGTCGACGTGCTGCTGTTCCCGACCGTCTACCAGCTGGTGAGCACCTCGCTGAACGAGGACATCATCATCACCGTCAAGGGCTCGCTGTCGCGCTCCAAGGACCAGCCGGAGATCCACGGTCGCGAGGTCAGCGTGCCCGACCTGTCCGAGGGGCCGTCCGGCCCGATCGTCATCTCGCTGCCCTCGACGCGCTGCACCCCGCCGGTGGTCGACCAGCTGCGCGACGTGCTCGGCACCCACCCGGGTGTCACCGAGGTCCGGCTCAAGCTGCTCTCGCGCAACAGCACGACGGTGATGCGCCTCGACGACCGGTTGCGGGTCGAGGCCTCCTCCGCGCTGTACGCCGACCTCAAGACCCTGCTGGGGCCCAACTGTCTCGCCGAGGCATGAAGCAGGTCCTGAGCGTCGTCGGCGTGCTCGCTGGGCTCGGCGTGGTCGCCGGCGTGGTCTGGGGGCTGGTCGTCGAGACCCCGACGCTCACCCGCGACGCCGCCGGCATCGTGACCGCGAGCCCCGAGCTGGCCAAGCAGATCGACAGCGACGCGTGGTTCGCGGTGCTCGGGCTGCTCGTCGGTGTACCCAGCGGCATCGTGGTGGCGCTGCGCGGCCGGCAGGACCCGGTCGTGGGCGTGCTCTCGGTCGTGCTCGGCGCGGTCGCGGCGTCCGTGGCCTGCCTGGCTCGTGGGCCAGCTCATCGGCCCCGGCGACCCCGTCGACGCGCTGCGCGACGCCGCCCCGGGGGAGCAGGCACCCGCGCCGCTGACCATCCACACCTGGGTCGTGCTCGCGCTCTGGCCGCTGGCGGCCTCGCTCGGCGCCCTGGTGGCGCTGCTGTTCAAGCCCCCGCGCCTGCAGGACACCACCGACAAGGGCCACCCGCGGCTGGCCGAACGGACAGGTCCTGGAACGGACGTCCCCCACTGGTCCGACAAAGCGCCCTCCTGACGGGTCGGCGGGTTACGGTTTTGCCGTGCCACCGAAGTGGTCGGGGGCCACGACGAGGGAGAATCATGTCCAGCGACACACCGGGCACGCCCGGCGGAACAGGCGCCGGTGACCCGGCACGAGTGGACTACCTGGAGGACTCGGCGCCCCAGAAGCGCAGCAAGGGCCCGCTGGTGGCAGGTGCCGCCGTCGTGACCATCGCCGTGGTCGGCGCCGCCGCGTGGGGCGTGACCCAGTTCCTGTCCGACAGCACCACGCCCACGCAGGCGATCCCCGCCAGCGCCATCGGCTACATCGGCGTCGACATCGACCCGGGCAAGGGTCAGCAGCTCGAGGCCTACCAGACGCATGAAGAAGTTCCCCGCCCTCGAGGAGGAGCTGGGCCTCGACAGCGAGGGCGACCTGCGCCAGAGCCTGTTCGACCTGATCAAGGAGGAGTCCGGCTGCGACGACCTCAGCTTCGCTGACGACATCGAGCCCTGGCTGGGCAACAGCGTGGCCTTCGCCGCGCTGCCCGGCGAGGCGGAGCCGATGCCGTTCGCGGTTGTCGAGGTCACCGACCAGGGCGCGGCCGAGGACGGCGTGGCCACGCTCGAGAGCTGCGGCAGCGATGGCGAGGAGGGCGAGGACGGCGGCGACCCCGCCGCCTACGACTTCAGCGGCGACTTCATGGTCTTCGCCGAGACCCAGGAGGACGTCGACCGGGTGCTCTCCGAGACCGAGGACGGCAGCCTGGCCGACGACGAGACCTTCCAGGCCCGCGTCGAGGACGCCGGCGGCACCGGTTTCGTGACCGGCTACGCGGCTCCCGAGGCCGCCACCGCGTTCCTCGACACCGTCTCGCAGGAGACCGACTCGCTGGGCGGCTCCGCTCCCAGCGAGGAGGAGAAGAAGCTTCTCGAGGAGGCCTTCGACGACTTCGAGGGCGCTGCGATGTCGCTGCGCTTCGCCGACGAGGGCGTGGAGCTCAAGGTCTCCGCCGCAGGCCTGGTCCAGGAGGACCTCTCCGCGGCCCTGTCCGAGGGCGACACCGGCATCACCGAGCTGCCCGCCACCACGATCGCCGCCTACGGCATCCCGGTCGGCGACGACGCGGTCGCGCAGTTCCTCGAGTTCGCCGAGAAGTTCGACACCGACGGCCAGCTCGAGCAGGGCATCAGCGAGTTCGAGTCCGTCAGCGGCCTGTCGGTCCCCGAGGACGTCCAGACCCTGCTGGGCGACGGCTTCTCGATCGCCGTCGACGACTCCGTCGACTTCGGCGGCCTGACCAGCGGCGCCACCACGCCCGACCGGATCCCTGCGGGCATCCGCATCAAGGGCGACCCGGCCGAGATCCGCGGGGTGCTCGAGCAGGCCCTCGACGCCGCCGGTGCCCCTCCGGGCGCGGTGACCATCGAGGAGGGCGAGGGCGCCCTGGCTGTGGGGCTCAACCCCGACTACGTCGGTGAGCTCGCCGGCACCGGTGACCTCGGCAGCGACGCGGCCTTCGACAGTGTGCTGTCCGAGCTCGGCGCCGACCAGGGTGCGTTCTTCGTCAGCTTCGAGGGCGACTGGCTCTCGGCGCTGCTGGGGTCCTTCCCCGGTGAGGAGACCGCGAAGATCCAGGAGAACATCGAGCCCCTCCAGGCGATGGGCTTCGCGACCACGGCCGACGAGACCGGGTTCTCCTACACCGTCCGCGTCACCACCGACTGACCCAGCACGACCTGATCCACCCGCACGACACCCGGTCCGGTCGGGCCCCGCTCAGGGGCTCAGCCGGACCGTGTCAGTTCGGGCTCCAGCCCGACCGTGCCACCTCGGTGGCCGGCAGCGACGGGATCGCGTTCATCGCGCCGATCTCACGCCTCATCAGTCGGCGCAGCAGCCCGAGCCGTTCGTGGGTGGTGGGCGACTCCAGCAGCTGCTGGCGCTCACGCAGCGTGAGCGAGCAGGTCGAGGCCAGCACGTAGGACAGCAGCTCGGGGTCGCGGGGCAGGGTGCCGGTCATGACGTCGCCGCCGCGCAGCTCCGAGACGAGGTCGCGGTAGTCGGCGAAGGTGGCCAGGGCGTGCGCCGCCTCCCGGGCCGTGTCGACCGAGGGCCGGTCCTCCTCGGGCATGACCTCGACCTCGGCCACCAGGAACGGCCCCCCGGCGTCGGTGCCCACGACCCGCATCCGCTGGCGCCCGACACCGGCCACGTCATAGCGCCCGTCGTCGTACTCCGACACCGTGCCGAGCTGGACCACGCACCCGGTGCGGTACATCGAGCGGGCCTCGTGGCCGCCGGTCTCGTAGCCCTCGCGGATCGCGACGACCCCGAAGCGGCGCTCGGCCGGGTCGTCGATCGTCAGCAGGTGGCGCACCATCGCCCGGTAACGGTCCTCGAAGATGTGCAGCGGCACCGTCATCCCGGGGAACGCGACCATGCCCAAGGGGAAGATGGGCAGATGCTCGGTCATGCCGTCAACCTACCTAGACTGGGTGCATGATCCGCAGAATCGACCTCCGTGGCCAGGCCGTCGCACCCGGCACCGACGCCCGCACGCACTACCGCGGCGCGGTGCCGCGCGCCGAGATGGACGTTGCCGCGACCCTTGCCGTCGTCGAGCCGATCATCGCCGCCGTCCGCGAGCGCGGCCTCGAGGCGGTCTGTGAGTTCTCCGCCCGCTTCGACGGGGTCGAGCAGACCGACATCCGCGTCCCTGTCCAGGCCACCCACGACGCCCTCGCGGCCCTCGACCCGGCTGTGCGCGCCGCGTTGGAGGAGTCCATCCGCCGGCTCCGGATCACGAGCGAGGCCGAGCTCGAGGCCGACGTCACCACCGAGGTGGTGCCCGGCGGCACCGTCACCCAACGTCTGGTCCCGATCGACCGGGTCGGCCTCTACGTGCCCGGCGGCATCGCGCCGCTGGTCTCCAGCGTGCTGATGAACGTCGTCCCGGCCCAGGTCGCCGGCGTCGGCTCCATCGCGCTGACCTCGTCGCCGCAGGTCGACAACGACGGCCTGCCGCACCCCACGATCCTGGCCGCGTGCGCGCTGCTCGGCGTCGAGGAGGTGTACGCCGTCGGCGGCGCGCAGGCGATCGCGATGCTGGCCCACGGCGCCGGCCCTTGCCGACCGGTCGACCTCGTCACAGGGCCCGGCGGCATCTTCACCGTCAGCGCCAAGCGGCTGGTCAAGGGCGTCGTCGGCATCGACTCCGAGGCCGGCCCGACCGAGATCGCGGTGCTCGCCGACGCGAGCGCCGACCCGGCCTTCGTGGCCGCTGACCTGGTCAGTCAGGCCGAGCACGACCCGCTCGCCGCCTCCGTGCTGGTCACCGACAGCGAGACGCTGGCCGACGACGTCGTCGCCGAGCTCGACAAGCAGGTGTCCGTGACCCGCCACGTCGAGCGGATCCGTACGGCGCTGACCGGGCCGCAGTCCGGCATCGTCATGGTCGACGACCTCGAGCAGGGTCTCGAGGTCGTCAACGCCTACGCCGCGGAGCACCTGTCGATCCAGACCGAGGACGCCGCCGCCTGGGCGCGCCGGGTCAGCAACGGCGGGGCCGTCTTCGTCGGCCCCTGGAGCCCGGTGTCGCTCGGCGACTACTGCGCCGGCTCCAACCACGTGCTGCCCACCGGCGGCTGCGCCTGCCACTCCTCGGGCCTGTCGGTGCGGTCCTTCCGCACCAGCGTGCACGTCATCGAGTACACCCGCGAGGCGCTGGCCGACGTCGCCGGCCACGTCGTGTCGCTGGCCAACGCCGAGGACCTGCCCGGTCACGGTGCGGCGATCGACGTACGCACGCAAGCGCCGTGACGGCGCCCGCGACCGGAGCGTTCCGGTTGCCGCTGCGTCCCGAGCTCGAGGGCGTCGCGGCGTACGGCGCCCCGCAGCTCGACCTGCCCGTGCTGCTCAACGTCAACGAGAACCCCTACCCGCCCTCCGACGCCGTGGCGGCCGACCTGGCGGTGGCTGTGAGCGCGATCGCCGGCGAGCTCAACCGCTACCCCGACCGTGAGTTCACCGCCCTGCGCGAGGGACTGGCGGCATACCTCGGGCACGGGCTGGGGCCCGAGCACGTCTGGGCGGCGAACGGCTCCAACGAGGTCATGCTGCACCTGCTGCAGGCCTTCGGTGGCCCGGGGCGTACGGCGATCTCGTTCGCGCCGACGTACTCGATGTATCCCGAGTACGCCCGTGACACCCACACCGGCTGGGTCGTGGGCCACCGCGAGACCGACTTCGCCATCGACGTCGACAAGGCCGTCGCCCTGGTGAAGGAGGTGGCGCCCACCGTGGTGCTCGTGCCCTCGCCCAACAACCCGACCGGCACGGCTCTACCGCTGGAGACGGTCCAGGCGCTGTGCGCGGCCGCGGCCTCGCTGCCGACACCCGGCCTCGTCGTGGTCGACGAGGCCTACGCCGAGTTCCGCCGGCCCGGCACGCCGACCGCCCTGGAATTGCTCGACTCCACGCCGAACCTGGTCGTCAGCCGCACCATGAGCAAGGCCTTTGCCTTCGCCGGCGTGCGTCTCGGCTACCTGGCGGCGTCGACCGAGATCACCGACGCGCTGCGGCTGGTTCGGCTGCCCTACCACCTCTCCGCGGTGACGCAGGCGGTCGCGCTGACCGCGCTGCGGCACGCTGACGAGCTGCTGGCCCAGGTCGAGCTGCTGCGCGAGGAGCGTGACCAGCTCGTCGTGTGGTTGCGCGAGCAGGATCTGACCGTGGCCGACAGCGACGCCAACTTCGTGCTGTTCGGGCTCTTCGATGACCGTCACGCGGTGTGGCAGGGCCTGGTGGACCGGGGTGTGCTGATCCGGGAGACTGGACCCGAGGGGTGGCTGCGGGTTTCTGTGGGCACACCTGACGAGACGGCCGCCTTCCGGGCGGCCCTGATGGAGGTCATGACATGAGCGACGAGACGGGCGCCTCCGCCCGCCCCGCCCGCCCCGCCCGCACCGCGCGCATCGAGCGGACGACCCGGGAGTCCCAGGTGCTCGTCGAGCTGAACCTCGACGGCACCGGCCGCGCGGACATCAGCACCGGCGTGGGGTTCTACGACCACATGCTCAACGCGCTCTCGCGCCACTCGCTGATCGACCTCACCGTGCACGCCGACGGTGACCTCCACATCGACGGCCACCACACCGTCGAGGACACCGCCATCGTGCTCGGCGACGCGCTGCTCGAGGCGCTGGGGCCGAAGAGCGGCATCCGCCGCTTCGGCGACGCCACCGTGCCGCTCGACGAGGCGCTGGTGCAGGCCGTCGTCGACGTCTCGGGGCGTCCCTACTGCGTGCACACCGGCGAGCCCGAGGGACAGCAGTTCGTCACGATCGGCGGCTCCGGGGTCGGCTACGTCGGGTCGCTGACGCGCCACGTCTTCGAGACCATCGCGCACCACGCCCAGATCGCGCTGCACGTGCGCGTCCTGGGCGGTCGTGACCCGCACCACATCGTGGAGACGCAGTACAAGGCCGTCGCCCGCGCGCTGCGCGACGCGATCGCCTACGACCCGCGCGAGACCGGTGTGCCCTCGACCAAGGGCACCCTGTGAGTGCTGGGGACACCCCCACCGCCGTCTCGGGCGCCGACCCCGTCGCCGTACCGCCGCTCACGCACGTCCAGCCGTCGTCCGGGCCGGACGTGGTGGTCCTCGACTACGGCTTCGGCAATGTCCGCTCGGTGGTGCGGGCGCTGGAACGCGCGGGCGCCCGGGTGGAGCTGACCGCCGACAAGACCCGGGCCCGGGAGGCCGACGGTCTCGTCGTGCCCGGCGTCGGAGCCTTCCGCGCCTGCGTCGAGGGTGTGCGTGCGGTGCGCGCCGAGGAGATCATCGGCCGCCGGCTGGCCGGCGGGCGTGCGGTGCTCGGTATCTGCGTCGGGCTCCAGATCCTCTTCGACCGCGGCGTCGAGCACGGCCAGGAGACCGAGGGGCTGGGCGAGTGGCCGGGCACCGTCGAGCGGCTCCAGGCCCCCGTCGTGCCCCACATGGGCTGGAACACGGTGCAGCCGCCCGAGGGTTCGCGACTGTTCGCCGGGATCGAGGACGAACGGTTCTACTTCGTCCACTCCTACGGCGTGCGCGATTGGGAGCTGGTCACCAACGGGCGTACGACGCCGCCGGGCGTGACGTGGTGCGAGTACGGCGGCGACCGGTTCGTCGCGGCCGTCGAGAACGGGCCGCTGACGGCCACCCAGTTCCACCCCGAGAAGTCCGGCGACGCCGGGGCCGCCCTGCTGCGGCACTGGGTCGAGGGGCTCGTGCCCGCTGCTGCCGGAGCGAAGTCGTGAGCAAGGAGCGGGCCCAGCGGCGCAGCCGCCCGCGAGCACGAGGCGGGTCTGCGTGCTGCCGCCAAGGCGGCCGAGCGCGAGCGACGGGAACGCCGAGCTGCCAAGACCCGTCCGCTCAAGGCCGCGGCCGGCGTGCTCCGTCCCGCACCCGCCGTCGGTCGTCAGACCGGCACCCTCGAGCGACGCAAGCGTCAGCAGAACGGGCTGCTCGCCGCGCTCCTGCTCGTGCTGGTGATCGTGGTGTGGGTGGTCCGACCCGACTGGGCGGCCCGCCTCGGCATCATCATCCTGGTCGTGCTCGCCTTTCCCGTCCTGCGGCTGCTGCTCTTCTCCCGCCGCTGACCGGCCAGTGGTCGATCTCGACAGGCTCGATCCACGGAGCAGGGCGCCGTGGTCGGTTCTCCACGACGCAAACGAGCCTGGCGCCGCGATCGGGGTCACTTGGTGCCACCAGGTGACACCACGTGACCCCGATCCGGTCGCGGGGGACCGCGCCATACGACGACCAGTGGTCCGGACCGGTCGGTATCAGGCCCGCGCCCGCTCGACTCCTGACCCCCGAGGCCGGCTCCTGCCCGGCCCGGGAGGGAGCGCCGGTGCCGACCCCGACTCCCGAGCCGCCACGCTGGCCGCCAGCTCGGTAATCGTCGGTCGACCGCCGACAGACGGGCCGGTCGTGGGGTTCGTGCCGCAGCAGAGGCGGTCTGCGGGTGCCGGCGTCGACGCCGACTGGGTCGTCACATCGACGCCGGCGCCGCCGGAACCGGCTGGCTGCCGCGCGCTCATCAGTCTCCTCACCGGCCACGGCCTGGCCACCTTGGCGCAGACCACCACCAGCCTGGCCGCCGGCGCCTACGCGCTGGATGCCACCGGCTCGCGTCCTGGGCCTCGCTCACGGTCGCCGTCGGCGTCCTGCCGTACGTCGTCTCTGGGCCTGGCACAGCTGGCCGACCTGATGCCCCGCGGCGCGGTGCTGGCCTGGTCGTGCGGCCTGCGCGCGGTGCTGATCGCGGCGTCGGCGGGCGTGATGCTCCTCGACGGGCCGGTCGGCTGGCTCGTCGTGCTGGCCGTGCTCTCGGCGGTCGCCGCGACTCCGGCGTACCCGTCGGTGGCCGCCTCGGTCCCGCCGTGCGTGCCCGACTCCGGCTGGAGCGGTGGAACGCCGTCGCGACCGGGGTGGAGAACCTGGCGTGGCTGGTGGGTCCGGTCTGTTCGGACTGCTGATGGTGCTCGGTTGCCCGCCGGCCGGGGTGGCCGTGGTTGCGGCCGCCGTCTGCGCGGTCGCGGTCGTCCCGGTGGTCGGCGTACGCCTGCCGCGTCCGGCGGGCCGCGCCCACGGACGGGCGCACGGCCGCGGGTGCGGTAGCGAGGCGCTCGCCGGTCTGCGGCTCGTCGCCGGGCGTCGCCGGCTGCGGGCGGCCATGGGGTTGGCGATGGTCGACAACTCCTCTACGGCTACGTCGTGGTGACGCTGGTGCTGCTGGCCGGGGGAGCCGGGGGAGTCCTGCCGGGAGCGCTGACCGTGGGAGCGCTGGTCGCTGTGGTGGCGGCCGGCCGGCTGGCCGAGGGTCCTCCACCGCCCGGTTGCTCGCCTCGGGGCTGCTGGTCTTCATGCTCGCGCTGGTCGGCGCCGGGTTGGCGACGAGAACCGTCGGGGTGAAGCTCGGGCGCGGCCGTGCCGCTGGTGGCGTTGGCGGGCGCGGCCACGCCTGCGTTCGCGAGATCGCCGCCGTCACGCTGCTGCAGCGCGACGGCGACCCGGCGGTGCTGGCCCGGGTGTTCGGCGTCTACGACCAGCTCAACGTCGGCGCGATCGCGGTCGGCTCGGGTCTGGCCGGCCCGCTGGCCCAGGTCCTCGGAGCGGGTCCGGCCCTCGTGGGCGTGGCGGTGTGCGCAGGTTTGCTGGCAGCCCTGCTGGCACGCGGCCTTCGACGCACGCCCGCAGGCTGAGCCCGGCGCCGTCGCGCGCGCGAGTCGCAATAGGCTGGCGACATGTCTTCCGCCTATCTCGAGCTCCTGCCTGCCGTCGACGTCCAGGGCGGGAAGGCCGTGCAGCTCGTGCAGGGCGTGGCCGGCTCCGAGAAGGTCTTCGGCGACCCGGTCGAGGCGGCGCTGAACTGGCAGAACCGTGGCGCCGAGTGGATCCACCTCGTGGACCTCGACGCTGCCTTCGGTCGTGGCCAGAACCGCGCGCTGCTCGCCGAGATCGTCGGCCGGCTCGACATCAAGGTCGAGATGAGCGGCGGCATCCGTGACGACGAGTCGCTCGAGGCGGCGCTCGACGCCGGCTGCCGACGGGTCAACATCGGCACCGCGGCGCTGGAGCAGCCCGAGTGGTGCGCCCGCGCGATCGCCGAGCACGGCGACCGGATCGCGGTCGGCCTCGACGTCCGCGGCCGCACCCTGGCTGCGCGCGGCTGGACGCGCGAGGGCGGTGACCTGTACGACGTGCTTGCGCGCCTCGACGCCGAGGGCTGTGCCCGCTACGTCGTCACCGACGTCGACAAGGACGGCATGCTCCAGGGGCCGAACCTCGACCTGCTGCGCACCGTGTGTGAGCGCACCGACCGCCCGGTCGTCGCCTCCGGCGGCATCACCGAGCTGGCCGACCTCGAGGCCATCGCCGGCCTGGTCGACGAGGGAGTCGAAGGTGCCATCGTCGGCACCGCGCTCTACGAGGGCCGCTTCACCCTCGAGGACGCGCTCGCGCTGACCCGGGGGCCGGCGTGACCCTCGCCGTACGCGTCATTCCGTGCCTCGACGTCGACGCCGGGCGCGTGGTCAAGGGCGTCAACTTCCAGGGCCTGCGCGACGCCGGTGACCCGGTCGAGCTGGCCAAGAGGTACGACGCCGAGGGTGCTGACGAGCTGACGTTCCTCGACATCTCCGCGTCCCACCAGGGGCGGGCCACCACGGTCGAGATCGTCGCCCGCACCGCCGAGCAGGTGTTCATCCCGCTGACGGTGGGCGGGGGCGTCTCGTCGGTCGCCGACGTCGACACGCTGCTGCGCGCGGGCGCCGACAAGGTGGCGGTCAACACCGCCGCGATCCGGCGCCCCGAGCTGATCGCCGAGATCGCCGACCGCTTCGGCAACCAGGTGCTGGTGCTGTCGGTGGACGCCCGCCGCGTCGGGGGAGGTACGACGACCGCGTCCGGCTTCGAGGTCACCACCCACGGGGGCCGCACGGGCACCGGCATCGACGCCGTCGAGTGGGCCGCTCGGGTCGAGAAGCTCGGTGCCGGCGAGATCCTGCTCAACGCCATGGACGCCGACGGCACGCGCGACGGCTTCGACGTGGACCTGATCACGCGGGTGCGTGGGGTCGTCTCCATCCCGGTCATCGCCTCCGGCGGAGCGGGGCGGGTCGAGCACTTCCCGCCGGCGGTGGAGGCCGGCGCGGACGCCGTGCTCGCGGCCAGCGTGTTCCACTTCGGGCAGGTCAGCGTCGGCGAGGTCAAGACCGGGCTCGCCGCGGCCGGTCACCCCGTCCGCTGACCTGCGCCCAGGTCTGTCAGCGCGGGCGCCGCTGCTCCCGCTTGGCCTTGGCCTTGTCAACGGCCTCGCGGATCCGGCGCTGGTTCTCCGGCTTCTGGGCCTCGGTGTAGAGCTTCTTGGCCACGCCGAACGCAGCGGCACTTCTCAGCAGCTTCATGCACCAGTCCTACCCGTCGAGGCCAAGCATCATGTGTCAGGGGTCCGCAACCACGCGGTCCAACGCTCCAGGGCCAGGTAGCCCATCCGTTCGTACGTCGGACGTCCGTCGTCGCTGGCGATGAGGACGGCCGGCACGTCGGGGTCGGCCAGGGTCGCGGCCCAGGTGACAGCGGCGCCGGCGCCTCGACCCCGAGCGGACGGGAGCGCAGCGACGTACTCGACCAGGGTGGCTCCGGCGGCCTGGTGGGCGGCCGCCACCGAGACCGGCTCGCCGTCGACGTACCCGACCCACACCCGGGTGGTCCCGTCGAGCAGACCGGGCTGGAGCACGCTTCCCGGTGCGCTGCCGGGCATCGGGAAGCCGGTGATCAGGACACGCTCGGCGCGGGCGAGCTCGTCGGCGTCGCGGACCTCCAGGACACGGACCTCCTGGGGGTCGTGCTCGGGGCGAGAGCCCGGGAAGCGCACCATCAGCGGCGGGTGGCCCAGGAGCGCCAACCCGTGCGGAGCGAAGTCGGGTCCCAGCCAAGGGTTGAGCAGGACGTACGGCGTCACCGGCGGGATGAGCTCCTCGACCTCGGCGACGAGCGAGCCCGCCTCGGACTCGGGGACCGGCTGGGTCAGGATCACGGGGTTCGTCAGGTCTCCGGTGTCGCCGACCCAGGCGCCCGACCACCGGTCCGTACGGCGCGAGGGTCGCCCGAGCGCGGCGGCCACGGCGATCGGCCAGGAGGCGTGGACGAGGACGGCTCGTCGCTTGAGGGTGTCGTCGGCTGGCGCGTCGGCCTCCCACCCGGTGGTGAGGTGCTCTCCCTCGTCCGGCAGCAGCGAATCGCTCATGGCTCCATCGTGGCCCGCGGTCGCCGGGTCGGCAGCGTGGATTCGTCGGTGGCCCAGTCCGGTGGCCCAGTCCGGTGGCCCAGTCCGGTGGCCCAGTCCGGTGGCCCAGTCCGGTGGCCCAGTCCGGTGGCCAGCTCGGTGACCCGTCCGGTGACTCAGTCGTAGAGGGTCGCGGTGCCGTCGCGCTGCAGCGCCGCGAGCCCGTCCCGCATGGCCTGAAGCGTCTCGGGGGAGTGGCCGACCCAGTCGAGCAGCTCGCGCACCACGCGCAGCGGCTCGCGGCTGCGGAAGGACTGCGTCGGGTTGCCGGGGAACTTCTTGTCGGTGACGTTGGGATCGTCCTCGAACTCGCCGACCGGCTCGACGACGTAGATGCGTCCGCGACCCTCGCCGGCGGCGAGTCGGCGCCCAGACAGCGGCGTCGAGGGTGGCGGTGAAGTAGACGTGGTTCATGACGCGGCCGGTCTCGAAGTTCGAGTCGCGGCCCGGCACGAGGAGGTCGCCGACCGTGAGGTCCGCCTTGGTCCCGTGCAGGTAGACACCGGGCTCGTAGACCTCGAACGGCACCGGCTCACTCGTCGTTCCCATGGCAGCCAATCTAGGTCGCGGCGTGGTCGCGCAGCCATGCGGTGATGTCGCGGAGCGGCCCTCCTGCTCGGCCTTCGCGCGCGGGGCGTCGCTCTCTCGTCGCCGTCACTTGCCAGGATGGAAAGTTGAATGCATACTTTCCGGTATGGAAAGCAAGCCCGCAGACCCTGACCCCGAGGGCGCTCGCGCCGTGCTCGCGGGCGCAGACCTTGCGCGCGATCGGCTGACCTCCGGGCTCCGGCTCCCCACGGGACTCCTCCCGGCCCTCGTCGTCGCTGTCGCGGTGCAGGTCGCGACCGCCGCCTGGGGCATCGCCGAGCAGACGACTCTCGGGTTGACTGTCCTGCTGGCCGGGCTCGCGGTCTTCGCTCTGATCGCCGGGTTCGCGCTGCACCGGTTCCGGAGGATCAACGGCGCCAGGGTCGACGGACTCGTCGGCCAGATCCTGCTCGGGACCGGGCCCCTGGCCACAGGCGCCTACCTGGGCGGGCTGGCTGCTGCGACGTGGGCGGCCTTCGAGTCGCGGTGGTGGCTCGTCGCGATCGCCGCGATGGGCGGGGGAGCCGGGTACGCGTTCGGCGTACGGCAGTGGTGGCACGGGTACGTCGACGACCCGGCCGCCCACGCGCGAGGCGCCTCTCCGCGGATACTCGTCGCCGTCACTGTGATCGCCGGCCTCGGGCTCGTCGCGCTCGTGGTCCTGGCCTGATGGAGATGCTCGACCCGCTGGTCCACGCGCCGGCCCGGCTGCAGCTCCTCGCCACCCTCTCGGCGGTCTCGGAGGCCGAGTTCGCCACCCTGCGCGACGCGATCGAGGTCAGTGACTCCGTGCTGTCCAAGCACGTCTCCGCGCTGGCGGGCGCCGGCTACGTCCGCAGCCGCAAGGGCGCACGCGCAGGACGCCGTACGACGTGGGTCGCGCTGACCGACGACGGCCGCCGTGCCCTGCACGCCCACGTGGCCGCACTGCGCCGACTGATCGACGTCGTCGAGAGCGACGTTGTCAGCGGGCCTTGACGACCCGGGTCGAGGCGGCCATGTCACCGAGCCGCTGGTTCTTCGAGCTGACGAGCGCAGCGACGAATCCGACCAGGTAGAAGGCGAATCCGTCGACGACGCGCATCGCGGTCCTGATGAGGGCCTGACCGGTGGTCAGGGCGGCGCTCTTGTCGGAGACCACGCGCGTACCAACGATCTTCTTGCCGAGGGTCTGCCCCGTGGTGGCCTCGAGGCCGAAGAAGTAGCCGAACGCCAGCAGCACCGTGAGCAGGAAGGGCACGCCGGTCAACGACACGCTCGCGCCGCCGCCCTCGGCCTGGCTCTCTCCGAAGAGGATCCCGGAGATGATGAAGAGCGGAAGCATGACGAGGAGCGAGTCGAGGAGCAGGGCCCCGACGCGGGAGCCCAGCGAGGCGTCGGTGGGCGTGTAGGGCGCTGCGGGCGGAGGCATCGTGGATTCCATGTCTCACCTTCTCGCGCTGTCAACTCCACTGTCCGGGGATCGCTCCAGACCTGACCGTTCGGTCAGGATCCCGCCAGGATGAGTGCGGCTTCCTCGTTCTCGGGATCGAGCTCGAGGGCACGACGGAGAAGCGTCCGCGCCGTCTCGGCGTCCCCGTCGACCTGGTGCGCCCACCCGGTCATCGTCCAGGCTGTCGACGACTGAGGGTGCAGCGTGGTCCACAGCCGGAGGAGGGGCCGGACCAGATCCGTGCGGTGCAGCTCGATCGCGCCCCAGACCGCCTTCTCGAAGCCGTCCTCGTCGAGGTCGAAGTCGGCCGGGTCGGCCTCCGTCAGTCGCCGGTAGGTCTCGGCCGCAGCCTCGGGACCTGACGCGGCCAACGCCTGCGCGACCGGGCAGACGACCATCGGCCGCCAGGAGCGCAGCTCGATCAGGCCGCCGTCGTGTCCCTGCGGTCCGTCGGAGCCGCCCGGACGGGTGGGGTCCGCGAGGGCGATGTCGAGCGCGGCTGTGGCGATGGCCGAGGTGAGGACGGTGTTGGAGTTGGCCAGCACCACCACTCCGGTGCGCCGGTCCGGCACGAGGACGAGCCTCGAGCCGAACCCGGGGTCGGCCCCGCTGTGGCTCACGGTGCGGTGCCCGCGATAGCTGCCGAGGCTCCACCCGAGCCCTGACGCCTCCTCCCACGGCGGCTCACCCACCGACACCACGGGTCGCCACATCAGGTCGAGCAGCTCCGTGGCCAGGTGGGCCTGATCAAGAGCCATGCTCTCCTCGGCCGGCTCCACGAGGGCCTGGATCCACCGGCACATCTCGACCAGGTTGGAGTGCAGCGTCGAGCTGGGGGCGTGGCGTCGCGTGTAGGGGTAGGCGTCGTCGGGCACCGACAACGGCATCCCGACGTGCGGCGAGGCCGCCAGGTGCGTCGGCACCTCGCTGCGCAGGAACGTGCTGGTCGTCATCCCGAGCGGCGCCAGGACCTGGCGTCGTACGGCTTCCTCGAACGTCGTGCCCAGGGCGCGCGCCAGGACCAGGCCCAGCAGCTCGTAGCCGGCGTTGGAGTAGGCGAACGCGGAGCCGGGCTCGGCCTGCAACCGCCAGCCGGACAGGCTGCGGGCGAAGTCGCTGAGCGCGTCGTCACCGAGCTGTGGGTCGTGCCACCCGTACTCGGAGACGTCGGGCAGACCGCTCGTGTGGCTCAGCAGCAGTCGGGCGGTCACCTCGGACTCCCGGCCGTCGGCGAGCGTGAGCTCGGGCACCCACCGGCCGATCGGCGCGTCCAGATCGAGCACCGCATCGCCGCCTCCGGGCGCGGTGGCGAGCGAGACGATCCCGGTGGCAACGAACGGTTTGGACACCGACGCCAGGTGGAACATCGTCTCGGCGGTGACCGGCTCACCGCTGTCCAGGTCGCGTACGCCGAACCCGCGCGAGACGACCTCTCCGTCTCGGAGGACCGCGACGGCGATGCCCGCCATGTCGGGGGTGCCCAGCCGGGCCTCGATCAGCGGCCACAGCGCCTCCTCGACCGCGCCTCGGAGGTGACCGCCGCCCTCATCCATCGTCAGGACCGTATGAACTCTGCGACGACCCGACCCAGCTCGTCCCCGGCGTCCTCCTGCAGGAAGTGGCCGGCGTCCCGGACCGTCGGATGGCTCAGGCCGCGGGCCCCGGGGATGAGCTTCTGCAGGACCGGGCCCATCGCGCCGGTGATCGGATCGCTGTCGCTGAACGCGACGAGGAAGGGCAGCTCGCTGGTCGTGAGCACCTGCCACGCGGCGCGGTTGGCCTCCGTGGCGGGGTCGTCGGGACGGGTGGGCACCAGACCGGGCAGCGCGCGGGCGCCCGCCTTCGAGCGCTCCTCGGGGAACGGTGCGTCGTACGCCGCCCGCACGTCGTCGGAGAGTGGGTGCACGCACCCGGCGGCGACGAGGCGCCCGATGTCGAGCACACCGGTCTTCTGGACCGCGTTGCGGAACTGCCACCACACCTCGGGCATGTCGAAGTCGCCGGTCGGCAGACCCGTGTTCGAGACGACGACGCCCGCGAAGCGGTCCAGGTTCTCGGCGACCAGGCGGAGCCCGATCAGGCCGCCCCAGTCCTGGCCGACCAGGGTGACCTCGCGCAGGCCGAGGTGATCGAAGGCCAGCTCACGGGTCCACTCGACCAGGCGTGCGAAGGAGTAGTCGGCCGGGTCGACCGGCTTGTCGGAGCGGCCGAAGCCGATCAGGTCCGGCACGACACAGCGGACGCCGTCCTCGGCCAGCACCCGCAGCACGTGCCGGTAGAGGAACGACCACGAAGGCTCGCCGTGGAGCAGGAGCGCCACGGGCCCGTCGGCCGGACCGGCCTCGACGTACGCCATGCGCAGGGTGCCGCCGTCGGGGTCTGTGACGTCGGCGTACCTCGCTTCCCAGCCGAAGTCCGAGATGTGCTCGAAGGCGGAGTCGGGCGTGCGGTAGACCTCCATGCCGAGTGAGTCTGCCACTGCCCGACCGGCTCCGAGTGCGCCACAGTGGTGCGATGCAGCAGATGAGCCTCCGTCAGTACATCGACTCCCTCGAGCGCGAGGGGTACGGCGTGCGCGACGACCACGGGGAGGATCCCGTCCTGATCACGCCCGACGGCGATGCGGTCGAGACGTGGCGGGAGAACTACCCCTACGACGAGCTGATGAGCCGCAACAGCTACGAGGTGGAGAAGTACCTCCTCCAGATCGAGCTGCTGAAGTTCCAGTACTGGGCCCAGGACAACGCCAAGAAGCACGTCATCGTCTTCGAGGGGCGCGACGCCGCTGGCAAGGGCGGGACGATCAAGCGGTTCATGGAACACCTGAACCCCCGCTCCGCCCGGGTGGTCGCGCTGACCAAGCCCACCTCGACCGAGCTGGGGCAGTGGTACTTCCAGCGCTACGTCTCCCACCTGCCGACCTTCGGCGACATCGTGCTGTTCGACCGGTCCTGGTACAACCGCGCCGGGGTGGAGCGGGTGATGGGGTTCTGCGACGACCAGGAGTACCGGACCTTCATGGGGCAGGCGCCGGTGTTCGAGCAGATGCTGCTCGAGTCGGGGGTGAGCCTGACGAAGCTGTGGTTCTCGGTGACCCAGCAGGAGCAGCGGACGCGGTTCGCGGTCCGTCAGATCGACCCGGTCCGGCGCTGGAAGCTCTCGCCGATGGATCTCGAGAGCCTCGACAAGTGGGAGGCCTACACCGACGCCAAGGAGGAGATGTTCGCGCTCACCGACACCGATCACGCGCCGTGGTACTCGATCAAGAGCAACGACAAGAAGCGGGCCCGGGTCGAGGCCCTGAGACTCTTCCTCAGCCTCGTCGACTACGACGGGAAGGACGAGGAGGTCGTGCTGAAGCCCGACCCCAAGCTCGTCCAACGGGGCCACGACGCCATCGGTGACTGAGCGCGTCGAGGGCTCCTGGCAGCCGACCGGCGGACCTTGTTCTCACCGCGGGTGGGGTCCGACAGACGTGCAGTTCGGACTCTTTCGGGGTCCGGGAGGCCGGTCGAGCGGTGGACTGCACGTCCGACGGACCCCACGACCGAGACCGTCGCCGATGCCACCTGCCACCTCCGAGTGCGTCGGTGACTGAGCCCGTCATCGCGAGGCACCATGGGTGCATGGAGCTTCCACCGGTCGGCGTGCGCGCCACCGCTGGCACGTTGCGGGCCTCGGAGGCCGCGGGGAGCGTCGTGCTCCGCCACATCTGGACCGAGGAAGGAGTCGTCGCCGGGCCCGCTGCGAACGGCGCCCAGCTGCTCAGTCTTTCGGTGGCGCTCTGCGTCCTCAACGACACCTACCGCGAGGCGGGACGGCTCGGCACCGCGGTGGACGGCTCCGCGCCGGGGTGCCGGTGGCGCGACGATCGTGACGTCCGCTTCGACGCCGGGGCCGTGATTCAGCCGGGGGACCCTCCAGCGGCCGGCGCCACGCGGTCGACGAACTGATCGAGGCTGCGGTGCAATCGGCCGACCGAGGCCTCGAGGCTCGGTGTCTCGGGCAGACTGACCGTGCCGGTCGACTTCTTGTCGCGGATGTACAAACAAGCAGGCGCGGTCGCGACAGATGTAGAGCCCGGTCAAGTCGATCTTCGTGCCAGCGGCGCCGGTCTTGCGCGCGCACGCTGAGGGTTACGCCGCTGCCCGAGTGCGCGATGACGCAGATCTGGCACATCGTCTTGCGCGCGGCACCGACGCCTGAGGACTGCCGCAGCAGGAGGCCGAGCGGCACGCCCTGGCGCTCGGTGACCAGGACCCGGTCAGCCGCTTCCAGCTTCGAGGACCTCCAGGTCACGTTCGGCGTAGAGCCGGTGGTGCCACTCCTCGTTGACGACGATGAACAGGCACTGCTTGAGCGGGAAGCTCTCGAGCTGTGGCCAGCCCGGCTCGGTCTGCGTCACGGTCGACGCGAGCTGATCCGGCGTCAGGGCTTTGATCACGTTGCGGACCATGGCCTGCCGTTTGCGACGTACGGCGATGACCTCGCCGAGGGAGGGACGCACGTCTCGGTCCCACGGGATGCCGTCCCAGCCGGGTGCCTCGTCCCAGGGCAGGTCGAGGGGGTGCCACGGGACGGGGTCGCCGAGCACCATGCGCGCGACCCAGGCAGCGCTCGCGAAATCGAGATGACGCAGCGTCTCGATGAAGGACCACTCGTCGCGGACCCGCTCGTGGAGCAGCTCGGGAGGCAGTGCCCGGGCGCGCTGCTCGGTGCCGTCCCACAGCCGCTCGAGGATCGCCCAGGCCTCCTGGAACTCCTCGACGGTCTCCGGGCGCATCTTCGCCCGCTCCGGCATGCGGCGGTTCAGCTCGGCGTCGACAAGCGGACCGATGTCGACACCGTTGACGGTCACGCCCTCGATCTCGCCGGTGATCTCGACGTCCACCAGCTCGAGCCCGGTGAAGCGCACGTGGTGGAAGGAGACGGCGCGGAGGTCGGCGTGCTCGATGTGGGCGCCGGTCTCCAGTGACGCGGTTGATCGATTCATGCGCCCACCTTAAGGACGTGGGCCGACATCGCGACCCGAGCGTCAGGCCACGAGAACCATCCCGGCCAGCACCAGATGGACGACGCCGACGCCACGCCGCGCCCCCACCGCGTGGTGGCCGGCGACCCGGCGCAGGCGGGCGTCACGACGGCACAGGCGCGCCGTCGTCAGCACCCATCCCCCGAAGAAGACTCCGACGGTCGCGGCGTCCATGGGCGCACCACCTGTCTGCTCGGGTCCTCCGGCATCTCGCAGGGGGATGAGTGACCCGAGGGCGGACTGATACGGGTGCTCTAGTCATCCGCTTCCGCGCGAGGGTCGGACCGGCGGGAGGTTGCTCAGCATCGAGACGCGCGCTGTCGAGCGCCCAGCCGTCCGGGCGTCGCAGGCCCGCGGGCTTCCCCTCCTGGTCTCAGCGTCGCTTCTGGATCTCCGCGACGATCGCGGGCACGACCTCGTGCATGTCCCCGACCACGGCGTACGTCGCCCGCGTCATCATCGGTGCCTCGTCGTCGGTGTTGACCGCGACGATGGTCTTCGACGACGCGCATCCGGCCCAGTGCTGGATGGCGCCGCTGATGCCGCAGGCGATGTAGACGTCGGGGGCGATGCGACTGCCGGTCTGACCGACCTGCTCGTGGTGCGGTCGCCAGCCCAGGCTGGTGACCACGCGGGTGACGCCGACGGCGCCGCCGAGCAGCTCGGCCAGCTCGGTCACCGGCCCGAAACCGCCGGGTCCGCCCGCGCCGCGTCCGGCGCCCACGACGACGGGCGCGGAGCTCAGGCTGCCCGACTCGTCAGCCACTCGCTCGCTGGTGCGCACCACTCGGGCGGCCAGCTCCTCCGGGGGTACGGCGACCGCGTGCTCGGTCCAGGCGGCCGGCTCGCCGCCCGTCTCCTCGGCCCGCCACGCGTGACCCGCCACGGTGAACAGCGCGGGCTGCTCCGCCAGTGACATCTCCTCGAACGCCGAACCACCCGCGACCTGGCGCCGCACCGTCAGCGGCGCAGCGCCTTCGAAGGAGACGACGTTCGCCGCCATCGGCACGTCCCACCGCGCCGCGAGGTGGGCTGCCACCTCCATGCCCCGAGGGGTGCCGCCGGCCAGGACGGCCACGACATCAATGGCGTCGTCGAGCAATGCTTCCACTGCCGTCGCCCAGGCCGCGCCGCCGTACCGGGAGAGGTCCTCGCCCACGGCGTGGCGGACCTCGACGGCCCCGTGCCGCCCCAAGACAGCGGCCACCGGTCCGGGGTCAGGCACCGGCCCGACCACAGCAGCGCACACGTCCGAGCCCGCGGCAGCGCCCAGCGATCGGGCCAGCGCGAGCGACTCGAGCGAGACCTCGTCGACCTCACCGGTCGCCGGGTCGACCTCGCAGAGCACCAGGATCATCGCAGCACCCCCAGCTTCTCGAGCACGTCGACGACGGCCGGCGCCGCGGCCGGTCCCTGACCGATCACCTCGGCCTCGCTGGGCGCCGGCGGCGGCACGTGCCACCGCACCCGGCCGCCACCCGCTGCCGCCCCGACGGGAGCGCGCACCTCGATCTGCACCTTCTTGGCGGCCATCCGCCCCCGCAACGTCGGGTAGCGCGGCTCGGCACCCCCCTCCAGCACCGACGCGACCGCGGGCAGCGGCAGCTCGTAGGTCTCGTCGGCGTACGGCCCCTGCACCTGCGCGACCAGCACGCCGTTGCTGACCTCCAGCATCCGTGCGCCGGTGACGATCGGACGGCCCAGGGCGTGGGCGAGTCGCACCGGCACCTGGAAGTCGCCGGTGTCGGCGGCGTCGTTGCCCAGCACCACCAGGTCGTACGCCGACCCCGCCTCGGCCGCGCTGCCGACCACCGCCGCGATCTCGGCCGCGACGTCCGCCGGCCCCATCGCCGCGACATCAGCCTCCACCAGGATTCCGGCCCCCGCGCCCAGCGCCATCGCGGAGCGGATCTGGTCGGTCGCGTCCGACGACCCGACACTGAGCACGGTCACCGATCCGTCGCCCGCCTCCGCGACCCGGATGGCCAGCTCGACGGCACACGAGTCGTGGTCGCCGATGGTGTAGCCGGTGAACCGCCCGTCGAGGCCCTGCCCGTCCTCGGTCAGCACGACCTCGCCGGAGGTGTCGGCCACCCGCTTGACCGCCACCAGGACCCGGGTCACGACCGCAGCCGCTCGTTGTCGGGGTCGAAGACCGGCGTCGCGTCCGCGCTGAGCACGGTGACGGGGTAGAGCTCCTCCATGTAGGACACCGCGAGCGGCGTCCCCACAACCGCCTGCTCCGGCGGCAGGTAGGCCATCAGCAGGTGCTTGCCGAGGCTGGGCGCCGAGCCGGCGGTGGTGACGTAGGGGCGATGACCGTGCGCGTCCACCAGTGGCTCACCGGTTGCGGTCAGGACCGGCTCGCCGCCGAGCATGTAGCGCTTCACCCCCGACGCCGACGTGTGGTCATCGACGCCCAGCGTGCACATCACCCGGTCCGGGTCCTTCTCGCGCTGGGCGAGGTAGGCGTCGCGCCCGGTGAACGCCGCCTCCTTCACCCGGGGCCGCTGCATGCCGGCCTCGACGATGGTGCGCTCGGTGTCGAGCTCGGCGCCGTAGGCCCGGTAGCCCTTCTCGAGGCGCCCGGTCGTGCCGTAGACGCCGATGCCGACCGGCACCGCGCCGTCGGGCTCACCCGCCTCGTGCAGCAGCGACCACAGCCGCGCGCCCTGCTCCATCGGCACGTAGAGCTCCCACCCCAGGTCGCCGACGTAGGAGATGCGCGAGGCCAGCACGTCCAGGCTGCCGACCTCGATGCGGCGGGCCGTGGCGAACGTGAAGCCCTCGTGGCTGACGTCGGCCACCGTGACGCGACCCAGGATGTCGCGGGCGCGCGGGCCCCACAGCCCGATCGTGGTGTACGACGACGTCAGGTCGGTCACCGCGGCGCCGAGGCCTCGGGCGTGGGCGCTGAACCAGGCCAGGTCGGCCATGCCGTGCGCGCCACCGGTGACGACCCGGAAGTGGTCGTGGGCCAGCCGCATCACCGTCAGGTCGGAGCGGAACCCGCCCTTGGCGTCGAGCACGGGGGTGTAGACGACCCGCCCGGGCGTCACGTCGACCTGCGCCACGACGGTCCGCTGGACCGCGGCCAGCGCGTCGGGCCCGGAGACGTCGAAGATGCAGAACGCCGACAGGTCGACGATGCCGGCCCGCTCGCGCATCGCGAGGTGCTCGGCGTTGATGATCGGGCTCCACCAGCGGCTGTCCCACTCGTTGTCGCGCGGCATGACGGCGTCGCCGTACTCACCGAGCAGGGACTCGTTGGAGGCGTACCACTGCGGGCGCTCCCAGCCGACGGTCTCGAAGCACTCGGCGCCGCGTGCGACCTGGTCGGCGTACATCGGCGACAGCCGCTTGCGGCGCTCGGAGCTCCACTGCTCCCCGGGGTGCACGATCCCGTAGGTCTTGATGAACGCCTCCGACGTGCGCGCCCGCACGTGCTCGCGGGTGCGCTGGTGGGGGTGGAAGCGGGCGATGTCGCTGTGGTGCAGGTCGATCTCGGAGTAGCCGTGCGTCATCCACTCCGCGACCGCGCGTCCCACCCCGGGGCCTTCCTTGATCCACACCGCCGCCGCCGACCACAGGCCCCTCACCTCGGGGCTCTCGCCCAGGATCGGGGCGCCATCTGGTGTCAGTGACAACAATCCGTTGATGGCGTAGCGGATCTCGGCGCCGTCGGCCCCGAGCGCGTCCGGCATCAGCTCCAGCGCGGTCTCGAGCTGCGGGTCGAAGTCGTCAGCGGTGAACGGCATCTCCGTCGGGCTCAGCTTGGCCCGTTCGATCGACGGGATCTCCTCGGGGTCGTGCAGGATCGCGCGGTGGGCGTAGGAGCCGACCTCCATGTCGGCGCCGTGCTGGCGCTCGTAGCACAGCGAGTCCATGTCGCGGACGATCGGGAAGCTGATCTCGCCCTCGAGCTCGGCCAGCTGGGGGATGGGCCCGACGCTGATCATCTGGTGCACCGCGGGGGTCAGCGGGATCGACGCCCCGGCCATCGCGGCGAGGTGCGGGCTCCAGACGCCGCAAGCGATCACCACGGTGTCGCAGGCGATGTCGCCCTGGTCGGTGCGGACGCCGCGCAGCGCGCCGTCGACGACGTCCATGCCGGTGACCTCGACGTTCGGTACGACGGTCAGCGCGCCGGCGGCCATCGCCTCCTCACGCATCAGCGTGCCGGCGCGCAGCGAGTCGACGACGCCGACCGAGGGCGTCCAGAAGGCGCCGATGATCTCGGAGATGTCGATGAACGGCACCCGCTCCTGCACCTGCTCGGGCGTGATGAGCTCGGCCTCGATGCCCCACGCCTTGGCGCTGGACATCCGGCGGCGCAGCTCCTCCATCCGCTCCTCGGTGCGGGCGATCTCGATGCCGCCGCACTGGGTGAAGACGTCGAGCTCCTGGTACTGCCGCACCGAGTCGAGCGTCAGGTCGGTGATCTCGCGGGAGTGGTCGACCGGGAAGATGAAGTTCGACGCGTGGCCGGTCGAGCCGCCGGGGTTGGGCAGCGGGCCCTTGTCGATCTGGACGATGTCGCGCCAGCCGAGACGGGCGAGCTGCTGGACCAGGCTGTTGCCGACGATCCCGGCGCCGATGACGACGACCTGTGCTGACTGCGGCAGGGGCACGGAGACCTCCGAAGATGGTGGTCGCGCATGTTGCGTCATGCGCACGCCGTCGCGTCATGCGAGACGATCTCAACTCTCGGGTGCGAGCCGTCCCGGTGTCAACGGAGCATCGTCCCCAGTGTCAGAGCGGTCTCAGGACGTTGTCAGGACGGTCTCGACCTCGCTGTCGGCCCAGCCCAGCGCCAGCGACGCGTCGCGCGCGGCGCGCAGCAGAGGCTCGATCGTGTCCGCGACCGTGCCGTCGTCCATCCGGTGGGTGGAGCCGCTGACGCTGACCGCGGCGACGACCTCGTCGTGCGCGTCTCGGATCGGCGCGGCCAGGGCGGTGAGCCCCTGCTCGAGCTCGTCCACGGCCAGCGCGTAGCCGCGCTTGCGGACCTCGGCGAGCTGACGGTGCAGGGTGGTGCGCCGCGTCACCGTGCGGGGGCCGTGCCGCTCGAGGTGGGGCACGAGGCGGTCGACCTCCTCGGTGCTGCGGTGGGCCAGGAGCACCTTGCCGTTGCTGGTGGCGTGCAGCACGATCCGCTGGCCGACCCAGTTGTGGGGTTGCAGCGTGCCCTCGCCCGCGATCTGGTCGACGTAGAGCGCGTCGGAGTCGATGAGCACGGCCAGGTTGATCGTCTCCCCGGTCTCGGCCGCGAGCCGCTTGCACATCGGTCGTGCCAGCTGGACCAGGTCGCTGCGCGCGGCCGAGGTGCCCGCGATCCGCACCAGCGAGAGCCCGATGCGGTACTTCCGCTGGTCGTCGGCCTGCTCGACGAGGCCGCGTGCCTGCATCGTGGCGATGAGACGGAAGGCCGTGCTCTTGTGGACGTCGAGCTCGGCGGCGACGTCGGTCACGCCGGCTTCGCCCTCGCGGGCGAGGATCTCCAGTATGGTGATGGCGCGGTCCACCGACTGCACGCGGACGACGTCAGTCTCACTGCCGGTCTCGTCGGTCATGGCGGCAGCCTAGGCGAAGTTGCGCAGTGCGCAACGGGTTGCGCAGGACGCAACAGTCTCACGGCGCACCTCAGCTGCTCACGAGAGCCCACTGATCCGGCCGTCGGCGTCGATCGACATCCGGCTGCTGGCGGGCACCGCCGGCAGCCCGGGCATCGTCATGACCGCACCGGCGATGAGCACCACGAACCCGGCTCCCGCGCTCAGCCGCACCTCCCGTACGTCGACCACGTGCCCCTCCGGCGCGCCGACCTGCTGTGGGGTCGGTGGAGAAGGAGTACTGGGTCTTGGCGAAGCAGACCGGCAGGTGACCGAAGCCGTCGGCCTCGATCCGATCGAGCTGGCGCTGGGCCTTCGCGCTGAACGTCACGCCCTCGGCGCGGTAGACCCGCCGGGCCACGGTCGCCGCCTTGTCCGCCACCCCGCCCTCGTCGGGGTAGCAGAACGAGAAGTCGACCTCGTCCTTGTCGAGCAGGTCCTGCACGGCGTCGGCGAGCTCGACGGCCCCGGCGCCGCCGTCGGCCGCGTGGGTGCTCGCCACCGCCAGGCAGCCCTCGAGGTCGGCGATCTCGCGCACCACCTGGATCTCGGCGTCGGTGTCGGTCGGGAAGCGGTTGATCGCCACCACGGCCGGGACCCCGAAGACGTCACGCAGGTTCTGCAGGTGCCGCCGCAGGTTCGCCCCGCCGCGTCGTACGGCCTCGAGGTCCTCGCCCTCGGTGCCCACCTTGACGCCGCCGTGGTGCTTGAGCGCACGGACCGTCGCCACCACCACCGCGGCGCTGGGCCGCAGCCCTGAGAGCCGGCACTTGAGGTCGAAGAACTTCTCCGCCCCCAGGTCGGAGCCGAAGCCCGCCTCGGTCACCACCACGTCGTTGAGCCGCAGCGCCGTGCGCGTGCCGAGCACGGAGCTGCAGCCGTGGGCGATGTTGGCGAACGGCCCGCCGTGCACGAAGGCGGGGGAGTGCTCGAGGGTCTGCACCAGGTTGGGCTGCAGCGCCTGCGACAGCACGATCGTCAGGGCCTCCTGGGCCTCGAGGTCCGCCGCCGTCACCGGCGCGCCGCCCCGGGTGTGGGCCACGACGATGCGCCCGATGCGCTCCTTGAGGTCGGTCAACGAGGTCGCCAGGCAGAAGATCGCCATCAGCTCGCTCGCCACCACGATGTCCCACGCGTCCTCGCGCGGCACGCCGTTGGTCGTGCCGCCCAGCCCGATGACGATGTCGCGCAGCGCCCGGTCGTTCATGTCGAGCACCCGCCGCCAGGTGATGGTGCGCGGGTCGACGTCCAGCGCGTTGCCGTGGTGGAGGTGGTTGTCGAGCAGCGCCGCCAGCAGGTTGTTCGCCGCCGCGATGGCGGCGAAGTCGCCGGTGAAGTGCAGGTTGATCTCGGTCATCGGGACGACCTGGGCGTAGCCGCCGCCGGCGGCGCCGCCCTTCATCCCGAAGACCGGGCCCATGCTCGGCTCCCGCAGCGCGGCGGCCGCCTTCACCCCGATCCGGCGCAGCCCGTCGACCAGGCCGACCACGGTCGTGGTCTTGCCCTCACCGGCGGGCGTGGGGGAGATGCCGGTGACCAGCACGAGCTTGCCCAGCGGCGCGTCCTCCAGCGTCGCCAGCCACGCCCGGTCGAGCTTGGCGATGTGCCGGCCGTAGGGCAGCAGCGCCTCCTCCGGCACCTCGCACATCTCCTGCGCCACCCGGGCGATCGGCCACAGCTCCGCGGCCTGCGCGATCTCGCCGTCCGAGAGCATCCGGCCGGCCGCCGACCGCCCACGTGGCCGCTCACACCGCCGCGTCGAGGCCGCGCGCCTTGAGCAGCTCGCGCTGGTTGGGGTTGACCGAGGGCCGGAAGGGCATCTCCACCACCTCCGCCTCCACGGGCACGCCCGGCGACTCGGCGTACTCGTCGGGCAGGTGCACCAGCAGCTCGGTGCCGATGGCGGCCGACGCGATCGGCACGTGACCCATCGCGATGTTGCCCTCGAGCTCGGGGGAGAACCAGGGCGAGGTGACGTAGCCGATCGGGTCGCCGCCGTCGCGCGGGCTGATCAGCCAGAAGTCGGGCGCGTAGTCGTCGATCGGCAGCCCGCCGAGGCGCAGCCCCACCAGCGTGTGGGTGTACGGCGGGTGGCCGGACTCGAGCTCGTCGCGGGCGGTCTCGAGCGCCGCCTTGCCGATGTAGTCGGCCTCCTTGGTGCGCGGCACCTGGTAGCCGAGGTTGACCTGGAAGGGCAGCGTCTCGACGTCCATGTCCTGGCCCCACGACAGGATGCCCGCCGCGATCCGGCGGTGGTGGGCGGGCGCGATCACGGCCAGGTTGTGCTTCTTGCCGGCCTCGAGCACGGCGTTCCACAGCTTCTCGGCGTGGATCGTGGCGTCCATCAGGTAGATCTCGTAGCCCTTCTCCCCGGAGAAGCCGGTCTGCGAGACGATCACGCCGCAGCCGTCGACGGTCCCGGCGTGCAGCCCGTACGACGGCAGCTCGCCGATGGCGGGCCCGAAGAGGTCGGTCATGAGGTCGATCGACTTCGGTCCCTGGATCTGCACCGGCGCGACGTCGATCTCGTTGATGTCGACGTCGAAGCGGCGCCCGACGTTGACGCCCTGGAGCCAGAACATGAGGTCGGAGTCGGACAGGCTGAACCAGTACTCGTCCTCGGCGATGCGCAGCAGCACCGGGTCGTTGAGGATGCCGCCGGCCTCGTTGCAGAGGATGACGTAGCGGGCCCGCATCGGCGGGATCTTGGTGGCGTCGCGGGTGATGACGAAGTTGACGAAGTCGGCCGCGCCGGGGCCCTTGACCTGGATCTGCCGCTCGACGGCGACGTTCCACATGGTCACGTGGTTGACGAGGGAGTCGTACTCGACCATCGCGCCGCCGTCCTCGGGGCGCACGTAGCCGCGCGGGTGGTACATCCGGTTGTAGACCGAGGCGCGCCAGCAGCCGGCCTCGGCGGAGAGCTGCCAGTACGGCGACTTGCGGACGCGGGTGTCGATCAGCATCTCGACCGGGGTGCGGCCCGACTGGCGCAGGTTGATCGGGACGAGACGGTCGGACTGGTCGACCGAGGGGTGGTTCGTGCTCATGCGGTGCTCCTGGTGTGTCGGACCCGAGACGGGTCACAGCTGGCGAGGCGTGGAAGGACCCCGGAGGGTCGGACGGGTGCGGGCACCTCCTTCCCGCAGCCGCTCGATCAGTCGGACCCGCCACGCCTCGGTGGCGGCGATCTGGTTGAAGGTGAAGACGTGGAGCCCGGCGACGACGGCCTCGTCGCGGGTGATGCGCGGGCGCGAGCTTGCGCAGGAACTTGTCGGCGTCGAAGCCGCGGGGGTTGACCAGCCGGGCGACGGTGCGCGGCTGCTTCATCAGGAAGCGGACGGAGTCGCCGACGCCGATGCGGGTGGCGACGGCGAGCATCTTGGCCGGGTCGACCTGGCCCGGCACGCCGAGCCACAGGGGGAGGGAGACGCCGCGCCCGCGGACCTGGGTCAGCCAGGCCTCGACGACGCCGGCGTCGAAGGTCAGGTTGCTGACCATCTCGGTGGCGTAGCGGCTCTTGTCCCACATCGCCTGGATGGTGACGTCGTCGGGGATCGTGGGGTGGGACTCGGGGTAGGCGGTGATGCCGACCGCGTGGAACGGGTTGCCCATCTCGTGCAGGGCCTGGCAGCAGCGCCACCGCGTCGGGGTAGGCGCCGGGCTCGGTGGCGTCGCCGCTCGGGACGAAGATGTTGTTGATGCCGGCCTCGTGGAGGCGGTCGACGATGTCCTTGAGGTGGGCGTCGTCGGTGACCATGCGGGC
>CAWBNX010000028.1:0-47465 GCA_963790225.1 uncultured Actinomycetota bacterium | reverse complement strand
CGATCCGTTTGACGACCTCGGGACCCCAGGTGGGCCACCTGTCGTCGGTGGTCAGGTCGTTGCTCACGACCGTGTGGTCCTTGCGCAGGGCCTCGAGGCAGGGGCCCTCGTCGAGCTCGTGCTGCAGCGCGTCGACCTGTCGCAGGTCGTCGGTGCTCGTGGCGTGGGTGTCGATGCGATCGCCGCGGTAGACGACGCACACCCCGGCGGCCTCGCAGCCCGGGATGATCTTGGTGGCGACGACGACCGCGCGCTCCATGGCCTCCTGCGGACTGCCGTCCTCCTGCATCTCGCGCGCAGCGGTGGCGAGCTCGTCGCGGAAGTCGTCGTGGGGAGGCACGGGAGAAGCATGACCCACGGGTCAACCCCGGGTCGACGTGCCCTCACGCGACCAGCTCGAAGATCGCCCGGCTGAACCCGACCTCGGCCGGGCTCGGCTCCGCGCCCGTGGGGACTCGGCGCGTCCCGGTGTGGTCGACGAGGTACGTCGCCCCGTGCGGGTCGCGCCAGAGATAGATCCCCGGGAAGGGCTGGCGCACCTCCCAGTCACCGTGGGTCTTGACGCGGTGGTGAAACGACGTCATCGGCCCGTAGTTGCCGATGCGCGACTGCCCAGGCGGCCCTCGGTGGCGGAAGGGCTCGGTGTGGTCGGTCTGCTGCACCGGCGTAGGTGTAGAGGTGGACGGTGATGCCGGGCATGACCGCCGGCCAGTCGACCTCGGGACGCTCCCCCGCGCCGGGCCGGTCCCGCCATTGGGCGAGTGCCTCGATCAGCGCGACGGCCTGGTGCGGGTCGGCGAGGAGGCCACGGCCTTCACGCGCCGGACGTCCTTGTCGGCCGCGATGACCGGGAAGGGGCCGCGGATGAAGAAGCTTCGCATGCCGTCCTTCGTCGAGCGGGTCGGTCGCGCGACCTGACGCCGGGCCACCCTCTCCTCCTGGAGCGCCGCTTCCTCTGGATCGCTCGCGACGATGAGGCCCGTTACCAGGTCCTCGAAGCGGCCCACGGGATGCGGCCGTCGGCGGACTCAGCGCTGCGCTCGTCGACGTACGACGCCTGTTCAACGCTCACGTCGCGGGTGCGGCGGACGACGAAGCGGGCGTAGAACTCCTTGACCTCGAGCGCCTCAACGCGCCGCCACAGCTGGGGAAGCCGCATCATCAGATCGAGGGCGTCGGCCATGAGCGAGTGCGCCGAGCCGGTCGAGATGCCGAGCCGGGCACCCAGCGCAGCTGCTGCGAACTCCGAGACATCCGGGCGGTCCGATGCCACCGAAGCGCCTGGCGCGCTCGCGGCCCGGGAGCATGGTGGCCACGGCCGGGGGTGTGGAGAGTGTGAAGGTACACGCCCACTCCGCCGCGAATTTTTGTCATCTCAGGACCACTAACGGCGCAGCCTAGGCGTTGGGCTGCCACTCGGGGGTTGCCGCACGAAGCTCCTCGACCAGCCGGGTGGCTGTCCAGTCGTCGCCGCCCAGGTGCTCGTAGTTGTTCAGTCCGACCCACATAGCGAACGATCGGACGCCTAGTGCTTGTGCGCGGGCGTCCATCTCGGCGAGAAGTTCTGGGGTGTCCGGGGTGCGCTCGGCCGCAGGAACGTGGGTGTGGTGAAGCCGCCGCTGCACCGCGAGCAACCGCGCCAGCTCGTCGATGGGGTGGGTGTGGTCGTCGACCCGCAGGTCCATCTCGAGGTCGTCGCCACTGTCAAAACCGGCGCCGGCCTTCACCACCAACAACGCCGCCGATTGCCGGCCCCGAGCGTCTCCGCCGGCCTCATCGCCTGCAGTAAGCGCCGCCAGCAAGCGTTCCGCCAACGGCGTCGACGGCTGACTTGCTTCGAACCCGGCTTGCATCGCTCGCACGACCTCGTCGCTCACAAGGATGTTGCCCTGTATTGCGTACCCGGGGCCGGTCACCCCGCCCGCCCACTCCAAGCAGTCCGACCCAGTGTGAGTGGCAGCCCTGCCGTCGAGGTCGACGACGCCGACCTGACGGTGGTCTCTCCCGTCGTCCGCATCTAGCAATTCCTCAAGGGCGGCAGCAGCGGTGGCACCCGCACTCAGGTGGGCCAGGGCGGCACCCTTGTAGGCGACGTTCGCCCACGCCTGGGTGGCTACTGCTCCAGCGTCAGCGCGGGCAGCGGGTACCACGGAGCCAACGGAGAAGAACTTGGAGGCGACCGCGACACCCCATGACTCACCGTCGCTGGAGCGGGCCACGATCGAGAACGTCATGGCGCGACCCTAGTCCCGGCGAGATCCTGTTGGCTGGGATTCATGGGCTCAGCGGCCGCCAGACTGCGTTCCACGTGCACGAGCTTCGGTGGTACCGCGGCAGCGCCAAAAGGAAGGGATGCTCCTAGTCGGACGCTCGGTACAGGACGACGTCGGAAAGCCCGGCATAGGGCGAGGCCACAGCAATGCACCCGCGTTCGTAGCGCAGTTGCACTACTTCTCGTCCGACCGCAATTTCCTCGCTTGCCTGGCCGCAAGCGTTGGGGTCGAACGTTTCGACTGTTTCCCCCGGGTACGCATCGTCGACTCTGATGTGCAATTCGGTGACCTCGCCGAGGTCTCGACCAACTTCCTGCAGCTGCTGCATCTCGTCGCTGGACTGCGATGCAAGGGTGGTCACCACGGGATCGTCGGACGCGCCCACCCACGTCCGAACCGTCCGAGCGCGCCCGAAGTTCCGGTAGGCGGTCGCGCTGTACGCAAGACCGTTGTTGACGCAGACCAACTGAACATCGACGCCCTCCGGCAGTTGCAAGGTCAACGTCCGATCTTCGGGTTTGGAGCTATATACGGCTCGATGTCGGCTCCATGACTCTTTTTGCAAGGGAGGGACCCACAGGGATCCTAGATAGGAATCGAGCACCTCTGACGGTGGCTTGTCGCCCTCGTCGTCCTCGTGAGCGGGCCCAGTTGCGGTCATCGTTTCCGGCGGAATTTCAATGAGTCCGGTGGGCTGCACACATGTGGGGTGGAGTTCCGATATGTACCTGCCAATCTGGTCCTGGAAGACGACGGCTGAGCCTGACACTGCCAGTGTCGCTGCGACACCAGCGACGCAGCCGGAGATCACGTCATGAAGCAGATTCCTCTCGCCAGCCATCGCGCGTACTCCTCTCGGCCACCGTCACCTTCGTGTAGAGATTCGGATGAGTGACACATCGATCCCGACCACGCCGACGTTTTCCCGCGAATTGGGGACGCGTCGTTTGCGACGGCTATCGGCGGGCTCGTCGGGCAAGGTGGAGGACCGACTCCGCTGGTGCGAACGGTTGGGCGTGCTTGCGCGTGCCTCCACCTGCTCGACGCGACACTTTCGTCTGACAAGGCCGCGCGTCATAGCGCCGCGATCCGGCGTCGCTGAGACACGTCTGGACCTGCCGATACGCGCGAGAAGCCGGATGGATGGGCCAGGACCCCAGGGTCCCGCAGGGGCTGCTTGCGCGCGCTCAGCGCAGCAGCCGCTCCACGGCATCGGCAGTTCCTCGACGTCGACTCTGCGCGAGCGTACGGACACCGCGTGCACCAGAGCCCCCTCGAGGAGGTCGGACACCGCACGGGCTGCGGGCTCGGGATCGGGATGTCCGCCCTCCTGCAGCACGATCTCCAAGAACCCGAGGAAGCGGCGGTGGCCCGCGTCCAGGGCCGGCCCCGCGCTCTCGTCAAGCAACAGCGCCACGCGGGCGCGGGTCGCTCGCACGTGCCGGTGCGAGGTCATCCGTTTGACGTTGCCCGCGAGGTGGGCGGCCACGGCCGGAGTAGAGGTCATCTCCGGCTGCGGCCCTGTTGTCATCGCAGCCAGGTCCAGCTCCTCGAGCCGGGCAAGGATCGCCTCCAGGAGTGCTGAGCGACTTCGGAAGCAGTTGGACGTGCTCCCGTCAGGCAACCCGGCCTCGGCATCGACTGCCCGGTGAGTGAGGCCACGCAGTCCATCCCGGGCAAGGACGGTCACTGCCGCGTCTGCGACGAGCTCCGGACGGGTGGGCACTCGTGAAGACTACAACTGTTGTGAAACTACAGATGTAGTAATAGGCTCCCGCGTATGCCCACGATCACCATCCTCGGCGGCGGAGTCGCCGGCCTCACGCTCGCGGCGACACTTGACCCCTCGGCGTACGAGGTCACGCTCATCGAACGGAATCCCGGCTACAGCAGGGTTCCGACGGCGTTCGGGATCTGGCCATTCGCCCTGGCTAGCCTCGAGCGCATCAAGCTCGCAGACGAGCTGCGCGAGCGCGGCCTGTTGCTCACCTCCGGCGTGATCACTGCCGACAGTGCGCGCCGTCCAGTGGCGATGACCACGCAGGACCCCAACACGTTGTTGATCACGCGGCCGACGCTGCTCCAGATGCTCGACGAGGCGGTCCCGGACACGGTCGCCCGCGAGCAGCGCCATGTCGACGACCCGACCGCGCTCGTCGGCGACCTGGTCGTCGCCGCGGACGGTGCGCGCAGTGTCGTACGCACGCGCGTCTGGGGGGACCAGCCGCGCGACACCGGCGTCGTGGCGATCCGCGGGGTGTCGGAGACGCCGCCCGCCACCGCGCTCGACCAGATGCACGAGTTCTGGGGCGACGGCATGCTCTTCGGCGTCTCCCCCAATCCCCTGGCTCGCGGCATCGGCACGAACTGGTACGCCTCCGCCCGGCGCGGAGAGGACACCATCGCGGGAGCCTTGGCTTGGGCGAGGGACGCGTACGCCGGATTTCCCGAGCTGGTGCAGGAGACCCTGGCGACGGCGGGCCCCGAGCGGACCGTGGTCAACACGATCCTGGAGGCGAGGCATCCCCGCGCGCTGGTCAGAGACCGCTACGTGCTGGTCGGCGACGCTGCCCACGCGATGTCGCCCAACCTCGGCCGGGGCGCCTGCGAGTCGATGGTCGACGCGATCGCTCTCGGCGAAGCCCTCAACGAGCTCGGGCTGGCCGGAGCTCGCCACTACGACAAGGCGCGACTGCGCGCGGGGCAACGGACGAGGGCAGCGTCTGGGATGGCGATGCGACTCGCCCTCTCCCCTCGAGCCGGGCGCGCCGCCGTGTCCGTGGCCGCCCGCCTGCATTGAGAGCGGCCGCACCGCGGCGACAATCGAGGTCCTACCGGCGCGAATCGGTCTCTAGCGTGCGACAGCCTGCGGATCAGCGTCCATGGCAGTCGGACTCGAGTTGGACCTTCCGGGCTGCGACCCACGGTGCCATGCTCGACTGATGAGCCTCGATCCGGCCGAGACGAACCCCGACCACTACAAAGTCCTCTTCGAGAACGAGCGCGTCCGGGTGCTCGAGTACATCGACCAGCCCGGCACGGTCACCACGCCTCACTCGCACCCGGACAGCGTGATGTACACCCTCTCCTCGTTCCGCCGTCGACTCGTCCAAGGAGAAGTGCAGCGCGAGGTGGAGGTTCAGTCAGGCACGGTCGGTTGGCTACCGGCGCAGCAGCATCACGGCGAGAACATCGGCGAGACCCCTACGCACGCGATCTTTGTTGAGCTCAAGGGCGCAACGGAGTCGACAGCAGAGGCGGAAGTCGGCCCGCGCCTGTGACGTTGAGCGGTCACGCCGCCTACCAGAGTGACTGCCACCGCTCGCTGCGTCACACCGCCATGTCGGGGACATCGGGATCTGCGGAGCTCAGCGATGCGGACCTGCAAGTTGTTGGACTGAGATCGTCCGCCTCTGGTGGGGTCTGCGTGCGTTGTTAACCTGCGCCGGTGGCAGCGGCGAGGGACGAGGGAGCGCGGGAGGCCTTTCGCCGTGGAGTGAGGCTGGGCGTCCCGTTCGGGGTGGTCGGCTTCCTGTTGAGCGTCTCCTTCGGCGTGCTGGCTCGACAGGCAGGGTTCAGCGTCGCGCAAGCAAGCGTCACCGCGATGATCGTGTTCGCCGGCTCGGCACAGTTCGCCGCGTTGTCCGTGATCACCGTCGGAGGAGGCATCCCCGCGGCCTTGACGGCCGGGAGCCTGATGAATGCGCGTTTCCTGGCCATGGGCATCGCGCTGGCCCCGTCGTTGCCGGGCGGCCGGATGAGGCGGGCTGTGCAGGGACAGGCCGTCGTCGACTCGTCGTGGGCGCTCGCCAATCGCGGCGACGGCACCTTCGACCGGTGGCTGCTGTTCGGCACGACACTCCCGCAGTACCTCGCCTGGACGCTCGGCTCGGTCGTGGGCGCGACCTTCGGGGACGCTCTCGGTGACACGCACCGGCTCGGCCTGGACGCGGTCTACCCCGTGTTCTTCCTGTCGCTCCTGATCGCGGAGCTCCGGGACGCCACCTCTCGCCGGGTGGCCGTCGGCGGCGGCCTGCTCGCGCTTGCTCTGGTGCCGATCAGTCCCCCGGGCGTGCCCATCCTGGCTGCGAGCAGCGTGACCCTCATCGGTCTGGTGCGGCGGTCGAGATGACGCTGACCTACACGCAGGTCTGGGTGCTGATCCTCGGCCTGGCCGCACTGACTGTGCTGATCAAGGCGCTGGGTCCGGTGCTGCTGGGCGGCCGGGAGCTGCCGCCATGGTTCTCACGTGTGGTCGTGCTGATGGCTCCCGCGCTTCTCAGCGCGCTGGTCGTGACCTCGGTGTTCGCCACGGGCCGGTCATGGTCGGTGGGCGCCCACACCGTCGGCGTTGCAGTGGCCGCGTTCATGCTCTGGCGCCGGTTCTCACTGGTGCTGTGCGTCGTCGTCGCAGTCCTCGTCACTGCCGGGCTGCGGGCGATCTGATACCCGCAGCCGCCCCGATCAAGGGCGGTACGGCTTGTCGTCGTGCCGCGGGTCCAGCTGGGGGTATCCGGCCTTCGGCACAAGTCCGTCCGGCAACGGTTCGTCGCCACCCGCGCTCTGCTCCGGCGGTCCGTCTGCGGGGGTGTCCAGCTCCGTCGTGTCCCGCACGCCATCGGATGCCACCTGGCCCCTGCCGGTGGGGCCGACGCGCTCGCTGCTCGAGCCCATGCCTCCCGCGGCTCCCTCTGGACCGGAGGAGTTCGGCGTCGCACGTCGCTCCTCGGTCGCCGGCTTGGCTGTCTGGTCGTCAGGGCTGGTCATGGCATCGTCCCTCGGTCGTGGATGGCACTCCTCCTGTTCCCCGGTCGCCGACCACCATGTGCCTCGCACCGGAGGTCGGGTAGACATGGGTCATGTCCTCCACCCTCGTACGTCCCCGTCGCGGCAAGATCATCGCCGGCGTCTGCGCCGGCCTGGCCGACAGGTTCGGCATCTCCCGCGGCCTGGTCCGGCTCGGCTTCATCGTCTTCGGCCTGGTGGGCGCGGGCGAGATCGCCTACATCATCGCGTGGATCGTCATGCCCAAGGGCGACTGACGTACCGGGAAGTGGTCGCCGTACGGCGCGCCGTTCCCAGCGCTGGACTCGTGTCATGACGGCACCCGAGAGCCGCGGTCCGTCAGCCCTCGCGCCTCTCGTGCAGCCTCTGCTCCGCCTCGGCCCGGAACGCCAGGCACGGGGCATCCACGTCAGGGTGCTTCTCGACGAGGTGGAAGATCCAGCGGTCCGTCGCGGCCATGAAGCCGTTGTCGGCGCCGGCGCGGTGCGTCGACCAGGCGCGGCCCTCGCGGGCGACGCACGTCGTGCAGCTGATCCGGTAGAGGAACTGCTGCTCGCCGTCGAGGTCGATCTTCACCTGCGCGAGCGGACCTGCCTGCGCGGCAGCCTTCCGCTCCCGGGCCGAACGACTCGCCACCATGCCGCGACCGTACGCGACGAGGTTCCCGCGTCCGGCGGGGAGGGACGCCTACCCTGACCACGTGGCGGTCGACCGGAGCAGACGAGCGCGGGCGGCACGCCGTCGCAAGCGCCGCATGGCCGCCGTCGAGCACGACCTGAGCCCGGCCGAGTGGTCGGCGCTCGTGGCGGCGTGGGGCGGGTGCGCCTACTGCGGCGCGACCGGCCGTCCACTGCAGAAGGACTGCGTCCTCGCGCTGTCCCGGGGCGGGCGCTACACGCTCCTCAACGTCGTCCCGGCCTGCGCCTCCTGCAACGCGAGCAAGTGCAACGAGGAGGTCACCGCCTGGCTGCGCCGCAAGCGGCTCGACGAGCGCGCCTTCCTCGTGCGGCTGTCCGAGGTGCAGGCCGAGGTCGCTACAGCGGAGTGTCCTGCGGCACCACCCGCAGCACGCTGACCGTCCCTGCCTCGCGCCCGAGCACCACCTTCACGCCGTCCAGGCGCTCGAGCGAGGCGCGTACGTCGTCCACCTGGAGGTGCGTGTCGACGGCGATGTCCGCGTCGCGCACCGGGACGGCCGTCGCCGGCCAGTCCTCGGACGGCACCTCGAAGGGGTCGAAGTCGGTCTGCGCCGCCGCCCAGAGCTGCAGGGCGGACTCGGCGACGATGTCGTCGGTGGTCGCGTCGTCATGAGCCATGGCTCGAACCTACGTGCTCCCTCCGGTTGACTGACCCCATGGCCACCCGACTGCTCCTGATGGCGGACACCCATCTGCCGAAGCGGGCGCGAGCCCTGCCCGACGAGCTCTGGCGCGCCGTCGACGAGGCCGACCTCGTCGTGCACGCGGGCGACTGGGTGGACGTGCGCCTCCTGGACGAGCTCGAGGCCCGCGCACACCGGCTGCTCGCGGTGTTCGGCAACAACGACCACGGAGAGCTGCGCGAGCGGCTGCCCGAGGTCGCCCGTGCGGACGTGGAGGGGTTGCGCCTCGGGGTGGTGCACGAGACCGGCCAGGCCAAGGGACGCGAGGAGCGGATGAGTGCGCTCCACCCCGACCTCGACGTGCTGGTCTTCGGGCACAGCCACATCCCGTGGGACACCACGACCAGCACCGGGCTCCGCCTGCTGAACCCCGGCTCGCCCACCGATCGACGTCGCCAGCCGCACTGCACCTACCTGACGGTGACCGCCGACGCCGGCGCCCTGCGCGACGTCACGCTGCACCGGATCCCGTCACGGGCGTAGGCGCCCACGACCGGTCGGCGAGTGACCGTCGGCCGTCGCGCACGAGGGCCCACCCCAGGGCGACGAGGGCCATGCCCAGGACGAGGAAGCCGAGGTCCCATGCCAGCGGCCCACCGAGGTCATCGCGCACGTGGTGCACGCCCAGCAGCTGGTGGTCGACGAGACCCTCGGCGAGGTTGAAACCGCCCCATCCGGCCAGCACCCCACCCACGTGGAAGCGCCAGCTGGGCGGCAGCCGCCCTTGGCGCCACTGGGCGAGCGTGACGATCGAGGCACCCACGACCACGAACCACGAGAAGAGGTGGAAGAAGCCGTCCGCGAGCGTGTTCACCTCCAGCCCTGCGACTGTCGAGACCGAGTGGCTCGTCGAGCTGACCATGTGGTGCCACTGCAGGATCTGGTGCAGCACGATCCCGTCGACGAATCCGCCCAGCCCGATGCCGTACATCAGGCCGGCAGCCGCGGACGGCGGCTCACCCACGTGTGCGCTCATGCCGACCCGTACCCCCCTGGCCGGCACTCACGCGCGCAACCCACGACCTACCGGGTCACTACGATGATGTGACCCCCGCCACACCCGTTCGCTCCAGGAGACGCCATGGCTCACGAGATCCCTGCCGAGATCGCCGCAGTCCGCGAGGAGTACGAGGCCCGCATCCTCGGGCTGCACATGCCGGCGACGGTGCGCCAGGCGGCCGACAAGTTCGGCGACCTGCCGGCCTTCTCAGACCGGTTCGACGTGCCCGAGGGCCAGACGTGGTCGACGATCAGCTGGGCGCAGACCTGGGAGCTGACGCAGCGCGTCGCGGCGGCGCTGATCGACCTCGGCGTCGAGAAGGGCGACCCCGTCGCGATCATGGCGGCCAACCGGACCGCGCACACGCTGGCCGACTACGGCGCGATGGCGGCGGCCGCGATCCCGATGTCGATCTACAACACCCTCGCCCAGGACCAGGTCGCCTTCATCGCGGGCGAGTCCCGCCCGGTCGTGGTGATCCTCGAGGACCACGACCGCTACCAGCGGTGGGAGAAGGCCCTCGCCGACGTCGACTCGGTCCGCCACGTCGTGATGCTGGCCGACGCCGACCGCGTCGACGACCCGCGCGTCATGACGTGGGAGGACCTGCTCGCCCGCGGCGACGACACCAGCGGTGTCGAGGCGCGGATGGACCGGATCACCCCCGACCTCCCGGCGACCTACCTCTACACGTCGGGCACGACGGGCAACCCCAAGGGCGTCGTCCTCACCCACCACAACGTCATGTTCGAGGCCGTCTCGACGCTCGACAACGCCGGCCTGCACGGCCCGCAGCGGTCGATCTCCTACCTGCCGCTCGCCCACATCGCCGAGCGGATCCTGGCGACCTACTCCCCGCCCTTCCTCGGCAGCCACGTGCACGCGATCCCCGACCCCGCCGGCCTTCTCGGCGCGCTCGGCGAGGTGCACCCGACGGCGTTCTTCGGCGTCCCGCGGGTGTGGGAGAAGATCCAGACCGGCATCTCGGCCAAGCTCGCCGAGGACCCGGACCCGGCCAACCAGGACCTCGTCAGGAACGCCATGGCGGCGGGCCTCGCGTGGACGCAGGCCCAGGAGCACGGCAACGAGATGACGTCCGAGGTCGCGGAGGCGTACGCCACGGCGGACGGCGCGATCCTGGCGTTCCTCCGGCTGCTGCTGGGGCTCGACCAGGTCGAGTGGGCCGCGAGCGCGGCAGCGCCGATGCCGCTGGAGGTCGCCAAGTTCATGGGCGGCCTCGGCCTGCGGGTGTACGACGTCTACGGCATGACCGAGACGACCGGCGCGTTCACCTCCAACGGCCCCGACCACTTCAAGCTCGGCACCGTCGGGGTGCCCAACCCCGGCATCGAGGTCCGCCTCGCCGAGGACGGCGAGATCCTGGTGCGCGGCCCGGTCAACACCCCCGGCTACCACCTCCAGGACCAGGCCACCCGCGCGCTCATCGACGACGACGGCTGGATCCACACCGGTGACATCGGCACGGTCGACGAGGACGGCTTCTACTCGGTCGTCGACCGCAAGAAGGAGCTGATCATCACCTCCGCGGGCAAGAACATCGCGCCCTCCAACATCGAGAACCTCCTGAAGGAGTCGCCCCTCGTCGGCCACGCGATGGCGCTCGGCGACAACCAGTCGTACGTCGTCGCGATCCTCACCCTCGACGGCGAGATCGCACCGCTGGTCGCAGCGAAGATGGGCGTCGAGTTCACCGACCTCGCCGATCTCTCGACCAAGCCGCAGATCCGCGCGATGGTGCAGGCTGCGGTCGACAAGGCCAACGAGCGGCTGTCGCGTCCCGAGCAGGTCAAGGCGTGGGAGCTGCTGCCCGACGAGTGGACCGCGGAGTCGGAGGAGCTGACCCCGACGCTGAAGCTCAAGCGGCGTGTGGTGAAGACGAAGTACGCCGACGTGGTGGACACCCTCTACACGTGAGGCCGTTCGACCTCCAGGCCCACCGCGGCGGCGCCGGGCTCTGGCCCGAGAACACCCTCGAGGCGTTCGGTCGCGCGCTCGCGCTGGGCGTCTCCGCCCTCGAGCTCGACGTCCACCTGACCGCCGAGGACGACGTCGTCGTCGCGCACGACGCCGCCCTGGCCGACGCCCGCAGGATCAGGCAGCTGACCCGCGCCGACCTGCCGCCGACGATGCCGCTGCTGCGCCAGGTCGCCGCACTCCTGCGCGAGCGCGGGGCGGCTCCGGTGCGGATCAACCTCGAGATCAAGTACGACGCCCTCGACGCCGCGCAGCTCACCACGCGCGAGGCCTTCGTCGCCAAGGTCGTCGACGCGCTGCGCGTCGACGGGCTGGTCGGGCGCACCAGCATCCAGTGCTTCGACTGGGGCGTGCTGACCCGTGTCCACGCGGCCGAGCCGACGCTGGAGCGCAACCTGCTCGTCTCGCCGAAGTACCTGCGCTCCACCGCGGACGCCCCCTCCCCCTGGTTCGACGGGCTCGCCGTCGACAGCGACTTCGTCCACACGGCCGCGGCCGAGGGGTTCACCGCGATCTCCCCGATCCACGGGTCCCCGTTCCGCTCCGGCGTGACCGACCCGGCGTACGCGCCGTTCGCCACCGCGGCGATGCTCGACGAGGCACACGACGCCGGCCTCGCCGTGATCCCCTACGTCGTCGACGACGAGCCCACCATGCGCCGCCTGGTCCGGCTCGGCGTCGACGGGCTGATCACCAACCATCCCGAGCGGCTGCGTGGCGTGCTGGCGAGCGAGGGACTCCCGGTCCCGCCGGCCTTCCCGCGCGACCGAGGCAACCTCGACGACCCCGCAGGCGTCTCCTGAGCATGACCATCGTCCGGACCGCCGCCATCGCCGCGACCACGCTCGCGCTCGTCGCCTCCCTCTCGCCCACCCAGGCGAGTCCGGCACCCGCCTCCGCGACCAAGGTGGCGCGCACCGTCCTCGACGTCTCCGACCTCGAGCAGGGCGCGCCGCCGGCCCTCGCCTGGAGCGAGCGGCGCTCGGGCAGGACCGTCATCCACGGGACAGGCGGCACGGCCACGCCGGCGGCGAACCGGCTCGACCGGTTCGCGCCGATGGGTTCGGGCTACGTCGTGCAGACCATCGGCAGCCGGGTGACCACCCGCTGGATCGACGCCGACGGCACGCCGGGCCGTCGCGAGTGGCGCACCGGGCACGGGCTGGCGGTGTCGCCGATGGGCCAGGTCGTGGCGTTCGCCGGCAGGGCCGGCAAGGTCTGGACGATCGACCGGGAGGGCGACCGGGTGTTCCGCTTCAACCCGGCACCGGTGACCGGCACGGCGCACGCGGTCGCGGTCACCGGCGAGAACTGCAAGGAGGGCGAGGGCGACCCCGGCCACGGCTGCTCGATCGCCGTCAACGGGCCGCACCGCGCCTTCTACACCTCCTCGCACGGCATCGTCGACACGATCCCCCACCTGCGCCAGACCTCCACGGGACGTGGCCGATGGCTCGGCGGCATCACCTCGGCGACCGACTTCGGCTCGTGCAGTGCGATGCTGCGCAGCTGGCGCGTCACGTGGCGCACCTGCGACAACCAGCTCGCCGACATCTCCCCGGACAACCGCCACGTCCTCGGCACCCCGGCGTACGCCGACGGCTTCGGCCCGACGGCTCTCGACGTCCTGTCGACCGCCGACGGCTCCGTGGTCCACGCCTTCACGTCCCGGCGCGACGGCAGCTCGGCGACGTACTTCGACGAGGTCTGGGAGGACGCCGGGCACGTGCTCGTCGTGACCTACCAGGACGGCGAGTGGGCGGTCGTACGGCTCGGCGTCGACGGCTCGATGGAGTACGCCGTCGCCCCACGGCGCGGATCGGTCGACGCCTGGTCGCCCTTCCGGCTGCAGGCGCGCTGAGCGCGCCTCCCCGGTCTAGACCTCGGGGTGATCACCGATGCACGATGTCGGTCCCGCCTGCTCGACTGGACCCATGAACCGACAGCTCGCGGGATCGCTCACCGGACGCATCACCAAGTGGGTCGTCCTCGTCGCGTGGATCCTCGTCGCGGTCGGCTCCGCCGGCTTTGCCAGCAAGCTCACCGAGGTGCAGAACAACGAGGCGTCCTCCTGGCTGCCCGAGTCCGCCGAGTCCACCCGCGCGCTGGAGAAGCTCGGCCCCTTCCAGGACCCCAACGCCATCCCGACCCTCGTCGTCTACGAGCGGGAGGGCGGTCTCACCGACGACGACCTCACCGCGATCGAGGACGATGCAGCCGAGTTCGCGCAGATGGACGGCCTGGCTGCGCCCGGCGCGCAGGGCGCTCCGCCCGTGATCAGCCCTGCGGCTGCCCAGGAGATCGGCATCCCGGCGATCTCGGAGGACGGCGAGGTGGCGCAGACCCAGATCACCTTCGACCTCGGTGCCGATGGCTGGAACAAGCTGCCCGACATCGCCACCGAGCTGCGGGACATCGCCGAGATCGATGGCGTCGAGACCTACATCGCCGGCGCCGGCGGCCAGGCTGCGGACGCGGCAGAGGCCTTCGGGGGCATCGACTCCACGCTGCTGTTCGCGACCCTGTCGGTGGTCATCCTCATCCTGCTCTTCACCTACCGCAGCCCGGTGCTGTGGATCCTGCCGATCGTGTGTGCTGGCGTCTCGCTGTTCGCCGCTCAGGCGATCATCTACTTCCTCGCCAAGTACGCCGACCTCACCGTCAACGGCCAGTCCCAGGCCATCCTCACGATCCTGGTGATCGGAGCCGGCACGGACTACGCGCTGCTGCTCGTGGCGCGCTACCGCGAGGAGCTCCGTCGCCACGAGGACCGCCACGAGGCGATGGCCTTCGCGCTGCACCGGGCCGCGCCCGCGATCCTGGCCAGCGCCGCCACCGTCGTCCTGGGCATGCTGTGCCTGCTCTTCGCGGAGATGAACTCCACCGCGGGCCTGGGGCCGGTGGCGGCGATCGGCATCGCGGTCACGTTCGTGGTGATGGTGACGCTGCTCCCGGCGCTGCTGGTGATCACCGGCCGCTGGGTCTTCTGGCCGCGCCGCCCCGCCTTCCGCTCCCCCGAGCCCACCCAGTCCGGGCTCTGGGCACGGGTGGGGCGCGCCATCGCCCCCCAGCCGCGGCGCGTCTGGGTCATCACCTCGGCCCTGCTGGCCGTGGCCTGCCTGGGACTGTTCGCGCTCAACACCAACGGCCTCAGCACCGAGGACACCTACACCACCGACTTCGAGTCCGTCACGGGCCAGCAGGTGCTGGTCGAGCACGGCCTGCTCGACCAGTCCAACGACGTCCTGGTGGTGGCCAACGCCGAGCAGGGCGAGGCGGTCGCCGAGGTGATGACGGGGCTGGAGGGCGTCGAGGCCCCTTCCCCGCCGGTCGCGCAGGACGGTGTGGCGTTCATCCAGGCGACGATCACCTCCGACCCGTCGACCCAGGCAGCGTTCGACACCGTCGAACGGGTCCGCGACGCCGTCCACGACGTCGACGGGGCCGACGCCCTGGTGGGTGGCGGCTCAGCCTTCTTCCTCGACACCCTCAACGCCTCCGAGCGCGACAGCATCGTGATCATCCCGATCATCCTGGTCGTGGTGCTGCTGATCCTGATGGCGCTCCTGCGCTCGGTGCTCGCGCCGCTGATCCTCATGGTCACGGTGGTGCTGTCCTTCGGCGCCGCACTCGGCATCTCCGCGCTGCTGTTCGAGTACGTCTTCGGCTTCGCCGGGTCCGACCCCAGCTTCCCGCTGTTCGCCTTCGTGTTCCTCGTGGCGCTGGGCATCGACTACAACATCTTCCTGATGACCCGCGTGCGGGAGGAGACCATGCACCTCGGCACCCGCAAGGGAGCCCTGGTCGCGCTGACCTCGACCGGAGGCGTGATCACCAGCGCCGGGCTCGTGCTCGCCGCGACCTTCCTGGTGCTCGGCACCATCCCACTGGTGTTCCTCGCCGAGCTGGGCATCGCGGTGGCTCTCGGCGTCATCCTCGACACCATGATCGTCCGCTCCGTGCTCGTCACCGCGATCAACATGGACCTCGGCGGCAGGATCTGGTGGCCGAGCCGGCTCGACAGCGACGACCACGAGCTCAGCGTGGAGGAGATCGAGGCGCCGATCGAGACGGTGCACTAGGACGGCAGGGTCAGGACTTCCGCACCGTCGTCGGTGATCGCGATGGTGTGCTCGCTGTGCGCGGTGAGGCACCCGGTGGCGCTCCGTAGCGTCCAACCGTCGTCGTCGGTCACCAGCTCGTCGGTGTCGACCATGATCCACGGCTCCAGCGCCAGCAGCAGGCCCGGCCGGAGCCGGTAGCCGCGACCGGGGCGGCCGTCGTTCGAGACGTGCGGGTCCTGGTGCATCGTCGTGCCGATGCCGTGACCGCCGAACTGCATGTTGATCGGGTAGCCGTCGGCGCGGAGCACGGTGCCGATCGCGTGGGACAGGTCGCCGATCCGGGCACCCGGTCCGGCCGCCGCGATCCCTGCCGCGAGGGCCCGCTCCGTGGTCTCGATGAGCGCGACGCTCCCGGCGGGACGGCTCTCGCCCACCACGAAGCTGATCGCGGAGTCGGCGGCCACGCCGTCGAGCCGGACGGCGAGGTCGAGGGTCAGCAGGTCGCCGTCGGCGAGCCGCTGGTCACGCGGCCGGCCGTGCAGCACGGCGTCGTTGACCGCGGTGCAGACGTAGTGGCCGAAGGGACCCCGCCCGAAGGACGGCGCGTAGTCGACGTAGCAGGACTCAGCACCCGCCGCGCGGATCATCTCGGCGGTCCAGCGGTCGAGGTCGAGCAGGTTGGTGCCGACGAGGCTGCGCTCGCGCAGCGACCGGAGGATGTCGGCGACCAGTGCGCCGGTCCGGCGGGCCCGGTCGACCTGGGCGGCGGTGAGGATCTCGATCATCGTGCGCCGATCATCGCAGGCCCAGCCGGGCGCAGCGCTTCTCGGTGCTCCCGCTGCACAGCTCGTCGAGGGTGATCACGCCCTGGCCCACCAGCACCGACGTCAGGGCGTCGATCGTGACGTCCTGCTGCTCGTAGAGCCACGCGTCGATGCCGTCGACCTCCTGGGCGTCGGCCCCTCCCTGTTCGGCCAGCGGGGTCCCGGCGAGCAGCGCCACGGCGAGATCGGCGGCCTGCTCGCTCATCGCGCGGGTCGGGACGTAGGTCATCGACTCCTCGTCGCCGAGGAGGACCTCGCGGGCCGCCTCGAGGTCGGTGCCCGCCTGGGTGGCGAGCCCGCCGCCCTCGAGACCGACGTAGCGGTCCGAGCCCGGCACCAGCTCGCCGAGCGAGACGACCGGCAGCTCGTAGCCGGTCAGCGAGGCCAGGTCGTCGGGGTCGACAGGCACCACGACGACGACGTCGGAGTTCCTCGCCTCGGCCTGGCGGGCCTGGCTCCGCTGCGTCTCGGCGGCTCCCTGGGCGTCGTACACCGTGACGACGCACTCGTCGCACGTCGCCTCGACCCGGTCGGTGAACTGCTCGACGTCGACCGCGCGGGACGAGGAGTCCGAGCCGTCGGCGACCAGGAGGGCAATGGTCGGTTCGTCGCCGTCGCACCCGGCCAGCAGGGGGGCGAGGGTCACGAGGACACAGGTCAGGAGTCGGGCGCGCAGCATCACCGGGAGGTTATCGTGGCCGAGCACGCCACCCGCCCACCCGGCACCCGTCGGCTCAGTCCACCTGCGGGATCAGGTGAGCCGTCTCGATGCCGGCCACCGCGGCGAGCTCGTCGTTGTCGGAGGAGTCGCCGGTCACGCCGACGGCGCCGAGCAGCGCGCCGTGCTCGTCGCGGACCAGCACTCCTCCTGGCACCGCGACGAGGGCGCCCCCGATCGCGGCACCGACAGAGGCGATGAAGGCGGGCTGCTGCTCCGCACGGCCCATGATCGACCGCGACCCGACGCCCAGGGCGAGTGCGCCGTGTGCCTTGCCGAACCCGATCTCGAAGCGCTTCATCGACGAGCCGTCCTCGCGCTCGACGGCCACGACGTGGCCGCCGGCGTCGAGCACCACGATCGTGAGCGGTCGCAGCCCGGCCGAGCTCGCGTGCGACCGCGAGCCGGCGATGATGCACCTGGCCGTCTGCAGGTCCAGAGCGGTCATGGCGCTGGCCTCCCAGTGGCCTTCTGGTGCGCCCGGCGGCGGTGCAGGATCGGCTCGGTGTAGCCGTTGGGCTGCCTGAGCCCCTCCATCACCAGGGACCGAGCGGCGGCGAAGGCGTCGCCTGTCAGGTCGGAGGCCATGGCGACGTAGGACGCGCCGCCCGCGTTCTGCCGGTCGACGACGTCGGCCATCCGGCGCAGCGTCTCGTCGACCTGCTCCTCGGTGACCACACCGTGCAGCAGCCAGTTGGCGACGTGCTGGGAGGAGATCCGGCACGTGGCCCGGTCCTCCATCAGCGGCTCTCCCGCGATGTCGGGGACCTTGGAGCACCCGATCCCGTCGTCGACCCACCGGACGACGTAGCCCAGCAGGCTCTGGAGGTTGTTGTCGACCTCGACCTGGCGGTCGTCGTCGGACCAGGACGAGGGGTCGCCGAGCGGCACCTTCAGCAGCTCGCCACGGTCGCGACGACGACCGCCCGACCTCAGCTCCACCTGGCGGGCTCGTACGTCGACCTGGTGGTAGTGCAGGGCGTGGAGGGTGGCGGCGGTGGGCGACGGCACCCAGGCGCAGCTCGCTCCCGCCTCGGGGTGGGCGACCTTGGCTGTCAGCATGTCGGCGAGGCTGTCGGGCGCAGCCCACATGCCCTTGCCGATCTGCGCCCGGCCGAGCAACCCGCACTCGAGGCCGATGTCGACGTTGAGGTCCTCGTAGGCCTTGATCCATGCCTCGTCCCGCATGTCGCTCTTGCGGACCATCGGACCGGCGTGCATCGAGGTGTGGATCTCGTCGCCGGTGCGGTCGAGGAAGCCGGTGTTGATGAAGACCAGCCGTTCGCGTGCCTCGTCGATGCACGCCTTGAGGTTGAGGGTCGTACGGCGCTCCTCGTCCATGATTCCGACCTTGATCGTCGACCGGGGAAGGTCCAGCAGGTCCTCCACGCGCTCGAAGAGCTCGACGGCCAGGGCGACCTCGTCGGGTCCGTGCATCTTCGGCTTCACGACGTACATCGACCCGGTGCGCGAGTTGGTGAGCGCCGACCGTCCGTGGATGTCATCGAGGCTGCCCAGAGCAGTGACGACCGCGTCGACGATGCCCTCGGGCACCTCCTGTCCGTCGCGGTCGAGCACGGCGTCCGTGGTCATCAGGTGACCCACCTGACGGATGAAGAGCAGCGCCCGGCCCCGCAGCGAGACCTCGTCTCCGCTGGGACTGGTGTAGCTGCGGTCGGCGCTCATCGTGCGATGGAACGTCGTGCCGCCCTTGGCGACGTCCGCAGTGAGCGCACCCTGGTTGAGAAGCAGCCAGTTGCGGTAGCCGAGGACCTTGTCCTCGGCGTCCACCGCGGCGACCGAGTCCTCCAGGTCCATGATCGTCGAGATCGCCGACTCCAACAGCAGATCCTTGACGCCGGCTGGGTCCGTCGACCCGATCGGGTGGCTGGCCTCGATCTGGATCTCGACGTGCAGGTGGTGGTGCACGAGCAGCACGGCCTCCGGCTCCTCCCTCGCGCCGCGGAGTCCGACGAGCTGGCTGGGGTCGACCAGCCGCTGGAGAGCGCCATCGACGGTCACGGCGAGGCCCGCCTCGTCGACTGCGTACGCCGTCGCGCCGGCGTGCGAGCCGTGCGCGAGCGGGAAGTGCTCGTCGAGGAAGGCGCGTCCACGGGCGATCACCTCGGCGCCGCGCCGAGCGTTGTAGTCCGTGCCCGGGACGAGGTGGCCCTCACGCGGTATCACGTCGGTGCCGTAGAGCGCGTCGTAGAGCGAGCCCCAGCGGGCATTGACAGCGTTGGTCGCGAAGCGAGCGTTGAGCAGCGGGACGACGAGCTGGGGGCCGGCAAGCGTGGCCACCTCCTCGTCGACGTCGGTGGTGGTGACGGTGACGTCGGCAGGCTCGTCGAGGAGGTAGCCGATGTCTCGGAGGAACGCCTCGTAGTCGTCGGGATCGGGCTGTCCCGGGTGGGATCGGTGCCACTCGTCGATCTGTGCCTGGAGCTCGTCGCGCCGGCTCAACAGCTCGCGGTGGCGTGGGCCGAGATCGTGGACGATGTCGGCCAGGCCGGCCCAGAAGCGGGAGGGCTCGATGCCCGATCCGGGGAGGGCCTCGGCCTCCACGAATCGGTGCAGGCTGGAGGCGACGTCGAGGCCCCCCACGCGCACCCGGCGATCCATTGCTCAGGCCTCCCTCGGGGCACCGACGCGGTTGAGCTCGGCGGCGATGCCGACCGCGGCCGCCTCCAGGACCGGCACAGCGCCAGCGATGATGTCGTCGCTCATCCGGGGCAGAGGCCCGGACATCGACAACGCCATCGGCTGAGGAGCGTCGGGCACCACGACGGCGACGCACCGGACGCCGATCTCCTGCTCGCCCTCGTCGAGGGCGTAGCCGCGCTCGCGGGTCTCGGCGAGCGAGGCCAGGAACGCCGCCGGCTCGGTGAGGGTCTGCGCGGTGTAGCGGGACATCCCGGTGCGCTGGAGCATGGCCACCACCTCCTCGTCGGGACGGTGCGCCAGGATCGCCTTGCCGACCGCGGTCGAGTGCGGGAAGGTGCGACGACCCACCTCGGTGAACATGCGCATGAAGTTGTGGGACGGCTGGACCTGGGCCACGTAGACGATCTCGTCGCCCTCCAGCACGGCGAGGTTCACCGACTCCCCCAGCCGAGCGACTGCTTCGGTCATGGCCGGGTTGGCCCACGTGGCGATGCGCTTGGCGCTGGCGTCGGCCAGCCGCATCAGTCGGGGGCCCAGGGAGTACTGTCGCGACTGCTCCTGACGCACGTAGCCGAGGTCGACCAGCGTGCGGACGAGACGGTGGATGGTCGCCAACGGGAGGTCAGCCCTCTCGGCGAGCTGGGACAGGCCGATCATGCCTCCGGCGTCGGCCATCGTCTCCAGGATGATGAAGGCGCGGTCGAGGGACTGCACCCCCCCGGCGACGCGCGGAGCGACCTCCTTGGCCTCGGTGCCCATCTGCCCTCCGTGTGTCAGGTGGTCGGACTGGACCGACTCTTCGAAAAAACGCTTCCGTATGCCGGAAGATTAGCGGGTGGATCCTATGGGCGCGCCGCCGATGAAGACGCGCGCCACGTCAGCGGTCGTACCCATCGCGAACGCCTTGCCGAGGGCCTCCGCGGGTCCGGCGGCGTGCCGGATCCCCACGTCGAGCGGGGTCCCGGCCTCCGGGCGCAGCCAGACCGCGTCGAACTGCTTGCCCACGGAGAAGTCGCCGACCACGTCGGCGAGTCCCAGCACACCGGCTCCGGCCGAGGTCGCCAGGTGCAGCAGCTTCGCCGCGTCGAGCCCCAGGCCGCGCGCACCGAGGAGCTGTTGCATGAAGTAGGCCTGCAGACCCTCCTTCAGCAACGAGAATCCGGTGCCGGCACCCACGTCGGAGCCCAAGGCCACCCGCACGCCGTGCTCGACGTGCTCGAGCAGGGGGAAGAGCCCGCTGCCGAGCGCCGAGTTGCTGGTCGGGCAGTGCGCGACGCCGGCGCCCTGCTCGGCCATGAGCTCGAGCTCGTCTGCCGTCGCGTGCACGTTGTGGGCGTAGACGCTGCGGCTGCCGACCAGGCCGTGCCGGTGGTAGGAGGAGAGGTAGTGGTCGCAGTCGTCGAAGAGCTCGCAGACGGTCGCGACCTCGGTCAGGTTCTCGTTGATGTGCGAGGTGAACCACGCCCCCTCGACAGCGTCGAGCAGTGCTGCGCTCGACGCGAGCAGCTCGTCGCTGCAGGAGAGGGAGAAGCGCGGGATCACGGCATAGCGGTTGCGGCCCACCCCGTGCCACCGCTTGGCGAGCTCGAGCCCCTCGTCGTACGCCGTCTGGGGCACCGTCAGCAGGTCGGGCCGCAGGATCCGGTCGCTGACCACCAGGCCGCTGGTCATCCGCAGGCCGACCTCCGCGGCACGCGAGAAGAGCGTGTCGACCGCCGGGGCGAAGTGGGCGCCGAACACCAGCGCGGTCGTCGTCCCCGCGCCAGTGAGCCCGGACACGAACTCCGAGGCGACCTCGTCCGCGTACGCCGTGTCGGCCAGCCGAGCCTCCTCGGGCAACGCACAGTGCTCGAGCCAGTCCAGCAGCGGCATGCCGAGGGCTCCGATCATCCGGACCTGCGGGAAGTGGACGTGCGTGTCGACGAAGCCGGGCAGGACCAAGCCCCCGGTGAGGTCGACGACGACCTCGTCCGGGTGCTCCGCGCGCAGCCTCGCGACGGTGCCGCGAGCCACGATGACCTCGTCGCGCACCAGCAGGGCGCCATCGGTGCTGACACGCAGGGCGCCGCCTCGGAAGGGGTCGTCAGGCGTGTCGATGAAGGTGCCGACGAACAGGGTCATCGGTGCGCCACCCCCGAGTCGTGGGGTGCGGTCTCGTGCTGGAGGCTGCGGAGCAGGGCTGTGGCAACGCCGACGGCGATGGTCGCGGGCTGCTTGCCGACGAGCTCGGGGACGCCGATCGGGGTCGTGACCCGGGCCAGGTCGGCCTCGGTGTGGCCCTCGGCGAGCAGCTTGCGGCGGAAACGGGCCCACTTGGCGCTCGAACCGATGAGGCCGATCGAGCCCAGGTGGGACGTGCGGAGCGCGGCATCGATCAGCGCCGCGTCCTCGGCGTGGTCGTGGGTCATCACCAGCACGTGCGTGCCGGTCGGCAGTCCGCCCAGCACCAGCTCCGGCAGCACGGGGACGTGGTGGCGCTGCACGCGCGCCACCGCGTCGTCCAGACCGCGGAGCGCCTCGTCGGTGAGCTGCTCGGGACGGGAGTCGACCAGGTGCAGGTCGAGGTCGTGACGCGCAAGGATGCGGGCCAGCTCGAGGCCCACGTGCCCCACGCCGAAGACGGCGACCGCCGGGACGACGGCGAGCGGCTCGAGCAGCACGGTCACCTCTCCCCCGCAGCACTGCACCCCGTGCTCGATCGGCGCCTTGTCGGACAGGTCGGCGGTGAACAGCGTCGGAGCAGCCGGCGGCTCCCGCAGCATCGCCCGGGCACGTTCGACGGCGACCGCTTCGAGGTTGCCCCCGCCGATCGATCCCCAGGTCGCGTCGGCGCCGACGACCATCTTGGCCCCCGCCTCGCGCGGGGAGTGTCCTCGAACGGCCGCGACCGTCACCAGCACCCCGGCCTCTCGCCGCGTGCGGAGCGCCTCGAGGGCGGTGATCCACTGCATGCGCGCTGCCCCTAGACGTCGCTGAGCTCGGGCACGACGGTCTGAGCCGCCTCGGACTCGGGCAGCCGCACCGGAGCCGCGGGGTCGGACGCCTCGGGCCGGAGGCCCGGCTTGCCCTCGACCACATGCCCCTCGTCGTGACGGATCCCATGCGCGCGACGGGCCTCGTCGAGCGCCCACCAGACCGCCTCGGGAGTGGCCGGCGACGCGAGGTCGACGCTCGTGCCCACGGGCCCGAAGGCAGCGGCAGCCTGGCGCAGCGCCTCGCGCACCGCGAAGGCGAGCATCAGCGGCGGCTCACCCACGGCCTTGGAGCCGTAGACGGCGCCCTCCTCGTGAGCCCGTTCGAGCAGCGTCACCCGGAAGTCGGCAGGCATCTCCGAGAAGCTCGGGAGCTTGTAGGTGCTGGCGGCCTGGGTGGCGAGTCGACCCCGGTGGGGGCCGTCGCTCTCGTCCCAGCGCAGGTCCTCCAGGGTGAGCCAACCGGCGCCCTGGACGTAACCGCCCTCGATCTGACCGATGTCGACCAGGGGCGAGAGGCTGTCGCCCACGTCATGGACGATGTCGACACGCCTCGTCGTGTAGGCACCGGTGAAGCCGTCGACCTCGACCTCGGTCGCGGCAGCGCCATAGGCGAAGTACTTGAACGGCGCGCCGCGCATCACCGTCGAGTCCCAGTGGAGGCCCTCGGTGCGGTAGTAGCCGGCGGCGAAGAGCTGGACGCGCTGGAAGTACGCCGTCCGGACCAGGTCGTCCCACTCGATGCTCACGTCCTCCTTGCCCACTGCAGTGGCGCGACCTCCGACGAACCTGACGTCGGCGGCAGCAACGCCCAGACCACCCGAGGCGACCAGCTCGAGCCGGGAGCGGATCTGTTCGCATGCGTCCTTGACTGCGCCTCCGTTCAGGTCGGCGCCCGAGGACGCGGCTGTCGCCGACGTGTTGGGGACCTTGTCGGTCCGGGTCGGGGCAAGCCGCACCTTGGCCAACGGCACCCCGAGGGTGGTCGCTGCGACCTGGATCATCTTGGTGTGCAGGCCCTGGCCCATCTCGGTGCCGCCGTGGTTGATCAGCACCGAGCCGTCCTTGTAGACGTGCACCAGGGCACCGGCCTGGTTGAAGGCCGTGAGGTTGAAGGAGATGCCGAACTTCACGGGCGTGATCGCGAGGGCACGCTTGACGTGCTCGTGCTCGGCATTGAAGCGCTCGATGTCCTCGCGGCGGCGCCGGACCTCGCCGCCGTCATGGACCTGGTCCCAGACCGCCTGCAGCCGGTCGGGGTGCCGGACCAGCTGTCCGTAGGGCGTGGACTGGCCCTCGGCGTAGAAGTTGCGGCGTCGCAGCTCGCCGGCATCGAGGCCGAGCAGAGGTGCGCAGCGGCCGAGGACGTCCTCGATCACGAGCATCCCCTGCGGTCCACCGAACCCCCGGAACGCCGTCTGGGAGGTCTTGTTGGTCCGCGCGATGCGTCCGTTGACGACGACGTGAGGGATCCAGTAGGCGTTGTCGATGTGGCAGAGCGCGCGCGCCAGCACGGGCTCGGAGAGGTCGAGGCTCCAGCCACCGTCGGCCGTCAGGGTGGCCTCCAGCGCCTGGATCCGACCGTTCTCGTCGAAGCCGGCGCGCCACTCGGCGTGGAAGCCGTGCCGCTTGCCTGTCATGGTCAGGTCCTGCGTGCGGTTGAGTCGAAGTCGGACCGGGCGCCCGGTCAGGATGGCGCCGAGCGCGGCGATCGCAGCGAACCCGTGGGGTTGCATCTCCTTGCCGCCGAACGCACCCCCCATCCGCAGGCACTGCACCGTGACCTGGGAGTTCGTCAGGCCCAGCACGTGGGCGACGATCTCCTGGGTCTCGGAGGGATGTTGCGTGGAGCTCTGGATGAAGAGCTGTCCGGACTCGTCGACCTGGGCCAGGGCGCAGTGCGTCTCGAGGTAGAAGTGCTCCTGTCCGGCGAACTCGAGCTCTCCGCTGAAGACGTGGGCGGACGCGGCGATCCCCGCGTCGAGGTCGCCGCGGACGATCGTGGGCTGAGCTCCCTGGAACTCCTTGGCGGCGATGGCCTCCTTCACGGTGACCACGGCCGGCAGCGGCTCCAGCTCCAGCACGACGGCGGCGGCCCCCAGGCGCGCGGCCTCGAGGGTCTCGCCGAGCACCCAGCAGACCGCATGGCCGTGGAACCACACCTCGTCCGGGAAGAGCGGCTCGTCGTGCTTGACGCCCGCGTCGTTGACACCGGGGACGTCGGCGGCGGTCAGGACCCGCACGACGCCCGGCACGTCGTACGCCGGCGCGACGTCGAGGCGGGTGATCCGAGCGCGCGCCTGGCTCGCCTGGACCGGCCAGGCATGCAGGCAGTCCTTGGTGCGCACCACCAGGTCATCGGTGTAGAGGGCCTGCCCGGTGACGTGCAGCGCGGCGGACTCGTGCGCGACGGCCCGGCCGACCTCGAGGACGTCGGCGGGGACGTCCGGCAGGCGGGAGAGGTGGCTCATGCTGAGGCTCCTTCGGTCAGCGGGTGCTGGGCGTGCAGCTTGAGCAGCGCCTGGCCGAGCATGGCTGCCCGGTAGGACGCACTCGCCCGGTGGTCGTCGAGCGGGGTGCCCTCCCCGGCCATCACGTCGGCTGCCTCCCGCACGGTCTCCTCGGACCACGCCCGACCGAGCAGCGCAGCCTCGGTGGCGCGGGCCCGGACGGGGGTCGCCGCGACGCCGCCCAGCCCGATGGTGGCGCGCTGCACCGTGCCGTCGGTGACCTCGAGGGCGAAGGCGACGGCGACGCTGGAGATGTCGTCGAAGCGGCGCTTGGCGATCTTGTGGAACGCCGTGAGGCCGGCCAGCGGTCGGGGAACGACGATCTCCTTGATGAGCTCGTCGGGCTCGCGGACGGTCTGTCGATAGCCGGTGAAGTAGTCGGCCAGGGGCACCGTGCGCTCGCCGGTCGTGGAGGCCAGGACCAGGTCGGCCTCGAGCGCGAGCAGGGCCGGAGGCAGGTCGCCGATGGGCGAGCCGGTGCCGAGGTTGCCGCCGATCGTCGCCCCGTTGCGGATCAGTCGCGAGGCGAACTGCGGAAACACCTCCGCCAGCAGCGGGACGACGACGCCGAGGCGTCGCTCGATCTCGGTCAGCGTGAGTGCGGCGCCGAGCCGGACCTCGTCGTCGGTGACAGCCAGGCCGCGGAGCTCGGGCAGCCGGTCGATGGCCACCACCAAGGGTGCTCGGACCCCTCTGATGTTGACCTCGACGCCCCAGTCGGTGGATCCTGCGACCAGGACCGCTCCGGGTCGCTCACGCAGGATCTCCAGGGTCTCCGCGAGATCCAGCGGACGGACGAACTCGGCATCGCCGGAGGCGAGACGGGTCGGGCGGGCGGCCGGCGGAGCCTGGTCGCGTCGCTGGGCGAAGGGGTCGTCGGCAGCGGGCTCGCCCAGGGCGTACGCGGCGTCGCGGATCGGACGGTAGCCGGTGCAACGGCACAGGTTGCCGCTCAGCGCGTGCAGGTCGAAACCGTTGGGGCCGTGCTCGTGCGTGGTGTCGGCGGTGTCAACCGCGCCGCACCGGCCGGCCCGGTAGAACTCGGCGGCCATGCTGCACACGAAGCCGGGGGTGCAGTAGCCGCACTGCGAACCGCCGCGCGAGGCCATCTCCTGCTGGACGGGATGGAGCGCTGCCGGGGAGCCGAGCCCCTCGGCCGTGAGCACCTCCTGGCCGTCGAGCGAGGCGGCGGGGATCAGGCAGGCGTTGACCGAGACCCACTCGGTGGACTCGTCCCCGGTGGTGGACGGACGGGCGACGACGATGGCGCACGCCCCGCACTCGCCCTCGGCGCAACCCTCCTTGGAGCCCGTGAGGCCACGGTCGCGGAGCCAGTCGAGGGCGGAGGTGTGCGGCGCAGTGCCGTCGAAGTCCTCGGTGCGCCCATTGACCCGCACCCCGGGCGTCGTGCTCGTGACCGACTCCATCGCTGCCACCGACTCCTCCTCTGTGACCTGGACCACACGATCCTGGTGATGCCGATCGTACGCAGCACCCCGACGGCTTGTGAAGTCTTTTTGGAAAAGATTTTCCGCTAGTCGGAACTCTTGGCCGACTGAGCTCCCAGCACGCCGCCCAGCCGCATGTGCCGGTTGACGTCCTTGTAGAGGAGGTAGCGGAACCGGCCAGGTCCGCTGGCGTAGCAGGCCTGCGGACAGAAGGCACGCAGCCACATGAAGTCGCCGGCCTCCACCTCGACCCAGTCCTCGTTGAGCAGGTACATCGCCTTGCCCTCGAGCACGTAGAGGCCGTGCTCCATCACATGGGTCTCGGGGAAGGGGATCGTGCCCCCGGGCTCGAAGCTGACGATGTTGACGTGCATGTCGTGGCGCATGTCGGCCTGGTCGACGAAGCGCGTGGTGGTCCACACACCGTCGGTGCCCGGCATCGCGATCGGCTCGATGTCGCGCTCGTGGGTCACGAACGGCTCGGGGAGGTCGAGCCCGTCGACACGCTCGTAGGTCTTGCGCAGCCAGTGGAAGGTCAGGGCGTCGTCGCCGGTCTGGTGCAGGGTCCAGGCACAGCCGGGCGGGAGGTAGGCGTAGCCGCCGGCGTCCACCGTGTGCTCGGCCCCGTCGACGCTCAGCCGTCCGGTGCCGCCGGTCACGAAGATCACCGCCTCCGCGCCCGGGTCGCTCTCGGGACGGTCACTGCCGCCGCCCGGCGCCACCTCGACGACGTACTGGCTGAAGGTCTCGGCCAGTCCCGTCAGCGGCCGGGCCAGCACCCAGAGTCGGGTGTGCTCCCAGAACGGCAAGCGGCTGGTCACGATGTCGGTCATGGACCCGCGCGGGATCACGACGTAGGCCTCGTTGAAGCGAGAGCGGTCCGTCGTCAGGCGAGTCTGCGGGGGCAGTCCTCCGGGCGGGACGTAGTAGTTGCTCATCTGAGGCCTCTCTGCAGGAGACGACCCGTCGGCGGGCCGTCGGTGATGACCGGGCTGCCGCGCAGCCAGGTGCGGCGTACGACGCCGGTGAGCCGGCGTCCGGCGTAGGCCGAGACGGGGTTCTTGTGGGCGAGCCGGGCCACGTCGACGACGAACTCCTCGTCAGGGGCGAGCACGACGAGGTCGGCGTCGGCACCCACCTCGATCCGCCCCTTGTGGGCCAGGCCGACCCGGTCGGCGGGCGCCGAGGCCATCCAGTGCACCACCTCGGCGAGCGAGTGCCCGCGGGAGCGGGCCGCGGTCCAGACGACCGGCAGCGACACCTGGATCGAGGCGATGCCGCCCCAGGCCAGGGAGAAGTCACCGCCGCCCGGGCCGCCCGGCGCCTGCTTGAGCGCAGGCGTGCTCGGCGAGTGGTCGGAGACGACCATGTCGATGGTGCCGTCCGCCAGCCCTGCCCAGAGCTCGTCACGGTTGCCGGCGCCGCGGATCGGTGGGCAGCACTTGAACTCGGTGGCCCCGTCCGGCACCTCGTCCGCCTCGAGGGCGAGGTAGTGGGGGCACGTCTCGACGCTCAGGTCGGCACCGGCCGCGCGCGCCGCACGGAGGGCCGGCAGCGCCTCGGCGCTGCTGAGGTGCACGACGTGCGCGCGAGCGCCGGTGCGTCGGGTCTCGGCGATGACCAGGTCCACCGCCGACGTCTCGGCCGCGGCCGGGCGCGAGGCCAGGAACCCGGCGTACGCCGCTCCCGCTGCTCGGCCCTCGTCGATCTCGTGGGCGTCCTCGGCGTGCACGATCATCAGGGCGCCGAGCCGGGCGACCTCGGTCATCGCCTCCCCGAACTGCGCGGGCTCGAGGTGGCCGAACTCCTCGACCCCGGAGTCGAGGAGGAAGCACTTGAAGCCGAACACCCCTGCGTCGTGCAGCGCAGCGAGATCGGCCAGGTTCTCGGGCACGGCTCCTCCCCAGAAGCCGACATCGACCCACGCCTGGTCGCGCGCCGCCTCCTGCTTGGCCCGCAGACCGGGCAGCGTGGTCGTCGGCGGAACGGAGTTGAGCGGCATGTCGACGATCGTGGTGATGCCACCCGCCGCCGCTGCGCGCGTGGCGGAGGCGAAGCCCTCCCACTCCGTCCGGCCCGGCTCGTTGACGTGGACGTGCGTGTCGACCAGGCCCGGGAGCAGCACCTCGTCGGCACGTAGCTCGTAGGTGTCGGCGGCGTCGACCACGTCGTCGATGCCGAGCACCGCGACGATGCGACCGTCGCGAACCGCCACGCTGCAGGCGCGCTCCGCTCCGTCGACCACCGCGCGAGGGGCGCGTACGACCAGGTCGGCGCGCAGCGGTCCGAGCGACTGGGCGATGTGCGCGCCGATGCGCTCCAGCAGCGGTCCCGGGGCGTCGAACGGCTCTCGCGGCCGGCTCGCGACCTCGGTGAGGGTGAGCACGGTGCCGATGCCGGCGGCCGACAGGGTCGCGGCGTCCAGGTCGCAGCGTCCCGCCACTGCCACCACCGGGATCCCGGCCCGCCGAGCGGTCGCGGCGACACCCGCGGGCGCCTTGCCGTGCAGGGTCTGCAGGTCGAGCGATCCCTCCCCCGTCACCACGAGGTCGGCGCCGACCATCGCCTCCTCGAGGCCGGTGAGCTCCTGCACCACGTCCGCTCCGGGCCGCAGGGCAGCGCCGAGGAGGGCGATGGCCGCGAAGCCGACCCCGCCGGCGGCGCCAGCACCCGGCTCGTCACGCAGGTCGCGCCCGGTGGTGTCGGCCACTGCGTCCGCGAACCTGGTGAGCGCCGCATCCAGGGCCTCGACCTCCTCGACGGTGGCGCCCTTCTGCGGACCGTAGACCGCGGCCGCGCCGCTGGGTCCGGTCAGCGGGTTGTCGACGTCGCAGGCGAAGGTGAGGGTGGCGCCGGTCAGCCGCGGGTGCAGGGCGCTCGTGTCGATGCGAGCCAGGTCGGCCAGCTCAGCGCCTCCCGGGCCGAGGTCGGTCCCGTCGGCCCGGAGCAGCCGCACGCCCAGGGCCTGGAGCAGCCCGGCTCCGCCGTCGGTGGACGCGCTGCCCCCGATGCCGACCAGGATGGACGCGCAGCCCTCGTCGAGCGCGGCCGCGAGAGCCTCGCCCACCCCACGGCTGGTGGCCGTGGTCGGCGCGGTCCGGCCGCCCGGCAGCTGGATCAGTCCGCAGATCTCGGCCATCTCGACGACGGCCTCGTCGCCTCGGCGTGCGTACGCCGCGTCGACCGGCTCCCCCGTCGGTCCGGACGCCCGCAGCGCGACCCGCTCGAAGCCGGCCCGCTGAGCCGCGTCGAGGAGCCCGTCGCCGCCGTCGGAGACCGGCACGACGACGACCTCGACGTCCGGGCGCTCGGCCCGGATGCCGGTCGTCAGGTGGGCGGCCACCTCGGCAGCCGTGAGGGTGCCTTTGAACTTGTCGGGAGCCAGCAGGACACGTGTCATCGCCGCGTCAGTCTAGGTTGGCGTACAGCGCCGTGGGCGCGTGCTCGCCGGACTCCGCCAGCTCCTCGAACTCCACCACCGAGTCGATCTCGAGACCCATGGAGACATTGGTGACGCGCTCGAGGATGACCTCCACGACGACGGGCACGCGGTGCTCGACGAGCATCTTCTTGGCCTGCTCGAGCGCCGGCAGGATCTCGTCGGGCTCGAAGACGCGGATCGCCTTGCAGCCCAGCCCCTCGGCCACCTTGACGTGGTCGACGCCGTAGCCGTTGACCTCGGGCGAGTTGATGTTGTCGAAGGAGAGCTGCACGCAGTAGTCCATGTCGAAGCCGCGCTGCGCCTGGCGGATCAGCCCGAGGTAGGCGTTGTTGACCAGGACGTGGATGTAGGGCAGGTGGAACTGCGCCCCCACCGCCAGCTCCTCGAGCATGAACTGGAAGTCGTAGTCGCCCGAGATGGCGACCACGGTGCTCTCCGGGTCGGCGGTGACCACACCCAGGGCAGCGGGCACGGTCCAGCCCAGCGGGCCGGCCTGGCCGGCGTTGATCCAGTGCCGCGGCTTGAAGACGTGCAGCAGCTGGGCCGCCTGGATCTGGGAGAGGCCGATGGTCGAGACGTAGCGGACGTCCTGGCCGAAGGCGCGGTTCATCTCCTGGTAGACGCGCTGCGGCTTGACGGGGGCGTCGTCGAAGTTCGTCTTGCGCCACATCGTCTGCTTGCGGTGCTGACAGGCCTGGGACCACTCCGTACGGTCCGGGAGCCCACGGGCGTCCTGTCGTTCGCGGGCCACCTCGACGAACAGCTCGAGGGCGGCCTTGGCGTCGGACACGATGCCGTAGTCGGGCGCGAAGACGCGCCCGATCTGCGTGGGCTCGATGTCGACGTGCACGAAGGTGCGACCGCGGGTGTAGGTGTCCACTCCCCCGGTGTGGCGGTTGGCCCAGCGGTTGCCGATGCCGAGCACGAAGTCGGACTCCAGCATCGTCGCGTTGCCATAGCGGTGCGACGTCTGCAGGCCGACCATGCCCGCGTTGAGCGCGTGGTCGTCCGGGATCGTCCCCCAGCCCATCAGCGTGGGGACCACGGGCACGCCGACCAGCTCGGCCAGCTCGACGAGCAGGTCGGCGGCATCGGCGTTGACGATTCCGCCACCAGCGACGATCAGCGGACGCTCCGAGGCGGCCATGAGGTCGAGCGCCTTCTCGATCTGGGCGCGGCTCGCCACCGGCTTGTAGACCGGGAGCGACTGGTAGGTCTCGACGTCGAACTCGATCTCGGTCAGCTGGACGTCGATGGGCAGGTCGATCAGCACCGGGCCGGGTCGCCCCGAGCGCATCAGGTGGAACGCCTGGGCGAAGACGCCAGGCACCTGGGCGGCCTCGAGCACGGTGACGGCCATCTTGGTCAACGGCTTGGCGATCGAGGAGATGTCGACAGCCTGGAAGTCCTCCTTGTGCAGCTTGGCCACCGGCGCCTGACCGGTGATGCACAGGATCGGGATCGAGTCGGCGCTCGCGGAGTAGAGGCCGGTGATCATGTCGGTGCCGGCCGGACCACTGGTGCCCACACAGACGCCGATGTTGCCGGCCTTCGCCCGGGTGTAGCCCTCGGCCATGTGCGAGGCACCCTCGACGTGCCGTGCCAGCGTGTGGTGCAGACCGGCACCTTCCTCGGCGGCGGCCTTCATCGCCTTGTAGAAGGGGTTGATCGCTGCGCCGGGAAGGCCGAAGACGTGGCTGACGCCTTCCAGCTTGAGGATCTCCACTGCGGCGCGTGCCGCTGTCATCCGTGTCATGCCAGGGTTCCTGCTCTCGTGTCTCGTGGGGATTCAGTCGGGGGTGCGGCCGGACAGCCGCTCGACGCCGCGCAGCAGGGCGGAGTGGTCGAGGCCACCGTCGCCGTTGGCGCGCGCGGACCCCATGAGCTGGGCCGCCACTGCGCCCAGCGGCAGGGCGACGCCGGCCTCGCGGGCCGCCGACGTGACGATGCCCATGTCCTTGTGGTGCAGGTCGATCCGGAAGCCGGGTTCGAAGCTCCGGCCGAGCATGTTGCTGCGCTTCTGCTCGAGCACCTTGGAACCGGCCAGGCCACCGCCGAGCACGTCCATCGCGGCCTCGGTGTCGACGCCGTAGGCCTCGAGGAAGACCAGCGCCTCGGCCAGCACCTCGATGTTGACGGCCACGATCAGCTGGTTGGCTGCCTTGACCGTCTGGCCCGAGCCGCTCGGGCCGACGTGCACGACCGTCCTGCCGACCACGTCGAGGATCGGCTTGGCCTCGGCGAAGTCCTCGGGGGTGCCTCCGACCATGATGGACAGCACGGCGTTGACGGCGCCCGCCTCGCCGCCGGAGACCGGGGCGTCGAGGAGACGGAACCCGTGCTCGGAGGCCTGCCGTGCCAGCGAGGCGGTCACGTCGGGCCGGATGCTGGAGAAGTCGATGATGAGCGTGCCCGGCTCGGCGTGCGCGAAGACGCCGTCCTCGCCGGTCAGGACGCCTTCGACGTCGGGCGAGTCGGGAACCATGATCGCGACGACGTGAGCGCCCTTCACCGCCTCGGCGATGGTGGCGGCCGCACGACCGCCCGCGTCGACGAGAGGCTTGGTGCGCTCGGGCGACAGGTTGACGCCAACGACGTCGTGCCCGGCCGTTCTGCAGGTGGACCGACATGGGCTGGCCCATGATGCCGAGGCCGATGAACGCGATCGTCTTGGTGGTGCTCATCGCTGGGTGCTCCTTCGAGTGGTGGGCAGCCAGGCCAGGCTGGCTTCGGTGTGGGTGGACGGCTTGTACTCCAGGCCGACCCAGCCGTCGTAGCCGCCCGCGACGAGGTCGCCGAGCAGGCCGTCGATGTCGAGGTCCCCCGTCCCGGGCTCGCCGCGACCGGGGCAGTCGGCGATCTGGACGTGCGCCACGAGCGGTGCGTACGCCGCGATCGCGCCGCTGACGTCGTCGCCGTTGTTGGCGAGGTGGAACAGGTCGCACAGGAAGCCGACGTTGGCGTGCCCTCCGTCGCGCAGGGCGGTCACCACGGCGGCACTGTCCGCGGCAGTGCGCAGCGGGTAGGGCTTGGGGCCGCTCACGGACTCGACCAGCACGGTCCCGCCGATCCTGGCGGCGGCCGCAGCCGCGCGGCCGAGCTGCTCGTGACCGAGCGCGTCCTGCTCGTGCGGCGACACCTCGTCGACCCGGTTGCCGTACAGCGCGTTGAAGCCGGAGACGCCCAGCTGCTCGCCGATCCCGACAGTGCTGTCGATGTTGTCGCGGAACTCCTGTGCGCGCGCCGGGATCGACAGCACGCCGCAGTCCTGACCCGCGAGGTCGCCGGCGAAGAAGTTGAGACCGACCAGCTGGACCCCAGCGTCGCGAACGGCGGTGACGAACGCATCCGCCTCCGCGTCGGTCGGCACCGGCCGGTCGGGCCAGGGCCACCAGAACTCGATCGCGTCGAAGCCTGCATCCTTCGCCGCCTGCGGTCGTTCGAGGAGTGGACGCTCGGTGAAGAGCATCGAACAGTTCGCGAGGTACGTGAGCCCGTGATCAGCCATGTCTCCGTCTTTTCCGTCAAGTGGAATTGCTTTTCCGTTAGACGAGAGAGTACGCCTCGAGGTGGGAGCGGTCAAGAACCGGCTCGTCAGCGACCGGCGATGCCGGCGCGCGCCATGAGAAGGCGGTGCTGGGTGAGCGCCCGCTGGCGGAGATCGTCCTCGTCGGCGTTGACGAGCCGGTCCTGCTCGACGACGGGACGGCCCGCAACCAGGAGCAGCTCCAGTGGCGGCGCGGCGCCGAGCACCATCGCCGCGACCGGGTCGACCACGTCGGCGTGCGGCAGCGTGTCGAGGCGCCACACGGCCACGTCGGCCTGCTTGCCGACCTCCAGAGAGCCGATCTGGTCATCCCAACCGAGGGTCCGTGCGCCCCCGATCGTGGCGGTCTGCAGGGCGTCGCGCACCGTGAGCGCCTCAGGCCCGCCACGGGCGCGCGCGAAGAGCAGGGCGTGGCGGACCTCCTCGACCAGCGAGCTGGCCTCGCTGCTCGCGGCTCCGTCGACGCCGAGGCCGACCGGGACCCCGGCGTCGCGCAGGTCGCGCAGCCGGCAGATGCCGGCGCCCAGGCGGGCGTTGGACGACGGGCAGTGGGCCACGCCCGTGCCCGTACGGGCCAGCGTCTCGATGCCGTCGTCGTCGAAGTGGATGCCGTGGGCGAACCAGACGTCGTTGCCCAGCCAGCCGAGCGAACCGAGGTAGTCGACCGGCGACATCCCGAACCTCCCGGCGCAGAACTCGGCCTCGTCCTGGGTCTCGGCGAGGTGAGTGTGCAGCCGGACGCCCCGGTCGCGGGCCAGGGCCGCCGACTGGACCAGCAGGTCGGCGGTCACCGAGAAGGGTGAGCAGGGGGCGATCCCGATCCGCAGCATCGAGTCGGCGCCGGGGTCGTGGTGTGTGTCAACGGCGTCGGCCGTGTCGGCCAGGATCGCGTCGAGGTCCTCGACTATGTGATCGGGAGGCAGCCCACCCCGTGACTGCCCGAGGTCCATCGAGCCGCGGGTCGGCAGGAATCGCAGGCCCACCTCGCGGGCGGCCTCGATCTCGGCGCCCAGCAGGTCGCCGCCGTCGGCCGGGAAGACGTAGTGGTGGTCCATCGAGGTCGTGCAACCCGTGCGGGCCAGCCAGCCGAGACCGGCGGCGGCCGCGGCGCCGGTGACGTCCTCATCGATGTGCCCCCAGACCGGATAGAGCGTGGTCAGCCAGCCGAAGAGCCCCTCGTCGACGGCGAGACCGCGGGTCACCCACTGGTAGAGGTGATGATGGGTGTTGACCAGCCCGGGCGTCACCAGGCAGTCGGTCGCGTCGATGCGGTGCACGGCCGCCCCCGGCTCCAGGTCAGGCGCCGGTCCAGCGCCGACCGCCACGATCCGTCGGCCGCGGACCACCACGTGACCGGGCGCGTGCTCGTGTCCGTGCGAGCCCGTGGCACCGGCGGCGCCATCCATCGTGACGACGGTGCCCCCCTCGATCACCACGAGCTCGGCGGACATCGTCAGCTCCCGCGGTAGGTGGAGTAGGCGAACGGGCTCAGCAGCAGGGGCACGTGGTAGTGCCCGGTCGGATCCGTCACCTCGAAGACCAGCTCGACCCAGGGATAGAAACTCCGGGTGTCGGTGCTCGCGAACCACTCGCCGGTCTCGAAGCGCAGGCGGTAGCGCCCGGGCTCCAGCACGAGACCATCGGTGAGCGCGGGACACCTGCCGTCGGCATCGGTCGTCCCGGCGCCGAGGACGACGCCGTCCTCGCGCTCGAGGCGAAGATCCATGCCCTCGGCCGGTCGGCCGTGGGTGGCGTCGAGGACGTGGGTCGAGATGCTCACGACGCAGCCTCGCGGGTGCCGAGGTCGTCGGTCAGTCGGCGCCGGGTGATCGTGGCCAGCTCGCCACGGACCACGTCGAGCTCGACGGTCGGATCGTTGTCGAGCCGCTCGAGGAGGAAGCCCAGCAGGTCCTCGGCGGTGCGCCCCGCGGCGGCCACCAGGTAGATCCGGCCGAACCGTGTCTCGTACGCCACGTTGCCGCGGGCCATCCCCGCCTGTACGGAGGCGTCGGCCCGGTCCATGCCGGCTTGCTCGCGAGCCGACCGGGCCGCCTGATCGGGATCGAGCCCCCCAGCCCGCTCCCCGATCCTGGGATGACCGGCCAGGGCGGCGTCGACCTCCCGCTCGGACAGCGACGCGATGATGGCGTCGGACGCCGACAGCAGAGCCTCGAGGTCGGCGTACGGCCGCCCCTCGAGCAGGGCGTCGGCCCATCCGGGTGACTCCGTCAGGCGGAGCAGGCGCGGCCGGAGCTCCTCGGCGTCACGGCTGTTGAAATCGGGCAGGTCGCTCACGAGGATTCCTTCGCGGGATGGTGGGTGCAGACAAGATGTCAAGGAGCAGGCTGCCGGACTACTCCGCGCCCAGGCGACGGGTGCGTGCCGAGTGGATGGGATTGGCGTCGGCCACCAGGTCGTCGAACCGGTGGTTGGCGACCTTCGCCACCTCGATCAGCGCGGCGACCCTCTCCTGGGTGAGGCTGTTGTTCATCCGCGCCTGACCCTGCTGCATGATCCGCTCGAAGGAGTCGGCGTCGCGGACCGCGACGATCAGCGGGAAGTCGAACCGCTCGCGATAGGCAGAGGTCAGCGCGTGCAGCTGCTCGGTCTCGTCCTCGCCCAGCCAGTGCAGCCCGAGTGTCGACTGATCACGGATCGATCCCTCCCCCGCATCACCGTCGGCAACCGCCGCGGAGCCGAGGTCCGGGTACGCCGCGATGAGCGCGCGCTGGTCGGTGTCGGAGCCGGAGAAGACGGCCTCGGAGAACGCCCGCCGCAGGTCGGGAGTGTCCGCGAACGGCTTGAGGTCGTAGGCCAGCTCCACCGGCCAGGTCTTCTCCTGGAACAGGCCCGAGAAGGTGTTCACGAATGTCTCGCGGCTCATCTGGTTGACCTGGTCGAGACGGACCACGCCCTTGGACGGGGTGCCGGCCACGGCCGGGCCGAAGCTCTTGCCGACGTGGAAGAAGATCAGGTTCAGCGCGATCGCAGTGATCGAGCCCAGGGTGATCCCACTGTTGAAGATCATCTGGCTCCAGCGCTCGCCGGGGATGACCATCCACAGGTTGGGCTTCATGGTGACCAACATGGCCAGGCCCACACTGGTGGCGACGATCACGACGTTGCGGTGGTCGTTGAAGTCGACCCGGCCGAGCATCTGGAAACCGACGACGGCAACGGTGGCGAACATCGCGATCGCCGCTCCACCCAGCACCGAGTGAGGGATGCTCGCCGCCACCGCTCCCGCCTTCGGGATCACGCCGATGACGATCATGATGGCACCGGCGGTGGCGACCACCCAGCGGCTGCGGACACCGGTGAGCCGGACGAGGCCGACGTTCTCGGCGAAGCAGGTGTAGGGGAACGAGTTCAGGACCCCACCGATGGAGGTGGCCAACCCATCGGCCCGCAGAGCGCGCGACACGTCCTCCTTGCCCATCCGCTTCTGGACGATCTCGCCCGTGGCGAACACGTCACCGGTGGTCTCGACGGCCGTGATCAGCATGACCACGATCATCGAGATGATCGCCGTCACGGCGAACTCCGGCGCACCGAAGAAGAACGGGGTGGTGACTCCGGCCCAGTCGCTCTGACCCACGGAGTCGAAGCTGGCGTCGCCGAGGATGAAGGCGACCGCGGTGCCGACGACGAGGCCGGCCAGCACCGCGATGGTGGCCATGAAGCCGCGGAAGATCCGCTGGATCGCCACGATCAGCGCCAGCGTGCCGAGGGCGTAGAAGAAGTCCTTGGTGGTGGCGCCGCTGCCGTCGCTGAAACCCACCGCGTCGTTCGCCGCCACGGGCAGCAACGAGATGCCGATGATCGCGATCACCGAGCCAGTGACGACCGGCGGGAAGAACCGGATCATCCGGCCGAAGTAGGGCGCCATCAAGAAGGTGAAGAGGCCGGCGACGATGACCGAGCCGTAGATGGTCTGCAGTCCCTCGATGGGGTCGCTCGCCGCTGTGCCGATGGCGATCATCGGCGCGACCGCGGTGAACGTCACGCCCTGCAAGAGGGGCAGCTTGACTCCGACCTTCCAGAACCCCACCGACTGGATGATCGAGGCGATGCCGCAGGTGAACAGGTCGGCGTTGATGAGGTGGATCAGCTGCTCGTCGCTGAGGCCGATGGCCCCCGCCAGCAGGATCGGGACGATGACCGCACCGGCGTAGAACGCGAGCACGTGCTGGAAGCCGTAGATCGCCAGCTTGGGTGCGGGCAGCACCTCGTCGACGGGGTGGACGGCCCGCTTCTTGGCCGCGGTGGTTGAGCTCATGTGGGCACCTTCTTAGGACGGCTTCTCGAGTGGATGGGGGGACGGACCGGGCTCAGGTGAAGCCGGGAACGGTCAGCCAGGCCAGGCCGGACTCCGAGGAGTCGTCGCGCGCCAAGGTCGCCTCGATCAGCCCGTAGGGACGGTCCGCGGCGATGAAGACCTCGCCGGGATTGTCCAGGCCGAACGGCGACAGGTCGACCAGGAAGTGGTGCTTGTTGGGCGCCGAGAACTTGACCTCGGCGACCTCGGGGTGGGCCTCCAGGACGTCCTTGCCCATGACGTAGAGGGTCTCCTGCAGGGCCCGGCTGTACGTCGTGGCGAAGGCCGTCATCATGATCGCCTTGATGTCCTCGTAGGTGGCGTCCCAGTCCCGCTCGGCAGCTTCGCCACCGGGGTCCGTGCCCTCGTAGCGCCACCGCGCGGTCAGCGACGTGGCCATGATCCGGTCGTCGGTCTCCTGCAGCGTCGTGTACTTGTCCTTGAGGAAGCCCTTGAACTCCGAGCCGGTGGACTTCAGCACGACGAGGTCGGCGAATCCGGAGACGACCCAGACCTGCTGGTCCTCGCCGCGGCCCGCGACGGTGACCACGCACGTGCGGGTCTCGGTGCCACGGCGCACGAAGGAGTGGTCGTGCCCCGACCCGTCGACCGCGATCCGGTCCCAGGCGTACTCCTCGACTCCGATACGCGCCCCGCTGGCAGGCGGGGCGGTGTCCAGGAAGTGGGTGCCGAGGGCGATGGCGTAGTCCTCGGGCGAGGTGACGCCGTGCTCCTTGGCGAAGGCGAAGCTGGTGTTCTTCTGGGTGTCGGTCGGCAGCACGTTGATCTGGTCGCCGGTGGTGTGGGCCTCGTCGAAGTCGCCGCGCAGCGCCGTCGAGACATTGAGGTCACGGATCTGGTGGCGATCGGTGTCGCGGTAGATGCGGACGACCCGGTTCTCGGCCTTGCCGTACTGATTGGCTCCGAGCACGATGCTCATCTCGGTCTCGCTCCCTGTCGCAGTCTCATTGGTCTCGGGCTGGACGACCCTTGTTTCCGTCAGGCGGAAACTATCTCCCGTCTTTCGGAAAGGCTAACCGGTGGCGCCCGCTCCGTCAATGGTTTTCGTGGCGTACGTCACACTCGACGGGGTCGCGCCAGCGCCACCAGTCCGGGCACGTCGATCCCGATGGACTGCTGCGCCTCCGCCTCCGTGACGGCTCCGCAGTCCAGGCCGCGGACGACGTAGTCCGCCAGTGCGCGTGCGGTCGCCGGCTCGTCCATCACACTGGACGCGCTCTGCTGGACGTAGTTGCGCAGGCGCAGGGCGGCCGTCTCCAGTCCCTCGCGGTAGAAGGCGTACGTCGCCGCGAAGCGGGTCGGCAGCTGCGCCGGGTGCAGGTCCCAGCCCTGGTAGTAGCCGCGCTCCAGCGATCGACGCACGAGCCGGGCGTGGAGCTCCCATCCTCGCCGCACCGCGGCGTCGTCTCCGACGGGCAGGATGTTGGTCGACCCGTCAGAGAGCCGGACGCCGGTGCCGGCGGCGGCCGCCTGCATGACGAGCTTGGCGTGGTCGGCCACCGGGTGCTCCATGGATTGGTAGGCCGCCGGGATCCCGCAGAACGCCGAGTAGTCGTAGGTGCCGTAGTGCAGTGCGGTCACCCGACCGGCACCGACATGGATCATCCGCGCGACCAGCGCCGTGCCGTCTGGACCGAGGATCGACTGCGGAGTCTCGATCTGCAGCTCGAAGCGCAGACTGCGCGGGGCGAGACCCCACGAGTCCTCGAGCCGCTCCGCGAGCTCGACCATCGCCTCGACCTGGTCGACGCTGGTGATCTTGGGCAGGGTGACCACGAAGTCGGCCGGCATGCCGCCCTCCTCGAGGAGGCGGTCCAGGAACAACGTCAGCGTCCGCACCCCACGGCGCCGAGTGGGCGCCTCCAGGCTCTTGAACCGGATGCCGCGGAACGGTGGCGCGGTGCCCTCGGCGATCGCGACCGCGAGAGAGGTGGCGGCGGCGAGGGCGTCGGCATCCTCGTCTGCGTCACCTCGGTCGCCGTAGCCGTCCTCGAAGTCGACGCGCAGGTCCTCGATCGGCTCCGCCGCCAGCTTGGCCCGCACGCGCGGTACCAGGTCGGCACCTCCTGCGATGTCGTCGAAGGCATCAGCTCGCTCATCGATGGCGGCCAACGCAGCCGCGCTCCAGGCCGGTGCGAGGTCGATCCGGAAGAGATCGGCCGAGACGTACACGGTGTGAACCGGCTGCCGAGCGGCCGTCTCGCCCGGGTAGCCGTCGGTCAGCGCGGCGTCCGCGTTGACGAGCAGGCGATCCAGCTCGTGGGTCAGCGAGTCCGCCAGCCGAGCGGAGCGGAGCAGGTCGGGCAGTTCCGGTGTTTTCACAAAGCGGATAATATCTTCCGCATAACGGAAGTCAACCCGTGCGGATCGCGATCACTGGTCTGAGCCTGGCGTCTCGGTCGTGCGGTGCGCGAGCCCCGCGAGGTCGACGACGTCGAGCCCCGTCGCGTCGTGTGCCTCGTCTGCCGACACCGCACCGCAGTCGAGCCCGCGGAGCAGGAAGTCGGCCAGCGCCCGCGCGGTCGCCGGCTCGTCCATGATCGCGGAGTCCTGCCGGGCGACGTACGTCCGGAGCCGGGCCGACGCGGCCGGGAAGCCGTCGCGGTAGAACGCGAACGTGGCGGCGTACCGCGTCGGCAGCTGCGCCGGGTGCAGGTCCCAGCCCTGGTAGTAGCCGCGCTCGAGCGAGCGCCGGACGAGCCTCAGGTGGTTGCGCCACGCGGCCGCGACCTGGTCGTGGTCGCCGACCGGCAGCACGTTGGTGGACCCGTCGGAGAGGCGTACGCCGGTGCCGGCCGCCGCGGCCTGCATGATCGCCTTGGCGTGGTCGGCGACCGGGTGCTCGAGGCTCTGCTGCGAGGCCGCGATGCCGCAGAAGGCGGAGTAGTCGTAGGTGCCGTAGTGCAGGCCGGTGCAGCGGCCGTCCGAGGCATGGATCATCCGCGCCACCAGGGCGGTGCCGTCCGGACCGAGGATCGACTGCGGCGTCTCGACCTGGATCTCGAACCTCAGGGCACCGCCCGCCAGCCCGAGCGCGGCCTCCAGCCGTCCGGCCGTGTGCACGAGCGCCTCGACCTGCTCGACCGCGGTGACCTTGGGCAGGGTGACGACGAAGCCGTCGGGGAGCGGCCCGTGCTCGACGAGCCCCTCGAGGAAGAGCGCGAGGGTCCGGACACCGCGGCTCCTCGTCGGAGCCTCGAAACCCTTGAACCGGATGCCGTTCCACGGCGCCGCTGCCCCCGCGTCGACCGCCACCCGCAGCTCGCGCGCGGCGTGCCGGACGTGCCGGTCCTCCTCGGCGTCGTCGCGGGTGCCGTAGCCGTCCTCGAAGTCGATGCGCAGGTCCTCGACCGGCTCGCGCGCCAGCTTCTCGCGTACGCGGGCCAGGAGGTCGTGGTCGTCACCGATCAGCCCGAGCAGCAGCGCCTCGTGCTCCTCGATGGTGGCCAGTGCGGCGGCGCCGTGCTCGGCGACGAGGGGGGCGTGGAAGCGGTCGGCAGGGACGTACACGGTGTGCACCGGCTGCCGACCCGGGCGCCCGCCCGGGTAGTGCGCGGCCAGCGCGGCGTCGACGTCCGCGAGGCGTACGTCGAGCTCGGCGCCGAGCTCTGTGACCAGGCTCTCCATGCGGGAGACCCTAGACCTGACTCTGGAGGCGGGTCAGTGGACGGGCGGGCGCTTGCGCCGGGGCGCGGGGCGCGTCGGGTCGTCGTCGGGCGCGTCGACGTCGGTCGGGACCACGATCGGGCGCCACTTCGCCCAGCCGACGAAGAACGCGCCGACGACGAGCAGGGCCAGGCCGGTCCACAGGTTGGCGTTGATGCCGCCGGTCTTCTCCGGTTCGTGCTCGCCGAGCAGGCCGGCGAGGGTCAGGATCACGCCGTAGGTGCCCATCAGCGCACCGATGATGTTGCGGATGTCGAAGAGCCCTGCCTTGTGGGGCGTGCCGGCGCTGTCGTCCGTGGCTGTCGTGTCAGACATGGTGACTCCTCTCTCAGAAGGCGAAGTTGAGCACGATGACCATCGCGAGGGCGATGCCTGCGAGCGGGAGCGTGCGCTGGTACCACGGCATGGCTGCCTCGTTCGGGTCGGTACGGTCTTCCTTGGGCGTCTCGGAGTAGACCAGTCCGCGCAGCTCGGAGGCGGGCTTGGGCTTGGTCACGAGCGAGACCACGATGCTGAGCACGATGTCCACCACGAACGCGGTCGAGGCGGCGACGAAGGCGGCGCCCTGACCCGGCAGGTCGATCACGCCGGCCGCTGCGAGTCGATCGATCGCAATGGCGGACAGGGTGCCGGCGACGAGGCCGACCCAGCCGGCGGTGGGTGTCATCCGCTTCCAGAACATGCCGAGGATGAACGTGGCGAACAGGGGCGCGTTGAAGAAGCCGAAGAGCGTCTGCAGGTAGTTCATGACGTTGTCGTAGCCCATCGCGATCTGGGCGGTGAAGATCGCGATGACGGTGGCCGCCACCGTGGCGAGGCGGCCGACGCGGAGGTAGTAGTCGTCGCTGTGGTCCTTGCGGATGTAGCGCTGCCACAGGTCGTAGGAGAACACCGTGTTGAAGGCCGAGATGTTGGCCGCCATCCCGGCCATGAAGGCCGCGAGCAGACCGGCGATCGCCAGCCCCAGCAGGCCGTTGGGCAGCACGTCGCGCATCAGCAGGAGCAGGGCGTCGTTGTACGTCACGTCGCCGGAGGCACCACCCGACGGTGTGCCACCGCTCTTGAGGTCGATCATCTCCGTCACCAGCACGGCCGAGACCATGCCGGGCAGGATCACGATGAACGGGATGAACATCTTGGGGAAGGCGCCGATGATCGGCGTCTTGCGCGCGGCCGAGATCGAGTCGGACGCCATCGCGCGCTGGACCTCGACGAAGTTGGTGGTCCAGTAGCCGAAGGACAGCACGAAGCCGAGTCCGAAGACGATCCCGATCACCGACAGCAGACCGGAGTCGAAGCCGGCCAGCGCCTGCCCCGGCCAGGAGTTGAGCTGCTGCTCCGCCGACGCGACCCCAGCGTCGGCCGGCGCGCTGTCGGCTGCCGCGGCGACCTTGTCGGTGAGGCCGTTCCACCCGCCGACGCGGTGGAGCCCGATCAGGGTGAGGGGCGTGAGCGCAGCAATGATGACGAAGAACTGCAGCACCTCGTTGTAGATCGCAGCGCTCAGTCCACCGAGGGTGATGTAGGAGAGCACGATGACTCCGGCCACGATCAGGGCGATCCAGATCGGCCAACCGAGGAGCGCGCTGACGATGCCGGCGAGCAGGGCCAGGTTGACGCCCGCGATGAGCAGCTGCGCGACCGCGAAGCTGATCGCGTTGACCAGGTGGGCGCCGGTCCCGAAGCGCTTGAACATGAACTCGGGCACCGAGCGGACCTTGGAGCCGTAGTAGAACGGCATCATCACGACACCGAGGAAGAGCATCGCCGGGACCGCGCCGACCCAGAAGTAGTGGACGGTCGGCAGGCCGATCTCCGCCCCGTTGGCCGACATGCCCATGATCTCGACGGCACCGAGGTTGGCGGAGATGAACGCCAGGCCCGTCACCCACGCCGGCAGCGACCGGCCGGACAGGAAGAAGTCGATCGAGTCGGACACCGAGCGTCTCGCCATCACGCCGATGCCGATGACGAATCCGAAGTAGATCGCCACCAGCAGGTAGTCCAGCCAGGACGCGTCGATCAGGGTGTCTGAGCTCACGGTGCCTCCGAGGTGCTGTTGGGCCACCGGTCAACCTAGACCCGCCCCTCCGTCCTCGCGACCACCCCTCTGGGGGGTCAGTCCGGCGTGGTGAACTGGCTCAGGGTGAGCTCGGCGCCCCACGGATCGCGGATCCTGGCGGTCTTCGCCCACGTGCCGTCACGGGTGGCGAGCACCGCCGCGCCCAGGCTCGCGGCACGCTGCGCCGCTGCGTCCCGGTCGGCCACACTGAAGGTCACGTGCCAGTGCGGCCGCTCCTCACCCTCGAGCCCGGTGGCGCCACCGATCGCGTCGGCGAAACCCTCGGGCGCGCCCGCCTGTCGGGTGCGGATGTCCGGGTCGACAGTGGACTCGAGGTGGTCGCCGTAGCCGGGCACCTTGATCATCGCGCCGGCGTCGGGACCCATGTCCTCGACCGCCCAGCCGAACACCGAGCGGTAGAAGTCGAGGTCGTGCTCGACGTCGGTCGTGTGGAGGTCGCTGAAGTTCCAGGAGCCGGGCACGTTGTTGACCTGCGAGCCGAGCCGGGCGCGTGCCTGCCAGAGCCGGAACACGGCGCCGCGCGGGTCGCGCAGCTCTGCCCACCGGCCGCCCGGACCGGCATCGTGGGGTCCGTCGACCAGCTCTCCGCCCGCCTCGACCGCCCGCGGGACCGTCGCGTCGACGTCGTCGACGGCGATGTAGGTCATCCAGGACCCCGGCCCACCCCCGCGTGGCTCGATCGCGGCCACGTCCTGCCCGGCCAGCGTCGCGATCAGGTAGGTCGCCGGCACGTCCGGAGGCAGGGCGTCGTGGGTCTCCCACCCCAGCAGCTCGCCGTAGAAGGTGCTGGCGGCAGCAGCGTCCGGCACCTGCAGGTCGATCCAGCAGGTGACTCCCTGCGGGTAGGTGTGCGGATTGTCGGTGGTTCCCGAGGCCATGCCTCGCACGATACGTCGGCCCGGTGACAACGCCCGGTCAGTCGCCGACCTAGACCAGGCTTTCTCGGACATCGGCGCGGTGGGATCCTCGAGGAGGAGAGGCGTCGACATGGACTACCGGGACTCGCACCGCGCACTGCAGGACGCCTTCGACACCCGACGGCTCGCCGACCGGCTGGCCAGTGTCGCCGGAGACGACGTGTCGGGGTTCCGCGACTTCATCGAGGCGCGCGACATGTTCTTCCTCGCCACCACGGACGCGTCGGGCCAGCCGCAGTGCTCCTACAAGGGCGGCGATCCCGGATTCGTCCGCGTGGTCGACCCGACGACGCTCGCGTTCCCGGTGTACGACGGCAACGGGATGTTCCTGAGCATCGGCAACATCACCGAGAACGCGCAGGTCGGAATGCTGTTCGTCGACTTCGGCCACGGCTCACGGCTGCGGATCAACGGCGAGGCGTCCGTCGATCCCGAGGATCCGCTCGTCGACGAGTTCCCCGGCGCGAAGCTCGTCGTCCGCGTGCGCGCGCGGGCGGTGTTCCCCAACTGCCGCCGCTACGTCCACACCCACGGCCCGACGCAGCGTTCGGTCTTCGTCCCCGTCGCCGGCGAGAGCCCGCCGGTGCCGGACTGGAAGCTCGACGAGTGGTTCGACGGCACCCTCCCGGCCGGCGACCCGGCGCTCGACGCCTCCCACCCGAGTGCCCCGTCGATCCCCAGGTTCTGAGCATGACGTCCGACCTCGAGCACCTCAGCCGCCCCGCGGGGTCCTGGGTCTGAATCACACCCGAACCTTGACGAAAAGATCAGCTGTGGATCGATGGTCGGGCGTGGGTGGAATCACCTATAATCAAACACATGATCGAGACGCTGGAGCAGGTGGGAGAGAGGGTCGAAGACGACCTCTCGGCCTCCGCCCTGCTCGCGCTGGCTCGTGACCGCAAGGCCGCCGAGGACCAGGCAGCCGCGGAGCTCCTCGAGGTCGCCGCCCGCTGGGCCGACCTCCACCCGCCCGAGTCGATCCACACTGCTGCCGCGTTCACCGTCCCCGGCTGCGAGCACGAGGAGCCCATCGCCGGTCCCGGTTGCCCGCTGGTCGCGGAGTTCTGCATCGCCGAGCTCGGCGCCGTCCTCGGCATCTCGTCCACGGCGGCGAAGAAGCTCATCGGTCACGCCCTCGAGCTGCGCCACCGCCTCCCCCGCCTCTGGGCGCAGGTCCACGCCGGTGCCGTGCCGTCCTGGCGGGCCCGGATCGTCGCCGAGGCCACCATCCACACCTCGCCCGCGCTGACCGTCGAGGCGGCGCGTTGGATCGACTCGCAGGTCGCCGCTGTGGCCGGGCGGATCGGCACCGCGCAGCTCGACCGGCTCGTCGCGGAGACCATCAAGCGGTACGAGCTCGGTGCTGCCGACCCGGCCGCCGACCCGGAGGACGGCTACCTCTCCGTCGACCCCCGCCACGTCACCGTCAACCGCGACGACGTCCACTACGCCGGCACCCTGCACCTCGAGGCGGAGCTGGACATCGCCGACGCCCTCGACCTCGACGGTGCCCTCGCCCACAGCGCCGCGGCGCAGAAGGCACTCGGGTCGACCGAGACCCTCGACGTACGCCGCGCCAAGGCCCTCGGCGACCTCGCCCGCACCCAGACCGCGCTCGACCTGTTCCACCAAGGTCACGGCGCTGGCCATGGAGAGGACGGTCTGCCGGTCGCCCGCGAGGTCGTCGTCCACGCCCACTTCGACGCCTCGACCGTCGGCGAGCAGACGGTCTTCGGTCCCACCGGCCGGATGGAGGAAGGCCAGCGACTGGTCCTCCTCGACCAGATCAAGCACTGGTGCAGTGACTCCCGGACTGTGGTCACCATCAAGCCCGTCATCGACCTCACCGCCGAGCTCTCCACCCCGGCGTACGAGATCCCCGACCGCATCCGCGACCAGATCACTCTCCGCGACCGCACCTGCGTGTTCCCGTGGTGCACCCGACCCGCCCGGCGCTGCGACCTCGACCACATCACCGCGTACGACCACGACGCCGCAGCCGAGGGCAGACCTCAACCCGGGCCCACCGCTACGCACAACCTGGCCGCGCTGTGTCGCTACCACCACCGGCTCAAGACCTTCACCGCCTGGCACTACCGCATGGTCGCGCCAGGTGTCTTCGAGTGGACCTCGCCTCACGGCCACCGCTACCGACGCGACCGCGACCGGCACCACCCGGACCGACGAACCCGAGCCACCCGACCGACATTGACCCCGCCCCACACCCCGCCCCACGGATGGCGGGGCCACAGGCACGTCCAGGAATCTCTGCGGTCCTCGGCGAGCGGTTGCTCGCCGTCCAGCACGTCGGCTCCACCTCGGTGCCGGGGCTGCCCGCCAAGCCCATCATCGACATCGACCTGGCCGTGGCCGACCCCGTCGGCGAAGCGGCGTACGTCCCGGCGCTCGAGTCGCTGGGCCTGGTCCACTGGCTGACCGAGCCGAAGGTGCACCTGCGCGTCTTCGGGCCCGCTGGCTCCGGAGATCATCCCGACGTCTCGCCTGAACCACCTCCACCCCCTGGCCTCCGGGGTCGACGCGGCGATCGGCCTTCGGCATGCTGGGATGCGTGACTCGGCACTCCGTCCCGTTCGCGGCCGTCTACGTGGTCCTCGGGATCGCACTGGCGCTCGCGCCGGCACTCTTCGCCTCGTTCGCCATCTGCGGCGTCTCCGGCTGCACGGGCGGCGGCTTCGGCCGCGCCACCGACCCCGGCCTCACGCTGACCGCACTGGCCGTGACGGGGGTAGTCGCTGGACTGCCCCTGGCCTGCTACGCACTTGTGCGGCGCAGCGGTCGACTCGCGGCGTACGCCCTCGTGCTGGGCTTGGTGG
>CAWBNX010000027.1:0-177568 GCA_963790225.1 uncultured Actinomycetota bacterium | reverse complement strand
CGGCCCGCAAGGCGGGCTGGCTGCCCGGCTCGGTCGAGGTGACCCACGTGAAGATCGGCAACGTGCTCGGCCCGGACGGCAAGATCCTGCGGACGCGTAGTGGCGACCCCATCCGGCTGATGTCGCTGCTGGAGGAGGCCGTGGAGCGCGCCGAGGGTGTCATCGCCGCGTCGCGGCCCGATCTGGACCTCGAGTCACGCTCGCGGATCGCTTGGCAGGTCGGGATCGGCGCGGTGAAGTACGCCGACCTGTCGGTCTCGCACGACAGCGAGTACACCTTCGACTTTGAGCGGATGCTGTCGTTGCAGGGCAACACCGGCCCTTACCTGCAGTACGCCGCGGCCCGGATCCGCTCCATCCTGCGCAAGGCCACCGAAGCCGGTCACTCCCCCGGCCCCATCCTGCTGGGTGAGGAGTCCGAGCGGGCCCTGGGACTGACGCTGCTCGGGTTCGGCGACGTCGTGGCGTCCGTCGGGGACCTCCTCGAGCCGCACCGACTCTGCGGCTACCTGTTCGAGCTGGCCCAGGCCTTCACCGCGTTCTACGAGAGCTGCCCGGTCCTCAAGACCGACGACGCTGCCGTTCGCGCATCCCGGCTCGCCCTGTGCTCGCGCACCCTGGAGGTCCTCGAGACCGGCCTCGACCTCCTCGGCATCCAGACCCCCGCCCAGATGTGAGCGCGAGTGGGCGTGTCGTGCGGTCCGAGTCGGCGTGTCGTGCGGTCCGAGTCGGCGTCGTCGTGCGGTCCGAGTCGGCGTGTCGTGCGGGCTCGGTGGCGGTAACTGCCCGGTGCCTGGCGGCGACGCCGCTGGCGGCCGGGGGTAGCGCCCGGTGATGCTGACGAGATGACGAGACACCGCATCGGTCTGCTCGCGTTCGACGACTGCGACGCCATGGACCTGATCGGCCCCTACGAGGTGCTGCTCACCGCCAACCGGTTGCTCCAGCGGGGCGGACGCCCACCCGCCTTCGAGGTGGTCGTCGTCGGGGAGCAGCAGGTGACCGTCTTCGGCGGGCTGCGCCTCTCACCCGATGCCGCTGCCGCGGACGTCGAGCGACTCGACGTACTCGTGGTGCCCGGAGCGATCGACATCGACGCCGCCCAGCCTGACGAGGCGATCCGCGCTCTCGCTCCGCGCAGCGACGTACTCGCCTCGGTGTGCACGGGCGCGTTCTTCCTCCAGCGGCTGGGCCTGGTCGACGGTCGCGAGGTCACCACGCACTGGGAGGACGTGACACTGCTGCGCGACCTGGGTGCCCGGGCCCGCGACGACGTGCGGTGGGTGGACAGCGGCGCGCTGGTGACCTCCGGCGGCATCAGCTCCGGCATCGCGATGACGCTGCACCTCGTGGAGAGGTACGTCGACCGCGGGCTCGCCGAGGCGACCGCGCGGCAGATCGACTACGTGTGGAGCGAGGCGCGCTGAGGCCGAGTCGTGGTGGGGGTCGCCACCTCTCGTGAGCGGCCGGACCGTCGGGTGCGTCTCGTCAACTGTTGCCGGCGGTGAGCAGCGGTGTGGCCTCGCTGATCAGCAGCGGAGTTCCGGGTCCCGCGCTGCTCACGGTGCCGTCGATGTCCTGCCACGCACCTCCGCCGACCCGGAACCGCGCGGTGTAGCTGACGGTCACCGACGGCTCGACGGTCACGTGCGCGTCGGCGTAGCGGTGGGTGATCTCCTTGGACGGGTACGGCGCACCGGGCGAACGGGTCGAGAGCCCGCTGCCGTCGCCGAAGCTCCAGGTGTAGCCGGCGGGCGTCGCCACCACGTCGACCGCCTGCCCCAGGATCGTGAGGTCGACCGAGACCTGTTGGGGATCGACGAAGAAGATCGTGTCGAAGTTGACCAGCGTCTCAACGGCCGGCTGAGTCTGGACCGTCAAGTACGGCAGGCCCGTGCGCTCGAGCGCCGACAGGACGTCACCGGGGGTGACTTCGGGTGGGACGTACTCCTCGGGTGTTCCGCCGAGACAAGCATTCGACCGAGTGGAACCCACGAAGCCACCTGACTGCGTCCCCATAGCCGAACTCGCGCGCCAACGGGTCCGCGCAGGTTTGCGCGCCGCTGCACTCATCGTCGACTGGCGTTGCTGGTGATGACCCGAAGCACGACAATCGTCCACGAGTAGTCAGTATACGGAGCTTGATGGCCGCGAGCAACCTTCGTGAACATCGCTGCCTGGGTCTGGATGCGGACTGCCGCACATTCGATGCTGACACTGAAGCACCCCGTCCAGTTCAGCCACCGGAACTCGCGCACTCGCCTGCAGCAGCTGCTTGACCGGTGTCATGCACCAGCGAGGAAGGCCAACACGAAGCCTATCAAGCCCAAGACACGCGATGACACAGCGCATCATGCGACCCCTGCTGTGATATCTCGCAATGATCCAGCTCCCATCGGATCGGACTGAGCCTGAAGTCGATAGAAAGCACGCCCGCCTCGATATCGGACCGGTTTGACCGCGTCTCCCTTGCGTACCTTCTGTGGCGCGATCTCCACAACCGCTTGCACCAGTTGCACACTGTCGACGGCCTCCCAATCGCCGCAGCCTGGGACAGGCCCAAAGCCGCCCCGATGAGCTGACCACCCGACTCCCGAAGCGCTTCCACGTCACCCGAAAGTGACGAACAGCCTGCACAGCTCCGACGAGATGCGATCTGCAGGGCCTTGTACTCGAGCTTCGCTGGCGCTGTAATTCAGGACCTCCACCGCATACCGAACGAACGCCTCGGCCGACTTCTTCGTGGTTCCCTTTGCTGCCTCGGGCATCTCGGGCGGTCCTTCGACCGACGGTGAGGGCGCGGCGGTGCTCGGCACCTCCGAGGCTGACTCGGAAGCGGAGGGCGACGTCTCCGGCGGGGCCGGCTCGGGCGCGGGGTCTCCGCTGCAGCTCGCCAGTGCGCCGACGCCCAGCACCATCGCGGCCGTCCAAGCGGCGGTGGCCCGGCGACCCGATGCCGCTTCCCCCGCCGAGAAGCGCGGCGCCAGGCCCCTCAACGCTCGCCACCCAAGCCGCCGTACCACCACAGCCGACCACCCACCCGCCGACCACCCACCCGTCGACCGGCCGGCGCGATCGTGACCGCGCGGGCCCGCTGGGCGGCGTACTCCTCGTGACTCCATCGACTCCCCCGGCCGACACGGCAGCGACGAACCGAGGGCCCGTCGGGTGGACGTCCCGAAGATAACCCGATCGCCCCCCAAGTTCCGAGGCCCTCCCGCCTCCCTGTGGACAACTACGGCACGCCCGCACGTGCCCCGCCCCGTTTATGGTCACTCGCCGCAGCCAGGGCGCGCCACGAGCGCAGCCACCGACCAGAACCCCGCCAACCTGCAGGGAGTGACCAGAAGCTGGCCGTCAGTCGGGGGGAACTAGGCTGCGGCGGTGACCTGGTTCCAGTCCCCCGCGGACGCGTCCGAGCAGCTCCACGACGCCGCCTACCTCGCTGACACGTCGACCGCGACGACGACCTACCTCGCGGGTGCGCTGGAGAAGCCGCTGCTGGTCGAGGGCCCGGCCGGGGTGGGCAAGACCGAGCTGGCCAAGGCGGTCGCCCGCGCGAGCGGCGCCGACCTGGTCCGCCTCCAGTGCTACGAGGGGCTCGACGAGGCCCGAGCTCTTTATGAGTGGAACTACAAGAAACAGCTCCTGCGCATCCAGGCCACCTCCAGCGACCAGGCCTGGGAGGAGACCCACGACGACATCTTCACCGACGAGTTCCTGCTGACCCGCCCGCTGCTGACCGCCATCCGCCGCGAGAAGCCGACGGTCCTGCTCATCGACGAGGTCGACAAGACCGACATCGAGGTCGAGGGTCTGCTGCTCGAGGTGCTCTCCGACTTCCAGGTCACCATCCCCGAGATGGGCACCATCACCGCCGTACGACGACCCTTCGTCGTCCTGACCTCGAACGCCACTCGTGAGCTCTCCGAGGCGCTCAAGCGTCGCTGTCTCTTCCTGCACCTCGACTACCCCGACGTCGAGCGGGAGAAGGAGATCGTGCTCTCCCAGGTCCCCGACCTCGACGACCGGCTCGCCACCCAGCTCGTGCAGACCGTCGCCCGGCTGCGCGAGATGGAGCTGAAGAAGGCCCCCTCGATCGCCGAGTCGGTCGACTGGGCCCGCACCCTCATCGCTCTCGAGGTCGGCAACCTCGACGAGAAGGCAGTCGACGCGACCCTCGGAGTCGTCCTCAAGCACGCCTCCGACCAGGACAAGGCGATCGCCGCCCTGCGCAACGAGGGCGGCAGCAGCTCGCCACGGAACCGGCCGGCGGGGCACCGCTCGCGCTCGAGTCGCTGAGGCCCGGACACCGACCGTGAGCCTCCTCGACCGGCACCTCGCCTTCGTGCGCGCGCTGCGGGCCGCGGGACTGCCGGTGTCGCTGGCCGAGGACCTCGACTCGGTGCGGGCGATGACCGACCTCGGCCTGGGCGACCGGGAGACGCTGCGCGCCGGCCTGGCGGCCACGCTGCTCAAGCGCGAGAACCACCGACCCAGCTTCGACGCCCTCTACGACCTCTACTACCCCGCCCTCCTCGGCCGTGGCGCCTCGCTGGCGCCCCACGTCGAGCAGGAGGACGACGACGCCACCCCGTCGAGCCAGGAGAGCAGCTCGGCGCAGAGCAGCCAGGCGTCGGCGGCCGATCGTGAGGCCCGGCTCTCGGAGCTGCGCGGCGATCTCGTCGACGCGATGGCCGCCGACGACGCCGGCGCTCTCCAGGCACTCGCCGTCCAGGGCGTCGAGCAGTTCGGGGCCATGCCCGGTCGCAGTCCCGGGCTCTCCCAGTGGTCGTCGTACAACACCATGCGCGCGGTCTCCCCCGACACCCTCGTCCTGCGCCTCGCACGCGCGCTCGCCGCGGCCGATGGCGAGGACCCCGGCAGCACCGTCGTCACCACGACGGCTACCCGCCGGGTCGACGCCTGGCGGCGTCGCGTCGAGACCGAGGTCCGGCGGCGCATCTCCGAGGACAAGGGCGCCGAGCACGTCGCCCGCACGACGTTGCGGCCCAGCATCGACCAGCTGGCCTTCACCTCGGCCCGCCGCGACGACATCGCCGAGATGCGCCGGCAGGTCTACCCGCTGGCCCGCCGGCTGGCTACGCGTCTGGCCAAGGAGCAGCACGCGCGCCGACGCGGCCCCCTCGACGTACGCCGCACCGTGCGCGCCTCGCTCTCGACGGGCGGGGTGCCGCTGACCACGCACCACAGGCCGAAGCGACCGCACCGCTCCGAGCTCGTCGTGCTCTGCGACGTCAGCGGGTCCGTGGCGAACTTCGCCTCCTTCACCCTGCTGCTCGTCTACGCGCTGCGCGAGCAGTTCAGCAAGGTGCGCGCGTTCACCTTCGTCGACGACCTCCACGAGGTGACCGCGGAGTTCACCCCGGGCGCCGACCCCGAGCTGGTGCTGACCCGGCTGGCCGACAGCGCCCGGCACGCCTCGATGTGGGGGCGCACCGACTACGGTCGCGCCTTCGGCCTCTTCCAGGAGCGCCACGCCGAGGCGCTGAACCCCAAGACCAGCCTGCTGGTGCTCGGCGACGGCCGCTCCAACTACACCGACCCCGGCCTGCACCACCTCCGCGAGATGACGGCGGCTGCGCGCCACGCCTGGTGGCTGAACCCCGAGCACACGCGGCAGTGGGGCACCGGCGACTCCGCCGCTCCCGAGTACGCCGCCGTCGTCGCGATGGCGGAGTGCCGCAACCTGGCTCAGCTCACGGAATTCGTCCACGACATCGTGTGACCCGGTCCCCGAACGCGCTCGGCCTGACAGACGCCTCAGGCGGCGACGGCGACGGTGTGCAGACGCTCGTTGAGCGCAGCGGCCTTCTTGCCGGTGAGCAGCATCTGGGGCTCACCACACCAGCAGGTGTAGTGCACCTCGATGCCGTGCTCGGTGTTCTTCAGGCCGGTGATCTGGGTGGAGAAGATCAGCTGGCGGCGGTCGCAGGCGGTGCAGTTTCGGGCGAACACGGGAAACCTCCCTCGGAGACGGATCGGGTACACCTCCATGGTGACGGGTCGCAAGCCACAGGGGTAGCCTTGGTTGCCTAGAGGAGCCCAAGGCTCAGCCTATGGAATAATGTGACCGTGCTCTCACTCCACCAGTTCACCTGCTTCCTCGCCACCTACGAGCACGGCTCCCTCACCGCCGCGGCCGAGGAGCTCGGCTACGCGCAGCCCTCGGTGTCCGAGCAGGTCCGCTCGCTCGAGCAGACCCTCGGCGTGCAGCTCTTCCGCCGCGTCGGCCGCGGCGTCGTGCCCACCACCGTCGCCGACACCCTGCGCCCCCACGCCGAGCGCGTGCTGGCCACCGTCGACGAGGCCCGCCAGGCCGTCCAGCAGGCCCGGTCGCTGGAGACCGGCACCATCCGCTTCGGCATGTTCGGCACCGCCCGCCTGTACGCCGGAGCCGGCCTGGTGGCCGACGTCCTGGCCCGCCACCCCGGGGTGCGCGTGGAGCTCATCGGGCAGAACTCCAGCGACGTCTTCGAGCAGCTGCGTCGTGGCCGCATCGAGGCGGCGATGATCGCCGTCTCCAGCGTCACCAGCGAGGGCATGACCGTGCTCCCCGTGGCCCGCGACGAGCTCGTCTACGTCAGCGTCCACCCCGATCGCCTCACCGCCCCCATCACGCCGCTGCGCCTCAGTCAGGCCGAGCTCGTCATGCCCGAGACCACGTGGCGGTCCGAGGACTCCACCCGCATCGTGCTGCGCCAGATGCTCCACGAGACCGGGCGCAACCCGCAGACGCGGATCGAGGTCGAGGACGTCGAGACCGCCGTCGAGCTGGTGGGGATGGGGCTGGCCGACACCGTCATGAACCGTGGTGCCGCGATCCAGCTGATCCCCCGGTTGGCGCCGGAGGCGGGCATGGTCTCGCTGCGGCCGCGGCAGTACGACACCCTCGCTATCGTCCACCGCGCGGGTGCCGTCCTCAGCCCGGCGGCGCGGCTGATGATCGAGCTCGCCACGGTGCGCATCGAGCAGGTCGCTGAACCGATCCGACTCCGCGGCGCGGCTCCGCGCCTTTGACACCCTGACCCGGCCCGCCTCGGCGCCATGGGGCGGCCGGCTTCTGGTCGCTCCCCGCAACGCGGGAGGCACGCCTGCTGCAGTGAGGGACCAGAACAGGGCCCTCCAGCAGGGAGTGACCAGAAGCCGGCCTCAGTCGCGGAAGAACGGGAAGCGCGACCGCTGCTCCGAGACCGCCCCGAAGGCCTCCTGCAGCACCTTCTCGGTCGGGCCCTCCAGGACGACCGGACGACCCAGCTCCTCGAGCACCACGAAGCGCAGCAGGTCCCCACGGGTCTTCTTGTCGATGCGCATGGTGGCCAGCAGGTCCTCCCACGACGCTCCGCCGTACGACGTCGGCAGCCCGACCAGCTCGAGGGTCGAGCGGTGGCGGTCGGCCGTGGCGTCGTCGAGCCGGCCGCCGATCCGGGCCAGCTCGGCGACGAAGAGCATCCCGACCGCGACCGCCTCGCCGTGACGCATCCGGTAGCCCTCGGCCCGCTCGATGGCGTGGCCCAGGGTGTGCCCGTAGTTGAGCGCCTCACGGCCCGGGTGTCCCCCGGCGCCACGCGCGGTCTCGCGCAGGTCGAGGGACACGACGTCGATCTTCACGCGGATCGCTCGTTCGACCAGCTCGCGCAGCTCCGCCGACCCCGGTGTCAGCGACGCCTCGGGTGCGCGCTCCACGATCGCCAGGATCTCCGGGTCGGCGATGAAGCCGCACTTCACCACCTCGGCCATGCCGCTGACGAGCTCGGCGCGCGGCAGCGTCTCCAGCACCGACAGGTCGCACAGCACCCCCGCGGGCTCGTGGAACGCCCCGACCAGGTTCTTGCCCTCCGCGGTGTTGATGCCGGTCTTGCCGCCGACGGCTGCGTCGACCATCGCCAGCAGGGTCGTCGGCACGTGCACCACCCGCACGCCGCGCAGCCACGACGCCGCCACGAAGCCCCCGAGGTCCGTGGTCGAGCCACCGCCGAAGGTCACCACCAGGTCGGAGCGCGTGAAGCCGCTGCGCCCGAGCACGCCCCAGCAGAAGGCGAGGACCTCGGCGTCCTTGGCCTCCTCGCCGTCGGGCACCTCGATCGCGTGGGCGTCGAGACCCAGCCCGGCCAGGTGGACGCGCAGCGCCTCGGCCCGGTCGGCCAGCGCGCGCGGGTGGATCACCGCGACCCTCCGGACGCCCTCGACCAGCCGGTCGAGCCGCTCACGCAGGTCGACACCGACCACCACGTCGTACGGGCCGGCCTGGCTGCCGGGGCCGCCGACGGACAGGGTCGACGCGGCGTCGTTCACGCGCCACCCTCGTCGTCGCCGGCGTGAGCGCGCATGTGGGCCATGACCGCGCGGTCGACCTCCTCGACGACCTCGTCCACGGCCAGGCCGTCGGTCGCGACCGTGACGTCGGCGACCTCGAGGTAGAGCGGCAGCCGCTCGTCGAGCAGGCTCTTCATGCGCGAGCGCACGTTGCCGAGCAGCAGCGGCCGACCCTGGCCCAGCCCGACCCGCTTGGCGGCGTCGGCCAGCCCGACCTGGAGGAAGACGACGACGTGGTGGCGCAGCAGCGCCCGGTTGCGGGCGTCCAGCACGGCGCCGCCACCGATCGCCAGCACACCCGCGTGCGTCTCGAGCGCCACCCGCAGGGCGTCGTGCTCGCGCTCGCGGAAGTAGGCCTCACCCTCGTCGACGAAGATGTCGGAGACGGTACGACGCTCTGCGTCCTGCACGTCGAGGTCGGTGTCACGGAACCCGACCCGCCACCGCATCGCCAACCGGCGACCGACCGTGGTCTTGCCCGCACCCATCGCCCCCACGAGGACCACGAGAGGCCCCGGCGCGGTGCGGGTCACCTGTACTTCACCGCGTCGAGGTAGCCGGCCACGTTGCGCCGGGTCTCGCCCACGGAGTCGCCGCCGAACTTCTCGAGCACCGCCTCGGCCAGCACCAGCGCGACCATCGCCTCGGCGACGATCCCGGCGGCCGGGACGGCGCAGACGTCGGAGCGCTGGTGGTGGGCCACGGTCGCTTCCCCGGTGGCCACGTCGATGGTGCGCAGCGCCTTCGGCACCGTCGCGATCGGCTTCATCGCGGCGCGGACCCGCAGGGTCTCGCCCGTCGTCATGCCACCCTCGGTGCCGCCCGAGCGTCCGGACGTGCGCCGGATGCCCTCGTCGGTCTGCACGATCTCGTCGTGGGCCAGCGAGCCCGGGTCGGCCGCGAGCGCGAACCCGTCGCCCACCTCCACGCCCTTGATGGCCTGGATCCCCATGAGCGCCCCGGCCAGCCGTGCGTCCAGCCGACGGTCCCAGTGAACGTGCGATCCCAAGCCGGGCGGCAGCCCGTGCACGCAGACCTCGACGACTCCGCCGAGGGTGTCGCCGTCCTTGTGGGCCTGGTCGATCTCGGCCACCATCGCCTTGCTGGCCTGCGCGTCCAGGCAGCGCACCGGGTCCTCGTCGAGGACGGCGACGTCCTCGGGCCGAGGCACCGAGCCGTAGGGCGCCTCGGCGGTGCCGATCTTCACGACGTGGGACACGATCCGGGCCCCGGTCGCCTGCTCCAGGAACGCGCCGGCCACCGCACCGAGCGCAACCCGAGCCGCGGTCTCCCGGGCCGAGGCCCGTTCGAGGACCGGACGGGCCTCGTCGAAGTCGTACTTCTGCATGCCGACCAGGTCGGCGTGCCCGGGGCGCGGCCGGGTCAGGGCGGCGTTGCGCGCGGAGCCTTCCAGCGCGGCGGCGTCGGCCTCGTCGAGAGGGTCGGCCGACATGACCTTCTCCCACTTGGGCCACTCGCTGTTGCCGATGCGGATCGCGACCGGTCCCCCCTGGGACTCGCCGTGACGGATGCCGCCGATGACCTCGATCTCGTCACGCTCGAACTTCATCCGTGCCCCGCGGCCGTAGCCGAGTCGACGCCGCGCCAGCGCGTCGGAGATGTCGGAGGAGGTCACCGCCACGTGCGCCGGCAGTCCCTCCAGGATCGCGACCAGGGCGGGTCCGTGGGACTCGCCCGCAGTGAGCCAACGCAGCATGGAGGCAGTGTTTCACGGCGCGAGCGCGCGGCCGCGCCAGGTCTCAGGCGCCGAGGTAGAGCGTGCCCACGCCGGGGCCGAACAGCACCCCGACCCACGCCCCCAGGAGCATGAAGGGTCCGAACGGGTAGGCCTTGCGATCCACCAGCCGCAGCAGGCTCAGCAGCGTGCCGACGACGGCGCCGAGCACGAACCCCGCGTAGACCCCCAGCAGCAGCTCACCCCACCCCAGGTAGCCCAGCGCGATGCCGAGCACCCCGGCCAGCCGGACGTCGCCGTAGCCCATCCCGCGCGGGTAGATCCGCCACAACAGCCAGAACACCCCGCCCGCGGCCAGCCACCCCCAGAGGCTGCGGATCACGTCGTCGCCCGCGCGCTCGAGGCCGCCGGCCACCAGCACCAGCGCCCCGACCACGAGGTACGACGGCGCGACCAGCTTCGTGGGCAGCAGCCGGGTCCGCCAGTCGATGACGGCCAGCGCCGAGCCCACCACGCAGAGGTAGAGCAGGAAGGTCAGCGCCCAGGTCCAGCCCACGGCCGCCCCCACGCCGGCAGCGCCGACCCCGCTGAGCAGGGCGCTGCGGAGCCGGAGGCCCGGACTGCGGGCGATCTCGGCGTAGGGCTGCTTGTCGTCCGCCGGCTCGGCCGGCTCCGGCAGCCGGGCGATGATCTGCGGGACCAGGAGACCTCCGAGCACACCGAGGACGCCGGTCACGGCGGCGGTCTCACCCGCCCAGTCGCCCCAGGTCACCCGGGGAGCCTAGGCGAGCCGGAGGACCGGTCGTCGAGCGCCGCCCGGCCCGCGGCGCGCATCGCTTCGAGCGGTCCGGGGCTCCCGGTCATCAGCTCGACCTGCAGCACGGCTTGGTGCACCAGCAGGTCCAGGCCGCCGACCAGCACGCGGCCGGCGCCGGTCGCCGCCCGGGCGAGCGGGGTCGGCCACGGCTCGTAGAGCACCTCGAAGACGACGGCGGCGTCGTCGATCAGCCGCACCAGCCCCGGGGTCTGCGCCACGGCGGGGATGGTCGACACCACCAGGTCCCAGGCGGCGGCGGGACCCCCGGCAGCGGGGAGCCGGCCGTCGCCTGCGGCGTCGAAGGCGGCGTCGAGGGCCACGACGTCGACCGGGACGGGTCGCGGGTGCCGCCCCACCGCGTCGAGGGTCTCCTGGGCCCGCGCCGGGCTGCGGACCGCCAGCGTCAGGCCCTGCGCGCCGAGGTCGCAGAGCGCCAGCGCCGCCGAGGCCGCGGTCGCACCCCCGCCCAGGACCAACGCCGAGCCGAGCCGGTCGACGCCCTGCTCGGCCAGCGCGGCGACGATCCCGGGGATGTCGGTGTTGTCGCCTCGACGACGTCCGCCCTCGATGACCACCGTGTTGACGGCCCCGGCGACGCGCGCCCGGTCGGTGAGCTCGTCGAGCAGCGGCAGCACCGTGCGCTTGAGCGGCATCGTGAGCGACAGCCCACGCCACGACGCGTCGAGCCCCCTCACGAACCCGGCCAGCCCGGCCTCGTCGACCTCGACCGCCTCGTAGGTCCAGTCCAGCCCGAGCTCGTCGTACGCCGCGCGGTGCAGCACCGGCGACAGCGAGTGGCCGATCGGACTCCCGAGCACGGCGCAGCGCGTCACCGCCGACCCGCTCAGCAGCGGTCCGAGCCGTCGCAGTAGGCGGCCAGCTCGACGTTCTTGAACCGCAGGAACTCGTCGTAGTCCCCGGTGAACTTGGTCTCCCCCGTGTCGAGGTTGACCGTCACGTAGTAGAGCCAGTCACCGTCGGCCGGGTTGGCCGCTGCCTCGATCGCGGCCTCGCCCGGCGACTCGATGGGCCCCGGCGGCAGGCCGGGGAACTTCCGGGTGTTGTACGGCGAGTCGACGTCGAGGTCCTCCTCGGTCAGGGCCAGGCCGAGATCGCGTCCGAGGGCGTAGTTGACCGTGGCGTCGATCTGGAGCAGACCGGCGGTCTCGTCGCCCTCCAGCCGGTTGTAGATGACGCGCGAGACCTTGCCGCGGTCCTCGGCGCGGTTGACCTCGGACTCCACGAGGCTGGCGATGACCATCAGCTCTCCGGGGGTGTAGCCGAGCTCCTCGGACGCCGCCTCGAGGTCGGCGTCCTCGGCCGCCTGCTGCCAGCGGCTCACCATCATGGTCAGCACGTCGACGGCGTCGGCGTCCGGCCGCACGGCGTAGGTGGCCGGGAACAGGTAGCCCTCGGGGTTGCCCTCGGCGTAGTCGGGCAGCCCGATCGCCTGGTCGCGCTTGATCGCGGCCTGGTAGTCGGCGAGCGGGATCTCGGTGCCCTTCGCCAGCGTCTCGAGGACGTCCTCGACGCGCAGGCCCTCCGGCACCGTGACCTCGGCCTGCAGCAGGTTGTCGGGGTCGACGAGCAGGGCAAGAGCGGAGTCGGCCGCCATCTCCTTGTTGAGGTCGTAGAAGCCGACCTGGATGCCGTTGGCGTCGGGGTCGCCCGCGGCGGCTTCGGTGAAGGCCTCGACGCTGGCCACGACACCCTCGGTCTTGAGGTTGCGGCCGATGGCGGCGACGGTCTCGCCCTCCTTGACCTCGAAGATCACCGAGCCCTTGCCGTCGCCGGAGAAGTCCTCGGCGTCGGCGAAGAGGTCCTGGACCTTGTCCATGCCGGTGAAGACGGCGAATCCCAGGCCGCCGAGGACGGCGCCGATCACCAGCAGCACCACCAGGCAGGACGCCGCGCTGCGGGTCCGCCGTGGTCGGACGTCGTCATGACCGCTCAGGTAGGGCCCGTGGTCGTGGTCGTGGTCGTGGTCGTGGTCGTGGTCGTGGTCGTGTCGTGGTCGTGGCCGTCGCGCGCGAGCAGCGAGCCACCCCAGGCGCCGTGGTCGCCGGTGTCGGACACGACGTCGGGGTGCTCCCCGGCCGGGTCCACCGGGCCGGGATGGTCACCCCATCGGTCCTCGCGCTCGTCGCTCAAGACTCTCCCTGGTCGCTCGACGGGTCCCGGGCGGGCCCCTGCTCCGCAGCGGCCACGTCCTCCCCTGGAGGCCGCCCCGTGGCGCGTTCGGTGTCCAGAGCATTCTGCAATATGACGACCGCCGCCGCTTGATCTACGACAGCTCGCCTCTTTTTCCCTTCCGTCCCTGCTGACGCAGGACGGACTCCGCCGAGACCGTGCTGAGCCGCTCGTCGCACAGCCGCACGGTGGCGCCGGTGCCCGCGACGGCCCCCACGAGGGTGTCGGCGAAGACCCGGACCTTGCCCGCGGCCGGCCCCTCCCCGCCCGACAGCGAGCGCGGCAGACCGACGATCACCTCGAGCACCTCGTGCTCGACGACGAGCTCACGCAGCCGTGCCAGGTCGTGCCGCCCACGCGCCACGGTCTCCACGGGGGTGGCGATCATGCCGTCGGGATCACTGAGCGCCACCCCGACGCGCACGTCACCGACGTCGACGCCGAGGCGACGTCCTCGACGCATCGACGGCCGCGTGTCCTCGGGCATCAGCTCCGGGCCAGCTCGGCGCGGACGTCGGCCAACGCCTGCTCGACCTTGGTCGTGTCGGCGCCGCCGCCCTGGGCCACGTCGTCCTTGCCACCTCCGCGACCCCCGAGCGCGGCTGCGGCAGCCTTGACGAGCGCGTTGGCCGAGATGCCGCGCGAGCGGGCGGCGTCGTTGACCGCCACCACGACCGACGGCTTGCCGTTGGCCGATCCGACGATCGCGACGACGCCGGGCCGGTCGTGGGTCAGCCGGCCTCGCACGTCGAGCGCGAGCCGACGCACGTCACCGGCGTCCGCGCCGTCCGCACGGTGGCCCACGAAGGCGACCTCACCGACCGCCTCGGCGGACGCGGCGAGCTGGCCGGCCGCGGCCAGCAGCTGCGTGACCCGGAACGACTCGATCTCCTTCTCCGCCGAGCGCAGCCGCTCGACGAGGTCGGAGACCCGCTCCGGCAGCTCCTCGGGGCGCGCCTTGAGCGCCTCGCTCAGCTGGGCCACCAGCACGTGCTCACGCGCCAGGAAGCGGTACGCGTCGGCCCCCACGAGGGCCTCGACGCGTCGGACGCCCGAGCCGATCGAGGACTCCCCGAGCAGCTTGACCACGCCGAGCTGCGCCGAGCGGCCGGTGTGGGTCCCGCCACAGAGCTCGCGGGCCCAGTCGCCGACCGAGACCACCCGCACCTGGTCGCCGTACTTCTCGCCGAAGAGAGCCATGGCGCCGGACGCCACCGCCTCCTTCTGGGTCATGACCTCCGCCTCCACCGGCAGGTCGGCCAGGACGAGGTCGTTGACGCGGGCCTCGACGTCGGCCAGCACCGAGCCCGGCACCGAGCCGGTGGCGGAGAAGTCGAAGCGGAAGCGGCCCGGCGCGTTCTCGGAGCCGGCCTGGGTGGCGGTGTCGCCGAGCGCCTCCCGGAAGGCCTTGTGGACCATGTGGGTCGCGGTGTGGGCGCGGCTGATCGAGCGGCGTCGCTCGACGTCGACGAGCGACTGGGCCGCCTCGCCGATGGTGATCTCGCCGTCGAGGACGCGGACCTGGTGGACGATGAGTCCGGTCAGGGGGGACTGCACGTCGAGCACCTCGACGCGCGCGCCGTTGCCGAGCTCGATGACGCCCTGGTCGGCGAGCTGGCCGCCACCCTCGGCGTAGAACGGGGTGCGGTCGAGCACGAGCTCGACCTCGTCGCCCGCGTGCGCCGTGGTGACCGAGCCGCCGCCGGAGACGATGCCGCGCACCGTGCCCTCGGAGACGACCTCGTCGTAGCCGGTGAACTCCACGCGCTCGCCGAGCCCCTCGGCCACCTCGCGGTAGGCGGTCGCGTCGCCGTGCTTGGCCTTCTTCGCCTTCGCGTCGGCCTTCGCGCGGTCGCGCTGCTGGCCCATCAGCCGTCGGAAGCCCTCCTCGTCGACGGCCAGGCCCTGCTCGGAGGCCATCTCGAGGGTCAGGTCGATCGGGAACCCGTAGGTGTCGTGGAGGGAGAAGGCGCGCTCCGCGCTGAGCACGGGGCTCCCGGCCTTCTTCGCGTCACCGGCGGCGAGGTCGAAGATCTGGGTGCCGGCGCGCAGGGTGGCGCGAAACGCATCCTCCTCGGCGTAGGCCACGGTCGAGACGCGGTCCCAGTCCCGGTGCAGCTCGGTGTAGGTCTCGCCCATGCGGTCGCGACTGACCGGCAGCAGCTCGGGCAGCACCCGGTCCTCGACGCCGAGCAGGCGCATGGACCGGATCGCGCGGCGCATGAGGCGGCGCAGCACGTAGCCGCGACCCTCGTTGCCCGGGGTGACGCCGTCGCCGATGAGCATGAGGCTGCTGCGCACGTGGTCGGCCACGACCCGAAGCCGTACGTCGTCCCCCGCGTCGGCGCCGTACCGACGCCCGGAGACCTCCTCGGCCCGCTCGATGACCGGGAACAGGACGTCGATCTCGTACATGTTCTTCTTGCCCTGGAGCAGGTAGGCCACGCGCTCCAGGCCCATGCCGGTGTCGATGTTCTTGCGCGGCAGGAACCCGACGATGTCGAAGTCCTCCTTGGACCGCACCGCGCTGAGCTCGTCCTGCATGAAGACGAGGTTCCAGAACTCCAGGTAGCGGTCCTCCAGCGCGGGCGCCATCGCCGGGCCCATCGCCTCCCAGTCCGCGTCCGGGCCGAACTCGGGACCGCGGTCGTAGAGGATCTCCGAGCAGGGCCCGCCCGGTCCAGGCACGCCCATCGACCAGTAGTTCTCCTTGGGTCCGAGCTTGACGATCCGCTCGGCCGGGAGGCCCGTCACCTTCATCCACAGGTGCAGCGCCTCGTCGTCACCGGCGAGCACCGAGGGCCACAGCCGGCTCTCCTCGAAGCCGAACCCGCCGTCGACCAGCGGCTTGGTGACCAGGTCCCAGGCCAGCTCGATGGCGCCTTCCTTGAAGTAGTCGCCGAAGGAGAAGTTGCCGCACATCTCGAAGAACGTGCCGTGCCGGGTGGTCTTGCCGACGTCCTCGATGTCGGGGGTCCGGATGCACTTCTGCACGCTCGTGGCGCGCGGGTGCGGCGCCGCCTCCTGCCCGAGGAAGAAGGGCTTGAACGGCACCATCCCGGCGTTGACGAACAGCAGGTTGGGGTCGTCGACGAGCAGCGGCGCCGACGGCACCGGGGTGTGTCCGCGCTGCTCGAAGTGCGCGATGAACCGTCGCCGGATCTCGGCGGTCTCCATCAGTCGTCGACCTTTCCTGTGGTGATCTCGGGGGTGTCCCCTGGGTGGTCCCCCGAGCTGGTCTCAGGGCCGTTCTCCTCATCAGGCACCAGGGTGAGCCGGGCCCGCAAGTCGGTTTCCTTGGCGGCCCGACCCACGGCGACCTCGTCGCGCAGCACCCGGGCGCCTGCGACCCAGCCGCTGAGGCGGTCCTGCAGGCCGTCAGCGCTGAGCGACTCCGCCGTACGTCGTGCCCGGACCGTGCTGTAGACGCCGGCGGCCGTGCCCGCCAGGAACCACAGTCCCCGTCTCATCGCGCCCTCAAGCGACGTCCCGGTCGCGGCGACGCTCGTGCTCGACGCGATCCTCAGGTCCAGCGGCCTGGACCGTCACGGGCCCGCCACCGCTGGCACGGAGGTGGCGCACCAGCCGGCGGGCCTCGCGCACCTCGGCCCGGCGAGCCCGGCGGGACCGGCGGCGGGCGACGTGGGCCTCGGCGGCGGCGCGGTCGAGGATCTCCGGGCTCATCGCGCGGCGCACGCCGTGGGCCAGTGCCACTCCCTGGACGGCGAGGTCGACGGCCCGGTCACGCACCGACGAGACGCCCTGGTGGCGCGCGAGCGCACCGACGAGGCGCCCCTCGAGGGCGGCGCCGACCTGCGGACGACGACCGGGCTCCGGCACCGCGACCTCGCGCGACGGTCGGCGCGGGAAGGTGTCCGGCTCGCCGTCGTCGACGACCTCGGCGAGGGTGGTGATGAGGTACTGCTCGGCTCGTGGGGCCTCCGACGTCCGGGCCACGGTCCCGGCCCGGGCCACGTCAGCGGAGAGCTCGTCCACCCGGGCACCGAGCCGATCGATCTGCTGCTGGGAACGGGCCAGCTGCTGCTCGTAGGCCTCGACGTGCGCGGCGGAGCGACGGCGCTGCCCGCGTCGGGCGACCAGCACGAGCAGCAGGAGCGCGGTCAGACCGAGAGTCGTGGCGGCCGTCAGCGCGAGCGCGACGAGCGGATCCATGACACGGGACCCTACCCCGCACACCCGGTCGCGTGAGCGGGTGCCGGTGGGGATGCCGGCCCCGGTGCACGCCGGGTGCAGGTCGGGTCAGCGTCCGCCGCGCACGAGCCGGCGCAGCTTCTCCCACCGCTGCTTGACCGCGGCCTCGGCCCCGAGTGCGGTGGGGCGGTAGTAGACGGCGTCCTTGACCACGTCGGGGGCGTACTGCTGCTCCACCACGCCGAACTCCCCGTCGTGGGCGTAGCGGTAGCTGGTGCCGTGCCCGAGATCCTTGCTGCCCGGGTAGTGGGCGTCGCGCAGGTGCGAGGGGACACTGCCCACCTTGCCGGCCCGCACGTCGGCCTGCGCGGCGTCGATGGCGGTGATCACGGCGTTGGACTTGGGCGCCACGGCCAGCGCGATGACCGCCTGGGCCAGGCTCAGGCGGCCTTCGGGCAGCCCGATGAGCTGCACGGCCTGGGCGGCGGCCACGGCCGTGGTGAGAGCGGTCGGGTCGGCCAGACCGATGTCCTCGCTGGCCAGGATGACCAGGCGCCGGGCGATGAAGCGGGGGTCCTCCCCCGCCTCGACCATCCGCGCCAGGTAGTGCAGCGCCGCGTCGGCGTCGGAGCCCCGGATGGACTTGATGAAGGCGCTGGTGACGTCGTAGTGCTGATCGCCCTGCCGGTCGTAGCGCACGGCGGCCCGGTCCACGGCCCGCTCCGCGGTCGGTAGGTCGATGCGGTCGCTGCCGAGCGACTCGGCGGCACCGGCGGCGGCCTCGAGGTAGGTCAGGGCGCGACGGGCGTCCCCGCCGGCCAGACGGACGAGGTGGTCGAGCGCTTCCTCCTCGAGCGTCACCCGGCCGTCGAGACCTCGAGCGTCGGAGACCGCCCGCGCGATGACGCCTCGGACGTCGTCGTCGGTCAGCGACGTCAGGGTCAGCAGGAGTGAGCGCGAGAGCAGCGGGGAGATCACGCTGAAGAAGGGGTTCTCGGTGGTGGCGGCCACCAGCGTCACCCAGCGGTTCTCCACCCCCGGCAGCAGCGCGTCCTGCTGCGCCTTGGTGAAGCGGTGCACCTCGTCGACGAACAGCACCGTCTCCTCGCCCGACGTCGCCAAGCGGTTCCGGGCGGCGTCGATGGCCGCCCGCACCTCCTTGACGCCCGCGGTCACGGCCGAGACCTCGACGAAGGCACGCTGGGTCTGCCGGCTGAGGATGCTGGCAATGGTGGTCTTGCCGGTGCCGGGCGGGCCCCACAGCAGCAGCGACATCGGCTGGTCGCCCTCGACGAGGCGGCGCAGCGGCGACCCCGGGGCCAGCAGCTGCTCCTGACCGGCGAGGTCCTCGAGCGTCTCGGGCCGCATCCGCACCGCGAGCGGGGCCGAGCCGTGCTGGTTGCCGACGAGGGTGCCCGCACCGGGTCCGCGGGACGCGCCGCCCGTCGTACCGCCCGGGGTCCCGGGTGTCACCGCGGTCGCGTCGAAGAGGCCCTCCACAGGCCGCAGCGTAACCCCGCCCGGGTCAGGACCCAGGTCCTGCGACTGCCGCGGCCGTGGCCGGGACCGGCAGGAAGCTCGTCGGCACCCATCCGACAGGCTTACCCGCATGGTCGAGACCGGAGCGCGACGCAGGTAACGATTCGTTCACGACTCGGTCTCCGTTCGGGAACACAGCGTGACGAACGTCCCGCCCACTGCATAGGTTGCCCCTGCGGCGACCGGCCACCAACCCGGACACCGTCATTTCCTGCTCGCGAACACCACGACGCGTTTTCTGACTGGAGGACCCCGTATGAGGCGACCAAAGAGATTGCTCTTTGCGATTCCGCTGACCCTTGCCCTGACGCTGACCGCGTGCAGCGCCGAGTCCGACTCCCCGAGCTCGGACAGCTCGGAGGGCGGCGACGCCGCCGCCACCGCGGGCGGCACGTTCAGCGTTTCCAGCAGCGAGCCGGAGGCGTTCGCCCCGACCAGCAACTGCTACTCGTCGGACTGCTCACAGATCATCAACGCCGTCTTCACCGGACTGCTGAAGGTCGACCCTGAGACCTCGGAGCCCGTCTTCACCGGCGCCGAGTCCTTCGAGTCCGAGGACGGTCAGAACTGGACCATCACCCTCAAGGACGGCTTCACCTTCCACAACGGCGAGCCCGTCGACGCCGAGTCCTACGTCCGCGCGTGGAACTACACTGCGAGCGCGGCGAACGCCACTCAGCTGGGGTTCTTCTTCTCCAAGGTCGAGGGCTACGACGACCTGCAGGGTGAGAAGCCCACGTCCGAGGAGATGTCCGGCCTCACGGTCGTCGACGACCTGACCTTCGAGGTCGCCCTCACCGAGCCGTTCTCGCAGTTCCCGCTCACCATGAGCTACACCCCGGCCGCAGCACCGATGGCGCAGGAGTGCATGGACGACATCAAGGCCTGCAACGAGCAGCCCATCGGCAACGGTCCCTACCAGTTCGCCGAGAAGTGGAACCACAACCAGTCGATCACGCTGGAGAAGTACCCCGACTACGCCGACGAGGAGACCGACGGTCTCGCCGACGGCATGGAGTTCAAGATCTACGCCGACCTGAGCACGGCCTTCCGTGACTTCCAGGGTGACAACCTCGACATCGTCCAGCCCGACCCGTCGCAGATCCCCCAGGCGCGCGCGCAGTACGCCGACAAGCTGCTCGAGGTCGACAGCGGCTCGTTCGCCTACTTCGGCTTCCCGTTCTACGAGCCGGACTTCGCCAAGCCCGAGATCCGTCAGGCCCTGTCGCTGGCCATCGACCGCCAGTCGATCATCGACAACGTCCTCGCGGGTCGCTTCATCCCCGCCACCGACGTGATCTCGCCCTTCGTCCCGGGCTCGCGCGACGACGCCTGCGACTTCTGCCAGTACGACCCGGAGCAGGCCAAGACCCTCTGGGACGAGGCCGGCGGTGTCGAGGGCAACAAGATCTCGATCTGGTTCAACAACGACGGTGGCCACGAGCAGTGGGTCAAGGCCATGGCTCAGGGCTGGAAGAACGACCTCGGCGTCGACTTCGAGTTCAAGTCGCAGCCGTTCACGCCGTACCTCAAGGCCCTGGGCACCCAGTCCGAGGTCGACGGTCCCTACCGTCTCGGCTGGCTGCCGGACTACCCGTCCCCGCAGAACTACCTCGACCCGCTGTACGGCGAGGGTTCGTCCAACTACGGCAAGTGGGGCGTCGGCGGCTCGGCTGCGGACCAGCAGGAGTTCCTGGACCTGGTCAACGAGGGCGACGCGGCCGCGACGGTCGAGGAGGGTCTCCCCTCCTACCAGGCCGCTGCTGACGTGGTGCTCGACAACATGGTGGTCATCCCGCTGTGGTTCGGTCAGACGTTCTACGTCCTGAGCGAGAACGTCGACAACGTCAAGTACAGCCCGACCGACCAGCTGCTGCTCGACGAGATCAGCGTCACCAGCTGATCGACTTCTGTGCGGGTGTGGGCCAGGTGATCTGGCCCACACCCGCACACCCTTGTACGCTTCGTTCACCCTGACCTCGGGGCGCGAGGCTCGAGCCCCCAGAAGGGATCTCCATGGGTCGCTACACGGTCCGACGCCTGCTCCAGTTCATCCCGGTGATCCTCGGCACCCTCTTCCTCCTGCACTACCTGCAGACGTTGTCCTTCCAGATCAACGGCAACCCGATCCGCGCCCTCTTCGGTGACCGGCAACCGCCTCCCGAGACGATCGCGAACATCACCCGGGCCTACGGGCTCGACGACCCCTGCCTGGAGCAGACCGGCAACCCCTGCCTCAGCATGTTCGTCGACCGGCTCAAGAATCTGTCCTCCGGCAACTTCGGGCAGGACTTCAACGGTCGCGACGTGCTCGACCTCATCGTCGAGGCGCTGCCGTTCACCATCAAGATGACCCTCCTCGCCGTGCTGTTCGAGGCCGTCATCGGCATCGTCGCCGGCGTCCTGGCCGGCCTCCGCAAGGACAAGCTCACCGACAACGTCGTGCGCATCTCGACCACGCTGGTCATCTCGGTGCCGATCTTCGTGCTCGGTGTGCTGGTCCAGATCTTCCTGGGCCTCTACTTCGGCAACTGGCTGAAGTCCCGCGAGGTCCCCGACGCCCTCAAGGCGACGTTCTCGGTGTCCTACCAGGAGGACTTCCCCTGGGCCAGCCTGGTGATCCCGGCATTCGTCCTGGGCGCGCTCTCGTTGGGCTTCATCGCCCGGCTGACGCGAACCAGCCTCATCGAGAGCCTGCGCTCCGACTACGTCCGCACCGCCCGCGCCAAGGGCCTCAAGTCCAGCCGCGTCGTGGGGGTGCACGCGCTGCGCAACTCGTTGATCCCCGTGGTGACCTTCATCGGCATCGACATCGGTGCCCTGATGGGCGGCGCCCTCATCACCGAGGGCATCTTCAACATCCCCGGGATCGGCGGGCTCACCTTCCGCTCGATCCGCAACGGCGAGACCCCGGTCATCCTGGCCGTCGTGACCCTGCTGACGCTGGTCTTCCTGATCGCGTCGCTCCTGGTCGACCTGCTCTATGCCGTCCTCGACCCAAGGATCCGTTATGAGTGAGTTCTCTCAGCCCATGTCGGGTCATCAGCCGGCCGCCGAGGGCGAAGCGATGCGACGTGGCAACGAGCCGCCCTCCGGCAAGAAGCGCACGTCCGGCGGCAAGAGCCTGTGGGCCGACGCCCGCAGCGACCTGATGCGCAGCCCGATGTTCGTCACGGCGCTGCTCATCCTCCTGGTCGTGCTGTCGTGGGCGGTCGCGCCCAACGTGTGGACGATCCGTGGTCGCGACGAGTGCATCCTCAAGGAGGCGAACCTGCCGCCCACCTGGTGGCCCTTCGCCCTCCCGCCGGGCATCACCGAGGACAAGATGGTCGGCGGTCACCCGTTCGGCACGACCACGCTCGGCTGCGACATGTACTCCGAGATCATCTACGGCGCCCGGCCGTCGATCATCGTGGCGGTGATGGTCACCCTCTTCACGACGCTGATCGGCACCACCCTCGGCATCCTCTCCGGCTACTTCGGGGGGTGGACCGACACGATCATCTCCCGCATCACCGACATCGTCCTCGGCCTGCCGTTCCTCCTGGGCGCGCTGGTGTTCCTGGCGCTGCTCGGGACCCAGGGCATCTGGCCGCTCACCCTGGTGCTGGTGTCGCTGGGGTGGACCTCGATGAGCCGGATCGTCCGCGGCAGCGTGCTGTCGTTGCGCGACCAGGACTTCGTCGACGCCGCCCGGGCGATGGGTGCCAGCGACACCCGGATCATCCTGCGCCACATCCTGCCCAACTCGCTCGGTCCGGTCATCGTGCTCGCCACGCTCTACGTCGGCTCCTTCGTGGCCGCCGAGGCGACGCTGACCTTCCTCGGCGTGGGTCTCCCCCAGGGCGAGACGCTCTCGTGGGGCATCACGATCCAGGAGGGTCAGAACCTGGCCACGGCGGGGTACAGCCACTTGCTGGTGTTCCCCTGCTTCGCCCTGATCCTGACCGTGCTCAGCTTCATCCTCATGGGTGACAAGCTGCGCGACGCCCTCGACCCGAAGGGACGCTGATGGCTTCCGAGACCCTTCAGACAGGCAACGAGAGCACCGGCGCGTCCGGCGGGTCCGGCGGGTCCGGCGGGGGCAAGAAGTCGCGGGTGGCCAAGGAGCTGCTGAAGAACGTCTCCTTCGACGAGTCCGCCCCTCTGCTCCAGGTCAAGAACCTCCAGGTGGAGTTCCACACCCGCGAGGGCGTCGCGCACGCCGTCAACGGGGTGGACTTCACCGTCGAGGCCGGGCGCACGCTCGGCATCCTCGGTGAGTCCGGTTGCGGCAAGTCGGTCACCGCGCAGGCCATCATGGGCATCCTCGACATGCCCCCCGCCCGCATCGCCGGCGGCGAGGTCCTCCTCCAGGGTGTCGACCTGCTGAAGCTGCCCGAGGAGACCCGACGCCGGGTCCGCTCCGACCGCGTCGGCATGGTGTTCCAGGACGCGCTGAGCGCTCTCAACCCGGTGTTCACGGTGGGCTGGCAGCTGGGGGAGCTGTTCCGGGTGCACCGCGGCTTCACCCGCAAGCAGGCCAAGGAGGAGTCCGTCCGGCTGCTCGACCTGGTGGGGATCCCCGACGCCAAGCGCCGCGTGGCCGACTACCCGCACCAGTTCTCCGGCGGCATGCGGCAGCGCGTCATGATCGCGATGGCGCTGGCCCTCGACCCCGACGTCCTGATCGCCGACGAGCCGACCACCGCGCTCGACGTGACGGTCCAGGCCCAGATCATGAAGCTGCTCGCCGACCTGCAGACCGAGCGCAACATGGGCCTGATCCTCATCACCCACGACATGGGGGTGGTGGCCGACGTCGCCGACGACATCTGCGTGATGTACGCCGGCCGCGTCGTGGAGCGGGCGGGCGTGCTGGACATCTACTCCCGGCCGGCCCACCCCTACGCCAAGGCGCTGCTGGAGTCCATCCCCCGCGTCGACATGAAGGGCCAGGCGCTCGCCTCGATCAAGGGTCTCCCGCCGAGCCTGGTCGACCTGCCGACCGGGTGCAGCTTCCGCCCCCGCTGCGGCTTCGCGAAGGACCGCTGCGCCACCGACGAACCGCCGCTCTACGACGTGGACGGCACCCGGCGGAGCGCGTGCCACTACTACGAGGAGGTGCTCGGCTCATGAGCGCGATGACCAACGAGGTGGTGCTGTCCGCGGACAACGTCGTCAAGCACTTCCCCATCCAGGAGGGCATCGTCTTCAAGCGCACCGTCGGCCAGGTCAAGGCCGTCGACGGGGTCTCCCTCGAGCTCCGCAAGGGCGAGACGCTCGGCGTGGTCGGCGAGTCCGGCTGTGGCAAGTCCACGCTGGCGCGCGTGCTGATGGGTCTCATCCCGGCCACGTCCGGGTCGGTGAGGCTCCACGGCGAGGAGCTCGTCGGCATGTCGCAGAAGCGGCTGCGGACCATGCGTCGCAACGTGCAGATCATCTTCCAGGACCCCTACACCTCGCTCGACCCGCGCATGAGCGTCGGCAAGATCGTCGGGGAGCCGTTCGAGATCCACCCCGACGTCGCCCCCAAGGGCTCACGCCGCCAGAAGGTGATGGAGCTCCTGGAGGTGGTCGGGCTCAACCCCGAGCACATCAACCGCTACCCCCACCAGTTCAGCGGCGGACAGCGGCAGCGCATCGGCATCGCCCGGGCGCTGGCGCTGCGGCCGAGCATCATCATCTGCGACGAGCCGGTCTCCGCCCTCGACGTCTCGGTCCAGGCCCAGGTCGTCAACCTGCTGGGCGACCTGCAGAAGGAGTTCGACCTCTCCTACGTGTTCGTGGCCCACGACCTGTCCGTGGTGCGCCACATCTCCGACCGGGTGGCCGTGATGTACCTCGGCAAGCTGGCCGAGATCGGCAACGAGCACGAGATCTACGAGCGGCCCATGCACCCCTACACGCAGGCGCTGCTGTCCGCCGTACCGGTCCCGGACCCGACGCTGCGCGGCCACCGCGCGCAGATCATGCTCGAGGGCGACCTGCCCTCGCCGGCCAACCCACCGTCGGGCTGCCGGTTCCGCACCCGCTGCTGGAAGGCTCAGGACATCTGCGCCGAGCAGGAGCCCCCGCTGGAGCCTCACGGCGCCGCCGGCCAGCTGGCCGCCTGCCACTTCGCCGAGCACCGCGACGTCGTCCACGCCATCCAGTAGCACCCCGCACCCGACCGCCCAGCCCCCCATGTAACGCGGGGTTATGGACGCATCGCTTGGGTCACAACCCTGGCGAGGCGTCCACACACCTTGGTCGGTCAGACGCCGTACGTCGCTCAGCTCACCCGCGGGCTCGCAGCCGGCTCGTTGACCGGCGGGGACGTGGGGGCCGGCTTGGCGTCCACCCCGGCCTCCTGGCGCTGCTCGGGCGTGATCGGGGCCGGAGCCGCCGTCAGCGGGTCGTAGCCTCCCCCGCTCTTGGGGAAGGCGATGACGTCGCGGATCGAGTCCGCTCCCGACAGCAGCGCGCAGATCCGGTCCCAACCGAAGGCGATGCCGCCGTGCGGCGGGGCGCCGAACTTGAAGGCCTGCGAGCAGGAAGCCGAACTTCTCGTCGGCCTCCTCCGCGCTGAGCCCCATGATCGCGAAGACGCGCTTCTGGACGTCCTCGCGGTGGATACGGATCGACCCGCCACCGATCTCGTTGCCGTTGCAGACGATGTCGTAGGCGTACGCCAGCGCGTTGCCGGGGTCGGTGTCGAAGGTGTCGAGCGACTCGGGCTTGGGGGACGGTGAAGGCGTGGTGGACGGCCGTCCAGGCGCCGCTGCCGACGGCGACGTCACCGGCCGCGGTGGCCTCGTCGGCCGGCTCGAACAGCGGGGCGTCGACGACCCAGAGGAACTCCCAGGCCGACTCGTCGATGAGCCCGGCGCGGCGACCGATCTCGAGCCGCGCCGCCCCGAGCAGCGCGCGCGAGGACTTCGGCGCACCGGCGCCGAAGAAGATGCAGTCGCCCGGCTGGGCCCCGACGTGCGCAGCGATGCCGGCGCGCTCCTCGTCGCTGATGTTCTTGGCCACCGGCCCGGTCAGCTCGCCGTCCTCCTTGACCAGCAGGTAGGCCAGCCCGCGGGCGCCGCGCTGCTTGGCCCACTCCTGCCAGGCGTCGAGCTGCTTGCGCGGCTGCGCTGGCGCCACCGGGCATGACGACCGCGCCGACGTACGGCGCCTGGAACACGCGGAAGGGGGTGTCGGCGAAGAACTCGGTGCACTCGACGAGCTCGCCGGGCACAGCGCAGGTCGGGCTTGTCGCTGCCGTAGCGGCGCATCGCCTCGGCGTAGGTCATCCGCGGGATCGGTGTGCTGATCTCGTGACCGATGAGGCGCCACAGCGCGGCCAGCACCTCCTCGGCCAGCTCGATGACGTCGTCCTGGTCGACGAAGGACATCTCGATGTCGAGCTGGGTGAACTCCGGCTGCCGGTCGGCGCGGAAGTCCTCGTCGCGGTAGCAGCGCGCGATCTGGTAGTAGCGCTCCATGCCGCCGACCATGAGCAGCTGCTTGAACAGCTGCGGGCTCTGGGGAAGGGCGTACCAGCTGCCCGGCCGCAGGCGCGCCGGCACCAGGAAGTCGCGGGCGCCCTCGGGGGTGGAGCGGGTCAGCGTCGGGGTCTCGACCTCGACGAACGCACGGTCGTGCAGCACCGTCGCGGGCGGCGTGGTTGACCTTGCTGCGCAGGCGGATCGCGGCCGCCGGGCCGGAGCGACGCAGGTCGAGGTAGCGGTGCGCCAGCCGCACCTCCTCCCCCACCTCGACGTGGTCGTCGATCGGGAACGGCAGCGGCGCGTCGAGGCGCCGAGGATCTCGACCTCGTCGGCGATGACCTCGATCTCGCCGGTGGGCAGGTTCGGGTTCTGGTTGCCCTCGGGGCGGCTGGAGACCTCGCCGGTGACCCGGACGCAGAACTCCGAGCGCAGCTGGTGGGCCACGGTCCTCGTCGCGGACGACGACCTGGACGACGCCGCTGGCCTCGCGCAGGTCGAGGAAGGCGACGCCGCCGTGGTCGCGACGACGGGCCACCCAGCCGGCGAGGGTGACGGACTGGCCGACGTGGTCGGCGCGCAGGGCGCCGGCGTCATGGGTGCGGATCACGGGCTGCTCCTTCGGAGGATGGTGCGAGGGTCGAGACGACGTGGGGGCGGAGGTCCTGGGCCGGCGGGGCCCAGGTGCCGGGATCGGCCTCGACCTGCTCGCCGCTGCGGATGTCCTTGACCTGGTGGGCGGCCCCGGGCTGACCCGGGTCGGCGCCCGGTTCGACGCCCGGGTCGGCGGGGAACCACACGAACGGGATGCCGCGCCGCTCGGCGTACCGGATCTGCTTGCCGAAGCGCTGCGCGGAGGCTGCGACCTCGCAGGGGATGCCGCGGGCCCGCAGCGCGGTGGCCACGGCGTCGGAGTCCGCGCGCGCGTCCTCCTCGGTGAGGGCGACGAGCACCGCGGACGGCACCTTGCGGCTGCCGGTCAGCTCGCCGCGGGCGAGCAGCGGCACGAGGACCCGGCTCACCCCGAGCGAGATCCCGACGCCCGGGTACGTCGTGCGCCCGTCGTCGGCGAGGGCGTCGTACCGTCCGCCGGAGCAGATGGACCCCAGGCCCTCGCCGCCGCGCAGCCGGGTCTCGAAGACGGTGCCGGTGTAGTAGTCGAGGCCGCGAGCGATCGACAGGTCGGCGACGACCTGGACGCGCTCGGAGACCAGCGGCGCGCAGCCGCGGACGACGGCGGCGAGCTCGGTCAGACCCTCGTCGAGCAGCGGGTGCTCGACGCCGAGCGCCCGGACCGCCCCCACGAAGGAATCGTCGGGGGTGGCGATCGCGGCCAGCGCCAGGGCCTGGTCGGCCTGCTCGTCCGAGGCGCCCGCCTCGGCCACCAGCAGGCGCCGGACCTCGTCGGCAGGAAGCTTGTCGAGCTTGTCGACCAGCCGCATGACCTCGTCGGCGTCGGTGACACCGAGACCGGCGTAGAAGCCCTGGATCAGCTTGCGGTTGTTGACCTGCACGCGGAACGCGGGCAGCACCTCGAGAGCGGTCAGCGCCTCGACCATCACCCGCGCCACCTCGACGTCGTGGTGGGTGGGGAGGGTGTCGCGGCCGATGATGTCGATGTCGGCCTGGGTGAACTCGCGGTAGCGGCCCTCCTGCGGTCGCTCGCCGCGCCACACCTTCTGGATCTGGAAGCGGCGGAAGGGGAACTCGAGCTTGCCGGCGTTCTCCAGCACGTAGCGGGCGAACGGGACGGTGAGGTCGAAGTGCAGCCCGATCCCGGCGTCGGCGCCGGCCTCGACCTCCTGGAGCCGGCGCAGGACGTAGACCTCCTTGGAGGTGTCGCCCTTGCGCAGCAGCTGGTCCATCGGCTCGACGGCGCGAGTCTCGACGCCGGCGAAGCCGTGCAGCTCGAAGGTCCGGCGCAGCGTGTCGAGCACCTGCTGCTCGACGACGCGCTGCTCGGGCAGCAGCTCGGGGAACCCGCTCAGCGGGGTGGGCTTCCTGGGCCATCACAGCCCCCGTGAGGGCGGGGTGGTCGGCGTGCTGCTGCGCTGGAGCTCCAGCAGGAACGGGTTCGTGGCGCGCTCCTGACCGATGCTGGTCTGCTCGCCGTGACCGGGCAGGACCGCGATGTCGTCGGGCAGCGTCAGCACCTTGCTCGACAACGACTCCAGCATCACGGCGTGGTCGCCGCCGGGCAGGTCCGTGCGGCCGATCGACCCGGCGAAGAGCAGGTCGCCGGAGAACATGACCTGGCTGATCTCGCCGGGCGCCCCGCCGTACGGCGTACGGAAGGTGATCGAGCCCGGCGTGTGGCCGGGGGTGTGGTCGACGCTGAACGTGAGCCCCGCGAGCTCGAGGTCGGTGCCGTCGCCGATCTCGGCGACCGAGTCGGGCTCGGCGAACTCGTACTTCCCGCCCAGCAGCATCCCGGCGGTCTCCGGCGACATGCCGGCCATCGGGTCGGAGAGCAGGTGACGGTCGGCCGGGTGGATGTACGCCGTCGCGTCGTAGCTGCCCGCGACCGGGGCGACGCACCACATGTGGTCGATGTGGCCGTGGGTGACCAGCACCGCCACCGGCTTGAGCCCGTGCTCGCGGACGACGTCGTCGACCCCTGACGCCGCGTCCTTGCCGGGGTCGACCACGACACACTCGGCGCCGGCCTGGGAGGCCACGACGTAGCAGTTGGTGCCCCACGGTCCCGCGGGGAATCCGGCGATGAACACGGTGGGCTCTCCTGGAGGACTGGGGAGGGGCGGGGGCCCTCGTGGGCGCCCGGCGGACCCGGCGAAGCCTACCGAGGGCAGAGCCCTGGCGAAGAATCCCTTTCCCCCGCTCCGGGGGTGGCTTCGGTTCTACGACTACCATGACCACGCAGCGCCGCTGAGGGTCCCGTGCCCCCGGGGCGCGACGTGCGCAAACCGACACGCGCCGGCAGTTTGTCGGCGCCGACACGAGGTGACCCTCCGTGAACCCCACCCCGGCCCCGACCCCCTCCGAGCAGACCCCCTCCGAGCAGACTCCCTCCGCCGAGACTCCCTCCGACGAGACGCCCGACCAGGCGCCCGACCAGGCGCCCGAGCAGGCTCCCGCCCACGAGACGCGCGAGCCGGACGTCGCCAGCCCGCCGCTGAGCCCGCCGCTGAGCCCGCCGCTGAGCCCGCCGCTGAGCCCGCCGCTGAGCCCGCCCCGGCCGCTGCTGAGCCCGCTCCGGCCGCTGCCCCGGCCCGTCCGGTCCCCCGCCCGCCGGGCCCGCGTCCGTCCCCCCCGCGCCGCCGAGGCGACCGCCGCCGCACCCGCGCCCGTCGTACCGGCGCCTGCCGTCGAGCCCAGCGACGCCGCGACCTGGGGGCGCGTGGACGCCGACGGCGCGGTGTTCGTGCGCACGGCGACGGCGAGCGTCAGGTCGGGCAGTGGCCCGACGGCGATCCCGACGAGGTGCTGGCGCTCTTCGCCCGCAAGTACGACGCCCTGGCGTTCGAGGTCGGCCTGCTCGAGCAGCGGGTCAAGGCCGGCGCGGCTTCCCCTGAGGACGCCGGCGCCGCCCTCAAGCAGATCCGTCCGACGCTCGACGAGGCTGCGTTCGTGGGCGACATCGGCGCTCTCCAGGGCCGCGTCGCCGCACTGGAAGCCCTCATCAAGGAGCAGCGGGAGCGCAAGCGCGCCGAGCGGGCCGAGCGGGTCGCCGCTGCCCGCACCCGCAAGGAGGAGCTGGTCTCCGAGGCCGAGACGCTGGCGGCCGGCGAGAGCTGGCGCGACGGCGCCGACCGACTTCGGGCGCTGCTCGACGAGTGGAAGTCCCTCCCGCGCCTGGACAAGGCCGCCGACGACGCCCTGTGGCGCAGGTTCTCCTCCGCGCGCACGACGTACACGCGGCACCGCAAGGCGCACTTCGCCGAGCTCGACGAGAAGCGCGAGGGTGCGCGCGCCGTCAAGGAGCGGCTCGTCACCGAGGCCGAGAAGCTCTCGACGTCGACCGAGTGGGGACCGACGGCGGGTGCTTACCGCGAGCTCATGCGGCGCTGGAAGGCCGCCGGCCCGGCGCCTCGCGAGGTCGAGGAGGACCTCTGGAAGCGCTTCCGCGGGGCGCAGGACGTCTTCTTCGGTGCGCGCGACGCGGCGTCGGCCGCGACCGACGCCGAGTTCGCCGCGAACGCGACGGTGAAGGAGGCCATCCTGGTGAAGGCCGAGGCGCTGGTGCCGGTCAAGGACGTGACGTCCGCGAAGTCGGCCTTCCGCGCCCTGGCGGAGCAGTGGGACGAGGCGGGCAAGGTGCCGCGCGAGCGGATGAAGGAGCTCGAGGGCCGCATGCGCGCCGTCGAGAAGGCGATCCGCGACGTGGAGGACCAGGCGTGGCAGCGCTCCAACCCCGAGGCGCGCGCGCGGGCTGCCGACACGGTCGCCCAGCTCGAGGCGTCGTTGGCCGAGCTGGAAGTCCAAGCGCGCCCAGGCGGAGGCGGCCGGCAACGACCGCAAGGCCGCGGAGCACGCCGCAGCCATCGAGGCCCGCTCCGCCTGGCTGGCCCAGGCCCAGAAGGCCCTCACCGAGTTCTCCTGACCTGCCGAGTGGGCGTGTCGTGTCGCACGACACGCCCACTCGCGCCGCGCGACACGCCCACTCGCGCCGCACGACACGCCCACTCGCGCCGCACGACACGCCGACTCGCGGGGATGGGTGGGGTCGGGCGGGTCAGGAGGTGACGCGGTAGGCGTCGAAGACGCCTTCGACCTGGCGTACGGCGCGCAGGACGTGGCCGAGGTGCTTGGGGTCGCCCATCTCGAAGGTGAACCTGCTCTTGGCGACCCGGTCGCGACCGGTGTTCAACGAGGCGGCCAGGATGTTCACGTGCATGTCGGACAAGGACTTGGTGATGTCGGACAGCAGCCGCGCCCGGTCGAGGGCCTCGACCTGGATGTTGACCAGGAACATCGACCGCTCGGTCGGCGCCCAGTCGACCTCGACGATGCGCTCGGACTGCTGGCGCAGCGAGTCGGCGTTGGTGCAGTCGCGTCGGTGGACCGAGACGCCGGCCCCGCGGGTCACGAAACCCATGATCTCGTCGCCCGGCACCGGCGTGCAGCACTTGGCCAGCTTGACCCACACGTCGGCGTCGCCGCGCACGATGACGCCCGCGTCCCCCGGTGAGGGCCGCCGCCCCGCCCGCCGGCCGGTGATCTGGACGGCCTCGGCCAGGTCCTCGGTCGCGCCGTCCTCCCCGCCGAACAGGTCCATCACCCGGCGTACGACGGTCTGCGCGCCCAGGTGCCCCTCGCCGACCGAGGCGTAGAGCGCTGACACGTCCGCCAGCCGCATCTCGGCGGCCACCGTCGACAGGGTCTCGTGGGTCATCACGCGCTTGAGGGGCAGGCCCTCCTTGCGCATCAGGCGCGCGATCTGGTCCTTGCCCTTGTCGACCGCCTCCTCGCGGCGCTCCTTGGTGAACCACTGCCGGATCTTGGTGCGCGCACGCTGGGAGCTCACGAAGGTCAGCCAGTCGCGACTCGGGCCGGCCGACTGCGCCTTGGAGGTGAACACCTCGACGACGTCGCCGTTGTCGAGGGTCGACTCGAGCGGCACCAGGCGACCGTTGACGCGCGCCCCGATCGTCCGGTGGCCGACCTCGGTGTGGATGGCGTAGGCGAAGTCGACCGGGGTCGCGGACGCCGGCAGCGCGATCACGTCGCCGGCCGGGGTGAAGACGTAGACCTCGGAGGAGTTGATCTCGAAGCGCAGCGACTCCAGGAACTCACCGGGGTCCTCGGTGTCCTGCTGCCAGTCGAGCAGCTGGCGGACCCAGGCCATCTCGGCGGTCCCGCCGTCGGCGGCCTTGCGGTCGGTGTCGGCCCCGGCCCGCATGTTCTCCTTGTACTTCCAGTGCGCCGCGATGCCGTACTCCGCGCGACGGTGCATCGCGTAGGTGCGGATCTGCAGCTCGACGGGCTTGCCCTCGAGCCCGATCACCGTGGTGTGCAGCGACTGGTACATGTTGAACTTCGGCATCGCCACGAAGTCCTTGAAGCGCCCCGGCACCGGGTTCCAACGGGAGTGGATCGCCCCCAGCGCGGCGTAGCAGTCACGGTCGTCCTCGACGAGGATGCGGATGCCGATGAGGTCGTAGATGTCGGAGAACTCGCGCCCCCGCACGATCATCTTCTGGTAGATCGAGTAGTAGTGCTTGGGCCGCCCGCGCACGGTCGCCTTGATCCGCGAGGACGCCAGGTCCCGCTCGACCTGGGCGATCACCCGCGCCAGGTAGTTGTCGCGCGAGGGGGCACGTTCGGCCACGAGCCGCACGATCTCGTCGTACATCTTGGGGTGCAGGGTGCCGAAGGCGAGGTCCTCCAGCTCCCACTTGAGCGTGTTCATGCCGAGGCGGTGGGCCAGCGGCGCGAAGATCTCGAGCGTCTCGCGGGCCTTGCGCTCCTGGGTCGACTGCTTGAGGTAGCGCAGCGTCCGCATGTTGTGGAGCCGGTCGGCCAGCTTGATGACGAGCACCCGGATGTCGCGCGACATCGCCACGATCATCTTGCGGATGGTCTCGGCCTCGGCGCTCTCGCCGTACTTCACCTTGTCGAGCTTGGTGACGCCGTCGACGAGCAGCGCCACCTCCTCGCCGAACTCGCGTGCGACGTCGCCGAGCGTGTACGCCGTGTCCTCGACCGTGTCGTGCAGCAGCGCCGCGACCAGCGTCGGCTCGGTCATGCCGAGCTCGGCCAGGATGGTCGTCACGGCCAACGGGTGGGTGATGTAGGGCTCGCCGCTCTTGCGCTTCTGGTCGGCGTGGAGCCGCTGCGCGGTGTAGTAGGCACGCTCGAGCAGGGCCAGGTCGGCCTTGGGGTGGTTGGCCTTGACGACGCGGAAGAGCGGCTCCAGGACCGGGTTGGTGGCCTGGCCCTTGGTGCCGATGCGCGCGAGCCGGGCGCGCATGCCGCCGGCTCCGGTGGCCGGACCGCCCATCGGGGCGGGACCGGGGGCGACGACCGCATCGACGGCGGGTCCTTCGGGCGCGGGCGCGACGGTGTCAGCGGTGTCGGTGGACACCGGTCCTGCTGACCGCTCGTCCGGCACGCATGACCCCTTCCGCAGTGGTTCCCGCCGTTTGCGCCGTGGTCCGGTCAGTCTATGCAGCCGGGGAACCCGCGTGCGGACCGATGTCGGTCAGACGGTGTGCAGGACGGTGAGCGGAGCCCCGCCGAGCTGCTCGCGCCCGGGCAGGAAGGACAGCTCCATGAGCACCGCGACGCCGGCGACCTCGCCCCCGCAGCGCTCGACGAGCGCCCGCGTGGCGGCCACCGTGCCGCCGGTGGCGAGGACGTCGTCGACGACGAGCACGCGCTCCCCCGGCCGAATGGCGTCCTGGTGGACCTCGAGGACCTCCTCGCCGTACTCCAGCGAGTAGGAGACCTCGTGCGTCTCACCGGGCAGCTTCCCGGGCTTGCGGACCGGCACGAAGCCGACGCCCAGCTCGAGGGCGACCGGGGCGGCGAAGATGAAGCCACGCGCCTCCATGCCGACGACCTTGGTGACCGTGGTGGCTCCGGACCCGTCGCGTCCGGCCGCGGCCAGGGCGAGCACGACGGAGGAGAAGCCCTCGTGGTCGGCCAGCAGGGGCGTGATGTCCTTGAAGACGATGCCGGGCGTCGGGAAGTCGGCGACGTCGCGGACCAGCCGCTGCAGGTGGGCGGAGGCGTCAGTCATCGATCGCTCGTCGGTCGCTCACGGCCGCTCATGGCTTGCCCCGCCGCGAGCGAGGCTTGCGGCTGGGCTGCGGTCGGCCGGCGGCCGTCGAGTCCGAGACCGGACGGGCCGTGCCCGGACGCTCACCGGCGGTGACACGGCTGGGCGCTCCCGGCGGCACCGGACGGTTGCCGCCCGAGGTGGTCGGGCGGACCGGACCGGAGGCAGCGCCGCCCCGTTCCGCGGGAGGAGCGTCGGGGTCGTCGAGGATCGGCATGTCCTCGCGGAACACGGGAACCTCGGCGAAACGGTCGACCGGCTGCCGGCTGCGGTGCCGTCGGGCCCGCTGGTCGCCGGCCTTCACACCCGGCTCGAGCTCCTTGAGCTGCACCAGCAGCGGCGAGGCGATGAAGATCGACGAGTAGGCACCGGCCGCCATACCGACGAACAACGACAACGACAGGTCCTTCAGCGCCCCAGAACCCAGCGTGAAGGCACCGACGTAGAGCAGCGCCCCCACGGGGAGCAGAGCCACGATCGAGGTGTTGATGGATCGCACCAACGTCTGGTTGACGGCCAGGTTGGCCGCCTCGGCGTAGGTCTGGTGGGTGCGACCGAGCGCATGGGTGTTCTCGCGCACTTTGTCGAAGACCACGACGGTGTCGTAGAGCGAGAAGCCGAGGATCGTCAGGATGCCGGTGACGGTCGCGGGGGTGACCTCGAAGCCGGACAGCGCGTAGACACCCACGGTGATGACGAGGTCGTGCGCAAGGGCCACGATCGCGGCCACCGACATCTTCCACTCGCGGAAGTAGGCCCAGATCAGCAGCACCACCAGGACCAGGAACACCACGAGACCGGTCAGTGCCCGGTCCGCGACCTGCTGGCCCCACGAGGGACCGATCTGGGACAGGCTGAGGTCCTCCACGTCCTCGACCCCACGGATGGCCTCGTCGACGACGGTCGACTCGTCGGTGGTCAGCGGCTCGGTCTGGACCCGGATCAGGTCGCCGTCGCTGCCGGAGGTGTTGACGATCGGCGACGACGCGTTGGTGACGCCGGTCTCGACGACCGCCTCACGGATGGCGGTCACGGCGTCGTCGTCGGCCTGCCCCGAGGCGAAGGAGACGCGGTACTCCACGCCGCCCTCGAACTCGATGCCCAGGTTCAGCTGCTTGACGAACAGCCCGAACATGGCGACGAGGACGATGACGAGCGAGATGCTGTACCACAGCCACTTGCGGCCGACGAAGTCGATCGAGACGCGGCCGTCGTACAGCGACTGGCCGAGGCGTGAGACGCGGCTCATCGGGCACCCACTCCGTGGACGGGGCGGGCGCCGATCCGGTCGATCCCGGCCTGCTCGGCCGAGAAGCCCGACAGCTTGTGGCCGGTCGAGAAGAAGCGGAAGCGCGCCAGCCAGGTGGTCATGGGCTTGGTGAAGAGGAAGAACACGATGAGGTCGATGACGGTGCTGATGCCCAGCGCGAACGCGAAGCCCTTCACCACACCGATGGCGAAGATGTAGAGCACCACCGCGGCCAGCAGCGACACCGCGTCGGCGGCGACGCAGGTGGCACGGGCGCGCACCCAGCCGGCCTCGACGGCGACGCGCACGGACTTGCCGTCGCGCATCTCGTCGCGTATTCGCTCGAAGTAGACGATGAAGGAGTCGGCGGTGATACCCACCGCCACGATCAGACCGGCGATGCCGGGCAGGGTGAGCGTGAAGCCGGCCGTCTCGGACAGGAAGATCACCGCGGCGTAGGTCAGCGCGCCGGCGATCCCGAGCGACGCGACCACCACGATGCCGAGGCCGCGGTAGTAGACCAGGCAGTAGACCAGCACCAGCGCCAGTCCGATGCCGCCGGCGAGCAGACCGGCGGAGAGCTGGTCCGCCGCCAGCGTCGGGCCCTCCTCGGAGACGACCGAGTCGTCGAACTCCAACGGCAGCGCGCCGTACTTCAGGCTGTTGGCCAGCGACTGTGCGGTGACCTGGGTGAAGTCACCGCTGATCTGAGCGTTGCCGTCGATGATCGCGCTGTTGACGCCCGGAGCGCTGAGCACCTCGCCGTCGAGGACGATGGCGAAGCGGTCGTCGGTGTTGACCAGGGCGCGGGTGACGTCGGCGAAGACGTCGGTGGCCTCCCCGTCGAAGTCGAGGTTGACGACGTACTGGACGTCGTTCTGCGGGATGCCGGAGCTGGCGTCGCTGAGCTGCGTGCCCTCGATGACCGCCGGCGTCATGAGGTACTTGATGCCGTCCTCGTCGCAGGCGATGAGCGGCTTGCCCGGCGCGTCCGGACGGTCGCCCTCGCACGTGAAGCGCTGGAACTGCTGCAAGCGACCGGGCGTCGGGTGCGCGCACCCACGCCAGCAGCTCGGCCAGGTCGGAGTCGCCGTCGGGCACCGGTGCGGCCTTGGGGGCGGCCGGGGTCTGCCCGCCGGCTCCGGCGCCCTCCGGCCTCCGGCACCGTCTCCGGCGCCGTCTCCACGCCGCCGTTCGCGTCGGTCCCGCCGCCGGTGTCGTTGTTGGCGTTGCCGAGGCGCAGCAGACCCTCGGAGACGGCGCGGCCCGCCGGCGAGGAGTCGTCGCTCGGCTCCACGGTCTCGTCCTGCGCGGCGTCGTCGCCGGTGTTGCCACCCCCGCCGTTACCGCCGCCGCCGTTGCCGCCACCGCCGTTGCCGCCGCCGCCGTTGCCGCCACCGCCGTCGGTGCTCTCGGAGGGCTCGGGCTGCGGCTGGGTCGCCTCCTGGGTGCCCGGCGCGGCTGCCGCGACCAACCGGAAGCGCAGCTGCGCGGTCTGCTGGACGGTGTCGACGAGGTCCTTGCGGTTCTGCCCGGGGATCTCGACGATGATCGTGTCGCCACCCTGGGTGGCGACCTCGGACTCCGCGACGCCCTGACCGTTGACGCGGCTGTCGATGATCGCCGCGGCCTCCTCGAGCTTCTCCGGGGTGATCTCCTCACCCGTCGAGGTGCTCGCGCTCAGCGTGATGCGGGTGCCGCCCTGAAGGTCCAGCCCCAGCTTGGGGGCCCACACGCCGTTGAGAGCCAGTCCGCCGTACATGGCGATGACCACCAGGGCGAAGACGATCAGGGTGCGCCCGGGTCGGGACGCCTTGTTCGCCATGCTGCTCCTCGCAGATTCGTTCGGTTCGGTCGCGGCGCCGCCGCGGAGGTCAGGAAGCGCTGGGTCGGTGCGGGTCCGCGTCGGACCCGTCGGTCCGGTCGTCCGAGGACGTGCCGTCGTCGTACGTCGTGCTGTCCTCGTACGTCGCGCCGTCGTCGTACGTCGCGCCGTCCTCGTCGTAGGAGTCGTCGAACGACGTCTCGACCGGCTCGGCCAGCGTGCGCACGACCGCCTGGCGGGCCACCGTCAGGTGCGCACCCGGCGAGATCTCGAGCAGGAGGAACTCCGGCCCCGCCTCCACGATGTGCCCGACGATGCCGGACCCGAGGAGGACCTGGTCACCCACGACCACCGCACCCTGGGCCTGCTGCAGCGCCTGCTGCCGCTTGCGCTGAGGCCGGATGAGCAGCAGCCAGAACGCGAGGAAGATGAGCACGAAGGGGAGCAGCTGCTCCAGTCCATTCACGCGCCGCACCTCTCTCGTCGGGGCCCGGGACCGGCCCGGGCCGTGGATCGGATCTGTGCCGCCACGCCTCGGACGGATCGCCGGACGGCACAGCACAGGGACCGGTGGTCGGCCGGTCAACGGCCGAGTGTAGCCCCAGCGACCCTCAGAACCGATTCGCCCGCGCGCCGGTGATGGAGACGCTCAGACGACGCTCAGCAGACCCTCAGGAGTCGAAGAGGGTGTCGGGTGCGCCGGCTCCGACGACGGGCGGCCGCAGTCCGAGGTGCTCCCACCCGGCGGCGGTGGCGATGCGGCCGCGCGGGGTGCGTGCCAGCAGGCCGAGGCGCACCAGGAAGGGCTCGGCCACCTCCTCGACGGTCTCGCGCTCCTCCCCCACCGCGACGGCCAGGGTGCTCAGCCCGACGGGCCCGCCCCCGAAGCGCCGGCAGAGGGCGTCGAGCACCCCCCGGTCGAGCCGGTCGAGCCCGCTGGCGTCGACCTCGTAGAGGTCGAGGGCGAGGTGGGCCATCTCGAGGGTGCAGACCCCGTCCGAGCGCACCTGGGCGTAGTCGCGGACCCGGCGCAGCAGCCGGTTGGCGATGCGCGGGGTGCCGCGGCTGCGACCGGCGATCTCGGCGGCGCTGTCGTCGGTCAGCCTCACGTCGAGGAGGCGGGAGCTGCGGCGCACGATCAGCTCCAGCTCGGCGGGCTCGTAGAAGTCCAGGTGGGCGGTGAAGCCGAAGCGGTCGCGCAACGGGCCGGGCAGCAGACCGGCCCGGGTGGTGGCACCGACGAGCGTGAAGGGCGGCAGCTCCAGCGGGATGGCGGTGGCACCCGGTCCCTTGCCGACCACGACGTCGACGCGGAAGTCCTCCATGGCGAGGTAGAGCATCTCCTCCGCCGGCCGCGCCATCCGGTGGATCTCGTCGACGAAGAGCACGTCACCCTCGTTGAGCCCGGACAGGATGGCCGCGAGGTCGCCGGCGTGGGTGATCGCGGGCCCGCTGGTCAGACGGAGCGGGGAGCCGACCTCGGCGGCGATGATCATCGCCATCGTGGTCTTGCCCAGGCCCGGCGGACCACTGAGCAGCACGTGGTCGGGCGCCCTGCCCCGTCCCAGGGCGGCGTGCAGCACGAGGGCGAGCTGCTCGCGGACCCGCTCCTGCCCGATCAGCTCGTCGAGGGTGCGGGGGCGCAGCGCCGCCTCGGCGGCGCGGTCGTCGAGGTCGGCCTGGGCGTCGACCAGCGCCCGGCTCTCGACGTAGGCGATCTCCGCGGCGCTGAGCTCCTCGAGGTCACGGTCCATCTCAGCGTCCGCTCATCGAGCGCAGCGCGAGCCGCAGGACGGTGGCCACGTCGGGCACGTCGTCCTCGTCGGGCACCGCGAGGGCGATGCCCTTGTCGGCCTCCTTGCTCGACCAGCCCAGGCCCACGAGCGCCTCGCGCACCTGCACCCGCCACGCCGGCTCCCCTCCGGCGACCGGCGCCGGAGCGGCGGTCGACGAGGAGCCCGTCGGGGGCCCGATGCGATCCTTGAGCTCCAGGATGATCCGCTGGGCACCCTTCTGGCCGATGCCGGGCACCTGGGTCAGCGTGCGCACGTCCTCGGTGGTCACCGAGCGGCGCAGGTCGTCGGGTGAGAGCACCGCCAGCATGGCCTGGGCCAGCTTCGGTCCGACGCCGCTGGCGGTCTGCAGCATCACGAACAGCGACTTCTCGTCCTCGTCGAGGAAGCCGAAGAGCGTCAGGGAGTCCTCGCGGACCACCAGGCTCGCCGGCAATGTCGCGGTGGCCCCGCCCCGCAGCGTCGCCAGGGTGCCGGGGTTGCACAGCAGCTCGACGCCGATCCCACCGACGTCGAGCACCGCCGACGTGAGCCCCACCTGGGCCACCTGCCCCCGCACGAACGCGATCACGTGCTGCTCCTCCTCGTCGCGACCGCGGACCCGCCGACGGTCTGGTTCCCGGGGCTCCCGGGGGCCGCGGCGGTCCTCGGGGCAGCTGCCGCCGCCGTGTGACGGCGTACGGCGTTCTGGAAGCGCGCCTGCGCGCCGCCGCGCCAGACGTGGCAGATCGCCAGGCCCAGCGCGTCCGCGGCGTCGGCCGGCGTCGGCTTGTGCGGCAGCCGGAGCAGGCGGGTGACCATCGCTCCGACCTGCTGCTTGTCCGCGCGCCCGCTGCCGGTGACCGCCGCCTTCATCTCGCTGGGGGTGTAGGTCGCGACCGGGATGCCCCGGCGGGCAGCCGCCACCAGGGCGAGGCCGCTGACCTGGGCGGTGCCCATGACGGTGCGCACGTTGTGCTGGCTGAAGACCCGCTCCACCGCGACGGCGTCCGGGACGTGGCGGTCCAGCCAGGCACCGATCTGCTGGTCGATGAGCAGCAGCCGGTCCGCCAGGGGCGCGCCGGACGGGCTCGCGATCACGCCGACGTCGACCAGCGACAGGGGCCGGCCCACGTCACCGGTGACGACGCCGACACCGCAGCGCGTCAGACCGGGGTCGATCCCGAGGACCAGCATGGGCAGCCTTCCGTCCGAACACATGTTCGGACTCACGCTAGCCCAGCCCGGCCCGGGGGCCTGCCAGCGACGCGCCGGGCTCAGGCGTCCAGCGAGGCGAGCACCTCGTCGGGGATGTCGACGTTGGCGAAGACGTTCTGCACGTCGTCGAGGTCCTCGAGCGCCTCGACCAGCCGCATCACCTTGCCGGCACCCTCGGCGTCCACGGTGACCTCCATGGACGGCACGAACTGCGCATCGGCGGAGTCGTAGTCCATGCCGGCATCCTGCAGGGCCGTCCGTACGGCGACCAGGTCGGTGGCCTCGCTGAGGACCTCGAAGGAGTCCCCCAGGTCGCTGACGTCCTCGGCGCCGGCGTCGAGGGTCGCCTCGAGGACGTCGTCCTCGCTGACCTCACGGCTCTCCTGGTGCTTGGGCAGCACCACGACGCCCTTGCGGTGGAAGAGGTAGGCGACCGAGCCGGGGTCGGCGAGCGAGCCGCCGTTGCGGGTGGCCGCGGTGCGGACCTCCATGGCGGCCCGGTTCTTGTTGTCGGTGAGGCACTCGATGAGGATCGCGACGCCTCCGGGACCGTAGCCCTCGTACATGATCGTCGTGTAGTCGGACCCGCCGGCCTCGGCGCCCGAGCCGCGCTTGACCGCGCGGTCGATGTTGTCGTTGGGGACCGAGGACTTCTTGGCCTTCTGGATGGCGTCGTAGAGCGTCGGGTTGCCGGCGATGTCACCGCCGCCCATGCGTGCGGCGACCTCGATGTTCTTGATGAGCTTGGCGAACATCTTGCCGCGGCGGGCGTCGACGACGGCCTTCTTGTGCTTCGTGGTCGCCCACTTGGAGTGGCCTGACATGGGTCCCCTCTTCCTCTCCTGCGGCAGCGTGTGTCACGTCGGTCCGGAGGTGCGGTGGCCGGTCCTGGGCTCAGGAGCGGGTGGTGGCGCGCACCACGCTCACGAAGAACGCGTGCACGCGCGGGTCACCGGTGACCTCGGGGTGGAACGACGTGGCGACCAGGTGCGCCTGTCGGACCGCGACGATCCTACCTGCGGCGGGCCCGGTCGCCACGGTGCCGACGACCTCGACGTCGGGACCGACCTTCTCCACCCACGGGGCCCGGATGAACAGCGCGTGGAAGGGCCGGTCGAGAGGGCCGAGGTGCTCCAGCTCCAGGTCGGCCTCGAAGGAGTCGACCTGCCGGCCGAAGGCGTTGCGCCGGACCACGACGTCGAGCCCGCCGATCGTCTCCTGGTCGGCCGTCCCGCCCTCGATGCGGTCGGCCAGCATGATCATGCCGGCGCACGTGCCGAACATCGGCAGGCCGCTGCGCGCAGCGTCACGCAGTGGCTCGAGCAGCTCGAAGGTGCGGGCCAGCTTCGACATGGTCGTCGACTCGCCGCCAGGAAGGATCAGTCCGTCGACCTCGTCCAGCTCGCGGGCCCGGCGCACGGGCACGCCGTGCGCCCCGCACGCTGCGAGCATCGCGACGTGCTCGCGCACGTCGCCCTGGAGCGCCAGCACCCCGATGCGGGGTGCGGCGCCGGAGGAGCCGGTGGCGTTCGAGGCGACCGGAGTCGTCACCAGCCGCGCTCGGAGAGCCGGTGCGGCTCCGGGATCTCGTCGACGTTGAGGCCGACCATGGCCTCGCCCAGGCCGCGGGAGACCTTGGCCACCACGTCGGGGTCGTCGAAGAAGGTGGTCGCCTTGACGATGGCCTCGGCGCGCTGGACCGGGTTGCCGGACTTGAAGATGCCGGAGCCGACGAACACACCCTCGGCGCCGAGCTGCATCATCATCGCGGCGTCGGCCGGGGTGGCGATGCCACCGGCGGTGAACAGCACCACGGGGAGCTTGCCGACCTCGGCGACCTCCTTGACGAGCGCGTAGGGCGCCTGCAGCTCCTTGGCCGCGACGTAGAGCTCGTCGGTCGGCATCGAGGAGAGCCGGCGCATCTCGGCGCGGATGGTGCGCATGTGGGTGACGGCGTTGGAGACGTCGCCGGTGCCGGCTTCGCCCTTGGAGCGGATCATGGCCGCGCCCTCGGAGATGCGGCGCAGCGCCTCGCCGAGGTTGGTCGCACCGCAGACGAACGGCGCGGTGAACTGCCACTTGTCGATGTGGTTGGCGTAGTCGGCGGGGGACAGCACCTCGGACTCGTCGATGTAGTCCACGCCCAGGCTCTGCAGGACCTGAGCCTCGGCGAAGTGGCCGATGCGGGCCTTGGCCATCACGGGGATGGAGACCGTCTCGATGATGCTGTCGATCATGTCCGGGTCGCTCATGCGGGACACGCCGCCCTGGGCGCGGATGTCGGCCGGGACACGCTCGAGGGCCATCACGGCCACGGCACCGGCGTCCTCGGCGATCTTGGCCTGCTCGGCGGTGACGACGTCCATGATGACGCCGCCCTTGAGCATCTCGGCCATGCCGCGCTTGACGCCGTCGGTGCCGGTCAGGCGGCCGTCGTGGTGGCCTGCGGACTGCTGGGGGGAGGTCTGCGGTGCGTTCACCTCCCCAGGTTACGTCCCCGACGGTGCCGGAGACCAACCGAGCCGCGGCCCCCGGCTCCCGTCTCGACGACCACTCGCCTCGGCGTACACCTCCAGGACCTGGGGCACGACCACGGACCAGTCGAAACAGGCGTACGCCGCCTCCTGGCCGCTCCGCGCCAGCCGCTCGGTGAGAGCGGGATCACCCAGCAGGTCGCCGATGCGGGCGGCGAGCGCGGCGGGGTCTCCCGGGGGCGTGAGGAGCCCGCGGCGACCGTCGTCGAGGACGTCGCGGAAGGCCGGCAGGTCGCTGGCCACGACGGGCAGGCCGGCGGCCATCGCCTCGGTCAGCACGATGCCGAAGCTCTCCCCGCCCGTGTTGGGCGCCACCAGCAGGCGTGCCCGGGCCAGCCGCTCGGCCTTCTCGGCGTCGCTGACCCGGCCGGCGAGCTCGAGCACGTCGTCGGGCGCGAGACCGAGCGGGGCCAGGCGCCGTCGCAAGGGCGCCATCAGCTCGCGGGGCAGGCGGTCGCCGCCCATGACGACCAGACGGGTGCCCGGGAACCGGGCCACCACGTCCGGCAGCGCCGCCAGCAGGACCTGCAGACCCTTGCGGGGCTCATCGGGTCGTCCCACGAAGACGAGGTCGTGGCGCTGCGCCAGCGGTGGGGCGGTGCCGGTGCGGTCGAGGTCGGCCACCGTCACGCCGTTCGGCACCGGGAAGGCGTCGACCAGGTGGTAGCGCAGCAGCGTGCGACGCGCCTCCTCGGAGACCACGATGTGGGCGTCGATCCGCGGCAGCACCTGGCGCAGGACCGTCGGGGCCGCCACCCGCAGAGCCAGGGCACGGTCCTGGGCGATGTGGTGGGTCGCCACCACCGGGACCGGGTCGTCGAGCAGGGCGCGGACAGCGGTGAACGACGTGCTGGGCGCAGCGGGCTCGTGGACGTGGACGATGTCGAAACCACCCTGGGCCAGCCAGGCCTTGACCTGCCGCCGGGCCCCGATGCGAACCGGAGCGACCGACCCGTTGAAGGGCAGCGCCGTCCCCTCCCCCACCGCGGTCACCCCGTCGGGGCGGTCGCAGTCGGGGTCGCCGGGGGCGAGCACCCCCACCCGGTGTCCCGCGTCGCGTAGGCCGGCGCTCAGCCCGAGGACGTGCTGCTGGACACCGCCGAAGGTGTCGAGGGAGTAGGGGCACACCATGCCGACGCTCAGCCCTCGCGACCGCGCGCGGGTCGCGCCGCGCGTCGCGGGCGGTCGGGCCGCGCTCACCGGCGCACCCCCCGGGTCTGTGCCGGTGTCTCCAGGTCGTCGACGAAGACGCGCTGCATCATGTGCCAGTCCGCGGGGTCGGCGACCAGGGCGTCGGTGAAGGCGTCGGCGACCCGTTGGGTCGCGGCGGCGACGCCGAGGCCGACGACGTCGATCTCCTCGTGGAAGGTGATCTGCAGGTCCGCGCCGCGGTAGGCCGTGGTGATGGGGACCAGCGCGGCGCCGGTCTCCAGCGCCAGGCTGGCCGGGCCCCGTGGCATCCGCGCGCCGTGGCCGCAGAGCGTCACGTCGACGGCGGTCCTGCTGAGGTCGCGGTCGGCCAGCAGCGGGGCGAAGCCGCCGGCGCGCAGGTGCTCGGCCAGGCGCGGCAGCGGAGGCGCGCCCCCGGTCAGCGGCAGGATCGTCATGCCCAGCGAGGACCGGAAGGCGACGAACTCGTCGTACAGGCGCTCGGGGCGCAGCCGCTCGGCGACCGTCATCACCGGGACCCCGGTGGCGCAGGCCCAGGCGCCGGCCCAGTCCCAGTTGCCCTGGTGCGGCAGCGCGGCCACCACCCCCCGCCCCGCGTCGTACGGCGTGCGCAACCGCTCCTCGTGGACCGTCCGGACGCGGGCGACGAGGTCGCTGGTGGGCCACGAGGGCAGGCGGAACGACTCGCACCAGTAGCGGAGGTAGGACCGGACCGCCTCGCGGGTCAGCTCGTCCAGGCCGTCGTGGTCGAGGTCGGGCCGGACCCGGGCCAGGTTCGTGCGCAGGCGGTGGACGGAGGTGCCGTGACGGGCGTGCATGCGGGCCGCGATGCGGTCGAAGAGGGCGCGGGCGTGGTCCTCCGAGAGCCGGCCGAGACCGCGCCAGCCGGCGACGTAGGCGGCTGCGACGGCCTGCTCGGTGCCCGAGGCCAGGGCCCGCTCCAGGGTGGTCAGGACCGGGTGGACGCTCACGGGGTCAGGCCGTGGGCCTGCTGTCGGACGACGAGGATGCGCTGCACCACGGTGACGGTGCTGGCCAGCGCGAGCACCGCGAGGGTGAGGGGGATGAGCACGAGCGCGTCCTCCCCGACCCCGAGGACGTTGAGCAGGTCGGCCAGCCCGGTCATGACCAGGATCGCGACGAGCCGGTCGGCACGCTCGGCGATGCCGACCTTGGCCTGCATGCCCAGCGACTCCGCGCGGGCCCGGGCGTAGGAGGTCACCGAGCCCATGGTGAGGCAGTAGATCGCCAGGGCGGCGAACAGGTCGTTGTCACCCGGGCCGACGAAGTACATCGCCAGGGCCCCGAAGATCGCCGCGTCGGCGATCCGGTCGAGGGTGGAGTCCAAGAAGGCGCCGAAGCTGCTCGTGCGGCCCGACTGGCGTGCCATCGCCCCGTCGACGAGGTCGGAGAACACGAAGGCGGTGATGACGAGCACGCCGACGAGCAGCTGACCCTGAGGGAAGAACACCATCGCCCCGGCGGAGACACCGAGGGTGCCGACCAGCGTGACGACGTCGGGGCTCACCCCCGCGCGGAGCAGGCCCGTGACCACCGGGTTGAAGAGGGCGGTCCAGAACGCGCGGAATCTTTCCATCATGGCGCAGTCAGACTAGACGGTCCTCCGGGTCACCCTGCGGCCCAGGCGTCCGCGAGCAGCCGGCGGGTCTCGGTCAGCAGCTGGGGCAGCGTCTTGGTCCGGCCGATGATCGGCATGAAGTTGGCGTCGCCGCCCCACCGCGGCACGACGTGCTGGTGCAGGTGGGCGGCGATCCCGGCGCCCGCGACCGCGCCTTGGTTCATCCCGACGTTGAACCCGTGGGCGCCGCTGACCTGCTTGACCACGCGCATCGCCCGCTGGGTGAGGTGGGCGACCTCGACGGTCTCCTCCTCGGTCAGGTCGGGATAGCTCGCGACGTGGCGGAGCGGGCAGACCATGAGGTGGCCCGACGAGTACGGGTAGAGGTTCAGCACCACGAAGCACTGCTCGCCGCGGTGGACGATCAGCCCCTCCTCGTCGCCCATCTTCGGGATCTGGCAGAACGGGCACGTCTCGGCGGTTCCGTCGGACGGCTTGTTCTCGCCGGCGATGTAGGCCATCCGGTGCGGGGTCCACAGCCGTTCGAGCGCGTCCGGCTCCCCCACGCCCTCCTGCTGGACGCCGCTCTCGGGCTGCTCGCGCTCCCCTGGTCGCTCACCCGCGCCTCAGACCTGCTCGCGACTCGCCACGGCGGCCTGGACGCGTGCGATCGCCTCGTCGACGGGTACGCCGTTCTCCTGCTCGCCGTTGCGGAAGCGGAACGACACGGCGCCGGCCTCGAGGTCGCGGTCGCCGACCAGCATCATGAACGGCACCTTCTCGAGCTGGGCGTTGCGGATCTTCTTCTGCATCCGCTCGTCGCTGCCGTCGATCTCGACCCGTAGGCCGAGACGTCGCATCCTCTCGGCGGTCTCGTGCAGGAAGTCCTGGTGCCGCTCGGCCACCGGGATCCCCACGACCTGCACCGGCGCCAGCCACGGCGGGAAGGCGCCGGCGTAGTGCTCGACGAGCACCCCGAGGAACCGCTCGATCGAGCCGAACTTCGCCGAGTGGATCATCACCGGGCGCTGGCGCGAGCCGTCCGCGGCGACGTACTCGAGCTCGAAGCCGCGCGGCTGGTTGAAGTCGTACTGGATGGTCGACATCTGCCAGGTGCGGCCGATGGCGTCGCGGGCCTGCACCGAGATCTTCGGCCCGTAGTACGCCGCACCGCCCGGGTCGGGGACCAGCTCGAGGCCGGAGGCGGTGGCGACGTCGGAGAGCACCTTCGTGGCGACCTGCCACTCCTCCTCGGAGCCGACGAACTTGTCGGGCTTGGAGTCGTCGCGCGTGGACAGCTCGAGGTAGAAGTCATCGAGGCCGAAGTCGCGGAAGAGGCTGAGGCAGAAGTCGAGCAGGTGCTTGATCTCCGCCGGGGCCTGCTCAGGGGTGACGTAGGAGTGCGAGTCGTCCTGCGTCATGCCGCGCACGCGGGTGAGTCCGTGGACGACGCCCGACTTCTCGTTGCGGTAGACGCCGCCGAACTCGAAGAGCCGCAGCGGCAGCTCGCGGTAGGAGCGCCCGCGCGACGGCGTAGATCAGGTTGTGCATCGGGCAGCTCATCGCCTTGAGGCGGTACTCCGCGCCGTCGAGCTTCATCGGCGGGAACATGCCGTCGGCGTAGTAGGGCAGGTGGCCCGAGGTGTGGAAGAGGCCGTCCTTGGAGATGTGCGGCGTCCCGACGTAGGAGAAGCCCTCCTCGATGTGCCGACGACGGACGTAGTCCTCCATCTCCCGCTTGATGACACCGCCCTTGGGGTGGAAGACCGCGAGCCCGGAGCCGAGCTCGTCGGGGAAGGAGAACAGGTCGAGCTCGCGCCCGATCCTGCGGTGGTCGCGACGCTCGGCCTCGGCGATGCGCTCGAGGTGGGCGTCGAGCTCCTCCTTCGACGGCCAGGCGGTGCCGTAGATGCGCTGCAGCTGCTTGTTCTTCTCGTCTCCGCGCCAGTACGCCGCGGCCGAGCGCATCAGCTTGAAGGCCGGGATGCGCTTGGTGGTGGGCAGGTGCGGACCCCGGCACAGGTCCTTCCACGCCAGCTCGCCGTTGCGGCGGTGGTTGTCGTAGATGGTGAGCTCGCCGGCCCCGACCTCGACGCTCGCGCCCTCGGCGCGCTGGTCGAGCTCGTCGCGACCCGCGCTGTCACCGGGCTTGTCGAGGCCCCCCTTGAGGCCGATCAGCTCGAGCTTGTAGGGCTCGTCGGCGAGCTCCTCGATCGCGTCACCGTCGGAGACCGCGCGACGCGAGAACCGCTGACCCTCCTTGACGATCTTGCGCATCCGGGTCTCGATCCTGTCGAGGTCCTCCGGGACGAACGGCTCGGCGACGTCGAAGTCGTAGTAGAAGCCGTTCTCGATCGGCGGGCCGATGCCGAGCTTGGCGTCCGGGAAGAGCTCCTGGACCGCCTGCGCCATCACGTGGGCCGTGGAGTGCCGCAGGATGTCGAGACCGTCGGGCTCGGAGATGACGACCCCCTCGACCTCGTCGCCGTCGGCGAGCTCGTGGGCGAGGTCGCGCAGCACTGCGTCGGTCGAGCCCCTCGCGGTCGAGCCGGTCGAGATCACCCGGGCCGCGATCACCTCGGGGGTCTCGGCGAACAGCTCCCAGGCCCTGGTGCCCGTGGTGACGGCTCGTTCCGCGCGCTCTGCTGCGTGGACGACGGTCACCTTGATCTCGGACACGGGAGCTCCCTGGTCGGTGCGGTCGGTGGCCCGCGCTGCCGGCCACCGGGTCGACGTACGTCGGCCGTGGCGATGGTATCCAGCGACGCGGTCGCGACTCACGCGAGTTCCGGTCGCAGACGGCTCGAGGCCGACCCCGCGGGCGGAGCCGACCTCGGCCGGTGTGGGTGGGCGATACTGGGCTCGAACCAGTGACCTCTTCGGTGTGAACGAAGCGCGCTACCACTGCGCCAATCGCCCCTCGTGCGGTCGCTTCCGGCTCAGCCGGTCAACGCGCGGGTCACAGTATCTCATCCGCACGACGTCCTTCACCCGGCCCTACGAGATCCGTGGACGAGGCCAGAACGTGGCGTTTCCGGGACCGCTCCGACACCTCGTCCGAACACCGGCGAGGGACCCGACTAGGACCAAGGTCCTGGTGCAGTCGCACCTGCTCCGAATCGATCACCCTGTCCCCGTGACGGCCGTCGATGTCGCGAGGTCCGATGTCCGGTTGGGCGGGGTATGGTCGCGATAACCGGATTGCTCCCCCACCCGAACGGACAACGGGCAAGTGACCCGTAGCTATACCTGACTAGTCATCTGGGCTCAATCCTGCTGCAGTTTCACGATTCCGATGGACTTTGGTCCCGACTTCAGACGACTATTGAGCAAGACGAAGGGCCCGGGAAAAAGTCCCGGAAAAAGTTCCGGAGTCGGCGTCATGGAGGCCCTGGGAGGCCGTCTCCATGGTGTCAATGCCAAGGGAGAGGCACTCAGATGGAGCAGCACATCAACACCAAGCGGGCCGTCACCACCGTCACGAAGACGCTGACGCTGGACCTGATCGACGCCACCGGCGCGGCCACGCCGCTCGACACCGAGCTCGCGTACAACGCGGCCGACCCGTTCGCGGTGACCGCCACGTTCCTCACGGTCGCCGGTGAGGTCCGCTGGACCTTCGGCCGCGACCTGCTGATCGCCGGGCTCTACGAGCCCACCGGCGACGGCGACGTGCACGTCTGGCCGTGCCTGGACAACGACGCCCACGCCGTCGTGATGATCGAGCTCTGCTCCCCCGACGGCGAGGCTCTCGTGCAGGCCCGCACCTCGGACATCACCGCCTTCGTCGAGTCGATGACCCAGCTGGTCGCCCCCGGGGCCGAGACTCACCTCATCGACGTCGACGGCGCCATCGCGGCCATCCTGGCCGAGGCTGCCTGATCCTCCTCGACCCCGGCCGCCCCCGCAGCCGGGGTGAGCAGGCTCCTCCGCGCCCTCAGGGGTCGAGGTCGCTCGCCTCACGCTCGGACCATCGCGCCGCCGCCTGGGCGGTGAGGGGTCCCGGCGCCTCGAGCTCCCGTCCGTCGCACCACTCGACGGCCTGGACGTCGCGCGTCGTGGAGGCGAGGAAGATCTCGTCAGCACGCGCCAGCACCCCGACCGGCTCGTCGACCTCGACCACGTCGCACCACTCGACCAGCAGGGCCCGGGTGATGCCGGCGAGGCACCCGGACGCGAGGGTGGGAGTCCGCAGCTCCCCGTCGACCACGTAGAAGACGTTCGACCCCGTGCCCTCGCAGAGGTCGCCACGGGTGTTGGCGAAGATCGCCTCCCCGGCGCCCACGGTCGCTGCGCGCGCCAGAGCGACCACGTTCTCGGCGTACGACGTGGTCTTGAGGCCGGCGACCGCTCCCCGCTCGTTGCGCGGCCACGGCACCACCGTGACTCGCGCGGGGCCCTCCCACGCCTTGAGCGGCGCCGCGACGACGACCAGGGTGGGCTCGGCGTCCCCACGCCCCGATCCCAGCGGCGCCGGGCCACCGGTGTAGGTGATCCGCAGCCTCCCCAGCGGCAGCCGCTCGGCCTCGACGACGGCGTCGATCGCCTCGCGCACCCGCGCCAGGTCCGGCTCGGGGAGTCCGAGACCACGCGCCGAGGCGACCAGACGCCGCAGATGACGGCTCAGGGCGAAGGGTCGCCCGTCGAGGATCTTGACCGCCTCGAAGACCCCGTCGCCGACGGTGAACCCGTGGTCGGTGACCGGCAGAGCCGGTGCCGTCGGGTCTGCGAGCAACTGTCCGTTCACCCACGCCTGCATGCCCACCAACCTAGGACACAACGGGCTCTCGTGGCAGCACCCCGAGTTGGTGCTGACGGGACTGTCCGCTACAGTTTCGTCTCGCACGACAGGCCCCGCGAGGGGCCTGGAGTTGCAGGCGGACGTAGCTCAGTTGGTAGAGCGCAACCTTGCCAAGGTTGAGGTCGCGAGTTCGAGCCTCGTCGTCCGCTCGGAGAAGGGTCGCAGATCCGGCGTGATCGGCCCCTCCACTGGTGGAGTGGCCGAGAGGCGAGGCAACGGACTGCAAATCCGTCTACACGGGTTCAAATCCCGTCTCCACCTCGCAGTTCCCGGGCGATTGGCGCAGTGGTAGCGCGCTTCCTTGACACGGAAGAGGTCACTGGTTCAAACCCAGTATCGCCCACCAAGAGAAGAGCAGCCCCTGACCAGCGGAAACGCTGCGGCAGGGGCCTCTTTCGTCTCAGGTCGAGTGCGATCTGTGTGCGACAGGGTCGAAGCGCCAGATGACCCCCAGCGGTGTTCCACCATCCTGCAGGCCTGGACTCCGCGGGCGCATGGGGACGCTAGCGCCGGCGGAGCGAGCTGTGAGGCGTCCCGTCAAGGGCCCACCACCGCGCAGACGGCCCGCGTGACGAGGTGCCAGCTGCTGTCGGCCGGACCTGTCATCATGGCGCCGAAGCGCGACGGTTCGCCGGTCGTGACGAGCGTCTGCACGAGGTCGACCCCTACCTGGTTGCCGGACGCGGCTCCGGAGCCACCCAGGACCACCTCCCCAGCCGGACAGGACGCGTACCCCACCCGAGTGGCGCTGGTGCCGGTCGACAGGACCTCGACGACGTGGACCCCGCTCAGTCCGGGGGATCCGGTGTCGCCCTTCGACACGAGCTTCTCCCACGGGGAGAACGGCGGGTTGACGCATCCGCCGATCGAGGATGCCGCGATCCACGCCGAGCCCTCCCGAGACACGACGTCACCTGCGGCGTAGGTCGCGGCGCAGTCGAATGCCCCGCGCCAGCGGAACCCGCTCCCTGCGGGGCCCTGCGGACCCGTCTCGCCGGCCGCGCCGGCCGCGCCGGCCGCGCCGGCCGCGCCGGCCGGCCCAGGCTCGCCCTCCGGACCCGCCGGACCCGCCGGACCCGCCGGACCCGCCGGACCTGGTGACCCCGTCGGTAGCTGGCCGCGCTTGAAGTCCACCGCCAGCAACGACTGGTCCTTGACGTCCTGGGACCCGATCGTGGAGTTCTTGATGTCCCGGGACTCGATGGTGCCGTCCTGGATCTGTCTGCCCGTGATGAGCTGTTGCGCCGCCAGGGCGACGTCCTTCGTCGCGGCGGGACCACCGAGGACGACGAAGACGCACATGAGTGCGACGAGGTTGGCGAAGGTGAGTCGCCTGCGGATGCGTTCGATCATGACGTCAGGGTCGCTCCGTGGGATCTCGTGCGGCAAGGGCCGCCTGGCCCGACTTCCGCTGCTCGGCCTCAAGGCCCACCGCCCTCGATCCGTTCAGGATCATCGCGCGACGGTCCGCCACTCAGGAGGGCCGGTAGAACCGCCAGAACGGGTGGGGCACGTCGGCCACCGCGACCGTCGTGAAGCCGGCCGCGTGGGCGTAGGCGTCGAACACGGAGGGCCGCATGACCGCGCCGGTCTCCGCGGAGTGCGCGTGCGCCCGGCCGGTGGGCAGGCACACCAGCACGCTGCTGGCGTAGATCAGCCGGTCGATCTCACTGCCCGGGGCGGTGAAGGCCTCGTCGACCGCGTTGTCCGCGACCAGGACGAAGCCGTCGTCGCGAGCGAGCCGTCGCATGGCGCTCAGCGTCTCCACCGGCTGCGACAGGTCGTGGATGCACTCGAAGGCGGCCACGAGGTCGTAGGCACCCTCGGGCAGCCCCGGCTCGACGGCGTCCCGGACCTCGAAGTGCACCCGGTCGCCGACCCCTGCCTCGGCCGCGTTGCGCCGGGCATCGGCGATGGAGGCGTCGTCGGCGTCGAAGCCGTCCACGACCACGTCGGGATAGGCCAGGGCGAAGGCGATCGAGGACCAGCCGGTGCCGCAGGCCACGTCGGCCACCCGGGCCGGACCGCCCGAGCGGAGCCGCTGCTCGATGTCGGGCATCGCCGGCAACCACTCCTGCGCCAGCGACGTGAGGTAGCCGGGCCGGTTGAGCTCCGACTGCATCGTGCGGGCGGCGTCGCCGTACTGCGCCCACGGGACCCCGGAGCCGTCGCGGAAGGAGTCCACCAGCGCTCCCATCACCAGCGTCATGTCGGTCACGTTGCCGAGCGCCCCCAGGTACGCCGGCGAGGTGCGGTCGACCAGGACGGCCACATGGGCCACCGGGAGCGAGTAGCGCCGCTCCCTCGCGGCGGCGCTGACGTCGTCGACCTCGAGGATTCCGGTCACGGCCTGCTGCTCCAGCCACTCGCGGGCATAGCGCTCGTCGACCTCGCACAGCCCGGCCAGTCCGTCCGAGGTGGTCGGTCCCTGCTCGGCCAGCGCGTCGTAGAGCCCGAGGTCCTTGCCGATCCTGATGGTCGCGAGGTCCATCATCGCGACGGCCGACCCGAGCAGCCGGAAGGCGAAGCCCTCGACCTGCGCGCCCAGGTCCTCGGCCGACGGCGCGTCGTGCGACTCGGCTCCTGACGGCGGTCACAGCGCACCGTCCAGCGGGCGGTGAAGTCGTAGTAGCGGCGAAGACCAGTGCGACGCCGCCCAGGACGCCAGCACGCCGGTGCCGTCGAGCCAGGTGCCCCGGCCTCGACGATTCCGATCACGTGCTCGCTCGCTGCGAAGGCCCAGGCGAGGCCCAGCACGACTGCGAGATCCGCCGGGTCGCGCGGCCGAGGCGGTACCACGCCGCGGTCGTGGCGACCGTGGCCAGCACGACGGCCACCAGAATCGCGATCTGGGCCCCGGACATGCCGTCCTGGCTGGGGCTGAGCAGCTCGTGGGCGACGTGGATGACGACTCCCAGGGAGCCGAGGCCGGCGAAGAACTGGCCGCACACCCTCTGCTCCTGGTCAGTGCGGGTCTGCGTGGTGGTCATGGTGACTCCTCAGCGTCCGGTCGCCCCCGACGGGCGGCTCTGACCAGAAGGCGTCACAACTCGTGTGACGTCGTCACACGGTCCAGTCGACGCCCTGGTCCGGCTCGTAGCTGCAGAGCGCGCCGGTGCGCACGGCCAGGGACAGGTGCCGGCCCAGAGTCGGATGCACCCGGTCGATCCGGGAGATCGCGTTGCGGATCCGCATCGTGACGCTCTTGCGGGCCCGGTCGACGTCGTCGCCCATCCGGCGGGCCCGGCCGCCCAGGCCGGCAGCAGCGCTGAGCTCGGCGACGAGGGCGGCTCGCTCCTCCTGCGCCCGGGCCGCACGCTCGTCGTCGTGGGTGAGGACGGCGTCGTCGAGGTCGGCGTCGAGCTCCTCGAGCCGCCTCCGGTACGCCGCGCGGGCCTGGTCGTCGAGCAGGTCCACCCCGCGGCTGGCCGGCCCTGCCTGCGGGTCGTCGGCCTGGCGCAGGGCCGAGGCCGGGACCAGCGAGCCGGGGTGGGAGAGCAGGTAGCGCAGGTCGTGCAGACCCTTGGCGTCGGCCAGCCGCACGGTGTCCCCCTCGAAGGTCAGCTCCCACAGGGCGCCGTCGCGGCGGAACACCCCCTGCGTCGGGCGTCGGCCCGGCCTGGCCCGCCCCCGCCCCGGGCGCCCCGGGCGCCCCGGGCGCGCCGGACGCTCGCACCGAGGAGGAGCCGACGGCGCGGCACCTGCTGCCCGGAGCACCTCCTCCGCGTCTGCTGCGCAGAGCCCCGGCCCGCTCCGGGTCGACGTCCGCGAGCGCCGCCCCGAGGGCGTGCCGGGCGTGCGCCTCGAGCAGCGGGGCGCCCAGGGCGCTGGTCTGGGCGACGGCGGCCTCCAGGTGCTCGACGGCCTCGTCGCGCCGACCGAGCAGCAGCGCGAGACGACCGAGCAGGTAGTCGACCGGGTCCAGGCACGAGGCCGCGATGCCGTCCACGACCATCCGGCCGGCGTGCGGGAGAAGGAGCTCGTACATCACTGCGGCGCTGACCACCTCCTCGGCCACGAGCACCGACCAGCTGATGCCCGCGAGCGTCGAGAGCCACTCGCTGTCGACGGGCACCACGTCGAAGCGACCGGCGGCCAGCAGCCGCAGCTTGGCGTGCGCCTGGTCGGGGCGGCCTGCGACGAGCTCGATGAGGGGCCCCATCGCCAGGGCGATGGGCAGCTCGCGCATCCAGGCATGCTCGGCCAGCAGGGCCTCGAACCCCGCCAGCAGCTCGGTGACCCCGCCACGTTCCATCATGATCGCTGCGGAGAGCGTGCCGCTGAGCATCTCGGCGTTGTCGCTGCCTGCCTCGGCGCCCAGCGTCGCCGCCTGGGCAGAGAGCCGCTCGGCCTCGTCCAGGTCGCCGCGGAGCAGGGCCTGCATGCCGTGGAAGAGCGGGACGTACCACCGGTAGAGCGGCGACCCGAGCTGCTCGGCGATCGCCGCGAACCGCTCGATCTCCTGGTGCACCTCGGGCGACCCGAGCTCGAGCAGCGCCACCACCCGGAAGCGCCTCGCGGTCAGGGCCACCTGCCGGTCGCCTGTCGACTCCGCGACGGCGAGCATCTGCGTCGTGGCGCCCAGCCGGGCCTCGGTGTGCGCCGGCCCCGACTGCACGTCGCACCAGGCGCTCAGCGCATGGGCCACGGTGGGCCCGTCGCCGGTCTCCCGGGCGAGCCGCACGGCCTCGTCGCTCCACTGCTGCCGGTCTGCCGGCGAGGCGAGGTTGGTCGCCGCGACCGAGCGCCGCGCGAGCAGGCGCGAGCGCAGCTCGGGGTGGTCGGCGCCGAGCAGGGCCAGCGCCTCCTCGAGCAGGCCGAGCTGGCGGTGGTCCCCGAGCCGCACCTCGAAGCCGCCGGGGTCGGACCCGACGCCCAGCGCGGCCCGGGCCAGCGAGGTCGGCGCGGCCGAGGTCGCGAGCGAGGTCGGCGGCCCGCGAGAAGGCGTCGCCCGCGGCCTGCCAGTCACCGCCGTGCAGGTGCGCGTCGCCCAGACCGAGCAGCAGGTGCGCCTCCTGCTCGGGCTCGGCACTCGCGGCGACGGCCCGCTCGAGCTGCTCGGCGGCTGCCTCGAAGGCGCGCGCCGCCATCGCGTGCCGGGCGGCGCGCTCCGCGGCCAGGACCCCGCGCGTGGCCGCACGGTCGGCCCCAGCGCTCAGGTCGTGGTGCGCGATGGCCGCCCAGCGCACGTCCTCCTCGCCGCGACGGCCGGTCAGGGCGTCGGCCACCCGGCCATGGAGGGCCTCGCGCTGCCGGGTCGCGAGCTGCGCGGTGAGGGTGGCCCGGACCAGGGCGTGCGCGAACTCGTGCTCGGTCCCGCCGACCGGCTGGGTCAGCCTCGACCGGGCCGACTCCTCCAGCAGCCCGGCGACGACGTCGGCCTGGATCCCGCTCACCTCGGTCAGCAGCGCCACGTCGAAGCGGTGCCCGATGACGGCGGCCGCCCCCAGCAGCTCGTGGCAGGGCTGGGAGAGCCGGGCCAGTCGCCGGTCGAGCACCGCGCGTACGCCGGCCGGCAACGGGAGCGGCCTGCCCGAGGCCAGGTCGTGCCCCTCGGCCTCGAGCAGCCGTGCGACGTTCAGGACGAAGAACGGGTTGCCGCCGGTGTGGTCACGGATGCTCGCCGCACCGGCCACGGCCTGCCGGCCGCCCGCACTGCCCGCACCCCTCGCATCTCCGAGCAGAGCGGCGACGTCGTCGGTGCCGAGACCCGACAGGGTGAGCGTCTCGCCGCTGGAGCCGGGCTCCGCCAGCAGGTGCCACAGCGGGTGGTCGGTTCCGACATCGGTGTCGCGATAGCTGCCGACCACGAGCACGGGGGCGGTACGGATCTGCTTGACCACGAAGGCCAGCAGGCGGACCGAGGAGGCGTCGGCCCACTGGAGGTCGTCGACCACCAGCACCAGCGGCCGGGTCGCCGCGGCGATCCTCAGCGCAGAGGCCACCCGGTCGAAGAGCACGAATCGGTGCTCCGCGACCATTCCCTGCTCGTCCCCTCGCAGCTCCTCCGCGGCCGCGGACGTCTCCGCGTGACCGACCCCGGCCAGCAGGCTGACGACCGGCCAGAAGGCGGGCACCGCGTCGTCCTCCACGCACGCGGCCCAGGCGACGACGAAGCCGTCCGAGCGTGCCCGGGAGGCCACGGCCTGGAGCACGGTCGTCTTGCCGATGCCGGGCTCGCCGGCCAGCAGCACCAGGCCGCCACTGCCGGACCGGGCGGCCTCCAGGGCCGACGTACAGGTGGCGAGGACCAGGTCGCGGCCGACGATGCCGGACCGAGCTGTCACTCGCTCAACCATCGCGCAGGAGCGACGAGTGACTGCTGCACGCTCACGTGACAGGTTGCGTGGTGCGCCGACGACGGGTCAGTCGTCGAAGTAGAACCGGTAGCGGTCAGGGCCGTCGCGCTCGATGACCACCATCTCCCCGCCGACCCCGCTGAACTCGCGGGTGCCGCCGGTGACGGCGAGCGAGAAGGTGTCCCCGCTGTTCCGTCGGAACGTGACGGCGCCCTGGATGGTGATCTGCCCTCGGCCCCTGAGGGTCATGGTGCCGAGACACTGCATCGTGAACGAGCGCCTGGTCACCCGCTTCACCGTGCACTCGACGGCATCGCGCCCCACGCGCTCCCCGTGCTGGAGCAGCTTCTCGGTGAACCCGAATTTGTCCCCGGGGCTCTCGCCTCGGGGTCCGTTGTCGATGAAGTACTCCGTCCAGGGCTTGGCGCTGACCTGGATGTCAGGCGCCACCTCCCCGGCCCCTGCCGGCGCCGGCATCATCCAGCAGGTCGCTGCGGCCAGTGTCGCCGCTGTGGCTCGTCGTGCGAATGTCATGGCTGTCCCTTGTCGCCTGGCGCTCCAAGACCCCCACAGGCCGGCCCACCCGGGCGAGCGCTTCTCCAGGAATACTCCTCATCGCCACGCCTGAACAGACAGTGCTAGACCATCCGTCGCTACACCTCGCGACCAGACGCGGTGGACCGGAGCCCTTCCCTTCCACCGACCGGTGTGGTTGTCTCAGAGGACAACAACGCCACACTGTGCCCGGACCCCGTGCAGCCACCTCAAGAGTGAGCGCCCGGGGTTCTGTCATGAGCACCGGACGTCATCGAGCCCGCGCCCGCGACGCACCACCCCAACGATCTGGGCGGTCCTCCTCGTCCCGCCGCCCACGGCGAGGAGGCTCGCCCGCCGCGTGGCCCCAGGACCGAGTCTCGGTCGGCGTCGACCTCTGGCCGAGGCTCGCCAGCGGGCCACCGCGCGCCGGTCTCAGGTCGCGGTTCGACCTCGTGCTCAGGCCGCGCGGGCTCACGGAGCCTGCAGCAGCTTCGACACGAACACCGCGGCCTGGGTCCGGCGCTGCATCCCCAGCTTGGCAAGCACGTTCGTCACGTAGTTCTTGACGGTCTTCTCGGCGAGGAACAACCGCTCACCGATCTGCCGGTTGGTCAGACCCTCGGCGATCAGGTCGAGCACGAGACGCTCCTGCGACGTGAGGGTCCGCAGCTCGGCGGGTCCCTGGGTGCCCTTGTGACGCAGGCGGTCCAGGACACGCTGCGTGACTGCCGGGTCGAGCAGCGACTGCCCGTCGGCGACCTGACGCACGGCCTCGAGGAAGTCGGCGCCCACGATCTGCTTGAGCAGGTAGCCGGCAGCGCCGGCCATGATCGCCGAGAAGAGGGCCTCGTCGTCGTCGTACGAGGTGAGGATGACCGCTCGGATGGAGGGATCCACCGACCGCACCGACCGGCACACGTCGACGCCGCTGCCGTCAGGCAGACGCCCGTCGAGGATGACCACGTCCGGACGCAGGGCGGGGATGCGCGCCTCGGCGTCCTTGGCGAGGCTCGACTCGCCGACGACCTCGAAGTCCTCGGCCGACTCGAAGAGGTCCTTCAGCCCCCGGCGGACCATCTCGTGGTCGTCCAGGAGATAGATCCTGATCTTGCGCGGCGACCGGCGACGTGACTGGGGCGCGGTGGGCACTGGGCTCGGGGGGCACGGAGCTGATGGGGTCTCCTTCGTTCGTGACGACGTGGACGGACACGTCCGGCAGATGCGACGTATCCCTTTCCACCCACAGTAGGACGAGTGTCCCATTCGCGGCCAGCGCCGAGTGCCGCCAGGGCCATCATGTCAGGGACCAAGGTCACCTCTGGCCGCTTTGGATCCCATTCATCCCGCTCGCCCCATAACGTCATCCATGTGGCTGCGTCGTCTGTCACACGAGGGTCCCGGCTCCACTGGGAGGAGGGCCGGGACCTCCGGGGTCCCCGGAGGGCGGGCGAGCGAGTAGGTTCGGGTCGTGCCCGACAGTGCTGCACCCGTCCGCGTCGCCCTGGTCAACGACTACGAGGTCGTCGTCAAGGGGCTGCGCGACATGCTGGCCGACCACGCCGAGCGCGTGCAGGTCGTCGAGATGGACCTCGGGGTGGCGGTCGACCAGCGCGTCGACATCGCGCTCTACGACTGCTTCTCCGCCCTCCCCCTGAGCGCCGACGACCTCGACGGCCTCGTGTCGCAGCCGGAGATCGGTGCGGTGGCCGTCTACACCTGGAGCTCCCGCGACGACCTCGTCGAGGCGACGCTGGCCAAGGGCGTGCGCGGCTACCTGTCGAAATCCATCGACGCCGCCGCCCTCGTCGCCGCGCTGGGGCGGATCGCGTCCGGCGAGCAGGTCGTCGTCCTTCAGGAGCAGCCCGCCACGGCCGGGAACGGTCCTGCCGGCGGCGAGCAGAGCGGTGAGCAAATCGGTGGCGACTGGCCCGGTCGCGCCGAGGGACTGACCGCGCGCCAGGCCGAGATCATCTGTCTCATCACCCAGGGCCTCAGCAACAGCGAGATCTGCGAGCGGACCTACCTGTCCCTCAACACGGTCAAGGCCGGTATCCGCGACGCCTACCGCACCATGGGGGTCAGCACCCGGGTGCAGGCGGTGCTGTGGGGTGTCGAACACGGCCTCACTCCGATCCGCGGCCGCCGCAGGCCCGACGGCTGAGGTCCCTGCCGGCACCGGACGCGGTCGTCGCGCACCCCCGAGCGGGTGTGACGCTGCGCAACGAGCCCCCGTAACGTCAACCCATCAACCTCGTGCGCTGCTCTGTGCCGGGCCGATGCACTTCGACGTCAGGCGGCAACCCCTCCGTCGTTCTTCCTCTTCAGCAACCGGCTCGGCTGTGCGGGGTCCCTGCTGATCTCCGCCGTGGTCACCGCCCTGCTCGTGCTGCTGCTCTGGCGCTGGGCCCTCCGGCGCCGAGTGCTCCGGCGCTGAGCCCCACCCCACCACGTCACGTCCGTACGTCGCTCCGCGGCGTATGCCCAACCATGCAAGGAGTTGTCATGTCCACCGACGCCATCGTCGTGCTGAAGCAGGACCACAAAGAGATCCTCAAGACCTTCCGCGACTTCGAGGCCGCCGGCGAGAACGCCCACGTCCGCAGGGGCCAGCTGGTCGACCGCATCATCGAGCTCCTCACGGTGCACACCTACATCGAGAACGAGGTGATGTACCCCCGTGTCCGCGAGCTCCTCCCCGAGCTGGAGGAGGACGTCCTGGAGTCCTACGAAGAGCACCACGTCGCCGACCTGCTGGTCGTCGAGCTGGCCGCCCTGAAGCCCGACGCGGAGCGCTTCGTCGCCAAGACCACCGTCCTCATCGAGAACGTGCGCCACCACATCGAGGAGGAGGAGAGCGAGTGGTTCCCGAAGGTCCGCGAAGGCCTGGGTCGCAAGACCCTGCAGGAGATCGGTGCCGCCATGCTCGAGGCGAAGAAGAAGGCCCCGACCCGTCCGTCCCAGCCGAGCGCCCTCAAGAAGACCGTCGACGCCGTCCTCGGCTGAACCGGCCGAACAAAGCGCCCGACACGGGAGGAAGTGACGCTTGAGCAGCGGTGGGCTCTGTCACACTCGCCGCATCGGCCACCCGGGCCGGGGAAGAGGGATGGACATGAACACACGCACGATCGCCGTCGCTGCACTCGTCATCGCAGTCATCATTCTGCTGTTCCTGCTGCTCTGAACCCTGCGCCACGTCGCGGCACCACCACGACGTCCTCGGGCGTTGACGCCACAGGCCCCTCGTTCACGGCGGGGGGCCTGTCGCACGTCCGGGTCGTCCTCAGTCGGTGACCGCGACGAACATGCGTGACCCGGGCGGCGCGATCCGGCCGTAGTCGGCGGCCGTCGCCTCCCCCGCCTCGCTCCCGAGAGCCGCGTCGAGCGCCGCCTGGTCCTCGAACCACAGCTCGGCCATCCGATGGAAGGCGAGGTCGCCACCGTCCGGGGCGGCCACCAGGCGCACGCCCTCCCAGCGAAGAAGCCCGGGGAGCCGCTCCACGAGCGGTGCGTGGACGTCCAGGTAGTGCTTCTCGAAGGCCTCGACGTCGTCGGGCCGGGTGTAGAGGACAACGAGCTTGACGGTCATGGGAGCGACACTGCCACGTGCGACACGCGGTGGACCCACCGGCTCCCGGAGCCTTGGACGAGTGTCCTACTCTGGACTCAGAACCCCGGTCAGTCTCCCCCGTCTGACCGGGGTTCCTCACGTCCGCCTGGCCCGGGCGCGAAGCGGGTAGCGTGAGCGCTCACGCCCGAGCGGCACCGGAACGCCGAGGGGGGTCATGGCGACACCAGACTCACTGACGGCCGCACCACGCTCCGTGCGAGCGCTGGAGTACGTCACCGTCGCCGTGGTCCTCGCCTATGTCGGGTGGACATTGCCGGGTGTCCGCACGGTCGCGGGGTTCGACGTCGCTCGCGACGGGGTGCTGCAGGGCGCCGGGTACGTCCTTGTCACGCTGCTCGCGGTGGTCTGGGCCGCGCGACGCACGGCGACCCGGCGGCTGCGCCGCTGGCGCCGGCCGGTTGGCTCCTGGTCGCAGGTATCGGCCTGCGCACGCTCGGCTTCGTGCTCACGCTGACGTTCCTCAGTCGCTCCGACCCGCTGCCCTACCCCTCGGTCGCAGACGTCGCCTGGGTGCTCTCCAGCATCGCGATCATCGCGGGCGTGGTGCTGCGGATCCGAACGCTCGCGCCCCGCCTCTCCCTGCTGGTGGCGCTCGACGCCCTGGCGGCCTCGCTCGTGCTGGTCGGGCTGGTCGTCGGCGTCCTGAGCGAGCCCGTCCGCACGCTCGCCGGGGCCCCCGGCACCCAGACGGGCGCGATCATCACCAACGTCGTCCACCCGATCATCGACGCGGCCCTCCTCGTCGCCCTCGCCGCCCTCGTGTCCGCGGGCCGCGCGCGGCTGACGGTTGCCGACGTCCTCCTCGTCCTCTCGGTCATCGGCTCCGTCGTCGTCGACGTGACCTTCTTCGTCCTGCTCGCCGAGGGCCTGTGGCGTCCCGGCACGTCCTCGGGTCGGTCTCGCTCGTCTCGACCGCCGTCCTCGCGGTCGCCGTGCACGGCGCCGCTGCGCCCGCGGCCGTGCGCCGACGACTCCTGGGAGACGTCCCCGTCCCCACCCTGAGGCCGGGACCCGTCGTCCCGGCGGCCTTCGTCGGCATCTCGCTGCTGGGCCTCACCGTGTCCAGCCTCGGCGGGGCGTCCCCGGTGACCATCCTGTGCTTCGGGCTCACTGGGCTGGTGGCGGTGGTCCGCGGCGTGCGCACCTTCAACGTCGACCGCGACGTCGTCGGCGTCGCCCTCGGGGGCCGCGACGACCGACCTGCGGCAGTTCCAGGCGCTGGTCGAGGCTTCGAGCGACCTCATCGGCATGGCTGACTCGGACGGCAACATCCTCTACCTGAACCCCGAGGGGAGGCGGCTGCTGCGGTTGCCCGCGGACCGCGACGTGCGCACCCTCACCGTCGCCGACGTCGTGCCCGGGGCGGGCGAGGCGTCCTTCAGCAAGCGCTGGCCCCTCCTGCTCGAACGGGGGCGCTGGGAGGGCGAGGCCGAGCTGCACCCGCTCGACGGCTCCGAACCGGTGCCCGTCGCGATCTCGACCTTCGTCATGTACGAGACCGAGACCCGCGAACCCTTCGCGCTGGCCACCGTCCAGCGCGACATCCGCGACCTCCGGCGCCAGGAGGCGGCGCTGCGGGAAGTCGCCGACCAGCGGGCCCGGCTGCTCACCCGCCTCGTGCGGCCAGGAGGCCGAGCGGTCGCGGATCGCGGCCGACGTGCACGACGACTCGGTGCAGGCGCTGGCTGTGGTGGATCTGCGCATGGGGGGGCTCCGCCGCCGCATCGCGCGAGCCGCGCCCGACCTGCTGGAGACCGTCGACGACCTCCAGCAGGCTGTCTCCAGCGCCACCGACCGGCTGCGCCATCTCCTCTTCGACCTCGAGTCCCCGTCCCGCGAGGCCGGGCTGCGCGCGGCGCTCTCCACAGCCGCGGAGGTGATCTTCACCGACACCGACGTGGCGTGGCAGGTGAACGGGGACGCGGACCTCGGCCTCGGCGACGCCGAGAGGATCACGGCCTACCGCGTCGCGATGGAGGCGATGGTCAACGCCCGCAAGCACGCCGGGGCCGACCACGTCACCGTGTCCTTGCAACGCGGCGCCGAGGAGCTCACGGTCACGGTCCAGGACGACGGTCGCGGCATCCGGCCCGAGGACGAGCAGGAGCGCCCCGGTCACCAGGGGCTGGCGAGCATGCGCGACCGGGTCGTCGTGGCCGGGGGCGAGCTGCAGGTCGGCCTGACGCCGGAGGGGGGCACCGAGGTGCGGCTGTCGCTCCTGCCCGCACGGTCGACGACCCTGCCCGCACCGCTCTCGACGACGGTCCGGACTTGCAGGCCACGCCGTCGCCCCCGCCGTCGCCACCGCCGTCGTCGTCCTCGGGGTCGACGCCGTGAGGCTCCAGTCCGGAGGCTCGGACGGCGCCCACCCGAGCCGCCCGGGCGACGCCCTGCTGGCGGCTGTCGCCGCCATCGGAGTCGCCGTCCATCTCCTCGGCCTCGACCGGCCCTCGTCGGGGCTGGTGCCTGGATAGTCGTCCATGCTGCCCTCGCCGGAGGGTGTGGAGGACGGGGACTCGGGTGCGTCGCTGCTCATGACCCAGGGGTACCCCGGTCGGCGGACCGGCAACCCGCGGTCACCGCCCGACCAGGGCGGCCAGGTCCTGCCACCAGGAGAGGCGGTCGACCCGGCCGTCGTAGTCGCGGCGACGGTTCGCACCCGAGGTGCCGGGCAGCACGAAGACCTGCGCCCCGCCGACGTACCAGTCCGCTGGACCCAGCCCGACGGCGTGGAAGCGGCGCTCCCCCAGGACCCGGGCCGCCTCCTGCGCCGTGCCCTTGCTCGTGAAGGCCAGCCACTCGGGACGCCACGTCTCGACCTTGCGCACCAGCGCGTCGACGTCGACGTCGTACCGCTCGCGGCCGCCGATCAGGTCGGTCAGGCAGATCCCGTGCTCGGTGACCCGCTGGTCGTCCTCGGGCACCAGCAGCTCCGGGGTGAGACCACAGCGGTGCAGCATCTCCCAGAAGTTGTTGCCCGGCGTCTCGTAGTAGTGATCGCGCGTCCGGTGCCGGCGCCTGCTCGTCCGCAGAAGACGACGACCGGGTCCGGGGCGACGACGTCGGGGAGTACCTCCACACGCTCCAGCCTGTCAGGCTGGTCCCATGACCGCGTCCCAGGCCCTGCTCATCGACCTCTTCGGCCGCGTGCGCGAGCACGTCCACGACGTCCTCGACGGCACCGACGAGGGGCTGCTCGTCGCCCGTCCGGCCCCGGGCACCAACCACATCGCCTGGCTGGTGTGGCACCTCACGCGGGTCGAGGACGACCACCTCGCCGGGTTGCAGGACCACGTCGACCAGGTGTGGACCGAAGGCTGGGCCGACGGCTTCGCCCTGCCCTTCGACCTGACCGACATCGGCTACGGCCACGACGAGAGGGAGGTCGCTGCCGTCCGTCCCAGCGCCGAGCTGCTGCGCGGCTACCACGACGCGGTGCACGACCGCGCGGTCTAGATCGTCCGCAGCCTCGAGGACGAGGACTTCGGCCGGGTGGTCGACGCGAGCTGGGACCCGCCGGTGACGCTCGGCGTCCGTCTGGTCAGCGTCCTCGACGACTGTCTCCAGCACGCCGGCCAGGCCGCCTACGTGCGCGGCCTGCTCCGCCGGCAGTCCGAGGCAGCAAGCGCGTCGAGGTCCGGGCGCTGCTCCTGGGGAACCTCGACGCGCCCGCCACCACGCAGGGAGTCGACCGCGGCGAACGCGCCCAGGTTGGCCAGGTGCGCGTCCCACGCCGACGGCTCCGGCAGCACGCCGGACCGCACGCCCTGGACCCACGACGCCAGCTCGACGCGGTAGGCGTCGACGAAGCGGGCGACGAAGTCCGACTTCACCTCGCGGCCGTCGAGGTTGGCGGTCCGTCGGCTGATGCCGTACGGCGACGTGAGCGAGACGGTGCCCTCGGTGCCGGTGACCTCGGTGTGGATGTCATAGCCGTAACGGGCGTTGACGAACACCTCGACAGTGGCCACCCCGCCGCCGACCTCTCGATCACCGCGACCTGCGCGTCGCGCATGAGCCCTCAGGCACGGCCGGCGCGAACACCGTGACGGCCGACAGCGGGTCGCCGAGCAGCCACGGCACCTGGTCGAACTCGTGGATCATCGAGTTGACGACCACCCCCTCCGACGTCGCGGACGGGTGGGCGGCGCGTTGCGGTGAACGCAGTGCACGGCCCGGACCTCCCCGATCGACCCGTCGAGCACGGCGCGCGCAGCTCGACGAACGCCGGGTCGAAACGCCGCATGAAGCCGACCTGGAGCAGCCGCTGTCCACCCGCGACCTCCGCGTCGACGACGCGCTGCGACCCTTCGATCGACGTCGCGAGCGGCTTCTCGCACAGAGTCGGCTTTCCCGCCCCCAGGCAGGCGAACGCCAGCTCCTCGTGCAGCGGGTCGGGCGCTGCGATCAGCACCGCGTCGACGTCGGTCGGCGACCACCGACTCCGCACTGTCGGCCGACCGGCGCCGACCTCGTCGGCAACCTCCTTGCACGAGCAACATCGGCGTCGAACACCGCAGTCACCGTCGCGCCCGGCACCCAGCCGGCGAGCGTCTGGACGTGCGAGGTGCCCATCGCCCCGACGCCGACGACACCCACCTGCACCGTGCCGCTCGTGCCGCTCGTGCCGCTCGTGCTCTCACACCTCACCCATCGCTTCTCGTCGTACGACGGCACCATCGAGTCGACCAGCCCGGCGGTGAAGACCGCGTCCTCGATCGTCGCGCCGACGGCCCCGGTGGTGATCGTCTCGCCCAGCCGCCCCGCCTCGACCACCTTGAGGTCGTCGTAACCCATTGTCACCCCGGCTCCCGGCTGGAAGGCGGCCAGATCGCCGTCGCCGGCGCGCACCAGCCGTGTCTCCCAGGCGGCGTCCTGGTACTGTCCTGGTCCAGGCAGGCCCGGAGCTTCCCCCATCCGTCGGAAGTCCCACGTGACCGCGCCCCTGTTACCGCGGACCACGAAGCCGTATGTGCATTGTTCCCCGACGGCCACGCGGGACGACGCGATCTAGCCACGAGCGCCGCAGGCGAAGCGCAACAGGGCCGAGATCTGGTCCTCGTTGCCGACCGGACCCAGCGCCCCACCGCCTCGGTCGAAGTGCGACACGACCCCGGTGGCCTCCGGCCGTTCGGCGATGAACGTGGCCTGGTCCGCGACCAGCTCCCTGATGCCGCCCACCTGGTCCCCTCCGACGTAGGTCGCGAGGTCGAAGCCGTGGCTCGCCAGGTCGCCGAGGACCCCGGTGCCGGCTCGCTCGGGGTCGAAGCGCCAGGACAGCCCGCCGTCCGGGTGGGCGGAGTAGTCGGCCAGCAACCGGACCTCGATGGTCTCGACGGCGCCGAGCCGACCGTCGGCGACCATCTGTCGAGCCCGCTCGACCGCTGGGGCGTTGCGGTAGTTGAAGCCCACCGCGGACTGCACTCCCGCCTTGCCGACCGCCGAGGCGATCGCCTGGGTGTCGCTCGCCGAGCGGCCGGCCGGCTTCTCGATCCAGAGGTGGCGCCCGGACTCGGCGACCGCCACCCCGATCTCACGGTGCACGAAATTCGGCCCGCAGACGCTGACCACGTCGACGTCGGTGCGCGCCAGCAGATCACGCCAGTCGGCGTGCGCGTCGGCGAAGCCGTACGCCGAGCGCGCCTCCTCCCGCCGCCCCTCGTCGGGGTCGGCGACGGCCACCAGACGCGGGCGCGACGGGTTGTCGGGGTAGTGCTGGAGCAGCCGCGCCCACGCTCGTGCGTGCACCTGCCCCATCCAGCCGAATCCGACCACCGCGACGCCGAGGTCGCGCGCGGTCATGGCCGGGTGCCCTCGTCCCTGCCGGTGCCCAGCGCCTCCGCCACCTCGGCCTGCATCGTCTTGGCGACCTCGGAGTCGGGCATCTCGCGGGCGAGCTCGTGGCTGAGGGCCTCGAGCTCGGCCCCGCCGGCCATCATCTGCACCAGGTCGTCGAGGGACATCTCGGCCTTGGGGAAGTTGCCCATGCTGCGACCGCGTCGCAGCAGCATGAAGCGGTCGCCCACCGGATAGGCGTGGTGGGGGTTGTGGGTGATGAAGATGACGCCGAGGCCGCGGTCGCGCGCCTTGGCGACGTACTTCAGCACGACGCCGGACTGACGCACGCCGAGCGCTGCCGTCGGCTCGTCGAGGATCAGCACGCGGGCGCCGAAGTAGACCGCGCGAGCGATCGCGACGCACTGGCGCTCGCCGCCCGACAGCGTGCCGATGGGCTGGTCGACGTCGCGCAGGTCGATGCCCATGGCCGACAGCTCGACCTTGGTCACCTTCTTCATCCCGGCGATGTCGAGGCGCTTGAGCGGGCCGGCGCCCTTGGTCATCTCCGAGCCGAGGAAGAAGTTGCGCCACACCGGCATGAGCGGCACCACCGCGAGGTCCTGGTAGACGGTGGCGATGCCCAGGTTGAGCGCCTCGCGCGGGGAGGAGAAGTGACGCTCCTCCCCGTCGACTACCAGCGCGCCGTCGGTGTGGGTGTGCGCACCGGCCAGGATCTTGATGAAGGTGGACTTGCCGGCGCCGTTGTCGCCCAGGACGCAGGTGACCTCGCCGGCGTTGACCGTCGTGGTGACGTCGCGCAGCGCGATGACCGAGCCGTAGGACTTGCCGATGTCGCGGACCTCGATGAGCGTCGTGCCCTTCGCGGCCGCCGCCCGGGCGTCGCGCGGGCTCTCGGCCCCCGGGTCTCGGCCTGGGTCTCGGGCGTGCCGGTGTTCGCTTCCGGGGTGCTCATCGCATGGACTCCGCTCGTGTCTTGACCCAGTTGTTGACCAGCACCGCTCCGAGGAGCATCACGCCGAGGAAGGCGTAGAGCCAGTCGTTGTCCCAGCCGGCCTGGGGGATGCCCTGCTGGACCATGCCGTAGATCAGCGCGCCGAAGGCGGCGCCGATCGCCGAGCCGTAGCCGCCGGTCAGCAGGCAGCCGCCGACCACGGCGCAGATGATGAAGATGAACTCCTGCGCCCACCCCGGTGGTGCTCTGCACGGTCGTCGTCTTGAAGAGCCGCGAGCATGCCGACCAGCCAGCCGGCGAAGGCGGTGGTCATGAAGAGGCCCACCTTGGTCTTGAAGACCGGGACGCCGACCTGGCGGGCGCTGACCTGCGCGCCGCCGACGGCGAAGATCCAGTTGCCCGCCCGGGTTCGCAGCAGCACCCAGGTCGCCACCGCCGTCACGGCGACGAACCAAAACGTGGCGGCGTAGAGCGTCAGCGTGGTCTTGACGTCGCTGTCCTCCAGCCACGGCACCCACGCCCATGTCGATGTTGACGAACGAGCCGAAGATCTGCTTGCCGTCGAAGTAGCCGGCGGCGTCCTGGAGACCGGTGACCGACACCTTGCCGATGAGGATCTTGGTGACGGCCAGGTTGACGCCCTGCAGCACGAAGAAGGTGCCGAGCGTGACGATGAAGCTGGGCAGCTTGGTCCGCATCACCAGCGAGCCGTTGAGGGCCCCGATAGCGAGCGCGAGGACCAGCGAGAGCAGGATCGACAGCCACACGTTCAGGTCGTACTGCGTCATCAGGATGCCGGTGGTCAGTCCGGTGGTGCCGATCATGGCGCCGGCGGACAGGTCGAACTCGCCGCCGATCATGAGCAAGGACACCGCGACGGCCATGATGCCGATCGTCGAGGCGTTGAAGATCCACGTGCTGGCACCGGCCGGCTCGAAGAACGAGTCGGTGCGGATCGCGAAGAAGAGGAAGATGACGAGCGCGCCGGCCATGGCACCGATCTCGGGTCGTCGCAGGACCTTGGTGAAACGGCCGGACGAGGAGACCCGTTCGTCGCCCTTCGGTGCGGGCGGATCGGTCCGCTCCGGTGCTGTCGTGGTGCTCATGTGCGTCTCCTTCGCCGGGTGTCCCCGTCTGTCGCCGGTGCTGCTGGGTGGTGCGGGCTGCTGCGGTGGTGATGCGGGTGGATCAGGGTGCTGTCGGCCGGGGCCGGGGCGGTCGCGGGCTCGCGACCACCTCGGCCCCGGCGCGGATCAGCGGGTGCCGCCCTGGGCGAACTCGAGGACGTCGGCGGCGTTCTCCTGCGTGACCACGGCGGGACCCGAGTCGATGGGCTGGCCACCACCCACGTCGTTGCCGTTGATCAGCTTGAGGTAGATGCCGGTGACCCCGAGGTAGCCCTGGACGTAGGGCTGCTGGTCGATCGCGAACAGCAGGCTGCCGTCCTCGACGAGGCCCGCCACGTCGGCGTTCAGGTCGAAGGTGCCGACCTGGACGTCGCGACCGGAGGTCTCCACCGCGGCGACCGCGCGGCCGGCCATGTCGCCACCGAGGGCGAGGATGCCGTCGACGGAGTCGTCGGCGCTGAGGGCCGACTCGATCGTCGCCTGCGAACCCGCCAGGTCGGTGTTGTCGGTCTGCAGGTTCGTCATCTCGCCGCCGAACGTCGAGGCCGCCGCGCGGCAGCGCTCCTCGAGCGCGATGTTGCCCGGCTCCTGGATGACGCAGATGGCGTTGGTGACGCCCGCCTCGGTGAGCTGCTCACCGGCGGTCTCACCGGCGATGGTCTCGCTCTGGCCGACGTGGGTGATGGCCCCGAAGTCCTGCCAGTCGTCGATGCCGGAGTTGATGGTGATGACCGGGATACCGGCGTCGACGGCGGCGCGGATGGCGGTCTCGAGACCGTCGGGGTTGGCCATGGAGACCACGAGCCCGCCGGTGCCGTCGGCCACCGCGTTGTCGATCAGGGTGCTCTGCTCGCCCGGGTCGGGCGACGAGTTGTAGCGGACGTCGATGCCGAGGTCCTCGCCGGCGCGGTCGCTGCCGGCCTTGACGACGTCCCAGAACGAGTCGCCGGGGGCGGCGTGGGTGACGACGTCGATGCGGACGTCCTCGGCCGAGGTGGCGCCTGCGCCGCTCTCGCTGCTGCTCTCCGTCTCGCCGCCACCGCCGCTGCTCTCGCTGCCGCCGCTGTCCTCGCCGGTGCTGCAGCCCGCGAGCACGAGCGCGCTCGCTGCGATGCCCACGGAGAGTATCCGTCGGATCTTCATGGTGTTCCTCCTTGTCGACCGCATGTCGCGGACTGTGACCGATGCTTGGTCATCGGTCGATCGTGGTGCCCTCACTGGGCGGTGGGGAAGCTGAACTGGGCGCGCTGGTGCTCGGCGTGCTCCACGTGGGGCCACCGTGCCGTGACGACCTTCGCGCGGGTGTAGAACGACACGCCCTCGGGTCCGTGCATGTGGTGCTCACCGAACAGGGAGTCCTTCCAGCCGCCGAACGAGTAGTAGGCCATCGGCACCGGGATCGGCACGTTGATGCCGATCATGCCGACCCGGACGCCGCGCTGGAAGCGGCGCGCCGCCTCGCCGCTCGACGTGAAGATCGCGGTGCCGTTGCCGTAGGCGTTCGCGTTGACGAGCTCGATCGCCGCGTCCACGTCGTCGAGGCGCAGCACCGACAGCACGGGACCGAAGATCTCCTCGCGGTAGACGTCCATCTCGGGGGTGACCTGGTCGACCACGGTGGGACCGACGAAGAAGCCACCCTCGTGGCCGGGCACCGTGACCCCGCGCCCGTCGACGGCGACCTGCGCACCCTGGCTCTCGCCGGTCCCCACGAGCCGCTCGATGCGGTCGCGGGCCTCGGCGGTCACCACCGGTCCCATCTCGCTGTCGGCGTCGCGTCCCGAGCCGACCTGGATGGCGCGGGCCTTGGCGTTGACCTGCTCCAGGAGCGCGTCACCGACCCCGCCCACGGTGACGGCGGCCGAGATGGCCATGCACCGCTCCCCGGCGGAGCCGAAGGCGGCGGCGACCAGCTGGTCCGCGGCGTAGTCGAGGTCGGCGTCGGGCAGGATGATCGCGTGGTTCTTGGCGCCGCCGAGGGCCTGCACACGCTTGCCGTGGCGACCCGCGGTCTCGTGGATGTAACGGGCGATCGGGGTGGAGCCGACGAACGACACGGCGTCCACGTCGGGGTGCTCCAGCAGGCCGTCGACGGCCACCTTGTCGCCGTGCAGCACGTTGAAGACACCGGCGGGCAGCCCGGCCTCGGCCCACAGCTCGGCCAGGATCAACGAGGCGGAGGGGTCCCGCTCGCTGGGCTTGAGCACGAAGGTGTTGCCGCAGGCGATGGCCACCGGGAACATCCACATCGGCACCATGGCCGGGAAGTTGAACGGCGTGATGCCTGCGCAGACCCCGACCGGCTCGCGGAACGAGAACAGGTCGACCCCGCGCGAGACCTGGGCGGAGAAGTCCCCCTTGAGCAGCTGCGGGATCCCGCACGCGAACTCGACGACCTCGAGGCCGCGCTGCACCTCGCCGGCCGCGTCGGAGAGCACCTTGCCGTGCTCGTCGGTGATGGCCTCGGCCAGCCGGCTCACGTTGGCGTTGACGAGCTCGCGGAAGGCGAAGAGCACCTTGGTGCGGGTGCTCAACGACGACTGCGACCACTCGACGAACGCCTCGCGGGCGGCGCCGACCGCAGCGTCGACGTCGGAGGCGTCGGCGAGCGCCACCTCCGCCTGCTGCTCGCCCGTGGCCGGGTTCCAGACCGGCGAACGCCGCTCCCCCGATCCGCTGGTGCTCGTGCCGGCGATCCAGTGCTCGATCGTCCTCATGACGGGTTCTCCTCGTTGTGCGGGTCGGACGGGCGCAGGTGGCTCCGTTGCCGCTGCTTGTTCTGCTCGTACGTCGTGCGCGCCGCCCGGGTGCTCTCCAGGGCGGACGTCTCGGCGACCGGGACGTCCCACCAGGCCGGGCTGTCAGGCGCGGGCACGGTCGGGTCGGTCTCGACGTGGATCACGGTCGTGACGTCGGCGGCCTGAGCCTCGGCGTACGCCTTCTCCAGCTCGGAGACGCCCGAGACCCGGATGACGTGGGCGCCGAGGCTGGCGGCGTTCGCGGCGAGGTCGACCGGCAGCACGTCGCCGTCCAGTCCGCGCTCGGTGCGGTAGCGGTAGCGGGTGCCGAAGCGCTGCGAGCCCAGCGACTCCGACAGCGCGCCGATGGAGGCGAAGCCGTGGTTCTGGACCAGGACCACGATCAGCTTCACGCCCTCCTGGACCGAGGTGACGATCTCCTGCGACATCATCAGGTACGAGCCGTCCCCGACCATGACCACGACGTCGCGGTCCTCGCCGGCGTCGAGCGCGGCCATCTTGACACCGAGGCCGCCGGCGATCTCGTAGCCCATGCAGGAGAAGCCGTACTCCACGTGGTAGCCCTTGCGGTCCCGGGTCCGCCACAGCTTGTGCAGGTCGCCCGGCATGGAGCCGGCGGCGCAGACCACCACGTCCTGCGGCCGGCTGAGCCGGTTGACCACGCCCAGCACCTCCGACTGGGCCGGCAGCGGCGCGTGGGCGAGGTCGTGCGAGCGCTGGACGGTGTCGTCCCACGCGTGAGCCAGCTCGGAGGCGCGAGCGGTGTGGTCGGCGGGCGCCGACCAGCCGGACAGCGCGTCCGTGAGCTGCACCAGGCCGCGGCGGGCGTCGCCCTGGGCGACGACGGCCGACAGCTTGTGGGCGTCGACCGAGGCGACGTTGAGGTTCACGAAGCGCACCCCCTCGTCCGCGAAGAGCGTCTTCGAGGCGGAGGTGAAGTCGCTCCAGCGGGTGCCGACCCCGATCACGACGTCGGCCTCGGCGGCCAGGGTGTTGGCGGCGGTGGTGCCGGTGGCCCCGACGGCGCCGACGGCCTGGGGGTGGTCGTAGGGGAGCGAGCCCTTGCCGGCCTGCGACTCCGCGACCGGGACGCCGGTGGCCTCCACGAAGGCGCGCAGCGCCTCGGTGGCGTCGGCGTAGATGGTGCCTCCGCCGGCGACCAGCAGTGGGCGCTTCGCCGACCGGATCGTCGCGACGGCGCGTGCCAGGGCGGCGTCCTCGACCGGCGGGCGGGCGACGTGCCACACCCGGCGGGCGAACAGGTCGTCCTCAAAGTCCCACGCCTCGGCCTGGACGTCCTGCGGCAGCGACAGCGTCACCGCCCCGGTCTCGACGGGGTCGGTGAGCACGCGCATCGCGGCCAGCAGTGACAACGGCAGCTGCTCGGGGCGGTTGACCCGGTCCCAGAACCTCGAGACCGGTTTGAAGCAGTCGTTGACGCTGACGTCGAGGGAGGTGGGGTCCTCCAGCTCCTGCAGCACCGGGTTGGACACCCGGGTGGCGAAGACGTCGCCGGGCAGCAGCAGGACGGGCAGGCGGTTGATGGTGGCCAGCGCGGCACCGGTGACCATGTTGGTCGCACCGGGGCCGACGGACGCGGTGCAGGCGAAGGCGGCCAGCCGGTCGCGGTGGCGGGCGTAGCCGACCGAGGCGTGCACCATGGCCTGCTCGTTGCGGGCCTGGTGGTAGCGCAGCACGTGGCCCTGCTCCTGTCGCTGCCCCCCGTCGGCGGCGACCTCGCGGGCGGCCACCTCGCGGGCGGCCACCTCGCGCTCCAGCAGCGCCTGGCCGACCCCGGCGACGTTGCCGTGGCCGAAGATGCCCCAGCAGCCGGCGAAGAACGGCGTCTCGACCCCGTCACGCTCGACGTGCTGGGCCTCCAGGAAGCGCACGATCGCCTGGGCGACGGTGAGCCGGGTGGTGCTCATCGGTTCTCCTCGTGCTGCGGGGCCTGGGGGCCTGCGGGGTCGGGTCGGCGCGACGGCGGAACGGCAGCCGGGGGTCGACCTCCTGGTCGTCCCAGGTGCCGCGCACCCACGTGTGGGCCGGGTCGTCGCAGATCCTCCAGGCGCGCTCCTCGCCGGGGCCGGCCATGACGTTGAGGTAGTAGAGGTCGTAGCCGGGCACCGCCATCGACGGACCGTGCCACCCGTGCGGGATGAGCACCACGTCGCCGCTGCGGACCTCCTGGAGGACGTCGATCTCCTTGCCGGGATGGCCGTAGACACGTTGGTAGGCCATGCCCGCGCGGGTGGCGCCGTCCGCTCCGGCCGGGCCGTCGGCGACCTCGAAGTAGTAGATCTCCTCGAGCTCGGACTCGGTGTCGCTCTGCTCGTCGTGCTTGTGCGGCGGGTACGACGACCAGTTGCCACCCGGCGTGAGCACCTCGCAGGCGATCAGGGCGTCGGCGTCGAAGGCGTCAGGGGTGCAGAAGTTGTTGACCTGCCGCGACGCCTGGCCGGCCCCACGCAGCTCCACCGGAACGGCGTCCGCGGGCTGGTGGCGCAACGGCATCACGCGCTCGCAGCGGGCCGACGGGAGCGCGAAGCGCCCGCCCACCTCGGAGACGATCGTGATCTCCGCGTCACGGGGCACGTAGACGAAGTCGCTGGGACCGTCGAACACGTTGCGCCGACCGGCCACGGTCAGCGTCTCCTCACCCAGCGTGACCGAGCACGAACCCTCCAGCGCCAGCACGAGCGTCTCCGCGTCACCGGTGGACCAGGTGGCGGACTCCCCCGCGCCGAGGACGAGCACGGCCAGGCCGCTGTAGCCCCAACCGGCCGACTCGGGTGTCACGTGGACGGCGGTGCTCACATCATCTCCAGGACGGTGTCGACCGCCGCCGCGACGTCGCCGTCGGGTGGGTAGAGCAACGAGCGGCCCACGACCATGCCGCGCACCTGCGGGTGGGCCAGCGTCTTCTTCCAGCGAGCGAACTGCGCGTCCTGGTCGGCCGAGACCTCCCCGCCGAGCAGCAGGACCGGCAGCGCGGTCGAGTCCAGGACCGGGTCCATGTCGTCGATGACGGGCAGCTTGAGCCAGGTGTGGGCACTGGAGCGACCCAGCCCGGCTCCGACGGCGGCGGAGCGCACGACCGCCTCGGTGCTCAGGTCGTTGCGGACGCGACCGTCGACGCGGTGGGAGATGAAGGGCTCGACCATCGCCATCAGACCGCGCTCGGCGAGGTCCCCGATCGCCCGGGCGCAGGACTCGAGGGTGACCACGCTGGCCGGGTCGTCGGGGTCGATGCGCAGCAGCATCTTGCCGCCCTGGAAGCCGGAGCGCCCGATCTCCTCCGCGTCGTAGGCGGTGAAGCGGTCGTCGAGCTCGAAGACGGTGCCGGCCAGTCCTCCGCGGTTCATGGAGCCGATGACGACCTTGTCCTCGAGCGCACCCGCGAGCAGCAGGTCGTCGAGGATGTCCGGGGTGCCGAGCACGCCGTCGACGCCGGGACGCGCCAGCGCGGTGGCCAGCCGGCCGAGCAGGTCCCCCCGGTGGGCCATGGCCATCGGGTCCGACCCCGCGCCGAGGGCGCCACGGGCCGGGTGGTCGGCGGCGACCAGCATGAGGCGCCCGGTGGCTCCGACCAGGCTGGAGGGCCGGGCGCGGGCTGCGGCCAGCTCCGCGATCCGGCCGGGCTCGCGGACCCGTGTGGTGACGAGGTGCCCGACGTCGACGCCGACGCGCTCGGCGGTCATGCCGCCCCCTCCAGCACGGCCTCGAGCTCGGCGGTGGTCGGCATCGCGTCGGCGCAGGCGAGCTGCCCGGCCACGAACGACCCGGCGGCGTTGGCGAAGCGGAGCATCCGCTCCACGTCCCAGTCCGCCAGCAGGCCGTGGCACAGCGCGCCGCCGAAGGCGTCGCCGGCGCCCAGGCCGTTGACGACCTCCACCGGGACCGGCGGCACCACGACCGAGGTGTCGCCCCGCACGCCCAGAACGCCCTCGGGCCCCTGCTTGACGACGGCGAGGTCGACGCCGGCGGCGAGCAGGGCCGCGGCGGCGCGCTCCGGCTCGGTCTCCCCGACCGCGACCTGGCACTCCTCCTTGTTGCCGACGGCGACGTCGACGAGGGCCAGCGCCCGGCTGATGTGGGTGTGGGCCTCGTCGCGCGACGCCCAGAACATGGGCCGGTAGTCGAGGTCGAGGACGGTGATGCCGTGCTCACCGCGCGCCGCGAGGGCAGCCATGGTCGCCTCCCGCGACGGCTCCTCGCAGAGCCCGGTGCCGGTGACCCAGAAGATGTCGGCCGCCGCGATCGCCTCGAGGTCGAGCTCCTCGGCGCGGATCTGGAGGTCGGGCGCGGTGGGGCGTCGGTAGAAGTACAGGGGGAAGTCGTCGGGGGGAAGATCTCGCAGAACGTGACCGGTGTCGGCAGGTCGGGCACGCCCGTCACGAAGCGGTCGTCGACCCCGAAGCCGCGCAGCGCCTGGTGGACGAAGCGGCCGAACGGGTCCTCCCCGGTCCGCGTGATCACCGCCGAGCGGCGCCCGTGACGCGCGGCTGCGACCGCGACGTTGGTGGGGCTGCCCCCGAGGAACTTGCCGAAGGAGCGCACGTCCTCGAGCGGCACGCCGACCTGCTCGGGGTAGATGTCGACCCCGACCCGGCCCATGGTGAGCACCTCGAGGTGCCGGCCGTCGTCCACCCCCGTCATCGGACCGCCTCCTCGAGGTAGTCCAGGCACCGGCGCACGTCCGCGACCGGGCCCTCGCCCTCCGGCGGGCCGGCGAGCTTCACGTCCTGCTCGAGGACGTACCAGCCCTGGTAGCCCGCGGCCTCCAGCGTGCGGACCAGGGCGGCCACGTCGACCGTCCCCTCGCCCAGCGGGACGAAGAGGCCGTCGCGCACGGCGTCGCCGAAGCTGGTCTCGCCGGCGATGACGCGCTCGGCCAGCGGGCCGTCGACGTCCTTGAGGTGGACGTGGACCACCCGCTCCGGGTGGGCGGCCGTCAGCGCGACCGGGTCGGCCCCGCCGACGAGCAGGTGACCGGTGTCGACGCACAGCCCGACCCGGGAGCCGGCCAGCACCCGCTCGGTCTCCTGGCCGGTCTCGACCATGGTGCCGACGTGGGGGTGCAGGGCGGCGACCACACCGCGGCGTGCGGCCAGGTCGGTGATGCGGTCGAGGTTGTCCAGCAGCGTCTGCCAGCCGGAGTCGTCGAGGACCGGGCGGTCGTCGTACCCCTCCACGCCGGTGAAGGCGGCCAGCACGACGACGCCGGCGCCGGTGGCGAGGCAGTCGTCGACGAAGCGGTCGACCTCGGGCAGCGGGTCGTGATCGGCGGCGTGCAGCAGCACCGGCAGGAAGCCGCCGACCGCGGTCAGGTCGTGGGCCTGCAGCTGCTGGGCCAGCGCCGCGGAGGTGTCGCCGAGGAAGCCGACGGGGCCGAACTCGGTGGCGGTGAGCCCGAGCGAGCGCATCTGGTCGAGCACCACGGGGGCCTCGAGCTGGTGCCCCCAGCCGGGGACCTCGCAGACGCCCCAGGAGATCGGGGCTCCGGCGATGCGGTCGCGGACCGACGCGTGGGCGGGGCGCTGGGGGTGGGTGACCTCCGTCATGGCTGAGATTGTCGTCACACCTCGGAGCAGGAGTCAAGAGTTTGTCCAGACATATGTACGTCAATACGTCTGCGCCGCTATGCTCCATCGCGTGCCTCAGCCGGATGTCGTGCTCAATCGCTCCAGCCCGGTGCCGCTCTACTTCCAGGTGGCCGAGCAGCTCGAGCGCGCCATCCACGACGGCGAGCTCGTGGCCGGCGACCGGATCGCCAACGAGGTGACCTGGGCCGATCAGCTCGGCGTCTCCCGGCCGACGATGCGCCAGGCCATCCAGCTGCTCGTCGACAAGGGCATGCTCGTGCGCAAGCGGGGAGTCGGCACCCAGGTGGTGCGGGCCCCGATCCGCCGCACGGTGGAGCTGACCAGCCTGTACGACGACCTGAAGCGCTCGGGCCACCAGCACCTCGACCGACGTCCTCGCGCTCGACCGGGTCGCGGCCGACGAGCACACCGCCACCCGCCTCGGCGTACCGGTGGGTGCGGTCGCTGGGGCGACTCGAGCGGGTGCGCCACGTGGACGGGAAGCCGCTGACGCTGATGCGCAACTACGTGCCCGAGTCGGTGACCGACCTCGCGGGAGTCGACTTCACCACCATCGGTCTCTACGAGCTGTTCCGCGGTCGCGCGATCCACCTCCGGGTGGCCCACCAGAGCATCTGCGCCCGGCTCGCCGACGCGCGCGAGAGCACGCTGCTGGGGGTCGCCGTCGGCGACGCCCTGCTGACGATGCAGCGCACGTCGTACGACGACGGCGGGCGGGCCGTGGAGTACGCCGACCACCTCTACCGCCCGGACCTCTACTCCTTCGAGACCATGCTGGTGGACCGGTGAGCACGCCCACCGTCGCCGAGACGTTCACGCTGGCGGTGTGCGCCGAGATGGTCTTCCGCGACGAGCCCGTCGTCGCGCGGGCCGCTCGTCTGCACGACCTGGGCTTCGCCGTCGAGATCTGGGACTGGACCCGCCACGACCTGGCTGCCCTCGCGGCCACCGGCGCGCGCTTCACGTCCATGACCGGCTACGTCGAGGGCAGTCTGACCGACCCGGCCGGGGCCGATGCGCTGCTGCGGACCGCGGAGGAGTCGGTCCGGGCGTCGCGGGTCCTGGGGACGCCGAACCTCAACCTCCACGGCACCGGTCTCGACGGTGACGGGCTGCCGGTCCACCCCGTCACCGAGGTGACCGGAGCCGATGTGGGTGGCCGCGGTCGACACCCTGCGCCGGGTGGCCGAGCTCGGGCGCCGCGAGGACGTGGTGTTCTGCCTGGAGAACCTCAACACCGCCGTCGACCACCCCGGCACGCCCTTCGCGCGAGCAGCCGACACCCGGGCCCTGGTGGCGGCCGTCGCCAGCCCCCACCTGCGGATGAACCTGGACCTCTACCACGCCCAGATCGGCGAGGGGAACCTCATCGAGCTGGTGCGCGAGAGCGCGCCCTGGATCGGAGAGGTCCAGGTGGCCGACGTGCCGGGACGCTGCGAGCCGGGCACGGGCGAGATCGCCTACCCCGCCGTCGCGGCGGCGCTCCGGGAGACCGGCTGGACCGGCGTCGTCGGCCTGGAGGCCTGGGCGTCGGGCGACCCGCTCGCGGCCGTCGAGGCCTTCCGCGCCGCCTTCGGCTGACCGGTCAGCGGGAGGGGTCGCGGAACGCGCGAAGCACGCCCTCGACCGGAGTCTCGGCGCGGGTGAGACGCCGGCGCTCGCGCCGCGCACCCGCACGACGGCCGCGACGCGAGCGACGGGCCGCCGACCGGGCCATGTCGGCCGCGCCGATGAAGCCGGCCTGCGGGCCGAGCTCGGCGGCGACGATCACCGGCTCGTCGCGGAAGCCGCGGCCGGTCAGGGCTCGGGTGAACGCCTGCTTGGTGGGGCCCAGCAACAGGTCTCCGGCCGACGACAGTCCGCCGCCGACGATGACGCACCCCGGGTCGAACGCCGCGGTCATGCCGGCCAGCCCGACGCCCAGCCAGCTGCCGACGTCGGCGAGGAGCTCGATCGAGAGAGGGTCGCCGTCCCGGGCCGCCTGGGTGATCTGGGGCCCCTGCAGCAGCATCGGGTCGCCGCCGACGAGCTCGCGCAGGTGATGGGCCATCGGGGAGTGGGCCCGGATGAGCTCGCGGGCGTCACGCACCAGCGCGTTGCCGGAGGCGTACTGCTCCCAGCAGCCGCGGTTGCCGCACTCGCAACGGTGGCCGTTGGGGACGACCTGCATGTGGCCGAACTCCCCCGCCATGCCGTGGGTCCCCCGGTAGACGCGGTGGTCGAGCACCAGCGCGCCGCCGATGCCCGTGCCGAGGGTGATGCACAGGACGAAGCGATGACCTTTGCCGGCGCCGAAGTTGCTCTCCGCCAACGCCATCGTGTTCGCGTCGTTGTCGACCACCACGGGCACCTTGACCCGCTCGGCCACTCGGGCCCGCAACGGCTCCCGCCGCCAGTTCAGGTGCGGGGAGAACATGACGACCGAGCGCGTGGCGTCGACGAAACCTGCCGCGCCGATCCCGACCGCCGCGACGTCGTACCCGCGCGAGAACTCCTGCACGAGCGCGACGATGGTGTCCTCGACCGCCGCCACGTCGTGTCCGAGGGTCGGTCGCTGCTGGACCGCGAGGACGTGCCCGGTGGAGTCCACCACACCGGCCAGCACCTTGGTCCCGCCGATGTCCACGCCGACGGTGAGCGGGTCCCAGCGCGACGACCGGGCGCGACGGGCGGGGGCGGGATCGGACATGGGCCTCAGCGTACTGAGACTGGGCCTCAGGCAGGCAGCAGCCCGCGGATCCGCCTCTCGAACGCGTCGGGGTCGGCCACGGTCAGGGTCGCGCCCGGGTGCTTGATGCGTCCGGTCGGGTCGATGCCGGGCACCGGCGTGTGGAAGCTGAGGCACAACGCGTCGTCGCCGTTGGTCGCGAAGCTGACCCCGCGGTCGGTGAAGGACAGGTGCGGCGGCCCGGCCGTCTTGACGAAGCTGAAGCCGCCGGTGCGTGTCACGTCCGCGATGTTCGTCACCGGCGTGGTCAGCGACCAGGGACCGTAGCGGACGTGCAGGGTGTGCTCGTCGAGCTCGACCCACGCCGTCCACGGAGTGATGCCGAAGAGCAGGGCTGGTGCGCGGTAGGCGGTGGCGAAGGCGAACGCGTAGCGGGTCCCGGGTGTCATGGCTCCACCGTGCCCCGTCCGGTGTCCGCTCACGCGTCGTCGGCGGTGTCCTCGTTGTGCGTGCCCGGGCGCGGCGCCCACGGCAGCTCCTTGGCCGGGCGCACGACGACCAGCTTGTCGCCGCGAGCCAGCTGGGTCACGACCGGGTCGTAGTAGCGGTGGACGGTGTCCTCGCGCACCACCGCGATCACCTGGTCGGGCAGCTGCTGGGGCTGCTTGCCGACCTCGGGGACGAGCAGGTCGCGCTCGGCGACCTCGAGTCCCTCGCCGTAGCTGAGCAGGTCGTCGATGACCGCGCCGAGCGCCGGGCTCACGGCGGACAGACCCAGCAGCCGGCCGACCGCGTCGGAGGACGTCACGACCGCGTCCGCGCCGCTCTGCTTCACCAGCGCCACGTTGTCGCCCTCCCGCACCGCCGCCACGATGTAGGCGGTGGAGTTCAGCTGCCGGGCGTTGAGCACCGACAGCACGGTCGAGTCGTCGCGGTCGGTGGTGATGATGATCTGCTGGGCCTTGCCGACGCCGGCGCGGCGCAGCACGTCGCGGCGGGTGGCGTCGCCGACGACGACGGTCAGCCCGTCGGCGTTGGCCTCCTGGATGGCCGCCGAGGTCGGGTCGACCACGACGATGTCCTCGCGGCTCATGCCGTTGCCGACCAGGGTCCCGATGGCGCTGCGCCCCTTGGTGCCGTACCCGACGACGACCACGTGCTGGTCCATGCGTTTCCTCCATCGTGCAGCGCGGAACATCTCGCGGCCCTGGCTGGCCAGCACCTCGATCGTCGTACCGATGAGCAGCACCAGGAAGGCGATGCGCAGCGGGGTGATGACGAAGGCGTTCACCAGGCGGGCCCCCTGCGAGGCCGGCGCGATGTCGCCGTACCCGGTCGTGCTGAGGGTGACCGTCGTGTAGTACATCGCATCGATCAGCGAGACCTCGTTCTTGGGGTCGCTGTTGTCGACGTAGCCGTCGCGGTCGACGTAGACCAGGAAGACGGTGAAGGCCAGGATCCCGATCGCCAGCAGGACCCGGCGGGTCAGGATCCACCACGGCGAGTGCCGGACGACGGGGAACTGGATCCCGAGCGGCGTCGCGGACTCGTTCAGGTCGGGCACGGCGACGAATCTACGCGGTCAGGGCGGCGGGGCGGAGGCCGCCTCACCGCACCACGTCGCCGTAGATCAGCGTGGTCACGTCGCCGGCGTCGCCGGGATCGCTCGACAGCGTGGCGAAGCGGAACTGGTCCCCCTCGCGCGGGTCGGGGCCACCGGCGATGCGGCGCCACTGCCCGCACAGCTCGTCCTCGGCGCCCTCCGGCGCCGACGGCTCCCGGGCCACCGCCTCCCCCGTCAGGCACAGCCGGTCGCTCTCGGCGTCGTAGCTGACCACCGTCGCGGTGTCGGTGTCCTCGGTGTCGGGGCCGGCCACGACCCCCACGAGGTAGCCGCCGAGGAGGCACAGTGCGCCGCCCGCGAGCGCGACCGGGGTCGGCATCGTCACGTTCGCCATGGGTTCAGGGTGCCACGGGACGTGCGACGACCCGATCGACGCTCACGTGACCGTCGCCCCAGCAGGTCAGCCGCACCCGGTCCCCGGCCCGCGGCTCGCGGCTCGGGTCACGTGCCATGTCGGCCAGCAGACCCCCGCCGTACGACGCCCGCGTGAGCCGGCCGCGCAGCACCACCTCGGCGACCCCCGGCTCCACGGACACGACGCGCCCCGACCCCGACCCGGCGAAACGGGTCGCGTCAGGGGTTCCTCGGCGCCGCGGACGGCGGACGTGGTCGGTCACGAGCCAACGGTACGGCGGGGACGGTGGGGTCGGCACCGGGATTTGGGAGCAGGCCGGACGGAGATCAGATGCGTGGCTCGCGTCGCAGCACCATCGTGTCCTCGTCGGCGATCTGCTTCAGCAGCACCGGGTCGGCCAGCGGGTCCCGCTCGTCGTCCTCCCCGTCGTCCTCGTCGTCCTCCTCGTCGTCCTCCCTGGCGTCCTCGGCGTCGGCTCCCCGCTCCCCGAGCCGGTGCAGGCGCAGCATCCGTGCCCGGCGCAGGCGCCGCACCAGCTCGATGCGGGCGCGGGCAGGGCCGGACTCGGGCCACAGCTGGTCGAAGGAGGCGTTGAGCGCGGCACCGATGAGCACCGCGATCGCGATGATGTAGAGCCAGATCAGGACCGCGATCGGCGCCGCCAGGGGGCCGTAGATCGACGTCGAGTCCGCCGCCGTCGCCGTGAGGACCCAGCGCAGCACCGCGGAGCCGGCCACCCAGATGACCATCGTCAGCACCGCGCCGGGAAGGTTGTAGCGCCACGAGGTCCGCACCGGGACCGACACGTGGTAGAGCGTCGCGGTGAAGCAGATGCAGAGCACCAGCACGGCCGGCCAGTAGAGCGCGTTGAGCCCGTCGAGACGGCTGGGGAGGATCTGGTCGACCAGTCCCGGCCCGGCCACCACGAGCGGGATCGTGACGATGCCCGTCAGCAGACCGAGGACGTAGAGCACGAAGGACAGCACCCGGGTGCGGACGATGCCGCGGTGCCCGCCGAGGCCGTACATGATCGTGACGGTGTCGACGAAGACGTTGAGAGCCCGGGAGCCCGACCACAGCGCCAGCACGAAGCCGATCGAGATGACGTCGTAGCGAGGCGCCCCCAGGGTGTCGTCGAGGGTCGGGACGATGATCTTGTCGACCGTGTCCTGGGTGAAGGCCTGGAGGGCGAGCTCGACCACCTCGGCCTTGAACTCGCTGATGCGGCTGTCGGTGAACCGCTGCACGACGTACCCGATGGAGCCCGCGAGACCGAAGATGAGCGGGGGCAGCGACAGCAGGGCGAAGAAGGCGGCCTCGGCGGCCAGCCCGGTGACGCGGTTGCGCAGGCAGGCGCTGACGGTGGAGACGATCAGGCGCCACACGGTGTCGCGGACCTCGACCCAGAGCGGTTCGCCGGTCGTGGTCTCCGTCGCGCGCCGGGCGCTCGTGCGGGTCGGATCGGCGCCTCGTCCCAAGCGCCGACCCTCGGTTGTCATGCGACTACGGTAAAGCCATGCGAGCTGACAACCGGGTAGCGACGAACCAGGCCCCGCCGCTGGTCGGTCACGACGTGGTGACCTCCGACATCGCGCTGGTCGAGGCCGTCACCCGGCACGCCTCCGCGACCGTCGCCTCGGACCTCTCCCCCCTGGGCCTCCTGGCCGGCAGCGAGGAGGGCCGCGAGCACGGGATGCTGGCGAACCGCCACCACCCCGAGCTCGTCGGTTTCGACCGGTTCGGCAACCGGGTGGACGAGGTGCGCTTCCACCCGTCGTGGCACTGGCTGATGGAGCGCGGCGTCGGTTTCGGGCTCGGGGCGACCCCCTGGACCTCCGACGAGCCGCACGCCCACGTCCGCCGTGCGGCCGGCTTCATGGCCTGGTCGCACACCGAGCCCGGACACGGATGTCCGATCTCCATGACGTACGCCGCGGTCCCGGCCCTGCGGGTCGACGACGCGCTGGCCAAGGAGTGGACGCCGAAGCTGGCGTCGACGACGTACGACTTCGGGGTGCGCCCGGTGGCCGACAAGGCCGGCGCGCTGGCCGGCATGGGCATGACCGAGAAGCAGGGCGGCTCGGACGTGCGCGCCAACGTGACGTCCGCGGTGGCGACGTCGGTCGACGGCGAGTACGAGCTCTTCGGGCACAAGTGGTTCACCTCGGCGCCGATGAACGACGTGTTCCTCGTGCTCGCCCAGGCGCCCGGCGGGGTGACCTGCTTCCTGGTGCCGCGGGTCCGTCCGGACGGCACGCGGAACCGGCTGGACGTCGTACGCCTCAAGGACAAGCTGGGCAACCGCTCGAACGCGTCCTCGGAGCTCGAGCTCGACGGCACCTGGGCGCAGCGGCTCGGCGACGAGGGACGCGGGGTGCGGACCATCATCGAGATGGTGGCCGCGACGCGGCTCGACTGCGTGCTCGGGTCGGCGTCGCTGATGCGGCGCGCGCTGGCCGAGGCGTCGTGGCACGTGGCGCACCGCTCGGCGTTCGGCTCGGTGCTGGCCGACAAGCCGCTGATGCAGAACGTCGATCGCCGACCTGGCCGTGGAGTCGGAGGCGGCGACCGCGCTGGCGGTGCGGCTGGCCGCGGCGGTCGACGGGCTCTCCGACCCGCACGAGGCCGCGCTGCGCCGGATCGCGCTGCCGCTGGCGAAGTTCTGGGTCTGCAAGCGGACCCCCACGATGACGGCGGAGGCGCTGGAGTGCCTGGGTGGCAACGGCTTCGTCGAGGAGTCGGTGATGCCGCTGATCTACCGCGAGTCGCCGCTGAACTCGGTCTGGGAGGGCTCGGGCAACGTCAACGCGCTCGACGTGCTGCGGGCGCTGTCGCGCGAGCCGGAGACGGTGACGGCCTGGATCGAGGAGGTCGGGCTGGCGCAGGGTGCGGACGCGCCGCCTCGACCGGGCCATCCAGTCGACGCTCGAGACGCTGGCCGACACCGGGGCGGTCGAGGGTCAGGCCCGGCGGCTGGCCGGACAGATGGCGGCGTGCCTGCAGGGGTCGCTGCTGGTGCGCTTCGCGCCCCCCGAGGTCGCCGACGCCTTCTGCGGGTCGCGGTTGGGCGGCGAGTACGGCGGCACGTTGGGGACCTTGACGTCCTCCCCCGCCGACCTGCGCGCCATCGTCGCCCGCACCACCCCGGTGGTCTGACATCGCGCAATTGACCGGTCGGTTCCGTCGACACGCCGACAGCCGGGCCCACTGACCGGTCAATTGAACGTTCAGGCGCCCGGACTGGCCCGCTGTCCACAGGCAGAGCCCGAGGACGCCCACCGCCCTCGCGACTGCCGCACGCTGTGGCGATGTTCGATCCGCGGATGCCCTTCGTCGTCGCCCAGGCCATCGACGCCGGCCTGACCCACCACGAGGTGCGTACGGCGTTCACCCGAGTCCTCGAGGGCGTGTACGTCGACGCCCGTGTGCGCGTGTCCCCGCGAACGAAGGCGCAGGCCGCACTGATGGTGCACCCGCCCGGAGCTGTCCTGAGTCACGACACGGTCCTGCGCCTTCTCGGAGCTCCTGTGGACCTGACGCCCTGGGACCACGTCACCGTGGCGTCGGACAAGGACCGTCGACAACGTCGAGGCATCAGACCTCACGCGATGACGCTGCGACTTTGCGACGTCGGCGACCTGGGTGGGCTTCCGGCGACCGTCGTCGAGAGGACCTTCATCGACATGGCGGGCCGACTCCCGCTCGTCGAGCTCGTCGTCCTCGGCGACTGGCTCGTGCGCCAGTCCCACACGACCCCCGACGAGCTGGTGCGGTTCTGCGCCGACTCCCCCGCCAGGTACGCCGCGCGAGCAGTCGAGGCTGCTCGCTTCGTCCGCCCCCGAGTCGACTCCCCGTCCGAGACCCGGACGCGGATGCTGCTGGTCCTCGCCGGTCTTCCCGAGCCGGAGACCGGTGTCGAGGATCGCGACGAGGAAGGCAACCCCTTGATGCAGATCGACATGGTGCTGCGCCTCGAGGAGCAGCTCGCCGTCAAGGTCAGCGACCGGCGGGCGGCGACCGGCATTGCGATCGAGTACGACGGCAGGGACCACGACGAGAGCGATCGCCGCGCGAAGGACGCCGTACGCGAGGACCGGTACGCCGAGCTGAGACTCCGCCCCATCAAGGTGACCCGCACCGGCCTGTACCGGCACCCGGACCAGACCGTCAGGCGCGTGTACGACGCCCTGCGCTTTCTGGGCTGGCCGAGCTTGCGACCCCCGACCTCGGCCTGGCGTGTCCACTTCGAACGCTGACGACCAACCGCGCACTCGTCACTGATCGGTCAATTGACCGGTCACTCGCCAAGGCGCGTCGGCGCGCCCCCTGTTTCGACCGATCAATTGAACGAACACAACTACACCTACTCGGTGTGGTGGACCTCCGCGAACCCGTAGACCGGCGTCTCGAGCCCCTCGAACCGCGCCTTCAGCTGGAGCGCGAGGAACTGCGAGTAGTGCCGCGACTGGTGAAGGTTGCCGCCGTGCATCCACAGGTTCGGCACCTGCGTCGGCTTCCACATGTTGCGCTGCTCGCCCTCCCACGGACCGGGGTCCTTGGTGGTGTCGGAGCCGAGACCCCAGCACTTGCCGAGCCGATCGGCGGTCTCGGCGTCGATGAGGTCGGCGACCCAGCCGTTCATCGAGTTGTAGCCAGTCGCGAGCACGACCACGTCGGCGGGCAGCTCGGTGCCGTCGTCGAGGACCACGGCGTCCTCGGTGAGGTGCGTGACCTGCCCGTGCACGAGCTTCACGTCGCCGTTGGCCACCAGCTCGGCAGCGCCCACGTCGATGTAGTAACCCGAGCCGCGGCGGAGGTACTTCATGAACAGACCCGACTCGTCCGCTCCGAAGTCCAACCAGAACCCGGCTTTCTCGAGACGCTCGTAGAAGTCGGCGTCGCGCTCCTTGATCTCGTCGTAGATCGGGATCTGGAACGTGTGCAGGATCCGGTAGGGCAGCGACGCGAAGATCATGTCCGCCTTCTCGGTCGTGACGCCCGCCCGCCAGCGCCTCCTCGGAGTAGAGCGCCCCGAGCCCGATCTCCATGAGGCTGTCGCTCTTGACGATGTGCGTCGAGGAGCGTTGCACCATGGTCACGTCGGCGTCGTACTCCCACAGCGCGCCGCAGATGTCGAAGGCGGAGTTGTTGCTGCCGATCACGACCGCCTTCTTGCCGGCGTAGGCGTCGGGTCCGGGGTGACGCGAGGAGTGGTGGACGTCGCCCGTGAAGACGTCCATGCCGGGCACCTCGGGCATCCGTGGTTTCCCCGACATCCCGGTGGCGAAGACCAGCTGCGTCGGCGTCAGCGTCAGCGGCTTGCCCTCGCGCTCGATCTCGACGGTCCACTCGCCGGCCTCCTCCGACCAGTGCGCGGACTTCGCCTCGGTGTTCGACCAGTAGGGCACCTCCATCACCTTGACGTAGGACTCGAGCCAGTCGCCGATCTTGTCCTTCGGCGCGAAGACCGGCCAGTTCTCGGGGAACTTGATGTAGGGCAGGTGGTCGTACCAGACCGGGTCGTGCAGGCACAGCGACTTGTAGCGGTTGCGCCACTGGTCGCCCGGTCGCGGGTGCTTGTCGATGATCAGCGCCGGTACGCCGAGCTGGCGCAGCCGAGCGCCGAGCGCGATGCCCCCCTGGCCGCCGCCGATGACCAGCACGTAGGGCTGCGTGGTCGACCCCAGGCTCTCGGCCTCGGCCTGACGCTGCTCCTTCCAGGTGGCCCGGTGCTTGTCGGCACCGTGCTCCGCACCCCGGGGACGACGGTCGCGCTTCGGCTCCTCATGCCCCTTCAGCTCGTCGAGGGTGGTCAGGAACGTGAACGCCTTGTCCTCGCCACCCTCGCTCACCAGCCGCACGCAGCCCGGTGCCGCGTCCGACGGCGGTCTCGAAGGCGAACCACGCCGTGACGACTCCGTCCTCCTCGGCCGGCGGCTCGGTCGTCCGGAACCCCGACGGGTCGGTCTGCTCGAGCGTCGCGCTCAGCAGGTCGGCGACTCCGGCGGGGTTCTCCACTGTCGTGATGTTCCAGGTGAAGGACACCAGGTCGCGCCAGAAGCTCTCGGTGGCGAAGTGGCTGGCCGCGCTGCTCGATGTCACGAGCCGTCAGCGCACTCTCGAACGACGCCAGCCAAGCATCGGCGCGAGCCTCGGCTGACGACGGGTCGGCGGTCTCCGCGGGTCGTTCCATGGTGTCGGTCATCGAGGACACTCCTTCGCAACGGGGTGGTCGGCGGGCCACTCGGGTGAGCGGCGGGCTCGGTGGTGCGTGTGGCGTCGATCACGTCGCGACTCAGCAGACCGCGTCGTACGGCGAACGCGGAAGGGTTGCACGAGGTTGCAGCGCGATCCCAAGGCCGGTCGCTCCTGTGGTGTCGGTCACACCCGCGGCCTAGGGTGGGCCCGTGAGAACCCCGGCGTACGGCGCAGTGCAGCCCGGCACCGACCTGGGGGTGCACGCCCGCGCCCTGCGCCGGGTGCACGACGCCGTCCTCGGCGGCACCAGCCCTCCGCTGGCGCCGCGCCCGCTCGTGTCGCGGTCGTGGACGCGTGTGATGCAGCTCGGGCTGGACCCCCAGCCGCACCAACGCCCGGGACCCGACTCGGCCGGGCCGAGATCGAGCGTCGACGACGCAGCTCGGCGCTCTCCCTGGTGATCGACGACGTGCGCGCGGTGCTGGGCAGCGTGGCCGACGCCTCGCGATTCATCACCGTGGTCACCGACCCCGAGGGCGTCATCCTGTGGCGCGAGGGGTCCGCACGCGTGCTGCAGCAGGCCGACTCGCTCGGCTTCAGCGAGGGCGCCACCTGGACCGAGGACCACGTCGGCACCAACGCCATCGGGACCGCGCTGGCCGAGGCCGCACCGGTGCAGCTGTTCTCGGCCGAGCACTTCGAGGAGGGGCAGATCCCGTGGTACTGCACGGCCGCTCCCCTGCACGACCCTCGCACCGGTGAGCTGCTCGGCGTCATCGACGTCAGCGGGCCGGCGCTGACGCTGCACCCGGCGATCATCGCGCTGGTCGAGACCGCCGCGAAGCTGGCCGAGGCCCAGCTGTGGCGACACCACCAGGAACGGCTGGAGCGGCTGCGCCGGTCGGCCGAGCACGTCCTGGCCACCACGTCCGGTCCCTCTGCTCCTCGTCGACGACCACGGCTGGGTGGCCCACCACACCGGGGTGGCGGCGCGGGACCGTATCGCCGTACCGGACGAGCGCCGGGCGCTTGCCGTGCCCGGGCTCGGGCTGTGCCTGCCGGAGCGACTCTCCGAGGGCTGGCTGGTGCGTCCCTCCCCCGGCGACGCCAGTGTCACGGCGACCCTCGACACCAGCGCCGACGCGGCCGTCCTCGAGGTCAGGTCCAGCGACGGCAGCTGGCGCACGCCGCTCTCGCCGCGGCACGCCGCGCTCCTGCAGCACCTGCACGCCGCCGGGCGGGCCGGTCTGAGCGCCGCTGACCTCAGCCGCGAGCTCTTCGGCGACGACGCCCACCAGGTGACGGTCCGCGCCGAGGTGAGCCGATTGCGTCGTACGGTCGGCGCGCTCGTCGCCACCCGGCCCTACCGCATCGCCGGCGACGTTCAGTTCCGCACAATTGTTCTCCGTCAATTGGCCCCTAGCTCGGCGTGTCGGCCGAACTGACCGAACAATTGAACGGATTCCCGGCGCCTCGGTGTGGCGTGGCAGGATTCGCGGGTGGCCGAGACCGGGAGTGACGACGCGACGATCGGGGTGCGGTTCCGCGACGAGGACTGGTACGCCGAGGACCTGGCCGACCGGGTCTTCACCGACTGCGCCTTCGTCGACGTCGACCTGACCGAGGCGACCTCGCACGGCGCGACCTTCACCGGCTGCACGTTCGAGCACTCGAAGCTGAACGCCTCCCACCACACCGCGACGGCGTTCGTAGGGTGCGAGTTCGTCCGCACCAGCCTGTTCGACGCCGAGCTGGACGGCTGCAAGCTGACCGGCAGCACGTTCGTGGACTGCACGCTGCGGCCCCTGACCGTGAGGGGCGGTCTGTGGCGAGCGGTCGGTCTGCGCGGCGCGCGCCTGACCAAGGTCAACCTGGCCGGGCTGAACCTGGCCGAGAGCGACCTCACGGAGTCGGACCTGACCGACGCCGACCTGAGCGGCTGCGACCTCACCGGCGCCCAGGTCCGCGGCGCCCGGCTGACCCGGACCGACCTGCGCCGGACCACCCTCGACCGCTGCGACCTCGGCGCGGCCCAGATGCACGAGACCCGGCTGGACCTCGCCGGTGCGGTCCTGCTGGCCGAGCACCTCGGCGCCACGGTCGACACGTGACGCGCGTGCTCGTCGTCGACGGCGCCAACGTCGTCGGCGCCACCCCCGACGGTTGGTGGAAGGACCGCGCCGGTGCCGCCCGCCGCCTCCACGAGAAGCTGCTCGTCGCCGACACGTCGTACGACGAGGTGGTGCTCGTCCTCGAGGGCAAGGCCAAGGGTGGGGTCAAGGCCGGTCGCGACCTCCACGTCACGACCGTCCACGCCCGCCGCGACGGCGACAGTGCGATCGTCGGCGTCGTCAACGAGGCCGTCGCTCGTGGCGAGCGGATCACGGTCATCACCGCCGACCGAGTGCTGCGCGGCGCGGTGGAGAATCTCGGCGCGAGTGCCATGAGTCCCGTCCTGGTTGCTGGACATGTTGTGAGCACGACACGAATCGGGCCGAGCGTGTTCGACCTGAGCGGCAGGGTGGCCCTCGTGACCGGCGCGGGCTCTCCCGACGGCATCGGGATGGCCACCGCCCGCCTGCTCGGTGACCTGGGCGCCGCCGTCGCGGTCACGGCGACCACCGACCGGGCTCACCAGCGCGCCGCGGAGCTGGCCGACGCCGGCGTGACAGCCCTCGGTCTCATCGCCGACCTGACCGACGAGCAGCAGGTCCGCGCGGCCGTCGCCGACGTCACGAGCGCCCTCGGTCCGCCGACCGTGCTGGTCAACAACGCCGGCATGACCAGCGTCGCCGCGCCCGCCCTGGACACGACCTCCTCCGGTGGGACCGAGTCCGGCGACTGTCACCGGCATGACGTACACGCAGTGGCGCACGGCCGTCGCCCGCAACCTCGACACCGCCTTCCTGGCCACCCGGGCGGTGCTTCCCGGCATGCAGGCGGCCGGGTGGGGACGCGTCGTCATGGTCTCGTCGGTCACCGGACGCGGTCATGTCGATGCGCGGCGAGGCGGCGTACGCCGCAGCCAAGGCCGGCATGCTCGGGCTCACCCGGTCCCTGGCCGTCGACTACGCCGGAGACGGAATCACCGCCAACGCGGTGGCCCCGGGCTGGATCGCCACCGGCAGCCAGACCGCCGACGAGTCGCGGCAGGCGGCTCGCACGCCGCGGGGCCGCAGCGCCCACCCGGACGAGGTGGCCGCGACGGTCGCGTTCCTCTGCTCCCCGGGCGCCTCCTACGTGACCGGCCAGTGCCTCGTGGTCGACGGGGGCAACTCGGTCGCCGAGGAGCGCGCCTGACCTGGCCAGCTTCAGCGGCGCCGCTCGTAGGGCGTCGACGACGCTCGCTGGCGCTCGCTGCTCCTTGGATCGAGCCCGTCGAGATCGACCACCGGGTAGCGCCGCGGCCACCCACCAGCTCAGGCGAGGTCGAGACCCGGGTAGAGCGGGTGCTTGTCCAGCATCTCGGCCGACGCGGCGTGGGTGCGCTCGACGACGCCGTCCGCGAGGGTGTACTTCGCCTTCGAGCCCGCACCGGCCGACGTGGTGGTGGGCGTGGTCGAGGACAGCACGTCCACCACCAGCTCGGCGACCGTGTCGAACTCGTCGTGGCCGAAGCCGCGGGTGGTCAGCGCCGGAGTGCCGAAGCGGATGCCGGAGGTGTACCAGGCACCGTTCGGGTCGCCGGGCACCGAGTTGCGGTTGGTGACGACCCCGGCGTCGAGCAGGGCCGACTCGGCCTGCCGCCCGGTGAGCCCGAAGGACGTCACGTCGAGCAGGACGATGTGGTTGTCGGTGCCGCCGGTGACGAGCGTGGCGCCGCGCGAGCTGAACCCCTCGGCCAGCGACTGGGCGTTGTCGGCGACCTTCTGGGCGTAGTCGCGGAACCCCTGCTGCTTGGCCTCGGCGAACGCGACGGCCTTGGCGGCCATCACGTGCGACAGCGGGCCGCCCAGGACCATCGGGCAGCCGCGGTCGACCGACGGCGCGAACTCCTCGGTGGCCAGCACGATGCCGCCACGCGGGCCGCGCAGCGACTTGTGCGTGGTGGAGGTGACGACGTGGGCGTGCGGCACCGGGTCCTCGTCGCCGGTGAAGACCTTGCCGGCCACCAGCCCGGCGAAGTGCGCCATGTCGACCATGAGGGTCGCGCCGACCTCGTCGGCGATCTCGCGCATCGTCGCGAAGTTCACCCGCCGCGGGTAGGCGGAGTAGCCGGCCACCAGGATGAGCGGCTTGAACTCCTTCGCCGCCGCACGGACGCGGTCGTAGTCGAGCAGGCCGGTCTCCGGATCGGTGCCGTAGGAGCGCTGGTGGAACATCTTGCCGCTGATGTTCGGGCGGAAGCCGTGGGTGAGGTGGCCGCCCGCGTCGAGGCTCATGCCGAGCATGCGCTGGTTGCCGAGCTCGTGACGCAGCGCCTCCCAGTCGCTCTCGGAGAGCTCGTTGACGTTCGTGGCCCCGAGCCTCTCCAACGCCGGCGACTCGACCCGGTGCGCCAGGATCGACCAGAAGGCGACGAGGTTGGCGTCGATGCCCGAGTGCGGCTGGACGTAGGCGTACTCCGCGCCGAACAGCTCCTTGGCGTGCTCGGCGGCGATGGACTCGACCGTGTCGACGTTCTGGCAGCCGGCGTAGAAGCGGTGGCCGACCGTGCCCTCGGCGTACTTGTCCGAGAGCCAGGTGCCCATGGTGAGGAGCACGGCAGGCGAGGCGTAGTTCTCGCTCGCGATGAGCTTCAGCGACGCGCGCTGGTCGGCGAGCTCGGCGCGGGTCGCCTCGGCGATCCTCGGCTCGATCGAGGCGATCACCTCGAGGGCCGACGCGTACGCCGTGCTGGTGGCTTTCGCGACCGGCTCCGAGCCGGCGGCGAGGACCGTTTCCGGGGTGCCGGAGGCGTCGAGGGACCGGGACTCAGGGCTGCTGGCGACCATGACAGGAGACTAGACCCTGCCACCGACCGGGGCTCCGCAGCCCCAGGTCGCGCATACCAGATCGTGGACAGGAGTCTCACTGTATGGGACCAGCATTTGTGGGAAGGCCGTTCCGGCCGGGAGACTCGATCCTGTGATCAGTTCGGCGACCGCTCAGCACCTCGTGGTACGACGCCACGTGGACCTCGGGCGCACCCGTTCGTCGATCTGTATGTCGGTCTGACCCGCCCCGATGCTCACCCACCAGCACGCCGGGCACCACGGTCGCCGACACTCCTCCGACACCGTCGTCGGCCCGTCCGCGCTCGTGCCCGGCCCCCAGAGCCCGCACAGAGGAAGACCATGACGACCACCCCCCTCACGTCCGCCGACGAGTCGGTCGCGACCGCCGGGCGTGCGCCCCGCGCATCGCGTCCTCGCGCCCGCAAGGGCGAGGGCCAGTGGGCCCTGGGCTACCGCGAGCCGCTCAACAAGAACGAGCAGACGAAGAAGGACGACGCGCCCCTCAACGTCCGGGCCCGCATCGAGAACATCTACGCCCACCGCGGCTTCGCCTCGATCGATCCCGGCGACCTGCGTGGCCGCTTCCGCTGGCTCGGCCTCTACACCCAGCGCGCCCCCGGCTTCGACGGCGGCAAGACCGCGACGCTCGAGGAGCACGAGCTCGACGACGAGTTCTTCATGATGCGCGTCCGCAGCGACGGCGCCCTCCTCGGCGCGGAGCAGCTGCGCGCCCTGGGCGAGGTGTCCACGACGTACGCCCGCGGCACCGCCGACGTCACCGACCGCCAGAACATCCAGTACCACTGGATCCGCGTCGAGGACGTCCCCGCGATCTGGCAGCGCCTCGAGGGCGTCGGCCTCAGCACCACCGAGGCGTGCGGCGACTCCCCGCGCCCGTTCCTCGGCTCCCCCGTCGCCGGTGTGGCCAAGGACGAGATCATCGACGCCTCCCCCGCGCTGGAGGAGATCAAGCGACGCTTCATCGGCGACCCCGCCTACGCCAACCTGCCCCGCAAGTTCAAGACCTCCGCGACCGGGCACCCGAGCCTGGACACCGCGCCCGAGGTCAACGACGTGAGCTTCGTGGGCACCGTGCACCCCGAGCACGGCCCCGGCTTCGACCTGTGGGTCGGCGGCGGCCTGTCCACCAACCCGATGCTGGCCAAGAAGCTCGGCGTGTGGATCCCTCTCGAGGACGTCGCCGACGTCTGGGAGGGCGTGGTGGGCATCTTCCGCGACTACGGCTACCGCCGCCTCCGCAGCCGCGCCCGCCTGAAGTTCCTCGTCGCCGACTGGGGCGTGGAGAAGTTCCGCGAGATGCTCCAGAGCGAGCGCTACCTCGACCGCGAGCTGCCCGACTGCCCCTCCCCGGTGGCCTCCGGCCCGACCGGGGACCACATCGGCGTCCACGACCAGAAGGACGGCCTGAAGTACGTCGGCGTCGCACCGGTCGTCGGTCGCGTCAACGGCACGATCCTCTCCGGGCTCGGCGACCTCGTCGAGCAGTACGGCGCCGCCGGCGCCCGTCTGACCGCGCACCAGAAGATCGTCGTGCTCGGCGTCGACCCGGCCCGCGTCGAGGACCTCGTCACCGACCTCTCCGCCATCGGCCTCGAGGCGCGTCCGAGCCAGTGGCGTCGCAACACGATGGCCTGCACCGGCATCGAGTTCTGCAAGCTGGCCATCGTCGACACCAAGCAGCGCGCGGCCGACCTGGTCGCCGAGCTCGAGCGTCGATTCCCCGACCTCGACACCCCGATCACCGTCAACGTCAACGGCTGCCCCAACGCCTGCGCGCGCACCCAGGTCGCCGACATCGGCCTCAAGGGTCAGCTCGTCATGGCCGACGGCCAGCAGGTCGAGGGCTTCCAGGTCCACCTCGGCGGCGGCCTCGGTCTCGTGGCCGAGCAGGGCACGCCGTTCGGTCGCAAGCTGCGCGCCCACAAGGTCACCAGTGCCGGCCTCGACGACTACGTGACCGCGGTCGTCAGCGCCTTCCTCGAGGACCGCACGGACGGCGAGGCCTTCGCCGACTGGGTGGTCCGCGCCGACGAGAGCCTGCTGCGCGGCGATGCGCGCGCACCCGCGGGCGCGTCATGAGCGCGCGCATGACCCCGTTCCACTGCCCCTACTGCGCCGAGGAGAACCTCTGGCCGCACGAGGGTGACAGCGACGCTGCCGGGACCCAGCCCTCGGGTGGTCACGGCGCGTGGGAATGCCGGTCGTGCATGCGGGCGTTCAAGGTGTCGTTCCTCGGGATCCTCCGTCCCACGACGTCGACGGCGGACAACGTCCCCCGTCCGGCGTCCGACAGGAGTGTCGAGCCATGACCGCCGCCACCGCCGTACGCGCGTTCAAGGCGCGCGGCACCGCGACCGCGGGGCGCTCCGAGGCGGAGCTCCGCGACCTGGTGCGCCACGCGGGCGCCGAGCTCGAGCTCGCTCCGGCGGCCGACATCATCGAGTGGGCCGTGGCCACCTTCGGCCCACGCTTCTGCGTCACCTCGTCCATGGGGGACGCCGTGCTCGCCCACCTCGCCTCGACCGTCGCCCCCGGCGTGGACGTCGTGTTCCTCGACACCGGCTACCACTTCGCCGAGACCATCGGCACCCGCGACGCCGTGGCCGCGACCCTCGACGTCAACCTGTTGACGATCACCGCGAAGCAGACCGTGGCCGAGCAGGACGCGGAGTACGGCAAGGACCTCTTCGCCCGCGACCCCGACCTGTGCTGCGCGCTGCGCAAGGTCACGCCGCTGCAGGAGTCGCTGTCCGGCTACGACGCGTGGGCCACCGGCTTGCGTCGCGCCGAGACCCAGAACCGGGTGATCGCCCCCGTCATCGGCTGGGACGCCACGAAGGGCAAGGTCAAGGTCTCGCCGCTCGCGCGCTGGGACGACGTCCAGGTCGAGGCCTACATCGCTGAGCACGGCGTCCTGGTCAACCCGCTCCAGTACGACGGCTACCCCTCGATCGGCTGCGCGCCCTGCACCCGCCGCGTCGCGCCCGGTGAGGACCCGCGCGCCGGCCGCTGGTCGGGCACCGGCAAGACCGAGTGCGGCATCCACGTCTGACCGCTCGACCCGGCCCGGCAGCGCCGCCAGGACCGGCCCACCACGACCGAACACCCCGCAGCACCCGGCCCCGGCCGGATGCGAGAAGCGACAGGAGGCTGAGATCATGACCGCACCGGCCCTGGTGGCACTGGCGCATGGCAGCCGCGACCCCCGATCCGCCGCCACCGTGCGCGACCTCGTCCGCGAGGTCCGGGCGATGCGTCCCGACCTGCGGATCGAGGCCGCCTTCCTGGAGCTCTCGAAGCCCGAGTTCGGCACCGTGGTCGACCGGCTCGTCAAGGCCGGCCACGACGAGATCGTCGTGGTCCCGCTCCTGCTCAGCGAGGCCTACCACGCCAAGATCGACGTCCCCAGCGTCGTGGCGGCCGCGGCCGCCCGCCACGAGGGGCTCCGGATCCGCACCACGAGCGTGCTCGGCCTGGAGACCTCGTTCCTCGGGGTGCTCGACCGCCGGCTGCGCGAGGCCCTGGCGGTCTCGCGGGTGCGTGAGCTCGATGCCCTCGTCCTGGCCGCCGCCGGCACCTCCGACGCCCTGGCCACCCAGTCGATCAATCGGCTCGCCCGGGTGTGGGGCCACGAGCACCGCCTGCCCGTCATCACCGCCTTCGCCTCGGCGACCCCGCCGGCTCCCGGCGAGGCCGTGAGGCTGTTCCGCGCGCAGGGCCGGCGCCACATCGCCGTCGGTTCGCTCTTCCTCGCTCCCGGGTTCCTGCACGACCGGGTCTCCGAGCTGTCCTTCGAGGCCGGCGCCGTCGCCGTGTCGGAGCCCTTCGGCGCCGACGAGGAGGTCGCACGCACCGTGCTGGCGCGTTACGCGGTCGGCGCCGTCGAGCTCGTTCCGGTCTGACGGTTTCCCAAGGTATGCAGGCGAACCTGCGCTCCCCATGGCGTCCGTGCCATGGGGAGTGCCAGGTTGCCGTGGGAGGGACGACACCGGGCACGGCGGTGACCGCGCGTCCGGGGTTGCCATCCACTTCACGCCGACCCGCGTCGGCGGACTAGGCTCAGGACCATGAGCCAGCACTTCGATGTCCTCGTCCTCGGCGCCGGACCCGGCGGCTACGTCGCTGCCATCCGCGCCTCGCAGCTCGGCCTCAAGGCCGGCGTCATCGAGAAGAAGTACTGGGGTGGTGTGTGCCTCAACGTGGGCTGCATCCCCAGCAAGGCGCTGCTGCGCAACGCCGAGCTCTCCCACATCCTCACCCACGAGAAGAAGCTGTTCGGCATCGAGGGCGACGCCACCATGTCGTACGGCGTCACGCACGCCCGGAGCCGCAAGGTCTCCGACGGCATCGTCAAGGGCGTGCACTACCTGATGAAGAAGAACAAGATCACCGAGATCGACGGGTGGGGCACCTTCGTCGACGCCAAGACCATCTCGGTCGAGGACGACGAGGGCAACACCGAGGAGATCACCGGCGACACGATCATCATCGCCACCGGTGCCACCACCCGCCTGATCCCCGGCACCGAGCTCTCCGAGCGCGTCGTCACCTACGAGGAGCAGATCCTCGACGAGAACCTCCCCGAGAGCATCGTGATCGCCGGCTCCGGCGCCATCGGCGTCGAGTTCGCCTACGTGATGAAGAACTTCGGCGTCGACGTGACGATCGTGGAGTTCCTCGACCGGATGGTGCCGACCGAGGACGAGGAGGTCTCCAAGGAGCTCGCCAAGCACTACAAGAAGCTCGGCGTGAAGGTCCTCACCGGCACCAAGGTCGAGTCGATCGACGACTCCGGCGACAAGGTGACGGTCACCGTCTCCAAGGACGGCAAGGAGGAGAGGATCGAGACCGACAAGGTCCTCCAGGCCATCGGCTTCGCCCCCCGCATCGACGGCTTCGGGCTCGACAAGACCGGCGTCGAGACCACCGAGCGCGGCGCCATCGCGATCGACGAGCGCGGCCGCACCAACGTCGAGGGCGTCTACGCCATCGGCGACGTCACCGGCAAGCTCATGCTCGCCCACACCGCCGAGGCCATGGGCGTGGTAGCGGCCGAGACCATCGCCGGCGCCGAGACCGTCGAGATCGACTTCGACATGATCCCGCGCGCGACGTACTGCCAGCCGCAGATCGCCTCCTTCGGCTACAGCGAGGCGCAGGCCAAGGAGAAGGGGTACGACGTCAAGGTCGCGAAGTTCCCGTTCTCGGCCAACGGCAAGGCCCAGGGGCTCGGTGACGGAGCGGGCTTCGTCAAGATCGTGGCCGACGCGACGTACAACGAGATCATCGGCGCCCACCTCATCGGGCCCGACGTCACGGAGCTGCTGCCTGCGCTGACCCTCGCGCAGAAGTGGGACCTCACGGCCGACGAGGTCGCCCGCAACGTCTTCGCCCACCCGACGCTGTCCGAGGCCGTCAAGGAGGCCGTCGAGGGCATCGCCGGCCACATGATCAACCTCTGACCCAGGGCCGGCTCCTGGCCCGCGGCGGGCTGTCCCGTGCCCTCACTGCGCACCGGGCGGGCCGGAAGGTTCCCGGTCAGGTGGTCGGGACGACCTGCTCGGAGAGGGCGGCGCCGTCCACCACCAGGAGCGCTTTCCAGACCGGCCACTCGGTGGCTACCCCGACGACCTCCTGGGGGAAGCGGACCGTCGCGTGGTCGTCCTCGACCGTGGCGTCGACACGGACGTCCTGCTGGCGCCCGTCGGCGGCGACGAACTGGCGCGCCGTGCCGTGCTCGCCGCCCGTGCGCTCGAGGCACAGCACCACCCGTTCGGAGGCGTCCTCGTTGTCCACGGTGACCACCCAGGCCACCGTGCCGCCCTCGAGGGCACCGTCCCAGGTCACGTCGAAGACGACGATGCCACCGCCCACGGTGCGCCCGCAGTCACGGATCTCGGCCGCACCCGTCTCGCTCGTCATGAGCGCACCGTAACCCGGGCGCCCGACCAGCGGTGGCCTCTCAGCGTGGTGTCGCAGTGACGACCACGTTCGACAGGTAGCGCTGTCCGTCCCAGTCCTCGCACGTCACCACGACGAGGCGTCCCGGGACCTCTTGGCTGAACAACCGTTCGGAGCGACGGGTCACCGCACCCTTGCCGAAGACCTCGACGGACGCGACCCGGTAGTCGAGCTGCCCGCGCTCCGTGGTCACCGAGACAGCGTCGCCGACCTCCAGCGTCTCGAGCCGATCCAGCGCCCCGCCGCCGGTGTGGACCGTGTGGCCGGTGACCAGGGCGCTCCCCCGACGTGCGCCGGGCTCGGCGCCCTGCGACCACCAGCCGAGCGTCTGCGCGTCGCTGGGAGGGACGAGGACGTCGCCGTCGGTCCGCACCGGTACGACGGGTGCCTCGACGTCGAGGGCCGGGATGGTGAGACGTCGGGGCGACCCGGGTGTGGCTCTCCCCGGCGGTGGGTCGGGCAGGTCGTCTGCAGGCGCGACGGCCGCAGCGGACTCGGGCTCGACCGCGGCCACCGCCTCGTCGAGCGCTGCCTGCTGGGCCTCGCCGGACTGGCCGAACCAGAGGTAGCCTCCACCGCCGAGCAGGGCCACCCCCAGCACGGCGGGCAGGAGTCCTCGCCGCGACGTGCCGGGGGCCTTCGAGCGTGACGGACCGGAGCTGCTCTCAGCCATGTGCCCGGGTGCGCCGGGCGTACCAGAGGAGGGCGCCGCCGCCGGCGGCGACCAGGAGACCGATCAGCGATCCTCGGGCGATGTCGGAGCCTGACAGACCCGCGTCCACCGAGCCGGGGGTGTCGCTCGCCCCGTTGGTGGTCACGTCCTGGGAGACCCCGGAGCGGCCGGCCGTGTCGCTGTCCGCGGCGGACGCGGAGTCCGAGGAGGACGACGAGGACGACGAGGTGGAGCCCGAGTCCGAGTCGGAGGTGTCCGTCATGCCGGCGGAGTCGGTGGAGCTGTCGGAGTCGCTGGAGCCGGCGGAGTCGGTGGAGCTGTCGGAGTCGGTGGAGCTGTCGGAGTCGCCGGAGTCGGTGGACTCGGTCGCCGTGTCGTCCGGACCGGTCAGGGAGTCGCTGTCCTCGTCTCCGCCGGGCGTGGAGGAGGAGCTGCTGGTGTCCTCGCAGTCCTCGACCCAGAAGACCTTGTGCTTGACGTCGGAACCGTTGCTGCGCGGGGTGTTGATGGTCAGCTTGACGTGGTAGCCCTGCTTCGGGTGCGGCTCGCCGTCGAAGGACAGCCGGTAGGGCTGCACCCCGTCCGGGTCCTGTCCGGCGCCGGACGCCGGGTCCTCCCCCACGAACACCTCGCTGGGGCCGTCGACCGTCAGTCCGACGTCCTTGGTGGGCGCCTGCATGGCGAACGACACCCGGGAGATGACGTCGGCGCCCTCGTCGAAGCCGTACCACTCGATCTGGAAGTCGCAGCCGACGTGCGGTGTGTTGTTGGGGATGCCGTCCATCTCGCCCAGGGGCGCGATCTTGACGGTCCCGTTGTTGCCGGGGGGCGAGCCCTTGCTTCCCTTGTCGTCCTTCTGCTCTTGCTTCCCTTGTCGGTGGGGGCACCCGGGGAGTCGGGCGCCTGGGAGCCGCCCGAGCCGCCGCCGTGGTTGCCCTGCTTGGCCTTGTCCTTGTCGTCCTTGGCCTTGTCCTTGTTCTTGCTGTTGCCCTGCGCCTTGCTCTTCGCCTTGTCCTTCGCCTTGCCCTCTTCCCTGACTTGTGCTGCGACTTGTCAGCCTTCGCGGCGTTGCCGCTGTGTGCCCCGCCCTTGCCGTTGCCCTGGTTCCCCGGGCCTGCGACGGCGGTGCCGGCGGTGCCGCTGAGCGCGACGAGAGCGAGCGCGCTGGTGGCGGCGACGCGGCGGACGGACGTTGTCGATGTGACGGCGTGCATGAGGAACCCCTCGGGTGGCCCGTGCGTGCGGGCCCCCAATGGCCGCTCGCGTGTCCGATTTATGCCCATTTCGGACAAACCGCAAACATCGTCGGCCCGATCGGTTCCGCGAGGTCAGCCGACGAGGACGTCGAGAAGGCGTCCGAGCTCCCCCTCGGGGTCGGTCGTGGTCCCCCCGTGAACGGGACCGGGCCGCACCACCGTGCTGCGAGGAGCGCTGAGGAAACCGAAGCGAGCGCCCAGCACCGTGCCCCCGGAGCGGTCGTCGCGCACCAGCTCCGGCACGTGCGCCTGCCCGCGGCAGACCGCCTCGGCTGCCGCCAGCGCGGCGTGCACGCCCGTGCGGGTCGAGCGACGGCGCCAGGGCCGCCAGGCGCGCCTCGTCGACGTGCCCGGCGCACCCGAGGAATCCCAGCTCCTCGCAGTAGAGGATCAGCCCGACGTTGACGAACTCCTCGCGGTCCGCGCGCGGCACGCACCGCAGGACGACGTACTGGTAGCCCAGGCGCTCACTCCGCCCCGTCACGAGTCGCCTCCGCCCAGCCAGGCACGGCCGCCGTGCAGCCGCGCCAGCAGGAAGCTCACGTACGCCGCTCGCTCGGCCTCCGCGTCCAGGCCCGGTTGCTCGTCCGGCGGGGCGCCCGACGGCACCAGCCACTCCTCAGGCACCCGATCGACGATGGCGCGCAGCAGCTCCTCGGTGACCGACGGTGCCAGCTCCTCGTGCGCCGCCGGCAGCCCGGCGAGGTGGCCGACGAGCACGTGGTCGTCGAGCCGGTAGGGCTGGGCGGCGAACCGCTCGGGGGGACCCGGGCTGCGGCGACCACGAGTGGTGGAAGTACAGGGCCGCACCGTGGTCGATGGCCCAGAACCGCCGGTGCCACACCAGCAGGTTCGGGTTGCGCCAGGACCGGTCGACGTTGGCGGTGAAGGCGTCGAGCCACAGGATGCGGGCCGCCTCGACCGGGTCCGGCCGGGTCGCGGCGTCGTAGCCGAAGGCGCCGGGCAGGAAGTCGATGCCGAGGTTGGTCCCGAGGCTGGCGGTGAGGAGGTCCTGGACCTCCTCGTCGGCCTCGTAGCGCGCGATCGCCCTCTCCAGCTCGACGGTGACGAGCTCGGGGGTGGCGATGCCCAGGGCCCGTGCCAGCTCGCCGACGACGACCTCAGCCACCAGGACCCGCGGCCCCTGGCCGGCGCCGCGGAACTTGCAGACGTAGGTGCCGAGGTCGTCACCCTCGACGATGCCCGGAAGGGATCCACCCTCTCGCAGCGGTACGACGTACCGCGTCGCGCGGACGTGCTTCAACGTGCTCACAAGAGCCGACCTTCTCACGGGTGGGCGTCCGGTGGCGCCTGCCTGGCGGCCGCGGTTCTGTGGGTGGCTCTGCCTAGACTCGGGCTCACCGTCATGTGGACGCGGACGAAACTCGGTCGTCGGCGTTCCGACCCGAGGAGGCACGGACCATGACGAGCACCATCTTGCGCCCTGGCACGACGACACCGACCTGGGACGCGGACTCGCTCCGCACCCGGTTCGACGAGGTCCGCGGTCTCACGGAGACACTCTCCGCGCCGCTGTCCCCGGAGGACCAGACGGTCCAGTCGATGGCCGACGTCTCCCCCACGAAGTGGCACCGCGCCCATGTGACCTGGTTCTTCGAGACCTTCCTGCTCGCCGAGCAGGAGCCGGACTTCGCGCCGTACCAGGACCGCTACTGGTTCCTGTTCAACAGCTACTACGAGGCAGTCGGTCCGCGCTACGCCCGCGCCCAGCGCGGTGTCATCACCCGGCCCGGTGCCCACGACGTCGGCGTCTACCGGCGCAACGTCGACGACCGCGTGCGCGACCTGCTGGCCCGCCTCGACGCCGGCACGGTCGAGCGGCTGGCCGCCACCGTCGAGCTCGGGTTCCACCACGAGCAGCAGCACCAGGAGCTGCTCCTCATGGACGTCAAGCACGTCCTGTCGCTCAACCCGCTGCAGCCGGTCTACGCCGGGCGCCCCAGCGCGGCCTGCGCGAGCGACGACCTGGGCTGGGTCGACGTCGAGGGCGGCCTCGTCGACGTCGGTCACCGCGGCGCTGGTTTCTCCTTCGACAACGAGCTGCCGCCGCACCGGACCTGGCTCGAGCCCTACCGGCTGGCCGATCGGCTCGTCACCAACAGCGAGTGGCTGGAGTTCATCGCCGACGGCGGCTACCGCCGCGCCGACCTGTGGCTCTCCGACGGCTGGGCCAAGGTCACCGGCGAGGGCTGGGACGCCCCGTTCTACTGGTCCGAGCGCAACGGCACCTGGTTCGAGCACACGCTCAACGGGACGTGGCCGGTCAACCCCGGGCTCCCGGTGAGCCACGTCAGCTTCTACGAGGCCGACGCGTTCGCCACCTGGTCCGGCAAGCGGCTTCCCACCGAGGCCGAGTGGGAGCACGCCGTGCGTGAGGACGGCCAGGAGCACGCCGTCGTGGGCAACCTCGCCGACACGATGACGTTCCACCCCCGGGCAGCAGCGCCTTCCGCCTCGCCGACCGCCCCGGGCTCGTCCTCCCGGTTGCGCCAGGTCTACGGGGACTGCTGGGAGTGGACCTCCTCGGCCTATCTCCCCTACCCGGGCTTCCACCCCGCCGAGGGAGCCATCGGCGAGTACAACGGCAAGTTCATGAGCAACCAGATGGTGCTGCGTGGGGGTTGCGCCCTCACACCGCCGGGACATGCGCGAGCGACGTACCGCAACTTCTTCCCGCCACCGGCCCGCTGGGCCCTCTCCGGCGTCCGGCTCGCCGACGGCGGTGCCCCGCCGGCCGGACGCTGAGCGGGCGTCAGTCGCGGCGGCGCTCGTCGTCGGCGACGTCCTGGTGCGGGCGACGTCCGAGGCGCCCGAGCGGGTCGATGGGGCCGAGGTCCTTCGGCTTGTGCTCCTCGACCCAGTGGTCGATGTCCTCCCACCAGTGGTAGAGCCAGTCGATCTGCGCGTCCCGCCCGTCGGGGATCTCCTCACGCGGCACCCGCCACCAGCGGGTGGTGATCTCCTTGTCCATGGGCAGCTCGCGCCACACGTCGCCGATCGTGAGCACGTGGTCGAGCCCGGTGTGCGCGACGAGCAGCACGTCGGAGTCGGGCGAGGCCTCGAGTGCGGCGAGCACACCGCCGGGACGGGGTGCCAGGACGTTGCGCATGCCCTCGGCACGCTCGGCCATGTGGTGGAAGCCCCGTTCACGCAGCTTCTCGATCGCACGCTCCCGCCGCTGGGGGGTGAAGTTGCCGCCCTCGGGGAAGATCACGAACGCGTCGTCGTCGTCGAGGTCGGTGGCCAGCTGAGCGATGTGCTCCTCGACGTCGTCGCCCGGCCCGCCGGAGATGAAGCGGTTCGGGATGCGGTTGAGCAGCGTGTCCACCATCGGGTCCCACGCCAGCGTGTCCTTGAGCACGACGCGCGGTTCGCGGTCGTACCAGTGCAGGAGCGCGTACATCAGGACCAGCGAGTCGCCCGGGCCCGCGTGGCGGGAGCACACCAGCAGCGGTGACCCCGGGTGGGCGTCCGGAGCGGGGCCCTGGGTCGTCACCTTCAGTCGCAGCACCCGGCGGGCCTCGCGGAAGAGCGTGACGAGGTACCACCGCGCCAGCAGGTAGTGGCGGCGCTCGAACCACGGACGCCGGATGCGCCAGCCGCAGCCGGACAGGAGCCACAGCACGAGCAGCGCCAGCAGCACCAGGCTCTCCAGGACCAGCTGGACGGTCACGATCCACACCAGGCGCAACGGGCGCCACCGCCCCTCGCTGAAGGGCGACACGAGGGCGGCGACGAGGAGCGAGATCGGCAGCAGCACCAGGAAGACGGCGGTGAGCGCCACGACGAGGGCCGCGCCCACCGTGCGCCGCACCAGCCTGCCCCACCACGCCGCCGTCATGCCCCCACGCTAGGGCCTCGGCACTCGGACGTTTGCACCAGATGCTGACGAGTCGCCCACCCGGGGACCGCGGGAGTCCTACGCTGAACGGCATCATGACCGAGCGCAGCCGTGCTGTCCCGGACGCGACCCGGCCGTTCCTGGTCGCCGTCGCGCTCGCCGCCGCGCTCTCGGCAGCCTTCGCCGCGGTGCTGGCCGGCCCGTTCGACGCCGCCGTGCGTGAGAGCGTGAGCACCATCGGCTTCGTCGTCGGGGCCCTCGCCATCGTGGTCAGCGGCGGTCTGACGGCTCGGCGGTGCGGGGGCCGGCGACGTCGCGCCTGGACCATCCTGGCGGGTGCCGCCGCGGTGGCACTGGCCGGCAACGTGTGGACGACGCTCGAAGGCGGCGACCCGGTCCTCAACCCCTCCGTCGTCGGCGACGTGCTCCTCGCGATCGCTCTCGTCATGACGGTCTTCGGGCTGCTCGTGCTCTCCGACGCCCCGTCCCGCCGGGCGCGGCTGCTGGTGAACTGGCTCGACGGCGTCGTCACCGGTTGCGCGGTGCTCATCATGGCGATCGTGCTGGTGTTCTCCCGGCTGGTCGCCGCCGAGAACATCGCCGACCGGCCCAGCATGATCCTCTTCCCGCTGCTGGACGTCGCCGTGCTCACCGTCGCCTTCCTGCTGGTGGTGCGCAACCAGGGCGACCGGTCGTTCTACACGATGGTGTCCTGCGGCTTCGTGCTGTGGTCGGTCGCCGACCTGCTCTTCGCCGTGCAGAACGCCCAGGGCGTGTTCGTGGTCGGCACCCCGCAGGACCTGCTGTGGATCACCGCCTACCTGGTGCTGGCGGCGTCGGCCTGGCACCCGGCGGCAGCGGGACGGCGCACCCCGGCGCCGGCGAGCCGGGCGGGACTCGACGTCCGGGCCACGCTGCTCGTCTTCTCGCTGCTGCTGCTCGCCGCCGGCGTGCAGACGCTCTTCGCCCAGGGGCCGCTGACCCAGATCCTCACCGCGCTGTGGGTGGTGCTGGTCCTCGCAGTCGGGGTGCGGCAGGTGCTGCTGGTCGCGGACAACCAGGTCCTGCGCGACAGCCTGGAGCGGCGCGTCGCCGACCAGACCGCCGACCTGCGCCGGATGAAGCGACGGACCGAGGCGATGCTGACGTCGGTCGGCGACGGGATCTACGTCGTGGACCTCGAGGGCCGGATCAGCTTCGCCACCCCGTCGACCCTGCTGGCCGTGGGCTACGACCCCGAGGACGTGACCGACGTCCCCGCCCACGACCTGCTGCACGTCGAGCCCCTCGGCGCCTCCGACGAGGAGGGCCTCCACGACGCGTCGGGCTGCTACATCACCCGCGCGATCACCGAGGGCCAGGTCGTGTCCTCGCACGCGGACTGCTACCGCCGTGCCGACGGCACGACGTTCCCCGTCGAGGTCACTGCCAGTCCACTGGTCGACGACGACGCGATCATCGGCGCCGTCGTCGTGTTCCGCGACGTCACCGAGCGGCGCGAGGTCGACCGCATGAAGGACGAGTTCCTCTCCATCGTCAGCCACGAGCTCCGGACTCCGCTGACGTCCATCCGGGGCTCCCTCGGCATGCTCAGCAGCGGCGCGTTCGACGAGCTCCCGGCCCCGGCGCTGCGGATGCTGAACATCGCCACCCGCAGCAGCGACCGCCTGATCCGCCTCATCAACGACATCCTCGACATCGAGCGGATCCGCTCGGGCAGGCTGCCGATGGAGTGCGAGCCCGTCGAGGTCGCGACCCTCGTCGACACCGCGGTGCGCGAGATGGACGGGCTGGCCGAGGCGGCCGAGATCCGCCTCGAGGTGCGGGCCTGCTCCGGCCTCGTGTCGGCCGACGCCGACCGGGTCGTGCAGACGCTGGCCAACGTCATCGGCAACGCCGTGAAGTTCTCTCCTCGCGGCTCCACCGTCACGATCCGGGCCACCGACGACGCCGCTCGGGGCGAGCGGCCCCGACGAGGTCGTCTTCCGCGTGCAGGACACCGGTCGAGGGGTGCCGGCGGACCTGCTCGAGACGATCTTCGAGCCCTTCGAGCAGGTCGACTCCTCCGACTCCCGCGCCCAGGGCGGCACGGGTCTCGGGCTGGCCATCAGCCGGGGCATCGTCGAGCGGCACGGTGGTCGCATCTGGGCGGAGTCGGAGGTCGGTCTCGGCACGACGGTGAGCTTCACCCTGCTCCGCGCGCACCAGCCGCTGCGGCAGGGTTACGCGGCCGAGGCCTGAGCCGGCGCGCTCGACGCAGGTCGAGCCGCGCCAGAATCAACCGAGAAGCCACCATCGTCCCTTCACGCCCTGTCTAGGCCGCAGCGTCCGTTCGATCCTGTTTTCTCCGCCGCCCCTCGGTCGCGCCATACGGTGACATCTCCCCCCGAACCGCACGAGATGGAGCCCCCGCCATGTCCGCAGTCCCCCAGCACGCAGTCCCCCGGTCCGCCGCACCGTCCATCGCCGTTCAGCGGCCCCTCCCCTCGCCGCCGTCCCGCAGCCCGCGGTCAGCACCTCGGTCCACGTGGTCTCCCGCGTCGACGGCGCGACGGCGCAGCGCTTCTGGGGGCTGTACCGCGAGACCTTCGGCCCGCTCGCGGTGGCCGCGGTCAACCGCCACCTGCTCCGCGAGTCAGAGTTCATGGAGGTCATGGAGGACGAGCGCGTCGACAAGTACCTCGTGCGCGACGACGTCACCGGCGAGGCACTGGCGATGTGCACGCTGACCAACGACCTCGAGACCGTGACCTGGGTCAGCCCGGAGTACTTCGCGCACCACTACCCCGAGCACACCGCGCGCAACGGCGTCTACTACCTCGGCTTCTCCCTCGTCGGGGCTACCCACCGACGGGCCCAGCTCTTCACCCAGCTGATCACCCAGGTCAGCCGGACGCTGATCGCGCAGGACGCGATGTGCGCCTACGACATCTGCCAGCACAACAACGAGACGATCGGCCTGGGCAACGCGGTCGGCGCCATGATCCAGAGCGTCGGCGCCATCGACGTGCGCGCCGTGGACACCCAGACCTACTACGCCGCGGTACCGCTCGCCAGCGTCGACTCGGAGGTGGTGCGGCGGCTGCCCGGCCAGAGGATTACGCTGTGACCTCACTCAGACGGGGGGCTCGGCGTGACCCGACGAAGGGTGCTCGTCGTCGATGACGACGACGACGTGCGCGAGGTCACCTCGTTCTCGCTCGAGCTGATCGGTGGTTACGAGGTCATCGACGCCGATCGAGGCGCGACGGCGATCGAGCTCGCACGCAGCCACCAGCCCGACCTGGTGCTGCTCGACGTGATGATGCCCGGGATGGACGGGCCGGCGACCTTCCGCGCCCTGCGGGCCGATCCCGTCACCGCCCACATCCCGGTCGTGCTGCTCACGGCGAAGGCGCAGGTCGGGCTGGACCGCGACGAGGCCGAGGGCCTGGCCGGGATCATCTCCAAGCCCTTCGACCCGCGCGGCCTGGTGGCGACGATCGACCGGATCCTCGACGGCCGCGAGCCGGATCAGAGCTCGGACTCCAGGTAGGCCCGCGAGGCGTCGTAGGCCCGGGTGATGCGCTCACGGACCGCGGTGAAGCTGCGGTAGGCCAGGATCGCGTCGTCCCTCGCCGAACCGCCACCGGTCGGCAGGACGTACGCCGAGACGCCGCCGGGGAGCTCGGCCATCTCACGGTGGAACCGGTGCCGACGGGCGATCTCGAAGGAGACCCGCGCCACCTCCCACGGGCGGCGGGGATTGGTGAGGGGCCGCTCGACGCGACCGACCTGGAGGACGAAGATCCGGTCCGCGCCCTGCTGGACCGCGCGTGCCACCGGGATCGAGTTGACGATGCCGCCGTCGAGGAAGTGCTCGTCGCCCACCTTCGCCGGGGCGAGCAGCCCCGGCACCGCCGCCGAGGCGACGACGGCGTCGACCACCCGGCCGGAGGTGAACCAGTGCTCGGCGGCGCGCTCGATGCTGGCCGCGCAGCACTGGAACGGGATGGCGAGCTCGTCGAAGGTGCGCTCGCCGAGCTCGACGTGGATGCGGCGACGCAGCGGCTCGCTCGAGTGCAGGTGGGTGCCGGTCCGCACCGCCCGGCGCACCTGCCGGATCACGCCGTCGGAGTAGATCTCCCCGCCGGCCGCGGTCTGCCACAGCTCGACCAGCCGCTCGACGACCTCCGGCCCCGGGTAGGCGGCCACCATCGAGCCGTTGAGGGCGCCGACGCTGGTGCCGAGGATCAGGTCGGGCCAGATGTCGGCCTCGATGAGGGCGCGCAGCATGCCGACCTCGGCGGCGCCCAGCACGCCCCCGCCCCCGAGCACGAACGCCGTCGACATGCCCCCACGCTAGTGGTGCCCGGGTCGGGTCAGCCGCCGAAGGCTCGCGTGGCGGTCGCCCTCCTCACTCCACGATCGACAACGCCGCACGGGGGCAGGCCTCGACCGCCTGGCGCACCTGCCGCTCGTTGTCCGGCGTCACCTCGTCGTCGAGGATCTGCAGGTAGTCGTCGTCGTCGAGCTCGAACGTGTCCGGCGCGAACGCCGTGCACAGCGCGTTCGCCTCGCACAGGTCGAAATCGGCCTTGACCTTCATGGGGTTCCTCCTCGGGGAAGCTGCTGCATCTTGCTGTGGTCCCAGCTGGCTGTGCGGGTCGGCGTGACGAGGACGGCGACGCGCTTGCGCACCTGGGCCTCGACGATGTCGCGGCCCAGGTCGCCGAGGTCCTCGCCACCCGCCATCGCGGTCACGACGGCGCTGCCGACCTCTCGGACCCGGCCGAGGTCGCGGACGATCTCCGCGTGGCCCTGGAGGGAGACGCCGGCCAGCTCGGCGTACTCCGTGCCGGTCTCCACCAGGCACGTGATCCGGTCGTCGCGCTCGAGGTTCACGACCTTCTGCGAGGTGGCGTAGGTCCAGAAGGCGATCTGGCCCTCGTGCATCACGTAGAACAGCGTCGTGAGGTGCGGCCAGCCGTGGGGTCCGTTGCTGGCGACCTGGACCTTGATCGAGCGCGCGAGGTACGACGCCACCTCGTCCTCGGTCATGGCCACCTTCGCCCTGCCGGCCCGGCGGTCGGAGGCGGGCGCGTCGGTCACGGGTCAGCCCTCCGAGGAGTGGCCGGGGAACAGGTGGGCGTCGGGGTCGAGCACGACCGCGGCGTTGTTGACCGCGGTCGCGGCCTCGCCGAAGCCGACCGCGATGAGCCGGACCTTGCCGGGGTAGTCGGTGATGTCACCGGCGGCGAAGACCCGCGGCAGGTTGGTCCGGGTGGCCGAGTCGACGACGATGTGACGCTTGTTGACCTCCAGGCCCCACTCCTGGATGGGTCCGAGATCGGCGATGAAGCCGAGAGCGGCGACCACGGCCTGGCACGGCAGGGTCTGCGTCTCGTGGGTCCTGACGTCCTCGATCTCGACGGCTTCCAGCGCGTGCTCGCCCAGCAGGCGGGTCACGTTCGCGTTCGTGAGGATCTGCGTGTCCCCGGCCTCGACCTTGCTCACCGTGGCCTGGTGGGCGCGGAACCTCTCGCGGCGGTGGACCAGCGTCACGGAGGCGGCCACCGACTCCAGGGCGAGGGCCCAGTCGAAGGCGCTGTCACCGCCGCCGACGACCACGACGTCCTTGCCGGCGTACTCGAGGAAGGACGGCACGAAGAAGGCGACGCCGCCGTGGTCCCAGCCCTCGGCGGCCGGGAGCGCGCGAGGCGTGAACTTGCCGATGCCGGCAGTGATGATGACGGCGCCGGCGACCACGGTCGTGCCGTCGTCGAGACCGACGCGCACCTCTCCGGCCGCCTCGTCGGGCACCAGCGTCGCGGCGGTGCGGTCCAGGAGGTAGGTCGGCCTGGCCGTTGCGGCCTGCTCGACCAGGCCCTCGACGAGCGCCTTGCCCTTGACGACCGGGAAGCCGGCGACGTCGAGGATGTCCTTCTCGGGGTACATCGCCGTGATCTGCCCGCCGAGCTCGGGCAGCGAGTCGACCACGGCGACCGAGAGACCGCGGAACCCCGCGTAGTAGGCGGTGTAGAGACCGACCGGACCGGCGCCCACGATGAGCACGTCGACCACGTGGTGAGCGACCGCGTTCCCGACCGGGTCCGCGCGCGCACCCGGGGCCGCCGGCGGTGCCGTCGTCTGGGTCATCGCTGCCTCCTCACCGGTCCGGAGCGGCCGGCAATCTAGAACGTGTTCTCATCTGGCCGCGTCGGCCGCTTCTTCCTACCACGGGGCGGCGGAACCGACGCCGCACTTCGACGAGGCTCACCGGAACCTCGCGACCAGGGCCTCACCGAGCTCCCGGCCGGACAGGAAGGCGCTCTCCACCTTGGCCGTGCGCGACCACGCGTCGCCGCAGCAGCCCACTCCGGACCCGGTCAGCAGGTGGGTCACCTCCCGCGAGCCGGCAGGCTTGGCGGCGGTCCAGCGGTGGACCTCCGCGTGGCGCGGCTCCGGCAGGTCGAGCAGCGAGCGGAGCTCCTCGACCAGCGCCGGGCGGGCCGCCGCGGGGTCCGTCAGGCGGGTGCGCGCGAAGTCGGGGGTGGAGTGGGCGACCAGCACCGGCGCCCCGTCGCCGCGGCGCCGACCGTCGTCGGCGACCCAGGACAGCACCTCGCTGCCGTTGAGGAACACCCCCTCGTGGTCCCAGGTCCGCTCGTCCCACACCGCGGTGAGCGCGAGGATCGGGTCGAACGGGACGTCCAGCCGCTCCGCCACGTCGTCCAGGGCGGGTGCCAGCAGGCGTCGCGCCTGCGGGTCCGGCATGGCCAGCACCACCGCCGGCGCCGCGCGGCCGTCGACGCGCGGCGTCCCGTCGACCAGGTCGACCTCGACGACCGTCGTCGTCCGCACGTCGAGCCCCTCGGCCTCGTGCTCCACCAGGGACCGCAGCCCTCCCGGCGCGCCCCAGCGGACCGGGCCGGACGTGGACCGCCAGCTGCCGTCCGCGTCGCGGACGGCGAAGGTGTCGGTCCACGGGCGGGCGAGCCCGGCCGCCTGCCACTGGTCGACGACGGCGGAGAACCGGTCGTCGGAGACAGTCAGGTACGACGCCCCCAGGTCGACCCGGCGCCCCTCGATGCGGCGGCTGGCCATCCGGCCGCCCGGCTTCCGGCTGCGTTCCAGCACGGTGACCGGCAGACCGGCCCCGGCCACGGTCCGCGCACAGGTCACCCCGGCCAGCCCGGCCCCCACGACGACGATCGGCTCCACGTCACTCCTCGCTGCACCTCGGCGACCACGCGGGTCGGTGGTTGCGTCGGTGTCCTGGTCGGTGCCCTGCGTCCCACCCTGCCACCGCACCGGTCAGCGTCACCGCCCGGTCAGCGCATCCGGGCCTCGACGGCATCGGCGGCGGCGCGCACCGCCTCGTCCGGCCGGGTCATCCGCCCGGCGAGCGCGACAGCGCGGCGGCGGACGGCGGGGTCGAGCGCGGCGCGGACGGCCGCCTCGAGCCGGCCGCGGTCGAGCTCGCGGAACCGCAGGTGCGCCCCGGCGCCCGCCTCCTCGACCCGCTTGCCCCAGAACGGCTGGTCGGCGAACACCGAGCAGACCACGGTCGGGATCCCGGCGCCGACCGACGCCGCCGTCGTGCCGGCCCCGCCGTGGTGGACCGCGGCCGTGCAGCGCGGCATCACCGACGCGTGGTCCACCGGTCCGACGACCCTCACCTCCGGGTCGTCGGGGTCGAGCGCGGCCAGCCGTCCCCAGCCGGCCGTCACGAGTGCTCGTACGCCGAGCGCGGCGCTCACCGCGGCGATCAGGGCAACGGTGGCGGCGGGGTCTCGCACCGGCATGGACCCGAACCCGAAGAGCACCGGCGGGTCACCAGCGTCCAGCCAGGACTCGAGGTCCGCTGGGAGTCCGGCCTCCCCCGCGGCCTCGCGGACCTCCGCGTCAGGCACGAGGAAGCCGGTGAGCGGGCGACGGGAGTCCCACTGCAGGCGCGGCACCAGGGCGGCGTCGTACATCTGGAGCTCCAGCAGGTCTCCGGCCCCGGCCAGTGCCGCCACCGGGCGACCGGGAGGGAGCCCGGCCGAGGCACGGTAGGCGTTGACGTCCGGCTTGTTGCCCCGCCACCAGACCGCGTCGAAGAGACGTCCCGTCGCGTCGTTGGCCCACCCCGGCAGTCGTGCGGTCGTCACGAGAGGGTGCGGGTAGGCGGAGGTGCGCCGCACCGGGGCGCTGTGCGCGGTGACGGCGACCGCCCCGGCACGCTCGGCCATCGGCACCATCAGGTCCTCGGCCAGGAGGCCGCAGATGACCACGTCCGCCCCGTCGACGGCCCGCTCGGCCTGCGCCACCGAGCGGTCGAAGGTCGCGTGCGAGATCTGCGTCAGCTCCTTGGTGAAGGCGGTGACGTTGCCGGAGGCGAGCCAGCGCTGTCCCTGCTCGGACTCCATGAGCTCCTGGCTGTCCGGACCGAACGGCAGCGCCTCGAACCCGCAGGAGCGCGGCAGGTCGAGGGTGTTCGGGGAGGCGGCGATCACCACGTCGTGGCCGCGGCGCCGCAGCTCCGTGCCGAGCACCACCAGCGGCTGGGTGTCGCCGCGGGTGCCGCAGGTCAACATCGACACGTGCACGGCTTACCTCCTCGATCGAGGGCCGACACCCCCGGTGGGGCGCCTGTGTGCCTGTCGTGGCGTCCGGGCGGGTGGGCCATGTGGTTGAGGAGGACCAGCGTAAACTGCCCACGCGCCACCGGGGCGCTCACAGACGGGGGTCTCCATGAGCAGGCACACGCAGGTCCGGTCGAAGCACCGCTCGACGTCGCCCATCGGCCGCCGGCACCGCGCGGCGCTGAGCCTGGCGGGCGCGCTGGTCGCGAGCACGACCCTGACCGGCAGCCCGGCGTCGGCGGCCGAGATCACCGGGACCCGCCGGGCGGACACCCTGGTCGGCACGGCGAACGACGACTCGATCCGCGGCCTCCAGGGTGCCGACCGGATCCGGGCGCGCCAGGGCATCGACGACGTCGAGGGCGGTTCGGGGAACGACACGATCATCCTGGGCCCGGGCAGCTACGTCGGCGCGTTCGGCGACTATGCCGAGGCCGGCGACGGGCACGACACCGTCTACGGCCAGTCGGGGCCCGACTTCATCAACGGCAACCGGGGCGACGACCTGCTCCTCGGCGAGGGCGACGGTGACTACCTCGGGGGTCAGGCCGGTCTCGATCGCCTGCGAGGCGGCCCGGGCGCCGACTTCCTCGAGCCCGGGACGCAGGCCGACGTGGTGGAGGGCTCGGACGGCAACGACCGCGTCTACCTCACCGACGACGGCGTCGAGGACCGCATCCTCTGTGGCGCCGGACGGGACGTCGTGGAGTACCGCGGCGCCGCTGACACCCGCGACCGGCTCCGCAGCTGTGAGCGCGTGATCTCCGACTGAGCCGCCCCGCAGCGGGGTCGAGCCCCGCTCGGGTCCGGGCGCGTTCCGGCGCGTTCCGGCGCCTTCCGGCGATCAGTGGCCGCGGGGCCCGGTGTGCCGGTCGCGCTCCTCGGCGCTGGAGTCCTTCGACGACAGCAGGCTGGCGATGGTGGTGACGCCGAGGATGACCACGATCGCGCCGAGGGACACCAGGGTGGGGATGGTGGGAGCCCACTCGATGTGCTCGCCGCCGTTGACGAACGGCAGCTCGTTCTCGTGCATCGCGGTCAGGATGAGCTTGACGCCGATGAAGCTGAGCAGCACGGCCAGGCCGTAGGTGAGGTAGACGAGGCGCTCGAGGAGGTTGCCCAGCAGGAAGTACAGCTGGCGCAGGCCCATCAGCGCGAAGATGTTGGCCGTCAGCACGATGTAGGGCTCGCGGGTGAGGCCGAAGATGGCCGGGATCGAGTCGAGGGCGAACAGCAGGTCGGTGGTGCCGAGCGCCACGATGACGGCGAACATCGGGGTGAAGAGGAACTTCCCGTTCTCGCGCAGCCAGACCTTGCCGCCGCGGTACTCGTCGGTGTGGGGCAGCACGGTGCGGACCCAGGAGACGAGTCGGTTCTCCTTGTACTCGTCCTCGTCCTCCGGGCCCTCCTTGGCGAGCTTGGCGCCGGTGTAGATGAGGAAGACCCCGAAGAGGTAGAAGACCCAGCTGAAGTTGGCGATGACGGCCGCGCCGAGGGCGATGAAGATGCCACGGAACACCAGCGCCAGGATGATGCCGATCAGCAGTGCCTCCTGCTGGTACTGCCGCGGGACCGAGAGCTTCGCCATGATGATGATGAAGATGAAGAGGTTGTCGACCGAGAGCGAGTACTCGGTGAGCCATCCCGCGTAGAACTCGGTGGCGTAGGCACCGCCGGAGAAGTAGAGGATCCCCAGCCCGAAGAGCAGCGCGGCGCCGATGTAGGTGCTCAGCGCCACGACGAGCTCCCGCTTGGACGGCTCGTGCGGACGGCGTCCCACGATCAGGATGTCGACGGTGAAGATGACGACCGTGATGCCGATGGTGGTCCACCAGAGCCAGGTGGGGACGTTCATGAGGGCCTTCCGGAAGCAGGGGGGCGAACGTGCTGGGTCGTGCGGAGCCGGGTCAGTCTCCCACTGTTCGGTCGAGACGAAACCCGCTGCCAGCTCATCGTGCTCCCGCCTCGATCATCTGGCGCAGCTCCCGCTTGAGCTCGGAGATCTCGTCGCGCAACCGTCCGGCCAGCTCGAACTGCAGCTCGGCCGCTGCCGAGTGCATCTGGTCGGTCAGCTGCTGGACGAGGTTGGCCAGGTCTCCCGAGGGCATGCCGGCGATGTCGTCCTTGCGGGCCGTCGACGCCAGCGCGGGCACCGGCGCCTTCTTCGACTTGGTGTCGAGGTGCTGCCAGGTCTGCAGCAGCTGCTCGGTCGAGGCGTCCTCACGCGACAGCATCTCGGTGATGTCGGCGATCTTCTTGCGCAGCGGCTGCGGGTCGACCCCGTGCAGGGTGTTGTAGGCCACCTGCTTCTCACGCCGCCGGTTGGTCTCCTCGATGGCGTTCTCCATCGACGGGGTGACCTTGTCGGCGTACATGATGACCTGGCCCGACACGTTGCGGGCGGCGCGGCCGATCGTCTGGATCAGCGACTTGTCGGAGCGCAGGAAGCCCTCCTTGTCGGCGTCGAGGATCGCCACGAGCGACACCTCGGGCAGGTCGAGGCCCTCACGGAGCAGGTTGATGCCGACGAGGACGTCGTACTCTCCCAGCCGCAGCTCGCGCAGCAGCTCGATGCGGCGCAGGGTGTCGACCTCGCTGTGGAGGTAGCGGGTGCGGATGCCGGCCTCGAGCAGGTAGTCGGTCAGGTCCTCCGACATCTTCTTCGTCAGGGTCGTGACGAGCACCCGCTCGTTCTTGTCGGTGCGATCGCGGATCTGACCGATGAGGTCGTCGATCTGTCCCTTGGTGCTCTTGACGATGACCTCGGGGTCGATCAGGCCGGTGGGCCGGATGATCTGCTCGACCACGTTGCCGACGCCGCCGACCTTGTCGAGCTCGTAGTTTCCCGGCGTCGCGGACAGGTAGATGGTCTGGCCGATGCGCTCGAGGAACTCCTCCCAGCGCAGCGGCCGGTTGTCCATCGCGCTGGGCAGCCGGAAGCCGTGGTCGACGAGGTTGCGCTTGCGGGACATGTCGCCCTCGTACATCCCGCCGATCTGCGGCACCGCGACGTGGGACTCGTCGACGACGAGGAGGAAGTCCTCGGGGAAGTAGTCGAGCAGGGTGTTCGGGGCCGAGCCGCGCGAGCGGCCGTCCATGTGCATCGAGTAGTTCTCGATCCCGGCGCAGGAGCCGACCTGGCGCATCATCTCGACGTCGTACGTCGTGCGCATCCTCAGCCGCTGCGCCTCGAGCAGCTTGCCCTGCTTCTCGAACTCGGCCAGCCGGTCCTCCAGCTCGAGCTCGATGCCCTTGATCGCCCGCTCCATGCGCTCGGGGCCGGCGACGTAGTGGGTGGCGGGGAAGACGTAGAGCTCGGTGTCCTCGGTCAGCACCTCGCCGGTGACGGGGTGCAGCGACATGAGCCTCTCGATCTCGTCGCCGAACATCTCGATGCGGACCGGGTGCTCCTCGTAGACCGGGAAGATCTCGAGGGTGTCGCCGCGGACCCGGAAGGTGCCGCGGGTGAACGCGTGGTCGTTGCGGGTGTACTGGATCTCGACGAGCCGACGGAGCAGGCCGTCACGGTCGACCTCGTCGCCGACGCGCAGACGCACCATGCGGTCGACGTACTCCTGGGGGGTGCCGAGGCCGTAGATGCACGACACCGTCGAGACCACGATGACGTCGCGCCGGGTCAGCAGCGAGTTGGTCGCCGAGTGCCGCAGCCGCTCGACCTCCTCGTTGATCGAGGAGTCCTTCTCGATGTAGGTGTCCGTCTGCGGGACGTAGGCCTCGGGCTGGTAGTAGTCGTAGTAGGAGACGAAGTACTCCACCGCGTTGTTCGGCAACAGCTGGCGCAGCTCGTTGGCGAACTGTGCGGCCAGCGTCTTGTTGGGCTGCATGACCAGGGTGGGACGCTGCAGCCGCTCCACCGCCCAGGCCACCGAGGCGGTCTTGCCGGTGCCGGTGGCGCCGAGCAGGACGACGTCCTCCTCGCCACCGCGGATGCGCTTCTCGATGTCCTCGATCGCGGTCGGCTGGTCGCCCGAGGGCACGTAGTCGGAGATGACCTCGAACGGGGCCACACGACGCTTCAGGTCGGTCACGGGACGCATGGGTCCGAGCCTACGTCCGGCCCCCGACAGGATGCGCCGCCGCTGCAGACGGGCGCTCTGTCAGGATGCTGCTGTGCCCACCCGGACCCCGCTCGTGAACCTGAACCACCCGGTGGCGCGCGCACTGAGGCGGTTCGTGGCGGTCACCTTCGGGATCCCCGTGCTGGTGGCGCTGGGCATGAGTGTCGTGGACTCCTACCGGCGCCGCGGCAAGAAGCCGAAGCCGTTCCCCACCCGGAAGGCGGCGGAGGTCCCGGTCGGCGACGGCGCGGTCACGACCTACACCTTCGGTCAGGACCTGTACGACGACATGCTGGCCGCCATCGAGGGGGCCGAGCGGCAGGTGCTGCTCGAGACCTACATCTGGAAGGCCGACGAGATCGGCCACCGGTTCAAGCAGGCCATCGTCGACGCGGCCGAGCGGGGCGTCGAGGTGCGGGTGATCTACGACTCGTTCGCCAACCTGGTCGTGCGGCCCGGCTTCAAGCGGTTCCCGTCGTCGGTGCGGGTGCTGGCCTACCCGGTCTACCCGGCCGGCTGGCGGTTCTTCGACCTGCGTCGCTACGGCCGCGACCATCGCAAGATCCTCGTCGTCGACGACACGGTCGGCTTCGTCGGCGGCTACAACCTCGGCTCGGCCTACGCCACCGAGTGGCGCGACACGCACTGCCGCATCAGCGGCCCGGCCGTGGCCGACCTGACCCGCGCCTTCGCCGACTTCTGGAACCTGCACCGGCACCGGCGCTTCCGCCACCGCGAGCCCCCCATGCTGCTGTCGGCCCCCAGCGACTGGGAGCCGCGGATCCGGGTGCACCGCAACATCCCCCGGCTGTGGATCTTCCCGATCCGGGCGATGTACCTCGAGGCCGTGAACCGGGCCCAGCGCAACGTGTGGATGACCCACGCCTACTTCATCCCCGACGAGGGGTTCGTCGACGCCCTCGTGGCAGCCTCCCGCCGCGGGGTCGACGTACGCCTGCTGCTGCCGGCGAAGTCGAACCACATCGTGGCCGACTGGATCTCGCGCGGCTACTTCCGGCGCATGCTGCAGGCGGGCGTCTCGATCCACCGCTTCCGCGACGCGATGGTGCACGCCAAGACCGCCACCATCGACGGCAACTGGGTGACGATCGGCACGGCCAACATCGACCGCCTGTCGATGACGGGGAATTACGAGGTGAACGTCGAGGTCATCGACCCGGCGCTGGCGCAGGAGATGGAGCGCATCTTCGAGACCGACCTCGGCAACTCGCTGCCGCTGACGATGGCCGAGTGGGAGTCGCGCGACGTCTACGCCCGCTTCACCGAGACCATCCTGGTGCCGCTGCGCCCGCTGCTGTAGCGACTGGTCGAGCCCGTCGAGACCCGGCGTCATCCACCCGGAGGCTCGTGCGACCTTCAGCGCTCCGTCTGACGTCGGGACGGATTTCACGCGCGGAAAGCGTCCGGACGTCAGACGCAGGTCGCTACCGGTGCCGGTGAGCGTCTCCTCGTGGCGGCTGGGTAGGTGTCGCTCACCCCTCGACGCCGAGGGTGAGCGGGAGGACCTCCGCGGCACCGGCCGCAAGCAGGTCCTGCGCCGCCATGGTGAGGGTCCACCCGGTGCCGACGAGGTCGTCGACGAGCAGCACCCGGCGGCCGTCGAGCGTCTGAGCGTCGGCCACGGCGAGCCGGAAGCGGCGGTGGACGGCGTTGACCCGCTGGGCGGAGTTGACCGACCCCGCGCCGGGCGGGACGGTCGGGTCGACGACGGCGTACTCCCCCAGCAGCGGCACCTGCAGGTAGCGCGCGAGCCCCTCGGCCAGGTCGCGGGTCAGGGTCGGGCGTCGCAGCGAGCCGACGTGGACGATGCCGTCGACGCCGGGCTTCCAGTCCCCCAGCACCTCGACGACGGCGCGCGCCAGCGGAACCGGGACGGGGCCGTCGGTGACCGGCTCGCGGAAGAGCTCGCGCAGGGCCTGGCCGTGGCCGAGGTCGGTCAGCCGCGCCACCGCCCGCCCCTCGGACGCCGCTGTCTTGATCTTGCCCTTGAGGTCGAGCCCCATCGAGTCGAGCGCGGTCGGCCACATCTTGCGAGGCTGGATCGCGACCCCGGGCCGGCTGAGCTGGCTCCGGGCGCTGTCGACCGAGGCCTCCGAGACGGCACCCGGCAGGTCGAGCCCGCCGCAGTTGTCGCAGCGTCCGCACCGGGCTGCCTCGGGGTCGTCGAGCTGGTCGCGGAGGAACTCCATGCGGCACCGGTCGGTCCCGAGGTAGTCGAGCATCGCGTCCTGCTCGCGGCTGCGCGCCTCGGCGACGCGGCGGTAGCGGTCCTCGTCGTAGCTCCACGGCTGTCCGGTGGACACCCAGCCGCCACGGACCCGCTGGACCGCCCCGTCGACGTCGAGCACCTTGAGCATGGTCTCCAGACGCGTGCGGCTGAGCTCGACGTGGGCCTCGAGGCCCGCCGTCGACATCGCGCCACCGTGCGCCTCGAGGGCACCCAGCGTCTGCCGCACCACGGACTCGGGCGGGAAGGCGAGGGAGGCGAAGTACTTCCAGATGTCGCGGTCCTCGCGCTGCGGCATGAGCACGACGGTGGCCTCGGTCGTGCCGCGACCCGCGCGACCGACCTGCTGGTAGTAGGCCACCGGCGAGGCCGGGGCTCCGAGGTTCACGACGAAGCCGAGGCTGGCGTCGAAGCCCATGCCGAGCGCGCTCGTCGCCACCAGTGCCTTGACGCGGCCGTCGATGAGGTCCTGCTCCAGGCCCTGCCGCTCGGTGGTCTCGGTCTGCCCGGAGTACGCCGCCACGGCGTGGCCGTGCGTGCGCAGGTGCTCGGCGACCTCCTGGGTGGCAGCCACCGTGAGGCAGTAGATGATCCCGCTGCCGGGCAGGTCACCGAGGTGCTCGGCCAACCACGCCAGCCGCATCTCGGGGACGGGCAGCTTCAGCACGCCGAGGCGCAGCGACTCCCGGTCCAGGGAGCCGCGCAGCACGAGCACGCCGCTCTCGCCGAGCTGCTCAGCCACGTCATTGGTCACCCGGGCGTTGGCCGTCGCCGTGGTGGCGAGGACCGGGATGCCGTCGGGCAGCTCGTCGAGCAGCGTCCGGATGCGGCGGTAGTCAGGTCGGAAGTCGTGGCCCCAGTCGGAGATGCAGTGCGCCTCGTCGACGACCAGCAGCCCGGTGGCGCGGGTCAGCTCGGGCAGCACCTCGTCGCGGAAGCCGGGGTTGTTGAGCCGCTCGGGGCTGACCAGGAGCACGTCGATCTCGCCGGCGTTGACCGCGTCCTGGATCGGCTGCCACTGCTCGATGTTGGTGGAGTTGATGGTGGCGGCGCGGATGCCGGCCCGCTCGGCAGCGGCGATCTGGTTGCGCATCAGCGCCAGCAGCGGGCTGACGATGACCGTCGGTCCCCCGCCCTGGGCGCGCAGCAGCGCGGTGGCGACGAAGTAGACCGCCGACTTGCCCCAGCCGGTGCGCTGCACGACGAGAGCGCGGCGACGGCCCACCGCGAGCGCCTCGATCGCGGTCCACTGGTCCTCGCGCAGCACGGCGTCGTCGCGCCCGACGAGCGCGCGCAGGTGCGCCTCGGCCTGCTCGCGCACGGCGGCCGCGTCGGGGGCCGAGGTCGAGGTGGTCGTGGTGCTGGTCATCGGATGCTCCCGGGGAGGTGAGTTCGAGGTGACATGCGGGCGCCGTGCCGGGGCCGGCGCAGACCGGCCAGCTCCACCAGCCGCTGGACGCGGTGGCGGTGGCCGGCGTACGGCTCGAGCAGGACGGCGAGCCCGGCGTCGTCGACGGGCTCCCCCGTCAGCACCCAGCCGATGTTGGCGGCGACGTGGTAGTCGCCGAAGCTGACGGAGTCGGCGTCGCCGAGGGCACGGGAGCGGACCTCGGCGCTGGTCCACACCCCGATGCCGGGCAGCGTGCGCAGGCGCCGGTCGAACTCGACCGGCCCGAGCTTCCCGGCGCGTTCGAGCGCGGTGGCGACCCGCGCCGCGCCCACGAGGGGCCGCGAGCGCCCGATGTCGATGTGGACGCGCAGCCAGTCCCAGGACGGGACCATCCGCAGCTGCTCGGGGGTCGGCTGCAGCCACAGGCGTACGGCGGGGTCCGGCCCGCTCGGGGGGCCGGGCGCGCGCTCGCCGTAGCGGTGAACGAGCTGGCGGAAGCCGGAGAACGCCTCCTGGCCGGTGACCTTCTGCTCGATGATCGCCGGCACCAGTGCCTCCATGACGAGGTCGGTGGCACCGAGCCGCCAGTTGCCGTGGCGCCGCCAGGCGTCGACCAGCGGGGCGGGGGGCTCGAACCCCGACGGGTCGTCGTCGGCGCCGAGCATGCGTGGCAGCTGGTCGAGCACCCAGGTCGCGCCCGGGCCCCATGCGGTCGCGTCCACGACCCCGGCGGCCGGGCGCGCGGCGATCCGCAGGCTGGTGGCGCCCTCGGGGGTGCGGATCCCGCGCCAGATCGACCCGTCGGCAGCCCGCCGGAAGGTCGGGTCACCGCCACCGCGGCGATGCGTCGAGAGGACCTGTCCGACCGGGCAGGGCCAGTCCGGGCGCCACTCACGGGTGAGCGGCGCCTCGGAACCGGTGCCCGTGCCGTCGGGCGTCCCTGGGGCCGCAGGTCATGGCCGCAGAGTATGTCGGCGCGCCCGGACACAATGGACCGCATGCTGCTCGCCCGCCTCGTCTCCGTCTCCTCCGAGGTCGCCGCCACGTCCTCCCGCCTGGCCAAGCGCGACCTGATCGCCGCGCTGCTCACGGAGGCGGCTGCCCCGCTCGGCCCCTCGGACTCCCCCCGGCTCGCCGACACCGACACCGACGACGCGGCGGGGACGGACGGCGAGGACGTGGTCGACCTGGTGGCGACGTACCTCTCGGGCACGCTGCGCCAGCGCCGCACCGGGGTCGGCCACCGCGGACTGGCCTCGCTGCCGGAGCCGGCCGAGGAACCCGACCTGACGGTGTCCGAGGTCGATGCGCGGCTCGAGGCCCTCAGCCGGCTCGAGGGACAGGGGTCCGCAGGACGCCGCCGGGACGAGGTGGCGTCGCTGTTCGGGGCGCTCACCGCTCCCGAGCAGGACTACCTCCGCGCCCTGATGACCGGCAACGTCCGGCAGGGCGCGCTGGACTCGGTGATGCTCGACGCCATCGCGCAGGCCGCAGGCCTGCCGGCGACCGCGGTACGCCGCGCCGCGATGTTCAGCGCGCCGACCGGTCCGGTGGCGCGGGCCGCCCTCTTCGGCGGCGCGGAGGCGTTGGGGGCGTTCACCATGCTGGTCGGACGACCGGTGCGGCCGATGCTGGCCGGCTCGGCGCCTGACGTGCCGGGTGCGGTCGAGAAGGTCGGCGGCGCGTTCGCCGTCGACACCAAGCTCGACGGCATCCGGATCCAGGTCCACAAGCAGGGCGACGACGTCAGCGTCTTCACCCGCAGCCTGGACGAGATCGGGTCCCGGCTGCCGGAGGTGGTGGCGATCGCGCGCTCGCTCGAGGCGACCGACCTCATCCTCGACGGCGAGGCGCTGACCGTCGACGACGAGGGCCGTCCGCGACCGTTCCAGGAGACGGCGTCGACCACGTCGACGCTGGCGTGCGAGCCGCCGACGGCGAGACGACCGGCGCGCGGCGTACGCCCCTTCTTCTTCGACCTGCTCCTGCACGAGGCCGACTCGATGCTCGAGGCCGCCACCGCCGATCGCCTCGAGCGGCTGGACGCGACGGTGCCTGAGGAGTTCCGGGCCGCTCGGCTGGTCACCGAGTCGGTCGGCGGAGGCGCAGGCGTTCTTCGACCGGGTCGTCGCCGAGGGTCAGGAGGGGGTGGTCGTCAAGCGCCTCGACGCGCCGTACGACGCCGGTCGGCGCGGATCGGGGTGGGTCAAGGTCAAGCCGCGGCACACCCTGGACCTGGTGGTGCTCGGCGTCGAGTGGGGAAGCGGCCGACGGCGCGGCACCCTGTCCAACATCCACCTCGGTGCCCGCGACGGCGACGGCTTCGTGATGCTCGGCAAGACGTTCAAGGGCATGACCGACGAGATGCTGGCCTGGCAGACCGAGCGCTTTCTCGCACTCGAGACCCACCGCGAGGGCCACGTGGTCTTCGTCCGCCCGGAGCAGGTCGTGGAGATCGCCTTCGACGGGGTGCAGCGCTCGACCCGCTACCCCGGGGGCGTGGCGCTCCGGTTCGCCCGCGTCCTGCGCTACCGCGACGACAAGCCGCCCGCCGAGGTCGACACGATCGCACGCGGTCCGCTCCCACCTGGGATGAGGCCTACGTGGCCAACAGCTCGCGGACGAGGTGCAACGCGATGGTCGTCGAGCGCTGGCGGACGGCCGCCCGGTCACCCGGCACCTGCACCCGACGTGCCACCGAGGCGTGCGCGGTGGAGACGCAGAAGTGCACCGTGCCGACCGGCTTCTCGTCCGTGCCACCTCCCGGTCCCGCGACTCCGGTGATGCCCACCCCGACGTCGGTGCCCAGCCGCTCGCGGGCGCCGCGGGCCAGGGCCTCGGCCACCTCGGCGCTCACCGCGCCCACCCGCTCGATCAACCCGGGGTCCACACCGGCGAGGTCGTGCTTGGCCTGGTTGGAGTAGACGACCAGCCCGCCCACGGCGTACGCCGAGGAGCCGGCCCGCTCGGTCAGCCGCCCGGCGAGCAGCCCGGCCGTGCAGGACTCGGCGGTCGCGATCGTCCAGCCGCGCTCCAGGAGCGTGTCGGCCACGAGGTCGTCGACGGTCCGACCGTCGGGTGAGTACAGCGTCTCGGCGTACTCCTCCCGCAACGTTGCAGCGAAGGCGTCGTACCCGTGCTGGGCCTCGGAGCCGAACCGTGTGACGACCTCGAGCTCGCCGTCGCGCAGGCACGTCGTGACCTCGAGATCCGCGAGGTCGAGACCACGCATCGTCGCCGCGAGCTGCGACTCCGGGGTTCCCCAGAGCCGCATCGTCGCCTGCCGCAGCTCGACCGCACTGCTCAGCGCCGATCGCACCACCGGGGTGGCCAGCGCGTCCGGCCACATCGGCTGCAGCTCGCTCGGCGGCCCCGGGAGGACCACCACCGGCGGTCCGGTGCGTCCTTCCGCCACCGGCACGACGAGCCCCGGTGCGGTGCCCACCGGCTCCAGCACCAGGGCGCCGTCCGGCACGTCGGCCTGCTTGCGCACGCCGGCGGCGGTCGCCTCGGGGTCCGTGCGCCACCCGCGCCCCTTCGACAGCTCCTCGACCCGCGCGCCGATACGGGACTCCAGGTCAGGGTCGACCCGCATCGGTCGACCCTGGACCTCGGCCACCACCTGCGTGGTGAGGTCGTCGGCCGTCGGGCCCAGCCCCCCCGAGGTGATGACCAGGTCGAGGCCGGACGCGGCGAGGAACTCCAAGCGAGCGCGACAGGTCCTCGGGCCGGTCGCCGACCACGATCACGTGCGCGACGTCCACCCCTGCCAGCCGCAGCTGCTCGGCCAGCCAGGGGCCGTTGCGGTCGGTGACCCGACCGGTCAGCACCTCGGTGCCCGTCACGACGATGCCGGCGCGCGCGCCTCCCGCAGAGCTCATGGCGACAGTCTGCCTGCCGACCGAGCATCCGTAGGCTGGTCGGATGACCACCGTGACCGTGCGCGCCCGAGGTTCTGCCCCCGCCGACGAGATCTGGGACCGGTACGCCGACGTGCGCCGCTGGCCGCAGTGGGCGCCCCAGATCCGCGACGTCGACGCCGACGGCACCACCCTGCGCGCCGGCCTTCGCGGCACCGTCCGGCCCGTCGTCGGCCCTGGGGTGCGCTTCGTGGTCGAGGACGTCGACGCCGCGGCCCGCACGTGGGCGTGGCGCGTCCAGCTGGGTCCGGTCGGGCTCGTCCGGATGCACCTCGTGCACGGTGTCGAGGACGACGGCAGCACCTGGCTGCGGGCGACCGGACTGCTTCCAGTCGTCGCCGGCTACGCGCCCCTGGCGCGCTTCGCGCTGGGTCGCCTGGTCAAGGCCTGACCGCTCAGCGCGCGTGGCCGAAGGCTCGCTGCTCCCCTCGGCGGAACCGCCGCTGAGTGATCATCAGCAAGATGGCGTAGACCCGGCCCGCCTTGCCCACGAACGCCGTCGCGACCTGGTCGGGCAGCCCCTCCATCACCCACGGCAGGACGAACGGCAGCATCCGAGGTGGGTAGGCCTTCCGGGCCGCCTGCTCCGTGAGCGTGAACTGCTCGACGCTGAGGGTGCGCTGGAGCAGCGGCAGGGCCTCGCTCTCCTCGTGGGCCAGGTGCTCGCTCAGCAGCCGCCGCACCTCCGTGACCTGGACCGCCAGGGCGGCTCGGTGCTCCTCGCACGGGTGGGCGGCCATGTCCGCGAAGGCGGACCCGGTGGCCGCCAGGACGGGGTCGATGCGCGCGTGCTCGGCCTCCATGTCCTGGAGCACTGACCGGTCGGCCTCAGCGGTGACCCCGCTGTGCACCAGCGGCCAGATCGAGGCGTCCTCGACCCCGTGGTGGTGGTGCAGCACCTCGGCGAAGCGCTCCCAGCGCGCAGCGAGCGCTCGCCACGTCGTTGCCTCTGTCACCGGTGTGCGACCCACGGCTGCCTCGAAGGCACCCAGGTCCCGCCGGAACGCGTGGTGCATCAGGTACATGCCGGTCTGGTCGTGCGGACCGTGGGCGACGTGCGCCTGCCCCGGGAGGTGGATCTGAGTGGTGCTGCCTTCGACGCTCATCCACGTCCCTCGTCTCGCCCGATCTGGTCCGGACAACCCTCGACCCCCCAGACCGAAAGAGCAAGCACCCCGGGGGGCGTGCCCAACCGTCCGTCAGTCCTATCTCTGCAACTGGGAGTTACACGTGCGTTACGCTTCTGCCATGGCTGAGACGTCCGCCCGGCCCGCTCCCCCCGCCGGCACCCCGCCCCGCGCCAAACGCTCCCCCGCCGACCGGCGGCGCCAGCGGGAGGCCGCGATCATCGCCGCCACCCGCGAGCTGTTCGACGCCAGCGGCGTGCGCGACGCCCAGATCGAGGACGTGGCGAAGGCGGTCGGCATCAACCGCGCGATCATCTACCGCCACTTCACCGGCAAGGAAGAGCTCTTCGCGCTCACGCTCGTCGACTATCTCCACGACCTCGTGGCGCGGTTGCGCGCCACCGACGACAGCAACACGGGTGCCGCGCCCGAGGCGCGGCTGAGCGCGATCACGGAGACGTTCGTCGACTTCGGTCTGGAGTACCCCGCGTTCGTCGACTGCGGTGTCACCGTCCTGCGGATGGGCCCGGCCATCCTCGACGAGCTCAGCTCCTCGGCCCTCTACCGCCTCGGTCGCGGCATGACCGCGTGCCTCTCGTGCGTCACCGAGGTGATCGAGGCGGGCAACGCCAGCAACGACTTCGCCGTCGACGACGTCGACCAGGTCTCCAACGTGCTCTACGCCCTCGGTCTCGGCGGCCTGCAGCTGGCGCGGCTCGGCGTCATGGTCCGTGAGGAGACGCCGGGCGTGCCCGTCATCGCCTCGCTGGACGCCCAGCGGGTCAAGGCGCAGCTGGTCGCCTCGACGCTCGCCCTGGTTCGGCGTACCGACGACGTGACGGTGTTCATCGCCTGGACGGGCGCGCGGGTCGAGGACGACCTGCCCGGCCCGTGGCAGGAGATCCGCGTGGTGGCCGACGACCTCTGCTTCGTGGTCAGCGACGACTCGCTCTCGCGGGTCTACCACGAGATCAAGTGGTCACTGCCCGACGACGCCGCCCTCCTGGTCGCTCCGCTGGCCGGCCGGCCGAAGCTGAAGTACCTGCCCGCCGGCACGACGACGTGGCTGCGTGACCGGCTGGCGACGTACGACGGCTGAGGCTCCGGCCCCGGCGCCGTGCTCGACGAGGTCGTCCGACCGAGCGTTGTGGACGCCTCGCAGGGGTTGCGACCCTTGCGAGGCGTCCATAACCCCGCGTTACATGCGGCGGGAGGGGTCAGCGCTCGAGGATGGCGACGGCGCCCTGGCCGCCGGCCGCGCACACCGAGACGACGGCCTTGCCGGAGCCCTTCTCCGCCAGCAGCTTCGCGGCATTGGCGATGATCCGCCCGCCGGTGGCGGCGAACGGGTGGCCCGCGGCCAGCGAGGAGCCGTTGACGTTCAGGCGGTCGCGCGGGATCGAGCCCAGCGGTCCGTCGAGACCCAGACGGGCCTTGCAGAACACCGGGTCCTCCCAGGCCGCCAGCGTGGCGAGCACCTGCGAGGCGAAGGCCTCGTGGACCTCGTAGAAGTCAAAGTCGCCGAGCCCCAGGCCGGCGCGCTCGAGCATCCGCGGCATCGCGTAGGCCGGCGCCATGAGCAGGCCCTCGCCGCCGTGGACGAAGTCGACGGCGGCGGTCTCGTACTCGGTGATGAACGCCAGCGGCTGCCAGCCGCGCGCCTCGGCGTACTCCTCCGAGCACAGCAGCACCACCGAGGCGCCGTCGGTCAGCGGGGTGGAGTTCGCCGCGGTCATCGTGGCGGTCTCGCCCTTGCCGAAGACCGGCTTGAGGGTCGACAGCTTCTCGACCGACGAGTCGGCGCGCAGGTTCTGGTCGCGCTCGAGGCCGCGGAACGGCGTGACGAGGTCGTCCTGGAAGCCGCGGTCGTACGACGCCGCCAAGTTGTGGTGGGAGGCCACCGCGAGGGCGTCCTGGTCCTCACGCCTGACCTTCCACTCCAGCGCCGTCAGCGCGGCGTGGTCACCCATCGACATCTTGGTGCGGGGCTCGCTGTTCTGCGGGATCGACGGCGCGAGGTGCTGGGGCCGGATCTTCGCGAGCGCGGCGATGCGGCCCTGGGTGGTGCGCGAGCGGTTGGCCTCGAGCAGGATCTTGCGGAGCTTCTCGTTCAGTGCGATCGGGGCGTCGGAGGTGGTGTCGGTGCCACCGGCGATGCCGACCTCGATCTGGCCGAGCGCGATCTTGCCGGCCACGGCCATGGCGGCCTGGACGCCGGTCGCGCACGCCTGCTGCACGTCGTAGGCCGGCGACTCCGGCGACAGCTTGCTGCCGAGCACCGACTCCCGGGTCAGGTTGAAGTCACGGGAGTGCTTGAGCACGGCGCCGGCGACGACCTCGCCGACGCGCACACCCTCGAGGCCGTAGCGCGTCACGAGACCGTCGATGGCGGCGGTGAGCATCTCCTGGTTGGAGGCGTCGGCGTAGACGGTGTTCGAGCGGGCGAACGGGATGCGGTTGCCGCCGATGACGGCGACGCGACGGGACTTGGCCTGCACGAGGACTCCTGGGGGTCGGGGAGGCCGCCGGTGTGGGCGGCCGGATGGGGCTGGTCGGGCACGATCGTCTGAGAACCCGGATGCCGCCGCGGGCGCACGGCTAGGCTCGGCCTAGGTTACTCACGAGTCACCGACGTCTCCATAGTGCCGTTCGGAGTACTCCGGACGGCACCGAATGAGGCTCAGATCACGAAAGTGGACTCGGAGTTACACACGAAGTTACCGTTGAGTACCACCCAGTCGATGCGCGGCCGCCCCGTCGCGCCCCCGGAGGAGACCCTCGCGATGAGCGACCGTTACCAGTCCCTGATCCAGTCCCCCGTCGGCCAGCTGCTGGCCAAGAACCTGGGTCTGCCGAACCCGGTCGAGCTCGAGCGCTACAAGCCCGGCGACCCCCTGGTCACCGGCACCGTCGTCGTGGGCGGCGAGGGCCGCCTGCGCACCGCGCTGGCCACCACGCTCGACGCCCTGGAGATCGCCTCGGTCGAGGAGACCCAGGACGGCGAGAAGTACAAGGGTCTGGTCTTCGACGCCACCGGGCTGACCACCACCGAGCAGCTCGTCGAGCTGCAGCACTTCTTCACCCCCAAGCTGCGCAGCCTCACCGAGTGCGCGCGCATCGTCGTGCTCGGCACCCCGCCGGAGTCGACCGGGAGCGCCGGCGAGCGGATCGCCCAGCGCGCCCTCGAGGGCTTCACCCGCTCCCTCGGCAAGGAGGCCGGTCGCGGCACCACCGTGCAGCTCGTCTACGTCGCCGAGGGTGCCGAGGAGGCGACCTCCTCCACCCTGGCCTTCCTCCTGTCCCCCAAGTCGGCCTACGTCTCGGGCCAGGTCGTGCGCATCGGCGCGGTCGGCGAGAAGGAGCCCGCCGAGACCGTCGACTGGGCCCGCCCGCTCGACGGGAAGATCGCGCTCGTCACCGGCGCCAGCCGCGGCATCGGCGAGCAGATCGCCCGCGTCCTGCACCGCGACGGGGCCACCGTCGTGGGCGTCGACGTCCCGCAGGCCGCGGAGGAGCTGAGCGCGGTCATGACGGACATCGACGGCGACCTGCTCACCCTCGACATCACGGCCAAGGACGCGCCGGCGCGCATCGCGCACTACCTGCAGACCAACTACGACGGCGTCGACATCGTCGTGCACAACGCCGGCATCACGCGCGACAAGAAGCTGCAGAACATGAAGGACGACGTCTTCGGCTCCGCGATCGCGGTCAACCTGACCGCCCCCGAGCGGATCACGCAGACGCTGCTCGAGGAGGGTGTGATCAACGCCAACGGCCGCGTCATCGGCGTCGCCAGCATCGCCGGCATCGCCGGCAACGTCGGCCAGACCAACTACGCCGCCTCGAAGGCCGGCGTCATCGGCCTGGTGGACGCGCTGGCCCCGGTGGTCTCCAACGGCATCACGATCAACGCCGTGGCCCCCGGCTTCATCGAGACCAAGATGACCGCCGCCGTGCCGCTGATGACCCGCGAGGTCGGACGTCGCCTCAACGCCCTCCAGCAGGGTGGGCTCCCGCTCGACGTGGCCGAGACGATCGCGTGGTACGCCAACCCCGCCTCCACCGCCGTCAACGGAAACGTGGTCCGCGTCTGCGGCCAGATGATGCTGGGTGCGTGATCGCACCATGACCGAGACCCGCGTCCTCGACGGCGCCCCCGGATCGCTTCCGCTCATGCTCAAGGCCGCGTTGCCCGCCCTGCCCGGCGTCGGTGCGCTCCCCGGGCTCAAGAAGTCCAAGGGCAGCGACCTGCCCGACCTCGAGCTGCTCCGCCGCGGTGTCGCCGTGGACCCGAGCCACGTGTCGGCGTACGCCTCGGTGTGCGGCTTCCCGCGCAAGGACTCGCTCCCGCTGCCCTACCTGCACATGCTGGCGTTCGGTCTGCACATGACCATGCTCACCGACTCCTCCTTCCCGTTCCCGGCGATGGGCATGGTGCACCTCGAGAACACCATCACCCAGCACCGCGCCACCACGGCCGAGGAGAGGTACGACGTGAGCGTGCGTGCATCGAACCTGCGCGGCCACGCCAAGGGCCGGGTCTTCGACATGCTGACCGAGGTCCGGGTCGACGGCGAGGTCGTGTGGGACGAGGTCTCGACGTACCTGCGCCGCGGACGAGGTGACGAGTCCGCCGGTGCCGGCATGGACCTGACCGCGGTCGACGCGGGCGGGGCCGCGTGGCGCCTCGACGGCGACCTCGGCCGGCGCTACGCCGCCGTCAGCGGCGACCGCAACCCGATCCACCTCTACGCCACCACGGCGAAGGCCTTCGGCTTCCCGCGGCAGATCGCGCACGGCATGTGGAGCAAGGCGCGCTGCGTCGCGGCGCTGGAGAACCGGCTGCCCGAGGCGGTCCGCGTCGACGTCGCCTTCAAGACCCCGATCCTGCTGCCGGCCACGGTCCGCTTCCACGCCGACGTCGAGGGCGACCAGCAGCGCTTCACGCTGACCAACCCGAAGTCCGGCGCGCCTCACGTCGTCGGCAGGGCTGTTCCCGTCTGACGCATCGGAGTCAGGTAGAAACGTGCCATGCCCGACTCGGTAAGCACGTCCGTCGCTCCCGCCGCTGACTACGACAGCTTCGCTGCGGCGTACTCGGCCAGCAACGACAACAACCTCTTCAACGCCTACTACGCGCGCCCGGAGATGATCCGTCTCGCGGGCGACGTCGCGGAGCTGCGGGTCCTCGACGCCGGATGTGGCTCGGGCCCCCTGATGGAGGCGCTGCGCACCAGGGGTGCGGACGTGTCCGGCTTCGACCTGAGTCCCGCCATGGTCGAGCTGGCCCGCGAGAGGCTCGGCGATGACGCGGTCCTCAGCGTCGCCGACCTCGGAGCCCCGCTGCCCTGGGCAGACGACGCGTTCGACGTCGTCGTCGCGTCCCTGTCCCTGCACTACGTCGAGGACTGGGCCTCCGCACTGGCCGAGCTGCGGCGTGTCCTCGAACCCGGCGGTCGGCTCATCGTCTCGATCATCCACCCGACGGTCTACGCGATCGTGTATCCCGACGCCGACTACTTCGCCCTCACGCAGTACTCCGAGGACTACGACTTCGGCGAGGGCACCGTGTGGATGACCTACTGGCACCGGCCCCTGCAGGACGTCATCAACACGTTCATCGACGCGGGGTTCGGCATCAGGAAGGTCACGGAGCCGCCGCCCGCGGCAGACACACCGCCGGAGCTGCTGCCCACCACGGACGGTCGCTCGTTCATCTGCTTCCTCTTCTTCGAGCTCGAAGCGACCTGAGCAGGTCGCCTGTGAGGACCTGGGCGACAATGCACGGATGGACATCCGACAGGTCGTCATCACCCGCGCAGGTGCCCCGGCGCAGCTGAGACTCCAGACGTCTCGGCTGGACCCGCCCGGCCCCGGTGAGGCGCAGGTCGAGGTGGCCGCCGCCGGGATCAACTTCGCCGACATCCTCGCCCGGCAGGGCCTCTACCCCGACGCGCCGCCGCTACCGCTGGTGGTCGGCTACGAGGTCTCGGGCACGGTGCGCGCGGTGGGCCCGGGGGTCGAGGAGTCACTGATCGGGCAGGACGTCCTCGCGCTGACACGTTTCGGCGGCTACAGCAGCGCTGCTGAACGTCCCGGCAGCCCAGGTCTTCGTCAAGCCGGAGGCGCTGAGCCACGCGGAGGCGGCATCGATCCCGGTCGCCTACCTCACCGCCTGGCAGCTGCTCGTGGTGCAGGGCGGTCTCCGCGAGGGCGACACCGTGCTCATCCAGAACGCCGGCTCCGGAGTCGGCCTCGCTGCGCTCGACATCGCTCACCACGTGGGGGCGCGCAGCATCGGCACGGCCAGCGCGGGCAAGCACGCCTTCCTCACGGCTCGGGGCCTGGACCACGCCGTGGACTACCGCACCGGCGACTGGACTCGCGAGGTCCGCGCCCTCACCGACGACCGAGGCGTCGAGCTGGTGATCGACCCGCTCGGAGGAGAGAGCTTCCGCCGGTCCCGCAGCGTGCTGCGCCCCACGGGCCGGCTCGGGATGTACGGCGTCTCCGCCGCCTCCAGCAACCAGGGTCTGCGCGGCAAGCTGCAGCTGGCCAGGACCGCGGCGCTGATGCCCCTGTTCCACCCGGTGCCGCTCATGAACGCCAACCAGGGCGTCTTCGGGGTCAACCTCGGGCACATGTGGGACGAGGTCGACAAGCTCCGCGGCTGGATGGGGCAGGTGCTCGAGGGCATCGGGTCCGGGTGGGTGCGTCCACACGTCGACTCGTCGTACCCCCTGGCCGACGCGGCCCGGGCTCACGAACACATCGAGGCTCGCCGCAGCACCGGCAAGGTCGTGCTGGAGCCTTGAGCCGCGGTGCACGGCTGGATCGGACGTCGAGGCACGACGGGCTGAGCCACCGTGTCCGGACGCCGGCGTCACTGGCGGTCGAGGCGGTGGACTATCCGTTCGCTGAGGGTCGTCACCTTGGCTGCCGCATAGATGCACACTCCGACAAGGGCGAGCAGGAGAGCCTTCTCCAGGAGCCCAGTGTTGGATGTCCCGATACTGATGACGAACGAGATGGCCATGAGAGCCAGCACGACGATGAGCACGACCCGCGCTACTCGAACGACAGTGACCACCTGACGACGGTACGCCTGGGGGCGGTGACTTGGGAACGCCATCGCCCACTCAGAGGCACGACCGCGCGGAATCGCGAGCAGTGGTAGTGGCTCGCGAGAGCGGGTCGGGGCGCTCAGCAGAAGAACTCGTGGGGGATCTGGGAAAAGACGAGGTAGTGAACCCAGGGCGCGAGCCAGGCGGCGGCTACCCATGGCCACGCACGTCGGGTCGCGGCAGCGCACAGCAGACCGGCGAGACAGAACACAGCGGCCATCAGAGCGGGCAGCATCAGGGCGTTGAGGTTGTCCGGGGCGCACAGTGGCATGACCAGCCACATGGTCGAGACCCTCGGCCCCACCACCACCTCGGTCCCGGTGGACACGAGGGCAAAGAGGCTGAGCAGGGCGGGCAACCACAGGCCCACCCACGCCATGAGTGACCAGACGATGGAGTGGGCGCGAGAGGTCTCGGGCCACAGGTAGCGGCGTGCGGCGTGCGTCACGAAGGGGAGTGACAGGGACGCGAGGAAACCGATGAGCGGCAACGCGTAGGCCGTGAAGACCAGGACGGCGATGCCGCACGGCACCCCTGCCCGAGCAAGGCGTGGCGACCTGGTCCGCAGTACGAAGAACGTCATGAGTTCATCGAACCGCGAAGTCGACCCCAGCACATCCGCACGCGTACTCATCTGGGACCCGCGGCACGACCGCGCGGAGCGCGACGGAGGGGCGCTGCCGAGCGTTCGGCGACGGCGTCCGCTGCTCCGACGAGCCTGCGCCCGTGAGCAGGTCCAGTGGATCCGGCGTCGCATGGGGTAGGCATCGGGGGCACCGGGACCTGCGGGATCGCCCGGCGAGTGAGGGGCAGCTGCGGCGGGAAGGACACCCGTCCGCTCAGCGTCGTGGCGGATGTTCGCTGCGTGCTCCTATTGGCGTCGCGGGGGCGTGCGTGGGGTGCGGGTGATGCTGATGCGGTAGCCGGGTCGTCGTTGGACGGTGTAGTCGGGGTGGTGGGCGAGGGTGTGGTGGCGTCCGCAGATGAGGACGCCGTCGTCGAGGTTGGTGTTGCCGTCGCGGATCCAGGGTTGGAGGTGGTGGGCGTCGCACCAGGCGGTGGGTCGTTCGCAGCCTTCGGCGGCGCAGCGGAAGCTCTGTCGGATCGCCATCGCGACCCGTTGGGGTTTGGAGAACAGTCGGCGGGTGCGGCCGTGGTCGAGGACCTCGCTGGTGGCCGCCGAGGACGGCGGGGATGAGGCCGGCGTCGCACGCCATCCGGCGGGCTTCTCCGGGCGACAGGCGGGTGCCGGTGTCCATGGTCGCCGCGGCGAGTCCACCTTCGAGGGTCGCCAGGGGGATGGTGACCACGACGGTGGCGCTGAGGCCGCCGGAGTGGGGCAGGCGGTGCGGGTCGAGGGTCTCGATGAGGCGGCAGAACGCCTCACCCATCACCCGCTGGTTCGCCTTCGGCCGGTGTCTCCGCGCGCAGCCCGGCGTCGTCGAGGCTGGTGGTGGTGCGGCTGATGGCGTCGGCTCAGGCTGGGGTTGGCGATGGCGTGCAGGGCGGTGCGGAGCATGTCGGCGTGGCGGGTGGAGAGCGTGACGTTGAGGTGGGTGGTGCCTGCGTGGTCGTCCCAGGTCGTGAGCCAGGTGTGGGCGTCGGCGGCGTCCTGCTCGGCCTGCAGCCGGGTGGCTTCGAGGGCTTCGGCGGCGTCGGGGTCGATGACCTCCAGCAACCGGCGTCCCAGGACGCGGAGCTGGTCGGCGTCGAGACGGCGGGCTTCGGCGAGCATCACCTTCTCGGCCCGTGACGCGGTCCTCCGGCTCGAGGGTCTCCGGGCAGCTGCTTGACCGCCGCCACGACGACCTCGGCCTGGGTGGCGTCGATGTCGCCGGCGAGCAGCGCTGACCCGGTCGCGGTGAACGTCGGAGGTGAGGTCGCGGCTGTGACGGACCTGGCCCGCGGGCGACGCGACCCGGGACCAGCGCGCGGTGGGCCAGCCAGGCGGCGGTGTTCACCGGCGCCGGCCCGTCGGCCTGGGAGCTGACGTCGAGCTGGTCGGCGTGGGCCAGCAGCGCGAGCTGCAGCCCCTTGAGCCGGGCCGAGGCCTCGTGCAGCTCCAACACCGCCTCGCCGGCCTCGAAGGCGTTCAAGCACCCGAACGCGACACCGTCGACGACCCCCGGCGGTGGCGTCACCCACCGCGGCCAGCAAGGTGGCGGTGAAGCGGTGCATCCGCTGGGTCCGTGCCTCGACCGGGGAGAAACCACGCCACCGACCCTCACCCGCAACAGCCCCCGCACCGGGCGTCGCAGCGAAGGCCTCCCCGGAGGGCTCGCCCGGCACAGACCCGCCTCCAGGCTCGGGGTTCGGGTGCTGCTCCATGACTCGACGATGCCAGGGCGCACCGACAGTTTGAGCCCCGGAACGGGCTTCCCCCCATACTCACTCAAACAAATTTTGTCCTGTGGACAAAACCCGGCTCGTCCCAGCTTCAGCGAGGCTGACCGAAGACCGTGGTCGTCTGCGTACCGGACCCGGTCGAGCGGCGGGCGGCCACCCGCTTCGTCCACGTCGCGGTGGCCGGGTCCCAGACCCCGAGGTCGGTGTCGCCGTCACCGTCCCAGTCGCCGGAGACCGGGAGGTCGTCGGCGTCACCGAAGGTGAGCGCGCGGGTCGCCGGCGCCGCGCCGCGGACGACGAGCGTCCAGCTGCCCTGGTCGAACACGGCGAGGTCGGTGACGCCGTCGCCGTTCCAGTCCCCGGTGATCGGCAGCGAGCCGATCGAGCCGAGCGCCTGCTGCGTGACGCTGCCGTTCGCCGACCGCAGCAGGAACGCCGCGCTCGAGGGTCGGAAGACGCCCACCTCCGCGCGCCCGTCGCCGTCCCAGTCCCCGGCCACACCGCGGTCGGTCGCCGTGCCGAACGGCAGCTGCGTGACCGCTCCCCCGGAGCTGCGCAGGGTGAAGACGCCCGTCGCCGGGTCGCGTACGCCGAGGTCGGTGCGGTCGTCGCCGTCCCAGTCGGCCACCAGGGGGTCGGCGTAGCTGACGCCGAGGGGCACCGCCGGCGTGCGGCGGAGCCGGAAGCTCGGGGTCGCCGTACGGCGGTAGAGGCCGAGCTCGGCGTCGCCGTTGTCGTTCCAGTCCCCCGCCACCGGGGTGTGGGGACAGTTCGCCGAGGCCTGCGTGGACGGCATGGCGAAGGAGGTGTCGCCGAAGACCGGCCGCGCCACTCCGCTGCCCTCGCGCTGTTCGTAGTGGAGGTGGGGACCGGTGCTGCCACCGGAGGTGCCGACGCGCCCGATGAGCTGGCCCTGGTCGAGACGCTGACCGACGGTGACGTACTCGGCAGCGAGGTGGGCGTGCAGCGTCACGGCACCGCCGCCGTGGTCGACCATGACGTAGAGCCCGTAGCTGCGCCCGCCCAGGTCGGTCACCCGCGAGACCGTGCCGGCCGCCGACGCCACCACCGGGTCGTCGACGTCGTCGGTGCGGTTCCAGTCGATGGAGTTCACGCTCGGCGAGTGCCCCGAGCGGGTGCTGCCGGTCCAGCTCTGCCCGCACGGGAACGGCATCTCGTAGCCGGTCTCGGGTCGCGCCTGCGCCGGCGCGGCGCTCAGCAGGCCCACGACCAGCGGAGCGGCCAGCGTCAGGACCAGCAGACCACCCGTCGCGGGCCCGGGTCGAGCCGGGGACGTGCGGCGGGCAGGCAGGATCGGCGTTCGCGCATGCGGGGTGCTCCTCGGGTGCACGGCGAGGAGTCACATGATCAACACCTGCCTCAGGAGCAACAAACGTAACAACGCGTCGGCGTGTCTGTCAGCCCTTTCGGGGTGACGTGTGCTAGCGGCCCTCCGGTCGGGGTCGGATCAGACCCTCCTGCGCCACCGACGCCACCAGCCGCCCGTCCTGGCTGAACAGCCGCCCCCAGGCCAGCCCACGGGCGCCGCTCGCGGTCGGCGAGGACTGCGCGTAGAGCAGCCACTCGTCGGCGCGGAACGGACGGTGGAACCACACGGTGTGGTCCAGCGACGCCGCCTGCACGTCGCTGCTGCTCGGGGTCTTGTCGTGCAGCAGCAGTGTCGCTCCCAGCAGCGTCATGTCGCTGATGTAGGTGAGCACCGCCCGGTGGACCAGCGGATCGTCCGGCAGCGCCGAGGCGACCTTGATCCAGTAGTGCACCCGCGACGGCATCTCCGAGCCGTCCAGCACGCCGCCGGGCTTCGAGTCGCCGGCGTGGCGCAGGTCCATCACCGACCACTCCCGCGCCCACTCCTCGCGGCGGCGGTCGTCGGCGGTGCGCATCATCTCGTTGACGTCGAACGCCTGCTCCGGGGGTACGACGTCGGGCATCGTGTCCTGGTGCTCGAAGCCGCCCTCGTCGACCTGGAAGCTCGCCGTGAGGGCGTAGATCGGCCGGCCGTGCTGCCGCGCCAGGACGCGTCGGGTCGCGAAGGAACGACCGTCGCGGACCCGCTCCACGTCGTACACGATGGGGACGGCGGTGTCGCCGGGACGCAGGAAGTAGCTGTGCAGCGAGTGCACGAGCTGCTCGTCGGTCACCGTGCGGTTGGCCGCCACGAGCGCCTGCGCTGCGACCTGGCCACCGAAGACCCGCTGCATGCGGGTCGTCGGCTGGGTGCCGCGGAAGAGGTTCAGGTCGATGGTCTCGAGGTCGAGCAGGGTCAGCAGCTCGTCAACGGAAGCCGGCATCGCCGTCTCCTCCTTGGTCTCCGGCGTCACCCGGGTCGAGGTCGGCGAGGAAGCGCTCGAACTCCGCGCCCAGCTCCTCGGCGGTGGGCAGGTCGCGCGCCTCGGCGATCGGAAGGCCGCCCTCGCGGCTCGCGCCGCCCATCGGGCTGATCGCGTCGTACTGCTGCTCGAGGCCGGCGACGACCGCCCGCACCTCCTCGGAGTCCGAGACCTGCTCGCTGATCTCGGCGTCGCGCAGGCCGGCGGCCTCGTTCAGCTCCGAGATCGACCACTCGAGACCGGTGACGCCCTCGACGCACTCGACCAGCTTGGCCGAGGCGGCCGGGAAGTCGACCTGCGCGACGTAGTGCGGCACGTGCGCGACGAAGCCGAGCGCGTCGAGGCCCCACTCCCCCATCCGCAGCTCGAGCAGCGACTGGGCGCTGGCCGGGATCGCGATGACGCCCTGCCAGATGTTCTCCGCGGTGAGCAGCTCGCTGCGCGTGGCGTGGTTGGTGACCATCACGGGCCGGGTGTGGGGCACCGCCATCGGCACCGAGCCCAAGGAGACGGTGAGGCGCACGCCGAAGTGCTCCACCACGCGGCGCACCGCGCGGGCGAAGGCTTCCCAGTGGGTGTCGGGCTCGGGCCCGTGCAGCAGGAGGTACGGCGTGCCGCGCTGGTCGCTCAGCACACGCACGACGAGGCGCGGGGCGACGTAGCCCTCGTAGTGGTCCTCGACGAAGGTCATCGGGGGCCGTCGCGCGCGGTAGTCGTAGAAGCCGTCGAGCTCGAAGCTGGCCACCACGCGGCCCGCGTCGTCGGAGAGCAGGTGGTCGACGGCCACGCTGGCGGCGTTGCCGGCGTCGAGGAAGCCCGAGAGGGACAGCACCATCACCGGGCCGGGCGTGCTCTCGTCGCCGCGGGACAGCTCGGGGACGTCGTCGACGATGTGGACGAGGGACGGGGGGTCGTAGCGGGAGTCGTTCACTCGACCTCCACCAGCGCATCGCCCTGGTCGAGGGCGGACATGTCCTCGACGATGCCGCGCGCCAGCGCCTGGGCCGTCAGCCCGACGTCCTCGAGGATCTTGGCGCGCTTGGCGTGGGACAGGAACTCCTGCGGCACGCCGTGCAGCCGGACCGGGGTGTCGACGCGGGCAGCGTTGAGGGTCTGCAGCAGCACCGAGCCGCAACCGCCCACGACGCCGTTGTCCTCGACGCTGACGACGAGCCGGTGCCCGGCGGCCAGCCCGACCAGGGCGGGGTCGACCGGCTTCACCCAGCGCGGGTCGACGACGGTGACGCCGTACCCCTGCTCGGCGAGCCGCTCGGCGACGTCGACACAGGTCGGCGCCATCGCGCCGACGGCGACGATCAGCACGTCGGGCTCGCCCCGGCGGACCAGCACGTCGACGCCGCCGCGACGCTCGACCGCCTCGAGCTCGGCGTTCGGCGGGCCCTTGGGGAAGCGGACCACGGTGGGGGCGTCGTCGACCAGCACCGCCTCACGCAGCGACTGCCGCAGTCGGGTGGCGTCACGTGGGGCGGCGAGCCGGAGTCCGGGCACGACCTGCAGGATCGACAGGTCCCACATGCCGTTGTGGGAGGCGCCGTCGTCGCCGGTCACGCCGGCACGGTCGAGCACGAAGGTGACGCCGCAACGGTGCAGCGCCACGTCCATGAGGACCTGGTCGAAGGCCCGGTTGAGGAACGTCGCGTAGACCGCGACGACGGGGTGGAGCCCGCCCGCGGCCAGGCCGGCGGCGGACGTGGCGGCGTGCTGCTCGGCGATGCCGACGTCGAAGATGCGCTCAGGGAAGCGCCCGGCGAAGTGGTGCAGGCCGGTGGGGTGGAGCATGGCAGCGGTGATCGCCACGACCTCCGGGTGGTCCTCGCCGATCGCGACCATCTCGTCGGCGAACACGTCGGTCCACACCAGGCCGCGGACGGCCTCCCGGCCGGTCTCGACGTCGAACGGCCCGAGCGAGTGGAACTGGTCGGCCTCGTGACGCACCGCGGCCTCGTAGCCGTGGCCCTTCTCGGTGATGGCGTGCACGATGACCGGACCGTTGAAGCGCTTGGCCTGGGTGAGCGCGTGCTCCAGCGCGGTGCGGTCGTGGCCGTCGACGGGGCCGACGTACTTCAGCCCGAGGTCCTCGAAGAGGCCCTGCGGGGCGAGAGCGTCCTTCATGCCCTTCTTCATGGCGTGCAGCGCGTCGTAGACGGCGGGGCCGACCCCCGGGACCCCGTGGAGACCACGCTTGACCGCGTCGAGCATCGGCTCGTAGCGGGGGCTGGTCCGCAGCGTCGTCAGGTGGTTGGCCAGGCCGCCGACGGTCGGGGTGTAGGAGCGGCCGTTGTCGTTGACCACGATGACCAGGCGACGCGCCTCGGCGGTGCCCTCGGTCGAGGCGATGTTGTTCAGGGCCTCCCAGGCCATGCCGCCGGTCAGCGCACCGTCGCCGATGACGGCCACGGTGTGGTGGTCCTGGCCCTGCAGGTGAGCGGCCTTGGCCAGGCCGTCGGCCCAGGAGATGGCGGTCGAGGCGTGCGAGTTCTCCACGATGTCGTGAGCCGACTCGGCCCGGCTGGGGTAGCCCGAGAGCCCGCCCTCGATGCGCAGCCGGGCGAAGTCGCGCGCCCGTCCGGTCAGCATCTTGTGCACGTAGGCCTGGTGGCCGGTGTCGAAGACGATGCGGTCCCGCGGGGAGTCGAACACACGGTGCAGGGCCAGGGTCAGCTCGACCACGCCGAGGTTGGGGCCGAGGTGGCCGCCTCGGGCGGAGCAGGACGAGATGAGGAGCTGACGGATCTCCGCCGTGAGCGACGAGAGCTGCTCGTCGTCGAGGTCGCGGAGCGCGCGCGGCTCGGTGATCGACGACAGGAGGCTCATCTGACCCAGTCTAGGGGCCCGGCCTCAGGCTCCTGCGTCACGTGGTGTGCCGTGCGACACCTCCGGATCGTCGAGGTCGTGGAAGGCGAGCGCCGCCTCGGCCAGGCTGGCGACCCAGACCCGGCCCTGGTGCTCGCGGACGCCGGTGACCATGTGGAAGTGCGTGGCGTCCAGGTCGAGGTCGTGGACCAGCCGCGGGGCGGGACCCGTGACGTCGTACGCCTGGACGCGGGCGGTGCGCGCCGGACTGGGCAGCAGCGACTCGGGGATCCTGGCCGCGGCGCGACGGACGGGTGCCGGCAGCCGCAGCAGGAGCTCCAGCAGCGGCACTTTCGGCGAGCCGATGGTGACCCAGACGAGGCCGTCGCTGCCGCGCGAGATGTTGTCGGGGTAGCCGGGCAGGTCGGGCAGCAGGACATCCTGCTCCCCGGCGCGCTCCCCGGTCAGCCACAGGCGTACGACGTCGCGCCCGGTGGACTGCGCGACGCACACGAAGGACTCGTCGGGGGCGAGGGCGACGCCGTTGGCGAAGCGGAGGCCCCGGACCACGACCGTGGTGGTGCCGTCGGGATCGCGCCGCACGAGGCGGCCGGAGCCGGGGTCGGTCACGAGGTCGCGGCGCCACTCCTCGAGGCGGAAGTCCTGGGTGGAGTCGGAGACGAAGATCGTGCCGTCGGCGGCGACCGCGGCGTTGTTGCAGACGTTGAACGTCACTCCCTCGGCCTCGCGGGCCAGCTCCTCCCAGGACCCGTCACGGGGGTCCAGGGCGAAGAGGCCGCGTCGCGGGTGGGCGTCGCAGACGAGGAGCCGGCCGTCGGGCAGCAGCTCGAGGCCGAGGGGGCGTCCGACGAGCCGGCCCACCTCGCGCGCCTCGTGGGTGCCGGGGTCGAGCGCCCAGACGACGCCGTCCTCGGTGCCGGTGTAGAGGGTGCCGTCGTCGGCGATCACGACGTCCTCGGCTCCCATCGACGGGACGGGCACGACGGTGGGGACAGGGAGGTCGCTCGATCTCGGGCTCACCGGTCGAACCTAGCCGTGCCGGCTCACAGCCGCTCGACGAACCGGCGACCCCGCAGCGCCTCCTCGACCAGGCCGATCCCCCGGCGCTCGGCGAGCAGGCGCGACTCCTCGGCCTGCCAGGTCAGGACGGCTTCGTCGACGACGTCGCCGTCGGCCACGTCGCGGAAGCAGGCGCGCGCCTCGCTCAGGCCCCGGCGGACCGCCGCCTGACCGGCTTCCACGTGGAGGGCGGCGAAGCGGGCCAGCACGACGGGGTGGCGTCGCAGCACGCCGTAGGAGCGGTACTCCGGCGGGCACAGGTCGAGCAGCCACCCGACCGCCGTGTCCTCCCAGCGGGGCGCGTCAGGAGGGCGGACCGGGCGCGGCCAGCCGGCGGGGGCGACGGGCGGGCGGCCCGGGACCGGGCGGACCTGACCGCGGCCGGTCGGGCGGGGGGTGGGGGGTGGGCCGAACATGGGCCGCAGCCTACGCCACGTTCGAACACCGTTCGACCCGATCCCGCGCCTCAGCCGGGCAGGAAGCTGAAGCGGACCTCGCGGGTGCGGTTGTCGACGTTGAGGTCGACCAGGCAGATGCTCTGCCAGGTGCCGAGCTGGAGCCGACCGTCGAGCACCGGGACGGTGGCGTGCGGCGGCACGATCGCCGGCATGACGTGGGAGCGGCCGTGCCCCTGGGAGCCGTGGCGGTGCCGCCAGCGGTCGTCGGCGGGCAGCAGGTCGCCCAGTGCGCTGAGCAGGTCGAGGTCGGAGCCGGCCCCGGTCTCGATGATCGCGATGCCGGCGGTCGCGTGCGGCACGAAGACCTGCAGCAGCCCGTCGCCCTGGCCGCGCACGAAGTCGGCGACGTCGCGGGTGAGGTCGAGCACCACCTCGTCCTCGCCCGTGTCGTAGCTCCTGGTCTCTGATCTCATCGGTTCCTCCGCCGTCCGCCGCTGGCCACGGCGATGCTACGCACCAGCAGGACCAGCGAGGAGGCCCCGCAGACCACCAGCACCGCCGGCCGCACCTTCTCGGCCGCCAGACGTGGCCGCAGGGCCTGACCGGCCACCGCTCCCACCAGCAGCACCGGGGCGAGGGCCAGCGCGAGCAGGGCGTCGTGCTGGTTGACCTCGCCGGCCAGCGCCAGGCCCGCCAGCGAGAGCGCGGCGCCGCCGAGGAAGTAGACCGCCATCGTGGTGCGGATCTCGCGCGGCGGCCGGTGCTGGTAGAGGATCGCCAGCGGCGGGCCGCCGATGGAGGTCGCCGTGCCCGAGAACCCCGAGACCAGCCCGGCGGTCACCAGGGTGCCGCGGTTGAGCGGGATGCGGACGGTGCGCCAGGTCAGCAGCACCGCCACCAGCACCATGACGCCGACCAGGACGCCGAGCAGCCGGTCGGGCATGAGGGTGACGGCGGCGACTCCCCCGACGGTCCCGACGCTTCGCGGTGGGAAGGACCAGGCCAGCCCGCGCCAGTCGATGTCCTCGCGCTCGCCGGACAGCGTGACCAGCGGCATCGCCACCGCCAGCCAGAGCATGAGCTCGGGCATCACCGACGGCTCCACGAGGGTGACGATCGGGCGCCGCCACCAGACCGAGCCCGAGACCGACGACGCTCTGCACGACGGCGCCCACGAGGAGCGCCGTCGCGATCACCGCGAGGTCGAGCGGCGTGATCCCGAGCATCCGGCCCCTTCCGGCGTACGTCGTACCGACTCCAGCGAACGCCACCGACCCAGGCGCGTGGACGCTTCGCAAGGGTCGTGACCCTTGCGAAGCGTCCATAACCCCGCGTTACATGCGAGGACGGGGTGCTGCTACTTGGTGAGCAGGGAGCGCAGGACGTACTGCATGATCCCGCCGTGACGGTAGTAGTCCGCCTCGCCGGGGGTGTCGATGCGGACCACGGCGTCGAACTCCGTGTCGCCGGCCTTCACCTTCACCGTGCGCGGCGTCGAGCCGTTCGCCTGTCCTGAGCCGTCGAAGGGTTGAGCTCGGTGACGCCGGTGATCGAGAACGTCTCCTCGCCGGTGAGGCCCAGCGACTCGGCGTTCTCGCCCTCGGGGTACTGCAACGGCAGCACGCCCATGCCGATGAGGTTCGAGCGGTGGATCCGCTCGTAGGACTCGGCGATGACGGCCTTGACGCCCAGCAGCGCGGTGCCCTTGGCGGCCCAGTCGCGCGACGAGCCCGAGCCGTACTCCTTGCCTGAGAGCACGACCAGCGGCGTGCCGGCCTCCTGGTAGTTCTCGGAGGCCTCGTAGACGCTCGTGGTCGGAGCGTCGTCGCCCTCGCCCTGGGTGAAGTCGCGGGTGAAGCCACCCTCGGTGCCCGGGGCCAGCTGGTTGCGCAGCCGGATGTTGGCGAACGTGCCGCGGATCATGATCTCGTGGTTGCCGCGCCGCGACCCGTAGGAGTTGAAGTCCCGCTGCTCGACGCCGTGCTCGCGCAGGTAGGACCCGGCCGGCGAGTCCTTCTTGATCGCGCCCGCGGGCGAGATGTGGTCGGTGGTCACCGAGTCGCCGAGCTTCAGCAGCACGCGCGCCCCCTCGATGTCCTCGACCGGCTCCGGCTCCTGCGGCATGCCGTCGAAGTACGGAGGGCGTCGGCACGTAGGTGGAGTCCTCGTCCCAGGCGAAGGTGTCGCCGTCGGGGGTCTCCAGCGACTTCCACCGCTCGTCGCCGGCGAAGACGTCGGAGTAGTCGTCGGTGAACATCTCCGAGGTGATCGCCGAGGCGACGACCTCCTCGACCTCGGCCGCCGAGGGCCAGATGTCACGGAGGTAGACGTCGTTGCCGTCGGTGTCCTTGCCGAGGCTGTCGTTGAACAGGTCGCAGTCCATGGAGCCGGCCAGCGCGTAGGCGACGACCAGCGGCGGGGACGCGAGGTAGTTCATCTTCACGTCGGGGTTGATCCGGCCCTCGAAGTTGCGGTTGCCCGAGAGCACCGAGACGACGGCGAGGTCGTTGTCGTTGACCGCCTGCGACACCTCGGGGATGAGCGGGCCCGAGTTGCCGATGCAGGTGGTGCAGCCGTAGCCGACGAGGTTGAAGCCCAGCTTGTCGAGGTACGGCGTCAGCTCGGCGCGCTCGTAGTAGTCCGAGACCACCTTGGAGCCCGGCGCCAGGGTCGTCTTGACCCACGGCTTGCGCTGCAGGCCCTTCTCGACGGCCTTCTTGGCCAGCAGGGCGGCCCCGATCATCACCGACGGGTTGGACGTGTTGGTGCACGAGGTGATCGCCGCGATCGCGACCGCACCGTGGTCGAGGTCGAACTCGGTGCCGTCGTCGAGGGTGACCTTGGCCGGGTTCGACGGGCGGCCGTCGGGGCTGCCGGCCGGGTGGTTGTGCCAGTCGTCGGGCGCGCCGGCGCCGTTGCCGCTCTCGTCACCGGGGCTGGTGCCGGGGGCGTCGCTGGACGGGAAGGACTCGTCCGAGGCCTCGTCGACGCTCGACCTCTGGGCGTCGTCGGGCTGCTCCTGGGCGGGCACGCCCTCCTGGTCGGAGCCGCCCTCGGCGTCACCGTCGTCGACGTAGTCGGCCAGCGACGTGCGGAAGGCCTCCTTGGCGTCGGAGAGCGACACGCGGTCCTGGGGCCGCTTCGGGCCGGCCAGCGACGGGACGACGGTGGTCAGGTCGAGCTCGAGACGCTCGGAGTAGCGCGGCTCCACATATCCGGGGGCCTCCGGGTCGTGCCAGAGACCCTGCTCCTTGGCGTAGGCCTCGACCAGCGCGAGCTGCTCGGGCTCGCGGCCGGTGAGCTCGAGGTACTTGATGGTCTCCTCGTCGATCGGGAAGACCGCGATGGTCGAGCCGAACTCCGGGGACATGTTGCCGATGGTGGCGCGGTTCGCCAGCGGCAGCGCGGAGACGCCGGGGCCGTAGAACTCCACGAACTTGCCGACCACACCGTGCTTGCGCAGCATCTCGGTGATGGTCAGCACCAGGTCGGTGGCGGTGGCGCCCTCGGGCAGGTCGCCGTTGAGCTTGAAGCCGACCACGCGCGGGATGAGCATCGAGACCGGCTGGCCGAGCATGGCCGCCTCGGCCTCGATGCCGCCGACGCCCCAGCCGACGACGCCGATGCCGTTGACCATGGTCGTGTGGCTGTCGGTGCCCACGCACGTGTCGGGGTAGGCCTGCAGCACCGTCTCGTCGGTCGAGCCCGTCGAGACCTCCCGGGTGAAGACGGTGCGGGCGAGGTGCTCGATGTTGACCTGGTGCACGATGCCGGTGCCGGGCGGGACGACCTTGAAGTCGTCGAAGGCGCCCTGGCCCCAGCGCAGGAACTGGTAGCGCTCCCTGTTGCGCTCGTACTCGATCTCGACGTTGCGCTCGAAGGCCTCGGGCGAGCCGAAGACGTCGGCGATGACCGAGTGGTCGATGACCATCTCGGCGGGAGCCAGCGGGTTGATCCGGGAGGCGTCGCCGCCGAGCTCCTCCATGGCCTCGCGCATGGTGGCGAGGTCGACCACGCAGGGCACGCCGGTGAAGTCCTGCATGATCACGCGGGCGGGCGTGAACTGGATCTCCTTGCTCGGGTCGGCCTCGGCGTCCCAGCCGGCCAGCGCCTGGATGTCGTCGGCGGTGATGTTCGCGCCGTCCTCGGTGCGCAGGAGGTTCTCCAGCAGCACCTTCAGGCTGTAGGGCAGCGACGCGACCGCATCGTCGGCCACTCCCTCGCCGCTCACGGCGTCGAGGCGGAAGATCTCGTACTCCTTGCCCTCCACGTCCAACGTGGCCTTCGCCCCGAAGCTGTCCTGGCTCGCCATCAACCGTCTCCTCGTCGTCGGTAACGCTCTGCGCTGCTCGCTGGTCCATCTTGCCGCTCGGGCCCGGTCGTGGCGACCGGACCCGGCGGTTGATATTTATCTTGACGTCAAGATACCACTCCCGATGGCCCTTCAGCGCGACGTGTGTCATTCTTGCTGGACCGTTCCAGCACTCATCGGAGTCATCGCATGACCTTCCTCGACCGCATCGCCTCGGCCCCGATCTCCTGGGGCATCTGTGAGGTCCCCGGCTGGGGACACATGCTTCCGACCGAGCGGGTGCTCACCGAGATGACCGAGCTGGGGATCCCCGCCACGGAGTACGGCGCACCTGGGTTCCTGCCCACCGACCCCGACGCCATCCAGGGGGTCCTCGGCAACCACGGCATGACCCTGCTCGGAGGCTTCGTCCCGCTCGTGCTGCACGACTCCGCCCGTCGTGAGGAGACGCTGGCCCGCACACGCGCGGTGGCCGACCTCTTCGGCCGCGCGGGCGCCTCGACCCTGGTGTCCTGCCCGGTGATGGACGACGACTGGTCCGTCCCCCGCCCCCTCGACCGCAGCGAGCACGGCCACCTCGTCCGGATGCTCGCCGAGGTCGACGCGATCTGCGCCGACGCGGGCCTTCGTCAGGTCCTGCACCCGCACGTCCAGACTGTCGTCGAGACCTCGGGTGACGTCGATCGGATCCTCCAGGACTGCGACGTCTCCTGGTGCCTCGACACCGGCCACCTCGCCATCGGCGGCACCGATCCCGTCGAGTTCGCCCGCCAGGCCGTCGACCGGGTGGGCCACGTCCACCTCAAGGACGTCCGGCTGGACCTCGTGCCGGCCCTGCTCGATCGCACGACCTCGATCATGGAGGGTGTGCAGGCCGGGTTGTTCCCCCCGCTCGGGCAGGGCGACCTCGCGCTGGGCGACGTGGTCAGCACCCTGGAGCGCGCGGGATACGACGGCTGGTACGTCATCGAGCAGGACTCGGCCATCACCGGAGCTCTCCCCGGCGAGGGTGAGGGTCCGGTCACCGGCGTCGCCGAATCCATGCGCTACCTCCGTGACGTCGTCGCTCCGCTGGTGGAGCAGGACGCATGACGGTCGGCACGCTCGACCTGCTTGCGCTCGGACGGATCAGCGTCGACCTCTACGCGCAGGAGCCGGGCGCGACCTTCCTGGATCCGCAGACCTTCGTGAAGTCGATCGGAGGGAGTCCGAGCAACGTCGCCGTCGCTGCCGCTCGCCTCGGGCTGCGGTCCGCCGTCGTCACCGCGGTCGGCGCCGACCCGCTCGGTGACTACACGATCGCGAAGCTCGCGGCGCTCGGGGTGGAGACGACGTACGTCGCGGTTCGCGACGGCGGGCGCACCCCGATCGTGCTCGTCGCACTGGAGGACCCGGCCGAGCCGACGATCACCTTCCTGCGCGAACCCGATGCGCCTGACACCACGATCGACCCGGACGCGGTCGACGAGCGCACGGTGACGACCTGCCGTGTGCTGTGGACCAGTGGCGCCACGCTCGCGGCCGGCGCGACGGCTCGGACGGCGCTGCGGTGGCTCGAGCAGCGCGCCCGTCGCCCGCACACGGTCCTGGACCTCGACCACCGCCCGAGCCTGTGGTCCGACCCCTCCGACGCCACCACCGCCGCCGAGCGCGCGATCGAGCTCTCCAGCGTGGTGATCGGGAACCGCGCCGAGTGCGCGATGGCGCTCGGGGTCTCCGAGCCGCACGCGGCGGCCGACGCCCTGCTCTCCCGGGGGGTGACGACCGCGGTGGTGAAGATGGGCGCCGACGGCGTGCTGCTCGCCACCGCCGAGGAGCGGATCGTGATCGACCCGCTACGCGTGACGGTTCGGTGCGGGTCCGGGGCCGGCGACGCCTTCGGAGGGGCCCTGGCGACCGGGTTGGTCAACGGGTGGCCCCTGGCACGGACCGGTCGCCTCGCGAACGCGGCCGGCGCCCTGGTCACCTCGCGTCTGACCTGTGCCGACGCCATGCCGACCCTGACCGAGCTGGAGGCGTTCCTGGCCGACCAGGGCGAGCGGATGCCGACAGGGGTGACCCCCGGTGACTGACCACGTGCACGCCGTGAGCGACAAGGACTTCCGGGAGATCACCGAGGTCAGGGTCCGTGACCCCAGGCGACTCACCCAGGCGCTGGCGCGCCGTCGCCGACGGCCGCTCGTGGGCGAGGACGGCCAGATGCTCCTGCTCGCCGCCGACCACACCGCGCGGGGGAAGCTGGCCATCGGCTCCGACCCGATGGCCGCAGCGGATCGCCACTCGCTCCTGGACCGGCTGGTCACCGGGCTCGAGAACCCCCGGGTCGACGGTGTCCTCGGAAGTGCGGACGTCCTCGAGGAGCTCGCGCTCCTCGGCGCGCTGGACGGTCGGCTCGCGGTGGGCACAATGAACCGCGGTGGTGTCGCCGGCGCTTCGTGGGAGCTGGACGACCGACTCACCGCCTACGACGCCGAGCACGTCGTCTCGCTCGGCCTCGACGGCGGGAAGACGCTGCTGCGGATCGAGCCGACCGACCCGGGGGTGGCGCGCACCCTCGAGACGGTGGCGCGCCTCACAACGGCTCTCGCCGATGCCGGGGTCATGGCCCTCATCGAGCCGCTCCCCTACCGGACCCGCCCGGAGGGCGGTCTCGAGCTCGACCCGTCCGAGGACGCGCTGATCCGGATGGTCGCCCTCGCCAGCGGGCTCGGGTCGTCGTCGGCCTACACGTGGCTCAAGGTTCCGGCCACCGCCGACCCCGCGCGGGTCGCTGCCGCCACGACCTGCCCGGTGCTGCTGCTGGGCGGTGATGCCGGCCACGACCACGAACAGGTCTTCGCCGCCTGGCAGCGCGCGCTGGAGGTCTCCAACATCCGGGGTCTGGTCCCGGGTCGTGCCCTGCTCTATCCCGAGGTGCTGAGCGTGCGCGACGCCGTCGACCGCGCCGCCGCCCTCGTCCACCCCGCCGCCACCCCGCTCCCCGCAAAGGACACACCATGAGCAACCACCACCGATCAGGCACGTTGTCGACCGCTGACACCCTGGTCACGGTCACCCCCGAGCAGGCCGGCTGGACCTACAGCGGGCTCGAGGTCTTCGACCTCGACGCCGGGCCCGTCACCCGGGTCCTGGACGGGGCCGAAGGTGTCCTCGTGCCCCTGTCCGCCACCGACCTGCGGATCACGGTCGACGGGGAGGTCCACACCTTGCGGGGGCGCACCGGCGTCTTCGAGGCCGTCTCGGACTGGATGTACCTCCCCGTGGGCGCTGCGGTGGAGATCTCGGGAGCCGCAGGGGAGGTCGCGCTGTGCACTGCCGAGGCAACCGAGCGGCTGCCCGTGTGCGTGACCGCGGCGGAGGACGTGCCGGTGGAGGTCCGGGGTGGGGGCCGCGCGTCCCGCCAGGTCACGAACATCGCGACGCCCGACTCCTTCGCCGGCGCCGACCGGATCAACGTCTGCGAGGTGATCACCCCGGGCGGCAACGTCTCGTCGTGGCCGCCTCATCGCCACGACGGCATCGGAGACTGCGAGCCGACCAACGAGGAGATCTACTACTTCCGGATGGGCCGCCTCGACTCGCAGCACGGGCATCCGCACGGGCAGGGGCTGTTCCGCGTCTACACCGTCGACGGGTCCTCGGACGAGACGGTGACGGTCCTCGACGGCGACGTCCACCTCGTCGCCCAGGGCTACCACGGGCCCTCGACCGCCCAGCCGGAGTACCCCATGTACTTCCTCAACGTTCTCGCCGGTCCGGCCGAGCAGCGCACGATGGACTTCTGTGACGACCCCGATCACCACTGGATCCGCGACGCGTGGGCCGGCCAGGGCCAGGACCACCGGCTGCCGATGACCTCGGCCTCGGGTCGGGTGGTCCGATGAAGCAGCGTCTCGGCATCGCCGTGCTCGGCCTCGGCTGGATGGGCCAGGCGCACTCGCGCTCCGCTCGGCGCATCCCCAGCCACTTCCCCCAGCGGTCCTTCGACCCGCATCTCGTCGTGTGCGCCGACCCGGTGGCCGAGCGCCGCCGACAGGCCGTCGAGGACTTCGGGTTCGAGCGTGCGGTGGAGGACTGGCACGATGCCGTCGCCGCGCCCGACGTGGACGTGGTGTGGGTCACCGCACCCAACATGTTGCACCTGCCGATGATCGAGGCCGCGGCAGCCGCCGGAAAGGCGATCTTCAGCGAGAAGCCGATCGGCGGCAAGCCCGAGCACGCCGTGGCTGCCCTGGGGCACGCACGGGCCGCCGACGTCGCCACTGGCGTGGGCTACTGCTACGTGTGGTCCCCGCTGGTCCTGCATGCCCGCGAGCTGATCGAGAGCGGCGCACTCGGCGAGATCACCCACTACCGGGGTCGTTTCCTGTCGATGTACGGCAGCGACCCCCTGGGCCTGCTCACCTGGCGCTTCTTCCTCGACCAGGCGGGCTACGGCGTGACGAGCGACATCCTGAGCCACTCCGTCGCGATGGCGCAGTTCCTCGTCGGGCCGATCTCCGAGGTCGTCGGCATGGCCAACACCACGATCCCCCGCCGGCCCCTCCCCACGGGAGCAGCCAGCCACTACGGCGTGGGGAAGGCGGAGGATCCGACGGGTGAGGTCGAGAACGAGGACTTCGCCTCGATGTTGTGCCGCTTCGAGGCCGGGGCCACCGGAACCTTCGAGGCCAGCCGCACCGTCGTCGGCCCGGAGAGCCAGAACGCCTTCGAGATCTACGGCACGAAGGGCTCGCTGATCTGGAACCACGAGCGGATCAACGAGCTGCAGTACTACGCGGTCACCGACTCACCCAGCTCCGGCTACACGACGATCTACGGCGGCGAGCGGTTCCCCTTCCACGGCGCCTTCGTCCCCGGGCAGGCCAACAGCATCGGCTTCGAGGACCTCATCACCATTCAGGACTTCTCCTTCCTCGAGGCAGTCGCCACCGGTGAGCGGTTCACACCCGGGTTCTCCGAGGCCGTCGACGTCGTCAGCGTGCAACAGGCCCTCATCGACTCGTGGGAGTCGCGAGGCTGGCAGACCGTGCAGGACCTGAAGGTGGCCGACCGATGAGCACCGTGAGGATCACCACCGCCGAGGCGCTCGTGCGCTACCTCGTCGCCCAGCGCACGGAGGTCGACGGTCAGGAGGTCCCGCTGTTTCCGGGGGTCTTCGCGATCTTCGGCCACGGGAACGTCACCAGCCTGGGCCATGCCCTGGAGCAGCACCGGGACGAGATCCCGGTCTGGCGTGGCCAGACCGAGGAGGGGATGGGTCTGGCGGCGGTCGCGTTCGGCAAGGCCACGCGACGCCGGCAGGTGATGGTCGCCACGAGCTCGATCGGCCCCGGCGCCACGAACATGGTCACCGCCGCCGGGGTCGCCATGTCCAACCGCATCCCCGCACTGTTCATCTCGGGCGACGCGTTCACGTCCCGCCTGCCCGACCCCGTCCTCCAGCAGGTCGAGCACTTCGGCGACCCGAGCACGACCGTCAACGACAGCTTCCGCCCCGTCGTGCGCTACTGGGACCGGATCACCCACCCCGCCCAGCTGCTCAGCTCGCTTCCCCAGGTGGTCCGCACCCTGCTGGACCCCGCGGACTGCGGCCCGGCCTTCCTCGGCCTGCCGCAGGACGTCGCCGCGACGGCTCACGAGTATCCGACGCGCTTCTTCGACCCGGTCGTGCACCGTGTCCCGCGGCCGCGGGCGGACCGGGCGGAGCTCGAGCAGGCTGCAGCCGCGCTGCGCGCCGCCGAGCGTCCGGTGCTCATCGCCGGCGGCGGCGTGCACTACTCCCTCGCTGAGGCCGAGCTGGCCGACTTCGCCCTGCGGCACGGCATCCCGGTCGTGGAGACGGTGGCCGGCAAGTCCTCGCTCGTGGCCGACCACCCGAGGTACAGCGGGCCGGTCGGGGTCACGGGTGCGGACGAGCCGAACGAAGCGTGCCGAGACGCCGACCTGGTGCTCGCCGTCGGCACGCGCCTCAACGACTTCGTCACCGGGTCGTGGACCCTCTTCGACGCCGACGCCCGCATCGTGGCGCTGAACGCTGCGCGCTTCGACGCGTCGAAACATCTCGCGACCCCGGTGGTCGGGGACGCCCGCGAGAGCCTCGTCGAGCTGTCCGCGCTGCTCGGTGACTGGTCCGCCCCGCAGGCGTGGACCCAGCGGGGGACCGAGCTGCGTCAGCGGTTGGGGGACTTCATCGCGAGCCGGGTGGCCGACGACGGACAGCTGCCCCTGAGCTATGCGCAGATCATCGGGACGCTGCACCGCACGGCGACGCCCGACGACTACGTGATGACCGCAGCCGGCGGGTTGCCGGGCGAGCTCAACATCAACTGGCTCAGCAAGTCGGTGGCGAGCTTCGACTGCGAGTACGGCTTCTCCTGCATGGGCTACGAGACGTCCGGAGCCTGGGGCGCGGCGTTCGCGCGTTCCGAGGGCGAGGTGCTGTGCCTCGTCGGTGACGGGTCCTATCTCATGCTCAACAGCGAGATCTACTCCTCGGTCCTGTCCGGGAAGAAGTTCATCCTCGTCGTGTGCGACAACGCCGGGTTCGCCGTCATCGAGCGACTCCAGCGGAACCAGGGCGGCGCGTCGTACAACAACATGCTGCGCGACGCCCGCGGACCCAACAGCGACGTCCGTGTCGACCTCGTGGGGCACGCCGCCGCCCTGGGCGCTCACGCCGTGGGCGTGTCCTCCATCGGCGAGCTCGAGGACGCCCTCGCACAAGCCCGCGTCCACGACCGGACGAGCGTGATCGTGGTCGGTGTCCGGGAGTCCGACTGGACCGAGGGCAGCCTGTTCTGGCAGGTCGGGGTGCCCGAGGTCAGTGACCTGGGCACGGTGCGCGAGGCCCGCGCGATCCACGAGGCGGGACTGGCGTCGCAGCGTCGGGGCGTCTGATGCCGGCCGTGACCTCGGGGGGACCGACCGGACGGAGCGGGGCGTCGCCGCACCCGACGATCCGCGACGTCGCGGCCCGGGCCGGCGTGTCCAAGACCCTGGTGTCGCTGGCACTCCAGGACGCCCCCCGGGTCGCGCCGGCGACCCGCCGAGCCATCCTCGAGGTGGCCGAGGAGCTCGGCTACCGACGCAACGCCGCCGCCCGCGCGCTGGGGGCGCACCGCACGCGCACCGTCGGGGTCTTCGTCCTGGACCTGCACAACCCGATCACCGCCGACGTCCTCGATGCGGTCCAGGCCGAGGCCCGCCGCCGGGACTACCGCACCATCGTCGTGGTCGGCGGCGAGGACGCCGCTGCTGAACGGGCCGAGCTCGAGAAGCTCCTCGAGTTCCGCGTCGAGGGGATCATCGCGCTGGGACACCGGTTGCCCGACGGGGCGCAGGACGCCATCAACGCCGGCTGCCCTGCGGTGGCCATCGGCAGCGACCAGCCGGGCATCCCCCACCTGGGGTCGATCTGCAACGACGACGTCCTCGGCGCCGCCCTCGCGGTGGACCACCTCGTCGCACTCGGTCACGAGCGGATCACCCACGTGGACGGCGGTCCCAGCGCCGTCGCCCGGGACCGACGTCGCGGGTTCCGGGCCGCGATGCGGCGCCACGGGCTGGGCGACGAGTGCACGGTGGTCAAGGGGTCGTTCACCGAGGGCGGGGGCTACCAGGGTGCCTCGCGGGCGCTCGACGCTGTCCCCCGGCCCACCGCCCTCTTCGTGGCCAACGACCTGGCGGCGATGGGCGCCATGGCAGCCGTCGCCGACCGAGGCCTGTCGGTGCCCGGCGACGTCTCGCTCGTGGGCTACGACGGCACCCGACTGGCCGGCATGCGGCCCCTGTCGCTGACCACGGTGGCGCAGCCGCTGGTCGACCTCGGCACGCGGGCAGCCGCCCTTCTCTGCGGACAGCTCGACGGGGGGCCGTCGTGCGCAACCTCCACGCGGCTGGCACCCGCACTCGTCGTGCGCCGGACGACGGCGTCCGTGCCCGGCCACGACGGGGCGGGGCCCTCGTGCTGACCTCACTCCCCTCACCTCGGACTCCGAGCTCCGCCGACGCACCCCCCCTGCGCTGGGGCATTCTCGGCACGGGATGGATCGCCGACAACTTCGTCAGGTCCCTGCAACGCCACACGCGCCAGGTCGTGCAGGCCGTCGGGTCGCGCACGTCGGCGTCTGCGACCCGAGCGGCTTCGACCTGGCAGATCCCGGTGGCTCACGGATCCTACGAAGCCCTGGTGGCCGACCCGTCCGTCGACGTCGTGTACGTCGCTACGCCGCACAACTTCCACCACCGGCACGCCGCGCTCGTGATCGAGGCCGGCAAGCATGTGCTCGTCGAGAAGCCGGTGGGGCTCGATGCAGCCGAGGCCCGCGCCATCGGGGCGGCGGCCGCACGCGCCGGCGTCTTCTGCATGGAGGCGATGTGGACCCTCTTCCTGCCGAAGTTCGACGTCGTGCGTCAGCTGCTCGAGAGCGGAGCGCTGGGCCGCGTCGTCGCGGCTCACGCCGACATGGGCGAGCGGTTCGACGAACCTCACCGGATCACGCGCCCGGAGCTGGCGGGGGGGCCGCTGCTCGACCTCGGCACGTACGCCGTCACCTTCGCGACGTGGACGTTGGGCGTGCCCGACGAGGTCGCCGCGGTCGCCACGCCCGCCCCCAACGGGATCAACGGCCAGCTCGCCATCGCCTTGAGGACCCCCGAGGGCGGTACCGCTTCATTGCACACGACCATCCTCGCCGACACTGCGACCACGGCGAGCGTCGTCGGCACCGAGGGGCGGATCGACCTCGGCACCCGGTTCTACCTCCCGGGGCCGATGGCGTTGCACCAGCGCGGCGGGCCGTCGCTTGCGTGGGTGGAAACGAAGGTCGAGCACGACGCGCTCCACTTCGAGGCCGCCGAGGTCGCTCGCCGGGTCGCCAGCGGCGAGACCGGCTCGCCGTTGCGACCGTGGGAGGAGACCGTCAGGACCCTCGAGGTGATGGACCAGGTGCGGGCCGACACCGGGCTCGACTTCGTGGAGGCTCGCGCGAGTCGGGGCAGGTGATGCCGGGACGGTCGGCGATCCCGCGGTCCCGCATGGCAGCATGATCGGGATGGACATCGTCACGCGTGCTCGGACCCTCCTCGATCTCCACCACACCGGACGCACCCTGGTGCTGCCGAACGTGTGGGACGCGTGGTCGGCCCGAGCGGTCGCAGGGGCAGGCTTCGCCGCGCTCAGCATTGGTAGCCACCCGCTTGCGGACTCGCGGGGACAGGACGACAACGAGGGCATGACGCTCGCCGACGCGCTGGACGGCATCGGTCGCATCTGCGCCGCGGTCCCGGACGTGCCGGTGACCGCCGACATGGAGTCCGGCTACGGGGTGGCTCCTGCCGAGCTCGTCGAGAGGTTGTTGGAGGCGGGTGCCGTCGGCCTCAACGTCGAGGACACGGTGCACAGCGAAGGAGGTCGGATGCGCTCGGTGCACGAGCACGCCGACTACATCGGCGGGCTCCGGCAGGCCGCCGACGAGGCAGGCATCGATGTGGTCATCAACGCACGCACCGACGTGTTCGTCCATCCCGAGCTCTTCACGGACCACCTGAGCGAGGTGATCGACCGGCTGCGGGCCTGCGAACGGGCTGGTGCCCGTTGCGTCTACCCGGTCCGCCCGCCGGACGTCACCACACTGCAGGCCTTCCTCGACCAGCTCGAGGGCCCCGTCAACGTGACCGCCGGGCCTCGGACCGGCTCGGTCGCCGGCTTCCTGGAGGACCTCCAGGTGATGGGTGTGCACCGGGTGACGTTCGGTCCCCGCCTCCAGCGTGAGCTGACCGCCGACCTGGTGGGTCTGGTCTCACCCTGGCGCTGAGTGCGCCGACGGACGCCGTCGCCGGCCCACCGTCGCGTGGCGGTCCGGTCGGAGCCCGTCGAGTGCCGTGCCCACACCAAGGAGCCCGCGACGAACACCCCGCCGTGAGCGGCGAGGATCCGACCGAAGTGCGGGTCGGGATGCAGCGCGGCGACAAGAGCCGTGCCCACGTCTGCGACGGCGGATGCCACGACGTGGGTGATCGACCCGAAGGTCTCCATTCCGAGATCCTGGCACCGCGCCTCGGCTGGACCCTGGACCGAGGCGCGCCGGGTCCCGAAACTCCCCGGCCCGGCCCGGCCCGGCCCACCGCCCGGGCCCGGGCCTCGGGGCTGTCGGCCTCACCCCGAGCCCGAACCGGTTCTGTGCAGCAGTGCCACGCACTCGACGTGGTGGGTCATCGGGAAGACGTTCGTGGCCCTGAGCGTAGGGGCGATCGCTTGCGAGCGCCTGCGCTCACGGGGCCGAACGAGCCCGTGACCTGCTGCGATGCCGTTCTGGACGTCTGGTGACAGCTGCACCTCGTTGCGGGGCCTTGCGAATGAAAGCGAGCCCAATCCGAGCCCTCCTGTCAGCGCGCTCCGACGGTCACAAACGGCCGCAGACTCGGGCCTTGGTTCCCACCGGACCTCGTCACCTCACCGCCCGGCACTCGTCGGCTGGGCGATCCCGTCACGGTTGATGAACCACACGACGACCCGGGGTGTCGGAGGTGCCATCTAGCGTGGCTCGGGCCAGGACAAGAGGAGACGATCGCATGTCAGACCGATTGGACGAGGTGCTCAAGCACCAGTACGTCTACGTGCCCCGGGGCACGACCAAGGACACCCTCCAGCCCGGCAAGCTCCTCGGCTTGGCCGTTGCGCAAGCCCACCGCGTGCCGCTCACTGTCCTGGCGCCGCAGAAGAACTCAGCGACGTACCACGCCGAGCTCGCCAAGCTCGAGATCGTGACCGAACGCAGTGGACGAGTCAGCGACGGCGGCGTCGTGCTCGCGTGGTGCCCCAGATACAAGACCATGGAGAAGGCCCAGCTCCTGGAGAAGAGCGTGGTCATCCTGGTGGAGTGGATTCCAGGTGAGTTTGAGGGTTGGGCCAAGCTGAGGCAGGCCTACAACGTCGTCACTGGCGAGGTCCTGGACGCCGCGCTCAGCCCGGAGGCCGTCGAGGTACTCGATCGACTCGTCTTCGAGGGGTACAAGGGCTGGACCGACAGCATCTCGGCGCGGATGGTCACGAGTTACCTCAGGGATCTCGACGACGCCGGCGCGTACGACCGCGACCTCGTGCTGGCGTACGCCCGGCAGACCAAGCACGAGGGAGCCATCGAGAGGCTCTTGAAGATAATGGACGCGTTCGAGGCGTCCACGACGTCGCCAAGCGGGGCCACATCGCGGAGTTTCGGACCAATCGTCGCTGGTGAACTCTGACGACCGGCAACGACGCGACGTGGTCCCTTGGGGGCGCGAGCGGCAGCGGTGGACGCTAGCCCCGGCCGGCGGGCACTGTGCGCAGCATGACGAACCAAACTCAGTACCTGTCGCCAGCCGTCCCGATGCTCCTCCCGCACATGGACGGTTCCGTTGAACAGGTCGACGTCGACGAGATGCGCCCCTGCGGCGACCGATGGGTGGTCGCCCAGAACGAGTGCCTCGGCGTTCGCTGGCTTCACCCGCAGCCCGCAGTGCGTGACTACGAGACGGGCTACCTCGTCGCCAAGCTCGAGGCGCTCCACGCGTAGGTCGCCATCCCGATTTCGATTCGCCGAGGCCCGCATGCCCTCCGTATCGTCGGAGCGTGTCCGATCGCTTCGCTGGGATGACCTGCGTCCTGTGCCCGAACCCGTCCAAGGGCGTGGGCGAGCACGTCTGGCCGCGCTGGCTGATCCAAGAGTTCCACGGCGAGGGACCATTCACGACCGAAAAGGGCGGCGTCGCATACACCAAGCGTGACGGCGTCTCGCCAGTCACCGCAGTCGCACTGCCTGGCGTGCACGTGCCAATGTGCGAGCCGTGCAACACCGAGCTCAACCGCTCCATCGAGGAGCCCGCCAAGCCGGTCATCCGCCGACTCCTCCCCTGGTCGTCGACGCATGCCTGGCCGGCGATCAGCAGCGAATGAAGCTGCCGCGCTCGCCCGATGGTTCCTCAAGGTCGGGCTGCTGGCAGGTCACCCCGAGGCGGTGCACGACAATCCCCACGTCCAGCGCGACGAGGACTTCCCGCGATTCGAGCGAGTAGAACCCACCTGGCTGGACTGGATGCGCACCGGCTCGGCCCCGCCCGCCGACTTCTCGGTCTACGTTGCCAAGCGCAGCGTCATGGGCGAACAGCCGTGGGAGGGCGAGACCCAGCGGATCTTCCTCCCGACCCGGGTCGTGGTCGGGGACAGGGAGCTTCGCTTCGCGACCCGCTCGTTCGGGGTTCGCGGGCTAGACGTCACGATGGTGTGGCACCCCGGGTGGCCGATTCTCCATCCGTTGGAGGTGGCCGGACGAGTGGCAGCGCTGTGGCCGAACCCTGCCCCCGTCGACTTCGACAAACTGCCCGAGGTGCACCCCAGGGAGTTCAGCTTCACCGTCGGACTCGGCACCCGCAGGATGTCCGAGGCCGGATTCGAGACGCTCACACAGGAGCCGCTCAGCGTCGCCACCGACCAGTTCGCCCAGTTCTTCGGCGATCCGACCCAATGGCCACGGGCGTGAGGGTGACCATTGCTACCTTCAACTTGTGCGACTTCGTAGGGCCGATACGACTGACGATATCGATGCCGACTTCGAGATCAGCGTGATCCATGGGTCCCACACCTTCAGCCTGACGATCGAGAGCTCAGGTGGAGCGACCGGCTCCGGCAACGTTCGAAACCCCGAATACCCACTGCTCCTGGAGGAGGCATTGCGCCGCCTCAGCTCCCTGGATGTCGAACTGATCGACGCGTTCGTCGACAGTCGACGCGTGGCGCAGCTCTCCACAGCAGAACGCAGGATCCATGTCGACGGGCAGCCCTTTCCAATCAGGCTCACGGGGGTTGAGGACTTCGGACTACTCCGCCGGGGTCTCACGCGACCCCAGGGCGACATCGGCAGTGCTCGGTCGGTCGGTGGCGGAAACCAGCGCAAACGAGCAACGTTCGCCTTCCGGTCCCCGACTCCCACGACGCGATCGGAGCTCGTGAGGGCTCTCGGCGCCACTGAGCCGAGTGCCCGGGAGCGAAGGAGTGGGATCGCGGCCGGGCTGTCGGTAGCTCACCTCGAAGCAGCGATAGCCGACTGGAGGCGACTGGGAAGGGATCCCTTCCTCGCGCACTACCAGGCCCCATCGGCACGAAAGTACGTAGTGATCGACGGCGACGATGAGATGGATGCGATGGCCCTGATCCTCGGGGCCCGCGTCATTGCCGGTCTCGACCTGGAAGGGCCTTGGCGCGGCGACCGTGAGAACGTCGCTGACCCGTTACGGCGGCTCGGATTCGGAGTCGAGGACCTCGGTCGCCCGACAGAAGGCCCACTCGGACCAGACCCGGAGAACTACGCCGGACTGGCGGAGAGACTTGGTGGCACCGATGTGGCCGTCCGACGCATGGGCAGACGGGAGCAGCGATTCCTGCGAGGGGCGCTCGGCATCGCCACCGGTGATCCGAACGCCGTCGCCTCGTGCGGAATGTGTACACGGACATTCCCCCAGGGCTTCTTGGTCGCGGCGCACATTAAGCCTCGGCACATGTGCTCGGACGCGGAGCGCCTGGACCTGCCGCACGTCGGCTGGGCCCTCTGCGTCGCTGGCTGCGACGCACTGTTCGAGCAGGGCTACCTGGGGGTGGACGATGACGGCCGGATCATCGGACTGCGTCCTCGGGCAACGGTCCCCGCAGCGCTACAGGACCTCATGGAGCCACTGCTTGGGTCTCGGACGCCGGATTGGTCCTCGAATCGCGCTGTCTACTTCGAGGCCCATCGACTTCGGCACCACGGCTGACGGCAGGCATCGCCACGCCCAGCCGCGCCGCCCTCCGGCGGATGTACGGTCGCAGCATTGACCGGGAGCGAACGGCCGTCGCAATCTCTTGGGCAGCGGCGAGCCCATCCTGATGCTCAAGACCGGAAATCGAAGGACTACCCAATCGGCGTCCCGCACGCGTTCGTCTATCGCGTGCCGGGCCTGATTGAGGCTCTCAGCCCACGAAAGGATGGGATTCGGATCCCGGATGGCGATCGATCGCGGCGGGACCAGCCACCAGGTCTGGCGCGCTGCGTCGGGTCGGCGAGCAGCCCGCGACAAGGCCGAGACGTTGCAGAGATCGCCGGTCCAGTGAATCACCGTCGAGCTGCGAATGCCTCGGTGGCGCGCCGACGCTCCCCACCTGTCAGCGACTCCAGGCGGCGAACGAAACCGTGCTCGTCGACGGCAACCTCCATTTCAATCTCTTCCGAAGAAGCGATGGTGATGAACGCGTCGCCCGTCTCAACCGAGGCGCCTGGGGGCATCTGAACGCGGTGCTCGACCGGCCATCCCATCGCCCGCGAGACCTTGATGCGGGTCGCTTCCTTCTTGGCATCGGCGGTCTTCTGATACTTGGACAGCAGGTCCGGCAGCAGGGCGCTCTGCGTGGCCACCTCGACGCCATCGATCTTCAGCGACGTCCCGCGGCTATTGGCGACGAACTGGGCCTTTCCGAGTAACGCGGATCCTCCGCGAGCGACGCGTACGGCCCAGGCTGCGGTCAGGTCGTCCAGCTCCAGCGAGCGGAGCTCGGTCGACTCTCGCGACAGACCGCGAAGCCGGCCAGCCAGCACAGCTGCCACGACTCGGGTGGCATCGTCGGCGCCGGTCTCCTCGTCCGACCACGCGAGCAGTTGATCGAGTTCCTGACGGAGCAGTACCAGGAGTAGCGCCTTGGCACTGACAAGCGCACGAGCCGACGGGCGGAACGGCTCGAAGTCGACCTCGACATTGACGATCGAACGGACTCGGCCGAGATTCCGGATCATCGCGTCGGCTGCGTCGTCGGCCAAGCCAGCCTTGCGGACTCGCGCTTCTACTGCGTCGAGCACCGCATTAGGGCTCCATGCCTCGGTTACGTCTCGTTCGCCCAGGACCTCATAGGCGGCTCGGAAAACAACATGGTCCGGCACGCGCGCTGTCGGGCTGGGGGCGAGTATCACGAGCGGCGTGATCATCGACATCGAACCACGCGAGCCACGGCGGCACAGTCACTGCGGCCGGCAACTTGGTGGCGCCGACCAGCGCAGCCGCCAGGACCAACTGCTCGCCGGAACTGACTGACGCGAACCGCAGCGCTAATGGCTCCACGGATTCGATCAATGCGGCGCCAATCCACGTCGGGAGCAGCGCCCGGGCGGACTGAAGGCGTGCGGGTCTGCTGCCTCCGAGTCAAACAGCTCAGGAGTCACCCGCAGCAGCTCGTCGTGCGCGTGAACGTTGCTATAGCCCCGGGCTCGGTGTTCGCGTAGGTCGCGCTCGGACGGAAGGTGAATCGCAACAGCCTCTGAGAGGGCGACCGCGGGCACGAAGACGACCGGGGCGTCCGACTTCAACTTTCCGAGCGACGTCGAGCGGGAACTCGACCATGACCGGGGCTCCCGCGCCGCGTTCGGTGGTTACCGCTTCAATCTGCGCGGAGGTCGGCGCGTCACGAAGTAGCGGAACCCAGCCGGGGGTCTGCTGCAGCAGGTCGGTGTAGTACTTCTGGAACGACTCACGGGGCGCGACGAGCCGAGAACTCAAGATGCCGTTGAGGTTCATCCGGTTGGTCAGGAAGTACAGCGTCGGAGCAGGGGCGACAGGTTCGCTTACGGGCGCGGCCCCGGCAGGCGGATGACTCGCTCGTCTCAACCAGGCCAGTCCCGGGCTCTGACGGCTCCGCTGCGACTTCGCGCTCCTCGACCGTGAGCGGTTGCATCGCGTTGCTCAGCGATCGGTTCCTCGAGCGCCCGGGCCGTTGGCGTCCACCGACTCGTCGACGTGAGTCGTCACCATCGCTGGCGCTCGACGTGGCCTCCGCCTCGTCGGACGTCTTCCGCGGCGTCGAGCGTGGCCTGGCTCTGCTGGTCGTCGCTCGGACCGTCGAATGGAAGCTGATCGTCCTCGGTCACAGTTCGCGCACCAGGCCTTTCACGTCGCTCAGGATCGGCGGGAGTCCCCCACTCCCGCTGTAAGAGAGATGCAGCTCGTCCCGGGCGCGGGACATCACCACGTAGAACATCATCCTCGTTGCCGCCGACGTCGGGTCAGCGGAGTGCTGCTGCAGCTCGGGCACGAAGAGCGTGTCGAACTCAAGACCCTTGAGCGAACGGAAGTTCACGATGGTCACGGCGGGGACATCGAAGTCGAGCGTCTTGTGCTGCTTGTTGCCCGAGGCGTACATCTGCACCGGCACCGGCAGCTTGCGCTCCTCAAGCAGGCGCAGGAGTCGGTACTGCATCCGCTTGTTCTCGCAGGCGATGCCGATCGTCAGGTTGCTGCGAGCCTTGACGTAGCGCGCGACGAAGTCGGCCAGGTCGGCGTCCGAGTCGTACCGGCGCAAGGTCGGCTTCTCACCGTGCCGAGTCGGCAACTCCGGGATGCCCGTGGGTGTGCCCGAGTAGAACTTGGCTGCCACGGCAGCGATCTCAGCCGTGTTGCGGTAGTTCCGCTTCAGTTCGAGTTGCTCGTCGGCGCTGATGGCCTTCGCGATCTCGTCGAGCGTCGTGTTCTGATCGGACAGCTGCTGGTTCTCGTCGGCGAAGACGGTGATGTTCTTCGTGAAGAATCGCGTCAGCCGGAAGAAGCCGAGCGACAGATCCTGTCCCTCGTCGACGAGTAGGTCGGCGAGGGTGCCGGGGTCTGGTGGCGACGCGAAGAACTGGCTGGTCATCTCGGCCCAGTCGTGGCGCGTAGGAGTTGCCCTCCAAGCGTCGGTGGCTGCTGCTTGAAGTGCTCGCGCCAGAAGCGCCAGATCCAGCTGTGGAAGGTCCGCACGAAGCCGGCGACTTCGAGGCGTGTCGGCCGCCTGCGCGGTGTACTGCTGGAGCACGTTGTTGTACATCAGCAGGGCTGGCTCACGGTCGTCGAACGTCAGCACCTGTGCTCGGTAGAGCGCCATGACCGACTTGCCCGTGCCAGGTGGGCCGGAGACGAGGTAGTTGCCATCCAGGTCGAGGTTGTAGATGAGGTCCTGCTCTTTGGAGAGATCCTCGAAGGCCGGCAGTCTCACGAGATCCCTCGGATCCCTTCGCCGGCTGCTTCGACGGCTGCGTCGAGCACGTCCTGGAAGAAGCCGGGCACCTTGTCACTCCCGACGACGAGGACCCGGTCGAGGAGGTAGTTGCCGCTCTCGCAGCTCGTCTCGGCGACCAGGGTGCAGGCGTGGCAGGCCGCGAAGTTGAGGCTGGCGAACGTCGAGGCGAGGTTCTCGCTGCAGAGCGGATCGGACGAACACCACATGGCGTCCTGCAGGGCCTCCAGCACGGTGCCCTGCAGCTGCGGCGGCTCGCCTTGGCGCACCAGACCGCCCAGCGTGCCTTCCGAGTCTCCGGCGGCGGTGTAGATCAGGATGCCCGCCTGCTTGGAAGCGCCGCCTGGCTCCGACTGCACTCCGGGCGTAGATGCGCTCGCGGAGACTGGTGGCGGCATAGCCGGACTCGAACGCGAGCCGACGAATCAGCAGGTGGGCGAACGTGTGCAGCAGGACGTACCGCGGCGCCAGGATCGGACCGGTCCGCTCACGCAGTCGCGGCTCCATGAACGACGCGTTGAGCCGCTTCTCCAGCTCCAGGACGCGATCACGAACCGCGCCCTGCTCTTCCCAGACAGCCAGGCGTCCCTCGTCCAGCGAGAGGAAGATGCCCTCGCCGCGCACGTCGATGGCGGGCAGCCAGTCGACCGTGGCCTTGTGGTTGAGCGCTACGGGCACCAGCTTGTCGCTACCCGCCGGAGTGACCCGGTGGAACCCTTCGAGGGCTCGCACCTCGCGGAGGCGGTCGGCCAGCACCACCTTGTCGACGCGGTCAGCCAGGAGCGAGGTGACCTTGGTCTTGGTCGTCTGCACCAGGTCGACGTGCCGGGTACGGAAGTGCGGGTCGTCGGAGTTGTCGAGCTCCGTCAGGAAGGCCGCCCATTCCTCTCCCAGGAGGTCACCCGGCGTCGCCTCGACCGTGGTGGCCTTGCCGGCCTCACGCTGCTTCTCGTCACGGACCAGGCCCTTGACGTACTCAGGCGTGACGTCGTGCGCCTTGACCAGGGTCTCGACCATCATGTCGAACATCGGGGCGTCCTCGTTGACGCCCAGCAGAGGCCGGAAGAAGTCGTCCGCCTTGATCGCGAGGGCCTTCTCGCTCTGGGAGTCTGCCCGTGAGGCGTTGGGGATCTCGATCGACGAGTGCACCAGTGGGAAGTAGACGTTGGAGGCGCCTCGCTGGACTGCCAGCGGCACCTCGTCGCAGTCCGCGCGCTCGTCCCAGCGCTGCCAGGGCTGCCGGCCGATGCAGGTCACGCCGATCGACTTGAGCGATCCCTTGCTCGTGATGCCCATCAGGTTGCGTCGGCTGTGGCAGCTGTGGCAGTGGACCTGGAGCGTGTCGAGACCACCGGCTCCCTTGCCCGAGACGGACTCGAAGAAGAGGTTGTCCTTCTGACACTGCCGCGCTTCGGGGTTGGTGTTGCGTGAGTGCGCCCATCGCTTCCAGTCCAGATCGTCCATGTGCCCGTTCGGACAGATCTGGATCCAGCGCATGGGCACCAGCTGCTTCTTGCCGGGACAGCTTCCGCAAGTCGGCGCCTTGTCCGATTGCTCGAGCGCCCGCGTCCAGCGGGTCATGCGTCGGCACTTCTGGCAGAACAGCCACGCTGGGAAGCGGGCGTAAGGCACACCTGCGGACGGAGCAGCCCAGGCGTTGCTGGCGACGGCCGGGGCGGCGCGGAACTCCGAGACACCGAGGACAGCGGCCAGTCGATCACTCTGGATCCGTTCACCGCGCGGACCCCAGCGGAAGGTGTCACACGCGACGAGCGACTCACCCTGGAGATCGAAGATGGCGCCGACACCGAACGGGACGATGGTCTGCGACTGCCGAATCTTGCGTTGCATCAATCCCCCTTGGCGGCCGCGCCGCCGCCGCTGCGCGCGACCTCGATGAGCGACTCCATGTCCACGTTGCGCATCGATCCGAGCGTCTGCCAGCCGACCGCCTTGGTGTTGAACTGACGGATCAGGTTGATCTGACCCTTGCCGTTGGGCTTGTAGTACAGGAGCTTGCTCTCCTCGTCAGCCCGTTCAGCGCGCTCGACCCAGTCCTCGATGAAGTGGTCGAGGTACTGCTTGGCGCCCTGCTTCTCACGCGGCTCGACGCGTTCGACGACGTCGACCAGCTTGGCGGCCATGTCCTCGACCTCGGGCCGTCGGTCCAGGATCTTGCCCGCGCTCCCGTCCGACTGCATGCCCAGGCGATGGCGGGCCAGGATGACCAGTGCGGCGTGGAGAGCGCGGTCACGCGACGGCGGCGAGTACGGCGTCACGCTCGTGGGCTCCACGTGGCGATACAGCGCCGAGTGGAAGGCACGGAAGTTCTCGTAGTGCGAGCGATCGCGCGGCTTGGTTGAGCGGAACAGCCCGAAGACCAGACCCGGGGCCGTCGAGCGACCGACTCGGCTGGTGGCCTGGATGTACTCGGCTGTCGCCTTGGGCTGCCCGTTCACGAGCATCAGACCGAGACGCGGCACGTCGACACCGACCGACAACATGTTGGTGCTGGCCAGGAAGTCGATCACCGAGCCGCTCGACACCGGCAGATTGAGGCGCTCCAACAGGCGGGGCTGCAAGGCACGCGGCACAGACGACGACAACTCCTCGACGTCGTACTCGCGGCGGGGCCGGCCGACGACCAGGCTGCCCAGCCGGGCATTGATGTCGTCGCGCGCGATGGTGACGGTACGGCCGAGCTCACGGAGCGAGCTGTGGTAGGCCACCACCGTCCAGTAGGCGTCTTGGGCGTCCCCTGTCAGACCGAGATCCACCGGCGCCTGCAGCAGCGCCGTGCCGGTGTGCACGACGGCAGTGTCAGAGGTGTGACCCTGCGCCATCATGCCGACGTAGAGCCGCCCCGGTGTCTTCTCGTCGGCACGGGCGAAGTAGGAGTCGTCGGCGTCGATGCCCGACGGCGGGAACAGGTCGACCCGCCGCCCGAAGAGGCCCATGATCTGCGCGGAGGCGCGCCGGATCGTCGCCGTGCTGGAGATGACCTTCGGCGGACGGTCATCGACCTCGCACAGCAGATTGATCGCCGCCTCGTACAGACCGACGGTGGTGCCGAGCGGTCCGGTCAGCAGGTGCAACTCGTCCTGGATGATCAGGGTCGGTGGGCGGTTGCCGGCGCTGCGACCGAACAGCACCCCGGACTCGGGCACCCACGCGAGCTGCGCGAACTTGTCGACCGTCCCGAGCAGGAACGTCGGGGGCGCGTCGTAGAGCCCGTCGTCGATGACCTGCACCGGGATCTGCTCGTGGAACTCGCACTTGGTCGACGGGCAGTTGAACGCGAACGAGCGGTCGGTCGACGTGATTCCGTAGAGGGCGTCGTTCTCATGGTGCTCGCGCGGGACGATCTCAGTGCCGCACCAGGGACAGCGGTCGAGCAGGAACCGCTCGTCCGTCTCGCCGGCATCCCGCAACTCCTCGAAGCGCTCACGTGCCTTGGCGTACCGGTTGGGCGATGTCGCCTCGCCGACCCAGAGTCCGACCGAGATCGGCTCGTCGCCCAGATCGGAGCGCTGGCGGCGCAGGTACTCGCACGCAGCCGTGGTCGAAGCGGTGCGCTTGAACTGGTCGGCGGTCAGCAGCGACAGCGTGTACCGACTGACGACAGCAGTGCCACCGCCCGTGTCGCCGAGCACCAAGCGGCGGCGGAAGATCTCGAACGCCGCGACGAGCAGATACGCCTCGGTCTTGCCTCCGCCAGTCGGGAACCAGATCAGGTCGACGACCTCGCGATCGTCGTGTTGGTCGTCGACCAGCCCACGCAGCGTCGTCAGGAAGAAGCCGAGCTGGAACGGTCGCCAGCTCGCGCCCGGCCCGTAGGTCGTCGGCATGTCGGGAGCCGCGCCGAGCGGTCGGCGGGAGCCCGCCATGTCCTTCTGGCTGTGGCGCATCTGGATCAGCATGGCGCGATTGGCCAGACGGAATGCCTGGAGCACCTTGACCCGATCCGGATGGTCCGTGAAGACGCGGGCCCCGTCGCGCATGCGCTCCAGCGCACGCTCCAGACGCTCGATGATCGGGGTGGTGGCTCCCTGATAGCGATCGTCGAGCCCGGCTGCCTTCTTCTTGACCTTGCCGATCCAGTCCTCGTACGGATCGACGAACGCGTTCAGCTCGGCCTGCAGGACATCCGCCGAGATCGCCTCGTCGGCCAGCCAGGCGACGTCGAGCGCCTGCGCAGCGTCACCGTCGGCACTGACCCGCGGCACGACGTGCGACGGCATCACCTCGGAGCGCACCGAGGACACGACGCCGTCAGTGGTCGACCACTCCGGGGAGCAACCATGCCCGATCGCGTAGACCTTGGCGTCGCGGTGGATCAGGCGGAGCTCGTCCTCCTCCGGGTCATGAGACGCCAGTGCAACGCTCGGGTACTCCAGCACCTGGAACCCAGCCGGCACCGTCACGTCGAACTCGACCTGCATGAGCATTTCGTCCCAGTGACGCTCCGGCCGCTCGTCATCCGCCTTGCGCGCGTTGACCAGCGTGATCGTGACCAGCGAGCCATGCGGGTAGCTGCGCCAGCGGACGTGCACCTCTGCCTTGTCGCCCCAGACCTTGGTGGGCTCCTTGTCGGTGGCGCTCACCTTGACGGTGGCCTCATCCAACTGGTGACGACGCCAGATCTTCGAGGAGCCCTTGGCCTTCTGGCGTGGATCCTCTTCCTCGAGCTCCTCCGTCGCCCGGCCCTGAACCGACAGCTCCTTGAGCGCTTCCTCGGCGACGGCGCCGCTGAGCGTCTCGTACTCGGCGGCGCGGGCCCGCACCGTGAGCTCCGGCGCCGTCGTGAAGAACGACAGCCCCTGAGAGGCAGGCAGGAAGTCGTTGGCCGCCGAGACCGGGTCGTCGCTGAACTGACTCTCTTCGCCGGTGTCGGTGGCTGAGGTCTCGTCGCGCTCCTCTCCCTCTGCCTCGACGTAGCCCTCGAAGGCGACCTGACGCGGGAACAGGATGCCCATGAGGTAGCGACGGTTCGGCGGATCGAAGATGATCTCCGCCGGACCATCGAAGGGGCCGACGAGCTGCCGCCTGACGTAGGCCACGAAGTCGTCTCTGGTCTGAGTCAGGTCGGTCATACGGCTGCCTTCTTGTATGCGTCCATCGCACCGTCGAGGTGCTGCTTGAACAGCTCGCCGAGCTGCTCCTTGACGTGTGGCGAGGTCGCCACCCAGAGTCCGGCCCGCGGTCGGCTGAGGGCGACGTAGAGCAGGTCCAGTTCGGTCTCCGTGGTGACTGAGTCGATGTCGATCACGCAGACGAAGCGGTTCTCCATCCCCTTGATGTCCATCGGCCGACGACCAGGTCATGCCGCCACCGGGCCACACCGAGGCGAGGGCGGGCGACATCTGCGTGAGTCGTCCCTTCCGAGCAGCACGCAGACCCTTGGCGACCGAGGTCTCCCACTCACCGCGCAGCGACACGATCGTGATGTGCTCGGGGGCTACCTCTTGCTCCGCGAGGGAGCGCAGGTGCTTCTCAAGGGCGGCCAGCTCGGCCTGCTGGTCGTCGACCGCGACGAAGACGACCTCAGGGCCGGTGCCAGCGGTTGCCACTCCGGTGTCGGCGCCGGTGTAGGCCCGAGTCTGGAAAGCGATCTCGCGAGTGTTCCGACAGTTGAACTTCAGGGTCGGCTTCACCGGTCCGAACGACTGGACGTAGGCCAGAGCGTCCGGATCGAAGTCGCCGTAGAGGTGGGCCTGGCTGTTCTGGTCGAGGAACATCGTCCAGCGACCGTCGGCCCAGCCGCCGACAACGGCCCGCTCCAGGTCCTCCAAGATGTCGAAGGTCATGAGGTCTTGCGCCTCGTCGACCACGAGCACGTCGTAGGGAGTCACGTCGCCCAGTTTCGAGGCCGCCCTGACCTCGACCGCTGTGCCTTCCAGCGTTCGGGTGGCGAACGCCGCCAGCACCTCGCTGCGGCAGGTGAAGAGCACGCGCTGACCGAGTCAGCGCCTGCCGTCGGGCGACCTCGGCCGCGAGGAAGGTCTTGCCGGTACCGGCACCACCGCTGCAGATGACCCGGGGCTCATCGCTGATCAGGTCGAGCCGGGCGTACTGCTCGTCGGTCAGTCGAACCATCGCTGCGTCGAGCAGGTTCGCCCGAGCGTCGAGAAGCGGCGAGCGGTCGAACGACGGCCGCAGATCGTGCATGAGCCGAGCGCGCAGTTCCTTGCCGATCGGGAACTTGTTCGCCTGCTTGCCGAGCCAGTACTTGCGCGCTCGGTCGATCGCCTTCGCGATGCCACGGTTGAACGGACCTCTGCCGCAGTAGGTCTCGTCGTCCCACTCGAAGCTGCTCGCCAGATCCACGTCTGGCGTGACGACGAGATAGCCGAACGCCACGTCGTCGACCTCGACGCCCAGACGCTCCCTCAGGCGCTCCCGCAGGGCATACATCGCGGTCTGAACCTGCTTGAACGGGCCTTCGCGCGACGTCCGCCGGTGGCCGGCTCGATCGCTGTACGTCCACAGACCGTCGCGGCAGGAGACCTGCCCACCCTTGACCTCGACCGCGAGGATCAGGTCGTCGAGGATCAGCACGAAGTCCAGCTCTGCCGTCAGCTTGTACTCGTGGTCGGGCAGGTTCAGCGAATGCAACGCAGTACCACTGAGCGGGCTGCCCGCCAAGGCCTCGAATACCCGGCGCTCGGAGGTAGTGATCTCCTCCGTCCCGAGTTCTGTCGGCACCATCCTCATCAATACGCCCCCGTCTTCGATACCGCGTGACATCGTGCCGGAAACTGTCGGTCCCCGTCCCTAGATTGAGAGACACCGGCAATCGCGGGTGTGAAAGGAGAGCCTGGGGGTGGATCTTGAGTACCTCGGCCGCGTCCTAGCGCGCCTGAAGCCTTTCATACGGAGTGAGGTCATACGCCGCACGCGATTGGAGCGCGTGCTCGCGACGCTGCAAGTGCCCGCGAGTGATATCCGACCCGAGATCGAGCGCCTTCTGGCTCGGGCGAATATTGTCATCGACGAGGATGTCGCGCCCCTCGGGACCTGAACCGACCCCGCTGAAGGTCCATCCTTCCGTGGTCCAGCTAGCCGCAGCCTGCGACTTTGAGGAAGAGTCGGTTATGTCGGATGGCGGCGGGCTGGAGGAGTCCGTCCAGACGGTCCTCGAGGAGCCCGATCTCGACTTAGGGGTGGGCTTCGAGATCAACCAGGCCGACTCAGGTCCCGGAAGGCTCACACAGGAGTTCGATGTCCTGATCGGGCTTGATGGAAAGAAGATCCTTCCCGACATTCCCGATGAGCAATTCGAGAAGGACGTCGTCGCCGACGCACCCAGCAAGGAGGACGAGCAGGGGGCTGGGTCAGGGAGCTTCGTCGTCTCCTATTCCGACAGCACCGATGAGCCAGCCCAACGGGTCATCGTCGCTGGTGCGACCGCCGACGCGGTCAAGGACTACCTGAAGCAGATCGGGAAGGTCCCGCTACTCAACGCCGAGATGGAGGTCGAGCTTGCCAAACGGATCGAGGCAGGCCTCTTCGCCGAGAAGCTCGCCCGGGGCGCCAGGGTCTCGGCGCAGCTGTTCGAGGAGCTGGAATGGATCTCTTGCGACGGGCGCCGCGCCAAGAACCATCTGTTAGAAGCCAATCTGCGGCTCGTGGTCTCCCTCGCCAAGCACTACACCGGGCGCGGCATGCTCTTCCTGGATCTGATCCAGGAGGGCAACCTCGGTCTGATCCGCGCGGTCGAGAAGTTCGACTACACCAAGGGCTACAAGTTCTCGACCTATGCGACCTGGTGGATCCGCCAGTCGATCACCCGCGGGATGGCCGACCAGGCCCGCACCATCCGCATCCCAGTGCACATGGTCGAGCGCATCGCAAAGGTCTGGCGCATCCGGCAACGGATGACGGTCTATGGAAAGCCTCCGAACCTGTACCAACTCGCGCTCGCCGCTGAACTGGCCGAGGAGCAGGTCATGGAATGCCTTCGGCTCGGCCCTATCCACCTCGCGTCTCTCGATCAGCCGATCGGTGACGGTGAGACGACCCTGGGTGATTTGCTCGACGAGGATCGTCGGGAGCCTGGGCCGCACGAGCAGGTCGAGTTCGCGTTGCTTCAAGAACAGCTCCACGCTGTTCTGGACACCCTCTCCGAGCGGGAAGCCGGCGTGATCTCGTTGCGCTTCGGTCTCACCTACGGGGAACCAAAGACCCTCGACGAGATCGGCAAGGTCTATGGCGTCACCCGCGAGCGCATCCGCCAGATCGAGTCGAAGACGTTGTCGAAACTCCGTCATCGGTCGCGAAGTCAGGTCCTTGAAGGATACTTCTACGCCGGCGGTCAACGCCCGAAGAAGAAGGAAACTGAAATGGATGGCGACGAACAAGACGATCAGGATGTCGAAGCAGTCGGTCAAGGCAGTCGACCCGACGGGAACTAGTTGGCTGAAGCGGTCCAGTCGTTCGATCCACGAAGGTCTCATCTCGGACCAGCATTCATACCCCGTCGCTGAACTGGATCTCGTACAGCGGGTGATTCCCCGTTCTTCATGGAATGAACTGCTCGCTTCTTGCTCAACCGCCCCGCGTCGTGTCTGACCGGGCTCGAAGCGTGCCGATGCCTTCCGACCTGTTCAAGCATCCAGTCTCCGCCGCCGCCAAGCTCTTTCGCCTTGGCCGTGGAACATCGATGCAGCGCATCCAAAGACCCCTTCCGGGGATTCAACCCATCGAAACAGGTCGCTCGATAGAGTTTCGGCCGTGCCCCGTGATCCGCAACCCCCACTCGCCCAGCCTGGCGACGAGTGCATCTCGGATCGTGCTGGTCTCGTACACCAGATCGTTCATCCCGACGATGACGTCGAGGTTCAACAAGTGCTCGCTTGGCTTCGCGGCACCCCGTTGAAGCAGCTCATGACCGGCGCCGTCGTCGATGCGATCGAGTACGTCCTGGACGGGGCCAAGACGTACAGGTTCGATCTCGACTCAACGGAGGTGGACTCCGACGAGCGGAGGACTGTGGGGGTCAAGCTGCAGTACCGGATCCTCGAGGCGTTCGGCCTTCCGAAGGAGCGTCCGCTGGACACGACGATCATGGGCATTCCAGTCGAGCTCAAGGCAACGATCGGCGGCAACTGGACTATCCCCCGCGAAGGTCAGTGCGAGATCTGCCTCCTCACCCAGGTCGATTCGAAGAGCGATCGCTTCCGGGTGTTGCTCATGCGCACCCACCGGCGGTGGCTCAACGAAGGCAAGAACCAGGACTCGAAGCGGACCATCCGTGCCGATGCCCGGGATGAGTTCGGCATTCCAGTTCTCGAGTGGACCCCTCTCCCGCGCAATCCCTTGAAAGAGTTGACTCCTCAGCAGCTCGAAGTCGTATTCGCCGCCCGGGTCGGCATCAAGCGCAGAGTGACATCCCTGTTTGGCTTCCTACCTGAGGTCGTCATCCCCCGGGTGGCGATCGAGACTGTTGCTGCCATGGCCAAGGATCCGCTCCGACGTGCCCGGCAGGCGAAGCCGGACATCTTCTTCAACCATGAGCTCGTCGTCCTGATGGGCACATGGACGCCTCAACGCGAACTCGCGTCCAAGTACGGCTTCGATCTGTCAGGCGATGCGTGGGTGGCCATACATCCCGAGACGCTCGGTGAGGACTACGAGGCCGCGAAGTCGATGATGGAGCGCACCGGCGGCTGACCGACCCCCGAGGTCATGCGACGTAAGGGCTTGATGTGGCGTGCGATCGCACGCGCCAAGCCGGACGGAACGGCGTTGCCGATCTGCTTCGCGATCGCGATCTTCGACCCGACCCACAGGTAGTCAGAGCGGGAAGTCCTGGATCAGGAGGCCTCGTAGTGCGTCACGACCCGGTCGACGGACTGTCTCGGGTCACCCTTTATCAACCTCCGGTCATCGCCTCGGCGTTGACGCCGGGCACCCACTGTGGGTGCAGGTAGGAACCCTTCTCCGGCTTGAAGAACTCCGTCCGGATCGTGTGCGACGGGAGTCCCAGCGCATGCGGCCCATGACGTCGGTCGTCCCGGTCGTGCTTCTCCCGCCAGCACGTGGCAGCAGCTCGGTCGGCACGTCGAAGCGCCCGCCGCCCGGCGGGAACGTAGGACGTACCGCTCGAGTGAGCAGGCTGGTTGGGGTTCGACCGGAAGTGAATGTCCAGAGCCTTGAAAGACGCCGGGCATGCGCTTCCCGAAGAACTCCGTAACGCGAGCGGGAGTTCAGTTGAATCGGGTCGAGCGGAAGACCGTCGATCGCGTCACGAACCGTTCGCCAGGGCGGGAGCCCCATCGCTCCGGTCTCGGGCGTGTGTCGGCTCGGGCAGGTCGATCCGTCCCACCCGGGAGCCGATGACGATGGTTCGCCGACGTCGCTGGGCGACCCCGTAGTCCGCTGCGTTGAGCACGCCGTACGAGATGTCGTAGTCCTTGAGGATCCCGTGCTCGACCTCATCCGACCAGCATCTGGAACTCGGGTGACTTGGGGAAGCGATCGACGTTCTCGATAACGAAGACCTTCGGCCTCGCCGTCGGATGAACCGCATGTACTCGCGCCACAACTGGTTCCGCGGGTCGTCGAGTGCCTTGAGCCCGAGGTTCGAAAAGCCCTGGCACGGCGGACCCCCGATCACGACGTCGGACCGCGGGATGTGGCTCTCCTTGACCTCCGCGATGTCGCCGGCGACCATGTGGTCCTCGCCCCAGTTCGCTGCGTAGGTCGCGGCGGCGAAACGGTCCCACTCGACCGCCAGTACCGGTTCGAAGCCCTCGCCGGCGAATCCGACGGTCATCCCGCCACAGCCGGCGAAGAGGTCGATCACAGTGGGCTGGCGTCATGGCATCAGATCGTATGTCGCAGCTCCGACAGTTCCTACAGCCTCGCCGCCGTGAGACCAGAGTGACGGGTGAGACACCATCTCCCACGCTGCCGCGCACGACGCACAGCCTTGAGATCGGACTCTCTGGTGGTCGCTCCGCCCGGATCGCGCCCAAGAATGCCGCTCGTCCAGGGAGCCAGGATAGCTGCACTCCGACGAGGGCGCATGGCGCCTTTCGCGATCGTCACCATGGCGCGCAGGCCTTACACGCTCCACTGGCTCGACGGGGGTTCTGGGGATGTCGATTGCGTCCGCACGCGCCTCCAGACTTGCCACGCCCGCGTGCAGTCGATCACCTCGCCTGGGAAGCCGACGCAACGTCGACGCACGAGATGCCTGCCGGCGAGAAGCGCACCGCCGACCTCGCGACTCGGAAGATCTGGCGGCCTACCCAGCCACACTGTGAGTGTGACGAATTTCATGGGCGTCCTCTCCGGAGGTCCGGCGCGGCATGCAGGCGAACCGTGGACGAGACACCAAGCCGGAGATGGCCGTGAGGCGCGCTGCGCATGCAGCCGGACTACGTTTCCGCGTCGACTACCGACCGATCAAAGAGCTCAATCGCAGGGCTGACCTGGTGTTCACACGCGCGAAGGTCGCAGTGTTCGTGGACGGGTGCTTCTGGCACGGGTGCCCCACCCACCACACGGTCGCGAAGTCGAATGCCGACTTCTGGACGCAGAAGGTGAACCGGAACCGGGAGCGCGACCGCGAGACGGATCGATTGCTCCGCGATGCCGGTTGGACCGTCATTCGAGCGTGGGAACACGAGCCTGCCGACGATGTCGTCGCCCGAATCTTCGCCTCTGTTCGAGGCGGATGACTGCCGCCAACCGTCGTGGGGTCCGTGGGCAATCACAGTCGATTGACCCACCGCGGATCGTAGGCCCGACCAAGCGGACTCAAGCTACCGTCACTAAGTCCTTGACCAGCCTAGCGAGGACACAGAACCGCTACGAACCCGACCACTCACGACGCATGACGAACTCAATCAGCACCAACTCACAACGCCGCTTTCCGCATTGAGATCGAGCGGCACGCATGCTACGAAGGTTCGTAGATCGGTCTGCCCCTGGGGCGGGCCAAGTGTCATTTCAAGGCACCGTTCACGGACCGTCTGTTTGTCACTTAGGGCCACCTTCCAGAGTCGAGCTGTCGCCATGTGCCGGCCCTCGAGGCCGCGAACAATGTCGGCGGCGGCCGCACGGTCGACGGGCTGCCCGTCCTGGACCTAGCTGGACACAGCGGCCACTGGTTGGCGAGCTTTCCCGCAACGCTCCGCGCCAGTCCGAGACAACCCGAACTGACCCGCAGGCGCCGGGTCAAAATGACGAGTAAATGACGAGTGAATCTAATCCTCGGCCCGAAAATGACGAGGACCCCGGCAAACCTGCAGGTCAGCCGGGGTCCATCTGCGCGCCTGTAGGGATTCGAACCCCAAACCTTCTGATCCGTAGTCAGATGCTCTATCCGTTGAGCTACAGGCGCTCGTCACCCGCACTGCGCAAGCACCGCGAGGACTCACCGAGGATAGCCGACCCGTTCGGAGCGGACGAAATCAGGACCACCCCCGAGGCCGGGTCCCGCGGGCCGGGACGTGCCCTAGGGTGCCTAGCACCCGCACACGCGACGGCCCGGGTCGTCGCACGATGAGAGGTAGCGCGATGGCAGATCTCGAGGCCGCCCTGGACGACGCCGGGCTGACCAACCCCCAGGTCCGTGAGTTCGTGAAGGAGTACGCCGAGCTCACCGGCGCCGAGCGCATCGAGGTGGTCAACGCCTCCGACGACGCGCGCCTGCTCGAGGAGGCCGTGGCCGCCGGCGAGCTGGAGAAGGTCGGCGAGGGGCGCTACTACTCGCGCTCCTACTACAAGGACACCGCCCGCTCCGAGGAGCGCACCATCGTCGCGACCGAGCGACGAGAAGGACCGTGGCGTCTACAACAACTGGCGTCCGTCGTCGGAGATGAAGCCCAAGCTCCACGACCTCATGCGTGGCGCCAGCGCGGGCAAGACGATGTACGTCGTCCCCTACCTGATGGCACCCGCCGGCAACGCCCTCGCGCCCTGGGCGGCCGGTGTCGAGATCACCGACACCCGCACCGTGGTGCTCCACATGATCCGGATGTCGCGCGTCGGCGTGCAGTTCGTCAACGATCTCGAGGACCCCGACATGTTCGTCCGGGCGGTCCACGTCAGCGGCGACCTGGAGAACCTGGGCCAGGGCACCGACGGCGACAAGCGCTACTTCGTGACGGTCGCCGACGAGCGCACGATCCTGCACTTCGGCTCGTCCTACGGCGGCAACGCGCTGCTCGGCAAGATCGCGCACGGACTGCGCCAGGGGGCGTACGACGGGTGGGCGAGCAAGAAGTTCCTCGCCGAGCAGTACATGCTCATCGGCATCCACGACAAGGAGACCGGGAAGGACTACCACATCTGTGGCGGCTTCCCGAGCGCCTCCGGCAAGACCAACCTGGCCATGATGGCCGCCCCCGACGCGCTGGGCGATCGCTACCACGTGTCGTTCTACGGCGACGACATCGCGTGGCTGTGGGTCGAGGAGGAGAGCGGCCAGCTCTACGGGATGAACCCCGAGTACGGCGTCTTCGGTGTCGCCAAGGACACCAACGAGACGACCAACCCCAATGCGCTCGCCTCGGTCGACCAGGGCACGGACTGCATCTTCACCAACGTGGCCTACAACCCCACGACCGGTGAGGTGTGGTGGGAGGGCCGCACCAAGTCCAAGCCGGCGGACCGCCACGGCTGGCTCGACTGGATGGGCTCGCCGATCGCGGACCGCAAGGAGGACGACTCGGCTCCGTGGGCGCACCCCAACAGCCGCTTCACCACGACCCTGGCCAACGTCCCCAACATCGCCGACGACTACGACGCCCCGCTGGGCGTGCCGATCGACGCCATCATCTTCGGCGGTCGTACGCGTGATCGCGAGCCGCTCATCCGCGCGATCACCGACCTCGCCGAGGGCGTCTACGACGGCCTGACCCTGGGTGCTGAGGCGACGTCCGCGGCCGAGGGCAAGGAAGGTGTGCTGCGCTACGACCCGATGTCGAACCGGCCGTTCATGGCCTACGGCGAGGGCGACTACGCCCGCCACTACCTCGACGTGGTGGGGGCGGCCAAGGACCAGCCGATCTTCGCCCACGTCAACTGGTTCCAGCGCGACGCCGAGGACGGCCACTTCCTCTGGCCCGGCTACCGCGACAACCTGCGCCCGCTCCTGTGGCTGCTGCAGCTCAAGAACGGCGAGGTCGAGGGACGGCGTACGGCGGTCGGCATCATCCCCACCGAGGAGGAGCTCAACCTCGAGGGCATGGACATCCCCGCCGAGGACCTCGAGCGCATCCTCACCATCGACAAGGAGCGCTGGCAGCAGGAGATGGGCTTCCGCGAGGAGCACCTCGCCCAGTTCGACCGGATGCCCGACGAGATCTGGGAGGCCCACCGCAGGGTGGCCGCAGACCTCGACGCGGAGGACTGAGCGGACGCGT
>CAWBNX010000026.1:0-134424 GCA_963790225.1 uncultured Actinomycetota bacterium | reverse complement strand
GTTCCCCACCCCCCGCACCTGGGAGTACGCCGCACGCCTGCTCGGTCTCGCCCGCGCCCTCGGCACCCACGCCACCGTCCGACGCCTCCTGGCCGCCGGGTGCCTGGGGGACGCGGTCGCCCACGAGTACCTCGCCTGGGTCGCCGCCCAGGACCTCGTCGACCCCGAGGCGCTGCTGGCCGACCCCACGGCGTACGACTTCACGGGCCTGCGCGCCGACCGCGTCCACGTCAGCCTCCAGGCCGTCCTCGGCGCCGTCGTGCGCGACAACGCGCCGCAGCGGTGGACCAACGCCGTGCTGCTCTGCGCCCGCGCCGCCGAGGCGGTCGGCGTCGACCCGGCCGTGCCCGTCGTACGTGCCCTGGTCCGCGACGGGCTGCGCCCGGCCGGCGCCGCCGTACCCCCGCAGATCGCCGTCTTCGCGCCCGCCCTCGCGCTCGCCGGGCTGCTGCCGGACCGTCCCGCGGCATGAGCGCTCCCCTGCTCGACCGGCTGGCGGCGGCGAAGCTGTGGCTGATCACGGGTCTCGACGACTCGACCAGCCCTCGGCAGCTCGATCGACGGGGGTCACCAGGTCTCGACAAGCTCGACCGCCGGACGGCTCGACCACGTGGGGCCGCCGGGGCTGGCGTATCTCGCGCACGCGCTCTACGCGCTCGTCCCGGTGCTGACCGAGGACGTCGAGACGATGACCGTCGACGAGCACTGGCGCGTCTACGTCCACCCCGGCTGGCTGGCCGCCAGCGACGTACCCACCGTCGCCGGCGAGCTCGCCCACGTCACCTGGCACCTGCTGCTCGACCACGCCGACCGCGCCCGCGACCAGCACGTCGACGCCCGCACCGCACAGCCGTGGCACGAGGCGGCCGACCTCACCGTGCGGCAGATCCTCGACGGCGGCGCGATCGCGAGCGAGCTGCCGTACCTGACCGGGATGGCGCCGGGCCGCTCGGCCGAGGAGTACTTCGCGATCATCTCGCGCCTGCCCGCCACCCTCGACGACGAGCTCTGCGACCTCGAGGGGCCGCCCACCGGCTGCGGCAGCGGCTGCGACGGGCTGCGCCGTGACCACGAGCTGCCGCCCGGCGCCGACGCGGGCGAGGTCGAGCCCGAGGAGGCCCGCCACATCCGCCGCCGCGTGGCCATCGAGTTCACCGAGCACTGCACCCGTATCGGCACCGACCCCGGCGACGCCGGGCGCTGGGCCAAGCAGATCCTCGAGCCCACGATCGCCTGGGAGCCGCTCCTCGCCGGCGCTGTACGACGAGCAGCGGGCTGGGCCCACGGGCACGCCGAGTACACCTACGCCCGCCCGTCGCGGAGGGCCGGCGCCGTCAAGGGCATCGTGCTGCCGTCGACCCGGCGGCCGATGCCGTCGGTGGCGATGGTGATCGACACCTCCGGATCCGTCGACGACACGCTGCTCGGCTCGGGCGCTCGCCGAGGTCGACGGGGCGCTCCGGGCGCTGGGGGTCAGCGGCCAGGCGGTCAGCGTCATCTCGTGCGACGTCGCCGCGACCCAGCCCGCGCGGATCCGGCGGGCGCGCGACGTACGGCTGGCCGGAGGAGGTGGCACGGACATGCGCGTCGGCATCCGCGCCGCGGCGGCGTTGCGGCCACGACCGGACCTGGTGGTGGTGCTGACCGACGGCTACACGCCCTGGCCGGACGCTCCCCCGCCCGGGGCGGCCGTCGTGGTCGGCCTGCTGGGGCGCGAGCGGGGTCAGCTGCCGCCGACGCCGAGGTGGGCGACGCGCGTCGAGTGCTTGCTGGAGTGAGGTCCAACGGGCGGAACCTCACTATGTGGTGGATCGGCAGACGATAGGCCTGCGAATCCACCACACAAGGCCTCGCCGACCGAGCGGCCGACGGGTCACCGGGTCTCGACGACACTCGCTGGCGCTCGCTGCTCCTTGGATCGAGCGCGTCGAGGTCGACCACCGGGGCTGGCTCGACGCCTAGTCTCCTGGAGTGCCTGCATCCCGACGACGCCCGCGTCTCGACGATCCGGTAGTTCTGCGCGTCCGCGCCACGCTCGAGCACTCCGAGCCGCCGATCCACCGCCTCCTCGACCTGCGCTCGGACCTGCGGCTGGACCAGGTCCACCAGGTCCTGCAGGTCGCGTTCGGGTGGTCCGACTCCCACCTGCACCGCTTCGCCCTCGGCGAGAGCGTCTTCGACGACAGCGCGAGACGTTCCTGTGTCCCTTCGACGTCGAGGAGCAGGACGAGGGCGTCCCGGAGACGACCGTGCGGCTGGACGAGACCCTGGCTGCGCAGGGAGACGTGCTGCGCTACTGCTACGACTACGGCGACCACTGGGCCCTCGACCTCGTGCTCGAGGCAGTCCTGCCGTTCGACCGCGCCACCTCCCCCGCCCGCTGTGTCGACGGCGAGCGGGCCGCACCCCCGGACGACTGCGGCGGCCTGCGGACCGCTGAAGAGCTCGCCCGCATCCTCGACGACCCCGCACACTTCGACGCCTTCGAGGTCAACGAGGTTCTCGGCGGACCGATCCTGCGTTTCATCACCGGACCGTTCACCCCCGACCTCGTCGCGGCTGTGCTGCCCCAGACCGACGACAAGCTCGGCCACGACATCGTCCTGGGACTGCTGGACCACGAGCCGACGTCGGTGGACCGGCGCGAGGCGCTGAAGCGCATCGTGTGGTTCCTCGGGCGCATCGGACCTGACGGTCTGGCGATGACGGCGGCCGGCTGGCTGCGTCCGGAGGACGTGATCGCCGCGGCCGACGTGGTGCCGGGCGGACCGGACTGGATCGGCAAGAAGAATCGCGAGATCGACACCGTCCCGGTCCACGCGTTCCGGCTCATGCTCGGCGAGCTCGGCCTGACGCGGAAGTACAAGGGACGGCTGAGACTCAGCCGGGCCGCCGCCGCGGCGTACACGGATCCCGATCGGCTCTGGCGCCATCTCGCCCAGGTGCTGCCGCCGGGCAAGCCCCGCACCTTCGATTGTCAAGCCGGCCTGCTGGTGCTCGCCCAGATCGCTGCGACGGGTGCCAGCGACACCGACGCCGTGGGGCGCGCCCTCACCGACCTCGGCTGGCGCACGAGCGACGGTCGGCGGATCGACGGCTTTCACGTGTACGACGCAACGCGCTCCGTCCACGACGTCCTGGCGTCCCTCGACCCGTCCACCCACCGGCGGATGCGACGAACCGAGGACCGTTTCGGCCCGGCGGCTCGGCAGCTGGCGCTCGAGGCCCTCCTCGACCGCTGCTGAGCGTCCCTCTGCGGGAGCCGTTGCTGCCGGACTGTGTGGTGGATCGGTGCCACCAGGTGACCTCGATCCACCACACAACGCCGGGCCAACCGGCTCCCGGGTCTCGACGACTGTCGCTGCGCGACCTGCTCGACCGGCGGTCTCAGTCGACTGGCGACAGGTCGCGGGTGGCCATGCCCTCGAGCAGGGACCCGTCGGCGGCGAACCGCGAGCCGTGCAGCGGGCAGTCCCACGAGGTCTCGGCCTCGTTCCACTGCAGGATGCCGCCGAGGTGAGGACAGACCGCCGACACCGAGCACACCCGGCCGTCGACGTTCGAGGTCGCCACCACGGACGTGCCGTCGCGGTGCACGCGTCCCTCGCCCGGCGCCGGGTCGCTGTCGTCGGAGGACACCAGCGCACCGCCCCAGCCCCGGACGGCGTGGAAGCCGACCTTGGTGCCGGCCCGGGACGCCTCCGCGAGGTCGCGCACCCCCGGCACCCGACGGCTCATCTCCGCGCGCCACGACGGCTCCGGCTCGCCTGCCACGTGCGCGACCATCGCGATCGCGGCGGCGGGACCGTTGCTCATCCCCCACTTGTTGAACCCGGTCGCGACCTGGATGTCCGAGCCGCCCGGCAGCTTCTGCACGATCGGCAGCTGGTTCTCGGCCGCGTAGTCCTGCGCCGACCACCGGTGCGTCAGCTCCGCACCCGGCCAGTGCTGCTCGGTCCACGCCACGAGCTCGTCGACGCGGCGCTGGGTGTCACGCTCACGGCCGACCTCGTGGCCGTTGCCGCCCACCAGCAGCAGCCGCCCTCCGTCGTGCGGCGCGTAGCGCAGCGAGCGGCTCGGCGAGTCCGCCGAGAGGTACATGCCCTCGGGCACCGCGGCGCTGTCGTCCGGCACGCGGAAGGACAGCGCGTAGGACCGCTGCGCCACCAGCCGCGTGAAGTGCGCGCCCCGGTCGAGGATGGGCGCCCCTGTCGCGAGCACGACGTGCGGCGCCTGCACCGTGCCGGAGGTCGTCTCGACGGTCTGCGAGCGCAGACCCAGCCCGGTCACGCGCACCCCCTCGAGCACCCGCCCCCCGGCGTCGACGAACGCGCGACGCAGCGCCTCGAGCAGCTCCATCGGATCCATCTGGAGCTGGTCGGCGAGCCGGATGGCGCCGCCGGTCCCGAACGGCAGCTCGGTGGTCTCGGCCCAGAGCACGGGCAGACCGGCGGCGGTCGCGGCGTCGTACTCCTTCTCGAGCGTGCTGAGGCTGCTCTCGTCGTTGACGTAGGTGTACGCCGCCTCGCGCTGGTAGGCCACGCCGAGCTCGTCCATGAGCTCGTGGACGTGCTGCTGGCCGGCGACGTTGGCCTGGACGTAGGCGCGCACGGCGTCGTCGTCGTGGTGCGCGCGGATCGACGACAGCGTGGTGCCCTGCAGCAGGCTGATCTTCGCCGTGGTGTTGCCGGTGGCGGCGGCGCCGAGGTGGCGGCTCTCGAGCACGAGTACGTCGAGCCCGCGGCGCTGGGCGAGCAGGGCGGTGGTGAGACCGGTGAGACCGGCACCCACCACGACGAGCTCAGCACGCTCGGGAAGGGAGGCAGCGGCGGCGGGGCGCCGGGACGAGGTGGCGTGCCAGAGGGAGGTCATGGCGAGGATGTACCCCGGCCGGGCGACTCTCCACCAAGCGGCGGCCGGAGGTGACGCGCGTCACGTCGTACGGCCGGCTGTCGTCGTGCCCGGTGGTGCGTTGTGCGGTGGATCCGAGCCATCTGGCGGCTCGGATCCACCGCACAAGGTTCCGGCAGGGCCCGTGGTGGGGTCGGGTCAGCGCCGGAGGGGGTCGATCAGGGGGCGACGCGGTCCTTGAGCTGCTTGGCGGCCTTGAAGCCGGGGACCGTGGTCGCGGCGATCTGGATGGTCTCGCCGGTCTGGGGGTTGCGACCCTCGCGGGCGTTGCGCGGGCGGGCCTCGAAGGTGCCCAGGCCGGGGATCTGGACCTTCTCGCCACCGGCGAGCTCCGAGGAGATGGTCTCCACGATCGCGTCGAGGGCGCGGGAGGCCTCGGCGTTCTGGATGCCGGCGGACTCGGCGATGGTCTTGATCAGGTCGTCCTTGCGCATGTCACTCCTGTAGGTCGTGTGGCCGCCCCGAGACGGGAGGTGGTCGAGCCACCGGCGGCGTTCTCTGCCCGCACCGTATGGCACCGCCGTGCCCGGTCTCCACACCCGCCTGTACTCCGGCGCGCCTCGCGAACACTCGTCGAACCTCTTGCCGGTCGGCGCCGAAGGGATCACGCTGAGGCATCGGGACGACCGAGGGGGCCCCATGGCGACGTTCACGCACGACGCGATCGACCTGTGGTACGACACGATCGGCGCCGGCGAGCTCCTCATCGCCCTGCACGGCGGGCTCGGTCTCGACCACACCACCTTGCGACCGTGGCTCGACCCCCTGGCGCAGGACATGAGGCTCGCCTACCTCGACCTCCGCGCCAACGGCCGCTCCGGCGGTGACGGCGTCGACATGACCATGACCCAGCTCGCCGGCGACGTCGAGGCGCTGCGCCGCCACCTCGGCGCCGAGCGGGCCTGGCTGCTCGGCCACTCCTACGGCGGGTTCGTCGCGTTGCAGTGCGCCCTGGAACGACCCGAGACCTTGGGTGGGATCGTGCTCTGCGACACCGACAGCAAGGCCCCTTCGGGGGACACGGTCACCGCCGAGCTGGCCCGTCTGGGGGCCGACCTCGAGCAGGTGATGCCCGCCTTCGCCACCCCGATCGAGACCCAGGACGAGCTGCTCGCCTTCTTCGAGGTGCTCGCCCCCTACTACCTGCCGCACTACCCCGCCGACCGGACAGGGTCGCTCCTGGCCGACCTGATCTTCCGCTGCGAGGGGGCTGCCGGCGGCGACCGGGCTCTCGCCGACTGGGACGTCTCCGCCCGCCTCGGCGAGGTCGTCGTACCGACGCTCGTCATCGCCGGTGCCGACGACTTCCTGTTCCCGCGCGCGGTCTCGCACGCCCTCGGCGACGCCCTCCCGCACGCGGAGGTCGTGGTCCTCGACGGCGCGGGCCACCTCCCGTTCGTGGAGCAGCAGGACGCGTTCCTGCACGCCGTACGCGCGTTCGTGGCGCCCGCCTGATTCTGGTCGCTCCCCGCAAGATTCGGGCCCCCTCGGTGCGGGCGGCGCCCACGAATCAGGCCCACGTGCAGGGAGTGACCAGAAGCCGGCCGGCCGGCGAGCTAGAGCAGCCGGCGCAGCTCCTCGAGCTCGACCCCCCACCTCTCAGCGGCCTTGCGCACCGCGGCGCCCTGCTCCTCGGCCGCCGCGTCGTCGACCTGGAACGACCGCCGGACCTGCTCGATCGTCACCGCCAGCTGGCGCTCGGAGCGAGCCAGGCGCTGCACCTCGTTGCTGTCGAAGAGCTCGAAGGCCTCCTTCTGGTCGATGCGCCGCTGCTCCTCGGCCCGCTCGGCCGCCTCGACGAGTGACGCCACGCCCTGCTGCGTCCGCTCCAGCAGGTCGTCGCCGACCTCGCCGAGCGGGTCGTCGCGGGCCGACGCCCGGACCCCTTCGACGTCGGGGATGGTGAGCACGGTCCCCTCCCGCAACCGGTCGAGGTCGACGTGCGCGTTCGCCCGGCGGATCGCCTCGACGGCCACCTCACGGTTGGCCGCGCTCACCCGCGCCAGCAGCACGGTCCTGGTCAGCGAGGCGAGGTCCCGCTCGGTGGTGACGACGAAGAGGTTCGGCATGGTCAGACTCCCTGGAGGTTGAGGGGATCCCAGCGGGGATCGAGCGAACCGCCGAAGACGGCGATGCCGGTGGAGCTCAGGTTCCCCAGCACGGCGAGGCGCTCGGGGTCGACGTCGAGGTCCGCCGACGGCTTCCCGCCGCGGAACCGGTTCTGCCCGACGGTGCCGGCGATCGCCAGCAGGTGCAGGGCCGCGACCGAGCTCTGCACCCGCGAGTGCAGCTGGTTGCCGGTCACCACCACCTCGCCGAACACCCCGACCACCGCGGTCGGCACCTCCCCGCTGCCGGAGACGATGTTGGTGTCGACGGTGACGGTCGCCGGCCGGGGCGTCACGGCGTAGACCGCCTGCGGGCCGATCGCGAACGTCGCCGGCCCGGTGCCGACCACGTAGCTCTTCGCGTCGACGACACCCGGCTCGCGCGGGTCCCGCTCCGCGCCGATCAGCAACCCCTGGAACCCGCTGGCGTTGTCCTCGTCGACGTCCACCGGCTGACGGCGTACGGCGTTGCCGCTCACCTGGGTGCGCAGCAGCCGTCCTCGTACGGCGATGCCGAGGTCGCGTCCGCCCGACTCGAGGAAGCCCACCCGGTCCACGGAGTTGCCGGCGACCCGCGACTCGACGCACCCGAGCACCTGGACGGCGATCGACTCGCCTCGGGCCTCGCGGGCGGCACCCACCCCGTGCACGGTGTTGGTCTCCACCGTGGCCCGGTCGGCGCCGACCACCTGGATGCCGAGCACGCCGTCCTCGCGGTCGACCTCTCTGGACCCCACGTCGGTGACGGTGTTCGAGGCCACGGCCACCGAGGACGCCCGCGCCCGTTCCTCCATCACGATCCCGTGCAGCGTGCGCTCGACCGTGTTGTGTCCGATCTCCAGCGAGGTGACCGGTGTCAGCACGGCAACCCCGCGGCCGCCGAGGTCCTGGAGCTGGTTGCCGGTGATGCGCGTCGGCCCGCGCAGCGAGCCGAAGGTCGACGGCGCCACGAGCACGCCGTCCCCCCGGACCTTGAGACTGTCAGGCGTGCCGGTGACCTCGTTGTCGTCCACGGTGAAGCCGCTGCCCGACACCGCGACCCCCGTGCCCCCGACCAGCAGGTCGTTGTCGCTGACGGTGCAGCCGTGGCCGGGCGGGACCGCCCCCAGCAGCCGGATCCCGCACCGGTCCGCACGGAGCACGGTGTTGGCCACGACGCTGTTGCCCAGCAGGTGCCCGACCGCACCGGACAGGTCGACGCCCACGTCGCGACAGACCAGCAGGTTGTCGCGCACCGACAGGTCCGCGGTCAGCAGCGAGGCGTCGGCCTCCGGCTGGCCGCCGGCGATCCCCGCCTGCCCGATCAGCACGTTGTCGCGCAGCGCCGTCCGCAGCGAGACGCCGGCCAGTCGGACGGCGGGAACGGCCAGGTCACGGGTGCCGAGCACCAGCGCGGTGACCGCCTGCACGGTGACCACAGCCGTCGCCCGCAGCGTCACGCACGGCTGCTCCCCCGACGACACCACGGTGAGGTTCTCGACGGTCACGAAGGCGCTCGTCGTCACCCGGATCCCCTCGGCGCGGGTGAACAGGACCGTGCGCAGGCCCTGACCGCGGATCCGCACCGACGAGGCGTGGTCGACGACGACGCCGGACTCGTCGAGCGGGTAGCCGCCCGGCGCGAGGCAGACCGTCCCGCCACCGTCGGCGACGACCTGGTCGACGGCCGCCTGGATCGTCATCGCGCCGCTGGCGTGCGACTCCGGGGTGACGCACACCGAGCAGTCGCCGCAGTCGCCACCGCCGCCCTGGTCGCAGTCGCACGGGGGCGGCCACAGCGTGCGGCAGTCGGTCTCGGTGTCGGGAGCGGCGACGACGCCGAGCCGCGCGTAGTGGTGGTGGGTGCCGCGCGGCGGCGCCGCGACCAGCTTCTCCACCGACGTGTCGGCGGTGCGCGCCGCGAACACCCAGTGGTCGCCGACGCGGAAGTCGGCGCCGGTCGAGGAGAAGCTGACGACGACGCCGTGCTCGAGCACCACCGAGGTGCCTGCTGACGCCGGCACCGTGATCAGCCCGGTCGCACCGGGGGCGTCCAGGTTGTCGAGGTTGCCGCCGGCGCCGGACCTGATCTGTCCCTTCTGGTCCCACCGACGCACCCGCAGGTGACGCTGGGCCGCCTGCGCGGAGGTCATCGCCAGATCGGCGGGCAGCGCCGGAGTGAAGGACAGCGTGCCGTCCTCCTCGTGCACCTCGATCTGCCGCACCACCCCGGGCTGGCCGTCCAGCTCGCGGTGGTCGTCGGTGATCTCGACCCAGTCCTGGTCGGCGAACCCCAGCACGCGGTCGCGGCCCAGGGTGGCGGGGCGGATCGACGTGCCAGCGGTCAGGACCTCGAGCACCGCAGCGGTGACCGAGCCGTTGTCGCGCGACCACTTGAACGTCGCGGTGCCGGGCTTGCCGCCGGTGTGCACCTCCACCCGGTAGGTCTGGTTCTCCACGCCGCGGTAGCCACCGCTCGGCGGCAGCTCGCACGGGTCGTCGGTGGTCGTCACGGGCACCTCGTCGACGGTGAGCCGGGCGCCCGACGGGGCCGTCAGCGCGCTCCAGCCCGCGATGTCGGCGTCCGGGGTGCCGCAGGCCACGGCGCCGCCGGTCAGCGCGTGCAGCCTCACCTGCCACACCGTCTGGGTCCGGGCCGTGGTGTCGACCCCGATGCCGGGGTCGACGAGGTCGGGCGCCTCGAGGGCGGTGACCTCCCGCTCCCAGACGTCGAGGTAGGCCAGGTGGCTGCCGGTGGTGGGCAGGGGGTCGGGCGTGGGCCAGTAGGGCTGGGCGGTGTAGGCCGTGTCGGCGCTGCCCCGGCTCTCGGCCAGCAACGGGTCGAAGGCCTCGGCGCCCCCGCCGTGGTTCTCGGCCAGCAGCCCGTCGACGTACATCCGGCCGCGGCCGATGCTCAGCGCGCCCCCGGTCATCGAGACCCGGAAGGCCTCCGGGGTCGTCCGCGGCACCACCGCCACCCCGGCGACACCCGGGGCCGGACCGGCGCTGTCGAGGTCGGCGATGCCGGCGCGGATCCGCCGGTCGAGGACGGCGACCAGCTCGTTCCAGTCGGCGTCGAGGAGCACCCGGCCCTGCTGCAGCAGCACCCCGGCGTAGTCGTGCCGGGGGTCGAACCTCACCCTGCTCACGTCGGCTGCCATCAGCGCCTCATCTCCCTCATCACCCTCATCACCCTCATCACCCTCATCACTGGTTCACGTCGCGTAGAAGTAGCCGGCCTCGAGCCCGAAGCGGAGGTACTCGTCGAGTCGCAGCAGGAGGTTGCTCTCCCGCTGCGGGGCGTGGAGCAGGTGGGTCGCACCCATCTCGCTCTCGTCGTCGGCGCCCCGGCGGACCGCGTCGAGCGTCGTCTCCGACAGCTGGAGGTAGGCCGGGTCGCCGTACCGCATCGAGGTGAAGCGCGGCGTGGTGGCACGACGTACGCCGACCGGGTCGGCCTCGTCCGGTTGGCAGCGGAAGCGCCGGCCGACCCGCGAGTCCTCCGGCACGAACGAGTAGCGCAGGCAGCCGACCTGCCGGCGCTCGACGTGGACGGCGGCGCGGCGCGGGTCGCCGGTGGCCGGGTCGCCCAGCGTGGCCACGAGCAGCGCGTTCGACGTGTCGAGCTGCGTGGCGTGGACGCCGCCGACCACCGTGGTCTCGTGCAGGTCGACCTCGCCCGCCGCCACCGTGCCGTCGCCGACAGCCATCTCCGCCACGGTGGTCGCCTTCCGCAGCCCGCCCGGGACCTCGGCCCGGCCGCAGACGGCCACCGCTCCGGGCGACGAGGCGTCGACCACCGAGTCGTGCACCTCGACGCGGCTGCCCTCGACCGCCACGATCGGACCCACCACGCAGCGCTCCAGCACGACGGTGACGAACGGGTCGAGGACGAGCAGGCTCGCGCGCTCCGGGTGCGTCGCTCGGCCGTCAGCAGTCCGCCCGTGCCCGGGCACCAGCGTGCAGCTGCGCAGGACCAGCGTGCGCGGCTCGGTGTCGCCGACCTCGTCGATGACGACCGGTCCGCCCGAGACCAGCAACCCGTCGAGGACGGCGGTGGTGCGCGGCGCGAGGTCGAGCCGGAGCCGGGTGGTGAGCTCCAGCGACGGCCGCGTCTGCTCGGCTGCGACCAGACGCACCTCGGTGTCCGGGACTCCGGCGGGAGCCGTGACGGTGGACAGGGTCAGGGACTGGGCGTAGACGTCGGAGTCGCCGATGCGCACCGTGCCGCCGGTCGCGACCGCGGTCAGGTGCGGCTGGAGGTCCTCGCCCGCCGCGGCGTCGCGCGCCGGCTCCAGCGGCGTCGCGGCGACGCGGGTGGAGGCGCCCGCCCCGAGCGGGACGGCCTGGCCGTAGGCCCACGTGGCCAGCAGCCGCTCCCCGGCCGGCAGCGCGGTGCCGAGGTGCACCCTGCCGAGCACCGGGTCGACCGCGACCTTCCCGGCCGGCGGCCGGTGGGCCCAGGCCCCGGCCGCGACGTCGGACAGGTCGCAGACCCGCACGTCCTCCGCCCCGACAGGGGTGGGCTCGGCCGCGCCGACCTGGCGCTCGAGCAGCAACGTGCGGCCGACGCCGTACACCGCCGGGAGGTGGTCGGCGAGCCACCGCCGCCCCAGCGGGAGGGGTACGTCGACGGGCTCGGCCAGGTGGGAGATCGACGGCTCGGTGCGGGGCAGGCCGAAGAGCTGGGTGTCCGCGCCCGACGGGTCGAAGCGCCACCGCTGCCGGTCGAGGTGCATCACCAGGGGCGTCCGGGTCGCCGGCACCGCCTCGGTGCGCCACAGGAAGAGCCCGACGTTGCCGATGTTGTGCCGACCCGGCGCGGACGGCCGGGCCGCACCGATGCGGCGGACGTCGGCGGTGTGGGCGTGGTCGTCGAAGGCGCCGTTCTGCGACCGCAGCCAGCCCAGCGCCTCGCGGTCGCGCAGCGACACCGTCGCGACGGCGTGGGGGCGCGGGTGGTTGAGGTACTGCGTGGTCGCGAGCCGCTCGAAGAACTCGACCGCCCGAGCCGGCCAGCCGGTGACGTCGCGGGCGAGCTGCTCCAGCACCGCGGCGGTGCCCTTGCGGCGGCGGTAGGCCACGGTGTTGGCGACCTCGGCGCGCGGGGAGGCGACCTCGGGCGCGACGCCGTGCAGGGCGCGGTAGCCGACCAGGTCGCCCAGGTAGGGCGCCACCCAGCGCGCACAGGTCTCGATGAACTGATCGTCGTAGAGCTGGTCGAGCTCGTCGGAGATCACGTCGACCTGGTCCGCGACCACCTCGAGCAGCTCGCGCAGGAAGCCGCCGGTCTCGGCGTCGCGCAGCCGGTAGACCTGGGGCAGCAGCTTCCACAGCCGCTGGGCGGTGGGGCTGGTGGTCGGTGGGGCGGGGACGCTCATGGCTGCTCCGTGAGCCAGTCGAGGGGCGAGGCGGAGAGGGCGAGCAGCTCGGCGCCGACGGGCCGGCCGGCGGCGACGTGGGCCGGGTCGGCGACCAGCCGCTCCTGCAGGGAGCCGGCGCCGACGCGGTACAAGCGGTCGAGGTCGACGCCGAGCACCCCGACGACCGAGGCCGCCACCGCCACCACCTCGGAGCGGTGCACCGGGGCGCCGAGCCCCCGGGCCGCGGCGCCGTACCTCGCCCGCAGCGCCGCCTCCACCGCCGCCAGCACCACCTCGGCCTCGCGCAGCGGGTCGACCGCGACCTTCAGCGCCAGCCGGAACGTCGCGCTGCGGGCCGGCCGCACGTGCACCCGGACGCCGGGGTCGCCCTGCTCACGCAGGGTCCTCTCGAGCCGGCGCAGGGTGCTGTCCGGCGGCGGCTGTCCCGTCGCGTCGGCGACGGTGACGACCACGGCACGGCCACCGGGCAGCGGGAGCACGGCGGCCAGTGCCTTGCCGATGCCGGCGAAGGCGAGCGCGAAGTCGGCGTGGTCCAGCAGCGAGACGGCGCGGCCCAGCGTCCGCACCGGCAGCGGGATCGAGACCCGCGCGTGCGCCTCCACCTCGGGGTCGACCCCACCGGTCGCCGGCAGCGGGTTCGTGACGCCCTTGAAGCCGAGCGGCCGGTCGAGGGCCTGGCTGAGCTGGTCGGCGCGCACGTTGCCGGCTGCGCCCAGACCCTTGCGGTAGACCGCGCGCACGTTGTTCGAGCCGGTCGGGGCCCGGGCACCGCGCACCCCGTCGCCGAGGACGACCGTGCGCGAGCCGTCGGGCTCGTCGCGGGTCACGAAGACGCGGTCGGCCGGACCGGCGGCGAAGGCGCTCGGACGCTCGGTCCACCGCACGTCGTCGACCCGGACCTCGAGCGTCGACTCGCCTCCGCGGGGGTCGTCGGCCGGCACGAAGGTCAGCGGACCCTGCGCCAGCCGGAACGCCTGGAACGGCGTCCGGGCGTCACCGGAGCCCAGGATCTGCGAGACCGACTCCCCCTGGGTCGCCCGGGCGACGTTCCCGAGCACGACGGCGCCGGCCCGGGCGAAGGCCGGCGCGGGCGCGGCGGTGAACGTCAGCGCCGTCCGACCGCCCGCGGCGACAGTGGCGGCTTCCACGGTGAGCACCTGCGCCTGCGGCGCCCCGTCGGTGGTGGTGCCGGTGAGCACGACGGCGCGACCCGGCGCCATCGCCGAGGCGTCACCGTCCACGTCGATCGTCAGCCCCGCCACGTCGGAGCTGTCCGGAGCCTCCACCACCTGGAGCGGCTCGCTCACCGCCAGCACCGTCACCTCGCGGGGCGAGCCGAACGCGTGCGCCTCCCCCGCCAGCGTCAGCCGGGTCACCTTCCCCGAGACGCCGTACGCCGCCCGCGACAGCTCCGCGCGACCGACCACCTCGTAGAGCTCGCGGTAGAAGCCGTCGCCGTCCTGGCTGAGGACGACCCACGACCCGGCGACGATGTCGGGGTGGGCACCGTCGACGTCGACGACGACGTGCGACCCGCTGGTGCTCACGGCCGTGAAGAAGGGCCACTCCACCCCCTCGGTCGGGACCGGGTCGAACTGCTGGCGGTAGCCCAGCCGGAAGCTCTCGTGCATCGCCTTCCAGGTCGGGGCGTTGTGCCCGAACACCGCCAGCCGCTTGCGCAGGGCGAACGTGCTCGGGGCGTCGGCCGGACGGTTGACGGGGGTGAAGGAGCCCAGGCCCGGCACCCACGCCACCCGCGTGCGGTTCGCGACCGGGTCCACCTCGACCTCGGTCAGCAGCCGGACGTCCCACCGGTCGTTGACCAGGTCGTCGCTCGCGAAGAGGATCGCGTCGCCCGCCGACAGGTTGAGCCCGGCGCCGGCCAGGTAGGCGCTGCGCCGGCCCATGACGGGCAGGTGCGGGGCGGTGCGGGCGACCGGGAGCGCGTTCCACTCGGGGCGGGCTTCGACCGGCTCGACGGTCTCGAAGGTCTGCGGCAGCTCGCCGGGCCCGGGCACGCTCTGCACCCGCATCCCGACGGGCAGCTCCACCGCGGTCGGCACCGCGGGCGGGACGACGCCGGGGTCCGGGGGGTCCAGCGGCAGCGGGGCGGGCGGGCGTTCCAGCGAGAAGGCGAGGAGCGTCTCGGCGGCCACCCCGGGGTTGAGCCGGTAGGACACCAGCACCCCGAGCTCCTGCAGCGAGACCCGCTCGGTCGCCGTCCGCAGGTAGGACTCGTTGGCCAGCCGCTCGGAGTAGAAGCTCAGCACGTCGCAGGTGACGGCCCAGGCGTCGAGCAGTGCGATCGCCGGATCGTCGGACTCCCGCGTCCGCAGCCGCGCCAGGGCGGGCCGGTCGGCGCGGGACAGCCCCGCCCGCAGGGCCGCCAGGAAGTCACCGTGGCGTGCCCGACCGGTAGCCGATCGTGCTCAGGCCGGGCCGGTTGCTCGATCACGGCCGGGGTGCGCACCGCCGCCGGGTCGCCGCAGCCACAGGTGTCGGTCACGATCCGCCTCCCAGCGTCAGGTCGAGGACCCCGTGCTCGGGGAAGCTCGGGTCGTCGTCGAGGCGGGCGATCTCCGAGGCGTCCCATGCGGCAGCACGCCGGCGTCGATGCCGCTGCTGGCCGGCTGCCGCTGCCGCTGGAAGCGGCGCACCTCGACCGACTGGACCCCCGGCACCGCGTGCACCTGCGCCAGCACGGAGGAGAGGTGGACGGGTTGGCCGAAGGTGAGCCGGTCGGGGTGGAAGAGGCCGGACCGGCCGTCGGGCAGCACGGCGTCGGAGAGCACGTCGCGCACCTCGGCGGCCACGTCGGAGCGGTGGAACCCGGGGAGCACGCAGACGTGCAGCCCGATCTCCAGGGGCACGAAGACCGGCGCGTCGACCTCGAGGTCGTAGCCGGCCATCCGGAACCGCTCCAGGTGGGCGCGCAGGTCGCGCTCGAAGGGCTCGTCGACCGGGGCGTTGCCGAACCGGTCCGCGGTGACGAAGACGGTGTGCCACGAGCCGGTCCACCGGAACGTCGCAGCCGCCCGCTCGACCTCACCGCTGCGCATCGCCACCTCGGCGTAGTCGTCCTCGGTCACCGCCCGCTCCTGCACCAGCAGCGCGGCCGGTGCGTCGCGACGTACCTCGTCGCCGGTCTCGGGGTCCGTGCCCGCCGGAGGCCGGCAGCGGGTTCTCCACCCCGGTGATCCCCGAGACGGTCGTGACGGCGTGGGCGATCGCGCCGCGACCGACGTTGCCGGCACTGCCGTTCCCGACGCGGTACGTCGCCGCGAAGTCGGTGTCCTCCGGCGGCTGCTGGCCGTGCTCGCCGTCGCCGAAGCGGAGGTACGCCGTGCCGTCGTGCTCGGTCTCCACCGAGAGCTCGCGCGCCGTCCGCGACGACCCGAGGAGGTCGGGCTGCACGGTCCACGGGTGGTCGAGGGAGTCGAGGGTGCCGACCAGCGACAGCGCGGGGCGGGCGAGGTCCGCGCGCCGGGGCCGAGAGCTGCAGCGCCGGCCTCGGCCACCACCTGGAGGGTCGCCCGCCCTCTCGCGCAGCAGCCAGGCCCGGCCGCCGCTGCTGACCGACCAGCGCGGGGCGCTGCCGCGCACCGTGCTGCCGTCGGGCAGCACGAGGCCCCGGGCGGCGAAGAGCGCCTGGAGCCGGTTGCCGCTGGCCCCGGTCGCGAGCTCGGCCGACAGCGCCGGCGTCAGCGGCGTCGCGGTCAGCACGACGTCGGGCCCGCGCGGCGGCGCGGGTGAGCGGGACGACGGGCCAGGGTCGGCCGGAAGCGCGGCGGCACCGTCACCCCCGACCCGTCGCAGTCTCCGCCGCGGACCCGCGTCAGGCGCGACCCGGGCACCACGCCGAGCAGGTCGTCGGGGACCGTCTCGCCGTGGTCGGCGAGGACGAGGTTGCCCCAGACCCGGGCGGTCTCGGTGTCCGCCGACGCTCGAGCCGGAGCGGGGCGGTCAGCGCGTCGTCGCGGTGCCAGCGGATCTCGGTGACGTCGGCGGTGCCGCCGGGGAACAGCGCCCCGCTGGGGTCGGTCGACGACCGCACGTCGACGAGCCGGACGGCGACCCGCCGGGTCGGGTCGGCGTCGGCCGTCCTGGAGCGTCGCGGGCGACACCGTCTCCGCGAGCACGACCACCTCGCCCGCCCGCAGGCGCGGGTGATCGCCGCGGAGCGTGGCCGAGGTCGCGCCCGCGGGAGGCAGCAGCTCGTGCTCGCCCCCAGGTCCAGAACCGCAGCTCGTCGAGACCGGCGTGGAGCACCGCCTCCTCGACCGTCTCGAAGACGACTCGGCGCCGCGGCCAGCGCGGTCCGCGTGGTCGGTGCGAACGGCGTCGATCGCCGCGGCAGCCCGGCCACCGCCGGTCAGCAGGGTGGTGCCCGGCCGGCAGCACCACGGTCGGGCCCTGACGCGCACCTGCACCCAGGCGCGGGCGTTGCAGCCGTCGTGCACGCGGTAGTCGACGAGGCGGGCGTGCCGGCGCAGCGAGACCCGGCTGCGGGCCGTGCCGCAGGTAGGCCTCGGTCGCGACCGCGTCCTGGCGGTAGGAGAGCTCGTCGGCGACGTAGGCGAGCAGCTCGACCAGCGCGACGCCGACGTCGGCGGTCGCGCGCTCGGTCCACTCCGGCGCCAGCAGCGCCATGCGGTCGAGCATCAGCCGCCGGAAGCCCTGGTAGTCCTTGGCCAGGTAGTCGATGGGCGGCGCGTGGACGACGCCGTCGCGGGCAGGTGCACGCCGCCTCGCAGTCGAAGTCGCTCGGGCACTCGACCTTGAACGAGAACGTCGACCTCGGCGAGCAGCGGGTCGAAGCCGGCCGGGGGCGTCGCGCTGCCGGCCGCGGCCACCAGGCGCGAAGCGGTAGCGCGAGAAGTCGCCGCGCGTCGTGGTGCGCACGACGAGCACGTGGTCCGGCTCGGCGAGCCCGTCGAGGATCGAGGCCGCCTCGGCGGCCGCTCACCCGGGCGGCAGGGCGAGGCGGCGCCGCCCACTCCACCGCGACGTCCGCCGATCCGCTCGCCGCCGTCGATCACGCACGTTGCTGCCCGTCAGCGTGGCCGGCACCGGGTCCAGCAGGCGGACGAGCAGGGTGCGCTGCCGCAGCGGTCTGCGGGTCGGGTCGGCTCGTCGCGGTCGCGGACCTCGAGGTACTCGATGCCGTTGAGCGGTGCCCGGCCAGCTTCACCGCGAGCAGCGGCGCTGGTCGCCGCAGACGAAGACGGTCATGGCGCACCACCGCCCGAGCCCGGGACCCGGAAGCCCGCCACCTCGTGCGCGCCCGTGCGGTGCACGACGTAGGCGACGGTGACGACGAGCGCGGCGTCCACCGCACGACCGCTTCCACCTCGACGCCGTGGACGGCGATGACGTCGGACAGCTCGCGCTGCAGCGCGCCTGCGACGAGGAACTGCGCCGTGGCCGCGACCTCCGGCCCGCCCGGCTCGAAGACCAGGCCAGCAGCCCGCTGCCGAAGTCCGGCCGCATCACCCGCTCGCCCGGCGAGGTGAACAGCACCTGCTCGATCAGGTCGCGGACGTGGCCGTCGCGGTCGGTGGCGGTCGTGCGCCCGCGGCCGTCGACGCGACCAGGGGAACGCCAGCGGCGAGCCGGTCACGTCGCCACCACCCGCGGCTGGACGACGAGCGGCAGCATCGGCGTGCCGGTCGGCGCGCAGATCGAGGCGCCGGACTGCAACGCCACCGGCGTGCCCCCGGCGAGCACGCGGACGGCGCCGACGAGCCACTGCCCGGTGACGCACGGCGGCGTCGGCGTGCCGGTCAGGGCGCAGCCGGCCACGACGTACGGCGTCGTCGAGCGTCACCACCGGCTGTCCGGAGACCAGCACGCGCGGGAACGGCGCGGTCGGGGCTGGCCTGGCCGCCGTGGGCGCACAGCACGGTGGCGCCGAGGTGGAGGACGGGTCCGGGCATCGGCGTCTCACACCACCGTCAGGGCGCCGGGGTTGACGTCGACGTCGGGCCGACCATCGATGATGGTCGCGCCCTTGCCGTTGCTGATGACGATGCCGACGTCGCTGACCGAGATCATCGCGCCGGTCGTCGTCTTGATGAGGATGCCGCCGGTCGGTCCGGGCATGTCGCTGATGGTGATGCCGTTCTGCAGCGTCGTCTGGAACGTGATGCCGCGACAGCCCGGGCGGCACCGCGCGCGCCATCGCCGGCACCTCGGCGGCGGACGCAGAAGCCGCCGACCCAGATCGGGTAGTCGGGGTCGCCCTGCTCGAACTCGATCCACACGCCCGAGCCGATCGGGGGCACGGTGAACACGCCGTTCTGGATGCCGGTGACCGGGAAGCACGGCATCGCCCACGAGGTCGGCACGACCGTGCGAGACGTCGGGGACGATCACCTGGATGCGGCCGATCTGCATCGGGTCGACGTTGTTGACGCACGGTGCCGCGGTACTTGCCGTAGAAGCGCTGCAGCGTCGCGCGGGTGTCGAGCTCGGTCATGTGGGCACCACCGGGAGGGTCGAGAGGAGGCCGTTGCGGGCCAGCGCGAACGACTGCGTGAACGAGCCGCGCTTGAGGCGAGTGGGTCACCTCGGTGACGTAGTAGAGGCCGTCGAACGCCTCCCCGGCGCCACGCACGCCGACCAGCTGCGCGCGACCGCAGCACGTGTCCGTAGCGCGCGACGTCGAGCTGGCCGGTGCCGAAGACCGAGTCGGAGTGCTGCCGGCGTAGGCGATCCCCTTCATCATCGCGGTCAGCGGGTTCAGCTTGGCGGTGTCGGTGCAGGAAGGTGACCTTGGGCGGCAGCGGCGGGACCACCCCGAGCGGCGGGTTCAGCGGGGTGAGGTCGGGGATCGGGATCGGGATCGGCGACCTTGCTGTAGGGCTCCTGGATGAAGACGACCGGCAGCTCCTTGCGCTCCTTGTCGAAGGTGAAGGTCAGCGAGGTGACGTTGTCGTGGGGGCCGTCCAGGTCGGCGTTGAGGGCGGGCTGCGGCGCGCCGACCCGGATCTCGGGTCCCCAGTAGGCGGTGCTGACGCCGGGCACCGGGCCCGGGTCGATGTAGAAGACGTAGCCGGCCTCCTCGGCCAGCGCCTTGACGTAGGCGTAGTCGGTGCCCTGGTGCCGCGGGATCCGCTCGATCGGGATCGGGATGTCCTCGACGATCCCGGGGATGACCAGCGGGACGCAGCCGAGGGCGGCGTACTTCGCCGACCGCGGCCAGCACCCGCACGGCCGGCGGCATGGCCGGGTAGGGCAGGCCGTCGAGTCGACGAGGTCCATGACCGCGGTGAGGTCCTTGCCCTTGACCCGCAGGGTCCCCGCCCGCCGGGTCCGCCGGTCTGCAGCTCGTGGTGGGTCATCACGCCGTCGATCAGCACCGAGGTGGACCCGCCCACGGTGACGGCCACGACCACCCGCAGCAACGGGATGCTGCTGCCGCCGGTGAGCAGGAACAGGGTGGTCAGCGGCGACTTCTTGGGCACGTCGAAGACCAGCTCGAAGCCGCTCTGGGTGTCGCCCGAGCCGGACTCGACGGTGACCTCGCGCAGCGCGTCGAGGACGACCTGCGGGGCCGGCACCGGCACGGCCGGTCCGACGAACAGCTGCAGCCGCACCGGGGCGAGGGGCAGGTCAGCGACCACCGGGCACCCCCTCGCGTGCAAGGTCACGCGCAGCACGCCGTCCGGGCGGCTCGGTCATCGCCGCTGGGTCGATGACGCCGTTGGCGTCGGCGAGCCGCCACCACAGCTCGGGGTCGCCGAGCTGGCGTGGACGCGACGAGGTCGCGCCGGTCGCCCTCGACGCAGGAGTACTCGTGCTGCAGCGCGAACCGCTCCGGCCGAGGCACCAGCCGTCGGCGCAGGAACGCCACCGGCACGGGCTCCTCCCCCGGCGGCGGTGGGCGGAACGTAGGTGCTGACGCCGACCGTCGGCGTAGCGGCTGGTGGGCGGAAGGACCGCTCGGGACGGCGCCGGCCGGCGAGCAGGGCCTGGATCGGGTCGGGCATCACAGCACCTCCAGTCCGAGCGCCGACAGGGCTGCCGTGCCGGCGGTGGCGCGCGAGCGCCTCGCGGCGAGCGGAGGTAGCCCAGGAACAGCGTGCCGCCGCGGTGGTCGAAGCCGAGGTCGTCGACCGACAGCACCCGCAGGCCCGAGCGACACCCTCGCCCGGATCGGGTTCAGCGCGGCGTCGAAGGCCTCCTCGGTGACGGAGAGGTCGGTGACCCGCACCGGCACGACCCGGCTGCGGCCCCAGACGAACAGCGTCAGCGGCGCCTCGATCGGCAGCACCTCGAGCGTCCCGGAGCGCGCCAGGACGTCGTTGGCCTGCAGCGACGCCGACGTCGGCTGCACCAGCGCTCCAGCGCCGCGATCTGCGGGTGGAGACCGAGGCTCACGGTGGTGGCGTTCTGGTCGGGGTGTTCCAGTCGATCGGTGGCGTCGATCTCGGCCTCCACCTTGAGCGTCTCCACCGCTGCTCCCCGCAGCCGGAGCGCCTGGCTGCGGTCCCCGCCGTCCCCGCCGCTGGATTGCAGCTGCAAGGTGCGGGTCAGCGAGTCGGGGTTGTACTGCAGCGCGATCACGGTGAGGGTGTGGCCGCTGGCCGGCTCGACCTGGACGATCCCGCCCTTGACCAGTCGCGGGGAGGTCATGACGACCGCCTCCCGAGCAGCGTCCGGGTCGGCTGCGGGCGGGGCCGGACCCGGGTGCGGTAGGTCTCGGCGTCGGTGGGCGTGAACCCGACCAGGCCGAGCAGCAGGCCGGTCTCCGGGTTGAGGCGTACGGCGAGGCCGGCGGCAGCGTGCACCTGCTCCCCTCCCGGGACGCACCGGACCGACCTGGGTGTCGAGCGTCAGGTCGGGGTGTCCCAGGGCCGGCGCTGCCACGGGCTCGCCCTCGCGGTCGACCGGGTCGATGCCCTCGAGCGCCACCACCCCGCCGTTCTCCACCCAGACGCGCAACCCGCCGGCGTACACGTCCGTGACGGCGGCGACGTAGCCGCGGCCGGCCCCCGGCTCGCCGATCTCGTCCTCGCCGGGCTCGCCGAGCTCCCGGGCGGACGTCGCCCTCGTCGAGGTCCAGCAGCCCGCGCAGGTCGGCGAGCCGGATTCCCCCGGGCAGGCCGCTCCAGGCGCCGAGGTCGGCGGCGACGAAGGCGCGGACCGCGTCCTGGGGGGCGTGGCGCTCATGGCGTGCCCCCCTTCTTCCTCGCTTTGCCCTTCGCGACGGTGATCCGGTCGACCTTGCCGAGGAAGTAGGCGGCGTAGACGTTGTCGATGCCGACGAGCCCGACGAGGCGGAAGGCCTCCTCGAAGGAGGGATAGCGGCCCGGGTAGGGCGGGTCGATCGGAGGCAGCTGGGCGTGCGCCTCGCCCTCCACGACCCGACGCATCGCGAGGTCCTTGGTCTTGGGCAGCACGTGGGCCCACACCACCTCGTCGAGGACGCTGTCCACGCCCTCGATGAGGGTGTTCCACTGGTCGCCGTCGGTGCCGAAGCGCTTGGCGAACTTCTCGTAGTCGGGGTGCACGAGCGTGTGGATGTACTCGTGGACCAGCGTCTGGAACATGTCCCAGCACGCCTCCCGGTCCGCTTGCACGTCCGAGGAGTGGAAGAGGTCGACGAACACCTCGCGTCCGCGGGCCATGCCGCCCCAGGACCGCCAGGTCTCGACGAGCTTGTCGACCGTCGAGGCTCCCTTCGGTGCGCCCTTGGCCGCCTTGACCTTGGGGGGCGCCTTGGTGATGTCGGTGGCTAGCTGGGCGAGGATCTTCGCCTCGTCGTTGCGTGGCCTCCCGGTCTCGGCGTGGAAGGACGGCGAGGCGCTGTACTTGTCGTTGATCAGCCGGATCGTGGAGTCGGACTGGAAGTAGTAGCGCAGCCAGCTGATCGCCAGCTCGCGTCGCCCGCTGGGCCCCAGCGACTTCTGCTCGCGGTCGGCGGTGTCGTACCAGAAGTGCAGGTTCCCGGGCTTTCCCGGCCGGTCGGCCTTCATCTCCGGGTGCTCGGCCTTCTTGTAGAACTGCCCGAAGACGGCGTCGGTCTCGTTCTTGGCGATCACCGCCATCGCCTCGATCTCGGCCATCTGCCCCCGAGGTCCGGCGTCGGTGACGTGGCTGCGGTACTTCGTGTCGATGATGTCGGGCAGCGCCTTCGCCACCTCGGCCCGGTACTTCTCCGGGTCGTGGAAGCCGGCCCGCACCGGTGGCCCTTTCTTGTCAGCCTGACTCGTGACGTCGGCCGGCTTCTTCTCCGACTTCTCCGCCGATTTCCTCTCCGACGGCTTCGCCGGGGCGTCGACCTCCGCCGCGGCGTCGGGTGGGGCGGGCTCCTCGTCGAGCTCGATGAGGGCGTCCTCCGCCGCGGCCTCAGCGGCGTACTGGTAGGGCCGCAGCACGTCGGCGAGCGCAGCGGCCTGCGCGGGATCGGCGGCCTTCGTGCCCTTCAGCAGGGCCTCCTGGGACCTGTGGCACCGCGGTCGCGAAGTAGTGCATGAGGATGCGCTCGGTCGTGGCGACCCGGTCCCGCACTCCTTGGGTGCCTTCGTAGATCGCCTTCTTCTGCTCGTCGGTGACGCCGTCCTTGAAGATCTCGGTGCGAGCCCGACCCAGCGCGCTCTTGGCCGCGGGCCAGACCCGGTGCAGGAGGTGGTCCAGCGCCGCGGTGCGGTCGGCCGGCGAGAACCGATCGATCAGCGCGACCAGCTCGCTCCAGGTCCGGTCGGAGTCGAGACGTGCCTCGAAGCTGCCCGCGTCGAAACTGTGCGACGGCGCGCCGGGCGGCACCGTCGGCGCCTGGACGACCACCCGACCGGCCTGGAGCTCGGACCGGCCACCCGCGAACCGCGCCGCGACGAACGCGTCCAGCCGGTCGCGGTTGTCCCCGTCGAGGTCGCGCTCGAGGCGTTCGAGTCGGGCGGGCGCGTCGGCGAAGACCACCCGCAGGTCGCCGGCGTCCGAGCCTTCCAGCAGGTCGAGGATCACGGTCTCGTCGTCGCCGGTGGTGGGCCCGTCCAGCATCTCGTCGAGCAGCAGCGCCTTCTGCGGCCCCAGCAGGTCCCACCCGGCGGCGCCCGCCTTCCACAGCCGTACGACGGCCCGGGCCTTGTTGTCGGCGTCGTAGGAGCCGTCGATGCGGTTCGCGGTCGTCAGGGTGTCGAGGTAGGCCCGCAGCTCCTTGTCGCTCCAGGTGCCCTCGCTGAGGCCCAGCAGGATGCCGACCGACTCGAAGAAGCCGCGGCGGTGCACCCGTGGTGCCCCGTCGGGCCCGCTGCCTCGCTGCTGCACGACGTGGGCGAGCTCGTGGGCCAGCAGGTGGCGCCCCTCGGCCGTCCGGGAGTCGTAGCCGTCCGAGGAGAAGGCGATGTCCTCGCCGACGGTGAAGGCGCGGGCGCGCAGTCCGGCGCTGGCCGCCTGCGCCGCCGCGTGGTCGTGGATCCGCACCGCGGAGAAGTCGTGGCCGAACCGGGACTCCATCGAGCGTCGGACGGTCGGCTCGAGCGGCCGGCCGCCACCGCGGACCGCGTCGTCCACGCGTGAGGTGTCCAGCGCCGCTCCGCCCTCCGCCGACTCGGCGGACCGGCTCGCCGGCTCGCGCCGGACGGGAGGCTCGTCCTCCGTTCTTCTCGACCGCAGCCGGCTCCTGCGCCGGCACGTCGACGGTCCTGGGCGCGACGCCGGTGAGCGGGACCAGGGTGCTCTTCCCGGCCGCGAGCTGGGCGCCGAGCAGGCGGGCCACGGCCGCGCGCTCCTCGGCCTTCTCCTGGTCCTTCTGGGCCTTCGGCTTGAACATCTCCTGCTGCGCGCGCAGCCGCGCGATGTCGGCGGCGATCCGCTCCTTGTCGGTCGGGCCGGCCTTCCCCGTCGGTCCCTGCTCCTGGTAGGTCAGGGAGAGCCCGGCGAAGGTGGGCGCGTTCAGCGGCCCCTCCACGGTCACCTTGGCCGACAGCCCCGGCGTGAGCACGTCGAGCGGGATCGCGGGGGCCTGGAACGGCAGCGGCTGCTTCGTCGCCGCCAACGCCCCGACACCGAGTGCGATGCCGCCTCCGGCGACCGCCTTGCCGGCTGTGGTGCCGAGGAAGTCAGTGGCCCTCTTGACGACCGGCAGCTCCTTGACCTCCTCCTGGAGCTTCTTGCCCGCAGGGGTCTCCAGGGCAGCCTCGCCCGCCTTGGTCGCGGCCTCCTCGAGCTTCTCCTCGTTGCTCTTCGGCGCGGCCTTCTCCTCCCGGTGCACTCCGGCTGTGGCAGCCACGGAGCCGAACGACCACCCGCTGACGCTGCCACCGCGCGCCACCGTGTCGGCCGCCCGGTCCGCCTGGCGCTCGGCGACGTCGTGAGGGTGGGAGACGGCGCGCTGCTGCCGGCCGGTCGGCCGCTGCCGGCTGCTACGGGCGGAGTTGCTCATCGGTCCGCCCCCGCTGTCGGGACCGCTGGGGCGGCGGTCGGGGCACCGGTCCGGTCGTCGTGCACCTGGGCCCAGATCGACCGCGCGACACGGTCGGCGAGATCGCCCTCCCGGCCACGCGGGGCTGTCTCACGCTGCGCTGCTGCCCGCCGTCCGTCGTCGCCGGGCGCGCTGAGAAGCTCGTGCAGCCGCTGCTCCACCCGTGCCCCGAGATCGCGTGCCTCCTCCGCGGCGACGCCGCGCAGCACGATCTCGTCGATGTCGACCACGTAGCGCGTCACGGTTCGCTCCCGGCGTGACAGGTGAGCGACGCGATATCGGCTGTGCTCAGCACACGCTCGGCCTTGGCGTAGTCGACCTGCGCGGCGCGCAGCAGGTGCTCGGGCCGGATGGGGCTGTCGTCGGCGGCCGCGGCGAACGCGGCCGAGACCGCGATGGTGCGGATCGAGCCGCCGCTGATCTGCATGCGGGCCAGGGCCGCCGGGTCGACGCCGTCGAGAGGCGCATCGGCGGGGAAGACGCTGCGCCAGATCTGCTCGCGGGCCGCCACGTCGGGGAAGGGGAACTGCACCACCATGCGCAGCCGGCGCAGGAAGGCGCGGTCGACGTTCGAGCGGAGGTTGGTGGTCAGCAGAGCCAGGCCGCGGTAGGACTCCATCCGCTGGAGCAGGTAGGCGACCTCCAGGTTGGCGTAGCGGTCGTGGCTGTCCTTGACGTCGCTGCGCTTGCCGAACAGGGCGTCGGCCTCGTCGAAGAGCAGCACCGCCCCGCCGGACTCGGCGGCGTCGAAGACCGAGCGGAGGTTCTTCTCGGTCTCGCCGATGTACTTGCTGACGACGGCGGACAGGTCGATCCGGTAGAGGTCGTGTCCCAGGTCGGCAGCGAGCACCTCGGCGGCCATCGTCTTGCCGGTGCCGCTCTCGCCGGCGAACAGCGCGGTGATGCCCTGACCGCGGGTGGACTGCCGACCGAAGCCCCACGCGTCGTACACCTGGGCACGGTGACGCACCTGCCGGACGAGCTCGCCGAGCAGGGCGCGCTGCCCGTCCGGCAGGACGAGGTCGCTCCACGTGGCGCGGACGTCCACGCGCTCGGCCAGCGCGCCGAGCCCGGTCCGCACCCGCTCGCGGGTCAGCCGCCGCAGCAGGGCAGCGTCGCCGCCGAGCGCCCGCCACTCCCCGGCCACACCGCCGATGGTGCGCGCCGAGAGCCGGTAGTGCTGGGCCAGGTCACGCAGCACGGCGTCCTCGCCCCCGGGGTCCTTGCTGCCACCGGGCCTCGGGGCCGCCGCGGCGCGCCACAGCGCGAGCTGCTCGTCAGGGGCGGGCAGGTCCACGGTGGTGGTCACCAGCGTCCGCGTCGTGGCGGGCGGCTCGCCCCAGGAGACGACGACGCGTGCCTCCAGACGGTGCAGGAGCTCGGGGTCGCCGGTAGCCAGGACCCGATCGCCCAGGAGTGCTTCGCGGTCGAGGACCGTGGCGGCCAGGGGGAGCCCGACGTCGGCGACGACCGCGTCGTCGACCAGCAGCAGCCGCAGTCCCAGGCCGGAGGCGACGCGTTCGGCGTACGCCGCCCGGACGGTCACGTCGGTGCCACGCACCTGGAGCAGCACCGGGCCGGAGAGCGCCGACACCGCTGCCACCGCCTCGCCCGCGGCCTCGACCTGGCGAGGCGTGAGGACGGTCGTCCCGCCGGCAGCCGGTCGGGTGACCAGCCCTCCGAGCCGGGCGCCGCCGGACAGTCCCGTCACGACGTGCAGCACGTGCTCGTCGAGCTGGAGCGGTCGCGCCGCCAGGGTCGTCCCCGGGCCGAGCTCGAGCAGCCGCCACCTCCGCAGCGGCCGGTCCGGCAGGAGCGCGTCCCAGTGCGGGTCCGGCAGCACGGCCTGGGCCAGGGCGAAGCTCGAGCCCGCCGCGTGCGTCGACGAGCTCGGCCACTCCGCCGTCGAGCTGGGTCGCGACGAGCAGCATCACCACGTCGCGCTCGAAGCCGGACAGGTCGAGGCGCGCCGCCAGGTCGTCCAGGGCCGGGCACGGGGTCGCGGCCTTCTCGCTCGGCCGCTCACCGCTCAGCAGGCCGCGCACCCGCTCGATCTCCGCCAGCAGCCCGGCCCGCCCGTGCTCGGCGGGCGTGGCTGGGCGCAGCGCGGTCGCGCTCACGCCGGCACCGTCACGGTCTGCGACGGGTCGAGCTGCGGGGGCACCACCGACCGGTCGACGAGCAGGCTCTCGGCGCCGTCGACGGTCAGCCTGACCGGGGTCGGTCCGTCCGGGAGCACACCGAAGCGGAACGTCAGGGAACCGGTCGCCGTCGGGTGCGGGTCGGCCTCGGCGACGGCGTCGCCGAGCGCGAGGGTCGCGCGCTGGCCGGGTCGCACGAGGGGGTGCAGGTCCAGGGTCACGCTGACCGTGCCGTTCGCGACGTCGCGGACGACGCTGGGTGGCGGGGTGAGCACCGGGAGCGGCGCGAGGACCAGCGCCGCGACGTTCGTGGTCCGCTCCACGACGTCACCGGGCCGGACGAGCCGGACCGCCACCGACCACACGCCGGCCGGCCACTGCTGGTCGGCGCCCGCCCCGCTCGGCAGCGTCACGTCGAGGCGACCGGGCTCGTCGTGCGCGCCGACCGCGACCGTCCGCGGCTCGGGCAGCAGGCGGTGGACGAAGTCGACCTCGACCCCGGTTCCGTCCAGGTGCGCGCCGGTGAGGCGCACGACCTCGCCCAGCCGGGCAGCCACCTGGTCGCCGGGAGGCCGCACGGCGGTCAGCGCCGGCACCGGCGGGCCGAGGTTCGGCTGGACGAGGACCCCGGCCTCGCGGCCGCTGACCGGGTCGACGGCGCCTCGGGACAGCACGGGCAGAGCCGCTCGCGTCGGCTTGGTGGCCTGGATCAGCACCACGGAGACGACGTACGCCGCGGACGGTCGGTAGTGCGCCTGGATGGCCGACCACAGCCGTGACATCTCCTCGCTGTCGACCGGTTCCAGGGTCACCGTCACGGCCTCGACCTGGTCGGCGAGGTCGGAGGCGGCGAGGGCCTGGAAGGCCGGCGGCAGGATCGAGGGCCCCAGCGGGCTGGGGTCGAGGGCGCGCCGGATCGCCGCCCGGTCGAGCACCGGTCGCTCGTGCAGGATCGACATCGCGTAGCCGAGCAGGATCTCGGCCTGGAAGTCGCTGGAGCCGTAGGCCGTGACCAGGAAGTGCAGGTCCAGCGCCAGCGGCGGGTTGGTCAGCCGGCTGCCGTTCCCGTCGTACGCCGGGAGGCCGACGTTCTGCCACCCGGGGTTGGGGCTGACACGGTGGAGGAACAGGTTGAGGCTCGGACCGGCGTCGGGGTCGTCGAGCTTGACGGTGTCGGGAGCGACCGCCGAGACCTTGACCGAACCGACCGCGGGACCGACGTCGACCAGGCCGTTGTCGAGCAGGTTCCGCAGCACCGCGGAGACGGCTCCGATCGCGAGCGCGCTGCTCATCGGGGGTCCCGCTGGCCGCGCAGGTAGTCCCCGAGCGAGAGCCCGGCCGGCTCGCGACGCGCGACGCGGGTGGGGCGAGCGGTGCCGGGCTCGGCGCCGAGCTGGCGGCGCGCACGTCGATGCGCCCGATCGAGACGTGCACCACCCGCTCGCCGTCCGTCGTGCCGGCGGCACCGGCACCCGGGCGCTCGGAGGGGGCCCGGCCAGCCGGCCCGCGGGTCGCCTCGCCGCTGACGACCGGCGACGCCGCCACCACGGCCGTCGCCGGACGAGCCGCACTGCGAGAGGTTCCTGCCGCATCGGGGGGCGAGGCACGGGTCGACGGGCGGAGGGACAGTCGTCAGGCCGGGGACGAGGCCGATCCCACGGGTCGTGACCCCCCTCGGGCGGCGGGGTCGCGGCCGGGGACCTCGGCGTCGGGCGAGCCGACCGCGTCGACGGGGTGGCCGAGCCGGCCGTGCGTCGCCCCACGTCGGGCCGGTGCCCCGCGCCACCCGCGGCGCAGATCGGTCGCGGCCCTCGAGGTCGGCTCCGCGGTCTCCGGCGTCTGGACCTCCCGAGGTCTCCAGGGTCTCCGAGGTCCCGCGAACCCAGCGTCCCGGGGTCTCCGGGGGCAGGGACCCGGGCTGCGCTCGGGTCGGCGTCCCGGGCGTCGGAGCCGAGCCGGAGTCCGGACGCCGGAGCCGGAGCGACGGTCCTCCTGGCCGATCCGCTCGAACCGGGACGCGACCCGAGGACCGGCCACCACCGTCGGGGCACCACCCTGGGGGCCGCTGCCGGGCGCGGCGGGCGTGCCGGGGCCGGCGGTGCGGGAGGACCCACCGGCGCGGACCGCCAGCCGGGCCAGATGGCTGCTCACGGCGCACCGTCGAGGACGAGCCGGAGGTAGGCCGCACGGCGGTTGGCCGACAGGTCGAGCACCTCGGCCTCGGTCCAGCCGTAGGCGCGGGCCAGCAGGTCGACCTCCTGCAGCAACCGGTGTGCGGCCGCCTCGACCTCGGCCCAGACGAAGGCGGCCACGTCGACCTCCGCCTCGAAGGCGGTCCCGCAGGCGGGGCACGTCGTACCCAGCAGGATCTCCGACAGCGGATCGGCAGCGGCCAGTCGCTGCTCGCTCGTCGCCAGCTGCTCCTCGTCGAGCACGTCGAGCCCGAGGGCCTCCCCCGCCTCCGAGGTGACGCTCAGGCAGCGGCCGCGCAGGGCGGTCACCGCGTCCGCGGCACCGGCCACCGCGAGCAGGTCGCCGGGCGTCGGAGGGCGACCCCGGACGGCGTACGACGGCGAGCCCTCGTGGGTCGTGACGGCATCGGTCGGTGCGGGGTCGCCAGAGGCGCCGAGCGCGCGCAGCTCGTGGGCGTCCAGCACCAGCTCCACCACCTGGTCGCACCGGGGGCAGCCGGCCGTCGCCTCCATGCGGCGACCGGCCAGCCGCTCGCGCAGGTCGAGGAGCAGACCGTGCGTGACACCGACCGGCTGGTCGAGCAGGCGCTCCACGTCGCCACCGGCGGCCTGGGCGAGGACGAGCGCGCGGTCGACCGGGCCGAGCCCGCAGGCTCGGTCCCACAGGGCCACGAGGTCCGGGCCCGCCGGTGCTGGTGCCGCTCGTGCCGCCGGTGCCGCCGGTGCCGCCGGTGTCGCCATGGGCGTCGCCCCCTCTCTCAGCCCTCGGGTCTCACGGCTCGACGAACGACGGCTCGCTGGGCTCACTGACGTCGTAGTCGCGCTCCCAGCCCTCGTTCTCGAGCTTGAGCGTGGAGATGGCGACCGCGTTGGCGTTGGCGTCGAGGTCGGGCAAGGCCTGGTACTCCGAGACCCAGGCACGGAAGACCTTGTAGGCCAGCACCACCTGGCCCGCCTCGTTGTAGAGCTCGACGATGAGGTCCTTGCGGAAGTCCTTCAGGGAGACCTCCGCGCCGAGCCCCGACCCGAAGTTCCAGACCTTGTTGGCCCACTGCTCGAACTCCTGGTCGTGGGTGACCCCGCGCTCGAGGGTGATCGCCTCGAACTTCACCCGGCCCGGGGACTTGCGTGACGTCGACGGATCGCCCCCCTCGCGGTGCTCGACGATCTCGGTCGTCCGCTTGAGCCCGCCGACCTTGCTGACGCCGGCCACGTAGCGGCCGTCCCACTTCACCCGGAACTTGAAGTTCTTGTAGGGGTCGAAGCGTTGCGCGTTGACGCTGAACTGAGCCACGGCTCTGTCCTCCACTCGCACTCAGGCGACCTCGCGCCGACCGGAGCCGGTCGGAGGCCGGCACTCACACCGGACTCTGCCCGGCCATCTGCTGAAGACTGATCACGACGAACTCCGCGGGCTTGAGCGGTGCGAACCCGACGTGGATGTTGACGATGCCGAGGTCGATGTCAGCCTGTGTCGTCGTCTCCTTGTCACACTTGACGAAGTAGGCCTCCCGTGGCGTCGTCCCCTGGAAGGCCCCCTGCCGGAACAGGTTGTTGAGGAACGTCTGGACGTTGAGCCGGATCTGCGCCCACAACGGCTCGTCGTTCGGCTCGAAGACGACCCACTGCGTCGCGCGGAACAGGCTCTCCTCCAAGAACAGCGCGGTTCGGCGGACGGGCAGGTACTTCCACTCGCTGGCCAGACGGTCCGCGCCCTGCATCGTCCGCGCCCCCCAGACCACCCGACCCGCGCCGGGCACGGCGCGCAGGCAGTTGACGCCGAGGGGGTTGAGCTGGCCGATCTCGGCGTCGGTGAGCGGCACGCTCAGCGCGGGAACCCCGTTGAGGGTGGCCTCGAGGCCCGCGGGCGCCTTCCAGACCCCGCGCTGGGCGTCGGTCCGGGCGATGACCCCGGCCACGGCGCCGGCGGCGGCGAAGCTCTCCACCTGCCCGTCCTTGAGGGGGTTGGGCTGCTGCAGCCGCGGAAAGAACAGCGCCGCGTTCCGGCTGACGGTGCCGAGCGCGGTGTCGAACCCGCCGGCGAAGGCTCCGGTGACGTCGCCGACCTCGTCCCAGGTCGGCAGGGCGTCGACCAGGAGGATCGCGCGCCGCTGCTCGCAGTAGCGCGCCGCCTCCGTCACGATCCCGGTGTCGACCGTGCCGTCCACCTTGTACGGCGGGATCACGAGCAGGTTGAACAGGTCGGCGTTCTCGAGGGCGAAGAGACCCTTCTTGGCCGCTTGGAGCCCGGCGCCGTTGAAGCTCGCCTGGGTCAGCACCAGGCCGTCGGAGGCGGCGCCGGTGGTCACCTTGGCGTTGGTGGGCGCGGCGTTGTCGTCCCAGATCGTGTTGCCGGGGTCGACCGTCGTGCCGCTGGGGGCCGGCCGGTTGCCGCTGATCGTCGTGGCCCGGACGAGCCGGGACTCGCTCTCCAGCACCTTGGTGACGAGCCGCGGGTGGTCGGGCGGCGCGACGACGAGGTTGCGATGCTCCTCGACGACACCCGTCGTGCCGTCGCGGACGGCGAGGTTGAACAGCGACGTGGCCGACTCGCCCGACGCGGCGTCGAACGGGCGCGTGTCGTGGTCGACGCGGGCGCGCAGGCTGTTGCCCCAGGTGCCTTCCGCGGCCGCCGTCAGCGTCATGGTGCCGACGGCCAGGGTCGCTCTGGCCGGCTTGGCCTCGGCGCCCGTCTCGGCGCGGTAGAGCCGCACGACGATCGCGGTCGACCCTCCGTTGAGGAAGAAGTCGCGGACCGCGAACCCCAGGCTGCTGTCCTTCGACAGGCCACCGAACACCCGCTCGAAGTCGCCGAAGCTCGTGATCGTGACGGGGCGGTCGGTCGGACCCCGCGCCGCTCGGCCGACGAAGGCGGTGATGGAGGTGGCGACGCCGGTGATGGTGCGGACGCCGCTCGGGACCTCCTCGACGTACACCCCGGGATAGGTCAGCTGGACTGGCATCGTGTGCCTCCGTGTGGTGCTGTGCGCGCGGTCCGACGAGGCGTCGAACCGGAACGCCGGTTACTCAGAGGCCGACGTGTGCGAGCCGGGTCGACGCGTGCTGGTCGTCCCGATCGCCTGCCCCGTAACGGAATTGCGGTTCTCCACGACCAAGGAACGACACCGCTGGGAGGCCGCGCATTCCGTCGAGGTCCCCCTCTCGGTCGCGACTCAACCCTTCTCCTGGCGCCGCGTCCCGTCAACGCACCTGCGGCTGCCGGTCTAGCCGACCGATACCGTCGCCTTCATGAACGCACCTCTCGTCCTCGTCGCCACCTGCTCCGCGATGCCCGACCTCGACCACGACGGCCGCACCCTCCAGCGTGCGCTCGTCGAGCGCGGGGCCGACCGCGGCGTCGAGGTCCGCCCGGCGGTCTGGGACGACCCGGCGGTCGACTGGGCCGCCGCCGACGTCGTGCTGGTGCGCTCCACCTGGGACTACGCCAAGCGGCGCGACGAGTTCCTTGCCTGGGCGGCCCGCGTCGAGGAGGTCACCGCCCTCCACAACCCGCTGGCCGTGCTGCGCTGGAGCACTGACAAGACCTACCTGCGCGACCTGGCCGAGGCCGGCGTGCCGGTCGTGCCCACCGCCTTCCTCGACAGCGCCGACGACGCCCACCCGTACGCGGGCGTGGAGCACGTCGTGAAGCCGGCCGTGTCCGCCGGCTCGCTCGACACCACCCGCGTCCCGCCCGGCGCCGAGGCCGAGTCCCGCCGCCGGGTCGAGGCGATCGTCGCGTCGGGTCGGGTCGTCATGGTGCAGCCTTACCTCCACGGCGTCGACGAGCTGGGCGAGACCGCACTGGTCTTCTACGACGGCCACTTCTCCCACGCGCTGCGCAAAGCCGCCCTGCTCACCGCCGACAGCGGGGAGGCGACCGGCCTCTTCAAGGAGGAGGACATGTCGCCGCGGGAGCCGTCGGAGGCCGAGCACGAGGCGGCGGCGCGGGTTCTCGCGGCGATCCCTGGCGGGCCTCCGCTCTACGCCCGGGTCGACCTGCTGCCCAGCGACGACGGCCCCCTGCTGCTCGAGCTGGAGCTGGCCGAGCCGTCGTTCTTCCTCGACCTCGTCGAGCCTGCGGCCGCCGACCGGGCCGCGGACGCCGTACTGGCACGCCTGACCTGACGCGCCCGGCACGTCGCCCGCCCGCCCCCCGCCGCAGATGCGCCAGGGCGCGAGGCGTCAGGTCTTGGGCGGGAGTGTCCGGACGACGTCGCGCCCGATGTCGACCCACCCAGCGAGCACGGCGTCGTCGGCGAGGTGAGCGGCGTCGACGCGCAGCCAGCCGGACATGGTCCGCCCCCTCATCTCCATCGGTGCCGCACCGGGTCGGGCCGCCAGCTCGTCGATCCGGTCCGGCGGCACCCGCACCATGAGGCCGCCCTCCCCGCTGACGGCCACGGTCATGTGTCGGTCGAGCAGGAACGCCAGTCCGCCGAACATGCGCCTCTCCGACATTCCCGGCTCGCCGGCGAGCTCGTCACGGACACGTTCGGCCAGGACCTCGTCGTACGCCATGGTCCAGCCTCGCCCGTCAGCCCGGGCCCTGTCGAGGCCGCGCGCACGCCGAGCCCAGGAGAAGCCTCAGCGACCCGTCCCTTCGCGGGCCTGCCGAGCCCGCTCAGGAGTCGAACGCGGAACGCACCGCCGCCATGTCGGCGTCGCCGTGTCCCCGCTCGGAGGCGGTGTCGTAGAGCCCGAGCAGCGCGGTCAGCAGCGCGTCGGGGACCCCCGTCGAGGTAGCGGCGGCGATCATCAGCCCGACGTCCTTGCGGACACCGTCGACCGCGAAGGCAGGGGTGGCCCAGTCGCGGCTCTGCATCGTCGCGCCCTTGAGCTGCGCGTAGGGCGTGTCGACCGGGCCGCCCGCGATGGCCTCGAGGAACAGGGAGGGGTCCACGCCTTGCGCCTCGGCCAGCGCGAGGGCCTGGCCGGTGGCGGCGTTGATGGTGGCGACCCAGGAGTTGCAGGCCAGCTTGAGCGCGCTGGCCGAGCCCAGCTCCTCGCCGACGGTCACGACCCGGGAGCCGACCGCGTCGAGGACGGGGCCGGCGCTCTCGCGCGCCTGCCGCGCCCCGGCCACCAGCACCACCAACGTGCCGTCCTCGGCGGGCTTGCGGGTGCCGAGCACGGGGGCGTCGAGGAGCCGGTCGCTCACCGCCGACGCCGCCTCCGCGATCCGGCGCATGCCGTCGGGGCCGACCGTGCTGCACTGCAGCCACACCGCGCCGGGCTCGAGCGCCCCCGCCACCTCGGCGGCCACCTCGACCACCGAGTCGGCGTCGAACAGCATGGTCACCACCGCGTCGGCGCCAGTCACGGCCTCGGCCACCGACGCCGTCGGCTCGATGCCCTCCCCCAGGCCGTGGGCCCGCTCCGGCGTGCGGTTCCAGGCCGCCACCTCGTGTCCCTCGCGGGCGAGGGAGCGAGCCATGGCCGCTCCCATGATTCCGGTTCCGATCATCGCGACGCGCATGGCGGGGTGTTACCCGCCCGAGGGGTCCGTCGAACGTGCAGCTCGCGCCCGCTCGACCTCCGGAGGCTTGTCAGGGGTCGAGCTGCACGTCCGTCGGCCCACCCGCACCGGCGGGCGTGTGAGGCGCGTGGGTCCGGGGCAGGCTCCACGGTCCCGTCATCGCAGTCGTGCGGCCGAGCGGCCGCCGGCGAGGGGCCCCCTCTCGGAAAGGAACGCCCATGAAGGCCGTCACCTGGCAAGGCAAGCGGAGCGTCTCGGTCGACACCGTCCCCGACCCGCACGTGCAGCACCCCACCGACGCGATCATCAAGGTCTCCACCACCAACATCTGCGGCTCCGACCTGCACCTCTACGAGACGCTCGGCGCGTTCATGACGCCCGGCGACATCCTCGGCCACGAGCCGATGGGCACCGTGGTCGAGGTCGGCAGCGAGGTCCGCGACCTCACGGTCGGCGACCGCGTCGTCATCCCGTTCCAGATCGCCTGCGGCAGCTGCTGGATGTGCGAGCGCGGCCTGCCGACGCAGTGCGAGACCACGCAGGTCCGCGAGCAGGGAACCGGCGCGGCGCTCTTCGGCTTCTCCTCCCTGTACGGCGCGGTGTCCGGCGGACAGGCGGAGTACCTCCGCGTCCCCCACGCCGACTTCACCCACGTCAAGGTGCCCGAGGGGCCCGACGACTCACGCTTCGTCTACCTCTCCGACGTGCTGCCGACCGCGTGGCAGGGCGTGCAGTACGCCGACGTGCCCGAGGGCGGCACCCTGACGGTGATGGGCCTGGGCCCGATCGGCGACATGGCCGCCCGCATCGCCACCCACCTCGGCCACCGCGTGATCGGCGTCGACCTCGTGCCGGAGCGGCTCGAGCGGCTCCGCGCCCGTGGCATCGAGACCGTCGACCTGCGTGAGCACGACGACCTCGGCGAGCACATCCGCAGCCTGACCGACGGGCGCGGCAGCGACTCCGTCCTCGACGCGGTCGGCATGGAGGCCCACGGGTCGCCGGCCGCCACGTTGCTGCAGAACGTCGTGAGCTTCCTGCCCGACGCGGTCGCGGCGCCGATGATGAAGAAGGCCGGCGTCGACCGGCTGGCCGCCGTCTACGCCTCCATCGACGCGGTGCGCCGTGGCGGAACCATCTCGTTGTCCGGCGTGTACGGCGGCGCGCAGGACCCGATGCCGCTGATGACGATGTTCGACAAGCAGGTCACGATGCGGATGGGCCAGGCCAACGTGAAGCGCTGGGCCGACGACATCCTGCCCCTGCTCACCGACGAGGACCCGCTGGGCGTCGACACCTTCGCCACGCACGAGCTGTCGCTCGACGAGGCGCCGCACGCCTACGAGATCTTCCAGAAGAAGCAGGACGGCGCGGTGAAGATCCTCCTCAAGCCGTGAGCCGGTGAACGGCTGCGGCGGCTGAGCGTCCGGCGGCCGAGTGCTGGCCCGGCGGTCGGCGTACGTCCGCTCCTGCTCCCCATGGCGTCCTGGCGCTCCCCATGCTCCGGACACCATGGGGAGTGCCAGTTCGCCTGCATACCTTGGGAAACCGACAGCCGTCAGGAGCCGGTGGGGGGCGTGCTGCTCGGTGACCTCGATCAGCCGGGCGAGGCGCTCGTCGTTGGTCTTCTTCAGCTCGGCCAGGACCTCGGCCAGCAGCTGGTTGGTGGTCTCCAGGGCGTCCTGCACCTGGGCGATTCCTGAGAGGTTGTTCAGCACGGCGGATCTCCTTGGTTGAGGCTCGCTGCGCCCCGGTTCTGGTCACGCCGTCGGGCGACGACGATCACGACGCCGAGCCCCACGAACGGTCCGAGGGCAAGGGCGAGGAAGAGCACGAGCTCGACGGTGTGCAGGCTGCCCAGGTGCAGCGCGACCGGCGTCACGACGGGACCCGCTCGCGCTCGCGGCGAGGCACCGGGCGGCTGGACCGCGCGTAGCGGTCGACGCCCCAGCCCAGGGCGAGCACGAGCGCCCCGGAGCAGGCGAGCACGACGAGTCCGGCGACGCCCCAGATCCACCCGGCGACGCCGTCCTTGCGCTCGCGCTGGAGGAGCAGGTGCTCCGCGGCGAAGACCCGGGTCTCACCGGCGGCGGCCGGCACCTCGGGGGCGTCGATGGCCGCGTCGGCCGGCAGGAACATCGGAGCGGCGGTCAGGGTGCGACCGTCGTGCACGCGCACCATCGTCTTCCAGGTGCCGCCGACCGGGGCTGGCTCGGTGAGGCGGTACTCCGTCGCCGAGACGCGCTCGAGCGGCTCGACGTGGAGCCCGTTGGCCTGTGGCACCGTGCCGGAACCCTCGCCCTGCCACGCGGTGACGGTCACCCAGGCGGCCTCCCCGTCGACCGGCGGACGGTTGAAGCGGACGGTGCCGGTGACGTGCTCGGGCGCCACCGTGTCGGTCTCGACCGAGGTGGGCTCGGTGTCCAGGGTCACCGTCAGGTCGTCGGGGACGTCGGTGCGCAGGCCGTCGTACGTCGCCGCGCTGATCGCGAGCACCGACAGCGCGAAGACGCCGGCGGCCAGCCGCGGTGAGGGCAGCCGCTGGTGCAGCCCGAGGGTGAGGAGGGCGCCGAGCAGCCCGCCGGCGACGCCGCCGACGACGGCCAGCGCGACGCCCTCGACGAGGATGTCGGTGCTCCACGGCAGCGGGAAGACCAGCTGGGTCCACCAGAACTCGCTGGCGAACCCGACGGTGCCGACCAGCAACCCGGCCACGCCTCCGAAGGCCAGCGGCCGGCGGCGGGCCAGCAGCAGGGCGGCCACCTCGACGGCCAGCGCCTCACCGACGTAGAGCGGCACGGCGGCGAAGAGCTCGCCGAGCCCGGGCCCGACCAGCACGCTGACGCCGCCGCGCACGAGCATGTAGAAGCCGACGGCCGCGACCGCTCCCCCACGTCCGATCCACATCCGGGCGGCGACCAGGGTCAGCGCCGCAGCGACGGCGATGAGCAGCGGCTGGAGCACCAGCCGGAACTGGGGCACGCCGAAGTCGTACTCGGCCTGGAAGACCGAGAGGCCGATGAGCATCCCGCCCATGACGCCGATGCGGCGCAGCAGCGAGGGCACCGGGGTGCTGGAGGCGTGGGAGGCGTGGGCGTCGTTGGAGGCGTGGGAGCTCGGCGGCTGGAGGGCGCGGGCGCCCTCCTGGTGCAGGATCGCCATGCCGATGAGGGACAGCCCCGCGCCGCCGATGAGCATGAGGTGGGTGGGCCCCCACAGCGTGACGTCCTGGCCGAAGAGCCGGTGCCACAGGTCGTCGAGCGGGAAGCCGAGCAGGGCGTAGGAGCCCGCGGCGAGGATCAGCAGGCCACCGACCGGCATCGACCAGGTGCTCGTCACCCGGACAGCGGCGGGGCCGGCCTCGTCGCGGCGCGGCAGCGCGCAGGCCAGGGCGCCCGAGGCGGACAGCCCGAAGAGTCCGATGAGGATCGGGTAGTGGGCTGGGTTGGCCAGCGGACCCTCGTCGCGGCCGACACCGATGTGCAGGGCGATGTCCCAGTACATGCCGATCAGCGCGGTGATGAGCGAGACCATCGCGGTCATCAGGGGCACCGTCGCCCAGCCGGCCGCGCCGGTCAGGCCGCGGGTGCGCTCGGCGCGGGCGACCAACCGCTCCAGGACGGTGGTGCGGCCGGTGCGGTGGGCCAGCAGCAGGGCGCCGAGGGCCGACGAGGCCGCGAGGACGACCCCGGTGGCCAGGACCACCTGGTCGAGCGGGGCGGGGCCGGCGGGCCGGGTGACGTCGGCGGCCCCTACGGACAGGAGGTGAACGGACATGTTCATGCCGTTATGTAACACCAAACGATGTCACAGTTACAAGTGTCATACTGGTCACATGAGCGGCACACCCGAGCCCGAGGCCGGCCCCGAGGCCGAGTCCTTCGTCATCGAGGAGCTCTCCCGGCGCACCGGCATGACGGTCCGCTCGATCCGGGCCTACCAGTCCCGCAAGCTCCTCCCCCCGCCCGACGTGCGTGGGCGCACCGGTTGGTACGACGAGCGTCACGTCGCCCGCATCGAGCTCATCAAGGACCTGCAGAGCGAGGGCCTCAAGCTCGACTCGATCGCCCGGATGCTCGACAACGCCGGCCGCTCCGACGCCGACCTGCTCCGCTTCAGCCGGACCGTGGCGGGCCTGTTCGGTGACGCCCCGGGAACGATGGCCACAGCCGCCGATCTCCGGCAGCGCTTCGGCGTCAGCGAATCGGAGGAGCGAGGGGTGCTGGCGCGTGCCGAGAAGCTCGGGATCATCCGCTCGGTCGGCGACGACCAGTACGAGGTGCTCTCCACCCGCCTCGTCGACGCCGGCGAGCACGCCGTACACGCCCTCGGGCTCACCGCCGACGAGGCGCTGCGCGTCGTGGAGCGGCTGCGCCGTCACGCCGACGGCGTCGCCAGCACCTACCTCGACCTGTACGTCGAGCGCGTCTGGGCCCCCTTCGTCGACCGCGGCCAGCCGACCGACGAGTGGTCGGGCGTGCAGGACGCGCTCGAGATGGTGCGCAACCTGGCCACCGAGGCGCTCGTGGCCGCGTTCGAGATGGTCATGGCCGAGCGGGTCGACGAGGTGTTCGGCCGTGAGATCGCCCGGGACCGCAAGCGCCGTTCCTGACCCTGCGCAGGCGGCAACTGCCTAGAGTGAGAGTCCGCCTCGCCGGGCGTACTCATCTGGAGGTTCCTCGTGAAGTCGACCGTCACCGCTGTCGTCGCCGTGCTGGCGGCCGGCGTCCTGCTGGTCGGCGGCTTCCTGGCGCTCAAGGGGGACGGCAGCGAGGAGCGCAAGGAGGACCGGCAGACGGCCCGCCAAGCCGGTCCGGCCGGCCAGTGCGCGCCCCAGAGCGAGGAGAAGGCCCAAGCCGCCACCCGCGCCTTCCTGGACCGGTTCCTCGACGAGGACGGGAAGGGCAACCTCAAGGGCGTGGGCCCGACCCGGCTCGGCGGCGGCTACATCCTCTTCGTCAGCACCGGCAACGAGAGCCCGCTGAGCCAGGAGCCGGACTGCTTCATGGGCGTCCCCGTGCGCTACCAGCGCACCCCGCCCGACATCCCCACCAACGACTGACCAGGGCGTCGCATCTCGTTAGAGCGTCTGGCTGCGAATCCGAAGGCGATGCGAGTCAGCAGGCGGATCTTGGTGTTCACCGACTCGATCAGGGCGTTGGACAGCCCGTGCTCGATCGCGGCGACGATGGAGCCTCGGTGGAGCGCGGATGCGTCCGGCGAGCGTCACGAAGGGCTCCGGCGGCTGCGAGCGGCCCACTGCAGCCACCGCTCCAGGGCCGTCGCCGGCCTCGGGCCTGACGGTCGGAAGACGACCCGCAGGCCCTCTTTGAGCAGGTAGCCGCGATGGAGTCGCGGGTCGGTCTTGGCGATCCAGCCGAGCTTGTGCGCTGTCGGTAGGTGAGGTTCTCGGGGTTCTTCCAGAGCGCGTAACGGGCGCGCTTGAGCGCTTGGGCGTCGCCGGCGGCGTTGATGCGCTGCTGGCCTTGCGCTCGGCCGAGCACGGCGGCTCCCGCGGCCGCGCGCCGAGCGGCGTTCCACGCGTCGCGTCGAACCGCGTCCAAGGCGTCGGTGCCCAGCTCACGACGTGGAAGGGATCGGCGCAGCGCACCGCGCCTGGGCAGCGCTCGCCGACCACCGCGCTGATCCAGTCGGCCTCGTCGCGCTGACGTGCGTGATCTGCGCCGACCGCTCAGGGCCGAGCGCGTCGAAGAACCTACGCAGCGTCGCTTTGTCGCGTCCGGGCGCAGCCCAGACCAACCGGCCGGAGTCGTGGTCGACGACGACGGTGAGGTACTTGTGCCCGCGTTTGTAGGAGATCTCATCGATTCCGATCCGACGCAGCCCGGCGAACCGGTCGTGCACCGCCTCGACGTCAGCCCAGACCCGCGCCAGGATCGCTCCCACCGTGCGCCACGCGATCCGCATCAGCTCGGTGATCGCCGTCTTCGAACACTGCGTCGCCAACCACGCCACCTGCGCATCGAAGGCCCTGGTGTGACCGCGCCGTGCCTTGCCCACGGCACCGCGCGCACCGTCGGGCCGTGCGCGCGGCAGTTCACCCGAGGAGACTCAGCCTCCAAAAGAACGTTCAGAAGTTGCCTCCGCGGCAATGGAGTGGGATCTGCACGTTCTTTTGAACGAAATTGGACGGCCGGAGGGTAGGGGAAACAGGGCCGGTCGGCTCTCAGGGCGACGCCCGCCAGGTCCGCGAGGACCGCTCCCGCGGTCGGCACCGACGGCGGGCACGCCTCCACCCGAGCCCTCGCCTACGCCTACGAGGCGGCGTCGCGGCGCAGCCTGCCGCTGACGGTGGTGCACTGCTACGACCCGATCCCGCGCCACGTCAACGACGACTCCCTCGATCTCGCCCCCGGTGAGCCGGAGGCCGTACGTCGCACCCTGGCCGAGGCGGTCGCGGGGCTGGCCGAGAAGTACCCCGACGTCGAGGTCACCCTCGACGCCGTGCCGATGTCGCCCGCGGACTACCTCGTCGAGGTCTCCGACCACGTCGGACTCGTCGTCGTGGGCTCGCACCGCCGATCGACGCTTGGTCGCCTGTCGCACCTGTCCACCAGCCGGGTCGTCGTCGAGCACGCCCGCTGCACGGTCGCGGTCGTCCCCGAGCCGTTCGAGCAGGACCGGTCCGGGGGGCCACGCCCGAGCGACCTCGTGAGGGAAGAGGCCCGGAGGTTCCCGGCGCCCGCCTAGGCTTCCGCCATGGCACCCTCTCCCCTCGACCGCGCCCTCGCACGGCCGGACACGTCCGTCCTGCTCCAGCGAGCCACGGCCCTGGCTGCCCTGCCGGGCCAGCTCGCGGTGGCCGGGGTCCACATCACCCTGGCCGCGGGCGACCTGCTGGCACCTCGGGGACCGATGCGGCGGCGGGGGGCTACCTCGACCAGCTCTCGGCGCTGCTGGGCGAGGACGGGATGATCGGCAAGCTCGACGCGATGAGCCGCGACCCGGAGAGTCCGCTGGGTCGCATCGCGGCCATCTCTCGGGCCGCCGGGGCCGACCGGCCACTCGGCCGGGCCCTCGCGCCGGGCGGCTTCCTCGACCGGCTGCTGGCCGAGGACGGCCCGCTGGGGCGCATCCTCAGCGAGAACGGAGCCGCCGACCGCTTCCTGGCCCCGAACGGTCCGCTCGACCGGCTGCTGGCTCCGGGCGGGGTTCTCGACCGGCTGCTCGTCGAGAACGGCCCGCTGGAGCGCCTGGTCGGCGACGACGGCGCGCTCGATCGCGTCACCCGCCCCGGGGGCGTGCTGGACACCGTGCTCGCCGAGGGCGGGCTGGTCGACCGGCTGCTGGAGGACCGTGGCTTCGTCGAGAAGCTCGTCGCCCACGGCGGCACCCTCGACCAGCTGGTCGCGCTCGGCCCGATCCTGGAGAAGGTGCACCCGCGCCTGCTCGAGCTCGTCGAGGTGCTGCCGGAGCTCCACACCTCGGTCACCACGCTCTCCGAGACCGTCGGCCCGCTCGGCGACCTGGCCAACCGCATCCCGGGCGGCCGCCGCAAGGCCATCGCGAACGGCTCCTGACCCGCGCGGCGTCGTACGTCGGCCCGCGGTGGCGTGACGGTCGCCACCTTTTTTGCACTCATTTGGTCAGAGTGCAAGAATGCACTTCATGGATGAGAGTGCAGAGAAGCGCGGCCGTGCTGACCGCCGCCAGCGGATGCTGCACCGGATCACGCTCACCGCGCAGCGGTTGACCGACGACCGGGGCCTCGACGGCTTCACCATGGACGACCTCGCCGCCGCCGTCGACGTGTCACGACGCACGTTGTTCAACTACTACCCCAGCAAGGTCGACGCCGTCCTCGGCCCCGACCCCGACCTCGACGACGAGGTGTGGGCGACCTTCGTCGCCGGCGGCCCGCACGGCGACCTCGTCGAGGACCTCATCGTGCTCTCCGCCCACATCCTCGAGGCCAAGACCCTCACCCGCGAGGAGCTCGCCCTGGGCCGTCGCGTGATGCTGGCCGAGCCACGACTCCTCGCCGCCGCCCACGAGCGGCTGGGCACGGTCAGCGCCGAGGTCGGCGCACTGCTCGTCGCCCGCACCGGGGAGAAGCTCGACCTGGCCACCGCCCAGGTGCTGGTGCGGGTCCTGGCCGCGACCTTCGACTGCGCCCTCGACCGAGCGCTCGACCGGGCTCGACCCCGAGTCCCCGCCGAGGAGATCTCGCCCGACGACGTGCCCCAGCTGGTGGCCGAGAACATCCGCGCCCTGCGCGACCTCTTCACCGGCGCCTACGGCAGCTGATCCACCGGCGCCCCGAGCGCGCGCCACCCCAGTCCCCCGCCCAGCCCCCTCCAGGAGTCATCCCATGGCCACCCTGCTCTACCGCCTCGGCCGCGCCTCGTTCCGCCGCTGGCCGATCGTGCTCGCGCTCTGGCTCGTCGCCGTGATCGTCGTCGGCACCGCCGCGGCCACGCTGGCCAAGCCCACCACCGACACGTTCTCGATCCCCGGCATCCCCTCGGAGGAGGCCGCCGACCTGCAGCAGGAGCTGTTCCCGCAGGCCACCGACGCCTTCGACCAGGCCACGGTCAACGTCGTCCTCGCCGCGCCGCAGGGCCAGAGCCTCACCGACCCCGGCCCCGCGAAGGCCGTCGACGCGCTCGTCGCGGACCTCCAGGCCGTTGACGACGTGCCGGCCGAGCCCGCCCTGACCAACCCCGGTGTCGCCGGACCGGCCCAGGTCGACGCCATGGTGAAGGCCGCGGTCGAGACCGGCACCCCGCGCGCGGAGGCCGTCGCGAACGCCGAGACCCTCTCGCCGCTGAGCGGGGACGGCCGCGTCGGGGTGATCTCCTTCGCCTTCGACGTCGACACCGTCACCGACGTCGACCCGGCCACCCAGGACGCCGTCCGCACCGCCCTCGACGGCGCCCGCGACGACGGTCTCCGGGCCGAGGTCAACGGCCAGGGCATGCAGAGCTTCGCCCCGCCCGGCGGTGAGTCCGAGCTGATCGGCATCGCCGTCGCACTCGCCGTCCTCGTGCTGACCTTCGGCTCCCTGGTCGCCGCCGGGCTGCCCATCCTCACCGCCCTCATCGGCATCGGGATCGGCATCTCCGGCATCACCGCCGCCACCGCCTTCCTCGACCTCGGATCCAGCACGGCGACCCTGGCCACGATGATCGGCCTCGCGGTCGGCATCGACTACGCACTGTTCATCCTGGCGCGCTACCGCTCCGAGCTGCGGCGCACCGACGACCGTGAGGAGGCGGTCGGCGTCGCCGTCGGCACGGCCGGCTCGGCGGTCGTCTTCGCCGGTCTGACGGTGCTCATCGCGCTGGCCGCTCTCGCCGTCGTCCGCATCCCCTTCCTGACCGCCATGGGCGTCGCGGCCGCCGCGACCGTGCTCATCGCCGTGCTGGTCGCGCTCACGCTGCTGCCGGCGCTGCTCGGGCTGTTCAAGTCCACGGCCTTCGGCGGCACCGTCCGTCGCTACCGCCCGAAGCACGACGAGCAGGGCCAGGTCGTCAACAACGGCGCCCGCTGGGCGCGCGCGGTGGGCAGGCGCCCCGTCGCGGTCGCGCTGCTGGTCGTCGTCGTCCTCGGTGTGCTGGCCACCCCGGTCCGCGACCTCTACCTCGCCTTCCCGAGCGACAGCACCGCGGCGACCGACACCACACAGCGCCGCGCCTCGGACCTCATCTCCGAGTCCTTCGGCCCCGGTCGGGAGGCGCCGATGATCGCCGTCGTCGACGCGCGCGACGTACCGGAGGACGAGCGCAGTCAGGCCTTCGGCGACGTCGTCGCCTGGGCCGCCGCGCAGGACGGCGTCGCCAACGCACAGGTCGCCGGCACGAGCGAGGCCGGCGACGGTGCGCAGGTCCTCATCACCCCCGAGGCCGGGCCCGACGACCCGGCGACGCAGGACCTGCTCGACGAGCTGCGCTCCACCGAGGAGACCACCGAGGCCGACACCGGTACGACGATCGGCGTGACGGGCCTGACCGCGATCACCACCGATGTGTCCGAGCGGCTCGACAACGCCCTGCCCGTCTACCTCGCCGTGGTCATCGGCCTGGCGTTCCTGCTGCTCATGGTCGTCTTCCGGTCGGTGCTGGTGCCGCTGACCGCGACGCTCGGCTTCCTGTTCTCGGTGCTCGCCACCCTGGGCGCGACCGTGGCGGTGTTCCAGGAGGGCATGTTCGGCCTGGTCGACCCGCAGCCGATCGTCAGCTTCATGCCGATCTTCCTCATCGGCGTGGTCTTCGGTCTCGCGATGGACTACCAGGTCTTCCTGGTGACGCGGATCCGCGAGGCGCACGTGCACGGAGCCTCGCCGCGCGAGTCGGTCGTGGACGGCTTCCGCAACAGCGCCCGCGTGGTGGCCGCTGCGGCCGTGATCATGACCGCGGTGTTCGCCGCGTTCATGCTCATCGACGAGCCGATCATCAAGTCGATGGGCTTCGCCCTGGCCGTCGCGGTGCTGCTCGACGCCTTCGTGGTCCGCATGACGCTCGTCCCGGCGCTCATGTACGTCCTGGGCGAGAGGGCGTGGTGGCTGCCGCGCTGGCTCGACCGGCTGCTGCCCGACGTCGACGTCGAGGGCGACTCGCTGCGCAAGCACATCGCCGCGGCCCACCGCAGCCGCGAGGAGGAGCTCGTCAGCGTGTGACGCCGGTGCGCATCCTCGACGACCGAGAGCGCCGCCTGGCCGGCGAAGCGTCGCTCAGCTCTGGTGCGCGGCCAGGGTCGCCCGCATCTCGGCGCCCATCTGCCGGCCCCACGCGTGGGCCCGGTCCTCCTCGCCCTCGACGAGCGGGCCGGCGGTGCCCTCGACGTAGAAGCTCTCGTGGTCGACGGTGCGGTAGCCGTGCCGGCCCAGCTGCTCGAGCGCTGAGGTCGCGGCCGAGCCCGGCAGGTGCCGCACCATCTCGACGCGGGTGTCGAAGGTGGCCGCCATCGCTTCGCGGCTGCGCACCGGCAGCATGCCGATCCACTCCCGCACGCCGGACATCACCGGCACGTCGGCCCCCTGGCGCACGGCGTCCTCCCGGGTCGACTGGCGCGGAAGGGTGAAGGCATGCGTGGGCGCCCCGACGAAGAGCATCCGCACCGCCTCGGTCATGCGGGGCTCGACCCGGTCGGCCGAGGTCACGGCCACCGACGCGTCGCCCTCGAGCGCCGCGGCCACGCCCTCGGCCACGGCCATCGCGATCAGCCGGGTGGTGCCGAAGGACGACTCGTGCACGACGAAGGCGGAGACCCGCCCTTCGGACAGGCCCAGCGCGTCGAGATCGAGGTCGGCGTACACGGGGCCGTGCTGCAGGGGCTGGTCGGGCACACGCGGCTGGGGGTGGCGCGGGGCGGTCATGGCGGGTCCTCCGGTGACGACGCCGCGGTCGGGCCCCGTCACTGCCACCCTCCTCGCCTCTGCCCCGCATGGCTAGGGCTGCCCAGCAGCGGCCCGGATGACTAGGGTCGAACGGAACTCCCCACGGGGTCACCACGCAGCCGGAAGGACCGCCGACATCGACCCAGGACACGCGCGCCAGGACGAGCAGCCGAGCGCACCGGACGGCGCCGACCTGGTTGCCGACGTGCTGCGTTGGGAGACCTCCGGAGCGGTGTGGCGGGTCGTCCACCGCACGCCGCAGGAGGTCACCGTGGCGCTCCTGCGCTGCGACGGCGGGGAGGAGATGGGGAGGCTGCGCGGCGGTGGGTCGACCTGGTTGACCTTCCTCGAGGGGCGGGAGGGCAGCGAGGACTGATCACCGCCCGGCTCAGCGGCGCGGGCCCTCCCCGACCGTGGGCGCGTAAAGCCCGCCCGTGTGGGAAGGTTGATGCTGGTGCGCCGGGAAGTCTGGTCGGCAACGCAGTCGTCGACCCTGGAGGACAACCTCGTGGCCCGTGAAGAGCACAACCCCCGTCGTACGTTCCTGGGCCGCGGCTCCTGGGCCGAGACCGCTCGCATCGCCGAGGTCCTTCGGCAGGAGACCGTCGGCGGCGCGCTGCTGCTGCTCGGCACGGTCGTCGCCCTGGTGTGGATCAACTCGCCGGTCGGCGACTCCTACACCGCGTTGCGCGACCTGAAGGTCGGGCCCGCCTCGCTGCACCTCGACCTCAGCCTGGGCACCTGGGCGGCCGATGGGTTGCTCGCGATCTTCTTCTTCGTGGTCGGGCTCGAGCTCAAGCGCGAGTTCGTGGCCGGGGACCTACGCGACCCGAAGCGGGCGGCTCTCCCGATCCTCGCGGCTCTCGGGGGTGTGGCGGTGCCGGCTCTGATCTATGTGCTCGTCACCTTCCGGACCGACGGTGCCGCGCAGGGCTGGGCGATCCCCACCGCGACCGACATCGCCTTCGCGCTGGCGGTGCTGGCCATCATCAGCACCCACCTGCCCAGCGGCATGCGCACCTTCCTGCTGACCCTGGCCGTGGTCGACGACCTGATCGCGGTGACCATCATCGCGGTGTTCTACACCTCCGACCTGTCGTTGCTGCCGCTGGCGGCCACCCTGGTGCCGCTGGGACTCTTCGCCCTGCTCGTGCAGAAGCGCGTCCGCTCCTGGTGGCTGCTGCTGCCGCTGGCCGCGCTGACCTGGGCGCTCATGCACGAGTCGGGCGTGCACGCCACGGTCGCCGGGGTGCTGCTCGGGTTCACCGTCCCGGTGATCCGCTCGCAGGCCGCGGGCGGACCCGATGCCGGCCCCGGGTTGGCCGAGCACTTCGAGCACCGGGTGCGACCGTTGTCGGCCGGCTTCGCCGTGCCCGTGTTCGCGTTCTTCGCCGCGGGCGTCGCGATCGGCGGGCTGCAAGGCCTGAGCGACTCGCTGACCGACCCCATCGCAGTCGGCATCGTGCTCGCCCTGGTGGTCGGCAAGCCGCTCGGCATCGTGGGCACGACCTGGCTGGCAGCCCGCTTCACCCGGGCCAGCCTGGACGAGGAGCTGTCCTGGCTCGACGTCCTCGGGCTCGGTCTGCTGTCCGGGATCGGGTTCACCGTCTCGCTGCTGATCGGCGACCTCGCTTTCGGCGAGGGCGGGAACACCGACGATCACGTCAAGGTCGGCATCCTGCTGGGATCACTGGTGTCCGCTGTTCTCGCCGGCATCCTGGTGAAGGCTCGCGACCGGGTCTACCGACGCATCTGCGAGGCGGAGAGCGTCGACGAGGACCACGACGGCGTCCCGGATGTCTACCAGCGCTGAACGCGTGCACCGGGCTCGGCGCGGGTCACCGGCGCAGGCCGGTCCGGCAATTCTGCTCGTTCCAGTGGCACGGCGTGCACAACGCGGCCATCGGCAGGGTGTCGAGGCGTGGTGCGGAGATCTCGCCGTGGCAGGCGAGGCAGCGTCCGTAGCTGCCGTCGGCCAAGCGGTCCAGAGCAGCGTCCACCTCGGCGAGCGCCGTGCTGCCGGCCATGCGGAGTGCGACCCGCACGCTCTCGTGGCGCGGGGTGGGAGCCTGCTCGGCTTCCAGCGACGCCAGCTGCTCGACCCGGAAGGCCCGCTCGGCCAGCAGATGACGATGACGGGGGCGGTGCTCGGTCGGCACCTCGGATGCGGGGACCGGTCGCTCGGTGGTCAGGCTCGGGGTCATCGCGCTACCTCCTCGGATCGTGAAGCCTCCATGCTTCCTTGCGCCGAGGGCACGGCCCAGGGCTGTGTCCGGACAACCTGTTGTCTTCGTCGTTGCCGGGCATCGGCAACCAGAACCGCGTGACGTCGCGATGACGGACGAACCGCTGTCACCGGACGCCCTGCTCCACGAGGAAGACCTCGCGCGCCGAGCCTTCGTCGATGACCTGCTGCGCGGCGACGCCGACCTCGCCGACATGGTGGCGCGGGCAGAGCCCTTCGGGCTCGACCTGAGCGCCCTTCACCAGGTGCTGCTCGCGGCTCGTCACGACGGCGTGCCGGCGGCCTCGATGGACGCCAGCCACCTCGCTCGCGCGGTCGTCGAGCGTTACGGCGACCGCGACACGCTCGTGGCGTCACGCTCCGGACGGTTGCTGGCGCTCGTGCCGGCCCGGGAGGATGCGCCGGACGTGGATGAGCCCGCGCGGGCGTTGCACGCGGAGCTGGCCCGGTGTCGCCCCGACGTGCGGTGGCGGGTCGCGGTCGGTCGCCCCGCTGCCGGTCTGGGGGGCGTGGCCCACTCGTTCCACCAGGCTCGTGAGGCCCTCACCCTGACCGAGCAGCTCCACCCGGACAGTGACTGGGTGCCCAGTCGTGATCTGCTCATCTACCGGGTGCTCGGCCGCGACCGGGCTGCCCTCAACGATCTCGTGGAGAGCGTGCTGACCCCGATGACGCGAACCCGGGGCGGCGCCGCGCCACTGGTCGACACCTTGGAGGCCTACTTCGCGTGCAACGAGGTGGCGACAGCGACCGCTCGTCGGCTTCACGTCAGCGTCCGCACCGTCACCTACCGGCTGAGCCGGATCGCGACGCTGACCGGCTACGACCCGACGCAGCCCGGGCAGCGCCTCACGCTCCAGGTCGCCGTCGTCGGCGCGCGCCTGCTCCCCTGGCCGGCGCGCTAGGTCGACGCGCCGGGTCTGCGCGCCAGGTCTGCGCGCCAGGTCGGCGCGCCAGGTCGGCGCGCCAGGTCGGCGCGAGCTGTCACCTGTTGCGCAGGAGCCGCTCGCAGTCGCGCCGGGTGTCGCGCCGGTCAGCCTGCGCACGGTCGCGCCCGGGGCCGCACTTCACCAGGTCCGCCCCCGGACCGCCGGCGAGACGGTCACGCCCGGGGCCGCCGTTGACCTCGTCGCGTCCGCCCCCGCCTCGCACGACGTCGCGGTCCTCGACCCCGAGCAGCCGGTCGCGGCCCGGCCCTCCGCGGATGACGTCGTCGCCGACGCCGGTGCGGATCCAGTCGCGGCCTGCGCCACCCCGCACCCGGTCGGCACCCCGGTAGCCGTTGACGAAGTCGTTCCCGGCGCCGAGGCGTACGACGTCGCGCCCGGCGTCGGCGAGCACGGACACGTCGAAGCGTGCCGAGAGATCGGAGGTGTCCACGAGATCGTGGCCCAGCCGCGGCACGATGCCGAGCTTCATCGGCTCGCGACGGGTGTGTCGCGACGCCACCGAGCAGACCGCACCGATGCCGACGCGGACGTCGATCTCGCGACACGACCGCAGCCGCTCACGCAGCTCGGCCGTGCCGGGGTCGACGAGCCTGAGCCCGCGGTCGACCCTGGTGACCCGGAGCCGGCTGTCCTGGAGCCCGGCGGTGACGAGGTAGCCCCGGCGGGTCCGCTCGATCCTCAGCCACCGTTGGGGCGCCTGCCGCGCCGACGCCACGCACCGTCGACGCGACCGTCGCGCGACCGGCTCGGAGGACCCGCCCAGGGCGGGCACCGCGGGCACGGGGGGCACGGGGGGCACCGCGGCCGCCGGGGGGATCACGGGAGCAGTGACACTCAGCACCGCGCCCAGGACAACGAGGAAGGCTGCCGCCACCGCCGGGACGGGCCCGGCGGCGGCGGACGGCCTGAGCCGATCCCTCAAGGTCAGGGGACCATCCAGGAGAGCACCGGCGTGGCCTGGAGCGCGACGAGCGCGCACATGAAGACCAGCAGCAGCAGGCTCCACCCGACGACCTTGCGGAAGATGTCTCCCTCCTTGCCGGCCATGCCGACCGCAGCCGCCGCGATGGCGAGGTTCTGCGGGCTGATCATCTTGCCGAGCACACCGCCGGACGTGTTGGCCGCTGCCATGAGCACCGGGTCGAGCCCGGCCTGGGCCGCGGTCTGGACCTGCAGCGCGCCGAAGAGCGCGTTGGCGGAGGTGTCGGAGCCGGTCACGGCCACACCGAGCCAGCCCAGGATGGGCGAGAGGACGGCGAACGCGGTGCCCGCGCCGGCGAGCCACGCGCCCAGCGCCGCGGTCTGGCCCGAGAGGTTCATGACGTAGGCCAGGGCCAGCACCGCCATGACGGTGAGGATGGCGGACTTCAGCTCCACGTAGGTCTCGCCGTAGGTCTTCAGCGCGGTGCCGGGCGAGACCTTGAGGATCGCCGCGGTGATGATGCCGGCGAAGATCATGAGCGTGCCCGCGGCGGGGAACCAGTTGAAGTTGTAGACCGTGGCCACCGGGTCGCCGGCCGGGTTGAGGATGTCCAGCCCCGGCCAGGTGAACATGAAGGTCCACGGCTCGGCGGCGAAGAACTCCTTGACCGCCGGGATGTTGATGAACGAGAAGATCGCGACGATCACGAGGTAGGGCGCGTAGGCCTTGACGATGTCGGAGCGGCTGTCGGCGTGCGTCGGCTCGGTCTGGGTGGTCGTGCCACCGATGCCGCCTGCGCCACCTGCGCCGGGACGACCGGTGCCGACCGCGGTGCCGCCGGACTCACCGGCGGTCTCGTCGGCGTCCCGCATGTCGGCTGCGGTGATGGTCTGCGACGGGCTCCAGACCCGGACCAGCGCCACGATCGCGAGGGCGGAGACCAGGGCGGCGATGATGTCGGCCAGGGGGACCGAGATGTAGTTGGCCGCGATGAACTGACCGATGCCGAAGGCGACACCACCGACGAGGGCGACCAGCCAGGTCTGCTTGACCCCGCGCTTGCCGTCGACGACGAAGACGAGGACGAGCGGCACGAAGATCGCGAGGATCGGGGTCTGGCGACCGACCATGGCGCCGAGGTTCTCCACCGTCAGGCCGGGGTCGTCGTTGACGGTCGAGGTGACCGAGGCCAGCGTCACGATGGGGGTGGCGAGCGCGCCGTAGGCGACGGGGGCGGTGTTGGCGATCAGGGCGACCGCAGCAGCCTTGAGGGGTTGGAAACCCAGCGCCATCAGCATGACGACGGTGATGGCGACCGGGGTGCCGAAGCCGGCCAGCGCCTCGAGCAGGGCACCGAAGCAGAAGGCGATGATGATGGCCTGGATCCGCTGGTCGGGGCTGACCTTCTCGAAGGAGCGCCGCAGCACGTCGAAGTGGCCCGACTTCACGGTCAGGTTGTAGACCCAGATCGCGTTGATCACGATCCACAGGATCGGGAAGAAGCCGAAGGCCGCACCCTCGGCGGTCGCCGAGAACGTCTGGGTCACCGGCATGCCGAAGAGCACGATCGCGATGACGATCGACACCCCCAGCGAGATGACGCCCGCCAGCCAGGCCTTCATGCGAAGGCCGCCGAGGAGGATGAACAGGGTCAGCAGCGGAACGGCGGCACACAGCGCGCTGAGCGCGAGTGAGTCACCTACTGCCTCGGGGTTCTGCTGGAACATGACGACCTCTCGAGGATGCGGTCTTGACAGGGACGGTGCGCGATCTTGTCAGGGAGACGTGAATTTCGCGGCAGCCACGCCGCGGATCGAGGCGTCCAGCACCTCGACGGTGTGGGCCATGGACATCGGGTGGCCCGATCGCTCGATGGCGGTGGTGACCTGCATCAGGCAGCCGGGGTTGGCGGTGACGAGCACCTGGGCCCCGGTCCTGACGATGTTGGCGGCCTTGCGGTCCCCGAGCTGCTGGGCCGGCTCGGGGTTGAGGATGTTGTAGATGCCGGCCGAGCCGCAGCAGATCTCCGCCTCGGGGATCTCCTTCAGCTGCAGCCCCGGGATGCCGCGCAGCAGGTCGCGCGGTTGGGCGCGGATGCCTTGGGCGTGCCCGAGGTGGCAGGCGTCGTGGTAGGCCACGGTCATCTCCAACGGGTGGCGGGGGGCCACCGGTCCGAGCTCGTGGAGGATCTCGGCGACGTCGCGGACCCGGTCGGCGAACGCCTTCGCCTTGTCGGCGTAGGCGGGGTCGTCGGCCAGCAGCTCGGCGTACTCCTTCATCGTCGAGCCGCAGCCCGCCGAGTTGACCACGACGTGCTCGACGCCGCTGGACTCGAAGGTGTCGATCAGCTTGCGGGCGAACGCCTGTCCCTCGGGCTCCCGGCCGTTGTGGACCGACAGGGCGCCGCAGCAGCCCTGTGACCTGGGGATGACGATGTCGCAGCCCTCCGCCTGCAGCACCCGCGCGGTGGCGGCGTTGACGCCGGGGAAGAACGCGCCCTGCACGCAGCCGACGAGCAGGCCCACGGTGGCCCGACGCTCGCCGGTCGCCGAGATGTGCTCGGGGAGCGGGATCGGCTTGCCCAGCGTGGGGGCGAGCCGCTCCATGGCGGCCAGCTGAGGCGCCACCCGGTCGAGCAGCCCGGTGCGGCGCATGGCCCGGTCGAGGCCGGTCTTCTGCATCACCCGCAGCGGGCCGCGCATCGCCTTGAGCCGCTTGGGATAGGGGAAGAGCGAGAAGATCAGGCCGCGCAGCGCCTTGTCCGGCTTCGTGCGCTCGTGGTTGCGCTCGACCTGGGCGCGGGTCTGCTCGATGAGCCGGTCGTACTGCACGCCCGACGGGCAGGCCGTCACGCAGGCCATGCAGCCGAGGCAGGCGTCGAAGTGGCCGACCATCTCGTCGGTCATCGGCTCGCCCTCGAGTCCCTCCTTCATGAGGTAGATGCGACCCCGCGGGGAGTCCATCTCCTCGCCCCACAGCAGGTAGGTGGGGCAGGTGGGCAGGCAGAACCCGCAGTGCACGCAGTCGCCGATGAGCGCGGCGTCCGGCGGGTGCTGGTCGTCGAAGGCGCCGCCGGGGGCGGGCATGCCGAGGTCGACGATGGCTCCGGTCTTGCCGAGCTCGTCGCCCTCAGGACGGTCGTCGGTGCTGGTCATTCAGATGCCTCCCACGAAGCGGCCCGGCGCGAGCCGGTGGTCGGGATCGAACTGGTCCTTGACGCGGCGCATCAGGTCGAGTGCGGGGATCGGTCCCCACACGTCGAGCCCTGCCTTGACGGCGGCGGGGGCGTCCACCACGACGGCGCTGCCGCCGTGCCGCACGCAGGTCTCGCGGACGCGGGTCAGCGCGGAGTGCGCCGCCTCGACGCCCGCTCCGGACGGGAGCGCGGCGTAGGCGACGCCGGCGCCGCCGGAGCCGCGCACGTGCAGCCCGCCGGCGCGCGCGGCGGCGAGCACCTCGCCGAGGCCGGACAGGGCGAAGGTCAGCTTGAGGGCGGTCGCGCGGTCGTCGCCGTGCGCGCCCACCTCCCAGGGGTACGTCGCACCGCCCGCCGGGGCGTCCTGGGAGGCGGAGGTGTCCCCCGCGGAACCGCCGAGGACGCCGGCGATCGTCGCGGCACGACCGTTCACGCCGTCCTCGCGACCCTCGAGCAGCACGTGCACGAGCCCGTCGCCGAAGGACGGCCACTCGACCTCCACCGCGGCCGGCACGGCCTGGGAGTGGACCACGGCCTGGACGGCCTCGTGGGCGGCGGCCGCGTCGGCGACCCGGGCGGTGACCCAGCGACGGGTCTCCGGCAGCGGGTGCAGCCGGAAGACGGCCTCGGTCATGACGCCGAGGGTGCCCAACGAGCCGATGAGCAGCTTGCCGAGGTCGTAGCCGGCGACGTTCTTGACCACCCGGCCACCGGACTTCGCGACCACGCCGTCGGCGCGCACGATGGTCAGGCCGATGAGCAGGTCGCGGGCGGTGCCCACGGCGACGCGGCGCGGGCCGCTGGTGTTGGCGGCGAGGGTGCCGCCGACGCTGGAGCCGGCGACGGTCTCGTCGAGGGCGAGGCGCTGGCCGCCCGTGGCGACGGTCTGCTGGAGGTCGGCCATGAGGGTGCCGGTCTGGGTGACGGTGATGAGGTCGCCGGCGGCGTGGTCGAGCACCTGGTCGAGGGCGCTCAGGTCGAGCAGCACGTCGGCACTGGTGGGCGGCGCACCCCACGACAGCTTGGTGCCGCGGCCGCGCGGGACGACGCTGAGGCCGTGGGCGGCGGTCGCCTTCATGACCTCGGCGACCTGCGCGGTGTCGGCCGGGAGCGCCACCACACCGGGCGCGACCCCGTCGACGGCGTCGGCGGCCGAGGGGTCGCGCACCGCGGCGCACGCCGAGGCGACGGCCTCGCGGGCGGTCGGGGACAGGGTGTCGGTCGTCATCAGAACGCGTCCGCCAGTCCGGCCTGCACCAACGGGTGGGCCTCCTTGCGCTTCCCGGGGATCTCGCCGCACAGGCGCGGGGTGGGGAACACCTTGCCGGGGTTGGAGATCGACTGGGGGTCGAAGGCGCAGCGCACCAGCTGCATGGTGTCGAGGTCCTCGTCGTTGTACATGCGTGGCATGTACTTCGACTTGTCCATGCCGACCCCGTGCTCGCCGGTGATGGAGCCGCCGTGCTCGATGCACAGGTCGAGGATGGCGCCGCTGACCTTCTCGGCCGCCTCGGCCGCCCCCTCCTTGGCGTCGTCGAACAGCACCAGCGGGTGGAGGTTGCCGTCCCCGGCGTGGAAGACGTTGGCCACGCGGACCCCGGACTCCCGCGACAGCTCGGCGATGCGGTGGAGCACCCCGGGCAGCGCGGTCCGCGGGATGACGCCGTCCTGGACGATGTAGTCGGGGCTGATCCGACCCACGGCGGCGAAGGCGGACTTGCGGCCGCGCCAGATCAACGCCCGCTCGGCCGGGTCGACGGCCAGCCGCTGCTCGAAGGAGCCGTTCTCCCGGCACAGGCGCTCGACGTCGGCGTACTCCTGCTCGACCTCGACGGAGGCGCCGTCGAGCTCGATGACCAGGACTGCTCCGGCGCCGTCGGGGTAGTTGCACTGCACCGCGGCCTCGGCGGCCTCGATCGCCAGCGCGTCCATCATCTCGATGGCGGCCGGCACGATGCCGGCGGCGATGATCGCCGAGGTGGCCGCGCCCGCCTGGTCGGTGGTCTCGAAGCCGACCAGGATCGTGCGCACCTCCTCCGGCAGCCGGACCAGCCGGACCGTGGTGGAGGTGACGATGCCGAGGGTGCCCTCGGAGCCGACGACGGCCCCGAGCAGGTCGTAGCCGGGGCTGTCGGGCGCGAGGCCGCCCAGCGGCACGGTGTCGCCCTCGGCGGTGACGAAGTCCGCGCCCAGGACGTGGTTGGTGGTGAAGCCGTACTTCAGGCAGTGGGCGCCGCCGGAGTTCTCCGCGACGTTGCCGCCGATGGAGCAGATCTGCTGGCTCGACGGGTCAGGGGCGTAGTAGTAGCCCTCCGGCGTGGTCGCCTTGGTGACGTCGAGGTTGATGACGCCGGGCTCCACGACCGCGCGCTGGTCGGCGCGCCGGATCTCGGTGATGGCCCGCATCCGCGAGGTGACCACGAGGACGCCCTCGGCGTGCGGGAGCGCGCCGCCCGACAGCCCCGTGCCGGAGCCGCGGGCGACGTACGGCACGCGGTGGGCGGCGCAGGCCCGGATGACGGTCGCCAGCTGCGCGGCGTCCTCGGGGATGACGACCAGAGCCGGGGTGACCCGGTAGTGGGCGAGCCCGTCGCACTCGTAGGTGCGCAGCCGGGTGCGGTCGGTGATGATGCCGGCGGCGGGGATCACCCCGCGCACGGCGTCGGTCACGGCGGCGATCTCCGGGGAGACCTCCACGCCCGTCTGCTCCTGCGTGGTCGTCATCCGGTGCTCCTCAGTCGACCTGGGCGGTGAGTCCGGCACCCTCGATGCCGGCCACCGCCGCGGCCTCGTCGTTGTCGCTGGTGTCGCCCGTGACGCCGACGGCACCCAGCAGGTCGCCGCCCTCGTCGCGGACCAGCACCCCGCCCGGCACGGGCACCAGGGTCCCGCCGACGGCGGAGGTGACGGCGGCGATGAAGTAGGCCTGCTGCTCGGCGCGGCCCATGATCGAGCGCGAGCCCATGCCGAGCGACAGCGCGCCGTAGGCCTTGCCGAAGCCGATCTCGAAGCGCTTCATCGACGCCCCGTCCTCGCGCTCGACGGCCACCACGTGACCGCCGGAGTCGAGGACGACCACGGTCAGCGGCTTGAAGCCGGCCTGGCTGCCGTGCGCGCGGGCGCCGGCGATGATGCTGCGGGCGGTGTCCAGGGTCAGGCTCATGCGGACTCCTCCTTCTTGAGGGCGCGACGGCGGTGCAGGATCGGCTCGGTGTAGCCGCTGGGCTGGGTCAGGCCCTCGAGGACGAGCTCGCGCGCCGCAGCGAAGGCCTGCCCGTCGAAGTCCGGCGCCATCGGGGTGTACGTCGAGTCGCCCGCGTTCTGCTCGTCGACGACCGCGGCCATCCGGCGCAGCGTCTCGTCGACCTGGTCGGCAGTGACGACGCCGTGGTGCAGCCAGTTGGCGACGTGCTGGGCGGAGATCCGGCAGGTGGCCCGGTCCTCCATGAGGCTCTCGCCGGTGATGTCGGGCACCTTGGAACAGCCGATCCCGGCGTCGACCCAGCGCACGACGTAGCCGAGCAGGCTCTGGAGGTTGTTGTCGATCTCCTCCTGGCGGTCCTGCTCCGACCAGTCGTCGGGGTTGCCGAGCGGGATCCGGAGCAGGTCGTCACGGTCGCGGCGGCGACCGCCGGCAGCGAGCTCCTCCTGCCGGGCGCGGACGTCGACCTGGTGGTAGTGCAGCGCGTGCACCGTGGCCGCGGTCGGCGACGGCACCCAGGCGCAGCTGGCGCCGGCCTGGGGGTGACCGATCTTGGCCTCCAGCATGTCGGCGAGGCTGTCCGGCGCGGCCCACATGCCCTTGCCGATCTGGCCGCGGCCGAGCAGGCCGCACTCCAGACCGATGTCGACGTTGAGGTCCTCGTAGGCCGCGATCCAGGTCTCGCCCTTCATGGCGGCCTTGCGGACCACCGGGCCCGCCTGCATCGAGGTGTGGATCTCGTCGCCGGTGCGGTCGAGGAAGCCGGTGTTGATGAACACGACCCGCTCGCGGGCCTCGGCGATGCAGGCCTTGAGGTTGAGCGTCGTGCGGCGCTCCTCGTCCATGATCCCGACCTTGATGGCCAGGCGGGGCAGGCCGAGCAGCTCCTCGACGCGGCCGAACAGCTCGACGGCGAACGCCACCTCCTCGGGCCCGTGCATCTTGGGCTTGACGACGTACATCGAGCCCTCGCGGGAGTTGGCCAGCTCGGCCTCGCCGCGCAACGCCCTGAGGCTGCCGAGACCGGTCATGATCGCGTCGAGGATGCCCTCGGGAACCTCGTTGCCGTCCTTGTCGCGCACGGCGCCGGTGGTCATGAGATGTCCGACCTGGCGGATGAACAGCAGCGAGCGGCCACGCAGGGTGACGTCCTCGCCGGAGGTCGTGGAGTAGACGCGGTCGGGGTTCATCGAGCGGGTGAAGGTCGTCCCGCCCTTGGTGACCTCCTCCGCGAGGGTGCCCTGCATGAGGTGCATCCAGTTGCGGTAGCCCAGCGCCTTGTCCTCACCGTCGACGGCGGCGACGGAGTCCTCGAGGTCCATGATCGTGGAGACCGCGGACTCGAGCAGCAGGTCCTTGACGCCGGCGGAGTCGGTCGAGCCGATCTCGCTCTCGGGGTCGACCTGGATCTCGACGTGGAGCCGGTGGTGGACCAGCAGCACGGCGTCGGGCTTCGAGGCGTCGCCGCGGAAGCCGACGAGCTGGGCCGGGTCGGCCAGTCGGACGGTCTCGCCGCCGACCGTGACGGCGAGGCCGTCGTCGTCGACGGTGTAGGCCGTCGCGTCGGCGTGCGAGCCGGAGGCGAGGGCGAAGTGCTCGTCGAGGAAGGCGCGTCCGCGGCGGATGACCTCGTCGCCGCGCGTCTTGTTGTAGCCGCCGTCGCCGGGGGCCAGGTCGCCGTCGTGCGGGACGACGTCGGTGCCGTAGAGGGCGTCGTACAGCGAGCCCCAACGGGCGTTGACGGCGTTGGTGGCGAAGCGCGCGTTCAGCAGCGGTACGACGAGCTGCGGGCCGGCGATGCTGGCCACCTCGTCGTCGACGCCGGACGTGGAGACCGCGACCTCGGCCGGTTCGTCGAGCAGGTAGCCGATCTCGCGCAGGAAGGCGGTGTACTCCTCCGCGTCCGGCGCGCCGGGGTGCTCGCGGTGCCAGGTGTCGAGCTGGGCCTGGAGGTCCTCACGCTTGGCGAGGAGCGCGGCGTTGCGGGGCGCGAGATCGTTGATGACGGCAGCGACGCCGTCCCAGAACATCGCGGGCTCGACGCCCGTCCCGGGCAGCGCTTCCTCCTCCACGAACCGGTGAAGGGGGGCGGCGACATCGAGTCCGCCGGTCTGCACGCGCTCAGCCATGCCACTCCTTGCCGATCTTTCCGTATGGTGGAAAGATCACTGGTTAATAATGGAAACTAGGCAACGAGTACCCGAGGTGTCAACCATCACACCTCACACGCGGGGCTTCTTCGAGCACTTCGGGGGATCTGATGACGACAGCACGGCCGGACGGGCGCGCGGCGATTCGCGACGGCGGCGGGGTGCAGTCGGTGCAACGAGCCTTCGACCTGCTGGAGGTCGTGGTGGCCCGGGGTGGGTCGGCGACCATCGGGGAGATCGCCACGGCGGCGGACGTCCCGCTGGCCACGGCGCACCGGTTGCTGCGCACGCTGGTCGAACGCGGCTACATGCGCCAGTCGCCGGACCGCCGCTACGCGCTCGGCTTCCGGCTCGTGCCCCTCGGCGCCGCCGCCAGCTCGATGGCCGGCGCCGGCACGGAGCACCTGCTCAGCGGGCTGGTCGACGCTCTCGGTGAGACCGCCAACCTGGCGATGCTCGAGGGCTCGTCGGTCACCTACGTCGCGCAGGTGCCGGGTCGTCACTCCATGCGGATGTTCACCGAGGTCGGCCGCCGCGTGCAGCCGCACTGCACGGCGGTGGGCAAGGCCATGCTCGCCGAGCTGAGCGACGACGAGGCCACGACCGTGCTGCGACGTGTCCGGCTGGCGCGCCACACCCCCGCCACCGTCACCGACGTCACGGCCGTGGTCGGCGGCCTGGCCGACGTGCGACGGCTGGGCTACGCGATGGACGAGGGCGAGCAGGAGGTCGGGGTCCGCTGCGTCGCGGTCGCCGTACCGCCGGCGACGTCGGGCACGCTGCGGCTCGCGGTGTCGGTCTCCGGGCCCGAGCCCCGGATGACCGACGACGTCGTCGTCCGCGCGGTGCCGCTGCTGCAACGGACCGCCGCCTCGCTCTCCCGCGCCATCGCGGGCTAGCCGGCCGTCCGCAGCCCTCAGGAGCCCGCGCTGTCGCCGGGGAGGACCGGCCGTTCCTCCCTCGTCAACGAACGCGCAGACGACGCGAGGAGCGGTGCGAGGTCCTCCGGGGCCAGCGGGTGGGAGAAGAACCAGCCCTGGGCCTCGGGGATGTTCGACTGGCCGACGATCTCGCGCTGCTCCTGGGTCTCGACACCCTCGGCCACACAATTCATGCCCAGGTCCCCGGCGAGCGTGGCGATCGAACGCAGGATCGCCCTGGTCGTGACGTTGTCCGAGCCCGTGACGAACGAGCGGTCGACCTTGAGCTCGTGGATGGGCAGGGCGTGCACGTAGGTCAACGACCCGTAACCCGTCCCGAAGTCGTCGACACTGAATCGGACCCCTTGGCCGACGAGCCGGCTGATGCCGTCGATCGTGTCCTGGCTGAGACTCAGCAAGGCGTGCTCGGTGATCTCGAAGACGAGGCTGGCCGGCTCCAGCGCGGACTGCACGAGCGCCGCAGCCACGGTCGCCTCGAAGTCGATGATCCTGGTCAGCTGGACGACGCAGACATTGACCGCGAGCCGCAGGTCGTGCCCGTCGCGGTTCCAGCTGGCCACCTGGGCGCACGCCCGGTGGATCACCTCGTGCTCGATGGGGATGAGCAGGTCGTTCGACGTCGCGAGCTCGAGGAAGTCGGCAGGTTCGAGCAAGGAGCCGTCGTCGTCACGCAGTCGGCACAGCGCCTCCACACCGACGATGACGCCGTCCTCGGTGCGGACGATGGGCTGGTAGTGCACGACGACGCGTTGCTCCGCGACCGCGCGCGAGATCAGGTCCACGAGACGGTGACGGCGCTGGGCCGCCTCGGAGAGGGCGTCGAAGACGGCGTACCGGTTCCTCCCCGAGCTCTTGGCGTGGTACATCGCGGCATCCGCACGACGGATCAGCTCCTCGGCGTGCTGCCCGACGGCGTTGGTGGGCCACAGGCACACGCCCAGGCTGGCGGTGGCCTCGACCACCCGATCGTGCAACGGCAGAGGTCGCGCGATGGCGGCCGCCATCCGCTGCACGACCTCCAGGACCGTCGCCTCGTCCGGCAGCCGGTTGAGCAGGACCAGGAATTCGTCGCCACCCCACCGGGCCACCGTGTCGTGCCCTCGCACGGCGTCGCGGAGATGGGCCGCCACGCTCATGAGCACCTCGTCCCCCACGGCGTGGGAGTGCGCGTCGTTGATGGCCTTGAACATGTCGATGTCGATGAAGACCAACGCCGTCACCGAGGCGTCGTCGTGGTGCGCGCCGACGGCGTGCCTCAACCGGCTCAGGAGCAGGTCGCGGTTGGCGAGCCCGGTGAGGGGGTCGTGCATGGCTCTCTGCTTGAACCTGACCTCGGAGGCCTCGGCCCACTGCCGCATCTTGGCGTGCTCGATCGCCAGCGCCGCCGACACCGCGAACGCTTCCAGAGCACCGCGCGTTGCGGCATCCGGACGGAGGCCACCGGGCGGGAGGTCGACCGAGAGGATGCCCAACCGCGAGCCGTCCCTCGCCGTCAGAGGCGCGAACAAGGCGTCCTCGGGGTGCCAGGCGTCGGGGTGGTCGACAGGGACGAGGTCCGGGATCCAGTCGTAGAGGTCGCCGGTGTCCTCGTGGTGGTCCAAGAAACGCAGCCCTCCCCACTGCTCGCTGAGGTCGAGGAGCCGGTCCCAGACCTCAGGCCCCCCCACCGTCCCGAGCAGGGCGTCCCGGGCCGCGTCGTCGCCGGCGATCGAGACCGCCTCGAGAGATCCGTCCGGCCGGGCGAGGTTCACGACCGCGACCCCGAAGCCCAGGGCGTGCACGATCGTGCCGGCCAACAGGTCCAGCGTGTCGAGGAGATCCGCTGGCATCGTGGGCCGGTCGGAGGTCATGCCACACCCTGACCGGCACGGAGGCCTGACGTCATCGGCAGACGTGCACCGCAGCGAGAGATTCGCCGTGCTCAGGCTACAGGTCGTGGCAACCCGTCGCCCGGGTCGGGGGTGTGCAGGGAAGCGCCTCCGGCCTGCGTTCGTTCGATGGCCGCGGTGAGCTCGGGGGCGGCGTCAGGGACCGCCGCCCCCCGCCGCTGGGGCGGCGAGGTCGTCGGCGGCGTACGAACTGAACGGCACGCCTCCAACGCTGCGGGAAGGTCCGAGATCGGCACCCCGGGGGACCACAGATATCCCTGGCCCTGGTCACAACCCATGGCCCGGAGCACGGCGTACTGGTCCATGGTCTCCACCCCCTCGGCGACCGACGTGGCGCCGACGGCCTTGGCGAGGCTGACGATGCTGCTGCAGATGGCGACGTCGTCGGCGTTCGTGCCGATGCCGGCAACAATGGCGCGGTCGATCTTCAAGCAGTTGATCGGGTAGCGACGCAGGTAGAGCAGCGAGCTGTACCCGGTCCCGAAGTCGTCCAGGGAGATCTGGACCCCCAGGTCCGAGAGCGCGTGCAGCGACGTGGCCGTGGCCTCCTCGTCCTCCACGAAGGCCGACTCCGTCACCTCGAGGGTGAGCCGACTCGGCGACATCCCGCTGTCGTTCAGCGCCCGGCCAACCTCCGCGGTGGCGTTGTGCGGGAACTGACGCACGGAGAAGTTGACGGCCACGCCGAGCTCGCGTCCCTCGTCGCTCAGCGCGGGAGCATCGCTGACAGCTTGGGTCAGCACCCACTCGCCGAGCTGGTGGATGAGGCCGGCGTCCTCCGCGACCGGGATGAACGCGTCCGGGGCCAACAGTCCCCGGTGGGGGTGCTGCCACCGCACCAGGGCCTCGACCGCGACGACGGAGCCGGTGGCGAGCTCCAGGACGGGCTGGTAATGCAGGACCAGCTGGCTGGTCGTCCCGGCCAGCTCGGCACGGAGCTGCTTCTCCACCATCATCCGGCCCCGGTCGGCCCCCTGCATCGCCACGGTGAACAGCTGGACCCGTCCGGGTCCCCGGCTGCGGGCGTCGGACATGGCGGTGCTGGCGGCTCGCAGGAGGGTGTCGGCATTCTCTCCCGGTCCGGGAAGTGCCACGCCCACGCTGGCCGACAGGGTGATCGGGACGCCGCCGACGTCGAACGGGGCGTCCAGCGTGGCCAGGAACGCCTTGCCGCGAGCGAGCGCCTGACCAGGCCCGTCGGGAATCCGGTCCCGACACAGCACGACGAACCCGTCCCCCGAGACCCGCGCCAGGGTGTCGCCCGGGCGCATCGTCTCCCCGAGCCGCTCCGCCACCTGGACGAGCAGTCGGTCACCGACGGCATGGCCGAGGCTGTCCTTGATGCGTTGGTACTTGTCGATGTCGAGATGAGCCAGGGTCAGGCCGTGGCCGTGGCGCTCCGTGTCCGTGATGCCCTGCTCGACGCGGTCGGCGAGCAGGAGACGGTTCGGCAACCCGGTGAGAGTGTCGTGGGTGGAGTTCCGGGCCAGGGACTCCTGCGCGGAGTGCATCTGGGTGATGTCGAGGTGCGTGACCACCGCTCCGGGCGCGTCGTTGATCTCAGCGGGCGTCACCTGCACCGTGAACCACCGTTGCTCGCCCGGAGCGTGACCCGGGTAGTCGAGGCTGAAGAGGCTGAGCGAGCCACCCAGGACGTTGCGGATCCCCGCTCCCACACGTGCAGCGTCGCTGAGTCCTCCCACGCCGAAGCTCGGCTGGTCGCACACCTCGAGATAGCTCGCACCCACCCCAGTGCGTTCCGCGGAGCCGTCGTTGTCGTGGGCGAAGTCGCGCCAGGCCCGGTTCACCGCGACGATGACGCCGTCCGAGTCGATCGCGCACGTGGGTGCGGCCAGCGCGTCGAGGAGCCCGCGCGCCAGCTGCAGGTAGCGGTGGGCCGCCGCCTCAGCGCGCTGCCGCTGCAGGCCATGGAGCACCGCAGTGGCCAACCCCGGACCGTCGTGCTGGCCCTTCACCAGGTAGTCCTGGGCACCCTCGACCAACGCCCACAACGCGAGATCGCCATCGACGCGGCCGGTGAGAACCATCAGGGCGATGTCGGGGTGGGCCGCGAGCACGCGCTCGACGACCGGTGCCCCCTCGGCGTCCGGCAGCGTGAGGTCGGTCAGCACGACGTCGAAGCGCGTCCCGGCCAGTCGGGTCAGTGCCTGCTCGAGGGTGGTCGCGACCTCGATGACGGCCTGGGGGAACTCGGTCCCGAGCATCGCGAGGACGAGCTCGGCGTCCGCCGATGAGTCCTCGACGAGGAGCAGCCGCAGGGGGTGATCCCTGCCGACCAGGGCCAATCCGTCTCTCCCGCTTCGCAGCGTCACCGGAGGACCGGTCCGATCAGGCTGCTCAGCTCGTCCGGCGGGATCGAGAGCACGCCCCCTCCAGGACCATTCGCCCGCCTGCGAGGGAAAGCGAACACCGCGACCAGTCCCTCGCGCAACGCCCGACGCGCTGGATCGGAACGTCGGTGAGAAGCGTCCGAACGAGCTTGCTCAGGACATCAGCCGGTCGTCCCTCGTCCACGTGGTCCCCCGGGGTCGTTGTGCAGACCGCGGGGACCGGGCGGAGAACTCGTACTCTACCCGTGCCCTCCTTCGACCGACCCCTGCACGCGCCGAGGACTTACACGCCGACGGCGCTCCAGGCCCCCCGCACGACCTGCGTCGCCCCCTTCGGCACCACGCCGGCCTTCACGAGCACCCGGGCCGACTCCGCCACCTGGGTGGCGGCCTGGGCGAAGGTCGCGTTCGGCGCCAGGAAGTGCAGGGCGTGGTACCAGATCCGGCTGGTCAGCACGGTGTCGCCGATCTCGGTGGCCGCCACGTAGAACGCCCGGTTCGGGATCCCGGAGTTGATGTGCACCCCGCCGTTGTCGCCCGTGCCGGTGTAGCGGTCGGCGTAGTGCGCCGGTTGCGGGTCGGTCCCCAGGATCGGGTTGTCGTAGGCCGTGCCGGGGTGGCGCATGGATCGCAGCGCCTCGCCGAACAGGTCAGGGCCCATGATCTCGTCACCGATGAGCCAGTCGGCCTCGACAGGGGACTCCCCCGCGGCCCACTGGGTGATGGCGGTGCCGAAGACGTCGGAGAAGTGCTCGTTGAGCGCCCCCGACTCGTTCTTGTAGATGAGACCAGAAGAGAACTGGGTCACGCCGTGGGCGAGCTCGTGCGCGACGACGTCGAGGGAGCGTGAGAAGCCGGAGAAGATCACGCCGTCCCCGTCGCCGAAGGTCATCTCGTCACCGTCCCAGAAGGCGTTGTTGTAGGCCGTCCCGAAGTGCACGTTGAGCACGAGGTCGAGGCGCCGCTCGTCGATCGACGCGCGGTTGAGGACCTTGCGGAAGAAGGCCCGGACGATGCCGGCGTTGTCGTAGGCGTTGATGACGTCGACGTCGGTGGTCTCCGGGGAGCCCTCGTAGCGGACCAGCGTCACGCGCTGGTTCGTGGAATTCTCGCTGTCATAGACCTCGCGACGGCTGGTGCCGGTCGGGGTGGGGGCCAGCGTCGGGCCGCCCCGGGCTGTCGCGGTGCCGGTGTCCGCAGCACCACGGCGCTTGCGGGCGGCGTCCGAGAGCGCCTTCTGGCTCTTGTCGGCCGCCGCGCCCTCGGCGTTCTTCATCACCTCCGTCTGCACGTGCGGCGGGATGAAGTAGCAGTGGTGTGCCGGGTGGACGTCGTGGTTCACGGACATGGCCCCTCCAAAGGCTCGCGAGAACGTCAGTTCACTCCTCAGGAGCCCGTCGCGGCAGGGGTGATACCCAGCTGACTGGTCCACCACGTCGCGCGGCAGCGCGTACAGTCGAAGGGCGACAGCGGAACAAGGTGGCCTGTCGGAGCTTGCGCACCGACAACCGGTCATCTCCCGCCTGTCCTCGCTCCCACCGGGGCGGCAACCAGAGACGAGCCGCCATGAGCGCTCACCCGTCCGCGATCCTCCCCCCGCCAGCGGCAGCCTCGAGCCCGGTCGCCGTGGTCCAGAACCCGTGCCTGCTCAGCCAGATCGTCGAGGTCTCGGGCGACGCCATCTTCAGCGAGGACCTGGACGGCACCATCACGAGCTGGAACGCCGCCGCCGAGCGCGTCTACGGCATGACCGCCGACGACATGTTGGGCCGGTCCACCGACCGATCTCCTTCCGGAGGAGACCGCACTGCAGCTGCAGTCGGTCCACGAGATGGCGCTGTCAGGCGAGCGGGTCGACCGTTTCGACTCCTGGCACCTGCGCCCCGACGGCCGCCACATCGCGGTCTCGCTGACGGTCTCACCACTGCGCGACACCGCAGCAGCGGTCGCGGGACTTGCCACGAGCGTGCAGGACGTCACCGACCGGGTGCAGCTGACCGCGGAGCTCGAGGACCTCCGCCGCACCCAGGAGAGCCAGAACATCGCGCTGGCGCGTTCCAACCGCGACCTCGAGCAGTTCGCCTTCGTCGCCTCCCACGACCTCTCCGAGCCGCTCCGCGCCATGACCGGCTTCGTGCAGCTGCTCGAGCAGCGCTACGCGTCCGTCCTCGACGAGCGCGGCCTGGGCTACCTCGGGCACGTCGTGGACGGCGCAGCCCGCATGCGCACCCTCATCGAGGACCTGCTCGAGTACTCCCGCTACCTGCTCGTCGACGCCGACCGACAGCCCGCGTCGACACCGCGGCGACGCGCGGCGCGTCGTTCGGTCGTTGGGCGCCGCCGGTGTCGAGCTCGGCGACGCTCCCCGACGTGTGGTTCGACCAGGCGTCGGTGGCGGCCGTGCTGCAGAACCTGATCAGCAACGCTCTCAAGTTCCATCGTCCCGAGGCCCCGCCGCGACGTCGAGGTGACGGGCCGCCTCGAGGACGGGCGCGTCCTCGTGTGCGTCGACGACGACGGCATCGGGATCGCGCCCGAGTACCGCGAGCGGGTCTTCGGGATGTTCGCCCGTCTTCACGTGCGCGAGGCGTACGCCGGGACCGGGATCGGCCTGGCCATCGTCCAGCAGGTCGCCGAGCGGACCGAGGGCACCGCGTGGGTCGAGACGTCCCCCCTCGGCGGCAGCCGCTTCTGCGTGTCACCTTGCCGCGCCGCACCCGGAGCGAGGTCGCGCCATGAGCGACCGCTACCGAGCTGATGACAGATCCTCCTCGTCGAGGACAGCCTCGCCGACATCGAGATGACCCTGCGACGCGCTCCGGAGCGCCAAGGTCGCCAACGACCGTCACCGTGCGTCAGGGACGGCGCCGGCGGCCGTGGAGTACCTGCACGGACCACCGCCTGACGGCTACCCGGACCTGGTGATCCTCGACCTGCAACCTCCCCCGGCATCTCCGGCCACGAGGTCCTCGCGACGATGCGGGCCGACGAGTCGCATGCGCCGGATCCCGGTCGCCGTCCTGACGACGTCGTCAGCCGAGTCCGACGTCGAGAAGACCTACGACCTCGGGCGAACTGCTTCCTCACCAAACCGGTCGACATCGACCAGTTCATCCACGTCGTGCACTCCATCGACAACTTCTGGCTCGGACTCGTCAGGCTCCCGGCATGACCGGGTCCGCGGTCCGGGCGAGAGCGCCGACCCAGCCGACCCAGCCGACCCAGCCGACCTCGTGGACAGTGCTGGACCACAACAGCCGCCTGCGTTTCCTCCTCATCGAGGACTCCACCGCTGACAGCGAGCTGGTGCGCGCACTGCTCGAGGAGGAGTTCCCCCACAGCGACATCGAGGTGGCGAACAGCCTCGAGCTCGCCCTCCAGAGCCTGGGCGCCCACGGGTACGACGTGATCCTCGCCGACCTGACGCTTCCGGACGCCGAGGGAGAGATGGTGGTCCGTGCCATTCGCAGCGAGTACCCGCAGACGGCCCTGATGGTGCTCACCGGCCGCGCGGACGGCACTCTGGCCCTGTGGACCCTCGCCGAGGGCGCCCAGGACTACCTCGTCAAGGGCGAGCACGACGGCCCTCGGCTGGCCGAGGCGCTGCTGCGCGGGCTCCAGCGCAGCCGGACCGAGCAGATGACGCACCGCCGGCTGGTCGAGGCGCTCAAGCTGGAGAGCGAGGCGGCCGAGCGGCTGCGAGCCCTCGACACGGCCAAGGACGACTTCGTGGCGACGGCGAGTCACGAGCTGCGCACCCCCTTGACCAGCATCGTCGCCTACTCGGAGATGCTGCATGTCGAGCTGGACCTCACCGACCGCCAGGCCAGGTTCGTCAGCTCGATCGCGCGCAACGCCCAACGACTGGCGAAGCTGGTCGACGACCTGCTCGTGCTGTCGCGTTTCGACTCCCCGCAGCCGCCGGTGGAGGCGGTCGAGGTCGACCTGCGCAGGACCGTCGCCGCGGGACTCGAGATCACCGAGATCCTCGGAGTCGAGAAGCACCTCACCGTTGCGGTCGACCTGCCCGACCGGCCGGTGCACGTGACGGGCAACGCAGAGCAGCTCGAGCGTGTCGTGGTGAACCTGTTGAGCAACGCGATCAAGTTCACCGACGAGGGCGGGGTGGTGACGTGCCACCTTTCCGCGTCGGCGTCGGCGGCTCTCCTGGTGGTGACCGACACCGGCATCGGCATCCCCGAGGCCGAGCAGCCGGAGCTCTTCGCCCGGTTCTTCCGTGGCTCGGCCGCCCGGGACGGCGCCGTCCCGGCACTGGGCTCGGCCTGCACATCGTGTCCTCCATCGTGCAGGACCACGGCGGCGAGGTCTTCGTCGACTCGACGACCGGTCAGGGCACCAGCTTCACGGTGCGCCTGCCGCAGGGCGACCCCGAGGTTCCCGACATCGGTGATGCCCTGGCCGAGGCGTCGACCCCACCCTGAGCAGGCGAGCGGGACAGTCTCCTGGATGCCGTCGCCACCTGTGTCGCGGGCCGGCCACCCGACGTCGAGACGCCGCTGCAGTCACGTGAAGGCGGGCATCACCTTGTCGTGGATCAGCTGCAGCTGGGTGTTGACGTCGGCCACGCCCTCGATCTCGCGCCCCATGAACGCCTTGACCAGCGACGCGTCGGTGATGGCCAGGATCATGTGGTTGACGCCGGTCGGCCGCGATCTGGGTCTTCATCTTCTCCACGCACTCCTCCGGGCGTGCCCGCCACCGACAGCCGCTCGGCGAGGTCGGGCGTGGTGAGCTCGATGCCCTGGCCATGTCGCCGGCCCCGATCGCCTCGATGATCGGCGCCACCTCCTCGGGCTCGACGCCGTTGCGCCGCAGCTGCTCGTGCGGCATCGACGACGCGTACAGGCCGACCATGCGCCCGGGCGGCGTCCTTGGCCATCGCCGAGTCCTCGGCGACGGCGAAGACGACCCACGCGCCGATGTCGAGGTCCTGGACGTTCTTGCCGGCCCGCTCGGCGCCGATCGTGCAGTGCTCGATCATGTACTCGTACGCCTCGCGGGTGTAGCTCAGCGCGTGGTGGCAGCCGTCGGAGAACTCCGCGGCGACCTCGAACGACTTCGGGCCGCGCATCGCGCCCATCTTCACCGGCAGCCGCTCCTGCACCGGGCGGGCGAACGTGAACAGCCCCCTGTACTTGAAGAACTCGCCGTCGTACGTGATCGACGCCGTCGTCGAGCAGCGTGCGGATGACGTGGACGCCCTCCTTGACCCGGGACAACGGCTTCGGTCTTCGACCAGTCGATGCCGTACTGCGCGAGCAGACCGAAGTTGCCGGAGGAGAGCACGACCTCGGCGCGGCCGTCGGTCAGCTCGTCGAGCGTCGCCGCCGCCTGGGCGATCAGGGTCGGCTCGCGCAGCACCACCGCGGAGACGCTCGGACCCATCCGGATGCGGGTGGTCTTGTCGGCCGCGGCGGCGAACAGCAGCCACAGGTCCTTGTGCCAGGTCTCGTCGGCGGCGTAGACGGCGTAGAAGCCGAGCTCGTCGGCGAGCTTGATCGACTCGAGCGACTCAGTGAGCGGGTAGTCGGGGAGCATCACGTAGCTGAACTTCACGGTCACCTCCTCGTCGTCCGACCTGTGGACTGGGGATCGGCGTCGCCGGCCGATGCGTCGCCGTGCGCGGGTCGCGGCCGTGGCGACGGCCGATGTAGACCAGCGCCGATGCCGATGCCGACGCCGCCGAGAGCGCCACGATCCAGTTGTCGTACCAGGGCAGCGTCCGGGCGTGCGGGGCCAGGCCATGTTGATCATCGCGAGCACGCCGTAGGCCAGCGCGGCGACGGTCACCGGCAGGCCCCAGCGGCCGAGCGTGAACGCCCCGGACGGGCTGCCAGCCCTTCAGCCGGGCGCGCAGCGCCGCGAGCACGACCATCTGGAAGCCGAGGTAGATGCCGAGGGTCGCGAACGAGATGATCTTGGTCAGCGCCTCGGTCGAGATCATCGAGCCGAGCACGATCACCGCCGGCACGACGGCCGCGACCAACATCGCGTACGGCGGCACGTGCCGGTGGCGCAGGAAGTAGCCGCAGCAGGTGCGGGAACCGATGATCATGTCGTCGCGGGCGTAGGAGTACATCAGCCGGCTCGCCGCGGCCATCAGGCTGAGCGCGCAGGACAGGAACGAGATCATCACCACGACGAGGACGACCTTGGTGCCGGTCGGCCGAAGGCGCGGTTGAGGATCGGTGGTCGACCGGGTCGGCGTCGGTGCCGTTGATGACGGCGGCGTAGTCCGCCACCGCGAGCAGCAGCGACAGGCAGACGAACATCGCCGCCGCGCCGCCGACGTAGATCGTCATCCGCATCGCCTTGGGGATCCGCCGGGTCGGGTCGGGCACCTCCTCGGCGACGTCACCGCAGGCCTCGAAGCCGTAGTACTGGAAGATGCCGATGAGGCCGGCGGCGAGGAACGCGCCGAGGTAGCTGCCGTCGTCGGCGACGCCCAGGGAGTCGAACAGCACGCCAGGCCGTGGTGCCGCTCGGTGACCAGCAGCCAGTCGCCGACGGCCAGCGCGCCGAGCAGCTCGGCGCTGAACCCGATGATCGCGGCCTTCGCGAGCCCCTTGGTGCCCACCAGGTTGATCGCCAGCGCGAGCGCGAGCAGGATCAGCGCGCAGATGACCGTCGTGGCAGTGCCGGGCGTGAAGCCGAGCAGCTGCGCGAGGTACGGCCCGGCGCCGTAGCTCGACGCCGGCGATCGTGGTGAGCAGGGCGAGCAGGTAGATCCAGCCGGTCATCCAGGCCCACTTGCGGCCCCACAGCCGCCGCGCCCACGGGTAGATGCCGCCGGCGACCGGGTACTGCGAGACGATCTCGCCGAAGACCAGCGCGACCAGGAACTGGCCGAGCCCGACGATGACGAGCCTCCAGAACATCGGCGGTCCGCCGGTGGCGAGCGCGAGCGCGAACAGCGTGTAGATGCCGACGACGGGCGAGAGGTAGGTGAAGCCGAGGGCGAAGTTCGCCCACGGGCTCATCTCCCGCCGGAACTCCGAGGTGTAGCCGAGCGCCGCGAGCTGGGCGCTCGTCGTCGTCGCCGGCGTCTCGGTGCGGCTCATCGCTCCCGTCCCCGCCCGGATCGGCCTCGACTGGGCCTCAGCTCGGCCTCGACCTCGGCCAGCATCTCCGAGCCGGTGATGACCCTGTGGGCGAAGTGCCGGTGCATCCAGTCGAGGTGGTCGTGGCGGCTGTTCATGATCCGCAGCGTGTCCCAGTTGGGGAACGGCTGCTGCAGCACCCAGCGCTGCATCAGCCGCGGATCGACCTCGAAGACGTGCTCGAACGTCGTGATCGCGACGTCGCTGACCCGTTCCGGCTCGGGCGGCGTGTGCTGCTCGTCGTACCGGTAGCCGATCGCCGTCGTGCTCTCGCTCAGCGCGGGGTCCTGACTCGTAGGCCCGGTCGAGGTGGTACTTGCCCGGGTTCATGATGTTGTTCGGGTCGAGCGTCCGCTTCACGTCGAGCATCACCTCGAAGCCGCGGCCGAGCTCGTCCGGCACGAGGTCGACCTCGCCCTCGCGGCAGGATCCGTGGCAGGCGCTGATCGAGCCGTCGTGCGCCAGCGACACCGCGGCGATGTCGCGCTTGGCCTTGACCCACAGCTCCCACGCGCGGTCGTCGAGCTGCTGCTCCCAGATGCCGACGTCGATCTCGGTGAGGTAGTCCACGCCGGTGCTGCCGTTGGTGTAGGCGAACATCCCCCAGTCGTCGAACACGTCGGTGTGGCGTCGCAGGTCGGCGACGATCGCGTGCCAGCTCTCGAGACCGCCGGCAGGTTCGGTGTAGTTGATCGCCGCGTCCTCGCAGTGCCAGCTCATCGGCACGACCTGGCCGTCCTTGGTCCGGCCGTGCAGCGGCGTCGCGTAGCGGTCGTGCCGCGCTGCCCAGTCGCCCTCGGAGATCTCGTCGCCGAGGTAGCGCGCACCATGATCACGGGCGATCCGCATCAGCCGCCTGCCGGCCGGCCGGACCTCGTCCTCGTAGCCGTACATGACCGCGCAGACCAGCGCGCGGACGTCGTCGGGCTGCGGGATGTAGGCCTCGTCGTCGCGGCGCAGGTAGGCGACCTTCCACTCGTCGAACAGCACCGCGCCGGCGAACGTCGCCACCCCGGCCCGGGCCAGCGCACCGGTGCACGCGTAGGCGTCGTCGTAGTTGTCGAACGCCCAGAACGGCGACAGCTCGGCCTCCGGCTTCGGGAACAGCTTGAGCGTCGCCCGGGTGGCGATGCCGAGCGTGCCCTGGTGGCCCATGAACAGGTGCTTGAGCTGGTAGCCGCTGGAGCACTTGGTGATCTTGTGGCCGATGCCGTCGCCGACGTGCAGGACCTCGCCGGTCGGCAGCACGTGGTCGAAGCTGAGCACCAGGTCGCGGGTGTGGCCGTAGCGCGAGCCGATCAGCGACCAGCCGCTGGTGCCGATGCGGCCGCCGACCAGCGAGCACGGGTAGGACGCCGGGTCGTCGGGGTAGATCAGCCCGTGCTGGGCGAGCTCCTCGTTGAGCTTGAGCATGTTGATGCCGGTGCCGACCGTGAACGTGCGGTTGTCCAGGTCGATCTCGTGGATCTTGTTCATCCGCTTGACGTCGACGACGATGCCGCCGCGCAGCGGCACCGCGCCGTCGGTCAGCCCGGTGCCGCCGTCACGCGGGACGACCGGGACCCGCAGCTCGTTCGCGATCCGGACGACCGCGGCGACCTCCTCGGTGCTGGTCGGCAGCACCGCCAGGTCCGGGAGCCGCTCGGCCCAGCGGTGCACCGGGAACGGCGCCGGCACCCGGGCCCGGTTGTAGCGGTCGGTCTTCGAGGTCAGGATCTGGTCGTCGCGCAGCACGTGCGCAGGGCGGTGACGACCTCGTCGACGCGCTCCGCCGTGACGGTCACCGGGCACCGCCGTGCCGGCAACCGTCGGCCGACCCGCTCGTGGTGCCGCCGACCTCGATGCCGAGGGACTCGGCGAGCAGCTCGTGGATGTCGACGACGTCGATGTCGGCCGCCTCACCGGCCTCACCGAGCGGCCGCTCCGACCACGGGCACGCGCTCACCAGCGTGTCGACCTCGAGCGCGGCCGCCTTCTCCAGCCGGCTGGCCGTGATCGCGGCGGTCAGCTCGGGCTTCTCGACCGGGAGGCCGCCGCCGCCACCGGAGCAGTAGGACCACTGGGTGACCCGGTCGACGTCGTTGAAGTCCAGGCCGGGGATCGCGCGCAGGATCTCCCGCGGCTCCTGCCAGATGCCCTTGCGTTTGTTGAGCCGACACGGATCGTGGTAGGTGATCGTCCGCTCGATCGGCACCGACGGCGTCAGCCGACCCTCACGGATCAGCTCGGCGAACAGCTCGACGACGAGCACGACCTCGATGTCGAAGTCCGCGCCGAAGTACTTCGGGTAGTCCTCGGTGAACGTGATGTAGTCGTGCGGGTCGAGCACCAGGACCCGCTTGGTGCCGGTCGCGCGCCAGTTGTCCAGGTTGTGCTCGGCGAACCGCCGGGCCTGGTCGACGTACCCCATCTCGGCGGCGGGGCCGCCGCAGCACCACTGCTCACCCATCAGCCCGAACTCGTAGCCGGCCTGCTGCAGGATCTGCGCGACCGCCCGCGGCACCGAGGTCCGGTAGAACGCGGCCTCGCAGTCGACGAACAGGATCGTCTCGCCGCCGACCGGGATGTCCAGCCCGTCCGACCAGTCGCGGACGTGCTCCTGGCTGATGGGGACCTCACCGAGCACCGGCTCGTGGGTCCGGTCGTCGGTGCGCGCGTTCCAGGTCTGCCAGCCCGGCTGGTGGATGCCGCTCTCGACGGCGAACGCGCGCACCGCCTTGACCACGTCGACCGTGCGGGTGCGGAACCGGTAGAAGTCGCCGGTGAACAGGGTGTTCGGGCAGCGCAGCTCGCAGGCGCCGCACTGGGTGCAGTTGACGTAGTCGCTCGCGACGTCCGCGATCTCAGCTCGCCCTTCTCCATCGCGACGACGTTGGCGTGGAAGGCCGTCGGGGTCCACGACTCGTTGCGGGTCACCTGCATGACCGGGCAGACCTCGCGGCAGAACTTGTGCCCGATCGAGAAGCAGTTGTACGACGCGTTGCGCCACTCGTCCGTGAACGCCTCCGTCGGCGTCGGGTCGTGGGTGACCTCGTGCTCCTGCGCGATCTCGTCGCTGAACTGCGCCAGCTCGTCGGGGTTGTCCCGCATGCCCGGGGTGAAGGGCACCGAGACCGGGTCGGGTGCCCCTGGCGGACGATCGAGCTGGGTCATGCGCGCCTCCTGCCGAACGAGTGATGCAGGTCACAGGCTTGGCAAGATACGGGTCCGCGTCGTGGCCCCACAAGGTCCCGGTGAGGGGCGTTTGTCCCTCGACCTGTCCGCAGAGGAGCGGGTGTCGGTGGTCAGCGCGGCGACAGGTCGATCTCGACGCGTACGCCGCTGCGGTAGACGTCGACTTCGGGGGGCGCGTCGAGGATCAGGTCGGCCTCGTCGCGGGTGATCCGACGGGTGCCGGTGTGGTCGACCAGGAACCCCAGCCCGTGCGGTGTCAGCCAGACGTAACGACCCTCCCCGCACTGTCGGGAGCGGTAGCCGGCGTGGGTCTTCCACCGGTGGTGCCGTCGGCCGAGGGGCCCGGAGTTGTGGGTGCCGGTCTGACCCGGTGGACCTCCGTCGCCCGGGTCGACGTACGGCGTGGGGTGGTCGTAGTCGACCCTGCGGCTGGTCGAGGTCGCGAAGGGCCAGTAGTCGCCGCCGGTGAGCAGGTGGACCCGCTCCTTGAGTGCCTCAGGATGCTCGTAGGCGGTCGTGCGGACCCGGTCGGCGAGGTCGACGACCGGCTGCACCGTCACTCGGGCTCGGCCCAGGAGGTCCCGCAGCTGGGCAAGCGTGAACGCACCGAGGCCTTCCACCCGGGCGACGCCGTCCGCGCCACGCAGGACGCTCTCGTGCAGGTGCAGGTGGAGCACGCACCTCGGCGCCAGCCGGTCCAGGTCGGCGTCACGCAGCGCGTCGAGCAGGTCGGCCGGGAACGCCAGCGCCCGGTGGAGGAACAGCTCCGGCACCTCATCCGTCGGTCGAGCCTGTCGAGACCCGTCATCCGTCGTGGTCGAGCCTGTCGAGACCCGTCATCCGTTGGTCGAGCCTGTCGAGACCCGTCATCCGGTGGTCGAGCCTGTCGAGACCCGTCGACGTCGGTGTGCTCCAGCAGGAGGGTGAGCAGCTCGGCCGGACGGGCCAGCAAGCAGAAGGCCTGGGAGCGGATCTCGTCGGCGGTCAGGTCGGGGTGCTGCGGCGCGATGATCTCGGCCACGCGCGCCACCGTGGCGTCCACCCACACCGCCTCGCCGGCCTCGACCCGCGCGATGATCGTGCGCAGCCCGGCCTCGTCGGTGCGCGAGAGGCTCACGTAGCGGCGTCGCTGCTCGTCGGACCACCGCTGCTGGTGCAGCTCCGGGTCGGCCTCGATGATCTTCGCCTCCGCGACGGACAGCACGCGCCCGCCGGACTCCCGCGCGATGATCCGCGCGATGGCTGCGTCCACCAGACCGACGCGGTCCAGCGGCAGGTGGCGGGACAGCTTCGCGACCTTGCGGGCGACGAAGATCTCGGCCTCGGCCTGCTGGCACACCCTCCACGTCAGCGGCAGCCGGTGCATCAGGTCCATGACGTCCGCCAGCGCGTTGGCCGTCGCGGTCACCCCGGTGCCGCGCGCGAGCGCGATCTCCCCGAGGCTGAAGTCCTGGACGCCCGGGGTGCCGTCGCCGCCCGTCGCCACCAGCACGTTGCCGATCGTGCGGGCCGCGCGCCCGTTCGGACCGTCCGTCGGGTCAGCGGAGTGCACCGCCGCCCATTGCGCCAGCACCTCGAGGTCACGCACCTCGGCAGCGCGCCGCTCGCGCACGGCCAGGCTCGACTCGGCGAGCAGCTGCTCGGCGTCGAGGTCGCGGAGGTCGTCGTCCATGGGTTCAAACTAGGACCACGCTCCGACAGTTTGCGATCACATGTTCGATTCAGTCGGCGCTCGGACGCGAGTCAGGACTCCGTCAAGGAGCCGACGTCGGCGATCTCCCAAGCCTCGGCGACCTTGCCGTCCGTGAGATGACAGATGACCGCCTGGTCCATGCGGAAGGACCGTCCCCCGCCCGGGACGCCGCCGAAGTCGTGGAGGAGTGTGCCGGTAACCACGACACGCGCCATCTCCACGTCTCCCTGGATCACGACCTCTTGCACGTCGTGGCGGAGGTCGGGCATGGCCGCAACAGCGTCACGCCACACCCGTTTCTCTGAGTCGAGGTCCTTCGTCGAAAGCCCCCGCGGAGCGTGGACCACGACATCGACGTGCAGGAGGTCATCGAATGCCTCGAGCTCACCTGAGTCGCCGGCGGCCAGCCAACGTTCGACAACAGACGGGTGCTGCTCCATGTCTCATCATCGCCCGGCCGTGCAACGGCCGGAACCCCTGACGTGCTCTCACAGACCGCTGAAGAGGTCCGCGTCGTCGTACACGCGCTTCGGCTGCTCGACGACCGGGGTCGTCACCGCTCCGTCGAAACCCGGCCCCGGCGCGGGAGCCGCACCGGCCTTCCAGGACGTCGCCGCGGCGTTGGCCAGCCTGTCGGCGGCTTCGTTCAGCGGATGGCCCGAGTGGCCCTTGACCCAGACGAACTCGACGCGCCGGCCCGCCATGGCCGCGTCGAGCGCCTGCATGATCTCGACGTTGAGGACGGGCTGGCCGTCGCCCTTCTTCCACCCGCGTCGCTTCCAGCCCGCCATCCACTTGGTGACCGAGTTGATGACGTAGGTCGAGTCGCAGAAGACCAGCAGGTCCTCGCCGAGGTGAGCCGTCTGCTGCAGGAGGTCGAGCACGGCGGTCAGCTCGGCCTTGTTGTTGGTGCCGTGCGCCCACCCGCCGGCCGCCCAGCACCCGTCGTCGACATACCAGCCCCAGCCGGCCGGGCCGGGATTGCCGAGAGCCGAGCCGTCTGCGGCGGCAGTGATCGTCACGCGACCGATCCTGCCACTCCGGCGCGTCGGCCCGGCCCATCGGGCCGGAGCGAGGGACCCCGTCGCGCTCAGGTCGAGGCGCGCCGCGGGATCAGCAGGCTGGCCGCCGACGCGGCGACCGCCAGGACCCCGGCCAACACCCAGGCCGAGGTGTAGTCGCCCGACGACGTGCGCAGCGCGCCGCTGGCCGCGGCCGCGACCCCCGCACCGATCATGTGCGCGGCGAACACCCACCCGAAGACGATGCCACCCCGGTCTGCTCCGAAGGCGATCCGGCACAGCACGACGGTCGGTGGCACCGTCGCCACCCAGTCCAGCCCGAACAGCGCCACCACCACGAGCAGCGGCGGATCGACACCGGGACCGAGCAGGCTGGGGACGGCGAGGAGCGCGCCGCCGCGCAGCCCGTAGTAGACAGCCAGCAGCAGGCGCGGGTCCATCCGGTCGGTGAGCCAGCCGGACCCGATCGTGCCCACGATGTCGAAGACACCGACGACCGCGAGGAGCCCGGCCGCGGTGGTGGCCGGCATCCCGTGGTCGTGCGCAGCCGGGACGAAGTGACTGCTGATGATGCCGTTCGTGGTCCAGCCGCAGACGAAGAACGTGCCGGCGAGGAGGAGGAACGCACGGGTCCGGCTCGCCTCGCGGAGCACCGTGACCGCATGACCGACGGCGGCCCGGGCCGTCGGCGGGGCAGAGGTGACAGCTCGGTCCCCGACGTCGCCGAGGGCGCCGGAGGCGGCGGCCGTCGCTGCGCCGTACGCCTCGAGGCCGACGTCCTCCGGGCGGTCGCGCATCACCGCCGCGACCAGTGGCAGCAGGGCGGCGCACACGAGCGCGATCGTCAGCGACGCCGCGCGCCACCCGAACCGCTCGACGACGGCGGCCAGCAGCGGCAGGAACACCAGCTGACCGGTGGCCCAGGCGGCTCCGAGGATGCCGACCACGAGGCCCCGCCGCGCGACGAACCAGCGGTTCGCGACGATGGCGCCGAAGACGAGAGCGACCGACCCGGTGCCGACGCCGATCACGACGCCCCACAGCGCCGACAGCTGCCAGGGGGCGGTCATGACCGTGGTGGCCACGCATCCCGCGGCGATCAGGAGCAGTGCCGCGAGGGCGGTACGTCGTACGCCCACCCGTTCCAGCAGGGCCGCGGCGAAGGGCGCGGCGAGCCCGTAGACGACGAGGTTGAGTGAGACCGCCAGCGAGGTGTCGGTGCGGGACCAGCCGAGGTCGTCCTCGATGGGCACGAGCAGCACACCGAGGCTGGACCGGAAGGCCGCCGAGGCCAGCAGCACGAGGAAGGTGACCGCGGCGACCGACCACGCGCGGTGCACCCGGCGCCGGCGTCCGGGCCGCGGCGCGACGCCGACACCCGCCGGGGTTCCCATGTCCATGTCGCCTGCCCCCTCGCCCAGACGGGTCAGACGCCGGCTGCGACGGTCTCGGAGCGCTCAACGTCCTCGGCGCGCGACGACGCTCCCGACGCCAGCGGCGACAGCACCCCTGCGGGCAGCAACGACGGCGCCCCAGGAAGTAGCGGGAACATGGCCCCAGCATGACCAGGAACGAGTGGGCCCGCAACGACGGGCCGACACGTCGTGGTCCACCCGTCCTGCCAGCAGGGAGTGACCAGAGACCGGCCTAGTCGACCTCGGCGATGTGGACGACGGCGTCTCCGCTGTTGACCAGCGGCGCCTCGGTCCGCCCCACGACGACTCCGGGCCGGTCGGCGTGGACCAGGCGGACCCGCTTGCCGAACGAGTCGAACAAGCCTCCGAGCCGTTCGCCCTTCTCGACGGTCTGGCCCAGCTCGACCTCGAGGTGCAGCATGCCCGTGCCGCGAGCCCGGACCCAGCCGCTGCGCCACGAGACGGCGCTCGGTGCGGGCGGCTCCTCGACGGGGGGCTCGACCATCCCCATCGCGGCCAGCACCCGCCGCACGCCGCGCACGCCCGCATCGATCGCCCACTGGTCCATCCGCCAGGCCTCGCCGGCCTCGTAGAGCAGCACCTTCGCGCCACGCTCCCGCGCGGCGGAGCGCAGCGAGCCGTCGCGCAGCTTGGCGTGCATCATCACCGGGGCGCCGAACGCGGCGGCCAGCTCGCGGGTGCGGGGGTCCTCGAGGTCGGTGCGGATCTGCGGCAGGTTCGAGCGGCGGTCCGAGCCGGTGTGCAGGTCGATGCCGACCTCGCACTTGTCGATGATCTCGGTGGTCATCAGGTGGGCGATGCGCCCCGCCAGCGACCCCCGCGCCGATCCGGGGAACGACCGGTTCAGGTCGCGCCGGTCCGGCAGGTAGCGGCTGCCGTTCATGAAGCCCAGCACGTTGACGATCGGTACGGCGATCAGCGTGCCGCGCAGCGTCTTGGGGTCGAGGTCGGCCAGCACCTGCCGCACCACCTCCACCCCCACCGCCTCGTCACCGTGGATCGCGGCGTCGACCCAGATCGTCGGTCCGTCCTCGCGCCCGTGCACCACCCGGACCGGCAGGTCGACGTCCGCGCCGGTGACCAGCCGCGTGATCGGCAGCGAGAGTGCCTGGTGGCGTCCGGGGCGCACGCGGACCGAGCCGATCTCGAAGGAGGACCGCGCCATCAACGACCCCGGTTGCGACGTCGTACGGCGAGCCGCGGCCGGCCCCCGACGTACGAGCGGCTCGGGTCGACGGCGAAGCCCTTCGCGAGGGCCTCCCGGCCGATCAGCATGCGGAACCCCATCTCGTCACGGCGACTCAGCGTCACCTCGGCCGGGGTCACGATGCCCATCAGCGTCACGTCCATGCTCACCACGAGGCGCTCCTCGCTGTGTCCCGAGGAGCTGCGCACCTCGCGGCGGTCGACGACGGGGAGCTCGACGTCCACCGGGTCCTCGTCGGAGCCCTGCCAGGGGTGGACCGTGAAGCGCGCCCAGGGCTGGCCGTCGTGCTCGAGCTCGGTGAGGTCGAAGGCGTGGATCGCGGAGGTGCGGGCACCGGTGTCGAGCTTGGCCTTGATCCACGTCACCCCGATGTCGGGGAGGGCGACCCACTCCCGCCACCCGGCGACGGTGTAGGAATTGTCGTCGGCCACCTGTCCCCTTCCTGGTCTGAGGAACGATGAAGCTCGCGATCCTGTCCCGTGCGCCCCGGTCGTACAGTACGCAGCGGCTGCGAACCGCCGCGCTCGACCGGGGGCACCAGGTGAAGGTGCTCAACACGCTGCGCTTCGGCATCGACCTGTCCGAGGACGAGCCCGACCTGCAGTTCCGGGGCAAGCGGCTCTCGCACTACGACGCGATCCTGCCGCGGATCGGCAACTCGATCACCTACTTCGGCACCGCGGTGGTGCGGCAGTTCGAGCAGATGGACGTCTACACGCCCAACACCTCCAACGGCATCGCGAACTCTCGCGACAAGCTGCGCGCGACCCAGATCCTGTCGCGCCACGGCATCGGCATGCCGGCGACGACGTTCGTGCGCGACCGCGCCGACCTGATCCCTGCGATCGAGCGGGTCGGCGGCGCGCCGGTCGTCATCAAGCTGCTCGAGGGCACCCAGGGCATCGGCGTGATCCTGGCCCCGGAGCTCAACGTCGCCGAGGCCATCATCGAGACGCTGCAGAGCACCAAGCAGAACGTGCTGATCCAGCGGTTCGTCAAGGAGAGCAAGGGCCGCGACATCCGCGCCCTCGTCGTCGGCGACCGCGTCGTCGCCGCCATGCGCCGGGTGGCCCAGGGCGACGAGTTCCGCTCCAACGTCCACCGTGGCGGGTCGGTGGAGGCCGTCGACCTCGACCCGGAGTACGAGCGGGCGGCCGTGCGCGCCGCTCAGATCATGGGCCTGCGGGTGGCCGGTGTCGACATGCTCGAGGGCCTCGAGGGCCCCCTGGTGATGGAGGTCAACTCCTCCCCCGGTCTCGAGGGCATCGAGACCGCCACCAAGCTCGACGTGGCGGGCGCGATCATCGACCACATCGACAACCAGGTCGCCTTTCCCGAGATCGACGTGCGGCAGCGCCTGACGGTCTCCACCGGCTACGGCGTGGCGGAGATCCACGTGCAGCACGCCGCCGAGCTGGTCGGTCGCTCGCTGGGCGAGACCGGGCTGCGTGAGCGCGACGTCACCGTGCTCACGCTGCAGCGCGGCACCCACGTCATCCCCAACCCCTACGACCGACACGTGCTCGAGGCCGGGGACCGGCTGCTGTGCTTCGGCAACCTCGAGGAGATGCGCTCGATGATCCCGAGCCGCCGCAAGCGCAGCCGCAAGGTCAAGCGGCTGCCGAAGGACCCCATCCACGACGCCCCCGCTGCCCCCTGAGGGGCCAGGTGGCCTCGAAGTCGGCGGTCAGGGGCCGCCGCGGGGCACCGGCGCCCGCCAGCGGCGGCGTACGGCGAGCAGGCGCACGCCGCTGGTCAGCAGACCCGCCGCGAGCGCGGCACCGAGCAGCCGCCAGTCCGCGACGCCGACCGGGGGCACCGACCCGATGAGGACGTCACGCAGGATCCCGCCGCCCAGACCGGCGGCGAAAGCGACCACGAGCACCCCGACGATGTCGAAGCGCTTGCGCACGGCCGCCAGGCCCCCGGAGAGGGCGAAGACGAACACCCCGACGAGGTCGAGGCCGATCAACGGCCACGTCCCGACCGGGTCGGCGAGCGGGACCTCGACGAGCGACACGGTCACGATCGGGGCACGGTCAGGGGCACGAAGGCTCATCCTAGGCGTGCGCCCCGCCGGTCGTGCCGCGCCGTGGGCCGGGTCAGCCGATGCGGCGGACCCGGTTGATCGTCAGGCCCTTCTCGTCGAGCAGGCCACCCATGATGTCGGCGAAGCGCACCAGGTGGGGGGTGGCGAGGTGGGCGTCGAGGTGTTCGCCGGACTCCCAGTTCTCGTAGAAGAAGAAGGTCCCCGGCGACTCCACGCTCTCGTGCAGGTCGTAGTTGACGTAGCCCGCCTCCTGGCTGGTCGGCTCGATCAGCGCCAGCAGCTCCTCGCGCAGCTCGTCGGCCTTCCCGGGCGCCGCTGTCATGAAGGCGATGACGGTCAGCAGGTCGCGGTTGTCGTCGGTGGGGGTGGTCACAGGCGGGCTCCTCGGGTGGGACGGGCCGGATCGGTCGACGTACGACGAGCCTGGCTCGGCGCACCGCGGTGACGCTAGTGACGCCGCCGAGAGCCGCGCCAGAGCCTTTCTCACCAGATGAATACGCCCTGCCGGACCGTCGTCGGGCGCGACTAGGTTGCCCTCCATGCCACCCCTGCGCCTGGCCGACCTGCCCGCGTCCGAGCTCGCCGACCGGCGTGCGGTCGCCTCCCGGATGGCCGAGGCCGCTGCCGACTGGCTCGACTCGCTCGACGACACCCAGCGACGTACGGCGGTGGGCGCGGTGCCCACCGACGGTGCCGAAACTGCCGACGGTGTCGGAACTGACGACGACGGCCAGGACGCCGAGCGGCGCCGCTGGTTCTACACCCCGACCGACCACGGCGGCCTGACCCTGCACCAGCAGCGACCGGCGCAGCAGCGCGGCGCGATGCGGCTGGTGGCCACCGGGCTGTCGGAGGCCGGCTACGTCACGGTCGCCACCACGATGGGCCTGGAGAACGTGCTCGACCGCGTCGAGGGCTTCACCGTGCTCTTCGACCGCGAGCGCGGTCGCGACCCTGGCCTGTACTACCTGCGCGTCTTCGGCGACCCGCGCGGCGGCCGGCCGTGGGGCTGGCGCTTCGGCGGCCACCACGTCTCGCTCAACAACCTCGTCGTGGACGGCGTCCTCGTCTCGACCACACCCTGCTTCCTGGGCGCCGACCCCGCCTCGTCGCCGCTGCTGGGAGGCGCGGTCAACCGGCCGCTGGCGCGGGTGGAGGACCTCGCCCGCGACCTCGTGCGCTCCCTGCCCCGCGAGCTCGCCGACCGGGCGGTGCTGCTCGACAAGGCGCCGTCGGACTTCGTGACCGCCAACCGCACCGTCGTCTCCGAGGGCGACCGGGTGATCCCGCTGGCCGGCATCTGGCGCACCGAGCGCTTCCCCGACGACGCCGAGCAGGCCAAGCTGCAGCGGCTCAGCGACGCCATCGACGCCGCGGCGGACTTCGACGAGTCCGACCACGCCGCCGTGGAGTACACGACGACCCCGCGCGGCGTGGCCGGCGCCGACCTCGACACCGGCGGCCGCGAGCAGCTGCGTCTGCTGCTCGGCACCTACTTCGACCGGGTCCCGGCCGAGGTCTCCCCGGCGACGGCGTACGACGATGTCGCGCTCGACTCGGTGCACCTCGCCTGGGCCGGCCCGCTCGAGCCGGGGGCGCCGCACTACTACCGGTTGCAGGGCCCGGGGCTGCTCATCGAGTGGGACAACACCCAGCGCGGGGCGAACCACGCCCACTCGGTCTGGCGCGACCCCGAGAGCGACTTCGGCCTCGACGTGCTGGCCCGCCACCGGGCGACCCACCCGCACTGACGGCTCCCTCGACCGCACCGCAGAGGCCACGGCTTGAGCGGGACTCAGAACGCGTAGCGGACCCGGCACCCCGGCAGCTCGGTGGCGATCATGCCTCGCAGGTCGCGTTCCCATTTCGCCTTCCACCGGTGCCGGTAGCGGACGTTGTCCTGCCCGCTCTGGCTCACCTTCGCCTCCTGGAGGTCGGGGCGCCACAGCTGCTCCTCGGCCTTCGGGTGCCACCCGAGGTTCACCTCGTGCAGACCGGCGTTGTGGGTCAGGAAGATGACCTCGCAGGCGAGCTGCGCCCGCGCCGCCGGGCCGACGGTGTCGGCGACCTGGCGCAGCAGCTCGCGCCACTCCTGCTGCCAGTGCTCGTGCACCACCACGGGACTGAAGTTGAGGTGCACCTCGTAGCCCGCGGCCACGAAGTCGTCGACGGCGCCGAGCCGCTCGGCGATCGTCGAGGTGCGGAGGTCGAGGACCTTGGCCATCTCCTGCGGCATCAGCGAGAACCGGACCCGGGTCCCCCCGCGCGGGTCCCAGCCGAGCAGGTCGCGGTTGACGAACTTGGTCGCGAAGGACGCCTTGGCGCCGTCGGTGCGGGCGAAGAGGTCCACCAGGTCGCGCACGTTGTCGCTGACCAGCGCGTCGACCGAGCAGTCGCTGTTCTCGCCGATGTCGTAGACCCAGTCGACCGGGTCGCACTGGTTGGGCGCGGGCTTGGGCCCCTGACGGCGGACGTGGCGCTCGAGGTAGCCGGCCACCTGGTCGCCGTTGACGAACACCGTGATCGGGTTTGCGTAGCCCTTGCGCCGCGGCACGTAGCAGTAGGCGCACGCCATCGCGCACCCGTTGGCCGTCGACGGCCCGATGAAGTCCGCAGAACGACCGTTGGGCCGCGCGGAGAGGCTCTTCTTGCGTCCGAGCACGAGCACCTGACGCTTGTTGCGCACCCAGTCCTTCACGCCACCGGGGTTGCCGTAGAGGCCGGGGACCGTCTGGTGGGAGTCGACCGGGACGCGCTCGGCGTCCGGGAAGCGGGCGAGGATCTCAGCTCCTCGCGGGTGGGTGGGGACGTCGCGCTCGTGGAAGATCGTGCGCACGTCGAGCATGCGACGCGCGCTGGCGTCGCGGGTCGGGGTGGTCACGTCGAGGACGTTAGAGGCAGCCACCGACAGGTCGTCACGAGGCGGCTCACCCGCGTGTCTCGAGCAGTCCCTGCTCCTGCACGACGCGGAGGGACAGCGTGCGGTAGCCGACCTCCTCGAACAGCACGGTCACCCGGTCCTCCTCGACGTCGGTGACGGTGCCCTCCCCGAACTCGTCGTGAACCACGGCGGCGGCGACGGCGTACGGCGACCCGGTGCGGGTCGGCGTCCGGCTGGTGCCGGCGCGGCAGTTGTCGCACACTCCGCAGCTCTTGCCGGCGGTGTCCCCGAGGTAGGCGAGGAGGTACTCGGCGCGGCATCGGTCGGTCTCGGCGTAGCCGCGCATCATCTCGACCCGCGAGAGCTGCAGCTCCTGCCGTGCCTCCGCACGGGCGAGCACGTCGTCGACGGTGACGGCGTCGAGGTCGGTGCCGGTGCTCGCGAGCAGGTCGAGGAGGTTGACGATGCGGCCCACTTTGCGGGGACCGAGCCCGGTGCGCTCGCGGACGAAGGCGATGCGCTCGTCGGAGCCGACGGGACCGAGCCCGCGCACGACAGCGACCACCTGCTCGACGTCGCTGCGCTTCGGCACGCCACCGGAGAAGAACCTCCCGAGCGACAGGTCCTCGGAGCGGTAGTGCAGCGTGCCGACGGCCGGCTCGTGGTCGCGTCCGGCGCGTCCGACCTCCTGGTAGTAGGTGTCCGGTGACTCGGGCACCTCGGCGTGGATCACGAAACGCACGTCCTGCTTGTCGATGCCCATGCCGAACGCGGAGGTGGCCACCACGACCTCTACGGTGCCGTCGGTGAAGGCCTCGTGCGCGGCAGCGCGACGCCGGCGCGACAGCCCGGCGTGGTAGACCGCCACCTCGCGACCGCCGGCGGCGATGTGCAAGGCGTGCTCCTCGGCGCTGCGCCGGGTGCGGCAGTAGACGATGCCCGCCCCGTCGGTGGTGGTGGCCTGCTCGACGACCGCGCGCCGCTGCGCCGCGGGGTCGCTGTGCGGACGGACCTCGAGGGCCAGCTCGGTGCGGGTGAACCCGGTGAGGATGGTCTCGGGGTCGCGCAGACCGAGGCGCTCGGCGACGTCGGCGCGCACCGACGGCGACGCGGTCGCGGTCATCGCGATGATCCGCGGCTCCCCGAGCTCGGCGATGAGCTCGCCGAGCCGGAAGTAGTCGGGCCGGAAGTCATGGCCCCAGGCGGACACGCAGTGCGCCTCGTCGACGGCGACGAGGCCGGGGCGCAGCGCCGCGACGGCCGCGCGCACGTCGGGCCGGCCGAGCTGCTCGGGGGCCAGGAAGAGGAACTCGAGCTCGCCGGCTGCGGCCTGCTCGATGACCTGTTGCCGCTGCGTGTCGCTCTCCTCGCTGCTCAGCCGCGCGGCCCGCAGCTCGAGGTGCCCGGACCCGTCGAGACGATCGATCTGGTCGCGTTGGAGAGCCAGCAACGGTGAGACCACGACGGTGCAGCTCTCCAGCAGCACCCCGGCCACCTGGTAGCACAGCGACTTGCCGGAGCCGGTGGCCGAGACGAGCAGGACGTCGCGACCACCGAGCAGCGCGTCGATCGCCTCCCGCTGCCCGGGCAGGAGCGAGGCGTGGCCGAAGAGCTCGCGAGCGGCGTCCCGAGCCGAGCCGCTGGGGTCGAAGGGCGGGGTCACGCCGGGTACTTCCCCGGGGCGATGTCAGTTCAGTCCACCCCCAGGGGTGGAGTCAGCCCCTCCGGCTCTCGAGCCGCGTCGCGACGCGGCGGGCAGCCGCCTCGTGCACGGGGTCGCCACTCATCACCGCGGCCAGCCGCAGGTGCGCAACGGCCTCGGCCAGCTCGTCGCGCCGCTCGAGGGTGCGCCCCAGGGCGTGGCGCGCCCAGTCGTCGCTCGGGTCGTCCTCGACCAGCGCGCGCAGCTCCGCCTCGGCCTTGGCCAGCTGGGCGCGGATCATGAAGGCCCAGGCGCGCAACGAGCGCAGGCCCCGGTTGCGCGGCTCCGTCTCGAGCGCGGGCTCGATCACCGACAGCGCCTCGACGGGCGCGCGGCGGGCGAGCAGGTCGTGCGCCACGCGGTACGCCGACTCCGGGGCGTGCTGACCGGGCAGGACCACGGGCGGGACGTCGAGCGGGGGCAGGTCGGAGGAGTCGTTCACACCCTCGTCAACGGCCGGAGGGTGCCCGGTGTTCCCGAGCCGCGCGTAGCCTCGACGAGTGAGCACCCCCGTCACCTCCGCCCCCACTTCTTCCCTCGCCGTCCACCTCGGCGACCTCTTCGCGCGCACGCTGCCCGAGCTCGCCGTACCCGCACGAGGCGCAGGAGGTCCCGGACCCGCGCCTGCTCGTGCTCAACGAGCCGTTGGCCGTCGACCTGGGTCTCGACCCGGCGATGCTCCGCGAGCCGGGGGGCGTCCGCTTCCTGGTCGGTCGCGCGGTGCCGGAGGCGGCGCACCCGGTCGCCCAGGCGTACGCCGGCCACCAGTTCGGCGGCTACTCCCCCGTCTCGGCGACGGCCGCGCCCTGCTGCTGGGCGAGCTCGCGCGCACGACGGCGGACCGCTGCGCGACCTCCACCTCAAGGGCTCCGGTCGCACGCCGTTCTCCCGCGGCGGCGACGGGCAGGCTGCGGTCGGCCCGATGCTGCGCGAGTACGTCGTCAGCGAGGCGATGCACGCCCTGGGGGTCCCGACGACCCGGTCGCTCGCCGTCGTCGCGACGGGTCGCGCGGTGCAGCGCGAGACCGTCCTGCCGGGGGCGGTGCTGGCGCGGGTCGCGAGCAGCCACCTGCGGGTGGGCACCTTCCAGTACGTCCGCGCCACCGGCGACCTCGACCTGCTCCGACGGTCTCGTCGACCACGCGATCGAGCGCCACCACCCCGCCGCCGCCGGCGACGAGCGTCCGGCGCTGGCGCTGTTCCGCGGCGTCGTCGCGGCGCAGGCCTCCCTGGTCGCGCGGTGGATGCTCGTGGGCTTCGTCCACGGCGTCATGAACACCGACAACGTGACGATCTCCGGCGAGACGATCGACTACGGCCCGTGCGCGTTCATGGACGCGTTCGACCCGTCGGCCGCTCTTCAGCTCCATCGACCACGGCGGGCGCTACGCCTACGGCAACCAGCCCGTCGTCGCGGAGTGGAACCTGGCGCGCTTCGCCGAGACGCTGCTGCCGCTGATCGACGACGACCAGGACACGGCGATCGAGCTGGCCGTCGAGGCGCTCGAGACGTTCCGCACCAGCTACAGCCGGGCGTGGCTCGACGGGATGCGGGCCAAGCTGGGACTGCCGAGCCGGGTTGGCCGACGACGTCGTCCAGCCGCTGGCCGAGGACCTGCTGGCCCTCATGCAGCCCTCGCCGGTCGACCACACCACGTTCTACCGGGCGCTGGCCACGGAGGCGCGCGGAGAAGCACGCGGGGCAGGCGACGCGGGGAGGCACGCGGGGACCGACAGCCCGCCCGTGACCTGTTCCTCGACCTCGCCGGTTACGACGACTGGTCGGCCCGGTGGCGGGCGGCCGGGCCGGACCCGGACGCCATGGATCGGGTCAACCCCGTCTACGTACCGCGCAACCACCTCGTCGAAGAGGCCCTCGACGCCGCCACGTCCGGCGACCTCGCCCCGCTGGGACCGTCTGCTCGAGGCGATGACGCAGCCCTTCGTCGTACGCCCCGGGCTGGAGCGCTACGCCGAGCCCGCGCCGGCGGACTTCGGGGCCTACCGCACCTTCTGCGGCACCTGACCCAATCCGCTTCGGTCGGTGCGTCTGACCGATGCCCCGAGCGGGTACGTGATGGGTTCACACCCCATCTCGAGGAGAACACCCATGGCTCGCGACACCCTTTCCCGCTCGCTGCACGACCTCGGCCTGGCCGCGTGGTTCGGCGGCACCCTGGCCAACGCCGTCGCGCCTGAACCCGGCCGCCGCGGAGGCGGAGACCTCGACCGGCACCGGCGCCGTGGCGAACGTCGGCTGGGACCGGTGGACACCGGTGAACGCCGCCGCCATCGGCGCCCACGTCGTCGGCAGCCTCGGCCAGATCCTCGGCAACAAGGGCCGCCTGCAGGCGCAGGAGGGCGTCGCCTGCATGGCCCTGGCCAAGACGGCGCTCACGGCCGCCGCCCTCGGCGTCACCGGCTACGCCCGCGTGCTCGGTCGCCAGGTGTCCGAGGAGACCCGCACGCCGGCCGCGTCCGGGACCGAGCCCGAGCAGGGCACGCCGCCGAGCGTCGCGGCCGCGCAGCGCAAGCTCCAGCGGCTGCAGTGGGCCGTGCCGGCGCTCACCGGCGCGCTGGTCGTGGTCAGCAGCTTCGCGGGAGAGCAGCAGCGCGCCTCCGAGGTGCACCGCCGGGTCGAAGCAGCGACTCGTCGGCTGAGCGGACGCCTCAGAGCTCGACGCGCAGATCGCGGCCGAGGAGGGTCGAGAGCCGCCGACCCTCCTCGGCCAGGTCTGTGTCAGGCCGGGGGCCCGGGCCGAGCCAGGTCAGCCGGAGGGCGTCGTCGTCGCGCACCCAGGTGCCGCTGACCACTCCCCCGGCCACGATCAGGTTGGCCTTGCGCGTCACCGCCGCACGCAGTCCGGGGGGTGTGACGTGATCATCCTTCGTGCCCGGACCCATCACCCACTGGTCGTGGCCGGGCAGCAGCCGCACCGCCTCGGACCCAGAGACGGCACGAAGCGGGTCCAGGTCCTCGGCCACCACGAGGGCGGCAGTGCCCTCGACGTCGACCGGCGCCACGTCGTCGCCCAGCCCGGCGAGCCAACGGTCGATCCGCTTGCGCCCGGCGCTGAGCCCGTCACCGAACCAGTGGTGGACGTGGTCGACACTCGCCGGCCCGTAGGTGCGCAGGTACGCCCTGATGGCGCGCGGCCCCGCGACGTCGAGGTCGGGGATCCCTGCCCACCGAGGGTTGGCGTCGAGCCGCTGGAAGGTGGCACGGCCGTCGCGGGACGGCGCCAGGCTCATGTCGCCCTGCCAGGTCAGCGCCTTGACGAGGGCCCACCCGTCCGTGTCCAGGATCGGTTTGAGGTGGCGGTAGGCGGGCTCGGCCGCGAGGGCGTCGGCGAGCTCGGGAAGGGTCAACGGCCCGGCGTCCAGCGCAGCCCGGACGGTCGCGCGGAAGTCGGGCCAGTCCTCCGGGGCGAGGCGGTAGTGCTCGACCCAGCGCGTGCGCTCCCACTGCCGCCCGGCGGCGCGGAGCGCTAGGACGTCACCGCCCTCCTCCGGAGTGAGGTAGTGCATGGACCCGCGGAAGGCGAACGCCTTGATGACCGACCCCTCGACCAGGGCCCGCCGCAGCTCGCCGGCCTGCGACGTACGACGCCGCGTGCGCACCGCCAGCTCGGCCCGCGACTCGTCCATCGACAGCACCGCGCCCAGCCGGCGGACCACGTCCGCCGTCGAGAGGTCGCCCGGCGGGTCGAGCAGGTGCCGCTCCATCCGCCACGCCAGCGCCTGCCGCCACGTCACCGAGACGTCGTTCGATCCCATGTCCCCACCGTGCCACCGATACCGGACGGAACACGTCCCCTTCGACGCGGTGCGGGAAGCACGTCAGGTCCGTGGGTGGCTACCTGTCGCTGTGGCAGATGCCACACGCGTCCATCCAGACCAGCGCCTGGTCGCGGTCCGGCGGGACTCCTCCCGGTCCTCGACGGCCTCCGTGGCGTCACGATCGCGTAACCTCCGCCCGGGTGGCGCTTCCGCAAACACCGGCCGACGACGCACGATGAAGGCGGCCGTTCCACCGGGGGTGCACCGAAGCGCACCGAGAGCCCTTCGATGACAGGGAGTCGAGATGACTGACGTAGCACCGCGCGAGACCGAGGGCGCGCCGCCCGGACCACCGCAGGACGCACACTCCGGGCGTCCGGTCGACCGGACCGTGTTCGGCGTGGCGGGCGTGACCGTCGCAGCCTTCGTGCTGTGGGGGGCGCTCGACCCCACCGCCATGGGCGACACCACGACCTCGACCCTGACGTGGCTCGAGAAGAGCTTCGGCTGGCTCTTCGTGCTCACCACCGCCCTCTTCGTGCTGTTCTCGGCCTACCTCGCGCTGAGCCGCTACGGCAACATCCGGCTCGGCGCGGACGACTCGACACCGGAGTTCAGCACGTTCTCCTGGGTGTCGATGATGTTCGCCACGGGCATGGGCATCGGGCTCATCTTCTGGGGCGTCGCCGAGCCGCTGACGCACCTGAACACTCCACCCCTGGGGCAGGGTGAGCCCGGCACCCCCGAGACCGCCCGCGTCGCGATGGAGTACACCTTCTTCCACTGGGGTCTGCACCCGTGGTCGATCTACGCCGTCATCGGGCTGGCCATCGCCTACTTCGCCTACCGCAAGCGGTCGGGCAACCTCATCTCGGGCGCCTTCCGGCCGCTCATCGGCGACCGGGCCGACGGTGCGCCCGGCAAGGCGATCGACTCCGTGGCCATCATCGCCACCCTGTTCGGCTCGGCGACCTCGCTCGGGCTCGGCGCCCTGCAGATCACCGGCGGTCTCGACAACGTCTTCGACGGCTCGAGCAAGAGCGTCCTGCTGGCCCTCACCGTCATCTGGGTGCTCACCGCCTGCTTCGTGCTGTCCGCGGTCACCGGGATCGAGAAGGGCGTGCAGTTCCTGTCCAACGCCAACGCGGTCGGGGCGGCGATCCTGGTCCTCTTCCTCTTCGTGGTCGGCCCCACGGTCTTCATCCTCAGCACCTTCACCGAAGGCGTCGGCGCCTACCTGACGCAGCTGCCGACCATGAGCGGACGCACAGGGGCCTTCGACGACGCGGCGTCGTCGTGGCTCAACGACTGGACGATCTTCTACTGGGCGTGGTGGGTGTCGTGGACGCCCTTCGTCGGCATGTTCATCGCGCGCATCTCCAAGGGGCGCACCATCCGGCAGTTCGTGGGCTACGTGATCGTCGTCCCGAGCCTGGTGTCCTTCGTGTGGTTCTCGATCATGGGCGGCGCCGCCTTCGACCTCCAGCTCAACAAGGGCGTCGACCTCGGACAGGCCCTGGAGGACGAGGGCACCGAAAGCATCCTGTTCACCGTGCTCGGTGAGTACCCGTTGGCCTCGATCACGATCGTGCTCGCCATCCTGCTCATCGCCATCTTCTTCATCACCGGCGCCGACTCCGCTTCCATCGTCATGGGCATGCTGAGCCAGCACGGTGAGGAGGAGCCCAAGCGCAACCTGGTCATCTTCTGGGGCGTCGCCCAGGGCGCCGTCGCCTCGGTGCTGCTGTGGTCGGGGGGCGACAACCTCAGATCCGGGCTACAGGCGCTGCAGAACCTCGTCATCATCGTCGGCGGCGCCTTCATGCTCGTGATCATCGCGATGTGCGTCTCGCTGATGAAGTCGCTGCGTGCGGAGCCCTACGAGTCGACGCTGCCCTCTCGGGTGCGCAAGGCTGTGATGTACGTCCAAGACCGGAACGAGGAGTCCCAGCACGCGGTGGCGCTGTCCGCCCTCGGCGCCGACCACCAGGAGGTCACCGGGGACGAGGGTACGACGACGCGGTGACGCCTGGGGTTGTCTGGGGTCGCCTGGCACAGTGGCCAGGTGCCCTCGCTGCCCCCTCTCCCGGACGTCGACGACACCGAGGCGGTCACGGCCTGGGTCGCCACCCACCTCGGCCACCTGACCCTCGAGGGGGCCGACGCGGTCCGCCCCGGCGGTCACCGGGGTGGCCAGGCGGCGGCCGACGCCGCGCTGGCGGCGCTCACGTCACCGGCTACGCGCGCTCCCGCTCGACGGTCCTCCCCGAGAGCCGGCGCGGGCGAGCCGGCTGTCGCCGTACCTCCGGCACGGGCTGCTGAGCCTGCCCACGGTGTGGGACGCGGTGTCCGGCGCCCCGTCGGGCGACAAGCGGAAGTTCCGCGACGAGCTGATGTGGCAGGAGTACGCGCGCCACGTCTACGCGCGCGTCGGGGCCGGGACGCGCCGACCGCTCCGCTACGAGCCGCCCCACCCCGCCTCCCTGCCGGACTGGAACGACGACATGGCGTGCACGTCATGGCTGCGCGGCGAGCTGGAGATCAACGGCTGGCTGGTGAACCAGACGCGCATGTGGTGGGCCTCCCACTGGACCGTGCGGCACGGTCGCGACTGGCGCGAGGGTGAGGACGACTTCTTTCGCCACCTGCTCGACGGCTCGCGCGCGGCCAACCGTCTCGGCTGGCAGTGGACCGTCGGCGCCGGGACCGGCAAGCCCTACGGCTCCAGCCGTTGGCAGGTCGAGAAGCGTGCGCCTCAGCTGTGCCGCTCCTGCCCGCTGAGCGACGCCTGCCCGATCCAGGACTGGCCGGAGGCCGAGCGCGGCCCGCGCGTCGAGGACAGCCCGCTCGCCGCTCCCGCTGACGGCGCGGTGGCCGCCGGCCCGGACGCACCCGTCGTCCACGGGTCGGCAGAGGCCGTCTGGCTCACGGCCGAGTCCTTGGGGCACGACGATCCCGCACTCGCCGCCCACCCCGACCTGCCCGTCGTCTTCGTGTTCGACGAGCCCCTGCTCGCGTCGCTGCGGCTGTCCGGCAAGCGGCTGGTGTTCCTCGCGGAGTCGCTCGCCGACCTGGCCGAGCGGCGCGCGGTCGACGTACGCCTGGGATCGGTAGCCAAGGAGCTGGCGGGCACGCCGCTGGCCGTCACCCACGCACCCGTGCCCGGCTTCGCGTCCCGCTCGGCGTCCGTGGAGGTGGCGGCGCTGCACCCGTGGCCGTGGCTGGCCCAGCCGGGCGGCCAGCGCCTCACCTCCTTCAGCGCCTGGCGCACGGGCGTTCAGCGCTGACGGCGAGACGGGGCGGGAACGGTCCTCCGGGCGATCGCGCGCAGCCACGACCACGCCGACTCGACCTCGGGGTCGTAGGTGCTCGCCTGCAACCACACACGGAGAAAGACGTCGAACGTGAGCGCTGTGGCGAGTGAGTCTCGGTGCCCACCGCGCAGGCTCATCCGGTGGACGGACGCGACCGCGTCGTCGTAGAAGGCGGCGAACGCGTCACGGTCCCCCTCACCGACGCGGACCAGGAGGGCGTCGAGTCGGCTGTGTCGCGCGCAACGGACGTCGCCGCCGGGGGGAACCACCGGTGCCTGAGAGTCGGGAGTCATCTGTCCGCCAGCGTCATCTGTGGTCGCTGCCGGGTCCAGGACAGGAGCGAGCGAGATGCCCGCACCACCAACATACACGCGCCGCAGGCCGATGGGCCGGGGTTCTCCGGGGGGAGCTAGGGGCGGCCGGCCAGCAAGGTCTCGACGACAGCCCGGCGGTCTGGTCCGACGTCGGGGTGCATGAGCAGGCCCTCGACCACGAACACCCCGATGGCAGCCATGGGCACGAGGTCCGCCTCGGCGACGCCGGCCCGCCTGAAGCCGTCCACGAGCAGCGAGTCGACCAGGACGTGGAAGTCGTGGTGCCAGGCGTCGATGAGCGGAGAGGTCGCCGTGCGCGCATGGACGACGGTGACGAGGCGTCGATACCGCTCGAGTCGTTCCAGCGCCCACAGCACCTGGTCCGCCCACGGCTGTTCGGGGTCGAGGGCCGATTCGGCCAGCGCCGACGTGAGGACGTGGTCCAGCACGGCGACCAGGAGGGCGTCCTTGTCGGCGAAGTACCAGTAGATGGTGTTGGTGGTGACACCCGAGGCGGCGGCCACCCTCGACATGGCGGTCTCGTCGTACCCCGTCTTGGTGAACAGGGTCGTCGCCGCCGAGACGATCTCGGCGCGCTTCTCCTCACGGTCTTGAGGTCGTCGGTTCCGAGGCACGCGTCACCTTATCTTGACCCATGTTCAAGAAGACCCTAGCGTTTCTTGGACGGCACTCAAGAGCAGTGCGGAGGAAGCGCCGAACCACCGAGGAGACGAACGTGGACACGACCGACGACGACCGGTACGTCTGGTCGGAGGGCACGTTCCTGTCCCAGGGCACCGAGTGCGCGGTGCGCGTCTACCGACCCACGCGTGCGGCGCAGGCGCCGCCTCCCGTGATCGTGATGGCCCACGGTCTCGGTGCCGTGCGCCCCTTGCGCCTCTACGCCTACGCCGAGCGGTTCGCCGCCGCCGGCTACGCGGTCGCGGTCTTCGACTACCGAGGCTTCGGCGACAGCGCCGGGACGCCTCGGCAGGTCGTCGACGTCGCCATGCAGCACCAGGACTGGCGAGCCGCGCTGGCCTACGCCCGCACCCTGCCAGGGGTCGACCCCGAGCGTGTGGTGGCCTGGGGCACGTCGTTCGCCGGCGGGCACGTCATCAGCATCGCCGGCCAGGGAGAGCCGCTGGCCGCCATCATCGCCCAGGTGCCGCACGTCAGCGGTCCCGCGGCGGTCCGCGCCACCGGGTTCGTCCCCTCCGTGCGCGTCGCCAGGATCGGGATCCGGGACCAGATCGGCGCCTGGCTCGGGCGGGACCCGGTGTACGTCGATGCGGCCGGTCGGCCGGGAGGGACCGCTGCAATGACCTCCCCCGATGCCGTGCCCGGCATGGACGCGTTGATCGCCGCGTCCGGGCTCGAAGAGGGGGACTACCCCCGCACCGTCGCCGCGAGGATCGTGCTCAGGATCGGCCTGTACTCGCCGAGGCGGTGGGCGGGTGGGGTCACCTGTCCGGCGCTCGTCCAGATCGCCGAGGACGACGCCCTCACCCCCCGGCACGTCGCGGAGAGGGCCGCCGCTCTGATGGCCGCACCCACCGTGCGGGGCTACTCCGGCGGGCACTTCGACCCCTACGTCGAGCCACTGTTCTCCGCCGTGGTCGCCGACCAGCTCGCGTTTCTCGGCACTCACGTCCCCCTCGACCCCGAGCCGGCGTGACCGCGCGGGCACTCTCCCCGTCGACCTCGGGCACGACCTTCCTGCGTGTCACAGGCCTCCTGCACTGATCGATCACGGGGCCCAGCGGTCCGGTCACGGCCGGCTCCTCACCGGCGACGACCCACCGGGGCTGCGGGGTGTCAGGGAGGCCCACCCACATCCGGGCGCCGGGCTGGACGTCCTCCCTCGTAGGGAGCTCGACCTCCGCGCGGGAGCCGTCGTCACCCTCGAGCGACGCGATGACCCGGGTGCCCGCCGGTCGCCGCCTCACCACTCGGGCACTGATTCCGGCACCCGCGTCGCCGTCCGGGTCGGCGCGCAGCAGCACCCAGCCCGGGACAGCGTCCTTGCGCTCAGCGATCCCCGGCTGACCGGTGAACTCGACGTCGGTCAGGTCACCAACCCCGGGTGTCCCGGTCACCCGCCCGTGCCCTCGTAGCGCATGAAGACTGCGCCGACCACGATGAACAGCAGACCGGAGACCAGGGAGGTGGTGTGGACCTGCAGCGGGCCCCGACGGCGGACTGAAGCTGCTGTCAGCCGCATGCGAAACGCCCCCCACAGTCACTGTGAGGGGCGCTCCATCGGTGTAGCGGGGGTAGGATTTGAACCTACGACCTCTGGGTTATGAGCCCAGCGAGCTACCGAGCTGCTCCACCCCGCGTCGGTGAACCCCACGTTACTAGGGCGTGCCCCAGGGTCCAAATCGAGCCGGCGTGAGGCCTGACACGGCGCACCTGCGCGATCGTGTACGCCGAAACGGGACCGGCCCGCCGAGGACCGAGCAGATGCACGATCGTCGGCGGGCCAGGTGGTCTCGACGAGCTCGACCGACGAGTGCTACTCCTGCGACGCGGCCTGGGCCTGCTTGACCAGGTCCTCGGCCTGCTCGGTCAGCTCGGCGTACCGCACGGAGTCACCGTCCTGCAGTGCCTGGTCGGCCTCGGCGAACGTGTCGACGGCCTGCTGGAGCAGGTCGAGCACCTCGGGCGACAGAGTGCCGCCGCCGTCGCTGCCGCCATCAGCACCGCCACCAGCACCGCCACCAGCACCGCCACCGTTGCCGCCGCCACCGTTGCCGCCGCCACCGCCGCCGCTGTCCTGGCCGCCGATCGTCTCCTCCTCGGTCAGCTCGCCGGACTCGAGCACGTCGTTGAGCGCCTCGGTCAGGGTCGTGCCGAAGCCGGCGTTGCGACCGAAGGAGGCGAGCACGAACTGCAGCACCGGGTAGGAGCCCTCACCGCTCTCACGCAACGCGTAGACCGGCTGCACGTAGAGCAGCCCTCCGCCCACCGGCAACGTCAGCAGGTTGCCGTCGAGGATCTGCGAGTTCTGCTTGATCGGCAGCAGGGCACCCTGGATGCTCTCGTCGGCCGAGAACGTGTTCGCGATCTGCGAGGGGCCCTGCACCTGCGTGGAGTCGGGCAGTCGCAGGATCCTGAACTGGCCGTAATTCTCATCGGTCGCGTCCGAGTTGACCGCCACGAACGACGCCAGGTTCTGACGGTTCGTGGGCGTGAAGACGCTGGTGAGCGAGAAGACCGGGTCCTCGACCGGCAGGTCCGCGGTGTCCGCAGCCTCCTCGGCCTCGCCGCTGCCGTCACTGACCGCCTCCTCCTCGGGGTCCGGAGCCGGCGGCATCTGCACCGAGAGCCGGTAGGGCGGCTGCATCTTGACCGTCTCGGCCGGGTCCTCCGGCACCTGCCAGCGGTCGGTGCCCTTGTAGAACTCCTGCGGGGCGGTGACGTGGTACTGCGCCAGCATGTAGCGCTGGGTCTTGAACATGTCCTCGGGGTAGCGCAGGTGAGCCGCGAGCTCCTCGGAGATCTCGTCGCGCGGCGTCACGGCCTCGGGGAACACCGAGTTCCACGCATCGAGGATCGGGTCCTCCTCGTCCCACTCGTAGAGCGTGACCTCGCCGCTGTAGGCGTCGACCGTGGCCTTCACCGAGTTGCGGATGTAGTTGATCTGGTCGGTCGGGAGCGTGACGTAGGACGTCGAGCTGGTCAACGCGTCGTTCGTCATCTCCTGGAACGACTCGCGCTCGGCGTTGGGGAAGCGGTCCGTCGTCGTGTAGCCGTCGAGGATCCACAGCACACGCCCGTCGACGACCGCCGGGTAGGGGTCACCGTCGACGGTCAGCCAGGGTGCGACCTTCTCCACCCGCTCGCGGGGCGTGCGCTGGTAGAGCACCTCCGACCCGGAGTTCACCCGGTTCGACAACAGGAAGTTGGGCTCGCCGAACTTCAGCGCGTAGAGCAGCTTGTTGACGAAGCCGCCGACCGGCACGCCCGTCCCCTCCTCCGTGTCGAACGTCGACGTGCCGCGCTCGCCGGACGCCTCCTCGGGGATGTCGAGCTCGACGTTGGGGTCGTCGTCCTCCGCCTTGCCGACGATGGAGTACTCCGGGCTGCGCTCGCCGAAGTAGATGCGCGGCTCGTAGCCTTCCTCGGTCAGGTCGGAGAGCTCCCCGCGGGGAGGCAGGTCCTCCTCGGCCCACGGCGGCTCGTCGGGGTTCGACGGGGTCCCGCCCTCGGCGGTCCGGTTGTTGCCGAAGGCCGCGACCAGGCCGTAGCCGTGGGTGTAGACCGTGTGCTCGTTGGCCCAGTTGCGCTGGTCGGGCACGAGACCGTCCTGGTCGAGCTCGCGCGCACCCATCACGAGGTCGCGCGTCTCGCCGTTGATCTCGTAGCGGTCGACGTCGAGCACCGGCGCCACCGAGTAGTAGCCGCGGACCTGCTGCAGCTGCTCGAAGGCCTGACTGGTGCGCGCCGGGTCGATCAGGCGGATGCCGGGCAGGGAGTCGGCGCTCTTCTTCAGCTGCTCCTTGGTCACCGCGACCTCGGCGTCGTACTGCTGCTCGGCCACGTCGTCGATGTTGTACGCCGTTCGCGTCGCCTCGATGTTGGCGGCCAGGAACGTCTGCTCCTTGTCGGGCTCGGACGGCTTGACCTGGAACTGCCACACGATCCCGGGCCACACCGCACCCAGCAGGATGGCCGACAGCACGAGCAGGCCGAGGCCGGTGCCGGGCAGCAGCCAGGTGCGGCGGAAGATGTTGGCGAAGAACAGCAGCGCACAGATCAGCGCGATGAACATGAGGATGTTCTTCGACGGCAGGATCGCGTTGAAGGCGGTGTAGTTGACACCGGTGAAGCGGCGGCCCTGGTCGGTGGTGAGGTCGAACCGGTCCAACCAGTAGTCCACGGCCTTGAAGAGCACGAACAGACCCAGCAGGACCGAGAACTGCACCTGTGCGGCCCCGGAGACCTTGTCGGTGCGCGACTGCAGCGCGATGCCGCCGAAGAGGTAGTGCACGACGATCGCGGCGACCAGGCCGAGGACCACCGTCATCATGGCGAAGTTGACGACGTAGTGCAGCCACGGCAGGTCGAAGATGAAGAAGCCGAGGTCCCTGTCGAAGTAGGGGTCCGTCGTGCCGAAGTCGCCGCCGTTGCGCCACAGCAGGTAGGAGCGCCACTGGCCCGCGGCGGAGCCGCCGGCGACCAGCGCCAGCAGAGCCGCGACCGCCACGACCACCCACGCCCGCAGCGGCTCCACGACCTCGCGGTAGCGCTCGAGGTTCGCATCCGACGCCATGGCTCGGAACGACGGGCGGTGGCGGAAGGCCAGCACCACGTTGGCGGCCACGAAGCCACCCATGACCAGCCCGAAGGCGATGAAGAGCAGCACCCGCGTGGTCAGCACGGTCGAGAAGACCTCGCCGTACCCGACGCTGTTGAACCACAACCGGTCGGTCCACAGCCCGGTGAAGGCCGAGAGCACGAAGAACCCCACCACCAGGACGGCGGCCGTGATGGCCAGCGCGCGGGAGCGCTGCGGGCGCGGCGGAGGCGCCGTACGCCGCGGCGGGGTCGGTGGGTCGTCGAAGAGGCCGCTCACTGTGTTCTCACAACTCCGTCTCTGTGCCGGTGTCCCCGTTGTCCGGGGAGTCCACCAGCGTGCTTTCCAACAACTGTAGGAGGGCCGGCACAAGGTCCGGCCCCTCGATCACCGCGAAGTCCTCGTCGTGCTCGCGCAGGCGGAGGGCGCAGAAGGTCGTCCCGGCCCGCGTCGCGCCCGCCACCATCCGCACCTCCTGGCGGTCCGGGTGGCTGGCCGCCGCCTCCGCGGCCTCGGCCGGGTCGTCGGGCAGGTCCTCGGCTCCCGGGGGCAGCACGAGCCGTTCCACGACCACGGCGGTGCCGTGCACCTCGGCGGGCCACATCACCTGGTGCAGCAGCTCCTCCAAGGGCGTGTCGGCCGGCAGGTCGTCCTGCTCGATCGGGGTCAGGCTGCCCGTCAGGTCCGTGCCCGGTTCGACCCCGATCGTCTCGGCCAGTCCCGGCTCGTTGGCCAGCAGGTCGGCGGTGGCGACCAGCGCGAACAGGCGGGCCGGCTGGTCCCAGCCGGCGCCGGCGGCGTGCTTCTCGATCTCGAGGACGGCCCCCCGCAGCGCCAGGTCGACCGCGTCGGTCCGGGTCTCGTTCGGGTCGGTCGGTTCGCTCATGCGGTGCACCTCGGCAGCTCGGCGTCAGGGTCGTCTCGGTAGTCCTCCAGCGCCTCGACGGCGCTGCTCATGGTGTCAGCCCGCACCGAGCCGGATGTCGCGGTCGCTCAGGTCCGTCCCCAGCGCCTCGCCACAGTTGTCCGGCGGCACGAGGAAGACGTCGGCGCCGGTCTCGTCGGCACCGTAGATCTTCTGCTGGATCCCGCCGATGGGGCCCACCGACCCGTCGGCGGCGATGGTGCCGGTGCCGGCGACGTCCCGTCCTCCGGTGAGAGAGCCCTCGGTCAGGGTGTCGTAGACGGCGAGGGAGAAGATCAGGCCGGCGCTGGGCCCGCCGATGGAGTCGCTGATGCCGATGCTCACGTCGAAGGGGAAGACGTAGCCGGTCCCGACCAGGACCCCGAGCATCGCCCGGTCCGGGTCGTCGGCAGCCGGCTTCGTGGTGACCTCGAAGGACCGGGTGCGGCCGGCTCGCCGTACCTCGCCGGTGAGGGTGTCGCCCGGCTCGGCGCGACCCACCGTGTCGAACACCTGCTGGACCCGGGTGATCCGCCGGCCCTCCAGGGTCACGATGCGGTCGCGGGCCTCGAGCTCGCCCTCCGACGGGCTGTCGGGCGTGATGCCGGTGACCTCGGCGTAGGTCGACAGGTCGTAGCCGATCTTGGTGAGCGCCGCGGCCACCGCGGTGTCCTGGCTGCTGACCATCTGCGCGGCCGACTCGGCCTGCTCGTCCTCGGCCGTGGTGTCCGGGGGGTAGAGCGCCTCGTAGGGCAGCACCGCGGTCTCCTGGTCCAGCCAACCGCCGAGGGCGCCGAGGACGTTGAACGCGCGCTTGGGCTGGGTCACCAGCACGGTCGTCAGGCGCAGGCTGCCGTCGGTCGGGAAGGTGCGCTCGCCGTCGACCTCGACCACCGGCTCACCCTCGCGGGTGCCCAGGACGTCGACCGTGGGGCCCGGGGACTGACGGACGTAGGGCACTGACACCGCGGCCACCGTGACACCCAGCACGAGCACCACAGCCGTGGCGACCAGCGTCGCAACGGTGTGACGGCTCATGGCGTCACCCTCTCATCACGCGCAACGCCGGCCCGGCCCGGGCGGGCCGGCTTCTGGTCACTCCCCCCGGCCGGGTCTGTTTCCGGGCGCGCGCCGCAGTACGCACCGACGTGGCATTGCAGCGACCGACCAGGATGCCGCGCGACACCTACCGTGAGGACGGGCGTACGGCGATGCCGGTGCTGCGGTCCGGAGCGGCGACAGGACGGGGCTTGCCCGCCGCGGGGTGCTCGCGGTTCATGGCGGCGACGAACCTCTCGTAGGCCTCCTCGGAGCGACCCTCCGGCTCACGCTGCGGGCGTCCGGCCCACGTCGCCCAGAGCGAGGCGAGCACGAGCACGCCACCCGCGGGCGCCAGCCACCAGAGGATCTCCACGAAGCCAGGCTAGGGGCCGCCGGCCGCGCGGGCCGGGAGGCACGCTCACGGCGTGCCGACCCACTCCTCGTCGCCGTCGGCGAAGACCTGGTGCTTCCAGATCGGCACGGTGGCCTTCAGGTCGTCGATGAGGTCGCGGGAGGCGTCGAAGGCCTGGCCGCGGTGGGCCGCGGCCGCCGCGACCACCACAGCGGCGTCGCCGATGGCCAGCCGCCCGACCCGGTGGACCGCCGCGACCGCGGTGACCGGGTGGCGCTGCGCCACCGCCTCGACGACCTCGCGCAGCCGGTCGAGCGCGCTCGGGTGGGCGGAGTAGTCGAGGTGGTCGACCGCCTGCTCGCCGTCGTGGTCGCGGACGTTGCCGACGAAGAGCGTGACTCCCCCGGCGGCGTCGTCCTCGACCGAGGCCAGCACCTCGGCGACGTCGAGGGCGGTCTCGCGGATCGCGACGAGCCGGACGACCTGGCCGGTCCCAGCGGGTGTGCGGGGGCCGGGGTCGGGGGTGACTGCCGTGGTGTCGTCCATGCACGGAGCCTAGGACGGTTGGTGGCGACAGGGCGCGAGTACCGTAGGCCCCATGGTGAACGACCCCGCTCCAGGCCCCGGTGACGACGACAGCGACGGCAGCGGCGACCCCCAGAACCCGTTCAAGGGCACGCCCTTCGAGCAGCTGTTCAACGCCTTCGGGGGCGGAGCCGGTGCGGCCGGCGCGGTCGGGGGGGGACGGGACCAGCATCCCGGGCTTCGGAGCCTTCGGGGCGCCCGGCGCCGGCGGCATGCCCGACCTGTCGGCCCTGCTCGGCCAGATGCAGCAGCTGCTGCAGCCCCACGAGGGCGCGGTCAACTGGAACCTCGCCCAGGACCTCGCCCGACGCGCCGTCGCGGCCGATCCGGACCCGTCCGTCGCCGCGTCCGAGACCTCGCGCATCGCCGACGCCCTCCAGCTGGCCGACGTCTGGCTCGACGCCGTGACCGACCTGCCCAGCGGTGTCACCTCCGTCGCGGGCTGGAGCCGCGCGGAGTGGATCGAGCAGACCCTCCCGGTCTGGAAGAAGCTCGTGGAGCCGGTGGCCGAGCACGTCGTGGCCGCCATGGGCAACGCCCTGCCCGCCGAGGCCAAGGCCATGGCCGGCCCCCTCATCGGCCTGCTCGGTCAAGCCGGAGGCGCCATGTTCGGCAGCCAGGTCGGTCAGGCGCTGGCCGGTCTCGCCGCCGAGGTGCTCAGCTCCTCCGACATCGGTCTCCCCCTCGCCCCGGTGGGCAAGGCGGCCCTGCTGCCGACCAACGTCGCGGCGTTCGCCGAGGGCCTCGACGTGCCCGCGGACGACGTACGCCTCTATCTCGCGATCCGCGAGGCCGCCCATCAGCGGCTGTTCGCCCACGTGCCGTGGCTCAGCGCACGCCTGCTCGCCGCGGTCGAGGACTTCGGGCGCGGCACGACCATCGACGTCGCCGGCATGGAGTCGAAGATGGCCGGGCTCGACCCGACCAACCCCGCGGCCATCCAGGAGGCGCTGGCCGGCGGGTTGTTCGAGCCCGAGAAGACGCCGACCCAGCAGGCCGCGCTGGTCCGTCTCGAGACCATCCTCGCGCTCGTCGAGGGCTGGGTCGACGAGGTCGTCAGCCAGGCCACCGCAGAGCGCATGCCCAACGCCGCCAAGCTGCAGGAGATCGTGCGCCGTCGCCGGGCCGCCGGTGGCCCCGCCGAGGACGCCTTCGCCGCGCTCGTCGGCCTCGAGATGCGGCCGCGTCGCCTGCGCGACGCTGCCACCCTCTGGGGCAGCCTGCGCTCGCGCCGCGGTGCCGAGGCTCGCGACGCCATCTGGGCCCACCCCGACCTGCTGCCCACCGCCACCGACCTCGACGACCCGCTCGGCTTCGGGGAGAACCCGGAGCTGGAGGAGGCGGCGGCCGGCTTCGACGACAACTTCGACGCCGCGCTGGCCGAGCTGCTCGACGAGGCCGGCGGCCGGTCCGACGGCCCCGACGCGCCCGACGACGGCTCGGGGCCGGACGCGGGGCCTCGCCCGGCGTGACCGCGGCGTCCGCGGCACACGCTCGCGCCCGGTCACTGCTCAGCGGATGGGACCCGCCCGACGCGAGCCAGGAGAGGCTGCGGCAGGAGTACGTCGCGCACCTCGACCGGTCTGCTGACGGGCTGTACCGGTCCTGCCTGCCCGACCACCTGACGGCCAGCACGGTCGTGGTCTCACCCGACGGCGGGCAGGTGCTGCTGACCCTGCACGCGAAGGCGCGGTCGTGGTTCCAGTTCGGCGGTCACGTCGAGCCGGGGGATCGCGACCTCGCGGCAGCGGCCTGGCGCGAGGCCGCCGAGGAGTCCGGGCTGGACGCGCTCGACCTCGACCCGGTCCCGGTGCAGCTCGACGTCCACGGGGTGGCGTTCTGCGGTGGCGCCGGGACCCGCCACCTCGACGTACGGTTCCTGGCCGTCGCCGACCCCGCGTCCTCCACGGCCGTCAGTGCGGAGTCCTCCGACGTGCGCTGGTGGCCCGCCGACGACCTGCCCAGCGACGAGACGTCGCTAGAAGAGCTGGTCCGGCTGGCTCGGGTCCGCCTCGGTCAGGTCTGAGCCGAGTCCCTCGCCGTCGACCGACGCCGGGTCCGACCAGCGTTGGGCCTGGGCGTGGCCCTCGAGGTAGCCCTTGGCCCGCTCGGCGCGCGGGTGCCGGTCGGCCAGCGCCCAGAACGCTTCGCTGTGGTCGTGGACCAGCAGGTGGGCGAGCTCGTGCAGCAGCACGCACTCCACGACGTACGCCGGCATGCCCTGCAGGCGCGAGGAGAGCCGGATGGTGCCGTCGGAGGGGGTGCAGGAGCCCCAGCGCTGGCGCTGGTTGTCGACCCAGCGCACGCTCGTGGGCCGGGCCCGGCCGTCGAGGTGCTCGCGGGAGAGCTGCAGCGCCCGCTCCATGAGCTTGTCGTCGCTCGGTCGCCGGCGACGGTCCTGCTTGTCGAGTCGCGCCAGCATCGTGGTGACCCACTCACGCTCCTCGGCGCGGCTGAGCCGGGCCGGCACGAGGACCACCACGGACCCGTCGTCCTGGCGGTAGGCCGAGACCGTCCGCCGCCGCTTCGCACTCCGTCGGACCTCGACGGCCACGCCGTCGACGTCGTACCCGACCGTGTCCATGCCCCTCATGGTCGCACCCTAGACAGCCCCACCGACACGACGCCGCGCCCCGACCTCCCCCTGCCTCCCCATCCCCGCGAGTCGGCGTGTCGTGCGGCGCGAGTCGGCGTGTCGTGCGGCGCGAGTCGGCGTGTCGCGTCGCACGACACGCCCACTCGATGGTCAGGGGCGCTTGGCGGCTCCAGGCGAGGAGGTCGTCGAGCGGCCAGGTGGTCACGATGCGCTCGAGGGGGACGCCGAGCGCGGCGACGCGGGCGGCCCCGTGGTCGAGGAAGTCCAGCTGGCCGGGAGCGTGGGCGTCGGAGTCCACCGAGAACACGCACCCGATCTCGACCGCCAGCGCCAGCAGGTCGTCGGGCGGGTCCTGCCGCTCGGGTCTGCTGTTGATCTCCACCGCGACGTCGTGGTCGCGGCACGCGGTGAACACCGCCTCGGCGTCGAACTCGCTCTGCGGGCGGGTGCCCCGCCCCCCGGTCACGAGCCGACCGGTGCAGTGACCCAGCACGTTGGTCCGCGGGTTGCGCACGGCCGCGAGCATGCGACGGGTCATCGGGCCGGGCTCCATGCGCAGCTTGCTGTGCACCGACGCGACCACCACGTCGAGGCGCTCGAGCAGCTCCTCGGTCTGGTCGAGGCCCCCGTCGTCGAGGATGTCGACCTCGATGCCGCGCAGCACCCGCGTCGCGCTGCCCTGCGCCGGCCAGGTGGCCGTTCACGGCCTCGAGCACGCCGAGCTGCTTGGTCAGCCGGGCCGCGCTCAGGCCGTTGGCCACCTTCAGTCGCGGCGAGTGGTCGGTGAGCGCGACGTACTCGTGCCCGAGCTCGACCGCGGTCATCACCATCTCCTCGATCGGTGACCCGCCGTCGGACCAGTCCGAGTGCGTGTGGAGGTCGCCGCGCAGGGCGGCGCGGACCTCCGCGCCACCTGGGGCCAGCGGTCCGAGCGCCCTTCTCCAGGTCCGCGAGGTACGACGAGGTCTGCCCGCCCAGCGTCTCCACCACGACCGTCTCGGTCGCCTTGCCGATCCCCTCGATCTCGCGCAGCGCACCCGTGTCGGCCCGCCGTCGTACGTCGTCGGGGTCGAGGGAGAGCAGCGCCGCGGCGGCGCGGCGGAACGCCTTGACCTTGAACGTCTCGGCCTGCCGGCGCTCGAGCAGGAAGGCGATCCGACGCAGAGCCGCAACGGGATCACCGGCCGGAAGCGGCTCCACACGTCACCTTTTTTCTCTCCACATGTCCCGCCAGCCTGTCAGTGCAGGTCGCGCGGGCGATTCGGCGGAACCGCCGGGCGTGTCCTCCCCACCATTCTGCACGGGTTCCTCGGCGCGTTCCACAGGCCTCCGCGTGTCCTCCACACGTTGTCCACAGGGTTATCCACAGAGGTGGAGGACCGACCGTTGACGGGGTGGGCACACGTCCCTAGGTTCGACGCAGAAGAGGCCCCCGGCCGGCTCGCTACGTCACTCGCAAGGGGAAGGCGCGTGACGTCTCGAGCAGGGCGGGGGCCTCGTCGCGTCCCGCGTCGGGCTGGCGCCCGCGGCGCGGCTCAGCGGCCGGTGAACTGCGGTGCCCGTCGCTCGGCCGCCGCCCGAACACCTTCCTGGAGGTCCTCGGTGGCCAGGGTCACCGGCTGGGCCAGCGCCTCCCACTCCAGGGCGGCGGCGAAGTCGCCGTGGCCACCGTCGCGCAGCGCCACGGTCGTCAGCCGGCTCGCCACCGGGGCGGTCGCCGCGATGCCGCGGGCGGTCTCGAGCACGTCGTCGAGGAACGACTCGTCGGGGCTGACCCGCGAGACGAGACCGATCCGGTGGGCCTCCTCGGCCCCGACCACCCGCCCGGTGAGCAGCAGGTCGCGAGCGTGCGCCTCCCCCACCACGTGGGGCAGGGAGAAGGTGGCCGCCATGCCGGGGTGCATCCCGAGCTTCACGAAGGGCACCGACATCCGTGCCGAGGCGGCGGCGTGGCGCAGGTCGCAGGCCAGCGCCAGGCAGAGGCCGGCCCCGACCGCGGGACCGTTGATCGCGGCGATGGTGGGCACCTCGAGCGCACGGATCGAGAGCCAGGCGCGGTAGAAGGCCATCATGCGCGTGCGCAGCTCGTGGACGGCGGCGTCCGGGTCGCCGGCGATCCAGCGCGGGTCGCCCCCGGAGCAGAAGGCGCTGCCCTCACCGGTCACGACGAGCACCCGCACCGTCGGGTCCTGGGCGAGGTCGGCCATCGACGCCGTCCACGACTCGGTCATCGACGGTGACATCGCGTTGCGCTGCCCGGGGTTGTCCAGGGTCGCCAGCACCACACCCGGGGACGGCCGCTCGAGACGCAGGTGCGGGAGCTGAGCAAGGTTCCGGGCAGCGGCGGCATCGTCCATGACCGGGATCGTAGCCGCGGCGCGCCGGGGTCTCCGGGTCGGCTGGTCCGCGCTTCCACCGCCTGCGAGGCGTAGGGTCGCAACCGGCCGTAAGCGCGGCACCGGCGGGTTTCCCCCCCAAGACTGCTCGCCGCGACGACTCGGACACAGCGTGGTCCACCAACGAGAGAGGGTCCGTCATGGCAGAGACCTGGAGCGGCGAGTTCTACTGCGTCAAGTGCAAGGAGAAGCGCCAGGCCGACGGCGAGGTCAAGGTCAACGAGAAGGGCACGCGGATGGCCAAGGCCGTCTGCCCCGTCTGCAGCACCAACCTGAACCGCATCCTCGGCAAGGCCTGAGCCGCCCGAGACCAGCAGCGACGAGGGGCGGGACCGACGGGTCCCGCCCCTCGGGTGCGTTCGAGCCGGATTCTCTCCACCTGTGGACGAGCCGAGCGGGACGCGCAGACCCCGCGGCAGCATGCCGCCATGCACCCCGTCCTGCTCCCCGGCACCCATCTCCTGCGCCGCCCCGGCGGCGCCTGCCAGCTCGGCCTCGCGCCCGAGCACGACCGTCCGCCTCACCGGTCGAGGACGGCGAGGGAGAGACCCTCGCGCCGCTCGCGGGCAGTCCCGGCCTGAGCACGCGCCCCGAGCTGACCGCCCGGCTGGTCGGCAGCGGGTCGCGGCCGAGGACGACGAGGCGCTGCGCTCGGCCCTGGCGGCGGACCGACCGGAGAACCGGTGGCAGCGCCACACCGTGGCGGCGCTGTTCCGCGACGACCCCGGCCTGATGAGCGCGCGTCACCTCGAGCGCGGCACCAAACGCATCCGCGTCCGCGGCTTCGGCCACCCGCTCGACGACACCCTGCGTGCCGATCTGCTCACCCTGCTGGACCGGTCGGGGCTGCGCGCCCACGGTCCCAAGCCACCGGGACCGCCGCGACGCCACGCCCTGCCCACCGAGCCGGTGCACGTGCTCCTGGGCGTGGGCGAGCCGAGTCGCGCCCTGACCGACCCCCTCCTGCGCGAGGTGGTGCCCCACCTGCTGGTCCGGCTCACCGAAGGGGTCGCCGTCATCGGGCCCTTCGTGCTGCCGGGGATCACGCCGTGCCTGCGCTGCACCGACGCCCGGCTGAGCGAGGACGACCCGGCGTGGGCGCTGCTGGTGGAGCAGTACGCCCGGCTCGTCGGCCGCGGCGACCGGGCCGACGGGGTGCCGGAACCGGTGGACGCCGCGCTCGCCGCGCTGGCGGTGGCCTGGGCCGCCCGCGAGGTGGCGACGTACGCCGAGGGCGGGACACCGACCACGCTGGCCACCACGCTGAGGCTCTCCGCGCGCAGCAGCGATGTCGAGACCCGGCGGTGGGACAGGCATCCGCGGTGCGGCTGCAGCTGGGGTGCAGCGCTGCCACGCCCGACCCCCACCCCGCGCCGGTCGGCTTGAACGTTGTTCAACATCTGCCCACCTACGGGGCAGAATGGCTGCCATGGCCGACCTCCCGCGCAAAGCCGTCACCCGCACGGCCCGTCTGGCCGGTCTGCCCCTCGGCTACGCCGGACGCACCGCCGTCGGCATGGGCAAGCGTCTCGGCGGCGCCCCGGCCGAAGCAGTCCTGACCGAGGTCCAGCAGCGCACGGCGGAGCAGCTGTTCCGCACGCTCGGCGACCTCAAGGGTGGGGCGATGAAGTTCGGCCAGGCGCTGTCGATCTTCGAGGGTGCCCTGCCCGAGGAGATCGCGGCCCCCTACCGCGAGCAGCTGACCAGGCTCCAGGACTCCGCGCCGCCGATGTCGAAGGCCGTGGTCCACCAGCAGCTGGTGCGCGAGCTCGGCGCCGGCTGGAAGCGCAGCATCGTCGAGTTCGACGAGGAGCCGGCCGCGGCCGCCTCGATCGGACAGGTCCACCGGGGTCGGTGGAAGGACGGCACCGACATCGCCATCAAGCTGCAGTACCCCGGCGCCGAGCAGGCGCTGCTGGCCGACCTGCGACAGATCACGCGGCTGGCCCGCGCCTTCGGTGGCCTCTTCCCCGGGATCGACATCCGTGCGCTGGCCGAGGAGCTGCGGGACCGGGTGGCCGAGGAGCTCGACTACGCCCTCGAGTTCGAGGCCCAGCAACGCTTCCACGACGCGCTCCACGACGACCCGCACTTCGTCGTACCCCGCCCGGTGGCGCACGGCAAGCGCGTCATCGTCAGCGAGTGGCTGCCCGGGACCTCGTCGCTGGCCAAGGTGATCTCCGACGGCACCCGCGAGGAGCGCGACCACTTCGGCGGGCTCTACACCCGCTTCATGTTCGAGGCGCCCGCCCGCACCGGCATGCTCCACGCCGACCCGCACCCGGGCAACTTCCGCGTCGTGCCGGACCCCGACGGCGGCCCGGACCGTCTCGGGGTCCTCGACTACGGCGCCGTGGCGCGGCTGCCCGACGGCAGGCTGCCCAGCACGCTGGGGCGGCTCATGAAGGTCTCGCTGTCCGACGACTACGACACGGTGCTGGACTTCCTGCGCACCGAGGGCTTCATCAAGCCGAACATCCGGGTCCGCGCCGGTGACCTCCAGGCCTACCTCGCACCGTTCACCGAGCCCGCGCAGACCGAGACCTTCCGGTTCTCGCGCGACTACATGCGCGCACAGCTCGTGCGGCTGCAGGACCTGTCGCAGCCGGAGAACCAGGTGGCGTTCCGGCTGAACCTGCCGCCGGAGTACCTCCTCATCCACCGCACCTGGACCGGCGGGGTGGGCGTGCTGTGCCAGCTCGAGGCCGAGGTCGGCTTCCGGCGGGTGCTCGAGGAGTCGATGCCGGGGTTCACCGACCCCGTCTGACCACCGACCGAGGTCAGCGACCCGCTCACCAGAACTCCTGGTCGAGCTTGCCCTCCATGGCCCGGAGGTTGTCGCGGGTGCACCGGTCGCAGAGCCGCTGCACCCGACCACGCTCCAGCGACACGGTCCAGGTGAGCGGGGGTCGGCCGTCCTCGTCGGACCCGGGCGCGACGGCGCCGCAGTGGTCGCACGTGACGGGAGCCTGGCTCACCTCGTCACGGTAGCCCGCGGCCGTCTCCCCGTGGCTGCTCGGCGGCCGGAAAGAGAACCGGCCCTGATGCCTCTCTCCAGAGAGTCATCAGGGCCGGTCGGGAGCGACAGGCCGGTTGCGCTGCGGGCCAGTCCGGTCCGATCGGGGTCACAGGCTCCTCGCGACAGCGACGCGGGCCATCGCCGCGGCGCGCTCGGCGCGACGCGACAGCCGGCGTGCGGCAGCTGTCTGGCGGCCACGTCGTGCGGCCCTGGCCTCGCCCATGCGCTCGGCCATGTAGGCCTGCTGCATCTGCTCGGTTGCGTAGTTCATCTCACTGCTCATCTCTGGTCGGTGGTGCGGGACGTGTGCGGTCGGTGATCGTGCGGGACGGTCCTGCGCGTGCCGCTCAGGCGGCGACGGGGTTCTTGCGGGGGCGGCCACGGGGCCGCTTGCGCGGGACGACGACGCCCTGCACGAGCAGCTGGCCTCCCCACACCCCCCAGGGCTCCCGACGCTCGATCGCGCTGGCCAGGCAGGCCTGTCGGACGGGGCACCCGCCGCACAGAGCCTTGGCCAGCTCGACGTCGCCGGGCGACTCGGCGAAGAAGAGCTCCGGGTCCTCGCGGTGGCACGGCAGCTGCTCCTCGTCGACGCCCACGCTGGGTATCAGCGCGTCGAGGACGGTGGTACTCATCTCATTTCCTCCTGGGTGACTTCTTCTTTGGTGGTGACCAAACAGAAAGGCCGCGGATCCCGGGTGTCGGGTTCCGCGGCCTGGAGGCTGCCGAGTGGGAGGGGTGCTCCTACGTCGGTGGACTCCAGGCACGGGTGCCCGGGAAGGTGCTGCCGGCGGTGACGATCCGATCGCGCGAGACGGTGCCCAGGACGCGGGCGGTCTCCTGCACGCAGACGTCTCCCGTGAAGCGGAGCTGGGCGTCGGGCGACACGAGGTGCCACGCGCCGTCAGCGCAGAGTGCGGACATGGCAGAGCCGTCCTTCGTCTGGGGGTTCGAGTAGCTGATCATCAGGGGCACCTCCTCTCGAGGGTCGTCATCGACATCGGCGATTCCGCCGGGTTCTCACCCGACGAGACATCACGGTACTCACGGCCTGCGTGGGACCGCAAACGATTTATCGGGGGATTTCTCGAGAAGTTCTCCAGCGGGCCCTGCGACCCGAGTCGAAGGTCCTGCGTCACTCGGACAGATCGGGAGAATCAGCTCACGCGAGCGGAAGGTCGGTCTGGTCCTCCGCGGAGTCCTCAGGCCCGCCGGCCGCCGCCGGCGTGTCCCCGGCCACGAGGGCGAGCACGGCGTCGCCGTACTTCTCGAGCTTGGAGGCGCCGATGCCGTTGATGGCCAGCAGTGCCGCCGCGCCGCCGGGCTGCACCTCCGCGATCGCCTGGAGCGTGAGGTCGGTGAAGACGACGTACGCCGGCACCGAGTCGGCCTTCGCGGTCTCGGCCCGCCACGTGCGCAGCCGCTCGAAGAGGGCCTCGTCGTAGGAGGACTCGCACCCCTCGTGGCGACCGATCCGCCGCTCGGAGACGGTCTGCAGCGCCGCTGCGCAGACCCGGCAGACGCTGCGCGTCTTGCCCCCGCTCCTGCCCGACTTCGCCTTGGCACCCCGGGAGGCGCGGACGGCGTCCGAGGGCGTCTCGGGGCGCAACCCGTCGAGGAAGCGGGAGGGGCGCCGGCTGGCGCGACCGCCCGGGTTGCGCGACAGCGCCCACGACAGGACGAGGTCGCGGCGGGCCCGGGTCATGCCGACGTAGAGGAGCCGACGCTCCTCCTCGACCGACGCCGGGGAGTCCAGCGACGCCGAGTAGGGCAGCGTCCCGTCCACGAGCCCGGCGAGGAAGACCGCGTCCCACTCCAGACCCTTGGCGGCGTGGAGGGTGGCCACGGTGACCCCGTCGGCAGCCGGCGCGTGCTGCTCGGCAGCGCGGCGGTCGAGATCGGCGACGAAGTCCGAGACGCTCACCGAGGCAGGCCCGCCAGGGGCGGCGGCGACGAACGCGCTGGCCTGGTCGACGATGGCCTGCAACGACTCCCACCGGTCGCGGACGTTGCCGCGGGAGGTGGGCGCCTCGGTGGTCCACCCCATGCCGGCCAGGACGTCGCGCACGAGGCTCACCACGCCGGCCGAGTCGTCGGTGGCAGCACTCTCGGTGCGGTCCGCGGCGGCACGGGCCGAGCCGCGCAGCAGCGTCACTCCCTGGCGCACCTCGGGCCGCTGGAAGAAGCGGTCGCCGCCGCGGACGACGTACGGGACCCCGCGGGAGGCGAGCGCCTCCTCGAAGGCTTCGGACTGTGCGTTGATCCGGAAGAGTACGGCGACCTCGCCCGGCGGGGTGCCGTCGTCGACGAGCTGACGGATCTGCGCCGCGGTCGACTCGGCCTCCTCGACCTCGTCGGCGTGCTCGTGGAACTGCAGGGCCGGACCGGCGGGCCGCTGGGCCCGCAGCTGGACCGAGCGGGTCCCGCTCCCGGCCAGCAGCCGGTTGGCGCCCTCGACGACCTCCGGGGTGGAGCGGTAGTTGCGGACCAGCTCGATGCTCGTGGTGCCGCGGTAGCGCTGGGGCAGGTCGAGCAGGTGGTGGGAGCTGGCGCCGGCGAAGGTGTAGATCGTCTGGGCCGGGTCGCCGACGACGCACAGGTCGTCGCGGCCGCCGAGCCAGAGGTCGAGCAGCGCGGCCTGGATGGGGCTGACGTCCTGGTACTCGTCGACGACGAAGTGGTGGTACTGCCGGCGGACCTCGGCGGCGACCCGCTCGTCCTCGGCGAGGATCGCAGCGGCACACAGCAGGACGTCCTCGAGGTCGATGCGCTCGGCCTCGCGCTTGACCTCCTCGTAGGAGGCGAAGACGGCCGCGACGGTGCGGGCGTCGAGGTTGTTGACCTCGCGGCCCCGGGCCGAGGCGACGGCCGGGTAGTCGTCGGGCCGGACGTTGCTGACCTTGCTCCACTCGATCTCCGAGGCGAGATCGCGCAGCGTCGCCTGCTCGACCCGGAGCCGGTTGCGCCGCGCGGCGCCGGCCACGAAGGGCAGCTTGGAGTCCATGAGGGGCGGCAGCGGGCCGCCGTACACCTTGGGCCAGAAGTAGCGGGCCTGCCGCAACGCGGCGGAGTGGAAGGTGCGCGCCTGCACGCCCGTGGCACCGAGGGCCTGCAGTCGGGTGCGCATCTCCCCCGCTGCCCGGACGGTGAACGTCACCGCGAGGACCTGCTGGGGGTTGTAGACGCCAGTGGCGACGCCGTAGGCGATGCGGTGGGTCAGGGCTCGGGTCTTGCCCGTGCCGGCGCCGGCGAGCACCCGCACCGGTCCGCGCAGCGCGAGCGCGACCTCCCGCTGCTCGGGGTCGAGCCCGCCCAGCAGGGCCTCCGGGTCGCCCCCCACGCGGGGCGTCGCCCCGGGCGCCCCACCAGCCGCAGAGGGTGCGAGCGAGGGTGACGAGGACGACAGCGGCATGGGGGAACAGGCTCCTGGGAACGCTGGTTGGAACAGGTGACGCCAACTGTAGGTCCAGGGAAGGACACAACATGCCGGGCACGACCGCCGAGACGACCACGGGGACCAGCCTCGTGACGATGTACTCCACGCCGTGGTGCGGCTACTGCCGTCGACTCAAGACCCAGCTCGACCGCGAGGGCATCGCCATCGACGTGGTCGACATCGAGCAGCACCCGGAAGCCGCCGAGATCGTGGCCGACATCAACAACGGCAACCAGACCGTTCCGACGCTCGTCTACAGCGACGGCACCGCGCAGACCAACCCGTCGGTCAAGCAGGTCCGGGCCAAGCTCGCCGAGCTCGCCGGCTGACGCTCTCCGACCCTCACCACTGGCCGGGCAACGGCCCGCCGTACCACGCCTCGATCAGCGACCGACTGATGGAGATGCCGCCCGGGAGCGCCAGGGTGCCCGCCTCGGCCCCGGCGCGCAGCTCGCCGCGGCTGAACCAGCGGGCCTCCTCGATCTCGTCGTCGTCGACGACGATCTCGGTGGTGCGCGCGCGGGCGAAGAAGCCCACCATCAGGCTCGAGGGAAACGGCCAGGGCTGGTTGCCGAAGTAGGTGACCTCCGTGACCTCGATGCCCGCCTCCTCGCGCACCTCCCGCGCCACCGCGTCCTCGAGGCTCTCGCCCGGGTCGACGAAGCCGGCCAGGGTCGAGAAGCGACCCTGCGGCCAGGCCGCCTGCCGACCCAGCAGCGCCCGGTCGCCGTCGGTGACGAGCATGATCACGGCCGGGTCGGTGCGGGGGAAGTGCTGGCGGCCGCAGGCCTCGCACTGCAGCACGTAGCCGCCGCGGCCGGCGACGAGGCCGCCACCGCACCGACCGCAGAAGCGGTGGGCTCGCCGCCACTCCCACATCGCCTGGGCCTGGACCAGGAACCCGCGGTCCGCCGCGGGCAGGCCCGGTCCGAGCTCGCGCAGCTGGCCCCACGCGTCGGGCGCCCGGAACGCCTTGGTGGGGAGCACGGCGTAGTGGACGACGCCCTCGCGCTCGCCGAGGAGCAGGCGCTCCCCCTCGGGGGCCTCGGAGGGAGCCAGCCAGCGGACCGCGTCGCGCCCCTCGGTCAGCGGGAACCGGCCGCCCGCGAGGACCAGGACGCGGGTGCCCGGGTCGGCCCAGGTCTCGTCGAGCCAGGCGTCGTCGGTGCGCCGCTCCCCGATCCGCTCGTGGCTGCGCTGCGACATCGCCACGTCCACGGCGTACGGGAGCGGGAACTCGTCGGAAGCAGGAGTCACGCTCCGACCCTAGGACGTGGGTGGTCGCCCGACCCGTGGTCCGACCTACAGTGACGCCCATGAGCACCCACATCGGAGCCGAGCCCGGTCAGATCGCCCCGCACGTCCTCATGCCGGGCGACCCGCTGCGCGCGAGGTGGATCGCGGAGACGTTCCTCGACGACGCCACCTGCTACTCCGAGGTGCGCGGGATGCTCGGCTACACCGGCACCTACCAGGGGCGGCCGATCTCGGTGCAGGGCTCCGGCATGGGGCTGCCGTCGTTCTCGATCTACGCCAACGAGCTGTTCAACGACTACGGCGTGCAGTCGGTCGTCCGGGTCGGGTCCTGTGGCGCGCTGTCCGCGGACCTCGCGATCCGCGACGTCGTCATCGCGTCGGGTGCCTGCACGGACTCGTCGATGAACCGGATCCGCTTCGAGGGCCTCGACTACGCGCCGGTGGCCGACTTCGACCTGCTCCGGCGCGCGTACGACGCCGCCCAGGACCAGCCGGTGACGAGCAAGGTGGGACTGCTGCTGAGCAGCGACTCCTTCTACCACCCGCGTCCCGAGCTGACCACGCGGATGGCGGAGTACGGCGTGCTGGCGATCGAGATGGAGGCGAGCGCGCTCTACACGCTGGCCGCGAAGTACGGTCGCCAGGCGTTGGCGATCTGCACCGTCAGCGACCACATCCTGACCGGCGAGGAGACCACCGCGGCCGAGCGGCAGGAGACCTTCACCCACATGGTGCACATCGCGCTGGCCGCCCTCCCTTCCTGACCCCTGCCCCGCCCTTCTCGCCCGAGTCGGCGTGTCGTGCGGCATCGGCGCGCACGACACGCCGACTCGGGCCGCACGACACGCCGACTCGGCGGGAAGGCGGCTCAGACCGGGCGGAGCAGGGCTTCCAGGCCGGCGCGGTCGGGCAGGTCGTCGAAGGTGACGAGCTCGTCGTCGCGGACGTAGTAGAACCCCGCCCGCACCCGCTCGAGCGGTACGTCGTGCAGCTCGCTCCAGGCGACCCGGTAGACGGCCAGCTGGACCGGGTCGGCGGTGTGGGCGCGGTTGGTCTTCCAGTCCACGACGAGCACCGACCCGTCCGGCTCGTCGAAGACGGCGTCGATCCGGCCCCGGACCACCTGGCCGGCGAGCACCAGCGCGAAGGGCGGTTCGACGGCCACGGCGCGTCGTTGGCCGAACGTCCCGGCGCGGAACGCCTCGACGAGGGCGGCCAGGTCGGCCTCCCCCTCGACGGCCTGGTCCGCGCGGCCGCTCAGCTCGTCGGGGTCGACGAGCAGCTCCTGGCGGGTGGTCTCGAGGTAACCCTCGACCCAGGTGTGGAAGCGGGTGCCGAAGCGTGCCGCCGGTGAGGGCGGCCGGGGCATGGGACGGGCCAGGGACGCGGCGAACCCCTGCGGGTCGGACCGCAACGAGGCGAGCGCCGTGGCCGAGAGCGCGCTCGGCAGCGCCAGCTCGACCTCGAGCACCCGACGTGCCCGGGCCTCGGCCACGAGCCGCTCGATCTCGGCGTCCCACCGTTCGACGTCGGCCAGCTCGACCAGGGTCAGGTCGGGTTCCACGACCCGGCCCGCCCGCACCTCCTCACGCACCGCTCGCACCAGCGCCGCCGCCTCGTGGCGTCGGGCCGTCTCGGCGGTGTGGGCACTGCGGGGCCACGGCACCTCGGTGGAACCCGAGGTGAACGGGTTGGGCGACCTCGGCTCCGGCATGTCCGGCCACGGCGGCAGGGGCCCGGTCCGGACGCCGGTGGCCACCTCGTCCTCGAGCAGTCCGCGCAGGGTCCGCTGATAGTCCGAGGGTCCGTGGATCCGGCTCGTCTGCCCCCACACGTAGGAGCTGACCCAGAGCTCGTGGCGTGGCCGGGTGAAGGCGACGTACGCCAACCGGGCCTCCTCGGCGTTCTCGTAGGTCTTCCACTGCGTCTTGAACGCGTCGAACTCCGCCTTGGTCACCCCACCGAGCACCGGCAGGTCAGAGGCGTCGCCGCGCAGCTCGAAGGGCAGGGACGGCGCCGTGGTCACCCAGGTGGGCCGGGTCAGCGAGGTCGGGAACTTCTGCTGCGAGACCCCGACGGAGAAGACGACGTCCCACTCCAGGCCCTTGGAGCGGTGCACCGTGAGCAGCTTGACGCTGTCGGCCTCCGAGGGCGTCGCCTGGTCGAGGCCGGTGCCGTCCTCGCTCTCGGCCTGCAGGTAGCCCAGCAGGGCCGGCAGCGAGACGTCGCCGTCGACGGCCTGGAACTCCGCGACCGCCTTGACGAACAGGTCGAGGTTGTCGCGCCGGGCCGACGCCGCGGGACTGACCGAGGACGCCAGCTCGACGTCGAGCCCGGAGGTGTCGATGATGCGGCGCACGAGGTCGAGCAGCGGCTCGCCGGCGTGCTGGCGCAGCCGCCGCAGCTCCGCGGACAGCTCGCCGAAGCGCTCCACCGCCTCCGTGGAGTACGCCGCAGCGCCGGGGTCGTCGAGCGCGTCGGCCAGGGCCGGGATCTCGGTCGGGTCGGAGCCGGCGACCGCGTCCGCGAGCTCCTGGTCGACCGAGCGGTCGCGCTCCCGGTCGCCGGGTCCGCGGACCACGGTCAGCTCCCGGGCGCGACGCCCCAGCAGCGCGAGGTCGCGCGGACCGACGGCCCACCGGGGACTGGTCAGCAGGGTGAGCAGCGAGGCGTTGTCCGACAGGTCGTGCAGCAGGGTGAGGGTGGCGACCACCTCACTGACCTCGGGCAGCCCGAGCAGCCCGTTGAGGCCGACGATCTCGACCGGCACCTCGGCGTCGGTCAGCGCTCCGAAGACTCGGGCGGCGTACTTGTTGTCACGCACCAGCACCGCGACGTCCTTCCACGCCCGCCCCCCTCCGCCGGGGTTGGGGCGCTCGACGCGCCGCGCGGATCGCGCCGGGCAGCCAGGCCAGCTCGTGCTCGTCGTACTCGAAGGCCTCGGCGTGCAGGTCGCCGGGCGGCGCGTCCGGCGGCGGCTCGAGCGGCAGGACCCGCAGGTCGACGGGCGCGATCGGCTCGGGCATGGCCGCGACCATGCGGTTGGCCAGCTCGAGGATCCGTGAGCCGGAGCGCCGGTTGACCGTGAGCGAGTGCTGGGTGACGGCACTCGAGCCGTCAGCGGCCGGGAAGCTCTCGCCGAAGCGGATGATGTTCGACACCGAGGCGCCCCGCCAGCCGTAGATCGCCTGGTTGGGGTCGCCGACCGCCATCACGGCGTGCCCGCGCCCCCCGCGAGGACCGGCGCCGGGCGCGGGACCGGAGAACAGCCGCGACAGCAGCAGCGCCTGGGCGACCGACGTGTCCTGGTACTCGTCGAGCAGCACGACCTTGAAGCGGCCCCGCTCGATCTCCCCCACCTCCGGGCACTCGGTGGCGAGGCGGGCCGCGAGCTCGATCTGGTCGGAGAACTCCATGAGGCCGAGACCGCGCTTGAGGGCGCGGTACTCCCGCACCAGCCCGAGGAGCTCGGCGCGCTCGCCGAACTTCGCGGCGCACTTGCGGGCGTCCGCGACGTAGGTCTTCCGGGTCTCGGTCGCGACGAGCTCGTCGACCAGCGGACCCCAGCGCTCCTGCACCCGGTCGACGTCGTCGGGGTCGACCAGGTGCTCGCTCATCGCAGCGTCGAGCGTGAGCATCCAGCCGATGACGGTCTCGGGGTGGTCGGAGAGCAGCGTCACCGGGGCGGAGTGGCGCGCCACCACGCGCGCCGCGAGCTGGAAGCGCGAGGCGTCGGCGACGACCCGGGTGTCGGGCTCGTGCCCGATCCGCAGGCCGTGGTCGCCGAGCAGGGCCGCCGCGTAGGAGTGGTAGGTCGACACGGTCGGCTCGAGCACCTCGGGCTCGTCCTCCCCACCAGGGCCGCCCGGACGTCCCGGCTCGGGCAGGATGCCGGCGGCGCTCAGCGTCTCCCGGACGCGGGTGGCGAGCTCGGAGGCCGCCTTCGAGGTGAAGGTGAGACCCAGCACCTCCTCGGGGCGGACCTGTCCGGTGCCGACCAGCCAGACGACCCGGGCCGCCATCAGCGTGGTCTTCCCGGAGCCGGCACCGGCGATGACCACCGCCGGCTCCAGCGGAGCGGTGACGGCGGCGAACTGCTGGGCGCTGAGCGGGTAGTCGGCCGCCATGAAGCGCTGCAGCGCCTCGGGGGTGTCGAGAGCCGGCGGGGGAAGCGCGCTGCTCACGACATCACCGACCCGGACGTCTTGGTCGGGCAGAGGAGCTCGAAGGCGCAGTAGCGGCAGTGCGTGCCCTCGACGGCGGGGAACGCCTCGTCACGCACCCGCCGGAGCGCGGACTCGATCTGCACCTCGACGGGCCGTCGACCGGACCCGTCGGGCTGCTGGGGCGCCTGCTCCTGCACCTTGACCCGACCGCCGACCTCCTGGCGCAGCTGCACCAGCTCGGCCCCGCCGGGCTCCGCCTCGCGTCCGAGCGCCTCGCGGAACGCTCCCGCCTCGGCGGCCAGCTGGTAGAGACCGAGCTGGGCGTTCTCGCGGACGTCACTGGCTCGCGGCGGGTTCTTCGAGGTCTTGAAGTCCACGACGACGACCCGACCCGCGCTGTCGACCTCGACGCGGTCGGCGAAGCCGTTGAGCCGCACGGTCGTGCCACCGACCTCGACGTCGACGGTGAAGCTCTGCTCGCTGGCGACGTGGGTGCGCGGATTGGTGGTCTGCCACGTGAGGTAGCGGCTCAGCGCGGCGCGCACCTCGGCGTACTCCTTGACGCTGGACCAGGGCGTGCGGAAGGCGATCTGGCCCCAGACCGCGGCGACGTGCTCCATGAGGGTGTCGACGCCCACCCCGGCGGGCTCACCGAACTCGCCCTGCACCACCCGGTCGACGAGCGTGTGGACGACGTTGCCGAAGCCCTGGGCCTGGCTGGAGGCGACCACGCCGCCCGCCTCCCGGGACAGGAACCACTGGGTCGGGCAGGTCAGCAGGCCGTCGAGCATGGACGCGCTGACCGACAACGGGGCGTCGGGGTCGCGCACCGGTGCGGGGGCCGCGGTCCAGTCGCGCAGGCCCCACCACCGGTCGGGGTCGGCGGCCGGCGCCAGCAGGCTCCCGCTCCCGGTCCCCCCGGTCCCGGCGACGGCCGCGGTCCCAGCGACGGCCCCGGTTCCGGCGACGGCCGCGTCGTCCGGGTTCGGCCCGAGGCGCAGGTCGGCGAGCCGGGCCAGCCGGAGCGCGGCGGCACGGCGTACGGCGTCGGTGGTCGCGGAATCAGCGACGGTGCGTCGCAGCTCGGCCACCAGGCCGTCGAGGGTGAGCGGGCGGCGGGGGCGGCCCTGGACCAGCTCCGGCTCCTTGCCGAGCTCGGCGAGGAAGCGCGAGGGCTGCTCGCCGTCGTCGTCGGGCGAGGCGACCGCGGTGACGATCAGCCGCTGGCGTGCCCGGGTGCAAGCGACGTAGAAGAGCCGGCGCTCCTCGGCGAGCAGGGCCCGGGTCTCGACGGCCGGAAGCTCCCCCTCGGGTCCGAGACGGTCGGAGGCGAGCAGGGTCGAGCGACGTCGCAGGTCGGGCCAGGCGCCCTCCTGGACGCCGTGGAGCACCACCAGCCGCCACTCCAGCCCCTTGGAACGGTGGGCGGTGATGAGTCGCACCGCCTCACCGCGCACCCCGCGGTCGGCAAGCGAGTCGGAGGGGATCTGCTGGGCCGAGAGGGTCTCGAGGAACACCTCGGCGGTGGTGTGGCCGCGCTGCTCCTCCGCCTTGGCCGCCTCCTCGAACAGCGCCACGATCGCGTCGAGGTCACGGTGGGCGCGCATCGCGCCGGACCCACCGGAGGTGGCCAGCGCGCGGAGCTGCTCGGGCCACCGGGTGCCCGACCAGAGCGTCCAGAGCACCTCCTCGGCCGTGGCTCCGGCGTCAGCGAGCGCGGCGGTGCGGCGCAGCAACGCGGCGAGCCGGCGCACCTTGTCGGTGCCGCGCCCCGACGGCAGGCCGTCGAGGAGGGTGGGGTCGACCACGGCACACCGCACGAGCTCCCGGCTGGAGCGTGGTCGGCCCCCGTCGGCGAGCACCTGCTGCTTCTCGCGACGGTGCAGGGCCCGGGCCAGGAGACGGATCTCGGCGGCGTCGAGGCCCCCGAGCGGCGAGAGCAGGAGGCCCTCGGCCCGTTCCGCGTCGACGTGCTGCGGGTCCTGGGGGTCGGCGGTGTCGAGGTGCAGAGCGGCCGACAGCGCGTCGAGCAGCGGCTGGGTGCCCGACTCCGCCACCAGCGGGGTGTCGTCGGCCCCGACCTCCACCGGCACCCCGGCCGCGACGAGGTTGCGGCGCAGGGACGGGATGCTGGCTCGCCCGGACCGCACCAGCACCGCCATCTCGGACCACGGCACCTCGTCCTCGAGGTGCGCCCGCCTCAGCAGGTCGGCGACGTGCTCGACCTCGGCGCGGGCGGTGTCGTAGTGGCGGACCTCGACGCGACCGGGCCCCAGCGGGCCCTCGACCGGCACCGGCTCGCGGAACGCCAGGAAGGCGTCGGTCGGGATGGCGCCGGTGGTCGGCAGGGTGGCGGCGATCCGCCGCGACGCGGTGAGCAGCCGCGGCCCGAAACGCCGCGTCGTCTGCAGCGCGACGACCGGGGCACGCCCGCCCTCGCGGGTGCGGAACTCGTCGGGGAAGTCGAGGATGCCGCGGACCTCGGCGCCCCGGAAGCCGTAGATGGACTGGTCGGGGTCACCGACGACCACCAGGTTGCGGCCGTCGCCGGCCAGCGCCCGCAGCAGCGCCACCTGGGAGGGGTCGGTGTCCTGGTACTCGTCGACGAGGACCCACTGGTAGCGCGTGCGCAGGTCGCGCTGCACCTCCGGACGCGCGGCCAGGCCCGCCGCCCGGGCGACGAGGTCGGCGTAGTCGAGAGCGCTCTCGGAGTCGAGGACGTCGAGGTACTGCTCGAGGAAGCGGCCCCCGGCCACCCACTCCGGGCGGTCCGCCGCCCTCCCGGCCGTGACCATGTCGACGGGGTCGAGCCCACGCTCCCGTGCCCGGGCCAGCAGCATCTGCACCTCGCGGGCGAAGCCACGGGTGCGACGGGCCGGCGCGAGCGCGTCCGGCCAGGCGACGGCCTCCGGGGTCGGCTCCAGCAGCCGTCGCACCACGACGTCGGCCTGGGGCGCGGACAGCAACCGCAGCGGAGCGGCGTACGCCTCGACGGGGGCGTGACGGCGCACCAGGGAGTAGGCGAAGGAGTGGAAGGTGGCGCTCAGCGACGAACCGAGCGTGCGGCCCAGGCGCGCGGTGACCCGGTCGCGCAGACTGTCGGCGGCCTTGCGGCTGAAGGTGAGAGCCAGCACCTGCTCCGGCGCGACGCCCCGCCGCTCGACCAGCTCGACGACGAGCTCGACCAGTGTGGTGGTCTTCCCGGTGCCCGGACCGGCGAGCACCAGCAGCGGGCCGGCATCGTGGGCCAGGACAGCCTGCTGCGAGGTGTCCAGCCGAGGGACGTCGGCCGGCGGTCGCGGCGCGGCGAGGGTGTAGGTCGTCATCAGGACCCATCCCAGCACGCACCGTCGACACAACCCGGGCACGACCCCTCGACACCGGCGGCTAGCGTGGCGAGGATGCAGCCACACGGCCCGCTTGCGGGCGTCCTCGTCGTCGACCTGACCCGGGCCCTGGCCGGCCCGCACGCCACCATGATGCTGGGCGACCTCGGCGCCCGCGTGGTGAAGGTGGAGGCCCCCGGTCGCGGCGACGACTCCCGGAGCTGGGGCCCGCCGTTCCTCGAGCGCGACGGCGAGCGGACCTCGACGTACTTCCTGGCCGCGAACCGCAACAAGGAGTCGCTGACGCTCGACCTCAAGGACACCTCGGCCGGCGGGGACCTGTCCGTGCTGGAGGAGCTCGTACGACGAGCCGACGTGCTCGTCGAGAATTTCCGGGTGGGCGTCATGGAGCGGCTCGGGCTCGGCGTCGAGCGGCTCCACGAGCTCAACCCGGGTCTCGTGATCCTCTCGATCACCGGGTTCGGTCACGACGGTCCGGAGGCGACGCGCGCCGGCTACGACCAGATCGCGCAGGGCGAGGGCGGCCTGATGAGCCTGACCGGGGACACCGACCCGACGAAGACCGGGGTCCCGATCGCCGACCTGCTGGCCGGGATGAACGGTGCCTACGGCGTGGTGGCCGCGCTGTTCGAGCGCGAGCGGGCCGGCGCCGCGGGTGAGCCGGCGCCGGGGCGGGTGGTGCGCACCAGCCTGCTGTCGAGCGTGGTGGGCGTGCACGCCTACCAGGGCACCCGGTGGACCGCGGCCCACGAGGTGCCGGGGCTCCAGGGCACCCACCACGCGGCGATCGCGCCGTACGGGCTGTTCCACACCGCCACCTCGCCGGTGCAGGTGGCGTGCGGCAGCGAGGGGCTGTGGCGGACCTTCGCGCCGGTCGTCGGGCTCGACCCCGCCGACGCACGGTTCGCGACCAACCTCGACCGGGTCACCAACCGGGAGGACCTGACCGCCGCGATCGAGGCGTCGATGACCGGAGCGTCCGCGGAGGACTGGCTGGCGCGGCTGTCCGAGGCCGGCGTGCCGTCGGGCAAGGTGCGGTCGGTCGACGACGTCTACCGCTGGGAGCAGACGCTCTCGCAGGGCCTCCTGGTCGACGTCGAGCACCCGGTGCACGGCACCGTGCAGCTGCCCGGATCGGCGCTGCGGCTCGACGACCAGCCCTTCTCCGGCGGGCGTGAGGAGCACCTGGCGCCGCCGCTGCTGGGCCAGCACGACGCCGCGCTGCGGCGCGAGCTCGGCTTCGCCTGAGGCGGGCCCGCTTCTGGTCACTCCCAGCAGGGGTGGCCTGTTTCTGGTCACCGCCCGCACGCCGTACGTCGAATGTGTGCGGCCAGCGACCACACGCGGCCCCCCGTGCGGGGAGTGACCAGAGATCAGCCGGCCGGTCAACCAGCCAGCCCGCCGGGGGCCGGTCGACCGGGGTCAGCGGCCCAGTGCCTCGGCCTCCGCACCGATCGTGGTGTCGTCGCCGTGCCCGGTGTGCACCACCGTGTCGTCGGGCAGCGGGAACAACCGCGTCCGGATCGACTCCTTGATGACGTCGGCGTCGCTGAACGACCGCCCGGTCGCCCCGGGGCCGCCCTGGAACAGGGTGTCCCCGGTGAAGACCGCGCCCAGGTCGGGGGCGAAGAAGCAGACCGCGCCCGGGGCGTGGCCCGGGGTGTGGATCACGGTCAGCTTGATGCCGCCGACGTGCAGGTCCTGGTCGTCGCTCAGGTCCACGTCCCAGAGCAGGTCGGGGTGGGTCAGCTCCCACAGCGGCTTCTCGTCGGGGTGCAGCAGGATCGGCGCCCCCGTCGCCTCGCGCAGCTCCGGCGCCACCCGCACGTGGTCGTCGTGCGCGTGCGTGCACAGGATCGCGGCGAGCTTGCGCCCACCGACCACGTCGAGGATCTTCTCGGTGTCGTGGGGGGCGTCGATGACGACGCACTCCTCCTCGTTGCCGATGACCCACACGTTGTTGTCGACGTCGTGGGTCTCGCCGTCGAGGGAGAAGGTGCCCGAGGTGACGACGTGGTCGAGGCGGACGCCGTCGGAGTGCGACATGCCCATCAGAACATCACCACCGAACGCAGCACGTCGCCGTGGTGCATCTTGTCGAACGCCGTCTCGATGTCGTCGAGACCGATGCGCTCGGAGACGAACGCGTCGAGGTCGAGACGCCCCTGCTGGTAGAGGTCGACCAGCATCGGGAAGTCCCGGCTGGGCAGGCAGTCGCCGTACCACGACGACTTGAGCGAGCCGCCGCGACCGAACACGTCGATGAGCGGGATCTCGGGGATCTTCATGTCCGGTGTCGGCACGCCGACCAGGACCACGGTGCCGGCCAGGTCGCGGGCGTAGAACGCCTGCTTCCAGGTTTCCGGGCGACCCACCGCGTCGATGACGACGTCGGCGCCGAAGCCCCCGGTCAGCTCCTGGATCGCCTCGACGGCGTCCTTCTCCTTGCTGTTCACGGTGTGGGTGGCCCCGAGTCTGGTGGCCCACTCCAGCTTCCGGTCGTCGAGGTCGACGGCGATGACCTTCGCCGCGCCCGCCAGCGCCGACCCGGCGACCGCAGCCGCGCCCACGCCGCCGCAGCCGATGACCGCGACGCTCTTGCCGCGACCCACCGCACCGGTGTTGATGGCCGCGCCGATGCCGGCCATGACGCCGCAGCCCAGCAGCCCGACCGCGGCCGGGTCGGCGCCCGCGTCGACCTTGGTGCACTGCCCGGAGTGGACCAGCGTCTTCTCGATGAAGGCCCCGATCCCGAGGGCCGGCGACAGCTCGGTGCCGTCCTCGAGGGACATCTTCTGCGTGGCGTTGAAGGTGGCGAAGCAGTACTGCGGCTCACCGCGCTCGCACGCGCGGCACTCACCGCACACCGCACGCCAGTTGAGCACCACGAAGTCGCCCGGCTCCACGTTGGTGACGCCCTCGCCGACGGCCTCGACGAGGCCGGCCGCCTCGTGGCCGAGGAGGAAGGGGAACTCGTCGTTGATCCCGCCCTCGCGGTAGTGCAGGTCGGTGTGGCACACCCCGCAAGCCTGGATCTTCACCACGGCCTCGCCCGGCCCCGGGTCGGGCACGTTCACGGTCTCGACCGTGACCGGCTCACCCTTCGCCATCGCGACCACTCCACGCACCTGCTGCATCGCTGCTCCTCGCACATCGTCGTCCCGTCCATCGTCGCGGCCCGGCACGCAGGTCACCGGGAAGCACCCGGTACGTCGTGCCCGGGTTCCGCGCTGCCGCAAACCTAGGCGATCGCGGCTAGCGTGGTCAGCATGTCGGACACCATCACCCTGCTCGTCGTCGGGGACGGCCCGGTGGCCGAGGCGCTGCTGCCGATGGCCGGTCTCCTCGGCTGGGAGTGCCGCGCCGCCACCGAGCTGCCGGAGGCCCTCGCCGCTCTTCGGGGCGCCGACGCCGTCGTCGTCACGAGCCACCACGCCGAGGTCGACGCGCCGGCCATCAAGGCGGCCCTGGCCGCGATCGGCACCGAGGCCGGCGGACCGTCGTACCTCGCGGGGATGGGGTCCCGCCGCACCCAGGCGCGACGCCGCGACTGGCTGCTCGCTAACGGCGTCACCGAGGCCGACCTCGCCCGCGTCCACGGCCCGGCCGGGATCGCGATCGGGGCCGACCCGCCCCCGGAGATCGCGCTGTCGATCCTCGCCGAAGCCGTCGCCGTCCTGCGCGGCGTGGATCCCGGAGCCTCGCTCAAGGACACCGAGGGACCGATCCACCCCGACCTGCCGCCCGGCACCGCCACCTGCCCCACCGGCTGACCCGAGCGATCGCTTCGTCTGACATACGGACGGTTTCGGAGCGCGAGAACCGTCCGGACGTCAGACGAGCGGTCACCAGGGCAGGACGCGCACCCCTCGAGCCCGCCACAGTTCCTCGCTGCGCCACTCGCGCTCGTCGAGCTCGTCGTCGAGGCTGCGCGCAGGCGCCGGTGCGACACGCCACGCCCGGTCACCGACGGCAGCGAAACGCGACCGTGCCCGTGACGCCCGGAGGCGTTCGACAAGAGCCGGCCGGCGGTGCAGGTCACGCGAGGTGACGATGACGTACTCCAGCCCGGCGCGACGGCACCGCTCCTGCCGTCGTACGTCGTGATCGTGGCGGGCGGCCGATCGGTGCTCCTCGCCGTCGTACTCCACCACCGTCCCCGCCTCCTCGTCGAACAGGTCCGGGTTGCAGATCAGCCGCCCTTCCAGGTCCTCGACACGTCGGTTCACCCAGGGTTCCGGGAGCTCGGCCTCCTGGGTCCACACCAGCCGCAACCTCGTCTCGGGCGGGCTGCGGGAGCCCTCCCTAGCCAGGGACAGAGCCTCGTGCACGCGGCCCGCCCCCCGCACCGGGACGCCGTCGAGGTAGGCCGCCACGCGACGCAGAGAGGTGATCTCAGCGGCCACGGCCATGTCGAGCGCCACCACCCGGTCGCGGAGGCGATCCAGGGTGCGCACCTCGTCGACCAGCGCGCGCCGCGGGTGCAGGCAGCGGACTCCGTGCAGCACCACCAGGTCGTCGCGGTCACACGACTCGTAGGACCACCGCACACCCGGTCGACAACGCTGTCCCTGACGAGGAGGGACGACCAGTGCGACAGGACGGGCACCGTACCCGTCGGGGCGGCCGTCGAAGTACGCGGCTCCGGCCAGCCGCAGGGCACCCCAACCCGTGACCGCTCCCCCCGGTGGCAGGTCGCAGGCTGTTTCGAGCACGCGCTGCTCCGGGCGATCCGCGTCCACGTCGGCCGGTACGTACAGACCGGGACGCACCCGGCGCCACCGCGGTCCGGCGGCGCGGGCCTTGGTCGGTCCGCGGGCACCCGTCGGGTCCACCCGGACAGGCACGACCAGACCGCGCACGGGCGGGCAGCGCGGCTCGAAGGGCATGCGAGCGAGCCTCGACGGTCCCTCGGGCTGCCACCAGGTGCTCGACGCGATCTGTGGACGAGGAGTCTGATGTCCGGACGGTTTCGGAGCGCGAGAACTGTCCGGACGTCAGACGGAAGGGCCCCCGCGGTCAGTGGCGCACGCGCCACCAGGTCCAGGCGCCCGTGCACCAGAGCGCCCAGGCCACGAGCACGGGCTGGAAGAAGAGGCGTACGACGCGGCCGGTGGTCGTGTCGAGGCCGAACGAGTCGGAGCCGTTCACCAGCTGCCACACGTTGCCAGGCAGCACGGCCACGAAGAAGATCGCGACCACCCAGCCCCACCGGGCCAGCCGCGCACCCCGCAGCGCCACCAGGCCGGCCGCGAGGGCGATCTCCACCAAGCCGGAGACGACGACGACCCCCTCGCGCCAGGGCAAGAAGGTCGGCGTCTGCCCCAGGAACTCGTCGGTGTTCACGAGGTGCGCCACCCCGGCGACGAGCAGGAAGGCCGCCAGCAGCAGCCGGGCGGCGAGGGCGGCGGTGGCGGACATGAACCCACTCTCCCTGATCCGGGTAACGCCGGGGCGTGGGAGTCGTTGTCCTGGATACCCCGCGAGAGGACCCTCATGCGCCGCGCCCCGCTCCCCCGAGTGACGCCCGTCCTGGCCGGCCTGCTGCTGGCGGCCCTCGCCCCCACAGCCGCCCCCTCCGCCACCACAGCCGCCACCCCAGCAGGCTCCACAGCCGCCGCCACAACCGGCCCCACCGCTGCCCGCGCAGCCGGACCCGCCGTCGCCGCCGCGGGCACGGCCGCCGCGTCGGCCGACCTGCCGCGACCCGGGACGGTGCTGCGCTCGGCGCCGCTGCGCCACGACCTCTGGATCCCGCGCAGCACGAGCCGCGCCTTCACGCTGACCTACGTCACGAAGGACTCGCACGAGCGGCGGGCCCGGAGCACCGGGACGGTCTTCGTCCCCCACGGGCAGCCCCCGCGAGGCGGGTGGCCGGTCGTCTCGTGGGCCCACGGCATCTCGGGGCTCGGCGACGCCTGCGCCCCGTCGACGGTCGGGCCGGTCCTCAAGCAGCGCGACTGGTCCTACCTACGGACGTGGATGGAACAGGGATACGCCGTGGTGGCCAGCGACTACGTGGGCCTCGGTACACCCGGCCTCATGCCCTACCTCGACGGCCGGGCCCAGGCCCACAGCGTCGTCGACATGGTGAAGGCCGGTCGTTCTTTCACTGCTGACAAGAAAAGACGCCTTCGCCTCTCGAACGAGTGGGTCACGATCGGCCAGTCCCAGGGCGGCGGCGCCTCGGTCTACACCGCCCGCTACGCGTCGGCGTACGGCGGCAGCCAGCTCGACTTCCGCGGGGCGGTCGGGACCGGCACCCCGGCCTACATCGAGGACTACGTGAAGCTGCTCGGTCCCCAGGACCCGCCCCTGACCGCCGACCTCAACGCCTACCTCGTCTACATCGTGGCGAGCCTGCGCGACGTCTACCCCGAGCTCGGCATCAACGGCATCCTGACCGACGCCGGCAAGCACTACGTCGCCCTGGCCGAGGTGCAGTGCGACGAGGAGTTCGCCGAGACGATGGACGGGGTGCTCATCAGCACTCTGTTCGAGGCGCCGATGGCGACGTTGCCCGGGCTCGACGAGAAGCTCGCCGACTACATGGCGATGCCGGAGTCCGGCTTCGACACCCCGGTCTTCATGGCTCACGGTGCGGCCGACGTGGACGTCCCCTACGCCCAGACCGCCCGCTACGCCGAGAGGCTCGAGGCCAACGGCGAGCCGGTGACCTTCCGCACCTACCCGACCGACCACTCCGGCACGATGCGGGCGTCGCTCGAGGACACTCTGCCCTTCGTCCGGCGCCAGTTCCGCGGCTGAGCAGGAGTCGGCAATGGGCGCGGACGGGAAGGCCATGACGAAGGTCCCGTCTGCGGATCCCTGCGTCGAGACAGCCTCCGGCAGTCCTTCGACGTACCCGTCGAAGCGTCGGACGGTGGATCCGAACACCGCACAGCGGTGCCACCGACGCAGTGCTCCTCGGCGGCGCGACGACCCGGACGGTGGCGGCGTGCCCGAGGGCCCGGAGCGGACATGTCGAGGTACCCGTCCCCCGAAGGAACAAGCGCTCTAGAGTCAGCCCGTGACGACCTCCGCGCCTGCGATCGCCCGCCGCGTGGTGGGATCGGCCTCCATCTGGGTGCTGGGCCGCGTCGCCGGCACGCGGCGCGAGGCGCGCGTTCTCTCTCGGACCCCACTGCCCTGTACGTCGATCTCGAGGGCTTCTGTCTCGGGGTGCTCGGCGCCCGGGCGGTCCAGGTGCCGTGCGGCGTCCGCACCCAGCTGCCGTCGCTGACCACCGTCGAGGTGGCCTCCACGGTGCTCGTCGAGGACGGCGCCATCGTCTTCGGCGACACCGAGGTCCTGGTCACCGACATCGTCGGCACACCACGGTGCCGGTGCTGGGCTCCCGACGTAGCCGCCCTGTGCGGTGCCCGGCTCGCCACGCTCGCCGAGGGGCGGCTCGACGCCGCACGACGCAGGTCCCGCCCGAAGCGCTCGCCCTGCTGGAGCGTGCCGACCCGGTCGCGGTCGACGCGCTGCTCGGAGTGGGCCCGGGGCTGAGCCCGGTCGGTGACGACGTCCTCGCCGGATGGCTGGCCGCCGCCGTCTCCAGCCGCCACCCCGCACTGCCGGCCGTGCGCAGCACCGTCGCGCTCACTGCCTCGGAGGCCACCACGCCCCTGTCGGCCACGCTGCTCGGGTGTGCCGCACGCGGTGAGGGCGTGCCCGAGTTTCGCTCCCTGCTGCTGGGGCTGGCCAACGGCAACGACGAGCCGACGACCCAGTCGCTCGACCTCATGACCTCGGTGCGTCGCAGCACCGGCGCCGGTCTGGTGCTCGGCGCACTCCTCGCCCTCACCACCCGGGACTCGCCGGCCGCCTGAGGTCATCCGCCGTCGACGACCTCCGGCTCCTCGGAGGGTGGCGTCCAGAAGGCAACGGCCACGTCGACCCGCCCGGACGGCCGCAACGGCGTGCCTTCGGCCCACCACTCGTGCAACGCCTCCGGCCCGAGGTGCGGGGGCACCCGCCCGTCAGCTCGGATCACCCGCCACCACGGCACGCCACCGCCCTGGCTCGCCATCACGCCGCCGACCTGACGGGGTCCGCCGCGACCCAGACGATCGGCCAGGGCGCCGTACGTCGCACGCGGCCGGGCGGGACCTGCTCGACCAGCGCGAGCACGGCCTCGGCGTACTCCTCGGCGTCCACGAGGCCGAGGCTAACCGCCGGGTCAGCCCAGGGCGGAGCTGAACTCCTGGGTCCCCTGGGCCAGACGCAGCCCGCGGATGCCGGAGAGGCGCTGGGCGAACTCCAGCTGGCGGTCCAGGTCGCCGACCCCGTTGGAGCCCGCCAGGGGCGCGATGGCGACCGTCGAGAGCAGCGTGCCGAGCCCGACCGCGGGCGTCGACGAAGCCGCTTCCGGAGTTGGCCGGGGACGCCTGGGGTCGCGGTGAGACCGTGCGCGATCAGCAGCGGCTCGGGTGCTCCTCGACCATGGTGCCGGACTTGGGGCCGAACCCCTCGGCACCGCCACGCAGCGACGAGTTGCCGTAGCTGTAGACCCGGTCACCGGGCGCGAACGCACGCGAGCGGACGCCGGAGGGCCCTCCCCAGAAGGGCATGATCGGATTGACCTTCCCTCGGTCGTCGCGGTCGACGCGCACCAGGGCGAAGTCGTTGAGTTGCAGGCGGCGTTGCCGTTGGTGTCCCGGCTGCAATGCCGCCACGAGCTGTAGACCAGCCGGCCGGGCCCGACGGTCCGCCGGCGTTGACCACGTTGCCGTCGGTGGCGAAGCGGACCCGCGTGCCAAGCGGCTGGAGGGGGCGTGTTGCAGCCGTTGGTGTCGCTCGAGTGCCCTTGCCGGCGCAGTGCGCGGCGTAGCCCACGTACACGTTGCCCGCGGCGTCCTTGAAGACGAAGTTCGCGGTGCACTGGGCACCCGCGGTGTACATCTGGACCCCCGGCTTGATCGTCGCCCGGTCGGCGGGAGCCCAGCGAGGGGCGGCCGACGAGGTGTTCGCGGCGCCGGGGACGACGACGGCGAGAAGAAGTTCCAAGGACGAGCGCGGCAGCAGCGCGCAGTGTGGTGGCTCGCATGGTCGTCCAACGATGGAACCGGCCCGCGGGTCACGTCCGGCGGATCGCCGGACGGCCGCGGGCCGGTTCGGAGAGTGGTCAGAGGATCGGGCTGAAGGTCGTGCTCGGCGAGCTGCAGACCGCTGATCCCGGCGTTGGCCTGGCGAAGGACAGCTCGCGGCTCAGGTCGCCCACGCCGTTGCTGCCGGCCACCGGCGCGATGGCCAGCGTGGACAGGGTGCCCAGCGCATTGCCGTCGGCGTCCAGGAAGGCGCTGCCCGAGTCCCCGGGCCGCGGGCGTCACGGTGTAGACGCTGTGGCTCCAGCCCCCGCCGGCGGTGCCGAGACTGCTGCCCTGCTTGGGCGAGAGCGCCTCGATGCCACCGCGCAGGCTCGAGTTGCCGTAGGAGTGGACGGACTCGCCGGCGGTTGTGCCGTTGGACTCGATCGCCTCCGGGCCGCCCCAGAACGGGACCGAGGGGTTCACGTCGTCGACGAACGCCGGGGTCGACCTTCACCAAGGCGAAGTCGTTGTACTCGCAGGCGTTCGTGTTGGTGGTGCCGACCTTCTGCATCGCCAGCCACGAGCTGTAGACCAGGGTGCCGGTGCCCGACTAGGTGCCGGAGGACACGAAGGACTCGGCCTCCGCGGAGAACTCGACCTTGGTGCCCAGCGGCAGCGACCCGGCGTCACAGCCGTTCGTGTCCGTCGCGGCGCCGGTGCCAGCGCAGTGGGCGGCGTAGCCGAGGTAGACGTTGGCCGCGCTGTCGGTGAACACGAAGTTCGTCGTGCACTGTGCGCCGTCGGTGTAGGCCTGCACGCCCGGGTGCAGCGCTGCGCTGTCGCCGGGGCCCAGGCGGGCGTGCGGCGCCCGCAGGTGCACTCGTAGCGGTGAACGCTGCCGCGGCGAGGGCGGTGGTGGACAGGGCGGCGAGGGCGGTGCGGATGCGCGTGCGCATGAACAGGACTCCTTCAGAGCAGGCAGGGCGGTCAGGGGGTCACTCGGCTCGACGAGTGACCCCCGCCACGGTTACTGCTGCTCGGGCTGCGGCGCCTCCAGCAGACGAACGACCCACAGGTCGCCGTCAGTACGTCGGTTGCGACGGGCTCGATCTGGCTGACCCAGGCCGACACGCCGCCGCCGACGTGCACGGCGTCGGAGAAGCCCGCGGCCTTCGCGACGGCCAGGATCTCGGCCGAGCGGACGCCGGACTTGCAGTAGATGACGTCCGCTTGTCCTGCGGCAGCTGCTCGAGGCCGTTGCCGACGAGGAACTCGCCCTTCGGGATCAGCGTCGCGCCGGGGATCGAGACGATGTCGTACTCGTTGGGCTCGCGGACGTCGACGAGGAAAAAGTCGCGGTCACCGTCCTGTCGTTCTCCTTGAGCTGCTTGACCGAGATGGTCGAGTCCTTGACCGCTTCGGGGCCTCCTCGGAGACCGCACCGCAGAACGCGTCGTAGTCGATGAGCTCCGGTGATCGCGCCCGCGCCGTTCGGGTCCTTGCGGATCTTCAGCTTCCGGTACTCCATCTCGAGCGCGTCGTAGGTCATCAGGCGACCGAGCAGCGTCTCGCCGATGCCGGTGATCAGCTTGATCGCCTCGGTGCCCATGATCGAACCGATCGAGGCGCACAGCACGCCGAGCACGCCACCCTCGGCGCACGACGGGACCATGCCGGGGGGCGGCGGCTCGGGGGGTAGCGAGGTCGCGGTACTGCGGGCCGTGCTCGGCCCAGAACACCGACGCCTGGCCCTCGAAGCGGTAGATCGAGCCCCACACGTACGGCTTGCCGAGGAAGCACCGCCGCGTCGTTGACCATGTAGCGCGTCGCGAAGTTGTCGGTGCCGTCGACGATCAGGTCGTACTGGGCGAAGATCTCGAGCACGTTGTCGTTGTCGAGGCGCGTGTTGTGCACGACGACGTTGACGTGGGGGTTGATCTCCTTGACGGAGTCGCGCGCCGACTCGGCCTTCGGCCGGCCGATGTCGGACTGGCCGTGGATGACCTGGCGCTGCAGGTTCGACTCGTCGACCTCGTCGAACTCGACGATGCCGAGCGTGCCGACACCGGCGGCGGCGAGGTAGAGCAGCGCGGGCGAGCCGAGGCCGCCGGCGCCGACCACGAGCACCTTCGCGTTCTTCAGCCGCTTCTGACCGGCCATCCCGACCTCGGGGATGATGATGTGGCGGGAGTAACGGCGCACCTCGTCGACGGTCAGTTCGGCGGCGGGCTCCACCAGGGGCGGCAGGGAAACTGCGGACACATCTGACCCCTCGGACGTCGGGTGCGATCACCGGGCACAACAGCGGCGACGTGCTTCATGTTCCCGACCCGGGCCGGCGCGAGGCTCGAGATCTCATGATCCGATACGCCGCGACGGCGTTACCGCAGAGTAGGCTCGGCCGGGTGAGTGACACAGACCAGATGCGTCCGCGCGGCGGACGCCTGCCGCGCAAGGCACGACGCGCCCAGCTGCTCGATTCCGCCCTCGAGGTGTTCGTCGCCCAGGGTTACCACTCCGCTGCCATGGACGACATCGCCGAGCGCGCCGGGGTCTCCAAGCCGGTGCTCTACCAGCACTTCCCGGGCAAGCTGGACCTGTACTGGCGTTCTTCGAGCAGTCGTCGGACCGGATCATCGACGCCACCAAGGGCGCGCTGGCCTCGACGAGCGACAACAAGCTGCGCGTGATCGCCACGATGCAGGTCTTCTACGACTACGTCGCCAACGCCCAGCGCCTTCCGGCTGGTCTTCGAGTCCGACCTGACCAACGAGCCCGCCGTGCGTGCCCAGGTCGACCGTGTCACGTCGGTGTGCGCCAGGCTGAGATCACCCACGTGATCAGTGAGGACACCGGGCTCTCGCCCGAGGCCTCGCGCCTGCTGGCCGTCTCGTTGGTCGGCATGGCCCAGGTCAGCGCGCGCTACTGGCTCGCTGAGGGCGGCGAGATCGACCAGTCCGACGCGGCGCAGCTCGTCGCCGGTCTGGCCTGGCGCGGCATCAGTCGCTTCCCGCGCGCCGACGAGCAGACCTGACCCGGCCCCCGTCGGTCGAGCCTGTCGAGACCCCTGTCCGCGCGAACGTCGGTCGAGCTTGTCGAGCACCCTGTCGGTGCGACGGTTGAGCTTGTCGACTGCCGCCTGCAGCGAACGGCCTGGGCCCGGCGGTTCGTGAGTGGCACCGTAGGGTGGACAACGGGCCGAACGGGTCGTTCACGAGCAGCGCAGGACAACGAAAGAGGAGGCACCGGTGGAGGTCAAGATCGGGGTGCAGTTCGCGAACCGCGAGCTCGTCATCGACAGCCAGGGACTCGAGCGACGACATCGAGAAGGCCGTCAGCGCCGCACTCAGCGGTGAGACCTCGGTGCTCGCCCTCACCGACAGCAAGGGCCGCCGCGTGATCGTGCCGACCGACAAGCTCGCGTACGTCGAGCTGGGGTCGCCCTCGTCGAGCCAGGTGGGCTTCCGC
>CAWBNX010000025.1:0-105703 GCA_963790225.1 uncultured Actinomycetota bacterium | reverse complement strand
GGTCGTGTCGTCGGGGGCGCTGACTTCGCGCCGCAGGATCTTCCCGGTCGGCCCCTTGGGTAGCTCGTCGACGAGCCACAGCTTGCGGGGATACTTGTAGGCGGCCAGGCGCTCCTTGGCGAACTCCTGCAGCTCGCTCTCGTCGAGCTGCTGGCCCTCCTTGAGCGCCACGGCCGCGCCGACCTCCTCGCCGAGCTCGTCGTGAGGGATTCCGATGACCGCCACCTCGGCGACCGCGTCGTGCTCGTAGAGCACCTCCTCCACCTCGAGAGGGTAGACGTTGTAGCCGCCGCGGATGATGAGGTCCTTCTTGCGGTCGACGATCGTGAAGTAGCCCTCGTCGTCGACCTTGGCGAGGTCGCCGGTGCGGAACCAGCCGTCCACGATCGACTCCGCGGTCTCCTCCTCGCGGCCCCAGTAGCCCTTCATGACGTTCTCGCCCTTGATGGCGATCTCCCCGACGGCGTCGTCCTCGGTGACGTCGTTGCCCTCGTCGTCGATCAGCTTCATCTCCACCCCGCGCAGCGCGGTGCCGATGGTGCCGGGCTTGCGCTCCTGGTCGGGCCGGTTGAACGACGCGACGGGGGAGGTCTCGGACAGGCCGTAGCCCTCCATGACGATGCAGTCGAAGGTCTTCTCGAAGTTCTTCATCACCTCGGCCGGCATCGCCGCGCCGCCCGAGATGCAGGCCCGCAGCGAGGACATGTCGGCGGACTCGGCGTCGTCGACGTGCAGCATCCCGGCGTACATCGTCGGGACGCCCTCGAAGACGGTGACCTGGTCGCGGCCGACCACCTCGATCGCCTTGGCCGCGTCGAAGCGGGGAATGAGGGTGAGGCAGGCGCCCTTGGCCACGGCGGCGTTCAAGCCGCAGGTCAGCCCGAAGCAGTGGAAGAGCGGCAGGCAGCCCATCACCATGTCCTCCTCGGACAGCTCGATGAGCGTCTCGGCCGTGGTGAGGGCGTTCGAGATCATGTTGTCCTGGGTGAGCTCGGCGCCCTTGGGCTGACCCGTGGTGCCGGAGGTGTAGAGCAGCACCATGGTGTCGTCGCCGTCCCGCTCGACCACCTCGTCGTCGGGCTCGTGCTCGCCGAGCAGCTCCAGGAAGCCCTGCGCCTCCACGGGGATGCACTCGATGTCGACGGCCTCCGCGCCCTTGGCGGCCTCGTCGGCCATGTCCTGCCAGGCGAAGACGAGCGACGCCCCGGAGTCCTTCAGGTAGTACTCCACCTCGCGGCCCTTGAGCAACGGGTTCATCGGAACCACCACCGCCCCGGCCGCGACGGCTCCGTAGAAGATCACCGGGAAGTGGGGCACGTTCGGCAGGACCAGGCCGATCCGATCACCCGGGCCCACGCCCTTGCTCTTCAGCAGCGCCGTCACGCGGCGAGCGCCGTCGAGGAACTGGTCGTAGGTGAACACGGTGTCGTCGAGCTTCAGCGCTGGGCGGTCACCGTGCTTCTCCGCAGTCGTGGTCAGGTGGGTCGCGAGGTTCGGCACAAGTCCTCCGAGAGTCGACGGGCGGCCGCCGTATGACGGGCGTCACAACTCTCCTACCCGCTCGAGGCCGGATCACTCCCCACCTCAGTTGACCTGGCGTCCCTGCTCCTTCCAGAACGGCTCACGCAGCTTGAACTTCTGCAGCTTCCCCGTCGCGGTACGCGGCAGCTCGGTGACGAAGTCCACCCGCTTGGGGCACTTGTAACCGGCCAGGCCCCTGCGGCAGAAGGAGATGACGTCCTGCGCCGTCACCTCGCCGGCGTCGGGCTCGGTGACGACCAGTGCCGTCACCAGCTCGCCCCACTTCTCGTCGGGGATCCCGATCACCGCCACCTCCCGGACGGCCGGGTGGGACATGAGCGCGTCCTCGACCTCGATCGACGACACGTTCTCGCCGCCGGAGATGATCACGTCCTTCTTGCGGTCCGAGATCACCAGGTAGCCGTCCTCGGCGTCGAGGTAACCACCGTCCCCGGTGTGGAACGTGTTGCCGGCCTGGACGCGTTCGGTCTCCTCCGGCTGCTCCCAGTAGCCGTCCAGGTTGTGGTTGGAGGCGGTCAGCACCTCGCCGTGCGGGTCGATCTCGACCCGCACGCCGAGCGCGGGGGCGCCGGCGCGTCCCAGCCGCATGGCCAGCTCGTGGGTCGTCAGGTCGTCCCACTCGGTCCGCTTGCGGTTCACGGTGACCAGGGGCGAGGTCTCGGTGAGGCCGTAGATCTGGTTGAACTCCCAGCCGAGCTCCTCGAGGACCCGTTCGATGGTCCGGGTCGGGGGAGGCGCTCCTGCCACGATGATGCGCACCCGGTCACGGCCGGGGACCTCACCCTCCCAGCTGCCGGCTGCCTCGAGCGCGGCGCTCACCACCGCCGGGGCGGCGCACATGAGCGTGACGTCGTGCTGCTCGATCCGGCGCAGGATCTCCGCGCCGTCGACCTTGCGCAGCACCACGTGGGGCACGCCGAGACCGGTGGTGACGTAGGGCATGCCCCACCCGTTGGCGTGGAACATCGGCAGCGTGTGCAGGTAGACGTCGCGGTCGCTGACGCCGGCGTGCAGTCCGAAGACGGTGGCGTTGAGCCAGAGGTTCCGATGGGTCAGCTGCACGCCCTTGGGGCGAGCGGTCGTGCCCGAGGTGTAGTTGATCGTGGCGGTGGCGGCCTCGTCCGGGTCGTCCCAGGGGCGCGGCTCGACGTCGTGGAGGAACAACGCGTCGTCGTCGCCGATGAGGAACCGGTGCGGCACGTCGAGGGCGTCGAGGACGTCCCTTCGCTCGGGGTCGACGTAGACGACCTGGGCGCCGGAGTGCGCGACGATGTACTGGATCTCGGCCACGCTCAGCCGGAAGTTCACCGGCACCAGCACCCGTCCGGAGCCACTGACCCCGAAGAAGGAGGTCAGCAGTCGCGCGGAGTTGTGCGACACCACGGCCACGCGCCCACCCACCGGCACCCCGAGCTCGTCGAGCCGGGCTGCCTGGGCGCGGGCCAGCGTCGCCATCTCGCGGTAGGTCAGCGTCCCCAGACCGGGGGCCGGCTGCTCCGGTTCGTCGACCACGGCGACCCGGTCGGGGTAGACCGTCTCGGCTCGGTCGATGAAGTCACGCACGGTCAGGGGGTAGAACATCAGCGGCTCCTCGGGTCGGCCACGTCATTCCATCCCGAGAAGCCGCCGCGCGCCACCCTTCTCGGCGTACGGTGCGGAGATGATCGACCGCGTTGTCATCCGTCCCCGGCTGCTCGTCCTCCTTCTCGTGCTGGCCCTGCTCGCGGTCGTCCCGGCCCTTCCGCTGCCGTCGGCCGCCGCCGGGTCCTCCGACCACGTGCGCGTGGCGGAGGGGCGGCAGGCCTGGCGCACCGAGGAGCGGCGGGTGCCGGTGCGGACCGGGCCGGAGCGCGACGTCGCGATCGAGCTCGACACCCGCCTCTACGTGCCCGACAACGCCACGGCCCGCACCCCGAAGCCGGCGATCGTGATGACCCATGGTTTCGGTCTCACCCAGGACGCGAACGAGGTGGTCGACACCGCGGAGTTCTTCGCCTCCCACGGCTACGTGGTGCTCACGTGGACCTCGTCGGGCTTCGGGGACAGCGGCGGGTGCATCACGCTGCAGTCCGCCGACTGGGACGTGCCGAGCGCCCGTCAGCTCATCACCCGCGTCCTCGAGCCCCGGGCCTTCGTCGCGCGCGACCGGCGGGGCGTGCGGGTCGGGACCATCGGTGGCTCCTACGGTGGTGGGCTCCAGCTGCCCCTCGCCGCGGCCGACGACCGGATCCGGACCGCGGTCCCCGGCCGCACCTGGAACACGCTGGCCTACTCGCTGGACCCCAACAACCGGGTGGCCCCCGGGGACCGCACCGGTTTCGAGCACGACCGCAACCGTCAGGGGGTGTTCAAGAAGGAGTGGACCTCGCTGTTCTACGCCTCGGGCAACGCCCAGCCCGGACAGGGCAACGGCGGCTGCCCGGAGGCGAAGGCCGCGTCCGGCGACCCCGACGAGATCGCCGGCGCCGCCGGGTGCCCCGGCTACTACCTCGCGCTGTGCCGGACCTACGGCCTGCTCAGCACCACCGGTGACTCCGACCCGGCCGCCCGTCGCCTGCTGGCGCGCGCCGCGGCGTCGACCTTCCTCGACGCGGTGGACATCCCGGTGCTGCTGGTGCAGGGCCAGAGCGACACGCTGTTCAACCTCAACGACGCGGTGGCGACCTACCGGGGCCTGCGACGCCGGGGCGTGCCTGTGGGGATGATCTGGAACTCGGGCGGGCACGGTGGCTACAGCTCGCAACCGGGGGAGTGCGAGGTCTACGACGGTCGGGACCGCACCGTCGCGCAGCTCGACCGTTGCTACCTGACGCTGCGGTCGCTGCGGTGGATGAACCACTGGCTGAAGGGCAGGCCGGGAGGGCGCGGACCCGGGCTTCACCTGGTACCGCGACTGGGTGCCCTACGCGGGCCGCGGGCCCGCCGACGAGCAGTACGGCGCCGCGCCGGCCTTCCCGCGCCGGGCGCCACCCGATTCGCGCTCTCCGGCGCCGCCCGCCTCGTCGTTCCGGGAGCCATCGCCCGACCCGGGCGGCCGTCGTTCGTCAACCCGCCCGGAGGGGAGCCCGCGGCCTACTCGGAGACGTCGAACTTCACCGGACCCGACGCCGAGCCCAGCTCGGGCGACGTGCCGCCCGAGGAGGTGGAGGGCCAGTTCACGGCCTTCACCTCACGTGCCTTCCGGCGCCCCTTCGTCTCGGTGGGGGTGCCGGCCGCTCGGCTGCGCCTGCGCCACACCAACGGTCAGGACCTCATCTTCTACGCGAAGGTGTACGACGTCGCTCCTGACGGCCGGGCGAGCCTCATCCATCGCCTCATCTCCCCGGTGCGGGTGCCAGACGCCGCCCTGGACGACCCGGTGAGGATCCGGCTGGCCGGCTTCGCACACCGCTTCGGGAAGGGCCACCGCGTCCGGCTCGTGCTGTGCTCGACCGACCAGACGTCGAGGAACAGCGAGGTCGCCGACGTCGTCACGGTCCGCACCGGGGGACGCTCGACCTTCGTCCTGCCCGGCCGCCTGCGTCGCTGAGCCCGGAGTCGGTGGTACCCCGGACCCGGGTCGAGCCCGTCGAGCCCGTCGAGCCCGTCGAGCGGTCCGGCCTCAGCCGTTGCCCGTGGCCAGACCCCGCACGAGCCGGGCCCGCCGTCGCAGCGTGTCGAGGTGACGGGGCCCGGACTCGCTGGAGGCACCGGTCGACCTGCAGGGCGCGGTCGAGGAGCACGGCCTCCGGCACGGCGTCCGGGTCCGTGGCGTCCGGGTCCGTGGCGTCCGGGTCCGCGCCGTGCCGGATCGGTGGTGGTGGCACCAGGTCGTCGAGGGAGCCGTGCACCGTGACCGGGTGGTCACGCAGCCAGACGCGCCACCGCTCGGACTCCGCCACCGCCCAGGCGTGCCGTCCGGGAGGCAGGGCGAGCTTGGGGGAGGTGCGGTCCTCGAGTCCGCCCGGGCCCAGCAGCGTCGCGATCCGGTCGGCGCGCAGGTGGTCGGCGTCGCTCGCGGCCACTGGTCTCGTTGAGTCGGCGCAGCAGGGCTGCCTCCACCACGCCGAGGGAGCGGTTGACCGCGACGGCTCGCGCCGGCCCCGCCGTGGGTCGATCTCGAGGGCGTCGCTGAACCGTCGCCAGAGCGCCTCCTGACCTCCTGAGGTCGGCGGGACGGTGACGAGGTGGACCTGTGCGGCCGGCAGGTCGGCGGCCCAGGTGCCGAGGACGATGGGCAGGTCGAGGGCGCGGAACCACCAACCGCGTCCGGACTGCGCCAGGTCGAGGAAGCGCTCGTAGGACCACCGGCGGCCCTGCTTGACCGACTCCTGCCAGGCCGACGCCAGAGCACCGGCGGGGTCACGCGCGGTGTAGACGACGTGCACCTCGCGCGTGCCGCCCACCCCGGCGTTGCGGGTGCCCCGTGCGCCGGCGAGGTCGGACAGCGCACGACGTACGTCCGCGGCGAGGGCCGGGGCCAGGATCTCGTGCGACACGACCACGGCGGCGACCGTCGGATCGAACGCGTCGACCAGTCGTGGCCAGCCGCCGACGGCGTGGCCGGGAGGTCCACCCCAGTCCTGGTCCGACAGGTCGAGGGCGGCCGCGGAAGTGCGCCTGTGGGACGTGGCAGCAGGCGCCGGGCGTGGGCACCTGCACTCCGTGCCGCGCCAGGCGCCGGGCGTTCGTCGGCCAACCGTCCCTGGAGGTACGTCGTGCCCGACTTGGGAGCCCCGACGTGGAGGTACACGCGCTGAGCACCCATGGCCGGAGTCTAGGACCGGCACGCCAGGACGACCAGGGCAGGCCGCACCCCGCCCTGCCCGCTCGGCCGTTCGGACAAGACTCGCCGGAGTCGCCCCGACCCTCACGAATGTGGCGATACCCTCACAGGAGAGTCAAACCGACAACGGGGGTGAGGTGCGACAGGTGGCGCTGGCCGAGATCGTCGACGACCGCCCCCGCCACGCCCTCGTGGTGATCCTCACCCTCGTGGTGTCGTTCGTGGCCGAGGACGCCGCGCGCGGCGAGAGCCTCGTCGCGCCGGTCTGGCCGGCTGCCGGCGTGATGGCCGGCACCCTCCTGCTGGTGCCGTGGTCGCGCACCGTGCTGTGGCTGGCGGTCTGGCTGCCCGGCATCGTGGTCGTCCACGTCGTGGCCGGCGTGGCGCCGCTCGCTGCGCTGGGCATGGGTGCCGCCTGCGTGCTCGAGTCCTGGGTCGTCCGACGCCTGCTGCGGCCCGAGGACGGCGTCCCGGCGCTGCTCGACGACGGGGACGTCTCCCGCGCGGTGCGAGCCATCGCCATGGGGGCGGCCACCGCCGCCACCGGTTTCGCCGGGGTCAATGCCCTCACCGGGCAGGGCGACCCGGGACTCACTGCCGTCGCCGTCTTCGGCACCCACGCCGCCGCACTGATGGTTCTGCTGCCGCTGTTCCTGCGCACCCCGACGTTCCCCGCGCTGGCCTCGGTCCAGGAGCGGGCCGTCCAGTGGGGGTTGGCCCTGGGCACGACCGTGGTGGTCTTCGTGAGCTCCGACGTGCCCGCCGCTGCTCTTCGTCGTCATGCCGATGTTCGCCTGGCTCGGCTTCCGCGGCACCCTGCGCGAGGCGACGCTGCTGCTGACGGCGGTCGCCGCCGTCGCCACCGTGCTCACGGCCGGTCAGATCGGCCCGGTCTGGGGCCTCGAGTCGCGCTACGACCTGGCGCCCGGAGCTGGCCTCGGGGTTCCTCCAGCTCTTCCTCCTCGACTGCGGTCTCATCCTGCTGCCGCTGTCGGTCGCCGTCGCCCAGCAGCGGCACTCGGCCGCCGAGGTGTCCAGCGGCCGCGAGACCCTCGAGCGACTGGTCGCCTCCGCCACCGGCACCGCCATCATCGCGCTCGACGAGGCCGGGTCGATCACCCTCTTCAACCCGGGCGCGGAGCGGATGCTGGGCGTGCGCAGCGCCGAGGTGCTCGGCTCGGGACTCGACCGGTTCCACCCGGCCGACGAGCTGGCCCGACTCGCGCAGGTCGCGGGCACCCGGCCCCGCTTCGTCGACATCTGCCGCGCGCTGGTCGCCGGCCACGAGCCGCGGCAGCTGTGGCGCTTCGTGCGCGCCGACGGCGAGGAGCGCACGATGCTGCTCAGCCTGGCCGCCGTCCCCGACGCGGACGGGCGCACCACCGGGTTCCTGGCCACCGCCGAGGACGTCACCGAGCGCGAGCGCGCCCAGGAGGCACTGGTGCAGGCGCTCGAGCACCAGGCCACCGCCGTACGACGCCTGGAGGAGCTGGACCAGACCAAGACCGACTTCGTCTCGACGGTCAGCCACGAGCTGCGCACCCCGATCACCAACATCGTGGGCTACACCGAGATGCTCGAGGACGGCGCCGGCGGCGAGCTCACCGGCACCCAACGCGACTTCCTGGGGCGGGTGAGCCGCAACAGCCGACGACTGCTGGTGCTGATCGAGGACCTGCTGACCCTCTCGCGCATCGAGTCCTCGGCACTGGAGCTCCAGCTCGTCGGATGCGATCTGGTCAGCGTCGTGTGCGACGCCCACGAGGCGGTGCAGCCCAGCCTGGCCGGGCGCGACCTGGCCGTCGACCTGCAGCTGCCCGAGTCGTCGGTGCCGATGGAGGCCGACCCGCGGCAGCTGGAGCGCCTGCTGGTCAACCTGTTGACCAACGCGGTGAAGTTCACCCCGGACGGCGGTCGGATCACGGTGTGGTTGGGCGTGCAGGACGAGGCGGTCTGCCTGACCGTGACCGACGACGGCGTGGGCATCCCGGAGGCGGAGCAGAGCAAGCTCTTCACCCGGTTCTTCCGATCGACCACGGCGACCGAGCAGGCGATCCAGGGCACCGGGCCTGGGGCTCACCATCGTGAAGACGATCGTGACCCTGCACCACGGCGACAGGTCGACATCCGCTCCGTGCCGGGGCGCGGGACCGTCGTGAGCGTCAGCCTTCCGCGCGTCGCGAGCCGCGAGCCGCGACCAGCAGCGCTGCCGACAAGATGACCAGGGCCAGCACCACGGCCACCTGGAGCCCCCGCACCGGGTCGTCGGTCGCCCCGGCGGTGAGCTCGTAGGTGGTCGCCAGGGCGGCCGCCCCCAGCGAGGCGCCGAGGCGCTGACCGGTCTGCACGGCGCCCCCGGCGGCCCCACCCATGCGCGGCGGGACGTCGGCCAGCGTGAGGGTGAAGTTGGGGGACACGACGGCCCCGCCGCCCAGGCCGGCCAGCAGCAGCGGCAGGGCCACGACGAGCCAGAGCGAGGTGCCGCCGTCGACGAGCGGAACGACGGCCACGAGTGCCACGAGGCCGCTCATCATCGTCAGCAGCGCGATGACCGTCAGGCGTCGCCGGACCCGCGAGACGAGGCGGCCGGCGACCGGGCTGGCCACCGCCGAGCCGACCGCGAACGGGGTGAGCAGCAGCCCGGCGTCGAGCGGGGACAGGCCCCGGCCGTCCTGCAGGAAGATGCTGAGCACGAGGAAGACCCCCGTGAACCCGGTGAAGTAGAGCGAGCCGATCACGATGCCGCGGGCGTAGCCCGGCACCTGCCGCAGCAGCGGGACGTCGAGCAGCGGAGCACCACCGCGCGCGACGGTCCGGTGCTCCCAGTGCACGAACCCGAGCACCAGGGCGGCGCTGACCGGCAGCAGCAGGAGCGGCAGCCGCGCGCCGCCCTCCAGGCTGATGACCGGGTAGAGCAGGCAGAGCACGGCAAGGCCGAGCAGCGCGGCGCCCACGAGGTCGAGGCGTGGGTCGGCGCGATCGGGGCGGGCGGCCGGCACCATCCGGGCGATGGCGACCAGACCCACGAGCCCGATCGGGATGTTGACGAGGAAGACCCAGCGCCAGGCGTCCTCGCCGCCGACCGCGGCGATGATGACGCCCCCGAGGACAGGCCCGATGGCCGAGGAGACCGAGACGGTGAGGCCGAACAGCCCGAAGGCGGTGCCGCGTTCCGGGCCCCGGAACATCGTCTGGATCAGGCCGGACGACTGCGGTGTCAGCAGCCCGGCGGAGGCGCCCTGCAGCAGTCGCGCGACGATGAGGACCTCGATGCCCGGTGCCAGCCCCGCGGCGGCGCTGCTGGCGATGAAGCCGCTGAGGCCGAGGAGCATCAGCCGGCGACGGCCCCAGGCGTCCCCGAGCCGTCCGCCGGTCACCAGCACCAGCCCGAAGGCCAAGGCGTAGCCGGAGACCACCCACTGGACCGTGCCGGCGCTCGTGCCGAGCCCCGTCCGGATCGAGGGCAGGGCGATGTTGACGATCGTGACGTCGAGCAGTGCCATGAAGCCGACCAGCAGCGTCACGGCGAGGACACGCCAGCGACGGGGGTCGGGGTCGCCCTCGCCCTGCGCGGGGGCAGGCTGCTCCCCGGTCCGTGCCGTCACCTCGTCACGGTAGCCGCCGGGGCCAGCGTCGGGTCAGCGTCGGGTCAGCGTCGGGTCAGCGCCGGGCACCGGGACCGGGACCGGGGTGGACGCCGTCGGGGATGAGACCGGCGACCGGTGGACCGGCCCGCAGCGGTGGCGGCAACGGCTCGGAGCACTGCTCGGTGCCGTCACAGGCGCGCAGTCGTCGCAGCTCCTCGCGCATCGACGCCACCAGCGACTCGTTCTGCGGGTCGCGCGCGAGGTTGTCGGTCTGCTCGGGATCGGTCACGACGTCGTAGAGCTCGTCCTCGCCGGTGGCCAGGTCGACGTACAGGTAGCGCGGCGTGCGCAGCCCGATGGCCCAGCGCAGGTCCTGCTGGCCGGGGTCCTCGACGTTGAGCGGCTCGCCGGACTCGTCGGTGTTGCGCACCACGGAGCGCGGCCCGGTCTCGGTCAGCACGGCGCGTTCCCATCCCTCGTCGCCGTTGCGAACGACGTCGAGGACGGACCGGCCGTCGACCGGGATCGTCGGCTCGGCGCCGGTCACCTCGGCGATGGTGGGGGCGAAGTCGATCGACATCAGGGGGTCGTAGCGCGTCTCACCCTCGGGGATGCTGGGCCCGCGCATCAGCGTCGTGGTCCGCAGCGACGGCTCGTGCGGCAGGATCTTGCCCTGGCGGATGTGCTGCTCGCCGAGGAAGTAGCCGTTGTCCGAGGTGAAGATGATCAGCGTGTTCTCCAGCTCCCCGGCGGTGGCGAGAGCCCGCACCGTGCGCCGGACCGCCTGGTCCACGACGTGGAGGGCCTCGGCGCGCTGGCGCGCGAGGGACCGCATGGCGTCGAGCTCGGCCTGGTTGGGGGTGGACCGGCGGAGCAGGTACTCAGGCTTGTCGCCGGGCGTCGGGTCGAACCAGCCGGCTCCCGGGGCGTCGGCGATGTCCTCGTCGAAGATCCCCTTCACCCGGTCGGGCCGCGCGGGTGTCCCGAACTTCGCCAGGCCGTCCGTGCCCTCGACGTACTTCGGGTCCCCGGGCTCCCCGCCGCCGTTGTGCGGTGCGGCGTACCCGACGTAGAGGAAGAAGGGCTTCTCCGCCGCGGCGCGCCGCTCGATGATCTTCTCGGACAGCTCCGCGTAGACGTCGGTCTGGTAGCGGCCCTCGTAGTTGACGAAGCCCTCGCCGTTGCGGCTGAGCGTCGTGTCGAAGTAGAGGTAGGTGCTGCCGCTGGCAGGGTGCTCCTTCGGGATGCCGCCCTCGAAGGAGGCGCGCCAGCTGGACCAGCCGGGCGGCTTGTAACGCAAGGACTTGCCCGTGGTCCTGCCCGGTTCGGGCATGTAGCCGTAGCCGTTCATGTACTTGCCGAGCAACGTGGTGTGGTAACCCTCGGTCCGGAGCCAGGTCGCGATCGTGGCGTCGTCCTTCAGCGCCGGGAAGGCGTAGGGCTCGTGCACGTTGAACACGCGGTGGTTGTGCGTGTACTGCCCGGTGAAGTACGACGCCCGGGCGGGGCAGCACAGCGGGTAGGGCGCGAAGGAGTTCGCGAACTGCACCCCACGGTCGGCGAGCAGACGTCGGGTGCGGGGCATGTAGCGCAGCTCGTCGACGCGCATGTCGTCGACGACCATCATCACGACGTTGGGCCGGGTGTCGCTCTCCGCCCGGCCCGCAGCAGCGCCCGGGCCGCCCGGGCCGGCCGGCCCGGCCGGACCAGGACGGGCCTCAGGTGTCGACTGCATCGCGATCGCGGTGGCCGGGACAGCCAGCGCTGCGGTGAGCAGCGCGATCACGGGCAGAGCCCGACGTCTGAGCATGGGTTCCTTCTCCCGAGGTCCGACGATGCTTCGCCGCCACCCTAGGCGACGCGCCCCGGCACGACGGGGCGTTTGCACTCAGGCGCGTCGGCGTCGCACGAGCAGCGAGAGGGCCAGCGCCCCGCCGACGAGCCCCATGGGAGCCACGCGTCCGAGCGGGACCGAGGTCGCCGGCACCATCGGCGTCGGCGGCGGGCGCCCGCTCACCGGGGACGCGGACGTCGTACACGTCGAGACCGCGGACCAGGTCGATCGAGTAGACGACGTCGGTACGGCGCTTGGTCATCCGCCCGTTCTCGTAGACCGGGACCCACATGGCGTCCCAGACCTCGGACGCACCCCACACCGAGTGGGCGTAGGGCTTGATGTCGCGGGCGTCGCGGACGTCGAGGAGCTGGGTGCCGCCCCCGTAGAAGCCGGCCGCCACCAGCCCGCCCGGTCGGTAGTCGAACCAGTGCGCCGAGCAGAAGGTGCCGACCGGCGACGGGAAGCTTCCGAGGTCGGCCAGCTCGACCTTGTCGAGCGGCTTGATCGCCGAGCGGGTGCCGTCGAGCCGCTTGACCCACCAGGTCTGGAAGGAGCCTGCCGTCTCGCAGTTCACGTCCTCGTAGTCCTCCTCGGTCACCAGGAGCACGTTGCCGTTGCGAAGCGACGGGGCGGCGCCGGGCCGGAAGGCGTCGGCGTTGGGGCGGAAGGCGTTGTGGAGGATGAAGTCGTTCCAGCCGGGATAGCGCGGGTCGGTGCCGCGCCCGGCGCGACCGGTCGTGGTCACCAGCTTCGGGTTGCGCGGCTTGGCGGTGCGCCACATGGAGGCGCCGTCGAAGCCGGTGTGCGTGCCGAAGCCCGCCTCGTCGAAGTTCCACTTGTGGCCCGCGGTGGGGGAGGAGAAGGCCTGCACCCCAGCGCGGCTCGCGTCCGCGTCGACCTCGCGGGGCGCACGCAGGTTGCGCAGGTCGAAGATGCTGAAGGTGCCCGAGCGGCTGTCTCCGGCGCTGTACGCCGTGCGGCAGTCGCGCTCCTCGACGCAGGCCACCGTGTGCGTCGAGGTCGTGCCCGGGGTCCGGCTCATGATGCGGGGCGCGGACGGCTTGGTCACGTCGACGACGATGAGCTCGTTGCCGCCGGCGTTGGTGTGCTGGGGATCGTCGGGCGAGGCGTCGACGAGGTCCACGCCGATGAGGGCGAAGCGCTTGACGCCGCGGGCGGTGCGACGCTCGCCGCAGTTCATCGCCTCGTTCTCGAAGACGGCGTTCGGCCAAGGTGCCGACCAGGCGCGGCTCCTCGGGGTTGCGCACGTTGAAGACCCGCACGCTCTCCACGCCGCTGGTCACGAAGAGCGGGGCGCTCTTCATGAAGCAGCCCGAGATGCCCGCCGTGCCAGGCTGCGACGGCAGCCCCGGCACCTGGGAGACGTGCTCCATCCGGTCGCTCTCGACAGGCGTGGCGCCGGCCCGCGCGCGCAGCGCCGGGCGTTCGTCGAGGTCGGCGCCGCCGTGCGCCTGGGCGGGCGCGACGAGCAGGCCGAGGGCGAGGGGGGCCGCTGCGAGCGCCGCCACCAGGGTGGCGACGCGGCGAGCGCGGGCAGGACGACGTGCGTGTGGTGTCTTCACGGAACCTCCAACGACCGACCGTGCGTCAAGTCACACCCCGATTCCGGGTCGGTCCCTCCCACGGCTAGGCTTCACGCTCCGGATGTCTGCCGCGCACCAGTCGCGGCCCGATCCGTCACGAGGGGTTCGATGTTCTCCAAGGTGCTGGTGGCCAACCGCGGCGAGATCGCGATCCGAGCCTTCCGCGCGGCGTACGAGCTGGGAGCCGAGACCGTCGCGGTCTTCCCCCACGAGGACCGCAACTCCGAGCACCGCCTGAAAGCCGACGAGGCCTACGAGATCGGCGAGCGCGGTCACCCTGTTCGCGCCTACCTGGACCCCGAGGTCATCGTCGCCACCGCCGTGCGCGCCGGCGCCGACGCGGTCTACCCCGGCTACGGCTTCCTCTCGGAGAACCCGCACCTGGCGGAGGCCTGCGCGGCGGCCGGGATCACGTTCATCGGTCCGAGCGCGGACGTGCTGACGCTGACCGGCAACAAGGCACGCGCCATCGCGGCGGCCAAGGCGGCCGGGGTCCCGACGCTCAGCAGCGTCGAGCCCGGCACCGACGTCGACGCGCTCCTCGAGGCCTCGGCGGACATGCCCTACCCGCTCTTCGTCAAGGCCGTGGCCGGTGGCGGCGGTCGAGGCATGCGACGCGTCGACGAGGAGCGCCAGCTGCGCGAGGCCCTCGAGTCCTGCATGCGCGAGGCGGACGGAGCCTTCGGCGACCCGACGGTCTTCATCGAGCAGGCAGTGGTCAACCCGCGCCACATCGAGGTGCAGATCCTGGCCGACGCCGAGGGCACCGTGCTCCACCTCTTCGAGCGCGACTGCTCGGTGCAGCGCCGTCACCAGAAGGTCGTCGAGCTCGCGCCGGCCCCGAACCTCGACCCCGCGATCCGCGAACGCATGTGTGCCGACGCCGTCCGGTTCGCCACCGAGATCGGCTACGTCAACGCCGGCACCGTGGAATTCCTGCTCGACGAGGCCGGCGACTACGTCTTCATCGAGATGAACCCGCGGATCCAGGTCGAGCACACGGTGACCGAGGAGGTCACCGACGTCGACCTCGTCCGCGCCCAGATGCGGATCGCCTCCGGCGAGTCCATGGCCGATCTCGGCCTGAGCCAGGACGACATCAAGCTCCGCGGCGCCGCGCTGCAGTGCCGGATCACCACCGAGGACCCCGCCAACGGCTTCCGCCCCGACACCGGTGTCATCACGACGTACCGCTCCCCGGGCGGCGCGGGCATCCGGCTCGACGGCGGTACGACGTACACCGGTGCGGAGGTGTCGGCGCACTTCGACTCGATGCTGACCAAGCTCACCTGTCGCGGGCGTGACTTCACCACGGCCGTCGAGCGGGCCCGCCGTGCGATCGCCGAGTTCCGCATCCGCGGCGTCGCCACCAACATCCCCTTCCTGGCCGCGCTGCTCGACGACCCCGACTTCCGCCGCGGCGGCGTCACCACGTCGTTCATCGCCGACCGCCCGCAGCTGCTGACGGCCCGCTCGAGCGCCGACCGCGGCACCAAGCTGCTGGCCTACCTGGCCGACGTCACCGTCAACCAGCCGCACGGCGCCTCGCCGGTCGACCTCGACGCCGCCGCGAAGCTGCCGGTCCTGGCCCCCGGTGAGCCGCCGGCCGGAAGCCGGCAGCGGCTCCAGGAGCTGGGCCCGGTCGGGTTCGCCCGCCACCTGCGCGAGCAGTCCGGCATCGCCGTCACCGACACGACGTTCCGCGACGCCCACCAGTCGCTGCTGGCCACCCGGGTGCGGACCATCGACCTGGAGGCCGTCGCCGGCCACGTCGCCCGGCTGACGCCCGAGCTGCTGTCGGTCGAGGCCTGGGGCGGCGCGACCTACGACGTCGCGCTGCGCTTCCTCTCCGAGGACCCTTGGGAGAGGCTCGCACGGCTGCGGAGGGCGACCCCCAACATCTGTCTGCAGATGTTGCTGCGCGGGCGCAACACGGTCGGCTACACGCCGTACCCCACCGAGGTGACCGAGGCCTTCGTGCACGAGGCGGCCGCCACCGGCATCGACATCTTCCGCATCTTCGACGCCCTCAACGACGTCGAGCAGATGCGCCCGGCCATCGAGGCCGTGCGCGACACCGGCACCAGCATCGCCGAGGTGGCGCTGTGCTACACCGGCGACCTGTCCGATCCCGGCGAGCGGCTCTACACCCTCGACTACTACCTCGGTCTGGCCGAGCGCATCGTCGAGGCCGGGGCTCACGTCATCGCGATCAAGGACATGGCCGGGCTGCTGCGACCGCCGGCCGCGCGCCGACTCGTCACCGCTCTGCGCGACCGCTTCGACCTCCCGGTCCACCTGCACACCCACGACACCCCCGGCGGTCAGCTCGCGACCCTGCTGGCCGCGATCGACGCCGGCGTCGACGCGGTCGACGCCGCGTCGGCCCCGATGGCCGGCACGACCAGCCAGCCGTCGTTGTCGGCGCTGGTGGCCGCCACCGACCACTCCGAGCGGGAGACGGGCCTGTCGCTGAGCGCGGTCTGCGACCTCGAGCCCTACTGGGAGGCCACCCGACGGGTCTACGCGCCCTTCGAGTCCGGTCTGCCCTCGCCGACCGGGCGCGTCTACACCCACGAGATCCCCGGCGGTCAGCTCTCGAACCTCCGGCAGCAGGCCATCGCGCTCGGGCTGGGGGAGAAGTTCGAGCAGATCGAGGACATGTACGCCGCCGCCAACGACATCCTCGGCAACATCGTCAAGGTGACGCCGTCCTCCAAGGTCGTCGGCGACCTCGCGCTGCACCTGGTCGGTGTCGGCGCGGACCCGCAGGAGTTCGCCGAGGACCCGCGGAGGTTCGACGTGCCCGACTCGGTGATCGGGTTCCTCTCCGGCGAGCTGGGCGACCCGCCCGGCGGCTGGCCCGAGCCGTTCCGCACGAAGGCGCTGGCCGGTCGTGCCACCCGGCAGGGCGTCACCGAGCTCACCGACGCCCAGCGCCGCGGCCTGTCCGAGGACCGTCGGACCACGCTCAACGCGCTGCTCTTCCCGGGGCCCACCACGGAGTTCGCCGAGTCGCGCGAGAAGTACGGCGACGTCTCGGCGCTGTCCACCGTCGACTTCCTCTACGGCCTGCAGGAGAACCGTGAGCACCAGGTCCGGCTCGAGGAGGGCAAGACGCTGCTGCTCGGGCTCGAGGCCGTCAGCGAGGCCGACGAGCGCGGCATCCGCACCGTCATGTGCACCATCAACGGCCAGCTGCGCCCGGTCAACGTCCGCGACCGCTCGGTCTCGGCCGACGCCCCGACCGCCGAGAAGGCCGACACCTCGCAGCCCGGGCACGTGGCGGCGCCCTTCGGGGGTGTGGTCACGCCCCAGGTGGAGACGGGCGCGACCGTCGCCCAGGGCGACACCGTGGCCACCATCGAGGCCATGAAGATGGAGGCCGCCATCACCGCACCGGTCGCCGGGACCGTCGAGCGGGTGGCGCTGGGCGGCACGCAGCAGGTGGAGGGCGGCGACCTCGTCCTGGTGCTGACCCCGTCGGACGACTGAGCTGGCCTAGGCTCGGGCCATGCCGCTGCGCATCCTGGCCACCAAGCCGAACCCGGAGCTGGTCCGGCTGCCCTGGCACCTGCCGCTGGAGGAGTGGGGCGACGACGTCGTGCTGCCCGCTCCCGCGGGGCATCTCGCGCCACGTCGTGCGGATCGTGCGCGTCGGCGGTCACGCCTGCGCGGTGAAGGAGACCCAGGAGCCCATCGCGCGACGGGAGTACGAGCTGCTGCGCGACCTGCGCAAGCTCGACCTGCCCACCGTCGTGCCTCAGGCGGTGGTCACCGGGCGGCAGGGCCACGACGGCGAGGAGCTGCCGAGCGCCCTGGTGACCCGTCACCTGAGGTTCTCCCTGCCCTACCGCTCGTTGTTCGCCCACGGGCTCAGCGCCGACAGCCTGCCCTCGATCGTCGACGCCCTGGTGGTCCTGCTGGTGCGTCTGCACCTGTCCGGCTTCTTCTGGGGCGACGTCTCGTTGTCGAACGTGCTGTTCCGCCGCAGCGCCGGCGAGTTCGCGGCCTACCTCGTCGACGCCGAGACCGGCGAGCTGCGCCCGCAGCTCTCCGACGGCCAACGTCGCCACGACCTGACGGTGGCGACCGAGAACGTCTTCGCCGAGCTGCTCGACCTCCAGGCCGGTGGCTTCGTCGGTGAGGAGTCGGACCCCGGGGCGGTGATCGAGATGCTCGCCGACCGCTACGACGCGCTGTGGAGCGCCCTGACCCAGCCGGAGACCTTCAGCGGCGGGGACACCGGGATGTGGAAGATCGCGGAGTGGATGGAGTCGCTCAACGACCTCGGCTTCGACGTCGACGAGATGGACATCGTCTCCGAGGGGCCGGGGGAGCGGGTCCGGCTCCAGCCCCGCGTGGTCGAGGCCGGGCACCACCGGCGCGAGCTGTGGTCGCTGACCGGTCTGGAGACCGAGGAGGCGCAGGCCCGCCGGTTGCTCAACGACATGGCGTCGTACGGCGCGCACCTGGGCGCTGACGGCAGCGACGTGCCGCGTGACCTGCCGCGCGAGGCGCTCGCCAACCGGTGGCTGACCGAGGTCTACGAGCCGCTGGTCCAGATGGTCCCGCGCGAGCTGCGCGGTCGCCTCGAGGCGCCGGAGATCTTCCACGAGGTGCTGGTGCACCGGTGGCTGCTCTCCGAGCGCGCCGGTCACGAGGTCGACACCTTCGAGGCGGCCCGGGACTACATCGACTCCGTGCTGTCGGTCAAGCCCGAGGAGGCGGTCACCACGCCGGCCGACGACCCCGAGGCACTGATGGGCGGGTCGGCGCCTCCCTCGTCCCCCCGCGGGCTCCCGTAGGGCATCATCGACCTGTGCCAGCACAACGCGCCACCAGCTCCGGGATCCTCGGCGTCGAGGGCCGCTACCCGGTGCACGAGCCGTCCACGGCAGTGCTCCGGCTCGCCGGCACCGACCTCGTCCCGGTCGGTCCCCTGCGGATGTACGCGTGCGGCATCACGCCGTACGACGTCACCCACGTGGGTCACGCCGCGACCTTCGTCTGGGCCGACCTGGTCCGCTCGGTCGCCCGCTCCGACGGCGTCGCGACCGAGATGGCACGCAACGTCACCGACGTCGACGACGTGCTGACCCATGCCGCGTGGCGGCAGGGCCTGCCCTACGACGAGCTGGCGCTGACCCAGGAGTTCCGCTTCGACCGCGACATGCGCTCCCTCGCCGTGGCGCCGCCGACGCAGACCCCCCACGCCCGCAACCACGTCGGGGCCGTGGTGCGGCTCGCTGCCGCCCTGGTGGCGCGCGGCGCGGCCTACGAGCGCGGCGGCTTCGTCTACTTCCGTGGCGGCCACCTGCCCGCTCAGCTCGGCCTCGACGAGGCCGAGGCGCTGCGCCGGTCCACGGAGTACGGCGATCAGGCCGCCGTGCCCGGCCGGGAGTCCCGGTTCGACGTGCCGGTGTGGCGTCCCTCCTCGGAGGACCACCCGGCCTGGCCGAGCCCCTGGGGCTGGGGTCGCCCGGGCTGGCACGCCGAGTGTGCCGCCATGGCGTTGAGCACGGTCGGGAGCTCGGTCGACGTGCTGCTCGGAGGGTCCGACCTGGCCTTCCCCCACCACGTGTTCCAGACGGCGATGGCCGAGGCGGCCACGGGTGTGACCCCCTTCGCGCGCACCACGGTCCACGTGGGCGAGGTCCGCGTCGACGGGGTCAAGATGAGCAAGTCCACCGGCAACCTCGTGCTCGTCGACGACCTGCTCCAGCGCTACCGCCCCGGCGCGATCCGGCTGGCGCTGCTCCACCGGCACTGGGCCGAGCCCTGGGACTGCGAGGAGGAGGTCTTCGAGCGGGCGGACCGCACCCTCGCCGAGCTCGTCGCCTCGGCCGGGGCGAGCACCCAGCAGTCACCCGCGGAAGAGGTCCGCGACCTGCTCCGCCGCGACCTCGACGTTCCGGCCTGCGTCGACCTCGCGCTCGGCGGTGGCACCGCCGGTGCCGACGCCGCCCAGACCCTGGTCGGGCTGCTCAAGCTGGCCCCGCGGGGCTGACACCCGCGCGCTGGGACGTCAGTCGGCCAGCAGCTTGACGACGGCGCGGTCGAGCTGGTCGCGGGCCCGGTCCTCGTCCTTCGCCAGCCGCTTGAGCGCGGGAGCGATCGTCACGTCGTGCTCGTAGAGGTCGAGCACGCGCGGGTCGACGTAGGAGCTCTTGCAGACCGTCGGGGTGTTGCCCAGCAGCTCGCTGGCGCTGACCACCGCCGAGCGGACGGCCTTCCTGCGGCCGGTCTTCGTGGAGGCCGGGCTGCGGGCGAGCTCGGCCGCCACGTGCACGGTGGCGTGCCAGGTCCGGAAGTCCTTGGCGGTCACCTCGAGACCGAACAGCTCGCGGATGTGCTCGTTGACCTCGCCGGCCTGCAGCGGCACCCACCGGCGCTTCATCTGGTGGCACAGCAGCCGCGCGTCGCCGCGTCGGCGACCCGCCAGCAGCTCGAGCACCTTGCACAGGTCCGCGTCGCGCACGTCGATGTCGTGCTCCACACCGGCCTTGCCCACGAACGAGAAGGCGTAGCCGCCGTCGCGCCGGCGGACGTGCCGGCGCTCGAGGGTGGTGAGGCCGTAGCTGCCGTGCTCCTCCACCGAGGAGTCGGAGCCGAGCCGGAAGCAGCCGAGGTCGATGAGCCGCACGGCGGCGGCGAGGGTGGTCTCGCGCGCGGTCGAGGCCTCGGCGAGGTCGGCGCGGATCCGCCTGCGCACCCGCGGCAGGTGCGTGGCCATCTCGATCACCCGGTCGAACTTCGCCTCGTCGCGCCGGCGTCGCCACTCGTCGTGGTAGAGGTACTGCCGGCGGCCGGCCTCGTCGGTCCCGACCGCCTGCAGGTGTCCGTTGGCGTACGGCGAGATCCACACCTCACGCCACGCCGGGGGGATCACCAACGCCTTCACCCGCGCGACGTCGGCGGCGTCGAGGGGGCGCCCCTGCTCGTCGAGGTAGCGGAACCCACGCCCGTGGGGCAGCCGGGTCCACCCGGGCTGCTGGGTCGAGACGGTGCGGAGTCGAGGCATCGTGCGGCTCGGTCGGGGTGCGGTGGCGCGATCAGACGTTGAAGATGCTCACCCCGCCGGGACCGACCAGCAGTCCGACCACGATCAGCACGATGCCGGGGACGATCCCACCCCGCACGATCTGGACGATCCCTGCGATGACGAGCACGACGGCGATGAGCCAGAGCACGGTTGCCACGATGGTTCTCCTCCCGGGGCGCGCCCTCGGCCGGGGCCGGCGGAGGGTCAGCGTGTTGCGGGGACGGTACCCGTCCGCGCAGGGCTCAACCCGAAGTCGTGGAGGTCCAGGTCGGCGGTGCGCTCGCGGTACTCCTGCACCTGCCCGGGCCAGTTGGTGGTGACGCGACCGCTGGGGGACTGGTACCAGCTCGAGCAGCCCGTGGCCCACACGCTGCGCGAGAGCCGGTCCTGGATCTCCGCGTCGTAGCGGTCCGCCACGTCGCGACGCACCTCGACGACGTCGGCGCGGCCGTCCTGCAGTGCGGTGACCGCCTGCCCGAGGTAGCCGGTCTGGCACTCGATCATCGAGATGATGGAGCTGCCGCCGAGGTTGGTGTTGGGGCCGTAGACGATGAAGGCGTTGGGGAAGCCGGGCACCGAGATGCCCAGGTGGGCGTGGGCACCGTCCTTCCACTCCTCGGCCAGCGGCAGGCCTGCGCGGCCGAAGACCTCGACGGGCGCGAGGAACTCGGTGGCCCGGAACCCGGTGCCCCACACGATGACGTCGGCGGCGTGGTGGGCGCCGTCGTCGGTGGCGACCCCGTCGGCGTCGACCCTGCTGACGCCGTGCGTGACCACGTCGACGTTGTCGCGCACGAGCGCGGGGTACCAGTCGTTGGAGAACAGCAGCCGCTTGCAGCCGATGGGGTAGTCCGGCTCGAGCTTGGCGCGCAGGTCCTCGTCGGAGACCTGGTGGCGCAGGTGGAGCCGGAAGGCGGTCTCCAGCAACGAGGTCATGCGGCCCTGCTCGGCCAGGGTGCGGTTGAGCTGCTCGCTGTTGAACCGGGTCAGCTCGCGTCCGAACGCCTGGGTGAGCGGGACCTTCTCGAAGGCCTGCAGGTGGGCGCGCGTGTAGCCGCGGTCGGGCTTCGGCACGACGTACGGCGCCGAGCGTTGGAAGACCGTCACGCTGCCGGAGGCACCGACCCACTCGGCGAGGTGGGGCACGAACTGGATGGCGCTGGCGCCGGTGCCGATGACCGCGACGCGCGTGCCGGCCCACTCCACCGCGTGGTCCCACTGGGCGGAGTGGAAGGCCGGCCCCGCGAAGTCCGCGCGACCGGGAAGGTCCGGGATCGCCGGTCGCGAGAGCTGGCCCTGGGCGAAGACGAGGACGTCGGTCTCGTACGTCGGCCCGTCGGCCTCCCCCCGCCGGGTCCGGACCGTCCACCGGCAGGTGGCGTCGTCCCAACGGGCGTCGACGACCTCGGTGCCGGTGGTGACCAGGTCCTCGAGGCCCTCCTCGCGGGTGACCCGCTCGATGTAGGCGAGGATGTCGGGCTGCTCGGCGTAGCGCCGCGGCCACCCGGGGTTGGGGGCGAAGGAGTAGGAGTACAGCGAGGACGGCACGTCGCAGGCCGCCCCGGGGTAGGTGTTCTCGCGCCAGACCCCGCCGACGCGGTCGGCCTTCTCCAGGATCGTCAGGTCGCTCGACGCCGCGGTTGCGCAGCTCGACGGCGGCCGCGATGCCGCCGAAGCCGGCGCCGACGACGAGGGCGGAGACGCTGCGGTTGTGGCGCGTGCTGCGGGCGTGAGGGGCGCTCGGGGCGTCGCCGGAAGTGGGTGTCCACGTCGGTCAGATTAGGGGAGCGGACGCCGCCACGGGACGGTTCGCCGCCGACGTGGACCCGCGCCACGCGGGCCGAGAAGTCAGCGCAGGGCGCCGCGCTGCACCGGGATGCGCTGCATGACCAGCGCGCGCCCCTGCGAGGCCGCCTGCTCCCCGGTGGCGTCGTCGGGCACGAGCCCGGCGATACGGGCCAGCAGTGCGTGCTCGCGGGCGGTCGGCTCCCACAGCGCCGGGTGGGCGTGGTGGGCGTCGAGGATGCTGCGCATGGTCGCGTGCTCGTCGCAGAGCTCGTCGTACAGGTCGCGGACGTTGAACGCGGTGCGGCTGGCCACGATCTGGCCGCGGTGCAGTCGGGCGCTCAGCAGCCGGACCCACTCCTGGTGCAGCTCGGCCAGGACGTCGTCCTCGCCGTCGAAGTGCTGGTCGGTCGAGGCCACCGAGGCCACCGACTCCCAGGGCGACTCCGCCTCCCCGGCGCTTCGCGACTCCTCGGCCCGCACCAGCATCGTGCGCAGCGCGTGGCGGCGCTGGATCGTCGTGACTCCCACAGTCGTCTCCCACCCCTGGATGAACCGGTCGGGGAACCCCATCCCCTCCGGACGCCTTCCGGTGCGTCCGGTCCGGCGGGCCCCGGCGTCAGCGGGGCGCGTGTCCAGTATGCCGGGTATCGGGAACGGTCCGCCACGGACGAAGGGCCCGGGACCAGCCCCTATCTCACCTCGTCCTCGGCGTGGCTCGTTGATCCGGGAGGGACAGGACGAGGACCGTGTGACGAAGAACTCAGGTGTGTGAACGCAGCGTCGCTCCGGGCGATGGTCGGCCGCACGCACCGGCTCGACTGGGAGGTCAGGCGTGGTCACCAAGACCCTCGCTACGGGAGGACGGGCCGACGGCGCCCGTACGACGGCGCGGTCAAGCCGTGCCACGGCGTGCCGGTGCGGGCAGCAGCTCGACTGCTGCAGCCGCACGCACTGCCCGCGCTGCGGCCGCTCCATCCACGCCCCCTGACCCTCGTCCCCTGACCCCACGCCCCTGACCCACGCCCCTGACCCCGCTCGGGGGCACCGGTCGCCGGCCGCGGCACGTCCTGGCGACGAGAACACGGCGAGCGCCACTAGGGTGTGGGCGAGCGGGTCACATCGGGTCGCATCGGGCACGGAGCGGTAGCGAGGCGAGACGTGGGCAGGGCAGCACGGGCGGACACCGGCGCGGCGGGCGCTGAGCGGCGCGGGCCCGCGGGTCCCTCGGTCCCCGAGGAGCGCTCGCGGGTGTGGACGGTCCCCAACCTCCTCAGCGCGCTGCGCCTGCTGCTGCTGCCGCTCTTCCTCTGGCTGATCCTGGGACCGGAGGAGGACGGCCTCGCCGTCCTGGTCCTCGTCGTCAGCGGCCTCAGCGACTGGCTCGACGGCTACCTCGCCCGCAAGCTGGACCAGGCCTCCAAGCTCGGCGCCATCCTGGACCCGGTCGCCGACCGCCTCTACATCCTGGCGACCGTCGTGGGCCTCGCGGTGCGCGACATCATCCCGCTGTGGCTCGCGTTGATCCTTCCCGCGCGCGACCTCTTCCTCTGGGGGCTGGTGCCGATCCTGCGGACGCGGGGCTACAGCGCGCTGCCGGTGCACTTCCTCGGCAAGGCAGCGACGGCCGCACTCCTCTACGCCTTCCCGCTCCTGCTGCTCGGGGACGGTCAGACCCTGGCCGCCGACGCGGCCAAGGTCCTCGGGTGGGCCTTCGTCATCTGGGGCGTCGGCATGTACTGGTGGGCCGGGCTGCTCTACGCGTGGCAGGTGCGGACCCTGGTGGTGAGCACTCCCCGGCGTAGCTCGAAGGCGACGCGTGAGCACCCCGCGTGACCCGTCGGGTCGCCCGCTCCCGCCGCAGGTGACGATGGGCCTGCTCAACTACGTCACCACCCACTCGCTGGACGAGGACTACGAGGTGGTCGCGGCCCAGCGCGAGGCCGCCGCCGACGCTGCCCGCGCGACCGGGGCGGCCGGCGGAGCCGTCGGGCGAGGACGGCGGATCGGAACGGCGCAGTCCCTCCCGCCATCTGCTGGCGCTGCTCGGACTGGTGCTCTTCGGGCTGCTCGTCGGCGTCGCCGCCCAGCAGGCGACGCGCAGCGAGCCGGTCGGGGAGGCGTCGCGCGACTCCCTGATCGAGCAGGTCCGTGGGCTGCGTCAGGAGCTGGCCGACACCCGGACCCGGACCGCGGACCTGCAGGCCGAGCTCGAGGCCTCGCGGTCCAACGCCCTCCAGGCCTCCACCCGGGGCCGGGAGCTCAGCGACCGGCTCGACGAGCTCGGTGCCTCGACGGGGGCGGTGGCACTGACGGGCCCGGGGGTCCGGATCGTGGCCGACGACGGTCCGACCGACGTCGCCGACCCGCAGGTCGTGCTCGACACCGACCTCCAGATCCTGGTCAACGGGCTGTGGGTCTCCGGCGCGGAGGCGGTGGCGATCAACGGTCAGCGCATCACGGCGCTGAGCGCCATCCGGATCGCCGGTGACGCCATCACCGTGAACTTCCGCTCCCTCGCCCGCCCCTACGTCGTCACGGCCATCGGCGACCCCGACGACCTCGCCGCGCGTTTCGTGGAGTCCGAGGGCGGCACGTGGTGGTTGAATCTGAAGTCGATCTACGACCTCACCTTCGAGATGACCGCAGAGGACTCACTCACCGTGCCCGCCGCCTCCGAATTCTCCCTGCGGCACGCCCGCCCGGCGCGTTCCGCGGACCCGACGGCGGACGACCGTTGATCGCGGCGGCGGGCCTGGTCGCCGGGCTCCTCCTCGGACTGTTCCTCCAGCCCGACGTGCCCCTCTGGCTGCAGCCCTACCTACCGATCGCGGTGGTCGCGGCGCTCGATGCCGTGTTCGGCGCCTTCCGGGCCTTCCTCGACGGCATCTTCGACGACAAGGTCTTCGTCGTCTCCTTCGTCTCCAACGTGACGATCGCGGCCCTCATCGTCTACGTCGGCGACCAGCTCGGCGTGGGCGGTCAGCTCTCGACCGGCGTCGTCGTGGTGCTCGGCATCCGGATCTTCTCCAACGTGGCCGCGATCCGGCGACACATCTTCCATGCCTGAGACGACCGGGCGAACCGAGCGGCCCGGCGCCGGTGCACCGCCACCCAGTGGCCGGGACCGCCTCCTGCGCTCCCTGCGCACCCCCGGCGGCCGGGGCCAGTGGATCGCAGCGATCCTGCTCGGCGCGCTCGGCTTCGCCTCGGCGGTCCAGGTCCGCTCCCAGGACCAGGCCGACAGCTTCACCGGCGCGCGACAGGCCGACCTCATCGCCCTCATCAACTCGCTGGCGCTGGCCACCGACCGTGCCGAGGCCCAGATCGCCGACCTCCAGCAGACCCGCGACTCCCTGCGGGTGGACACCGAGGCCAGCAACACCGCCGTCGAGCTGGCCCGCGAGCGGATCGAGACCCTGGCCCTCCTGGCCGGCCAGGTGCCGGCGACCGGTACCTGGCATCCGCATCACCGTCGAGCCGGGTCGCGCCGGGGTCGGCACCGACCAGCTCCTGAACGGGCTGCAGGAGCTGCGCGACGCGGGTGCGGAGGCGATCGAGCTGAACGACGAGATCCGGGTGGTGGCGCAGACCGGGATGGTCCAGAACGGCGCGGAGATCGAGGTCGACGGCACCCCGTTGGGACAGCCCGTGACCATCGACGCGATCGGCGACACCGAGACGCTGGCGACGGCCCTGACGTTCGACGGCGGCTTCATCGACGAGGTCGAGTCCATCGGCGGGGTGGTACGGGTGCAGGACCAGGAGACGGTCGAGGTCTCCTCCACCACCGAGCTGTCGCCGACCCGCTTCGCGCTGCCCGTCGAGGAGGGATGATCTCCCTCGTGGTCAGCCCGACGAGATAGCCTGCCGACTGCGTCACCCGATCGACCGGTTCCCCACCCATCCAGCCCCCCCGAGGAGCGCCGTGTACCCCGACGACCTGAAGTACACCCGTGAGCACGAGTGGGTCCGCGAGCCCGGTGACAGCGAAGGGTCGGTGCGCGTGGGCATCACCGACTTCGCCCAGGAGCAGCTCGGCGACATCGTCTACGTCTCGCTGCCCGAGGTGGGCGAGGACGTCACCGCCGGGGGAGCGGTCGGCGAGCTCGAGTCCACGAAGTCGGTCAGCGACGTCTACGTCCCCGTCACGGGTCGGGTCACCGCACGCAACGAGGCGCTCGACGACACCCCGGAGCTGGTGAACTCCGACCCGTACGGCGAGGGCTGGTTGTTCGAGATCGCCCCGTCCGACGCCGGTGACGTGGCCGGGCTCCTCGACGCGGCTGCCTACCAGGAGGGCCTGGACGGCTGAGTTCGACGGGGCCGCCTCCGGGTCGGACGGACCGCCCCGCGCCACTGGTACGTTGGCCCAACCATCACCCTCGACGTGTGGTTGAAGGTTCGTCGGGGTGGTTCGACCGACCAGGAGGAGACATGCCGTTCTGCACCGCGTGCGGGCACCAGAACCCCGACGACGCGCGGTTCTGCTCCCAGTGCGGCACCCGCATCGCGGCCGCGGTCGAGACCCCTGGTGAGGCCACCGGCGCCCCGCCGACCGCCCCGCCGGCCCAGCCCGCCCAGCCCGCCCAGCCCGCCCAGCCCGCCCAGCCCGCCCAGCCCGCTCCGGGGGCGCCCGCGGTCACCGAGACCGGTGAGGTGCGCCGGGTCGAGGCCACCGACACCATGACCTTCCGCAACCCGGTGGCGGCGGAGCAGACCGAGGACCGTCCGCTCAACGACGAGGACGCGGCCGCGGTCGACGCGCTGCCGGCCGGCAGCGCGCTCCTCGTCGTCCAGCGGGGGCCCGACACCGGCAGCCGCTTCCTGCTGGACACCGACGTGGTCACCGCCGGTCGTCATCCGGACAGCGAGATCTTCCTCGACGACGTCACGGTCTCGCGCCGCCACGCCGAGTTCCGCCGGACCGGCGACGGCTTCCGCGTGAGCGACGTGGGCTCCCTGAACGGCACCTACGTCAACCGCGACCGCATCGACGACGTCGTGCTCCACGGCGGCGACGAGGTGCAGATCGGGAAGTACCGCCTGGTCTTCTTCGCCGGACAGGCGGCCCCCGGACGGTGAGGACGGTATGGACAGTGAGAACGGTGCGAGGACGGTGAGGGGACGGTGAGGAAGCCGATGCCGCAGCCGGTCGACCGGTCCGCGTCGCACCGCACCGACGCCCGCATGAACATCGGTGAGGTCCACGCCCGGTTGCGGGAGGACTTCGCGTCGCTGGAGCTCAGCAAGCTGCGCTACTTCGAGGCGATGGGCCTCGTCGAGCCGACCCGTACCGCGGCCGGCTACCGCAAGTACTCCGACCACGACGTCGAGCGGTTGCGCTACGCCCTGACCCTCCAGCGCGACCACCACCTGCCACTCAAGGTGATCCGCGAGCACCTCGACGCCATCGACCGGGGCCTGGAGCCGCCGGCTCTGCCCTCGGAGCCCCGGGTGCCCCCGCTGGTGCTGGCGGGGGACGGCTACCCGCAGGCCGACAGCTTCGCCGAGACCTCGCGCCTGCGGCTGACGCGGCGCGAGCTGGTGGCCGCGGCGGAGATCGACGAGGACCTGCTGGGCCAGCTGGAGTCCTACGGACTCATCAAGCCCCGGGCCGGGGCGGCACCCTACGACAACGACGCCGTGGTCGTGGCCCGCACGGTCGCGGACCTGGCGGCGTACGGCATCGAGCCTCGACACCTGCGCGCGTTCAAGACCGCTGCGGACCGCGAGGTCGGGCTGGTGGAGCAGGTGCTCTCACCGCTTCGGCGGAGCCGGGAGGCGGGCGCCGAGGGGCGGGCGGCGGACGCCATGGAGCAGATCGCGGCCCTCTCCGTGCGACTGCACGCAACGCTGGTCAAGGCCGGTCTGCGCTCCTTGCGCTGAGCTCCCGGGCCCGTCGGGTCCGGACGGGACCGGTCGCGGGCGAGCCCTCGGTTCGGTGGTGGACGCGGGGGTAGTGTGGCGACGTGCGCGAAGTCGATGTCGTCGGGGTCAGGGTCGAGATGCCCTCCAACCAGCCGATCGTGCTGCTCCGGGAGGTGTCCGGCGCGCGCTACCTCCCCATTTGGATCGGCGCGGTGGAGGCCACCGCCATCGCCTTCGCCCAGCAGGGCGTCGTACCCCCGCGCCCGTTGACCCACGACCTCCTCAAGGACGTGCTGGGCGCCACCGGCAACGAGCTCACGGAGGTCCGGATCACCGAGGTCCGTGAGGGTGTCTTCTACGCCACCCTCGTGCTGGCCAGCGGCGTGGAGGTCAGCGCCCGGCCCTCCGACTCCATCGCGCTGGCCCTGCGCACCGGCACCCGCATCGTGTGCGCCGACGACGTGCTCGACGAGGCCGGGCTCGACGTCCCCGAGGAGGACGAGGACGAGGTGGAGAAGTTCCGCGAGTTCCTCGACAACGTCTCTCCCGAGGACTTCGAGGAAGCCTGAGGCGCAACCTTCAACCTCAACGTGAAGGTGCGACACGCTGAGCGCGAGGTGCCGGTGGTCTTTGACCGGGGGGACCCCCGGTCGTACGGTGGGGTGTCTTCGTTGTAGTTCCACCGCTGTTGTCCAGCTCGGGCAGCCGGCGGCCCTTCCCGGGACTACGGACGCGGAGAGACGAACCGGAGGACATCGTGGCTGGACAGGGTGACAAGCCGGCGCTGGGAACTGATCCCGACGCGCTGGTAGCAGAGTCCGTGGCCGACGAGCAGGGTCTGCTCTTCGACGACGACGTGTCACCTCTGCCCGACGACGTCGGCTACCGCGGCCCCACCGCCTGCAACGCCGCGGGGATCACCTACCGCCAGCTCGACTACTGGGCCCGCACCAAGCTCGTCGAGCCCACCGTGCGCGGCGCCACCGGGTCGGGCACGCAGCGGCTCTACTCCTTCCGCGACATCCTCCTGCTCAAGGTGATCAAGCGGCTGCTCGACGCCGGCATCTCGCTGCAGCAGATCCGCACCGCCGTCCAGCACCTGCGCGAGCGGGGCACCGACGACCTGACGCGCGTGACGCTCATGAGCGACGGCGCCAGCGTCTACGAGTGCACCTCCAACGACGAGGTCATCGACCTGCTCCAGGGCGGTCAGGGTGTGTTCGGCATCGCCATCGGCGGCGTCTGGCGTGAGATCGAGGGCTCGCTCTCCGCGCTGCCCAGCGAGAAGGCCAGCCAGCCGGAGTCCTCCACCGACGAGCTCGCCCGACGCCGCCAGGCACGCTTCGCCTGATCGGGCCGGACCCGTTGCCGGGCGCGTCCGGTCTCAGGGGACTTGCTAGGCTGTCACCGCTGGTGACCACGCGCGGGAGAGACTCCCACGGAGCGCCGAAGGGGCAATTCCTCCCCGGAACCTCTCAGGCTCACGGACCGCGCGCACGAGGCAACTCTGGAGCCCCACCTGGGTGACAGAGGGGGAGGCAACGACCCCGACCCCTCGGAGTGGATGCCGCCATGGCCCCCGTCGACCCGTCCTTCGCCGCACGCACCGACCTCGAGCCCGTGCGCCCGTTCGTGGAGCGCCACATCGGCCCCGACGACACCCACCTGCTCGTCATGCTCAAAGAGCTCGGATTCTCCGGGCTCGACGACCTGATGGCCGCCGCCGTCCCCTCCTCGATCCGTTCCGCCGCGGAGCTGGACCTGCCGGCCGCGGTGTCGGAGGAGGAGGCGGCAGCGCTGCTGCGCGAGCTCGCCGGCCGCAACCGCACGGCCGAGCCGATGATCGGCCTGGGCTACCACGGCACCACCACGCCGGCGGTGATCCGGCGCAACATCCTCGAGGACCCGGCCTGGTACACCGCCTACACGCCCTACCAGCCCGAGATCTCGCAGGGCCGGCTCGAGGCGCTGCTGAACTTCCAGACCATGATCGGCGACCTGACGGGTCTGCCGACGGCCAACGCATCGCTGCTCGACGAGGGCACGGCCGCCGCGGAGGCGATGACGCTCGTGCGTCGGGCCAAGCGTGGTGCGGCGGGTCCGTTCGTGGTCGACGCGGACGCGCTTCCCCAGACGGTCGAGGTGGTGCGCACCCGCGCTGAGGCGATGGGCATCGACGTGGTCGTCGCGGACCTGGCCCACGGTCTCCCCGAGGGTGAGGTCAGTGGCGTGCTGGTGCAGTACCCCGGCGCCTCAGGAGCGGTGCGCGACCCGCGTCCGGTCATCGAGCAGGCCCACGCCCAGGGCGGTCTCGCCGTCGTGGCCGCGGACCTGCTGGCCCTGACCCTGCTGGAGTCGCCGGGCTCGCTAGGAGCCGACATCGCGGTGGGCAGCAGCCAACGTTTCGGGGTTCCCCTGTTCCACGGTGGTCCGCACGCCGGGTTCATGGCCGTCGGCGAGGGCCTCCAGCGGCACCTGCCCGGACGCCTCGTCGGCGTCTCGGTGGACGCCGAGGGCCGTCCGGCGTACCGGCTGGCGCTGCAGACCCGCGAGCAGCACATCCGCCGCGACAAGGCGACCTCCAACATCTGCACCGCTCAGGTCCTGCTGGCCGTGGTGGCCTCGATGTACGCCGTCTACCACGGCGCGGACGGCCTGCGCCGCATCGCCCTGACCACCCACGCCAAGGCGGCCCTACTGGCCGACGCTCTGCGCGAGGGTGGGCTCGACGTAGGGCCGGAAGCGTTCTTCGACACCCTGGAGGTCACCGTCGCGGGCCGCGCCGGCGACGTGGTCTCCGCCGCCCGCGAAGCCGGCGTCCACCTGCGCCGGGTCGATGACGACCACGTGGGGATCTCGGTGTCCGAGACGACGCGGACCTCGCACCTGGAGGCCGTGCTGACCGCGTTCGGCGTGCCCGGGGACCTCGGGACGGACGCGTCGGCGACCGGCGTCCGGCTGCCCGAGGAGCTGCGCCGCACCACTGACTACCTCACCCACGAGGTGTTCTCCAGCCACCGCTCCGAGACGGCGATGCTGCGCTACCTGTCCCGGTTGTCGCGGCGCGACTACGCGCTCGACCGCGGCATGATCCCGCTGGGATCGTGCACCATGAAGCTCAACGCCACCACCGAGATGGAGGCCATCGGGCTGCCCGGGTTCGCCACGCTGCACCCCTTCGCCCCCGCCGAGGACGCCGCCGGCTACCACGACCTGGTCGAGCAGCTCGAGGGCTGGTTGGCCAGCGTGACCGGCTACGACCGGGTCTCGATCCAGCCCAACGCCGGCTCGCAGGGCGAGCTGGCCGGGCTGCTCGCGATCCGCGGCTACCACCGTGCGCGCGGGGACGAGCAACGTCGTGTCTGCCTGATCCCGTCCTCGGCCCACGGCACGAACGCGGCCTCGGCGATCATGGCCGGCATGACCGTCACGGTGGTCAAGGCCGCCCCGGACGGAGCGGTCGACCTCGACGACCTGCGCGCGCAGTGCGAGAAGCACGCGGACGACCTGGCCGCGATCATGGTGACCTACCCCTCGACCCACGGCGCCTACGAGGACGGCATCACCGACCTCTGCCGCATCGTCCACGAGCACGGCGGACAGGTCTACGTCGACGGCGCGAACCTCAACGCGCTCCTCGGGCACGCCCGGCCGGGCGAGTTCGGCGGGGACGTGTCGCACCTGAACCTGCACAAGACCTTCTGCATCCCGCACGGCGGCGGCGGTCCGGGCGTGGGGCCGGTCGCGGTCCGCGAGCACCTGGCGCCGTACCTGCCCAGTCACCCCGACCACCCCGACACGGACCGTCGTGAGGGCATCGGTCCGATCAGCGCGGCGCCGTACGGCTCGGCCGGCATCCTGCCGATCTCCTGGGCCTACGTGCGCATGATGGGGGCCGAGGGCCTGACCCGGGCGACGTCGGTGGCGGTGCTCAGCGCCAACTACGTCGCCAAGCGGTTGGCCGACCACTACCCGGTGCTCTACCGCGGGCACGGGGGCCTGGTCGCCCACGAGTGCATCCTGGACCTGCGCGAGATCACCAAGGCATCGGGGGTCACGGTCGACGACGTGGCCAAGCGGCTGGTCGACTACGGCTTCCACTCGCCGACGATGAGCTTCCCGGTGGCCGGCACGCTCATGGTCGAGCCGACCGAGTCCGAGGACCTCGCCGAGCTGGACCGCTTCGTGGAAGCGATGATCGCGATCCGTGACGAGATCCGGCGGGTCGAGGCGGGAGAGTGGGACGCGGCCTCCTCGCCGCTGCGCCACGCTCCTCACACCGCGAAGGTGCTGGCGGTGGCGGACTGGCAGCGCCCCTATCCGCGCGAGCTCGGCGTGTTCCCGACCGGCTACGACCCCGACAAGTACTGGCCGCCGGTGGGCCGCATCGACCAGGCGTACGGCGACCGCAACCTCGTGTGCGCCTGCCCCCCGCCCGAGGCGTTTGCGCAAGACTGACCCCATGGGCCTGGTGACCGAGTCGACCGCACGCCGCCTGCTGGCCGTCCTGGCCGAGGAACAGTCCACCCGCAGGCTGCCCGCGGTGGCCGGGGTGCTGACCCGCGACGGCGAGCTGGCGTGGCGGGAGAGTCGCGGCGACGCCACCGGTGAACCGGGACTGAACCCGGCCGACCTGCAGTTCCGGATCGGGTCGATCACCAAGACGATGACCGCCGTGCTGGTGATGCAGCTGCGCGACGAGGGTCGCCTCGGGCTCAACGACCCGGTCACGGAGCACCTGCCGGAGGTGGCCGGCGCCGACGTGACGATCCGCTCGCTGCTGACCCACAGCTCGGGCCTGCCCGCCGAGCCGGCGGGGTCGTGGTGGGAGCGCAGCACGGGGCGTTCGTTCGCCGAGCTCGTGGCCGGGCTCCCCGCCGCTGGCCCCCTCGAGCCCGGTCGGACCCACCACTACAGCAACGTCGGCTACGGACTGCTCGGCGAGGTGGTCGCACGCCTGCGCGGCCGGACCTGGTGGGAGTGCCTGTCGTCGCTGCTGCTGGAGCCGCTGGGGATGCTGCGCACCAGCTACGACCCGTTCGACCCCCACGCCCACGGCTACTCGGTGCACCCCTGGTCGGGCGAGCTGGTGGCCGAGCCGGCCACCGACACCCGGGCCATGGCGCCGGCCGGTCAGGTGTGGAGCACCGTGCTGGACCTGGCGACCTTCGCCGACTTCCTGGTCGGTGGCCGTGACGAGGTGCTGCTGCCCGAGAGCATCGAGGAGATGGCCACCGTGCAGTCCGGCACCGCCGTCGAGGGGTTGGCCGCCGGCTACGGACTCGGTCTCCGGCTGGTGCCGGGTGGCTCGGGGGTGCGTGTCGGCCACACCGGCTCGATGCCGGGCTTCCAGGCCTGCCTGCTCGTCGACCGGCCGCGTCGCACCGGCGTGGTGGTGCTCGCCAACAGCACGACCGGGCTCCGCCCCGACCGGGTGAGCGCCGGGCTGCTCGACACGCTGGAGGCGGCGGAGCCGACCCTGGCCCTGCCGTGGCGTCCGTCGGGCCGGGTGCCGCGGGACGTCGCCGAGGTGCTCGGTGTCTGGTACTGGGGCAACACGTCGATGCAGTGCCGATGGGACGGCCGGCAGCTGCTCCTGGGCACGCCCGAGGGAGGGCGTACCTCGACCTTCCGGCTGGTGAGCGGGACCCTCGTCGGCACCAGCGGCTACCACCACGGGGAGGAGCTGCTGCCGGTGCGCCGCGAGGACGGCTCGGTGAGCCACCTGAACTGCTCGACGTTCGTGCTGACACGCAGTCCTTACGACCCGACGGCGCCGATCCCCGGTGGGGTCCCGCGGCGGGCCTGACGCTCAGGTGCGGCCGTCGCGCTCCTGGGCTTCGTGCAGCGCCGCAGCGGAGGCGTCGTCGCCCATCCAGGTGGCCGGGAGCACGTCGAACCCGGCGGCGGTGACGGCGGCGATCACGTCGGGGTCGTCGTCGACCACCACCGACACCGGCGCGCGACGGCGGAGCCCGCGCAGCACCTCCACCTTGTACAGCCGCGCCGGTCGGTAGTCGCGGTGCCGGCGCAGGTGCAGGTCGCCGGCGGGGAGGTCGTGACGGGCGAACCAGTCCAGGGTGTCGCGGCGGCAGTACTCCGGACGCCCGGAGAGGTAGACGATCTCGCACACCTCGGCCAGGCGTCGTACGACGTCGCGACCTTCGGTGAGCAGGGGGTCGCGCGGCGCGGCGGCGAAGAAGCGCCGGTAGTCCGGGGCAGGCCGGTCGAGGAACCGCACCCGGTGGCGGACGTCGGCGAGCACCCCGTCGATGTCGATGACGGCCAGCGGGCGGACCCCGTCGTCGTCCTGGTCCGGTGGACTCACGCGACGGTGCTGGCCACACGCACGGTCGACCCGGCGCGGGAGGACTCGACGTGCAGCTGGGTGGGGATGCGCGTGCGCAGCTCGGTCACGTGGCTCACCACCCCGACGGTACGTCCCCCGGCCCGCAGCGCGTCGATGCGGTCCATGACGTCGTCGAGGGTGTCCGGGTCGAGCGCGGAGAAGCCCTCGTCGACGAAGAGGGTGTCGACCCGGGTGCCGCCCGACTCCTGTCCTACGACGTCGGCCAGGCCGAGCGCGAGGGCGAGGGAGACCACGAAGGTCTCGCCGCCGCTGAGCGTGGCGGCGTCGCGGCTCTCGCCGGTCCAGGCGTCGAGGACCTCGAGCCCGAGGCCGATGCGGGTGCCCCCTCGGCCGGTGGACGTGCGGCGCAGCTCGTAGCGGTGGTCCCGCATCTGCCCGAGCCGCTCGTTGGCAGCGTCGAGGACCTGGTCCAGCCGGGTGGCCAGGACGTAGGAGGACAGCCGCATCTGGAGCTGGTTGTCACTGCCCACGCCCCGGACGAGCCGGGACAGTCGGTCCGCGGTGGCGTGTCGCTCCTGGTGCGGGGCCCAGACCCGGATGGCCTCGGCGAGGTCGGTGGCGAGGCGGGTCAGCGCGTCCGCGGCGTCGGCCGTGGTGGCGCGCAGGTCAGAGGCCTCGACGGCGGCTGCGTGAGCCCGCTCGCGCTGGTAGCGCACGGCGGTGACGTCCTCAGGGGTGCGGTCGGCGAGCTCCCCGAGAACGGCGACCACGTCCGGGTCCTCCAGGGTGCGGCGGGCGTCATCGGCGGCGCGGTCGTTGGCCTCGACCACCTGCGTCCAGCGGTCGACCTCGTCGGAGGCGAGCAGGGCCGTCCGGGCGGCGTCGAGGTCGGCGAAGCCCTGGTCGGTGGCGAGGTCGTGGGCCTGCGTCGTGGCGGTGGCGTGCTGGTCCTCCAGCCGGGCGAGGTCCTGCTCGGCGGCCAGCAGCGCGTCGAGCAGGGTCAGGGCGCGTTGCTCGTGGGCGGTCGCGGCCTCGATGGAGGGGTGCTCGCCCACCACCTCGGCGAGCGTCGCCTCCTTCGCGGTCAGCTCCTCGCCGAGCCGCTCGCCCAGCAGCTCGCTCTCGCGCCGCGCCTGGCTGAGCTCCTCGCGGGCCGCCGCCAGTCTCGTCTGCTCGTGCTCGACACGGTCGAGGGAGTCGCTCAGCGCCGGCAGCTCGGTCTCGGCCGACTCCGCGGCGGCGAGGGACCGGCAGGCCTCGGCGAGCTCGTCGCGGGCCGCGGCCGGGGTGCGCCCCTCGGCCTGCTGCTCGAGCAGGGCGAGTGCGGTGGTGGCGGTGTCCGCGATCCCACGCGCGGTCTCCGCGACCTCCTGCGCCTGTGTGTGGCGCTCGAGCGAGGCCGCCTGGTCGGCGTCGGTGACCGTGGCGGGTCGCCGGGTCGGCAGCAGCGACACGGACAGCGGAAGCGTGAGCTCGTCGTCGTCGTCGCGGGCCGAGCGCGGCGCCTCGCCCGCAATCCCGCTGTCGGGGTGTCCGTCGGCCGACGGGTCCAGCGGAGCTTCGACGGCTGGGTGCTCGCGGCTGCCGCAGACGGTGCACGGCTCACCGGGGGTGAGCTGACGGGCGAGCTCGTCGGCCATGCCGTGCAGGCGGCGCTCGAAGAGGGCGAGGTGCTCCTCGTGGGCGGTCGCTGCCCGCTCGCGCGCGGCCAACGCGGCCTCGACCAGGCGCTCCTGCTCGGCTCGGGCGGCGTCGAGCGCCTTCGCCGCGTCGTGACGGCGACGAGCGGCGGCGACCTCGGTGGCGAGGCCCGCACGGCCCGCCGCACGGGCCCGGGCCTCGGTGACGCGGACGGCCAGCGCCGTGCGCCGCTCCGGGAGCGCGTCGAGCTCGACGGCGAGCTCGGAGAGGGACGCGGCGGCCTCGGCTGCTGCGCGCAGGGCGGCGGCCTGTCGCTCGCGCACGTCGGTGACCTCGGTGGCCAGGGGGGCGAGTCGACGCAGCTCGTGGAGCCGGTTGACGGTGGTGTCGCGCAGGTGCCCGAGGTCCGCGCCGGCCTCGCTGCCTGTGCCGGCCTCGCCGCCCGTGCCGGTCCCTGGAGCCGAGCCGCGGCCGGGCGTCGCACGCAGGTGGGTCACCAGAGCGCCCCGGCACCGCGCGGCCGTAGCGCGTGCGCTGGCGACCTCCCGGGCCAGCTCGTCGACGGAGCCGGAGAGAGCGGCGACGGTGGCGGCGCGACGGTGGGCGTCGAGCCGGTCGCGGGCGTCGTCGAGCTCGCCGGCACGCTCCTCCAGCGCGGTGAGGGTGCGCCGGGCGTCGTCGCGACGACGCAGGACCCCGCTCGCACGCTCGGCGCGGGACAGCCGGGTCTCGAGGTCGGCAAGCGCCCGGGTTGCCTCTTCCGCGCGCTCCGCAGCGGAGGCGGCGTGCTCCTGTGCGGTGTCGACGACCTGGCCGGCCCAGGCAAGGGCCTGCGCACTCAGCGTGACGACGTCGGCTCGGGCGAGCTCGGTCAGTGCCTCGGGCAGCGGGGTCTGCGCCCGATTCGACAGGGCGCTGAGGACGTGGCTGACCCGGCGCTCCCCGGCGGCGGACCGGCCGCGGAGGTCGCGGGCCTGGTCCTGCATCCAGTCCTCGATGCGGGAGAAGCGCTCGGTGGCGAAGAGCCGCTGCAGCACCTGCTGGCGCTCGTCGCTCGTCGCCCGCAGGAAGGTCTGGAACCTGCCCTGCGGCAGCAGCACGACCTGCATGAACTGCTCCGAGCTCATCCCCAGCAACGTCGACAGCTCGTGGCCGACCTCGGGGATGCGATGCGAGACGAGTCGCTCGTCGCCGTCGGTGAGGTCGACGAGCCCAGCGCTCGCCTGCTCGCGAGTCGTGCCGTCGCCGCGCTTCTTCGGGCGCCACCACTCGGGCGTGCGGTGGATGCGCAGGCGACGCTCGCCGAGCGTCACCTCGAGGACGACCTCGGGTCGCGCGTCGGCCGCCGCGTGGTGGGACCGCAACGACTTCACCCCACGCTCGCCGGGCACCACGCCGTACAGCGCGAAGCAGACGGCGTCGAGCAGGCTGGTCTTGCCCGCGCCTGTCTTGCCCGTCATGAGGAAGATGCCGGCCTCGTTGAGGGAGTCGAAGTCGATGACCTCGGTGCCGGCGTAGGGGCCGAATGCGGTGACGGTGAGCCGGTGGAACCGCATCACGCCCCCGTGCCGTCGCGGAGGCTCACGCCGAGAGCGTCGAGGTCGGCGGCGCCGACCAGGTCGAGCCGGCGGTCGGCGTCGGGGTCCTCGGTGGCCCGGCAGGACTCGCAGGCCAGCTGCAGCAGCAGCGCCTCCTCGGTGGTGGGCTCGAGGTCGCGGACCTCGGCGACGAAGCCCAGCGCGACGTCGAGGTCGCTGCGCCCGCTCACGTGCGGCATGACCAGGGGACGGTGGGCGGGCGCGCCCTCGGGGTCGAAGGTCAGCGTCAGGGTGTGCGGGGAAGCGACGGCGCAGCCGTTCCATGGCCTGGGCGGGGCGCTGCGGGTCGGTCAGCGTCACCGCCAGCCAGGCCCCCTCGGCGCTGGTGTGCTCGCGGTCGTCGAGCAGGTCGTCGAGCCGTCCCGCAGCACCGCGAGCGGCCGGTGGACCGGGGCGGGCACGAAGTCGGCGCGCTCGAGCCCGTCGCGGCCGAGCTCGACCAGCCAGGAGCCCTTGGCCCGCCCGGCCTCGGAGAAGGAGTAGGCCAGCGGCGACCCGCTGTAGCGGATCTCGTCGGAGAGGTTCGCCGCGGCGTGGAGGTGACCGAGGGCGGCGTACGAGACGTCGCGGAAGACCGAGGTGGGGACCAGCTGGACCCCACCGACGGAGATGTCGCGCTCGCTGTCGGAGCGCAGGCTCTCGGCCTGGTCGACCGACCCGGCCACGAACGCGTGCGCCATCACCACCGACCGGCCGCCGCGGGCGTCGAGGTCGGCGCGGACCCGGCACATGGCGGCGCGCAGGGCCGCCTCGTGGGAGCGGACGGGCAGGTCCCACGCGCGTCGTACGGCGTCGGGCTCGAGGTAGGGCAGGCCGTGGACGGCGACGTCCCCGAAGCGGTCCTCGAGGACCACCGGGGAGCCGACGTCCTGCCAGCGGGTGCGCAGATGGACCCGGCGGCGTCAGCGAGGTCGGCGTGGACCCCGAGGCGTACGGCGGAGTCGTGGTTGCCGCTCGTGACGACCACCCGGGTGCCGCGCGCGGCGAGCCGGGCGAGGGTGGCCGAGAAGAGCTCCACCGCGTCGACCGGCGGCAGCGCACGGTCGTAGACGTCGCCGGAGACGAGCACCAGGTCGACCTTCTCCGACTCCACCGTCGCGACCAGGTGGTCGAGGTAGGTCGCCTGCGCAGGCAGGAGATCGACACCGTGGAACGAACGTCCCAGGTGCCAGTCGGAGGTGTGGAGGATGCGCACCCTGAGACCGTGGTACCCCCGCCGACAGAATGCGCGTCACACGCCGGAGGAGGCGGGCTCGACGTAGACCACGAAGCGTCTTCGCGCTCAGGAAGCCGACCAGACCGAGGCCGGACTCCTCGGCCAGGCGCACCGCCAGCGACGACGGCGCGCCGATGGCGACGAGCGCGCCGACCCCCGCGACGGCGGCCTTCTGGACCAGCTCGAATCCGATGCGGCCGCTGACGAGCATCACGGCACGGCGGGGAGAGGCCGGCGAGCACGCGCGCACCGATCACCTTGTCGAGGGCGTTGTGCCGACCGATGTCCTCACGGACCTCGCTCAGGGTGCCGTCGGCGTCCACCGCCGCGGCGGCGTGCAGGCCTCCGGTGGTGTTGAAGACGCGCTGGTGCTCGCGGAGCCGGTCCGGCAGGGCGGAGAGCAGCCGGGGGAGAGCACCGGGTGCGCGGGAGCGGAGTCCTTGGAGCGGCGCGCGGCCAGCGTCGACCTCCTCGATGCTCTCGGTGCCGCAGACGCCGCAGGCCGAGGACGTCGCCAGCAGGGTCGAGGTGCGCACGCTCGGCGGCGCGAGCGGCGGCGCGGCCAGGGTGACGGTGACGACGTTGAACTCCTCCTCAGGAGCGAGCGTCACGTCGGTGCAGTAGGCGACCTGGGACAGCGCGGTCCCGGCCAGCACGCCCTGGCCCGACGTCATCCCGGCGGCCAGCTCGAAGTCGTGGCCCGGTGCGCATCGCGCCGACCCGCTCGGCACGGGTGTCCGGGCCAGGCCAGACGAATCTCCAGCGGCTCCTCGGTGGCCAGCCGGTCCTCGCGACCCCGCCAGCGTCCCTCGGCGTACTCGCGGACGCGGACGCGGACGGTGGGTCCGGGGCGGCGCGCCAGCTTCATCCGCGCGAGCCTAGCCCGCGACACAGGTCCGGCGACCGGCGTCTCGACCCTCGTGATGCGTGTGGCGTTTCGTGCGGTGCGGGCAGGGGAGTCTTACAACGTGAACACTACTGTCACAGGTGCATCATGAGTGAGCCGCAGACCAACCCCGCGTCGTCCACCGGTGCCTCGTCGGCACCCGTGGCGGGCCGGCCGGGTCCGCCGGCGGGGACGCGGCCACCACGCCGGACGCGGGCTCCGCGACCTCCTCCACCTCGGGCGCCGGGAGGGGCACGGGTGCCCAGGACCCGCTGCGTGGCTCGCGAGCCAGCGGTGCATGGGTCTTCGTGGTCGTGCTCGTCCTGCTGCTGGCCCTGCTGGCGATCTTCGTCCTGCAGAACACCCAGGACGTCGAGGTCGCGTTCCTGGGCTGGAACGGCACCGCCCCGCTCGCGGCCGCGCTGCTCATCGCCACGGCGGCCGGGCTGCTCATCGCCGTCATGGCCGGGTCGCTGCGGATCCTGCAGCTGCGTCGCCGGGTCAAGAAGGAGACGAAGCAGTCGAAGCGGTCGAAGCGCTGACGCCGGTGTCGCGCGTGTCTCACGCGGCTGACGGGGTCGGCGTCTGTGCGGATCTCACGACATCTGTCAGGGTGTGCCCATGAGTGGCAGAGGCGCGAGCGCGGCGCATCCTGCTGGACGTCGTCGGATGGACGCTCGTGCTCGTCGGCATCGCCGCTCTCGTCCTCCCGGGCCCGGTCTGCTGGCCCTGTTCGCGGGTCTGGCCGTGCTCTCGCAGCAGTACGAGTGGGCCGAGCGCAGGGTCCGTCCGGTCGAGAAGGCAGCCAAGAAGGCCGCTGCCGACAGCGTGCAGACGTGGCCGCGCATCATCGCCTCGCTGCTCGGTGTCGTCTGGCTCGTCGGGCTCGGCGTCTACTGGGGCATCCGGCCGCCGGCTCCCGGGTGGTGGCCTCTGAAGGACGACTACTGGCTCCTGGGCGGTTGGGGAACCGGTGCCACGCTCATCGGCTCGGCCGCCATCGCGTTGGGCATGATCGTCTTCAGCTTCCGCAAGTTTCGCGGAAAGTCCGAGGAGCAGATCACCGCCGAGGTCGAGGCCTCCAGCGAGGGCTGAGTCCTCAGACACGTCAGGCACGGCGTCGCAGTGGTGATGGGGCAGCTCGTTCGAGTGATGGGCCGCGACCGACCTTGTGGCGTCGCGGCACCTGTCGTGGGGTGCGGGTGATGGCGATGCGGTACCCGGGTCGTCGGTGGACGGTGTAGTCGGGGTGGTGGGCGAGGGTGTGGTGGCGTCCGCAGATGAGGACGCCGTCGTCGAGGTTGGTGTGGCCGTCGCGGATCCAGGGTTGGAGGTGGTGGGCGTCGCACCAGGCGGTGGGTCGTTCGCATCCTTCGGCGGCGCAGCGGAAGCTCTGTCGGATCGCCATCGCGACCCGTTGGGGTTTGGAGAACAGTCGGCGGGTGCGGCCGTGGTCGAGGACCTCGCTTCGGCCGCCGAGGACGGCGGGGATGAGGCCGGCGTCGCACGCCATCCGCGCGGGCTTCACCCGGTGAGAACCGGGTGCCGGTGTCCATGGTCGCGCGGCGAGTCCACCTTCGAGGGTCGCCGAGCGGGATGGTGACCACGACGGTGGCGTTGAGGCCGCCGGAGTGGGGCAGGCGGTTCGGGTCGAGGGTCTCGATCAGGCGGCAGAACGCCTCACCCATGACCCGCTGATTGGCTTTCAGGACCCGGGTGGCCGTGCCCTCGGTCCCTCGCTGCCCTCAGCGGCGCCTTCGCTGCCCGCACCGGCAACTCGGTTGGCGTCCAGGTTGCTGTTGCTGTTGCTGCTGCTGCTGGCGTCGGTGTTGGTGGTGGTGGTGCGGCGTATCGGCGTCGGTCAGGCTGGGGTTGGCGATGGCGTGCAGCGCGGTGCGGAGCATGTCGGCGTGGCGGGTGGACAGGGTGACGTTGAGGTGGGTGGTGCCGTGCGTGGTCGTCCCAGGTGGTGAGCCAGGTGCTGGGCGTCGGCGGCGTCCTGCTCGGCCTGCAGCCGCTTGGCTTCGAGGGCTTCGGCGGCGTCGGGGTCGATGACTTCGAGCAGCCGGTCGTCCCAGGACGCGGAGCTGGTCGGCGTCGAGACGGCGGGCTTCGGTGAGCATGACCTTCTCGGCGCGCGAGCGGGTCCTCCGGTTCGAGGTGTCGGGCAGCTTGTTCGACCGCGGTGACGATGATGTCGGCTTGGGTGGGGTCGACGTCGCCGGCGAGCAGCGCTGAGCCGGTCGCGGTGAAGTCGGTGGTGAGGTCGCGGCTGTGGCGGACCTGGTCCCGCGCGATGCGCCCGGGCACCAGGGCGCGGTGGGTCAGCCAGGCGGCGGTGTTCACCGGCGCCGGCCCCTCGGCCTGGGCGTGGACGTCGAGCTGGTCGGCGTGGGCGAGCAGCGCGAGCTGCAGCCCCTTGAGCCGTCCGAGGACCTCGTGCAGCTCCAGGACGGCTTCTCCGGCCTCGCGGGCGCTCAGGCACCCGAGCGCGACACCGTCGAGACCACCGGCGGTGGCGTCGCAGACCGCGGCCAGCAGGGTGCCGGTGAAGCGGTGCATCCGCTGCGTGCGGCCCTCGACCGGGGAGAAGTCACACCACCTGCCCTCACCCGCAACAGCCCCCGCGCCGGGCGTCGCTGCGAACGCCTCCGTGGGCACGGAACCACCCTCCGGGTCGGGGTTCGTGTGCTGCTCCATGACTCGACGATGCCAGGGCGCACCGACAGTTTGAGCCCCGGAACGACCCCTCCAGACATCTCTTTCGAAAGAATCTTGTCCTGTGGACAAAACCCGGTTCGCATCTCGCCCTTGACGGAGGGGACTGCTTCGTCGGGCAGCAGACCACCACGGGCGCTGCCACCTCGACGGCACGAACTGCTGACCAGCGGACCCTGTGCCCTTCAGGTGCGGTGGCGCGTGAGCACCTCGCGCAGAGCAGGTTCGAACGCGTCCGCGATGGCGGCGTAGCCGGCGTCGTTGGGGTGGAAGCGGTCTTCGGCCACCCGGCCGCGCCACGTGCTCGGGCCCGACGCGCGCATGTCGACCAGCCGGAGGTGGCCGGCCGCAGCAGCTGCTTCGAGGTGACGGTTCGCGGCGGTCGCCGCGGCGCGCGGCTGGGGGAGCGAGGCGACGACCGAGCCCCGGGGGAGTAGGCGGACCAGGTCGGCGAACGAGTCGGGCAGCTCGTCGCGGAACGTGCGCCCGGCGAAGAGGTCGTTGGAGCCGATGAGCACGGTCACCAGCGTCCTCGGGTCCCGGGCCCAGCGCGTTCAACGCGGGCAGCTGCTGCGCGATCAGGTCCGGGGTGCGGGCGCCTGTGGCGGACAGATTCACGACCGGAGGCACGGTGATGGCGGGGGAGAGGCGTCGGGCGAGCTGGTCCACCCAGCCGGCGTCGAAGCGGGAGGCGCCGACCGCTTGTGACATCGAGTCACCGAGCACGAACCAGTGCGGGCCCGGCGTCGCGAGGCTGTGCCGGTTGCGCTCACGCCAGGCGTCGGCGTACGGCACGACCTGGCGCTGCACGCGACGGACGCCCGGCAGCACCAGCCCCAGCGTGCGCACGACCCGGCCGGGTCCTCGACCCGTGCTGTTGTCGTAGGTGAAGTCGGAGATGTCGCGGCTCACTGCTCCATTGTCCGGATGCGCCCCAATCGCCGGGCGCAGCGGCCCGCTCCCGTTCGATGAAGAATGATGAAGGCTCTAGCAATTGATGAAGGATGATGAAACCATCGCCACCATGGCTCGCAGTCCCTTCCGCCCCTCCTTCGGCACCAACCCGCCGACCGTCGCCGGTCGCGACGCGGTGATCGCCGAATTCGCTGACGCCCTCGACTCCGGGCCGGGAGCGCGCGGACGAGCCGCCCTGTTCACCGGCAACCGGGGGATCGGCAAGACCGTCATGCTCAACGAGAGCGAGGCGGTGGCGCGAGAGCGGGGCTGGGTGGTGGTCTCGGAGACGGCGACGCCTGGACTGCTCGACCGCCTCGCCGGCGAGGCGCTGCCCGAGCTGGCCGACCTGCTGCGCCAAGGGCCGCGCGAGCATCGACGGGTCTCCGGCGTCCACCTGCCGGCGAACCTGGGGGGAGTGGACTTCGAGCTGCCGCCTGCCGACTCACCCGGTGGGCTGCGCTCGCAGCTGAACGCACTGACCGACGAGCTCGAGCGCCACGGCACCGGCCTGCTCATCACTCTCGACGAGGTCCACAGCCGTCGTGCGCGTGACGACGTCGCCCAGCTCGGAGCCGTCGTCCAGCACGCCTTCCGCGAGGAGCGCCCGGTCGCCTTCGCCGCCGCCGGCCTGCCGGCCGCGGTGCAGGACCTCCTCAGTGAGGACGTCTCGACGTTCCTGCGACGGGCGCGGCGCTACGTGCTCGAGCCGCTGACGCCCGTGGCTGCCGAGGAGGCGTTGCGGATCCCGATCGAGACCCACGCACGGTGGATCGGGGCCGAGGCGCTCCGCCGCGCGGCCGCTGCGTCGTACGGCTATCCCTTCCTGATCCAGCTGGTGGGGGACCAGGCCTGGCGTCAGGATCCGAGGTCGGAGGAGATCACCGAGGCGCACGTCGTGATCGCGGTCGAGGCGTCGCTGCGCGAGGTGGGTGCGCTGGTCCACGAGCCGGCCCTCAACGACCTCTCCGAGACCGACCGGGCGTTCGTCAAGGTCATGGTCGAGGACGACGGGGAGACGGCGATCGCCGCCGTGGAGCGACGGCTCGGGCGTGACCACGGCTACGTCTCGCGCTACCGCAGCCGACTCATCGTGGCCGGGATCATCGAGCCGACCCGGCGCGGGTTCGTCGACTTCACCATCCCGTACATGCGGGAGTTCGTGCGGGAGAACGTCGACCGGCTCTGACGCGGCGGTCACACCGGGAGCGGCTCGTACGTCGAACCAGTGACGGTCGGGCGACGGAAGGGAAAGGCCATGACAGGCAAGGAGACGACCGTGGAGTTCGAGGCGGACAGGTCGCGCCTGATCGGGCTCGCCGCGCGCGTGCTGGGGGACCGGGCCGAGGCCGAGGACGTCGTGCAGCAGGCGTGGCTACGGCTGCACCGGGCGCTCACCGGGACCGACGCGGAGATCGAGAACCTGCAGGCCTGGCTGACCACCGTGACTACGCGTCTGTGTCTCGACCGACTGCGAGCGAGGACGCCGGTGCCGGAGGCCGATCTCGACGGGCTGGCGCCGGACGAACCTGCACCGGACCCGGCCGACGAGGTGGCGCTCGCCGACTCCGTCGGGGTCGCTCTCCAGGTCGTCCTCGACCGGTTGCCTCCCCGCGAGCGCGTGGCCTTCGTGCTGCACGACAGCTTCGGTTTCGAGTTCACCACGATCGCCGACGTGCTGGACACGACACCGGCCGCGGCCCGCAAGCTCGCCTCCCGCGCCCGGGCCCGCGTCGGGCAGCCTCGACCGGAGGATCACCTGGCCGCGTGGGAGGTCGTCGACGCGTTCATGGCCGCGGCCAAGGAGGGTGACTTCGAGCGCCTGCTCGAGCTCCTGGCTCCCGAGGCGGAGGTGAGCGCGGACGACGCCGCGCGGCTGCTCGGGACGCCGGCCCGGATCGCCGGGCGCCACGAGACGGCGGAGTTCTTCAACGGCAGCGCGCAGGCCGCCCTGCCCGTGTTCGTCGAGGACCGTCCCGCCGCTGCCTGGTTCCAGCGGGGCCGGGCGATGGTCGTCTTCGACTTCGCCGTCGCCGACGGTCGTGTCCGGGGCATCACCTTCCGGGCCGCACCCGAGGTCCTGGCGAGCGTCGCGCGCCGCGACGGGGCGGAGCGACGTACCTGATCGTCGCGAGGCGGTCACACCTCGCCGCTGCCGATCGTCATCCACTTGAGAGCCGAGAACCGAGCGAGAAGAGGCAACCGTGAAGACCATGACCTGTCAGCAGCTGGGAGGTCCCTGCGACCTCGAGCACCGCGGCGAGACCGCCGACGACGTCATCAAGGCGCAGGACCGCCACCTCAAGGAGGCCGAGAAGGCCGGCGACGCGACCCACCAGGAGGCGCGGGACGCGATGAAGAGCCGGTGGCGGCACCCCAAGAAGTCGATGGACTGGTACAACGCGATGAAGCGCGACTTCGCCGAGCTACCGGAGTCCTGACTCTTCAGCGGGTCTCGTCGACGTCGACCCAGAAGGTGTCGTGGCGGACCATGAACTCGCTGCGCTCCCAGGCGTGGCCGTCGAAGGTGCGAACCGACTGGTCACCACCGGTCGCGAGGTACTCCTAGGCGTTCGGCGCGGGACTCAGATCTCCAGTGACGCGTCGACCGCCATGATCGCGTCCAGCGACCTGATGCGTCGTACGTCGACCGCTGGGTGATTGTCGCGCCGGTCGAGGAGCGTGGCGTGGAGTCCTGCGGCCAGGGCGCCGTGGACGTCGTGGGGGAGGGAGTCGCCCACCATGAGGGCGTCGTCGGGAGCGACCCCGAGCAGGCGCGTGATGTGCAGGAAGGCACCCGCGTCGGGCTTGCCTGCGGCCAGCTCCGAGGACGCGACGAGGACGTCGATCTCCGAGGTGAGGCCGACGCGTTCGACCTTGAAGCGCTGCTGAGTCGCGTCACCGTTCGTCAGCACGCCCACGCCCAGGCCGGCCGCGCGGACTCGGCGCAGCGCCGGTGCTGCGTCGTCGAAGGCCCGCCAGGCCGACTCGTAGCTAGCGAGGTAGTCGGCGAAGTGTGCGTCGGCGCTCGCGTCGTCGAGGTTGCGCCCGAGGAAGTCGCGGACCCGCTGGCGGCGCTGTTCGGCGAGGGTCAGCTCGCGCCGCTGGTACCGCTCGTAGTGGACCGCGGTGATCTTTGCCCAGCGAGTGCTGGGACGCGGGTCGTCCACGCCGAGTGCGCGTGCCCACGACACAGCGGCTTCGTCCGCGGCCGAGGTGTGGTCGACCAGGGTGTCGTCGAGGTCGAAGATGACGGCGCTCAGCAACGGTCGGACCTGTTCGGCACAGCGTCGTGGACCGGTTGGCGCAGGATCGTGCGGCGCTTCTCAGGCGCGGCCCTGCGGAAGTCACTGAGGTAGATCTCGTGGTGCTTGCCGACCGCCTCCAGGTCATGGGCAGGGACGAACTCGTGATGCAGGCGCACCAGGACGGCGGCCTCGTCGTCGAAGGACCCGATGTGCAGCGTCTGAACGCACCGGCCCTCCGCGAGCGTTGCGCGCCGTACGTCGTCGAGGCGGGGTGGACGGGTTCTGCCGCGTCCGGCGTGCCTGAGAGCGTCCTCGAACATGTGCTCGTCGATCCAGTCCGGCGTCATGATCATCAGCGTCCAGTCCCAGCGGGACTTGTCGCGGGTCACGGTGAAGGCGTCCATGTCGTCGGCCCACCACAGCCCCTCCAGCGGCGGTACGACGTAGTCGCGATCGAGCTCGCGCTTGCTGGCGAACTTCAGCTTGTAGGCCACGGGGTAGAGCGAGGTGATCGCGTCGTTGAAGGCCGGTGAAGTGTTGGGGTCACCGTGCCCGTCGACCATGAGATACGCCATGACCGGCACGTCGAGCAGCCTCAGCTCACCCGCGCGTGCCCGGTAGGTGCCGAGCGTCTTCTTGAAGTCGACCGTCGTCATGGTGCGTCCGACGTTAGGACGACAGGTGACGCAGCCGCCAGCATCGAGCCGACGCGACACGCCTGGCGGCGAGAACGTGTCTCGCGAGTTCTACGTCGACGCCCTGGGGCTCACGGAGGTGCAGAAGCCGCCGGCGCTGGCGGCGCGTGGCGGGCTGTGGGTCCGAGGCGACGGCTCGAGCTGGGCTGCTCGGCTCACGGATCCACCCGGCGTCAGCAGCCCGAGTGAACTGAGGGAGGGTTCGGCCTCCTTGACCTGACATAATGTGCATTATCGGCGTAACCGAACGATCCACGGTAGGGACCACGGTGGGTGCTCGAAATGCGGTTGGCCACGTCAGGTGGCGCCCCTACGGTGACAACCGTGAACGACGAGTCTGCTCACGAAGCCGGTGCGGCCCCGGACGCCGAGACGGTGACGCGGCTGCTGCACGAGCAGGCACCGCGCCTCGCCGGGCTCGCCGTGCGCCCCAGCCAGGCGTCGGGTAGCAGCAACTGGGTTCTCCGCCTCGGTGGGTCCCGTGCGATCCGGCTGCCTCGGTCCGAGGGCTACGCCCGCGACCTCCTCACGGAGGTTCGCTGGCTGCCGCGACTCGGCCCGGCGCTGACCGTGCCCGTTCCTGAGATCGAGTTCGTCGGCACCGCCTCCGAGCTCTTCCCCAGGCCCTGGGCCGTGGTGTCCTGGCTCGCGGGAGACATGCCGGTCGATCTCGACGGCACGCAGCAGATCGAGCTCGCCGAGACGCTCGGCCGGTTCGTCCGCAGCCTTCACGCGGTCGATGTCACGGGTGTACCCGTGGGGCCCGAGCACTGGGGCTATCGCTCCGGCGAGCCCGTGACGCCCACGATCGACGCCTGGGCCGACGAGGCTGCCGACCAGCTCGCAGACCTGTACGACCCCGGACAGGTCCGTGCGGCGTGGCGCCACCTCCGCGACGTCCCGCCGGCGACGATGCCTCCCTGCTGGACTCACACCGACCTTGCCGCCGAGAACCTGCTCATGGGTCCGGACGGTCGGCTGGTGGGGGTGATCGACTTCGGTGGTCTCAGCGTCGGCGATCGCTCGGTGGACCTGCTGTACGCCTGGAGCATGTTCCAGGCGCCGGCCCGCGAGGTGCTGCGCTCGGCGGCCGAAGTGGATGACGCGACCTGGGCTCGGGCCCGCGCCTGGGCGTTCGTCGGCCCCGGGTTGCTCACCATCGCGAACTACCGCGACACCCTGCCCGGGCGGACCAGGCAGCTGATGGTCATGGTCGAGGCGGTCGCTTCCGAGGTGGGCGTGGACCTGCGCTGAGCTGCTCGCTCAGGGGACGGAGAACCCGCCGTCGTGGGGTCCCCCGACAGCCGTGCGTCGAGCGGCGTCATCACGAACCCCGGCACGAGCAGGTTGCAGGTGACGCCGTACGGCGACCAGGCCTCGGCCTGGGAACGGCTCAACGACTCCCGCGCGCCCGTGGAGACGCCGTAGGCGCCGCTCTGGACGAACGCCCGGTGGGCCTGCTGGGAGCTGATGTGGATGATGCGCCCGAAGCCACGCTCGGCCATGCCGGGCCCGAACCGTTGTCCCAGGAGGTACGGCGCTCATCCAGGGAGAACAACTCGGAGAGGTAGCCCGGCGAGGTCATGTCGGCACCCGAGGTGCCGGCGCCGAACCGGCGGGGCGCGGCTACCGTGACGACGTGCCGGTTCCTGACTTCATCATCGCCCTGCGTGAACGCATCGGTCACGACCCGTTGTGGCTGCCCGGTGTCACGGCGGTGGTGCTCAGGGACGACCGCGTGCTGCTCGTCCGCCGCTCTGACAACGGCACCTGGTCGCCGGTCACCGGCATCGTCGACCCGGGCGAGCACCCGGCCGCAGCCGCCGTGCGCGAGGTCGCCGAGGAGACCGGCGTGGTGTGCGAGCTCGAGGAGCTGGTCTGGGTCAACGTCGGGGACCCGGTCGTGCACGTGAACGGCGACCGGGCGCAGTACCTCGACCACACGTTCCGGTGCCGCTACGTCGACGGCGACGCGCACCCGGCCGACGACGAGTCCTCCGAGGTGGGCTGGTTCCCGCTGGCCGACCTGCCGCCGATGGCACCGCACCTGGTGGAACGCATCACCACCGCGGTCCACCACACCGGCGCCGTGCGCCTGGACTGAGCACGGTCCGCGCCGGTCAACCCGCCGTCCCGACGTACGCCGCCAGGTGCTCACCGGTCAGCGTCGAGCCGGCTCCGACGAGCTCGGCCGGAGTGCCCTCGAAGACGACGAGGCCGCCGTCATGGCCGGCGCCCGGACCCAGGTCGATGATCCAGTCGCTGTGGGCCATCACCGCCTGGTGGTGCTCGATGACGATCACCGACCTCCCGGACTCCACCAGCCGGTCCAGCAGCCCGAGCAGCTGCTCGACGTCCGCGAGGTGCAGACCCGTCGTCGGCTCGTCGAGGACGTAGACCTCGCCCTTGTCAGCCATCTGGGTGGCGAGCTTCAGGCGCTGCCGCTCCCCTCCCGACAACGTCGTCAGCGGCTGGCCGAGGCTGAGGTAGCCGAGCCCCACGTCCACGAGCCGGTCGAGGATCTTGTGCGCAGCCGGGACCTTGGCCTCGCCGTCGGCGAAGAACGACTCCGCCTCGGTCACCGACATCGCCAGCACCTCGGCGATGTTGCGTCCGGCCAGCGTGTACTCCAGCACCGACGCCTGGAAGCGTCGCCCCTCGCACTCCTCGCACGGCGACTCCACGGTCGCCATCACGCCGAGCTCGGTGAAGATCACCCCGGCGCCGTTGCAGGTCGGGCACGCTCCCTCGGAGTTGGAGCTGAACAGCGCCGGCTTCACGCCGTTGGCCTTCGCGAACGCCTTGCGGATCGGCTCGAGCAGACCCGTGTACGTCGCCGGGTTGCTGCGGCGCGATCCCTTGATGGCGGCCTGGTCGACCACGACGACGCCCTCGCGGCCGGCCACCGAGCCGTGGATCAGCGAGCTCTTGCCCGATCCGGCGACGCCGGTGACCACGCACAGCACCCCGAGCGGTACGTCGACGTCGACGTCGCGCAGGTTGTGGGTGGCGGCTCCCCTGATCTCCATGACCCCCGTGGGCTTGCGGACCTCCGCTTTCAGCACGGCCCGGTCGTCGAGGTGACGTCCGGTGGTGGTGTCGCTCCCCCGCAGGCCCGCGAGGTCGCCCTCGAAGCAGATGGTGCCGCCGCCGGTGCCGGCGCCCGGACCGAGGTCGACGACGTGGTCGGCGATGGCGATGGTCTCGGGCTTGTGCTCGACCACGAGCACGGTGTTGCCCTTGTCCCGCAGCTGCAGCAGCAGGGCGTTCATGCGCTCGATGTCGTGTGGGTGCAGCCCGATGGTCGGCTCGTCGAAGACGTAGGTGACGTCGGTCAGCGACGACCCGAGGTGGCGGATCATCTTGGTGCGCTGCGCTTCTCCCCCGGACAGCGTGCCGGCGGGGCGGTCCAGCGAGAGGTAGCCCAGCCCGATCTCGGTGAACGAGTCCAGCAGGTGCTGCAGCCCCGCCAGCAGCGGTCGCACCGACGGCTCGTCGAGGCCGCGGACCCAGCCGGCCAGGTCGCTGATCTGCATCGTGCAGAGCTCGGCGATGTTGGACCCGGCGACCCGGGACGACAGGGCCTCCTGGGTCAGCCGGGTGCCCTGGCACTCGGGGCACGACTGGAACGTCACTGCCCGCTCGACGAACCGTCGCACGTGCGGCTGCATCGCCTCGGGATCCTTGGACAGCATGGACTTCTGGATCTTCGGAATGATGCCGTCGAAGGTCAGGTTGATGCCCTCGACCTTGATCTTGGTCGGCTCGGCGTAGAGCATCGTGTCGAGCTGCTGCTTGGTGAACGACGCGATCGGCTTGTCCATCGGCAGCCCGACACCCTCGAACAGCCGGCCGTACCACCCGTCCATGGAGTAGCCCGGGATCGTCAGCGCCCCGTCGCGCAGGGACTTGGAGTCGTCGTACAACGCGGTCAGGTCGATGTCGCTGACGTTGCCCATCCCCTCGCAGCGCGGGCACATGCCGCCGAGGTAGACGGCGTCCTTGACCACGCTCCTCTCCACCCGTCCCCCCTTGTCGGTGCTCATGACGCCACTGGCCTTGCGGGTCGGCACGTTGAAGGAGAACGCGGTGGGCGGTCCGACGTAGGGGTCGCCCAGCCGGCTGAACAGGATGCGCAGCATGGCGTAGGCGTCGGTGGCGGTCCCGACCGTGGAGCGCGGGTTCGCCCCGAGGCGCTCCTGGTCGACGATGATCGCGGTGGTGAGACCCTCCAGGCGGTCCACCTCGGGTCGTGCGAGCGAAGGCATGAACCCCTGCAGGAACGCGCTGTAGGTCTCGTTGATCAGCCGCTGCGACTCGGCCGCGATGGTGCCGAAGACCAAGGAGCTCTTGCCGGAGCCGGAGACGCCGGTGAAGACGGTCAGCCGTCGCTTGGGGATCTCGACGCTGACGTCCTTGAGGTTGTTGACGCGGGCACCCTGAACCCGGATGAGGTCGTGCTGGTCGGCGGTGTGGGTCACCTGCGCGATGGTGCCAGAGGCTCAGTCGCGCAGGAAGACCTTGAGAATCGTCACGAAGGCCTCGGGCTGCTCGGAGTGCACCCAGTGCCCGGCGTCCTTGACCGTCACCGAGCGCACCTTGGGGAAGAGTCGGCGCATGGCCTCGGCGTGCTCGGGCTGGATGTACGGCGAGCGCTCGCCGGCGACCCACAGCACCGGGTGGTCGAACGACGTCGCGACGTCGGGGAAACCGCCGATGTCGTCGAGGTCACGCCGCAGCAGGTCGAGGTTGGCCTGCCACCGGAAGCCTTCGGGGCCGCTGCGCAGGTTCTGCAGCAGGAACCCGCGGACCCGGGGGTCGTCGATGGCCGGGGCCAGCAGGTCATCGGCCTCTCCGCGACGGGTGAGCGCGGTCGAGGTCGAGAGCGGCCAGGCTGTCGAGCAGGTGCTCGAACTCCCGCGCCCCCTCGCTGACGGCGGGGGCGATGTCGACCACGACGAGTCGCTCGACGAGCTCGGGGTGGCGCAGGGCCAGCACCATGGCCACCTTGCCGCCCATCGAGTGGCCCACCAGGTGGAACGGTCCGTCGTCGGCGTACCGCTCCCCCAGCGCCTGAGCCACGATCTCCGCCGTCGCCTCGTAGTCCATGTCGTCGGTCCACGCCGACCGGCCGTGGTTGGGGAGGTCGACGAGGACCGACTGGAGATCAGGGGCGAGCGCCTTCGCGATCTGGGTGAAGTTGCGCCCCTGACCGAAGAGACCGTGCAGGAACACGACGCGCCCGCCGCTGTCACCGACCTCGGTGACGTGCAGCAGCGGGGCGTCGTCGCCGGACACGTGTCAGTTCGTGAACTCGTCGGTGAAGTCCTGCTCACACTGGTCGAGCTCGACCTGGTCGTTGCCGGCCTGCTCGATGCAGTCCTGCAGGTTCTTCGCCGAGTCGCTGTTGAGGAAGCTGCCCACGGCGACCACGAGCACGATCGCGATCACGATGCCGAGGAGGCTGGTGATGATGCCGACGATCGCCATGCCGCGACCGCTGGCCACGCCCTTCTTGGCGCGGCTCGAGGCGATGAAGCCCAGCACCAGCCCGATCAGGCCGAGCAGGATGCCGCCGATGATGGTCCAGCTGCTCAGCAGGGCGAGGATGCCGAGGACGAGGGCGCCGATGGCGAGACCGGAGCCGCCCTTGCGGGGCTGCTCCTGGTAGCCACCCTGGTAACCACCCGGGAGGCGGCCCCTGGTAGCCCCCGGGAGGCGGTCCCTGGTAGCCGCCAGGAGGCTGGTTGCCACCCGGGGGCGGGTACCCGCCGGGGGGCTGGTTGCCACCGGGCGGTTGGTTGCCACCCGGAGGGGGCGGAGGGGGGGCCTGGTTCGACATGTGTCACCTTTCCGAGAAGATCTCGACGTGGAGTGCGTTGGCGTGCAGCGGTTGAGCCACGTGTGCTCGAACGCACGACTTTCTCGTCATGCTGACAGATCCAGACGCGTGGAAGCGGCGTTCAGTCGCTGCTGTGGCTCTCCTTTTCCGCGACCTCGCGGATCCGCTCCAACGTCTGCTGCATCCCTTTCTTGTTGGTGCGGCCGCGGGCCCGGCCCAGGAGGGTCCAGTAGACGCGCGTCGGCACTGACGACGGGAGCTCGTAGGACTCGGTGACGAGCGTGCCGCCGTCACGGGCCTCGAGGACGTAACGCCACGTGTTCAGCCGCTTGCCGCCCCCGTAGACGGCGAACCCGAAGTCACGTCCCGGGTCGCACGAGGTGACCTTGCAGGCGCTCCAGTACACCGGACCGATGCCGTTGCGCTTCACGTGCCCGCGGAACCGGGCCCCGACCTCGGGCCCGTCGTAGCCGTCGACCCACTCCGCCTCGAAGGTCTCGGGGCTGAACTCCCCGATCCGCGTGACGTCGCTGACGACGTCCCAGACCACCTCGGGTGGGGCGTCCATGAAGACGCTGACCGATCCGCGCATGCCGCGATCCTGCCAGTCAGCCGGCGTGCTCGGGCGGGAATCCGCCCGCTGCCACCGGACCCCAACGCTCGATCGTGACGCGGATCAGCGACTTGTCCTGGCGGCGCATCGCGTCGCGGTACTCGTCCCAGTCGGGGTGCTCGCCGGAGATGCAGCGGAAGTACTCGACGAGCGGCTCCACGGCGTCCGGCCCGTCGAGCACCTCGGCGCTGCCGTCGACCTGGACGTAGGGATCGTCCCAGTCGTCGCTGTGCACGACGAGGCTGACCCGCGGGTCGCGGCGGGCGTTGACCGCCTTCGCCCGTTGCGGGTACGTCGACACGACCACGCGACCGTCCTCGTCGACCCCGCACGTCGACGGGTGACATCTGCAGCGACCCGTCCGAGCGGCGGGTCACCAGGGTGGCCTTGTGACGTGGCCGGACGAACGCGAGCAGCTCCTCGCGTCCGACCCGGTCGGCCTGCGCTGTCTTGGGCACGGTCGGCTCCTTCTCCCGGCTCAGTCCGGGACGTAGTCGAAGGTGTTCGGGTTGGGGCCGGTGCGTCCGGCCTCGCCCTCGTCGAGTGCGCCGATGCGGGCCACCTCGTCCTCGGAGAGGCTGAAGTCGAAGATCGCGAAGTTCTCCTCCATCCGCTCCTTCTTCATCGACTTGGGGAAGACGATGTCGCCCCGCTCGACGTGCCAGCGCAGGGTCACCTGCGAGGGGGTCCTGCCGTGCTTCTCAGCGATCTCCTGGATCGTGGCGTCGTCGACGACCTTGCCCTTGGCGATGGGCGACCAGGCCTCGACGGCGATCTCGTGGCGGTGCGAGCCCTTCCGGGCGTCCTCGTTGGTGAAGTAGGGATGGACCTCGATCTGGTTCACCGCCGGCACGACACCGGTCTCCTCGACGAGGCGGTCGAGGTGGGCGGGCTCGAAGTTCGAGACGCCGACCGAGCGGACGCGGCCCTGCTCCTTGAGCTCGGTGAGGACCCGCCACGTGGAGACGAAGTCACCGTCGTACAGCGTGGGCAGCGGCCAGTGGATGAGGAAGAGGTCGAGCACGTCGAGACCGAGCTTGGCCATCGTGTCGTCGAAGGCGCGACGGGCGGTGTCGGGCTCGTGGAAGCCGTTGTTGAGCTTGCTGGTCACGTACACCTCGTCACGGCCCAGCGCGGAGGCCTTCAGAGCCTCCCCCACGCCGGCCTCGTTCTGGTACATCTGCGCGGTGTCGATGTGGCGGTAGCCGACCTCGAGCGCCGTCGTCACCGTGGCCGCGGTCTCCTCCGGCGGCACCTGGAAGACGCCGAAGCCGAGCTGCGGGATGGACGTTCCGTCGTTCAGAGTGATGCTGGGGACAGTCATATTTTCAACCTTCCCGACACGCGCTCGGCTATGCCTTGCGGGGGGCGTGGATCTCGACTCTCTCGACGCAGGTGAGGACCGGCCGGTCGTGGCGACCCTCGTGGACGTCGCCGGTGGCCCACCACATGTCCAGGCCGCGATCGGTGACCTCCAGCGTGGCCAGGTTGTTGTCGAACCAGGGCCCGCGTAGACGTTTCCACCGGAACGGCGGGTCCGGCACCTTCGCCGACCGGGCCGCCATCATCCCCAGCGGGCCCGCCACCCCGTAGGACAGCGCCGCGGTGGCGAAGCGCCACCGCCGAGCCAGCGGGTTGCGGATCGGGCTGCACACCGCCTGCACGACGCGGCTGGCGTCGCGCGGCCCGATGACCTGTGAGACGTAGCTGTGGTGCACGTCGCCGGACAGGAACGTCACCGTGCGGGGCGCGGCGCCGCGGGCCCCGACGGCCACCTCCATCACCATCGAGGCGACGCGCCGGAAGCCGTCCTGGAACGCGCCCCAGTGCTCCAGGTCCACGCCCTGACGGAACATCTCACCGACCGAGGCCGCCCGACGGCCCCAGGCGCCGCCGGCCAGGGCCTCGCTGAACGCCTCGAGGTTCTGCAGGCCCTCCGGCAGCAGGAACGGCAGCGAGGTCCCGATCAGCAGGTGGTCGACGTCGCCGCGCACCTGTTCCTCGAGCCACTCCATCTCGGTCTCGTCGAGGATCGAGCGCTGGTCGTCCTGCAGCACTCGCGCCGCGCGCGAGTCGACCACGACCAAGCGGGTGTCGGCGACGTCACGGGCGAAGCTCCACCGGTAGGACGTGGGCTCCTGGTCGGCGCGGTCGGCGAAGTCGTCCAGCTCGCGCGACAGGTCGAGCTCGTCCTCGCCCTCATGACCGGTGATCCGCTGCCACACCGGGTCCTGAGAGCGCTCCTGCGCCGTCAGGTTGCCCAGGTGCTGGTAGACCCAGTACGACGCGAGCCCGGACACGATGCGCTCGTGCCACCACGAGGTCTCCTCCATCTCGCGCCGCCACCGGGCCGAGGTGTTCCAGTCGTCGCGGATGTCGTGGTCGTCGAAGATCATGGCGCTGGGGAGCGTCGACAGCAGCCACCGGGTCACCGGGTCGGACCACGCCAGGCGGTAGAGCTCGGCGTACTCCTGGTAGTCCTTCAGCTCGGTCCAGGGTGCCTGCTCGATGTCGCGCCGGGCCTCGATGAAGTCCCGCATGGCCTGCGTGGTCTCGTCGGCGTAGACCTGGTCGCCGAGGAACAGCACCATGTCGGGCCACGGCAGCTCCTCAGGGAGGTCGCCGTCCGGCACCGTCACGCGGGCCATGGCCAGGGCGTAGGCCCGCAGGGCGTCGACGCCGTGGGTCTTGTTGCCCTCCTCGTCGTGCGCGACGCTGGTGCGGCAGGAGCCGAAGGCCAGGCGCAGCGGCTTGCCGGGCTTGAGGGTGGGGATCACCGACGGGGGCAGTCCGAGCCCCTCGGGGTCCTCGGGCCACACCCGACGCCCCTCGATCTCCACCGTGTACGGCGTGATGCTGCCGGGCTCCAGGCCCTCGCACGCGACGAGGGCGTAGTGGTGGCCGTGGACGGCGAAGGTGCGGGCCGACCACGACTGCTCGCCCGCGGTCACCGACACCGAGCAGGCGGCGTCGGTCTCGACCCACAGGGCGGCGGCGGTCGTGTCGACGTGCCGCAGCAGCGGGCCGAGGACCAGCGAGGTCGTCCCGGGGGACCCGGTCACGGCTGCAGGAGGACCTTGATGGCCCGACGCTCGTCCATGGCGCGGTAGCCCTCGGCCACCTCGTCCAGCGGCAGGGTCAGGTCGAAGACGGGGCTGGCGTCGAGCCGCCCCGACAGCGTGCGTTCGAGCAGGTCGGGGAGGTACTTGCGGACCGGCGCCATGCCCCCGGCGAGCCCGATGTTCTTGCCGAACATCGTCCGCACCGGGAGCGTCACCCCGTGGGGCACCCCCACGAAGCCCACTCCCCCGCCGGGACGGGCGGCGCCGAACGCGTCGCGCATCGACCCGTCGGTGCCGACGCACTCCAGGACGGCGTCGGCGCCGATGCCGTCGGTGAGCTCCTTGACGGCCGCACTTCCCTCCTTGCCGCGCTCGGCGACGACGTGGGTGGCCCCGAAGGTGCGGGCGACGGCCTGGCGGGACTCGTGGCGCGACATCGCGATGATCGTCTCGGCTCCCATCTCGCGGGCAGCGAGCACGCCGCAGAGCCCGACGGCGCCGTCGCCGACGACCACGACCGAGGAGCCCGCGTCGACGCCGGCGGAGACCGCGGCGTGCCAGCCGGTGGCCATGACGTCGGAGAGGGCGAGGAGCGCCGGCACCATCGACGCGTCCGGCACCTCGGGGGTGCGCACCATGCTGCCGCCGGCCTGGGTGACCCGGACGACCTCGCCCTGCCCACCGGTGGTCATGCCGAGGTTGAGGCAACCCGCCTGCATCCCCTTGCGGCAGACGGCGCAGGTGTTGTCGCAGTGACAAAAAGGAATGACGACAAAGTCGCCGACGTCGAAGCCGGTCACCTCGGACCCGAGCTCCTCGACGATGCCGACCGCCTCGTGGCCGATCGGCTGGGGCTCGGGATCGAGGTCGTTCTCCCCGCGGTAGGGCCACAGGTCCGAGCCGCAGATGCAGGCGGCGGTGACGCGCACGAGGGCGTCGGTCGGGGCCGAGACGGAGGGGGCGGGGCGCTCCTCGAGGCGGATGTCCCGGGGGGCGTGGATCGTGGCGACGCGCATGGCGAGCAGCCTAGCCCCGGTGGTCTGCACGCCTGCGCTCCCGAGTTGCGCTATCTCACAACTGAGATAACGTCGCTGGGATGACTGAGGACTACCTGGCCCGTATCGGCAACCTGATCCGCGACGCCCGACGGCACCGCGGCTGGACGCAGACCCAGCTCGCGGAGGTGCTCAGCACCAGCCAGAGCGCGGTCAACCGCATCGAGAAGGGCCACCAGAACCTGACCCTCGACATGGTCGCCCGCATCGGTGCCGCCCTCGACTCCGAGATCGTCACCTTCGGCACCGGCCCCACCCACCTGCGGGTCACCGGTCCCACCACGCTCTCGGGCAGCATCGTCGTCAAGTCGTCGAAGAACGCCGGCGTCGCGCTGCTGTGCGCCTCGCTGCTCAACCAGGGGCGTACGACGCTGCGCCGCGTGGCCCGCATCGAGGAGGTCAACCGTCTCCTCGAGGTGCTCGACAGCCTGGGGGTCAAGACGCGCTGGCTCAACGACAGCAACGACCTCGAGATCGTGCCGCCGGCCCACCTCGACCTGGCCGGCATCGACGCCGAGGCGGCTCGTCGCACCCGGTCGATCATCATGTTCCTCGGCCCGCTGCTGCACCGCGAGTCCCGCTTCGACCTGCCCTACGCCGGCGGGTGCGACCTCGGGCACCCGCACGGTCGAGCCGCACCTGACCGCCCTGCGTCCGTTCGGCCTCGAGGTGAAGACCTCCGACGGCCGCTACCAGGCCGAGGTCGTGCCCGACGTGGCCCCGCGACGGCCCATCGTGCTGACCGAGCGAGGCGACACCGTCACCGAGAACGCCCTCATGGCCGCCGCCCTGCACCCGGGCGTCACGGTCATCCGCAACGCCAGCTCCAACTACATGGTCCAGGACCTCTGCTTCTACCTCGACCTGCTCGGGGTCCGCATCGACGGCATCGGCACCACGACGCTGACCGTCCACGGGGTGGAGAGCATCGACGTCGACGTCGACTACGCGCCCTCGGAGGACCCGATCGAGGCGATGTCGTTGCTGGCCGCGGCGATCGTGACCGGGTCCGAGATCACCATCGAGCGCGTGCCGATCGAGTTCCTCGAGATCGAGCTGGCGCTGCTGGAGGAGATGGGCTTCCGCTACCACCGCAGCGAGGAGTACGTCGCCGACAACGGCCGGACCCGGCTCGTCGACCTGGTCACGCTGCCCTCGACCCTGCACTCCCCCATCGACAAGATCCACCCGATGCCCTTCCCGGGCCTCAACATCGACAACCTCCCGTTCTTCGCGGTGATCGCCGCCACCGCCGACGGCTCGACGCTGCTGCACGACTGGGTCTACGAGAACCGCGCCATCTACCTCACCGAGCTCAACAAGCTCGGCGCGACCGTGCAGCTGCTCGACCCCCACCGGGTCCGCATCGAGGGCCCCACCCACTGGTCGGGCACCGAGGTCGTCTGTCCCCCGGCGCTGCGTCCGGCCGTGGTCATCCTGCTGGCCATGCTGGCGGCCAAGGGCACGTCGGTGCTGCGCTCGGTCTACGTCATCAACCGCGGCTACGAGGACCTGGCGACCCGGCTCAACCAGCTCGGCGCGAGCATCGAGACGTTCCGCGACATCTGAGCCCCATACTGGCGCGGTGAGCCAGCCACCCCCGCGCACCGGCCTGCCCTACCTGGACGAGCCGCGCGACCGGGGCGCCGTGCTGGCCCTCGCGCACCGCGGTGGCGCCCGGCACCCCGACCTCGTGGGCGTCGAGAACACGATGCGGGCGTTTCGCCACGCCGCCGCGCTCGGCTACCGCTACCTCGAGACCGACGTCCAGGTCACCAGCGACGGCGTGCTGGTCGCCTTCCACGACGACGACCTCGGCCGCGTCACCGACCGCCCCGGGCGCGTCGCCGCCCTGCCGTACGCCGAGGTCGGCGCCGCCCTGGTCGGCGGCGCCGAGCCGGTCCCCGCGCTGCGGGACCTGCTGGAGGAGCTGCCCGACGCACGGCTCAACATCGACCTGAAGACCCCGCGCGCCGTGGCCCCGATGATCGACCTGATCGAGTCCCAGGGGCTGCACGACCGGGTGTGCATCGGCTCCTTCGACGAGGTCACCATCCGCCGCTTCCGGCGCGGTTGCAGCCGCCCCGTGGCGACCAGCTGCGGGATCCTCTCGGTCGGGCTGGTGCGGTGGGTCCCGCTGGGACGGCACGTCCCGTCGTGGGTGCGCGGCGGCGGCGGAGCCTTCCAGGTGCCGGCCACCCGAGGACCGCTGCGGGTGGTGGACGCCGGATTCGTCCGGCGCGCCCACGCCGCAGGCTGTCACGTGCACGTCTGGACCGTGGATGATCGGCACGAGATGGAGCAGCTGCTGGACCTCGGCGTCGACGGCCTGATCACCGACCGCACCGACGTCCTGCGCCGGGTGCTCGAGGACCGCGGAGCCTGGGAGGGGCAGTGAAGGTCAGGGGCCGGGACGGGTCGCGGAGGGCGAGCACACCCTCGAGCCCTGAGCAGAAGGCGTGGTACTGGTACGACTGGGCCAACTCGGCGTACTTCACGACGATCCTGACCGTCCTCTTCGGTCCCTACATGATCGCCATCGTCGAGAACGCCGCCCCGGACTGCGGCACGCCCGGCTGCGTCGAGACCCTCGACGTCCTCGGCGTGAGCGTGGCGGCCGGCTCCCTGGGCGGCTACCTCGTCACCTTCTCGACCCTGCTCGGGGCCCTGGTGCTGCCCGTCGTCGGGGCCGTCGTCGACCGCTCGCCGCGCAAGCGTCTGCACATGGCCGTCTACGCCTGGGTCGGGTCGATCTTCGCCGGCAGCCTCTACCTCATGACCGGCGACAGCTGGCAGATCGGCGCCGTGGCCATCGTCGTCAGCAACATCATGGTCGGCTGCTCCCTGGTCTCCTACTCGGCGCTCCTGGTCGACATCTCCGACCGAGGAGGAGCGGGACCGGGTCTCCTCGCGTGGCTGGGCGTTCGGCTACCTCGGCGGCGGCCTGCTGCTGGTCCTCAACCTGGTCCTGGTGCAGGGCCACGAGCTGCTTCGGCCTCAGTCAGGGCCACGCGGTGCGGATCGCGATGCTCAGCGCTGCGGTCTGGTGGGGGGGCTTCACCTTCATCCCGTTCCTCCGCCTCAAGGACCGGCCGCCGCGCAACGAGGTGGCGGTCGAGGGCACCCTGCTGCGACGCAGCTTCGGCCAGCTGGCCGACACCTTCCGCGACATGCGCAACTACCCCACGACGCTCACCTTCCTGCTGGCCTACCTCTTCTACAACGACGGCATCCAGACCGTGATCGGCACCGCCGCGGTGTACGGCGAGCGCGAGCTCGGCCTGGAGACCACCACGCTGATCGCCACCATCCTGCTGGTGCAGTTCGTGGCCGTCGCCGGAGCACTGCTGTTCGGGAAGCTGGCGCAGCGACACGGCTCCCTGAGACTGATCCGAGCGGGCGTGCTCGCCTGGATGGGCGTCGTGACCGTGGGGTTCTTCCTGCCGCCGGAGCGGCCGCTGCTGTTCTTCGGCCTGGCGGTGCTGATCGGGCTGGTGATGGGGGGCACGCAAGCGCTGTCGCGCTCCTTCTTCAGCCTGCTCATCCCGCCGGGCCGGGAGGGTGAGTACTTCTCCCTCTACCAGGCCCTCGAACGCGGCACGTCGTGGTTCGGCAGCCTGGTCTTCTACCTGATGTTCCAGCTCACCGGCTCCTACCGGCCCTCGATCCTGGCCCTGCTGCTGTTCTTCGCCCTCGGGGCCTTCTTCCTCGCCCGCGTCGACGCCGAGCGAGGCGTGCGCGAGGCGGGCAACCGGGTCCCGAGCACGCTCTGACCGGTCCTGTCCAGCGCCCGGGGGTGCGCAGCGTCCTGGTGTAGCCCACGCCCGCCCGGGGTATCACTTCAACACGAGGATTTTGCGTGTTTGGGAACTTTTAGGAATCATCGAACGTTGGACTCCTTCGAGGGTCGGTGTCCGTGCGATGGACCCGGCACCGGCAGCGACCGGTGTGCTTGACCCTCGTCGACCGGCCCGACCAGGGCAATGCGGCAATCACGGAGGCACAGATGGCTGAGCGCACGCTGCGCGGCGCACGACTGGGTGGACAGAGCTTCGAGGACGAGCGGGGCATCGAGTTCGCCGCCCGTCAGCGGGTGGTCTACGTCTGCGGTCAGGGCCACGAGTTCGACATCCCCATGGCCGCCGAGGCCGACGTCCCTCCGCTGTGGGAGTGCCCGCGGTGCGGGTCCGAGGCACTGGCCCGTGACCTCGAGCGTCCTGAGCCCAAGGACGTGAAGCCCGCCCGCACCCACTGGGACATGCTGCTCGAGCGACGTTCCGAGAAGGAGCTCGAGGCCATCCTCACCGAGCGTCTCGAGCTGCTCCGTGGCGGCGCGATCGGCCCCGCCCACCTGCACCGGCCGGCCCGCAAGAGCCGCTCGGCGAAGGCCGGCTGAGCCACCTGCTCAACGGTCGTCGTCGACGACCTCACCGGACACGACGTCCGGTCCGCCTCGCGGCGGGCCGGGCGTCGTTCCTGTCGGGGCGGGCGAAGTCCGCGGCGCGCGGCCGCCAGGCGACGGTCATCCGACGCGCGATCACGCGGGCGAGCATCACGCGCGCCAACGGTCGCGTGACGGGCAGAACGCAGAACAGTCCCACGACGTCGGAGAGGAAGCCCGGCGTCACCAGCAGCGTGCCGCCCACCAGGACCAGCGCTCCGTCGGCGAGCTCCCGGGCCGGCATCCGGCCGGAGCCGAGCGCCTCCTGCAGCGCCAGCCAGGTCCGCCGGCCCTCCTTGCGCACCAGGTAGGACCCGAGGAAGCCCGCGGCGATCAGCAGCAGGATGGTCCACCACGCCCCGATGACCTGACCGAGCTGGACGATGACGTAGATCTCCACCAGCGGCACCACGACGAACAGCAGTGCCAGCACCACCAGCGAGACCCGGCGACGTCGGCTCATGGGGTGCTCTCCTGGTGTCCGGCCTGGTGTCCGGCCTGGTGTCGCCGGGGCGGAGCGGCACCCGTCCGAGGCGCCTCCTGAGCTGGTCGCGCCGCCGTGCGACGCCCCAGACGGTGATGCGTCGCAACGACTCGGTCGCCACCGAGCCGCTCAGCTTGGACTCGCCGCGCTCGCGCTCGAGGAAGTCGATGGGCACCTCGACCACCCGCAGGCCGGCCTCGACGGTGCGCACGGCCAGGTCGGCCTGGAAGCAGTAGCCCACCGAGCGCACGCCGTCGAGGTCGATGGCACGCAGCGTGTCGGCGCGGAAGAGCCGGTAGCCGGCCGTCACGTCGCGCACGGCGATCCCGAGCACGAGCCGGGCGTAGAGGTTGCCCCCGCGCGACAGCGCACGGCGCAGCACGTCCCAGTTCACGACGCTGCCGCCCGGGATCCAGCGGGAGCCGATGACCAGGTCGGCCTCGGCGAGCGCCTCGCGCAGCCGGTGCAGCTGCTCGGGCTGGTGGGAGCCGTCGGCGTCCATCTCGCCGATGACGTCGTACCCGGCCCGCAACGCGACGTCGAAGCCGTGGAGGTACGCCGCCCCCAGCCCGGCCTTCTCGGTGCGGTGCACGACTCGGACCCGCTCGTCCGCGTCGGCGAGGGCGTCGGCGACGTCACCGGTGCCGTCGGGAGAGTCGTCGTCGACGACCAGCACGTGCGTGTCGGGCACCGCGGCCAGCAGCCGCCCGACGATCCACGCCAGGTTCTCGGCCTCGTTGTAGGTGGGGACCACCATCACGAGCCGCTCGCCCACCGGGCTCGTCGGCCCCGCGGGCTCATCGGGCACCTGCCGGGGTCGGCTCCGCCGCCGCGGTCGGGGGCGTCGTGGTGCGGCGGCGGCGTGCCACCACGCCCACCCCGACCTGGGCCAGGAGGGCCGTCACGATCAGCAGCCACTGCACGGCGGCGCCCCACCGGATGCCGGGGGTGACGCCCTCGTGCTGGGTCACGTCCGCCTCGAGCACGGCCGTCTCGCGCACCGGCGCGCGCTGCAGGACCTCGCCGTCGGCGCCGATGACGCCCGAGACGCCGTTGGTCGCCACGACCACGACGCTGCGCCCGGTCTCGAGGGCGCGCAGCCGGGCGATGGCGAACTGCTGCTCGACCTGGCCGGTGCCCATGTAGGTGGCGTTGTTGGTCTGCACCACCAGCATGCCGGCGGCCTCGTCGGGTCCCCCGTCGCCGCCGCCGGCGACGTCGCGGATGCTGTCGTCGTAGGCCACCTCGAAGCAGATGACGTCCCCGATCGTGGTGCCGGCGAGGTCGAGGAGGCCGGGCTCGGTCCCGGGGACCATGTCGCGGGGGATCTGGTCGAGACGCTCGAAGACCCGCGCCAGCTGGGCGCGCATCGGGATGTACTCGCCGAAGGGCACCGGGTGGGTCTTGGCGTACGACGCCGACGGACCGGTGCCGGGCTCCCAGACGATGCCCTGGTTCTCCACGTCGACCGGACCGGGCCCGCGGACCATGGCGCCGACGAGGGTGGGCACGCCGATCTCGTCGACGGCCTCGGAGATGTCGGCGAAGACCGTGGCGTCCTCGAACGGGTCGATGTCGGTGGAGTTCTCCGGCCAGAGCACGAAGGCCGGCCGGTCGGTCTCCCCTGCCTCGACCCGGGCCGCCAGCGCCCGCGTGGCCGTGACGTGGTTGTCGAGCACGGCGCGGCGCTCGGAGAACGCGTCCATGCCCTCCCCCGGCACGTCACCCTGCACGGCCGCCACACGGACCTCTCCGGACACGGCGAGGGTGGCCGGCCCCCAGGCGGCCGGCGCGGCCACGAGGGCCACCAGAAGGCCTGCCACGGCGGCGCCACGGAGGTTCAGCGGCCGGGTGAGGGCCCACCAGGCGAGACCGGTGCCCAGCAGCGCCACCACGAAGGAGGTGCCGGCCGGTCCCACCCAGGAGAGCAGCGCTGCGAGCGGGGTGTCGACGGTGGCGAAGGCCAGCCGGCCCCAGGGGAAGCCACCCCAGGGCACGGTCGAGCGGAGCGCGTCGACGGCCACCCAGGTGGCCGCGGCCCACAGCGGCCAGCCCGGCAGCCGTGCGACGCGGGCGAGGGCTACCCCGAGCAGGCCGTAGAAGAGGGCCTCCAGGACGGTGAGGCCGATCCACGCGTCCACCCCGATCACCGAGAGCCACGGCACGAGCACCCCCATGAACGCGGCGCCGTACGCGATCCCGACCAGGAGCGCTCGCCTGCCGCGCAGGCCCCGCACCGCGAGGGTGAGTCCGAGTACGGCGGGCACGACGAGCCAGGACAGGGCGAAGGGCTCGAACGACGCGGCGGCGGCCGCGCCACTCAGGGCGGCCGCGAGCGTGCGCAGCGCGAGGTTCACCGACGCTCCTCGTGTCGGCCCTGGTGAGGGCGGGGGGCCGGGGCGCGGCAGCGGGCCCGGGCAGCACGCCCAACCTACCCAACCGTCCCCGGACGCCGAGAAGGTCCGGCGCCCTTCGGACCGACGACGCTCAGACCGGCTGCCTGAGTCATCACCGTTGTCTACTGGGCGCCGGACCTTTCCGGCGTTCCAACCCCGTCGCCGGGCGCCCTGTTCACGGACAGCTGCGTCCTCCCTCGATCGTGGAACCCGACCGGGTTACGCAGTCATCCGAGAGAGGTGCGCGGCTGCGGCCTGCTCGGTGGACCACGCGCACACTGCCGACCCCTGCCGGGTCACGTCAACCCCTCCCTGACCAGCAGTTTCACGCAAAACCTCAGGTCAGGGGCCGGTGTCGGACGAAGCAGAAGTTTTTACCTTTCGGCGTGTCGCATCCGACACGCCGTCAGGGCACGACCACGACGCCGGTGGCGGTGGTGGCGACCAGCGGGACGTCGAGCAGCTCGGCGGCCGAGGCGCCCCGATCGGGGCGCCCGCGTGCCACCACGCGCAGCTCGAAGTCCATCACCCGCGACCGCGTCCCCACCCGGGTGAGGACAGCGCTGATCTCGATGCAGTCCCCCGCGCGCACGGGGGCGCGGAACTGCACGTCGGAGTAGGAGGCGAAGAGCCCTTCGTCGCCGTCGCTGCGGATGCACAGCTCGGTGGCGACGTCGCCGAAGAGCCCGAGGCCGTAGGCGCCGTCGACGAGGTCACCGGCGTAGTGGGCATGGCTGTAGGGCACGTAGCGGCGGTGGGTCACGCTGAGCCCCGTGCGGCTGTCCTGGTCGGTCACGACGCCTCCTGCTGGTCGGTCCCCGTGTCGGGGTGCTGGCGCTGGCTCAGGCGGTGCACGAGGTACGACGCCACGTCGGCCGGCGTGGTGCCCCGCACGAAGATCCGGTCGACCCCCAGGTCGGTGGTGCCGGCCTCGTCGAAGCGGGGTCCTCCCACGACGAGGATCGGTCGCGTCGCCGAGGGGTAGGCCTCCCGGAAGGCGGCGGACATCTCGCGGGTGTTGAGCAGGTGGGCGTCGCGCTGGGTGACGACCTGCGAGACCAGCACGGCGTCGGCCCTCTCCTCCTGGGCGCGTGCCACGAGCTCCGGCACGGCGACCTGGGCGCCGAGGTTGACCACCTTGATCTCGCGGTAGTACTCCAGGCCCTTCTCCCCTGCGAACCCTTTGATGTTGAGGATGGCGTCGATCCCGACGGTGTGGGCGTCGGTGCCGATGCAGGCGCCGACCACCGTCAGCTTGCGGCCCAGCAGGGTCCGGATGGCCAGGTTGGCCTCCTTGGGGGCCAGCAGCGGGAAGTCCCGCTCGACCACCTGGACGGTGTCGAGGTCCACCAGGTGGGTGACGCGTCCGTAGACGACGAAGAAGGTGAAGTCGGGGCCCATGGGCTTGGCGTGCACGACCATGGCGGCGTCGAGGCCCATCTTCTGCGCCAGCTGCAACGCGCCGCCCTCGGCGATCTTGGAGTGCGGCACCGGCAAGGTGAAGGACATCTGCACCATGCCGTCGCCGGTGGTGTCGCCGTAGGGCCGGACGATCGTGCGTCCCCCGGTGGTCGAGCCGTCCCCGGTGGTCGAGCCGTCCCCGGTGGTCGAGCCTGTCGAGACCATCACTCCTCCTCGAGCATGTCGGTCGCGGGGTTGGCGTACCCCGGTGCCTTGAGCGCCACTCCGTCCAGCCCCCGGCCCCGGTCGGCGGGTCGCTTCATCAACCCGAAGGTGCCGTCGGCGATGGCCGCGAGCAGTGGCGGGTCCCCTGCCGCGTCGCTGTCGCCGGTGATGTCCTCCAGCAGCGTGATGGCCTCGCGCAGCACCTCGTCGGCGCGGCGGGCGATGAAGCCGTCGGGTGCCGGGTGGAAGTCCTCGGCCAGCCGGCCGGCCGCGTCGAGGACGTAACGGACGTTCTGCAGCGCCAGGTCGCGGTCCGACAGCCACGGCGTGACCACCGCCTCGGTCATCATCCCGACCAGCAGGATGCTCTGCCCGGTCAGCGCACCGGCGAGGTTGAAGAAGGCGTCGAGCAGGTAGCCACGAAACACGTCACCGGTCATGTGGCGCGTCGGCGGCATCCACTTCAGCGGTGCGTCGGGGAAGAGGTGGCGAGCCAGCAGCGCGTGGGCGAGCTCCAGGCGGAAGGAGTCGGGGATCGACGGGTCGATCTCGAAGGCGTGTCCCAGGCCGAGCTGCCAGTCCGCGAGCCCGGCCTCCTTGGCGAAGAACTCGTTGAGCAGCTGGCTCGTGGTGACGGTGTGCGCGGCCTCGACGGCGTCGGCGGTGGTGAGGTAGTTGTCCTCGCCGGTGTTGATGATGATCCCGGCGCGGGCGTGGACCTGCCGGCTGAAGCGCTGGTCGACGAAGGTGCGGATCGGGTTGATGTCGCGGAAGAGGATCCCGTACATCGAGTCGTTGAGCATCATGTCGAGCCGCTCGAGACCCGCCAGCGCTGCCATCTCCGGCATGCAGAGGCCCGAGGCGTAGTTGGTGAGGCGGACGTAGCGGCCGAGCTCCTTGCTGGTCTCGTCGAGCGCGGCCCGCATCAGCCGGAAATTCTCCTGGGTGGCGTAGGTGCCGGCGAAGCCCTCCCGGGTCGGGCCCTCGGGCACGAAGTCGAGCAGCGACTGGCCCGTCGAGCGGATGACGGCGATGACGTCGGCGCCCTCCCGGGCCGCCGCCTGAGCCTGTGGGATGTCCTCGTAGATGTCGCCGGTCGCCACGATCAGGTAGATCCAGGGCGTGCGGGGCGGGTCCCCCCACTCGCGGACCAGCTGCTCGCGCTCGCGGCGGCGGTCGTCGACCCGACCGAGCCCGGCGCCGATCTGGGTCCGGCCGGCGTCCAGCGCCCGGGCCCGGTCGTCGCCCTCGGGCAGTCGGAAGCGCACCGAGCCGGCGGCGGCCCGCTGCGCCAGCGAGGTCAGGTCGGCGGCCTCGCCGCGGACCAGGGCGTCCCAGACCGGCAGCGTGACGCCGTGCTCGAGGCCGACGTCGGCGCGGACCACGTCGAGCAGCCGGTTGGCCCAGGGGGTGCCGTCGGGGTCGGCGCCGGTGATCCCGCCCAGCCGCAGCGTCGCCCGCTCGACCGAGACGGTGGTGTGGGCGCGGGCCAGGTCGACGATGGGCTGCCCGACCCGGGCGGCCAGCTCGCGGGCCCGGCGTACGGCGGTGGGGTCGAGGGTGAGGCTCACGGGTGCATCACTGGGTCAGGTCTCCGAGTCGGTCGTGGACGGTGCGGCCGTCGACGACGGTGCGCACGCAGGCGGGCAGGGGGGCGCCGGGTTCGAGGACGGGCAGGGGCAGCCCGGGAGGCTGCGCGGGGTCCCGTCCGGCAGGGGTGTCCCACACGGCGTACGTCGCCGGTGCGTCGCGGACCAGCGCGCCGCGCTCGTCGTCGCCGGCGGCGCGCCAACCGTTGCGGGTGTGGGCGCGGAACGCCTCAGCAGTCGGCAGCGCCTGCGACTCCAACCAGGGGTGGACGGCGGCGCGGACGGTCGCCCACGGGTCGACGGCGGTGACCGGGGTGTCGGAGCCGAAGGCCAGCGTGATGCCGTCGGCCTTGCTGAGCTCGGCGAACGGGTTCATCCCGCGCCACCGCTCCCCCAGCCGTTCGGCGTACATGCCCTCCGGGCCGCCCCAGAGCGCGTCGAACAGCGGCTGCACGCTGGCGAACACGCCGCAGGCGGAGAGCACCTCGACGGCGCGGCGCGACGGCATCTCGACGTGCTCCAACCGGTGGCGGGCCCGGCGCAGCGCGTCGTGACCGAGCGTGTCGGCGGCCCGGGCGAACCCTTCGGCGATGACGTCGAGCGCGGCGTCGCCGATGCAGTGGAAGCCGGCCTGGACGCCGGCCTGGGTGCAGGCGACGACGTGGGCGGTGACCTGCGCCTCGTCGAGGTACGCCGCGCCGGTGGTGCCGGGCGCGTCGGCGTAGGCCTCGCGCAGGGCGGCGGTGCGCGATCCGACGGCCCCGTCGACGTTGAGGTCGCCGGCCAGGCCGGCGACGCCGAGCCGCGCGACGGCGCCGAGGGCGTCACCGACACCGAGCTCACCCCAGTACAACGTGGCGTGGAGTCCGGCCTCGGTGGCAGCGCGGGACACGAGGTCGAGCTCGTACTCCGGACCGATGTGGGGCGCGGCGTTCTCGTGGACCGCAGCGATGCCGGCCGCGGCGAACACCCGCATCGCCTGGCGGGCGGCCGCGGCCCGCTGGTCGGGACCGATGAGGTTGCCCAGCGCGGTGGTCACCGCGTGGGCGGCGTCGCGGGTGACCCGGCCCGTCGGCTCCCAGCCGTCGAGGAGGCGCAGCCCCGGCACGGCGTCGGCCAGGGCGTGGCTCAGCACGGCGGAGTGGGCGTCGACGCGCGCGAGGTGGACACGGCGTCCGGGGCAGGCGCGTTCGATCTCGTCCGCGGTGGGTGGGCGGCCCTCCGGCCACAGCGTGTCGTCCCACCCGGTGCCCAGGACGACCGCGCCCTCGGGGCTCTCCCCGTGGGCGACGTGGTCGTGCAGCCGGTCCAGGGTGTCGGTGAGGCTCGGGGAGCCGACCAGGTCGAGCTCGGTGTGCAGGAACCCCGTCGGCACGGTGTGGACGTGGGCGTCGACGAAGGCCGGCGTGACGAGCCGGCCGTCGAGCTCGACGATCTCGGGCGCGCCCTCGCCATGACCGGTCCAGGCCAGGGCCCGCTCGTCGTCGCCGACGAAGACCACGCGGCCGTCCTCCATGCCGAGGGCGGTGGCGGGGACGGAGGGGCGGGCGCCGTGGACGTGGCCGCCCCGCAGCAGGATGCGGGTCACCGGATCATCCTCCCGCGTCCAGCCGCTGCTCGAAGAGCTTCCGCACGCCGGTGTGACGGCGCAGGAGGTCGAGAGCGAGGTCGGCGTGACCGGGCACGTAGCCGTTGCCGACCAGCATCGTGACGTCGGCGGCCAGGCCCTCGGCGCCGAGCGCGGCCGCGCTGAAGGAGGTGGCCATCGAGAAGAAGACGACGGTGCCGCCCTCGCGGGTGGTCAGCACCGCGCCGCCCTCGCAGCCGGGGACGTCCACGCACACGACCGTGACGTGCGCACCCGCCGGGGGCGACCTGCTCCACAGCGGCGCGCAGGGCGACGGGGTCACGGGCATCGGCCACGACGACGTGGTCGGCAATCCCGGCGTCGCCCAGCAGGTCGGCCTCGCCCTGGTGCGGCACGACGCCGACCGTGACGGCCGCGCCGGCGTCCTTGGCGGCCGCCAGCGCGAGCGACCCGGACTTGCCGGCGCCCCCCACGACGGCGACCACCACCTCGGCCGAGCCAGGACCGTCGATCGAGCCAGGTTCGTCGATCGAGCCAGGTTCGTCGATCGAGCTTGTCGAGATCCCTCGAGCCCCCGCAGCGACGTACCCCGCGACCACGCGCGCGGTCAGTGCCGGCGCCCCGCAGACGTCCATGACCATGAGCGCGAGCTCGGGAGCCAGGTCGTCGGGCAGCCGCGCGGCGATGGTGCGGCCGAAGAGGACGGCGTAGCCGTCGGTGGGCACCTGCTCGCTGCGGCCGTCCCAGCCGACGAGGTCGTCCTCGATCACCAGCGGCGTCAGCGACAGCGAGACGAGCGTGGCGACCCGGTCGCCCACGGCGAGCCCGAGCGACGCCTCGGGGCCGATCTCCTCGACGACGCCGATCAGCATGCCGCCGGACCCGGTGACCGGGTTCTGCATCTTGCCGCGGCTCCGCACGATGTCGAGGACCGCGGTGCGGACCGCGTCGCCGTCGCGGTCGTGCGCCGACTCGAGCTGGCGGAACGACGCGGCGTCGAGGTTGAGCCGCTGCACCCGCACGCGGGTCTCGTCGGGCCACAGCTCGCGGCGGGTGTCCAGCCGCTGCGCGGCCTGCGGCAGGACGCCGGCGGGGGCACGCACACGATGCATGCCGGCGGGGTCCCCTGCCATGCTACGACTCGGACGGTGTCACGGGACGTAACCTCCTGGAAACAGAACGGAACCGGAAATCGTACGGCGTGCGTGTGGACAGGCCGGAGATCGTCCCTCTAGCCTGGCAGAAGCGGGCAGGCACACACAAGCCTGCCCAGAGGAGGCGTACCGATGACCGTGACCACCCCGATCGACAGCGTGCATCCCCAGCCGTACGCCTACCGGCGTACCGAGCTGATCGAGCCCGACTGGACCCGCTTCCCCGGCTGGACCGACGTCACCGAGGACGAGTGGCGCTCCGCGCAGTGGCAGCGCTCGCACTGCGTCAAGAACGTGCGGCAGCTGCGCGAGCTGTTCGGCGACCTCGTCGACGAGCGCTTCTACGCCGACCTCGAGCGCGACCAGCGCGAGCGGGCGACGATGTCGATGCTCGTGCCGCCGCAGATGATGAACACGATGGTGCCGCAGGGGGTCGAGACGGCCCGGGCCCGGAGTCGCGTGGACCGAGTCGCTGTACGCCGACCCGATCCGTCGCTACATGATCCCGGTGCTCAGCGACCGGCGCACCGACTGGCCCTCGCACCCGTACTCCAGCCGGGACTCGCTCCACGAGCACGACATGTGGGTGGCGGAGGGCCTGACGCACCGCTATCCGACCAAGGTGCTGGCCGAGCTGCTGCCGACCTGCCCGCAGTACTGCGGCCACTGCACGCGGATGGACCTCGTCGGCAACTCCACGCCGACGGTCGACAAGCTGAAGTTCGACCTCAGGCCGGTCGACCGGCTCGACTCGATGATGGCCTACCTGCGCTCGCACCCCGAGGTGCGCGACGTCGTGGTCTCCGGCGGCGACGTGGCCAACATGCCCTGGCCCCGCCTGGAGGACTTCGTCACCCGGCTGCTCGAGATCGACAACGTCCGCGACATCCGGCTCGCCACCAAGGCCCTGGCCGCCCTCCCCCAGCACTGGCTGCAGCCCGAGGTCGTCGCCGGCGTCGAGCGGGTCGCGCGGCTGGCCCGCTCACGCGGGGTGTCGCTGGCCATCCACACCCACGTCAACCACGCCAACACGGTCACGCCGCTCGTGGCCGAGGCCTCGCGGGCGATGCTCGAGGCCGGGGTCCGCGACGTCCGCAACCAGGGCGTACTGCTCGGTGGGGTCAACGCCGACGCCCACTCGCTGCTCGACCTCAGCTTCGCGCTGCTCGACGGCGCGCAGATCATGCCCTACTACTTCTACATGTGCGACATGATCCCGGCTGCGGAGCACTGGCGGGTCTCGGTCGCCGAGGCCCAGCGCCTGCAGCACCACATCATGGGCTACCTGCCGGGCTTCGCGACGCCGCGCATCGTGTGCGACGTGCCCTTCGTCGGCAAGCGCTGGGTGCACCAGCTCAGCAGCTACGACACCGAGCGCGGCGTCTCGGAGTGGACCAAGAACTACCGCACCTCCATCGAGGCGACCGCCGACGACGCCCTGAGCCGCACCTACGCCTACTACGACCCGATCCACACCCTGCCGGAGTCCGGCCAGGCGTGGTGGCGCGAGCACGCCGCCGAGGAGGCCCGCGCCCACCTCACCCCCGTCTGAAGGGCGCGGGCTCAGCCCAGCCTGGTGAGGACGTCCACGAGGCGAGCGGTGGGGCTGTCGAGACCCCACCGGCCGGCCAGCTCCACGAGCCGGTCGGGGTCGGCCGGCGTGGCCGGCAGGGTGAGGTCGGGGTCGCCGAGGTCGATCTCGCAGGCCACCTTGACCACTTCGGCGCGACCGCGAGGTAGTCGGCCGCGTCCTTGAGCCTGCGGCGCGGCCCCGGGGCCAGGTCGGAGTCGGGGTCCTCGGTGGCCGCCAGCAGCGCCGCCATGTCGGGGAAGCGGCCCAGCAGCGTCGCCGCGGTCTTGTCGCCGACGCCAGCCACCCCCGGCAGCCCGTCCGAGGCGTCGCCGCGCAGCGTCGCGAAGTCGGCGTACTGGTGGGCGTCGACGCCGTACTTCTCGCGCACCACGTCGTTGGTGACCCGCTCGTGCCTGCTCACGCCGCGCGCGACGTAGAGCACCCGCACCTCGCGCTCGTCGTCGACGAGCTGGAAGAGGTCGCGGTCGCCGGTGACGATGTCGGTCGGCACCTGCGACCGCGTGGCCAGGGTGCCGATGACGTCGTCGGCCTCGTAGCCGTCGGCGCCGACCACGGCGATGCCGAAGGCCTCCAGCACGTCGAGGATCACCGGCACCTGCGCGTCGAGGGCGTTCGGCACCTCCTCGAGGTCGGGTGCGTCCTTCTTCTCGGCCACCACGCGGTGCGCCTTGTACGACGGCAGCAGGTCGGTGCGCCAGGCCGGCCGCCAGTCGTTGTCCCAGCAGCAGGCCAGCTGCGTCGGCTCGTACTCCCCCACCAGCCGGCTGATGAAGTCCAACAGGCCTCGGACGGCGTTGACGGGCTTGCCGTCAGGTGAGGTCACTGAGTCCGGCACCCCGAAGAACGCCCGGAAGTACAACGAGGCGGTGTCCAGCAGCAGGAGACGGTCGGGTCGGGTGGGGCGCGCGGGCATGTCGGGAGCATAGGCGCCCCTCACGCGGACCCACCTCCCCCGGAGGGGGCTTGCGTCCCGCTAGCCTGAGCCCGTGGAGGAGACCGATCGCAAGATCCTGGCGCTGCTGGCCGGCGACGGGCGCATGTCGTTCACCGACCTGGGTCGGGCGACGGGGCTGTCGACCTCGGCGGTGCACCAGCGCGTGAAGCGTCTGGAGAGCCGCGGCCTGATCACCGGCTACACGGCCTCGCTGGACTACGACCGCGTGGGTCTGCCGCTGACGGCGTTCATCTCGATCCGACCGATCGACCCCTCCCAGCCCGACGACTCTCCCGAGCGGCTGCGCGGGATCGACGAGATCGAGTCGTGCTGGTCGGTGGCCGGCGACGAGTCCTACATCCTCAAGGTGCGCGTCGGCACACCGGTCGACCTCGAGGAGCTGCTGGCCCGGATCCGGGCGGCGGCGAACGTCGCGACCCGCACCACGATCGTGCTCTCGACCCCCTACGAGGGCCGACCCGTCGGCTGAGCCGCTGCCCGGTCCGCGAGCCACAAGGGGACGACCTCCAACGGCATCGGGGGCGCCACGTGGTAACCCTGGCCCAGGTCGGCACCGAGCCCCCGCAGGACCTCGAGGGTCGCCGCGTCCTCGATGCCTTCGGCGACCACGGTCAGCCCGAGGCCACGAGCGAGGAGAATGACCGAGCGCACCACGGCGGCGTCGTTGTCGCTGGACAGCATCCCGGTCACGAAGGACCTGTCGATCTTCACCTCGTGGACCGGCAGCCGGCGCAGGTGTGACAGGGAGGAGAACCCGGTCCCGAAATCGTCGATCGACAGGTGCACCCCGAGCGCTGCCAGGTCCGCCATCACCCCCGCGGCCACGGTCGTCCGGGTGATCGGGCTCGACTCGGTGACCTCGATGACCAGCCGGTCCCCGGCAATGCCGTGCTTCTCGAGCAGCGACCGCGTGAGGTCCGCGACCCCCCCGTCGACCAGCGCGCCCGGTGAGGCGTTCACCGAGGCGGTCAGGTCTGGGTGGGAAGCAGCCCACGTGGCGAGCGCGGAGATCGCGGCCTCGAGGACCCACGCGGTGAGTGGCCGATCGAGGCCGGTCTGCTCCGCGAGGGGGATGAAGGCCGAGGGGCCCAGGAGACCCAAGCGCGGGTGCTGCCACCGCACCAACATCTCCACTCCCGTGGGTCGGTCGTCGCGGAGACGGATCTGAGGCTGGGCGTGGAGCCGGAGCTCGCCGCCCTCGATGGCCTGCCGGAGCTCACCGGCAAGAGTGAGGGTCTCGGGAGTGCTGGTCTCGAGGTCGGACGAGTACGTCTCGAGTGTCCGTTCGGAGCTCCGGGCGTGCCGCATCGCCATGTCCGCCCGCCTCAGGACGTCCTCGGCGGAGCCACGAGGGCTGCGGAGCTCCTCGGTCACTCCGGCACTGACGCGGACCACGATCGGCACCGACCCGATCAGGAACGGCTCGCCGACACAGCCGACGACCTGCTGACCGCGAAGCATCGCATCGGCTCCTGGGAGGAGAACGGCGAACTCGTCCCCGCCGACGCGCGCCACGAGCCCGTCCTGGCCTGCGGACTCGACCAACCGCCGGCCCATCTGCACCAGGAGCGCATCGCCCAGCGAGTGGCCGAGCGCGGCGTTGACGACCTCGAAGCCACGTAGACCCAGCCACACGACGACGAACGGCCCGCGGGCCTCGAGGGTCTCCTCGACATTGAGCAGCAGGTTCCTGCGATTGGCGATCCCGGTGAGCGGGTCGTGGAGCGAGTCGTGGCGGAGCTGGTCGATGAGCTGCGCAGACCGCAGGCTCAGCGCAGCCTGCCGGGTCACCATGTCCAAGAGTCGGGCATCGGCCTTGCCGAAACGGCGGGCTCCGGACGCTCTTCCCTCGACGGTCAGAACCACGGTGGCGTCCTCTCCGAGAGCAGCGGACGCGCTGACCCTCGAGCGGTCGGCCGCGACACCGTCCGCGATCGCCGGAGGGGAGTCCGCACTCGTCTCACGGGTCGTGCCGTCCGCGGTCCGTGTGACGCGCCTGGTCAACCCGGTCCGAGGGTCGGGCACGTAGGCCCCGGCCTGCCGCGCGAGCAACAGCTGGTTCGACCCGTCCAGGGCGACCTCGAGGATGCCGTCGAAGCTCCCAGCACCGCCCAGCCGCGCCCCGAGGGCGTGCAGGAAGGCCAGGTTGGTCTGCCTCTCCGTCAGACGGTTGATCGACCAGACGAGAACGAGCAACGCGAGGAAGGCGAACCCTAGCGGTGCCTGAGCGGACGACCCCGACTGCAGCGCCAGCACACCCACGAATCCCAGCGTCGCGCACGTGAAGGACAGGACGGGGGCGCTGATCAGGCCGGAGAGGAACTCCCGCGCCGGCAGCCCGGCGGCGAGCATGAGCACCAGGGACACGTTGACGAGCGTCACCAGCCCTGATGCCGTGACCGCGCCTGTCAGGGCCAACCAGCCGAGTCCCGACAGGGGGTCGGCCGGCAGGAAGGCGTGGTAGACGCTGAGCGCCACACCGACCTCGACGAGGCGGTTGCTGGCGTTGAACACCTGTTTGACCGCGCTCCTGCGACGCAGGACGATCTCGGCGCCGACCGGGACGAGCAGGCTGACGAGGATCAGCTCGAGCGGGGCAACGAGCAGCAGGCCGGTGGCGAGCCCGATCTCGGTGAGGATGAATTCCTCCGCGTTGTCGACGTCGCCGAAGTGGATGTTGAGGATGGTCGACTCCAGCAGGACCCAGAACACCACGAAGAGGGGCCAGGACAGATGGGGCCGCGCCAGCGCGTCGTCCGACGAGGCGAGGAACGGCACGACGAGGGTGCACCCCGTCGCGATCATGACCATGATCAGCACCTGCGGTCCGTGCCTGCGGGATGTGTGTCCCATGGGGCGCCTCTCCGCTGTCATCGCGCTTCTCATCAGCACCGAGGCCCACGGACCAGAACGGGTCGGGACCCATCCTAGGCCCGCGTTGCTCCCCGGCGTGAGGAAGCCGGGACACTCACCGACGTGCCCGTCACTCCGTCAGCGACGAGTAGGCGACCACCCCGCGGCGCAGCGCGCCGATGGTGAGGCGCGCGTTCTCCCGCAGGACCGGCTTGCCGCTGGTGGCGGCCGCGTCGGCGACCTGTCCGGCGAGGTCGAGCAGCTGCTTGATCCAGCGCACGAAGTCGCCGGCCGCGAGGTCGGTCTCGTTGAGCACCTCGTCGAGTCCGGCGCCCATGGCCCAGCGGTACGCCGCCCACGCGAACCCCAGGTCGGGCTCGCGCAGGAAGTCCAGCCGGTTCTCCCGCTCCAACCGGTCGAGGTCGGCCCACAGCGAGACCGTGTCGGCGATGACGTCGCGCACCCGGCCCTTCGGCAACCGTGGCGAGTGCGCGTCGTCGGGCCGGCGCGCCTCGAAGACCAGCACCGAGAGCGCCGCGGCCAGCTCGGCCGGGTCGAGGTCGTCCCACAGCCCCGAGCGCAGGCACTCGGCGGCGACCAGGTCCATCTCGGTGTGGATCCGCATGAGCGTGCGACCGGCGTCGCTGACCTCGTCGTCGACGAGGTAGCCCAGCGAGCTCAGCACGTCGCAGACGCGGTCGAACTGGCGGGCGATCGTGTTGGTGCGCGACTCGATCCGACGCCGCAGCGTCGCGGTCTCCCGCTGGAGCTTGTGGTGGCGCTCCGCCCACCGGGCGTGGCTCTCCCGGTCCGGGCAGGAGTGGCAGGGGTGGCTGCGGATCGCGGCGCGGACCCGCGCGACCTCCGGGTCCTCCCCGCCCCCCGCGGCCCGGGCGCGCGCGGTCGCCTGCCGCGACGGCGAGCCCGGGTCGAGCTGGCCGGCCCGCATCTGCAGCGAGATCGCCAGCTCGCGACGTGACTGGGCGTTGCGGCCGTTGAAGCTCCGCGGCACCTTCATCCGGGTCAGTCGCTCGGCCGGCCGATTGAAGTCGGTCATCGTCAGCCGGCGGGCGTGGCGCGACTCGGTGACGACGTACGGGCGCGGCTCGTGCTGGTCGCCGCTGCCGCGGGTGCCGGGGTCGATGACGACCGCGAAGCCCGCGTACTTGCCGGTCGGCACCTCGATGACGTCGCCGGGCCGCAGCGCCTCCAGCGACGTGAGGATCTCCTGGCGCTTGTCGGCGCGCCTGGCACGTGCCGCTCCCGCCTCGATGTCGGAGAGCCGGCGGCGAAGGCCGGCGTACTCCATGAAGTCGCCCTGGTCGCACGTCGCCGACTCGGCGTAGCCGCTGAGCCCCTCGTCGGCCTTGCGCAGCTGCCGTGCCAGGCCGACCACCGCGCGGTCGGCCTGGAACTGCGCGAAGGACGACTCGAGCAGCTCGCGCGCCGTCGTCCGGCCGGTCTGGTTCACCAGGTTGACCGCCATGTTGTACGACGGGCGGAAGCTCGAGCGGAGCGGGTAGGTGCGCGTCGAGGCGAGACCGGCCAGCGACTTCGGCTCCATGCCGGCCGTCCACAGCACGACCCCGTGGCCCTCGACGTCGATGCCGCGCCGTCCGGCGCGGCCGGTGAGCTGGGTGTACTCCCCCGGGGTGATGTCGGCGTGCGTCTCGCCGTTCCACTTCGACAGCTTCTCGATGACCACCGACCGGGCCGGCATGTTGATGCCCAGCGCCAGCGTCTCGGTGGCGAAGACGACCCGGCAGCGGCCGGACTCGAACAGCTCCTCCACGCACTCCTTGAAGGTCGGCAGCATGCCGGCGTGGTGGGCGGCGACGCCGCGGCTGAGCCCGTCGAGGAAGTCGTGGTAGCCGAGGACGTGCAGGTCCTCCTCGGGCAGGTGGGAGCATCGCTCCTCGACGAAGGCGACGATGTCGTCGCGCTCGGCCGGTGTGGTCAGGCGCAGGTTCGAGTCCAGGCACTGCTGCACGGCGGCGTCGCAGCCGACCCGGCTGAAGATGAAGTAGATGGCCGGGAGCAGCCCGTCGCGGTCGAGCCGCTCCACGACGTCGTAGCGGCTCGGCAGACCCCCGCGCGGCGGTGGGCGGCGGGGGCCGCGGCCGCGCTCACCCTTGCCGCGCCGGTCGGTGGCGCGGGTACGGCGCCAGTCGTCGCGGGCCACGCGCTCGAGCTCGGGGTTCACCCGGGAGTCGGGGTCGGCGAAGCCGGAGCCGTCCTCGAACAGGTCGTAGAGCCGACGTCCCACCATCACGTGCTGGTAGAGCGGCACCGGGCGGGTCTCCTCCACGATCGTCGTGGTGGAGCCGCGCACCGTGTTCATCCAGTCGCCGAACTCCTCGGCGTTGGACACCGTCGCGCTCAGCGAGACCACCGCCACCGACTCGGGCAGGTGGATGATGACCTCCTCCCACACCGCGCCGCGGCTGCGGTCGGCGAGGTAGTGGACCTCGTCCATGACCACGAACCCCAGACCGCTCAGCGTGGCGGAGCCGGCGTAGAGCATGTTGCGCAGCACCTCCGTGGTCATCACCACGATCGGCGCCTCGCCGTTGACGGTGTTGTCCCCGGTCAGCAGCCCGACCTTGTCGGAACCGTAGCGGTCGACGAGGTCGGCGTACTTCTGGTTCGACAGCGCCTTGATGGGCGTGGTGTAGAAGGCCTTGCGGCCCTGGTGCAGTGCGAGGTGGACGGCGAACTCGCCCACGATCGTCTTGCCCGACCCGGTCGGAGCCGCCACCAGCACGCCGTCCCCGGCCTCGAGCGCCTCGCAGGCGCGGACCTGGAAGTCGTCGAGCCCGAAGTCGTACATCGCCCGGAAGTCCGACAGCACCGGGTTGCCCTGCTCGGCGCGGAAGCGGGCGTAGCGCTCGGACGGGGCTGCTCACGGCGTCTCCTGGCGGGGGCGGCCGACGACGACCTTCAGGGCGGCGGGCACGGCGGTCACCGTCAGCGGCAGCGAGGCCAGCCGTTCCCCGTCGCCGTAGGCGACGATCCCCGCGGCCGCCACGGTCGCCTGCCGGACCCGGTGGTGCTCGTAGGCCCGGTGGCCGGTGTGGGTGCCGCGGAAGAGCGACGGGTACGCGCGCAGCAGGCCGGGCTTGGAGACCGGGTGGAACAGCACCACGTCGAGCAGACCGTCGTCGATCAGGGCTCCCTCGGTGATGCGCAGCCCGCCACCGAAGGACGGACCGTTGCCGATCGCGACCAGCATCGCCCTCACCCGTCGTCGCCTGGCCGTCCAGGTCGAGCACGTAGTCGATCGGCTGGAAGGTCCGCAGCTCGGCGAGGGTAGCCACGTTGTAGCGCATCTGCCCTCGCGGCCAGCGCATGTCGTTGGCCCGCTCGTTGACGACCGCGTCGAAGCCGGCCGAGACCACGTTGACGACGTACGTCGGGCCGGCCTTGATGAGGTCGACGGTCCGGACGCGCCCGGCCACCACCACGTCGGCGGCGGCCTGAGGGTCCTTGCGGGGGATGTCGAACATGCGCGCCGCGTCGTTGCCCGTGCCGGCCGGGATGATGCCGAGCGAGGTCGCGGAGTGGGCCAGAGCCTGGGCGGCGAGGTGGACCATGCCGTCCCCGCCCACGACGACCAAGGTCTCGACCCCGTCGGCGACGGCCTGCCGGGCCAGCACGTCCGCCTCCGCGGCGTCGGCGCCCTGCAGCTCGCGCACCCGGAAACCGGCCTCGATGAGTCGCGGAAGGGCGATGGCGGCCGTGCGGGCGCCGCGGCCCCTCCCGGAGGTGGGATTGGTCAACAGTGCGATCTCCCTGGCCACGTCGCCCACCCTAGCCAGGTGGGGCACGTCAGAGACCCGCCGCAGCGTGACGCTGAAGCGGTGGGGCGGCGCGCCGACCGCCTTGGCGAAGCGGCGCACGGCCTCCAGCGCCAGGTCGGCGTCGACGACCCGACCGGGGGCGGCCAGGGTGAGGCGCCCGTCGTAGGTCAGCAGCAGGACCTGCCCCAGCGACCAGGCCTGGTGCATGTCGCGTCGCACCGTGTCGTCGAGGGCCGCCACCGGGTAGGCGTGGTCGCCGGCCAGCACGTCGCACACACCGTGCTCGCCCGTCGCGTGCAGGGTGCCGCGGACGAGGTGCCCGGCCCCCATGCTGTCCTCGGCGACCCAGGTCACCACCTCCTCGCCGATCCAGGCGGGCAGCTCGAAGGCGTCGACCGGAGCGGCCGCGGGGCGGGACCCCGGTGCCGCCATCAGTCGTCCTCGTCGAGGTCGGAGCGGCGTACGTCGTCGGGCCGGTGCTCCAGCGTGGAGGCCACGTCGTCGTCGAGGTCGGGGTCGAGCCCGGACAGGGCCGAGGCCCGCCGGCGACGCCGGTCGACGAGGCGGGCGATGACCTCGGAGACCGCGAAGAGCAGGGTCATCGGCAGCGCCAGCATGAGCATCGAGAACGGGTCGGTCGATGGCGTGGCCGCCGCGGCGAAGACGAACACTCCGATGATGATCCAGGCGCGGTGCTCGCCGAGGCTCCGGCCGGACACCACCCCGGCGAGGTTGAGCATGATGACGAACAGCGGGATCTCGAAGGAGACGCCGAAGACGAGCAGCATGCGGGTGAAGAACGAGAAGTACTCCCCGAACTCGACGAGGTTCTCCAGCTGCGCGGGGGTGAAGCCGATGAGCACCTCGAGCCCGCGGGGCAGCACGTAGTAGCCGACGGCGACGCCGGTGATGAACAGCGGGCCCGCGACGGCGGTGAAGATCCGAGACCATCTCCGCTCGCTGGAGTGGAGCCCGGGCAGGATGAACGCCCAGATCTGGTAGAGCCAGTAGGGGCTGCCGACCACCAGGGCGGCGATGCCGCTCAGCTTGAGCTGCAGCAGCAGGGGGCCGGCCGCACCCTTGATGAATGCCTTGGTCTCCACGGAGTCGCCGAGCTCCGCCTTGGCGTCGTTGTACGGCGCGAGCACGATGTTGAGCAGGTGGTCGTAGAGGAACAACATGACGACCATGAGGACGAACAGCACGACGACGACGCGCAACAGTCGGCCGCGCACCTCGCGGAGGTGGTCGGCCAGCGCCATCTTGCCGTCGGCACCGACGGGACTGGCCGGCCGGACACTGAACATCCGGACCAGCCCGGTGAGCTTGGGCAACGGCGGGGTCAGACCTCGTCGGAGCGGGGCCGGGTGGTCGGCGACGGGTCGGTCGTCGAGGTCGAGGGCTGCTCGTAGCGGATCGTCTCGGCGCGCTGGGCGTCGATCTGCTTCTGCTCCTCGGTCTTGGTCTTCTCGTCGTCATCGTCGTCGTCGAGGAGGCCCTTGGTCTCGGCCTTGAAGATCCGCAGCGCGCGACCACTGCCGCGGGCGAGCTCGGGAAGCTTCTTCGCACCGAACAGCAGCACGATCACGAGGATGACGAGGATGATCTCGGTCGGTCCTAGACCCATGGAAACTCCACTCCCGTTCAGTCCGGTGCGAACCGGCTGGTCGTGACGGATGGTGCACCCGTCCTCGACATCCTACGCGTTCTCATGCGTAGTTGGTGAGGGCCCGCTGTGCGGTGGCTGTGACCTGCAGCGCCAGCTCGGAGGGCTCCAGCACCGTGGCCGAGCCCCCCATCCGCAGCACCAGGCGCAGCAGCCACGTCGGGTCGTCGAACCGCAAGGACACCAGCAAGCCGCCGTCGCCGACCTCCTCGACGGTCTCGACGGGGTAGTACTCCGCCACCCAGCGAGCGCCCGCGGTCAGCCGCAGCATCGCCGTGCGGGCCTCCGGGGACGGTCGGAAGAGGCCGTCGGACAGGTCACGGGGGCGTCGACGTGTCGTGGCGGTCACCGGCTCGTCGAGCACCTCGGCGGCCACCACCCGGTCGAGGCGGAAGAGCCGCTGGTCCTGGGCCAGGTGGCACCAGGCGTCGAGGTAGGTGTGCCCGGCCGCGGTGGAGAGCGCGATGGGGTCGACCACGCGGGTGGTGAGCTCGTCGCGCACGACCGAGGCGTGGGTCAGGCGCAGCCGCACGCGCCCGGCGAGAGCGCGCGCCACGGCGTCGGTGACCTCGGGGGCCTCCTCGGGAGGGCTGGCGTGCAGCTGGACCTGGTGGGCCACGCGCGAGGCCTCCCCCGCGGCGTCCTCGACCTTGGCCAGGGTGCGCTCGACGACCTCGCGCTCGGTGTCGCTGCTGGTCTCCAGCAGGCTGCGGAGCCCCACGACCAGCGCCGCGGCCTCCGTGCTGTCCAGACGCAGCGGTCGCGCCAGGTAGTCGGCGTTGCTCAGCCGGATGACGTCGTCACCCTCGAGAGCGTCGAAGTCGACCTCGATGAGGTCGCCCATCCCGAGGCCGGGCAGGCCGCAGAACATCAGCACACCGATGTCGCGCCGGATGGTGGCCGGGGTGACGCCGAACTCCTCGGCGGCCGCGGACACCGAGATCTCGCCGCGACCCTGCAGGTAGGGCACGAGGGCCAGCAGACGCGTGACCTGGGCCGAGGCCCCCGTACCGGTGGCGCTCACGCCGACCTCACCACGCGGCGAGCAGCTCGCGGACCGCGTCGCGCAGGTCGTCGGGGGCGTCGACGACCACGTCCGGGCCGTACGACGCGATCGTCTCGGCCGGTCGTGCCGAGGTGGCCGAAGCGCAGCCGCACGGCGTCCCAACCGTCCTCGGTGGCCTCGGACACCTCGGCGTCGCGGTCGTGGCGCAGCGCCACGGCCCGACCGGGGCGCACCCGCAACGAGGCCGTCCGGTCGCGGTGCTCCGGCGGCGGCGCCAGGGACGCGGTCAGCGTGCGCAGGTCGGTGCCCTCGGGCACCTCGAACGCCTCCGGCTCACCGAGCAGCAGGACCTCGCCGCTGACCCGGGAGAGCCGGAACAGCCGGGGCGCGTCGCGGTCGACGTCACGGCCGACGACGTACCACCGTGACCGGTAGGACACGATCCCCCAGGGCTGCAGCGTGCGCTCCTCGCTCGTGGTCGCGGCGGCCTTGCGGTAGCCGAACCGGACCTCCTGACGGGTCGAGACGGCCTGCCAGAACGGCTCGAAGGCGGGCTCGTCCGGCGCCACCTGGGGCCTGACGACGTCGAGCGCCTCCCGGTCGATCTCGACGCCGCCCGCGCGCAGCTTCAACAGCGCGTCGGAGGTCGCGGCCGCCAGCCCGGCCTGCTGCCAGACCCGGGCGGCCAGGCCGAGCACGGCCGCCTCGTCGGGCGCCAGGGAGATCTCGGGCAGCTCGAACGCGTCGCGGTTGATCCGGTAACCGTGCTCGTCGTCGAACCCGGCGTCGAACCCGCCGACCTCGATCGGGATGCCGAGCGCGCGCAGGTCGTCCTTGTCACGCTCGAACATCTTCTCGAAGGCGTCATCGGACGACGCCTCGCGGTAGTCCGGGATGAGCTCGCGGAGCTTGTCCTTGGTGACGTAGCCGCGCGAGACGAGCAGGGTGATGAGCAGGTTCATCAACCGTTCGCTCTTGCGTGCCGTCATCGTCAGAGGTTCGCACCCAGCACGTCGATCACGAAGACGAGGGTCGAGCTCGGCGGGATGTCCTCGCCCTGGCCCTGGTCGCCGTAGCCGAGCTCCGGCGGGATGACGAGCATGACGCGGCTGCCGACGGCGACGCCGTCGAGGCCCTGGACCCACCCGTCGATGAGGCCGCCCTCGGTGAGCGGGAAGGCCGTGGGCTCGCCTCGCTCGAAGGAGCTGTCGAAGGGCTGGTCCTCGCCGTAGACCGCGCCGTAGTAGTTCACGGTCACGTTGTCGCCCTGCGTCGATCGGGTCGCCCTCGCCCTCGACGAGCGGGATGACCTGCAGCTCGTCGCTCGGCTCGGAGGCGGCCCCGGAGAAGTCGAGCCCGGTCACGGTGTCGCCGTCGGCGACGACGACCGGCGCGTCGGCGGGCGGGTCGATCTCCTCACCCTCGGGGCCGGCCAACGGCTCCTCGGCCTCCTCGATGAGGTCGAAGACGAACACGACGTCGTCCTCGGGGGCCAGGCCCGCCTGCGGGGCGCCCTGCTCGCCGAGGACGTCGCTGACCGGAGCGGCCAGGACGACGCGGCTGCCGATGGTGGTGCCCGCGATGGCGTCCATGATCGCCGGGGGCTGCTCGGCCACCGAGAGGGACTCGGGCTCGGGCTGGGTGAAGTTGCTCAGCACCTCGGTCCCGTCGGTGCCCTTGGCGACGGCGAAGCGGTACTTCAGCGCGGTGTCGTCGCCGACCTCGGCACCGTCGCCCTCGATGACCACGTCGGACTGGGCCTCGCTGACGTCGAGCCCGTCGACCGTGATCGTGGCCTCCTTGCCGAAGTCGCCGGTGACCTCCAGACCGCTGATCGAGCCGGAGGCGGCCGACGCCGAGGACTTCTCCTCACCTCCATCGCCGTCGTCCGAGCCGCAGGCGGTGAGCCCGGAGATGAGCAGGAGCGCCGCGGGGACGGCGACGGTTCGGCGGTGCATGCAGGACGCTCCAGAAGGGGTCGGGGGTGGGGCGGGAGTCGGAGTGGATCGACTGGTCACCCTAGCCCGCGAGACCAAGAGGGACCTTGCCGTGGGCTGAGCGGTGGAGAACGGGCCTACATGCCCTCGATCAGCTTGTGCACGCGCTCGTCGTGGGAGCGGAAGGGGTCCTTGCACAGCACGGTCCGCTGGGCCTGGTCGTTGAGCTTGAGGTGCACCCAGTCGACGGTGAAGTCGCGGCGGCGCTCCTGCGCGCGCTTGATGAACTCCCCGCGCAGCCGGGCCCGGGTGGTCTGGGGGGGACGCGTCTTGGCCTCGAAGATCGTCAGGTCGTCGGTGACGCGCGCCACCGCCCCGCGGTTCTGCAGCAGGTAGAACAGGCCCCGGTTGCGGTGGATGTCGTGGTAGGCCAGGTCGAGCTGGGCGACCCGCGCGTGGCTCAGCGGGAGGCCGTTCTGGGCCCGGTAGCGGTCGATCAGCTTCCACTTGATGACCCAGTCCAGCTCGCGCTCGACCAGCCCCAGGTCGTCGGACTCGATGGCCTTGAGGCCCCGCTCCCAGAGGTCGAGAGCCCGGTCGATGACGGGCGTGCGCAGCTCGCGACGGTCGACGAAGTCCATGGCCCGCGACAGGTACTCGTTCTGGATGTCCAGGGCGCTGGCCTCGCGGCCGTTGGCCAGGCGGACCTTGCGTCGCCCGGTCATGTCGTGAGAGATCTCGCGGATCGCCCGGATCGGGTTCTCCATCGTGAGGTCGCGCATGACCACGCCCTCCTCGATCATCCGCAGGACCAGGTCGCAGGAGGCGACCTTGAGCAGCGTCGTGGTCTCGGACATGTTGGAGTCGCCGACGATGACGTGCAGGCGGCGGTAGCGCTCCGCGTCGGCGTGCGGCTCGTCGCGGGTGTTGATGATGGGCCGGCTCCGGGTGGTGGCGCTGGAGACGCCCTCCCAGATGTGCTCGGCGCGCTGCGACACCGAGTACATCGCCCCGCGCGGGGTCTGGATGACCTTGCCGGCACCGCAGGTGATCTGCCGGGTCACCAGGAAGGGGATGAGCACGTCGGCGAGCTTGGAGAACTCGCCGTGCCGACCCACCAGGTAGTTCTCGTGGCAGCCGTAGGAGTTGCCCGCGGAGTCGGTGTTGTTCTTGAACAGGTAGACGTCGCCCTCGATGCCCTCGTCGCGCAGCCGCCGCTCGGCGTCGACGAGCAGGCCCTCGAGGACCCGCTCCCCCGCCTTGTCGTGGGTGACGAGGTCGACGATGTCGTCGCACTCGGGCGTGGCGTACTCCGGATGGCTGCCGACGTCGAGGTAGAGCCGGGCACCGTTGCGCAGGAACACGTTGGAGGACCGGCCCCAGGACACGACCTTGCGGAAGAGGTAGCGGGCCACCTCGTCGGGCGACAGCCGTCGCTGCCCCCGGAACGTGCACGTGACGCCGTACTCGTTCTCGATCCCGAAGATCCGTCGGTCCACGCGACCACCCTATGCGCACCGTCCTCGGACGGGCGCGAGGACGGCGGCGCGGCGAACCGACGATGGGCGTCGGCCGGGTCCTCAGCTCTCGGGCGGGGCCAGGGGGGCGTCGTCGGCGGGCGGCGCGGCATCGGCCGGCGGTGAGGTCCCGGAGGCCGGCTCCGGCGCGGCAGCCGGGAGGAGTCGGCGCAGGTCGTCCTCGCTGAGCCGCTTGAACTTGCGCTGCTGGGAGCGGGACCGGTCCAGGACCGCCGCCTCGAGCGACTCCACCGCCAGGTCGCGGGAGGCCCCGGAGTCGCTGCTGCCCAGGGCGGTGACGGTCAGCTCGAGCGCCTCGGCGAGCGACATGCCGGGGCGGTAGGCCTCCCGCAGGTGCGTCGTGACCGCCTCCGCCGATCCGCCCATGGCCGCGAAGCCGTGCTCGTCGGCGACCTGGCCGTCGTAGGTCAGCCGGTAGATCTGGTCGTCGGCGACGGTGTCGCCGACCTCCCCGACGAAGATCTCCACCTCGTAGGGCTTCTCCCCGCCGTGGGAGAAGATCGCACCGAGGGTCTGGGCGTAGGCGTTGGCCAGCCCGCGCCCGGTGACGTCCTGACGGTCGTAGGAGTAGCCGCGCATGTCCGCCAGCCGGACCCCGGCGATGCGGAGGTTCTCGAACTCGTTGTAGCGGCCCACGGCCGCGAACGCGATGCGGTCGTAGATCTCGCTGATCTTGTGCAGCGCAGCCGACGGGTTCTCCGAGACGAAGACGATGCCGTCGGCGTACTGCAGGACGACCACGCTGCGCCCGCGGGCGATGCCCTTGCGGGCGAAGTCGGCCCGGTCCTTCATCAGCTGTTCGGGTGAGACGTAGAACGGCATGCTCATGGCGGTGCGGCTCCCGGAGGTCGTGTCGGTGCGGGCAGGTGAGCTCAGGTCAGGGAGGCGGCCGGGCCGTCAGGGCGCTGCATGCGTGCCCCGATCACCCGGTCGGCGATGGCGGCGACATCGTCGTCGGGCAGCCGTCGGTAGCCGCCGTCGGTGATGATGCCCACGACCGGGAAGATCCGACGCGTCATGTCGGGGCCGCCGGTGGCCGAGTCGTCGTCGGCGGCGTCGTACAGCGCCTGGACGAGCGCGGTGACGCAACCGGTCTCGTCGAGGTCGTCGCGGTAGAGCTTCTTCAGCGCGCCGCGGGCGAACATCGAGCCGGACCCGACCGAGTGGAAGGCGGTCTCCTCGTAGCGGCCGCCGGTGACGTCGTAGGAGAAGATCCGCCCGTGCGCCCGTGCGAGGTCGAAGCCGGCGAACAGCGGCACCACGGCCAGGCCCTGCATGGCCATGCCGAGGTTGGAGCGGATGAGGGTGGCGAGGCGGTTGGCCTTGCCGTCCATCGACAGCGGGCTGCCCTCGATCTTCTCGTAGTGCTCGAGCTCGGTCTGGAACAGCCGGACCATCTCCACGGCCAGCCCGGCGGTGCCGGCGATGCCGACACAGCTGTACTCGTCGGCGGGGAAGACCTTCTCGATGTCGCGCTGGGCGATGACGTTGCCCATGGTCGCGCGCCGGTCACCGGCCATCACGACGCCGCCGGTGAAGGTGGCGGCCACGATCGTGGTGCCGTGGGGTGCGAGGTCGTGGGCGGCGGGGGCCGGGAGCGCCGGTCGGCGCGAGGGCAGCAGGTCAGGTGCCTGGACGGCCAGGAAGTCGGTGAAGGACGACGAGCCGGGAGTGAGGTACGCCGCGGGGAGGCGGGTGTGGCTGCTCGAGGAGTCGGTCACGTGGGTCACGTGGATCACTGCCCGCCCTTCTGGATGAAGGACTTCACGAAGTCCTCGGCGTTGGACTCCAGCACCTCGTCGATCTCGTCGAGGATCGCGTCGATGTCCTCGTCGAGCTGCTCCTTGCGCTCGGCCACGTCGCTCTCGGTCGCCTCGGTGACCTCGGCGTCCTGCTCGGTGCCCTTCTTGGGCTGCTTCTGCTCCTGAGCCATCTCGTCCTCCGCTGCTCGCCCTGGCTGGACCGTGCTGCCAACCTAGCGCCTCACCTGTCACCGGAGTCCGCCACCACGACGGACACGTCGCGGTCTTCGTCGCGGACCACGCGCACCGACCGGTCCGCCGCTCGCGAGCACCGGCGCGGCCGCCGTCGCCTGGCGCGCGGTGACCTCGGCGAGGAGCACCCCGGCCGGGCGCCAGCCACTCTCCCGCCCCGGCCGAGACCCGGCGCAGCACCGCGAGACCGTCGGGGCCGCCGTCCAGGGCACGCCGCGGCTCGTGGTCGCGGGCCTCGCGCGGCAGCAGGTGCCACCGCGGACGTGCGGGACGTAGGGCACGTTGGCGAGCAGGACGTCGACGCGGCCCCGCAGCTCGGGGGGCACCGGGTCGAACAGGTCGCCGGTCACCGCACGCCCGGAGGCCGCGGTCGGCAGCAGGTCGCGAAGCGTCGCACGCATTGCTGCGGTGGCCCGGGGGTCGTGGTCGGCGAGCACCACGTCGACGTCGAGCCCCCGAGCGCGCAACCGGTGCGCAAGGGCGACGCCCAGGGCGCCGGTGCCGCAGCAGAGGTCGAGCACCGTCACGGGCCGGTCGCGCTCCGGGGCGCAGAGGTGGCGGTCGGCGACCTCGACCAGGGCCTCGCTGCGCCGTCGGGGCACGAAGACTCCGGGGGCGACCGGGATCCGGAGGCCGTCGAAGAGCGCCCAGCCGACGACGAGCTCGAGCGGCTCACCGCGGCAGCGTCGGCGCCGCGCGGACCGCGAGGTCGGCCGCGCTCGTACGGCGGCCTCGAGCAGCAGGGCGGCCTCGTCCTCGGCGAAGACGACGCCGGCCTCCCGCAGGGCGGCCGCGACGGCGTCCGGGTCACCGGGTCGGTCACCGGGTGAGGGCCTCGAAGAGCTCCTCGGCGGTGTCGCAGCGGTCCAGCAGCGCGCCGACGTGGGCGCGGCTGCCGCGCAGGGGGTCGATGGTCGGCACCCGCTGGAGCGACTCGCGGCCGGGCAGGTCGAAGATCACGGAGTCCCACGACGCCGCGGCGATGCGCTCGGCGTACTTCTCGAGGCAGCGGCCGCGGAAGTAGGCCCGGGTGTCGTGCGGCGGGGCGTGGACGGCGTAGGCGACCTCGTCGTCGGTGACGATGCGGTCGACCTGGTCGAGCGCCACCAGCTTGTTGTAGAGGCCCTTGCCGCGGCCGGATGTCGGCGTACTGCAGGTCGACCAGCTGCAGCTTGGCGTCGTCCCAGTCGAGCCCGTCGCGCGAGCGGTAGCGTTCGAGCAGCGTGAGCTTGGCCACCCAGTCGAGCTCGCGGGCGCAGAGCATCGGGTCGGTCTCGAGCCGGGTCAGCACCGACTCCCACCGGGCGAGCACGTCGACGGTCTGGGTGTCGGCGTCGGAGCCGTAGCGGTCCTCGACGTACTTGCGGGCGAGGTCGAGGTACTCCATCTGCAGCTGCACCGCGGTCAGGGTGCGGCCGTCGGCCAGCGTGACGAGGTGCTTGAGGGTCGGGTCGTGGGACACCGCCCGCAACGCGCGCACGGGCTGGTCGACGGTCAGGTCACGGTCGAGGAAGCCGTCCTCGATCATCGCCAGCACCAGGGACGTCGTGCCGACCTTGAGGTACGTCGACACCTCGGCGAGGTTGGCGTCGCCGATGATGACGTGCAGGCGGCGGTACTTGTCGGGGTCGGCGTGCGGTTCGTCGCGGGTGTTGATGATGGGCCGCTTCAGGGTGGTCTCGAGCCCGACCTCGACCTCGAAGAAGTCGGCGCGCTGGGAGATCTGGAAGTCGGCGTCCCGACCGTCCTGGCCGACGCCGACGCGGCCGGCGCCGGTCACCACCTGACGGCTGACGAAGAACGGGGTCAGGTGGCGCACGATCGCCGCGAAGGGGGTCGAGCGGCGCATGAGGTAGTTCTCGTGCGCGCCGTACGACGCCCCCTTGTTGTCGGTGTTGTTCTTGTAGAGCACGATCGGGGTGGCGCCGGGGACGGCCGCGGCGAACCGGCAGGCGTCCTGCATGACGAGCTCGCCGGCCTTGTCCCACAGCACGATGTCGCGGGGGCTGGTGCACTCCGGGGTGCTGTACTCGGGGTGCGCGTGGTCGACGTAGAGCCGTGCGCCGTTGGTGAGGATGACGTTGGCCAGCCCGAGGTCCTCGTCGGTGAGCTGCGACGCGTCGGCGACCTCGCGGGCCATGTCGAAGCCGCGGGCGTCGCGCAGCGGCGACTCCTCCTCGAAGTCCCAGCGGGCTCGCCGCGCCCGCAGCGTCGAGCCGGCGTAGGCGTTGACGACCTGCGAGGAGGCCACCATCGGGTTGGCCCCGGGCTGTCCCTGGACGGAGATGCCGAACTCGGTCTCGGTCCCCATGATCCGGCGCACGCTCATGGGCGAGCCTACGCGGAGCCCCCGGCCCGGGCCGGGAGGAGATCGCGGTCCCGAACGGCGTCACGTTCCGGTCCTCGGCTCGTTTCACCAGACGACACGTGCCGATGACCGACTCGTTTCACCTGGGGGTGGAGCCGGTCATCGGCACGTGTCGCGTCCGACGGTGCGGTGCCGTGCGGCTGGACCGGGTCAGTGACGGCGGCGGCCGGCCATGACCTTCTGGAACACGAAGAACAGCACGACGAGCACGACGATGATGAGCAACCACTTCATGGCGGGTTCCCTCCCCAGAAGGTGTGTTCCTCGACTTCTACCCCGCGGGGGCACCTCAACCCGTCAGCCGGGTGCGTCGGGTGGTCAGGGGTCAGAGGTACTGCCCGGTGTTGGCGACGGTGTCGATGCTGCGTCCCGGCTCGGTGCCCTGCTTGCCGGTGATGAGGGTGCGGATGAAGACGATCCGCTCCCCCTTCTTGCCGGAGATGCGGGCCCAGTCGTCGGGGTTGGTGGTGTTGGGGAGGTCCTCGTTCTCCTTGAACTCGTCCACGCACGCCTGGAGCAGGTGCTGCACCCGGATGCCCTTCTGGTTCTCGTCGAGGAAGTCCTTGATCGCCATCTTCTTCGCCCGGTCGACGATGTTCTGGATCATGGCGCCGGAGTTGAAGTCCTTGAAGTACAGGACCTCCTTGTCGCCGTTGGCGTAGGTCACCTCGAGGAAGCGGTTCTCCTCGGTCTCGGTGTACATCCGCTCGACGGTGGCCTGGATCATCCCGGCCACGCAGGCGGTCCGGTCGTCGCTGAACTCACGGAGGTCGTCGGCGTGCAGCGGCAGGTTGGCGGTGAGGTACTTGCTGAAGATGTCGCGCGCGCTCTCGGCGTCGGGTCGCTCGATCTTGATCTTCACGTCGAGGCGGCCAGGTCGCAGGATCGCGGGGTCGATCATGTCCTCGCGGTTGGAGGCGCCGATGACCAGCACGTTCTCGAGAGTCTCGACGCCGTCGATCTCGCTGAGCAGCTGCGGGACGATGGTGTTCTCCACGTCGGAGGAGACCCCGGAGCCGCGGGTGCGGAAGAGCGAGTCCATCTCGTCGAAGAACACGATGACGGGGGTGCCCTCGCTGGCCTTCTCCCGGGCGCGCTGGAACACGAGCCGGATGTGACGCTCGGTCTCGCCGACGTACTTGTTGAGCAGCTCGGGGCCCTTGATGTTGAGGAAGTAGCTCTTCCCCTCCTGGCCGGTCTTGGCCGCCACCTTCTTGGCCAGCGAGTTCGCGACCGCCTTGGCGATCAGCGTCTTGCCGCAGCCGGGCGGGCCGTAGAGGAGCACGCCCTTGGGCGGCTTGAGCTCGTGCTCGACGAAGAGGTCGGGGTGCAGGTAGGGCAGCTCGACGGCGTCGCGGATGGTCTCGATCTGGGTGAAGAGCCCGCCGATGTCGTTGTAGTCGATGTCGGGGACCTCCTCGAGGACCAGCTCCTCGACCTCCGACTTGGGGATGCGCTCGTAGACGTAGCCCGAGCGGCCGTCGTACAGCAGGCCGTCGCCGGCGCGCAGCGGCTCGTCCTTCAGCGGCTCGGCGAGCCGGACCACGCGCTCCTCGTCGGCGTTGGCCAGGCACAGGGCGCGCTCGCCGTCGGCGAGCACCTCCTTGAGGGTCACCACCTCGCCGACCTCCTCGAACTCGAGGGCGGCGACGACGTTGAGGGCCTCGTTGAGCATGACCTCCTGGCCCTTGCGCACGGTGTCGAGGTCGACCGAGGGGCTGACGTTCACGCGCAGCTTGCGGCCGCCGGTGAAGACGTCGACCGAGTCGTCCTCGTTGCGCTGCAGGAAGACGCCGAAGCCGGCCGGCGGCTGCGCCAGGCGGTCGACCTCCTCCTTGAGCGAGATGATCTGGTCGCGCGCCTCGCGCAGCGTGGTGGACAGCCGCTCGTTCTGCGAGGTCACCGCCGCCAGGGAGCGCTGGGTGTCGTTGAGCCGCTGCTCGACCACCCGCGAGGATCCCGGGGTCTCGGTCAGCCGCCGGCGGAGGTCGTCGACCTCGCTCTCGAGATAGGCGACCTGGGCCTGCCAGTCTGCTGGGGTCCGGCCCGATCCTGCGTTCTCAGCCTGGGACAAGACGCTCACCTCCTGGGGTGCACCTAGGTCCTCAACCTACTCGTGCGGAGAAGGCCGAAGCGACCGTTTTCGCTCCGTTCGCCCGGGCGTGTCTCAGGCGCCTTCGCGTCGGGGGCCCTCGTAGTCCTCGCCGTAGGCGCCGGGGGCGGGGCGACGTCGCTTGGTGGGCGGCGACTCGCCCGGCGCCATGCGCCGGGCCGTGACGAGGAAGCCGGTGTGCCCGTTCATCGAGTGGCCCGGGCGCACGGCGAGACCCTCGACGTGCCAGTCGCGCACCAGCGTCTCCCACGGGTGCGGCTCGGTGAACCCGCCGTGCACGCGGATCGTCTCGACGGTCTTGCTCAGCTGGGTGGTGGTCGCGACGTAGGCGCACACGAGACCGCCGGGGGCCAGCGCGTCGGCGACGGCGTCGATGCAGTCCCACGGCGCCAGCATGTCGAGCACCACCCGGTCGACGCGGGAGTCGGTGGCGGACACCGGCAGCGCCTCCGCCAGGTCGCCCACCTCGAGGCGCCAGGCCGGGTGGGTGCCGCCGAAGAACTGCTCGACGTTGCGGCGGGCGACGTCGGCGAAGTCCTCGCGGCGCTCGTACGACGACACGCGGCCGGTCGGCCCCACGGCCCGCAGCAGCGAGCACGTCAGGGCGCCCGACCCGACGCCGGCCTCGACCACGTGGGCGCCGGGGTAGATGTCGGCCATCGCCACGATCTGGGCGGCGTCCTTGGGGTAGACGACGGCGGCCCCGCGCGGCATCGACACGACGTACTCGTTGAGCAACGGACGGAAGACGAGGTACTGCGCGCCCCCCGAGGACGTGACCGTGAAGCCCTCCTCGCGACCGATCAGCTCGTCGTGCTCGACGTGACCCCGGTTGGCGAAGAAGCGCTTGGCCGCGGTCAGCTCGATGTTGTGCTTGCGGCCCTTCGCGTCGGTGAGTCGGACCCACTCCCCCGCCTGCAACGGTCCGCGGGAGACGCCCGACCAGGCGCGGGGGGGCTCGACGGGCGCTGGGGTCGGTCAGTCGTCGAGGTCGGGGGCGTCCGGCATGGCGCGCAGTCTAGGGGCCGGCTCTCCGCCTCCGACGACGGAGGCACGGGTCAGGTGGAGCGGACCGATCGCGCGAAGGCGGCGTCGACGTCGGCGGTGACGAGCACGCCGTACACCGAACCGTCGGCCTCGACCAGCAGGTACTCCGACGACGGGGTGGTCTGCATGGTGCGCAGCAGCGCCTCGCCCTCGATGTCGGCGGGCAGCACCAGCCGCCCCGTGGGTCCCGCGCCGAGGGTGCGGGCCACGGCGGACGTCGGCATCCAGGGGCGGCGCTCCGGCGGTGTCGCGGCGACCGCGGCCTCGTTGACCAGGCCCACCGGCCGGCCCTCGGTGTCGACGGTGACCAGGGATCCGGCTCGGCGCTCCTGGGCCCGGCGCACCGCCTCGGCGAGCGGCAGGTCGGCCGGCACGTTGAGGGTCCGGCGCGCCAGGGCGCGGGCCCGCAGGACCGGGAGCCGGGCACGGACCCGGCCCGAGGCGATGGCCGCGCTGGACGACGCCCAGAGGAACCAGCCCAGCACGGCGGCGATGAGGAAGTCGAGGAGGGTGATCCGCAGGCCGGCGGTGGAGAGCAGCACCGGGGCCGCGAGGGCGAGGACCGCGACGCCACGGCCCGCCCAGCCGGCGACGACCGTGGCGCGGTGCTGGTTGCCGGTCGCCTTCCAGATCACCGAACGCATGACGTGGCCACCGTCGAGGGGCAGACCCGGCACCAGGTTGAGGACGCCGACGAGGATGTTGGACCCGGCCAGGAGGATGGCGACGAGCTCGACGAGGGTCTGGTCGGGGATGACCGGCACGAGCGCCAGCGCCAGCAGCCCGATGGCCAAGGAGGTGATCGGCCCGATGCCCGAGATCGCCGCCTCCTCCCTGGGCGTGCGCGGCTCGCTCTCGATGGCCGTCACGCCACCGATGAAGTGCAGGGTGATCGAGCTCGCCGCGATCCCGAAGCGACGCGCCATCAGCGCGTGGGAGATCTCGTGCAGCAGCAGCGACAGCGTGAGCAGGATCGCGAACGCCACCCCGGCGACGTACTTGAGGACACCGAGACCCGGTTGGACCTCGTCGATCCGCGGAGCCAGGAGATAGGCGATGAGCACCGCCACGAGCAGCCAGGACGAGCGGACGAAGACGTCGACGCCGAAGAGGGCGCCGATCCGCAGCGTCCCGGGCTGGTTGCGGCGGGCGGGGGAACCCAGCCCGCCGGATCTGCTCTCGGACACGTCGCCAACCTAGCCGACGACCGCCGCCGTCGCACCGCGGTTGTGTCGGTGCCGGAGCCTAGGGTGATCGCCATGGCACCGCAGACGACGCTCGCAGCTACTCCCGCGCTCCCGGACCGACCGGCGCGACCCTCGGTCGCTGCTCCGGGGGCAACCCCGGGAGCAGCCCCGGGTGCCGAGCCGCGTTCGCGTCACCAGGGCACGCCGGTGGACGGCGTCGAGGTGCGTGGGGTCGCTGTCGCCCAGCCGGGCCGGTGACTTCATGACCTGTCCGCTCCTCTACCGCTTCCGCACCATCGACCGGCTGCCCGAGCAGTCCTCCCCCGAGGCGGTGCGGGGCACGGTGGTCCACAAGGTGCTCGAGGACCTCTTCGACCTGCCGGCGCCCGAGCGGACGCCGGAGCGCGCCGCGGATCTGCTCGCGCCCTCGTGGGAGGCGATGCTGGCCCAGGAGCCGGAGCTGGCGGAGATGTTCGGCGACGAGGGCCCCGAGATCGGGGCGTGGATGGCGTCGTGCTCCGAGGCGCTCGAGCGCTACTTCACCCTCGAGGACCCGCGCCGGCTCGAGCCCGCGCAGCGCGAGCTGTACGTCGAGACCGTGCTGGACAGCAAGCTGCTGCTGCGCGGGTTCGTCGACCGGCTCGACGTGGCCCCGACCGGCGAGGTGCGGGTCGTGGACTACAAGACCGGCCGCTCCCCCAGCGAGTTCTTCGAGGCCAAGGCCCTGTTCCAGATGAAGTTCTACGCGCTGGTGCTGTGGCGATCGACCGGCACCATGCCCACCGTGCTGCAGCTGATCTACCTGGGGAACGGGGAGGTCCTGCGCTACTCGCCCGACGAGGCCGACCTGCGCGCCACCGAGCGCAAGGTCGAGGCGGTGTGGGGGGCCGTCAACCGCGCCGCCGAGAGCGGTGACTGGCGCCCCAGCAAGGGACCGTTGTGCGCGTGGTGCTCCTTCCAGGCGCTGTGCCCGGAGTTCGGCGGGACGCCTCCGCCGCTGCCGGAGGTCGCCCCCCGTCTGGTCACCGACCCCGGCCTCGCTCCGGAGGACGTCGACTGATGAGCGACGCCGGCCCCGACTCCGACGACGTCGCGCTCTGGGACCACGAGGCGGAGACCTTCGACGAGGCCCCCGACCACGGGCTGGCCGACCCGGGTGTCCGGCGTGCCTGGGCCGACCTGCTCACCGGTGTCCTACCTGCGCCGCCCTCGCGCGTCGCCGACCTCGGGTGCGGCACCGGCACGCTGACGGTCCTGCTGGCCGGTCAGGGCCACGAGGTGCACGGTGTCGACTTCTCCCCGGAGATGGTGAGCCGGGCCCGCGCGAAGGCGGCACGCGCGCCGGACGGCCCCGGACCCCGGCCCCGCTTCGCGGTTGCCGACGCTGCCGAGCCGCCCCTGACCACGGCGTCCTACGACGTCGTGCTGTGCCGCCACGTGCTCTGGGCGATGCCCGACCCCGCCGAGGCTCTGGCGCGTTGGATCGCGCTGCTCGTCCCCGGCGGACGCCTGGTTCTGGTGGAGGGCCGATGGTCCAACGGGGCCGGTCTCACCGCGACCGAGACGGTGGCACTCGTCGAGGCGACCGGTCGGGAGGCCGCGCTCGTCGAGCTCCGAGGACCGGCCTACTGGGGTCGTGAGACCGGCGACGAGCGCTACCTCGTCGTCAGCGGCGCCTGGAGGAACGCTCAGGCGTCGGTGAAGAGCTCGGTCGTGTCGGGGTCGACGGTGTGGGGCTGGATGCGGCCGTCCCGGATCTCGGCGACCCAGTGGCAGGCGACTCGGTGGCCCCCACCCAGGTCGTCGAGCGTCGGCACCTCGGTGTCGCACCGCGTCTCCTGCTTGAACGGGCAGCGGGTGTGGAAGCGGCAGCCGGTCGGCGGGTTCGCCGGCGAGGGCAGGTCGCCCTGCAGCAGGATCCGCTCCCGGCGGGCCTCCACGACCGGGTCCGGCACCGGGACGGCCGACATCAGCGCCTTCGTGTAGGGGTGCAGCGGCTCGTCGTACAGCAGGTCGGCCGGCGCCTGCTCGACGATCGAGCCGAGGTACATCACCGCGACGTCGTCGGAGACGTGACGCACCACGGCGAGGTCGTGGGCGATGACGAGGTAGGTCAGACCGAGCTGGGCCTGCAGCTCCTCCAACAGGTTCAGGACCTGCGCCTGGATGGAGACGTCGAGGGCGGAGACCGGCTCGTCGGCGATGATGAAGCGCGGCTCGAGGGCGAGCGCGCGGGCGATGCCGAGCCGCTGCCGCTGCCCGCCGGAGAACTCGTGGGGGTACTTCTGGGCCGCTGACGACGGGAGACCGACCTGCTCGAGCAGCTCGCGGACCCGTGTCACCTTGTCGTAGGCGATGCTGTGGGCGCGCAGCGGCTCGGTCAGCAGGGTCTCCACGCTCTGGCGGGGGTTGAGGCTGGCCAGCGGGTCCTGGAAGACCATCTGCATGTCCTGGCGCGCGGCTCGCAGCTTCTCGCCCTGCAGGCCCGCGACGTCGACCCCGTCGAAGATCATCTTGCCCGCGGTGATCGGCGCGAGCCGCAGCATGGCTCGCCCCAGCGTGGACTTGCCGCACCCGGACTCGCCCACGAGCCCGAGCGTCCGGCCCTGCTCGATGGCCAGGTCCACTCCGTCCACCGCTTTGACGTGGCCGACGGTGCGGTTGAGCAGGATCCCCTTCGTGATCGGGAAGTGGACCTTGAGGCCCTCGACCTGGACCAGCGTCGTCATCGGGTCGCTCCCGTCGTGGTGGCGCCGGCAGGCGTGGGCTCGAGCGGGTGCAGGCAGCGCAGCCGTCGTCCGCCGTCCCCGTGGAGCGGCGGCGGCCCGCTCTCGCAGTCGTCCTGGCGGTTTCCGCACCGGGGGGCGAAGGCGCAACCACGCTCCCAGGGCAGCACCTGCGTGGGCGAGCCCGGGATGGGCGTGAGGCGGGTGCCACGCGGCGAGTCCAGCCGCGGGATGCTGGCCAGCAGGCCCCCGGTGTAGGGGTGGCGCGGGTGGGCGAAGAGGTCACCGCGCTCGGCGGACTCCACGATGCGACCGGAGTACATGACGTTCACGGTGTCGCACAGCCCGGCGACGACCCCGAGGTCGTGGGTGATCATCAGCAGCGCGGCGTCGGTGTCGGCCACCAGCGACTTGAGCACCTCGAGCACCTGCGCCTGGATGGTGACGTCGAGAGCGGTGGTGGGCTCGTCGGCGATGAGCAGGCGGGGCTCGCAGGCCAGGGCCATGGCGATGAGCACCCGCTGCCGCATGCCGCCGGAGAGCTGGTGGGGGTACTCCCCCAGCCGGCGCCCCGGGTCGGGGATGCCGACCTTGGTCAGCAGGTCGCCGGCCCGGCGCCGGGCGTCCTTCCTGCTCACGTCGAAGTGGCGCTCGATGATCTCCCCGACCTGCACCCCGACGGTCACGACCGGGTTGAGCGAGGTCATCGGGTCCTGGAAGACCATCGCGATCTCCTTGCCCCGCATGCCCGACAGCTGTCGTCGTGACAGCTCCAGCAGGTTGCGTCCGTCGTACCTCACCTCGCCGGAGGTGCGGACGCCGCGCTTGGGCAGCAGCCCCATGATCGCCAGCGACGTGACCGACTTGCCGCTGCCGGACTCCCCCACCAGGCCGACGTGCTCACCGGGGCGGATCTGGAAGGACACGTCGTCGACGGCCTCGACCGCCTGCCCGCCGCGGACCTGGAAGGTCACCCCGAGGTTGCGTACGTCGAGCAGTGGCTCGCTGCTGCGTGAGGTCGATGTGGTGCTCACGGCCGTCACCTCCGGGTCTTGGGGTCGAGGGCCTCACGCAGGGCCTCACCGAACAGCGTGAAGCCGAGCGCGGTGACGGCGATGCAGAAGCCCGGCCACAGCGCCAGCTGCGGGGCCGCGTCGAAGCGGTCCTGCGCAGCGACGAGCATGCGTCCCCACTCCGCGATGGCCGGGTCGGAGTCACCGAGGCCGAGGAAGGACAGCGCGGCGACCTCGATGATCGCGGTGGCCAGGTTGAGGGTGGCCTGCACGATCGTCGGGCCGAGCGCGTTGGGCAGCTGGTGGCCGAGCACGATGCGTCGGCGGCGGATCCCGAGGGCGCGCGCGGCGAGCACGTAGTCGCTGCGCCCCTGGGCCAGCATGGACCCGCGCAGCAGCCGGGCGAAGATCGGCACCTGGGCGGCGCCGATGGCGATCATGATGGCGTAGCCGTTCTGACCCAGCACGGCCGCGATGCTGACCGCGAGCAGCAGGCTCGGCACCGACAGCATGATGTCGACGAACCGCATGACCACGCTGTCGACCCAGCCGCCGATGCCCCCGGCCAGGATGCCCAGGAGGGCGCCGACGCTGAGACCGATCGCGGTGGAGACCACGCCGTACACCAGCGACTGCCGGGCGCCGAAGAGGAGCTGGGTCAGCAGGTCCGAGCCGAAGCGGTCGAGCCCGAGGACGTGGTCGTCGCTCGGGCCGGGAACGCTCGAGGGCGTGACCTCGCCCGACCACTGTGCGGAGCCGGGCTCGTAGGGAGTCAGCAGCGGCGCGAAGATCGCCACCAGCACGAAGAGCCAGGATGATCAGCGCGCCCGCGATGGCGGTCGGGTTGCGGCGCAGCCGTCGCCAGGCGCCGCGCCACAGCCCGCCGCCGGGGGCGTCGTCCGCACCGCCGAGGAGGGCGGCGTCGGGCGAGGCGGAGCTGGCGGGAGGAAGCGGGATGCTCACGAGACCCTCACTCTCGGGTCGATGACGCCGTACGCCACGTCGACCGCCAGGTTGATGAGCGCGTAGATGACCGCGATGATGATGATGTATCCCTGCAGGACCGGGTAGTCGCGCTGCCCGATGGCCTCGAAGAGGTACTCGCCGATCCCGTTGAACGAGAACACGGTCTCGGTCAGCACAGCCCCGGCGAGCAGCAGCCCGGCCTGCAGACCGATGGTGGTCACGACCGGGAGCAGCGCGTTGCGCAGGACGTGGCGCCGGCTGACCACCCGGGTCGAGAGGCCCTTGGCCTCGGCGGTGCGGACGTAGTCCTCGTTGAGCACCTCGGCCACCGACGCGCGGGTGATCCGCACGATGATCGCCAGCGGGATGGTGCCGAGCGCCACCGCGGGCAGGATCAGGTGCAGGATCGCGTCCCAGGCCGCGTCCCACTCCTGGGTCATGATCCCGTCGAGGACGTAGAAGTTGGTGATGTGGGTGGCGTCGATGCGCGGGTCCTGGCGCAACGCGGTCGGCAGCCATCCCAGCCAGTCGGCGAAGACCAGCTTGAGCAGGATGGCCAGGAAGAAGACCGGGGTGACGACCCCGAGCAGGCTGCCCGACATCACGAGCGTGTCGAGCGCGCGTCCCTGGTGCCTCGCGGCGAGGTAGCCCAGCGGGATGCCCAGCACGACGGCGAGCAGGAGCGCGCAGACCGCGAGCTCGACGGTCGCGGGGAACTTCTCGAGGAAGCTGGCGGCCACGTCCTGGCCGCTCCTGATGGAGGAGCCGAAGTCGCCGTTCACCAGCGCCTTCAGGTAGGTGAAGTACTGCTGGAGCACCGGCTCGTCGAAGCCGTAGCGCTCGTTCACGCTGGCGATCCGCTCGGGCGAGGCGCGCTCGCCGAGCAGGGCCCGGGCGGGGTCTCCGGGCAGGGCGCGCACCCAGATGAACAGCAGCACGGACAGGCCGAGGAGCACCGGCACCAGCAGGGCCAGCCGCCTCACGATGAATCTCAGCACGCGTCGGTCCTTCTCGTGACGGTGACGACAGGAGGACGGACCCCGGCCCCCGCCCGGTCAGGGACGGGGCGCCGGGGTCCGCACGGTCACTCCGAGATCGTGACGGTGTTGAACACCTCGTCGTTGACGGGGCTCTGCTGGAAGCCTTCGACGCCGGGCGCGAACGCCAGCGACGGGACGGGGTGCGCCAGCGGCACCCCGGGGAGGAACTCCATCACCTGGGCGTTGATGTCCTCGTAGACCGGGGTCTGCTCCTCGACCGTCGGCAGGCCACGGGCCTCGCGCAGCGCGTCGAACAGCTCGGGGTTGTCGAAGCCCCACTCCGGGCTCTCCTTGCCGAAGAACACGCCGAGGAAGTTGTCCGGGTCGTTGTAGTCACCGGTCCAGCCGAGCAGGTGGATCCCGTGGTCGGGGGTGCCCTGGATCTTGTTCAGGTAGTCCGGGTCCCAACGGTCGCTGGTGGGCTTGACCTTCAGGCCCACCGCCTCGAGCTGGGAGCGGATGACGTTGAACGTGTCCTCCGGCTGCGGCATGTAGGGACGGCTGACGTCGCTGGGGTAGTTGAACTCGATCGTCGCGCCCTCGGCGCCCGCCTCGGCGAGCAGCTCCTTGGCCTTCTCCGGGTCGTACTCGTACTGCGGGACCTCCTCGGTCCAGCCCTGGACCAGGTCGGGCGTGAACTCGAGCGCGGCCGGGGTGCCCTCGGGCATCGAGGCGTTGATGACCGCGTCCTTGTCGATGGCGTGGGCGATCGCCTGGCGCACCTGGACGTCGTCCAACGGCTTCTGCTTCTGGTTCATGCCGAGGTAGAGCACGTTGAAGGCGTCACGGTTGACGATCGTGTAACCCTCTTCCTCGAGAGGAGCGATGTCGGCGGGACCGACGAGGTCGAAGCCGTCGATCTCGCCGTTGGTGAGGGCGTCGGCGCGAGCCTTCGGGTCGTCGATCGCCACGAAGATGAGCTCGTCCAGCGAGGCCGGCGTGTCACCCCAGTAGTCGTCGTTGCGGGTCAGCACGACCTGGTTGCCGCGGTCCCACGTGTCGATGGCGAACGGACCGGTGCCGGTGGGTTCCGCGGTGGAGTACTCGGTGGTCGTCGGGTTGTCGGCCGCGTCGTCCTGGAACTTCTCCAGGGCGGTCGGGCTCTGCATCGAGAACGCCGGGAGCGACAGTGCGGAGACGAAGCCCGCGAAGGGCTCGTTCAGCTCGATGGTCGCCGTGCCCTCGCCCGGGGGTGCAGGACTTGTACAGCGCCGCGTCGGCGGTCGGACCGGTGGCGAAGCCGCGCATGAGGGCGCCGTAGTAGTAGGTCAGGTCCGGCGACTGGGCCGACTTGGGTGCGTTGTACCAACGGTCGAAGTTGGCGCAGACGGCCTCGCCGTCGAAGTCGGTGCCGTCGTGGAACGTCACGCCGTCCTCGAGGCTGAACTCGTAGGTGAGCCCGTCCTCGCTGACCGTCCACTCCTTGGCCAGGAGGGGCGCCGGGTCGGCGGTGCCGGGCTCGGTGCCGACCAGGCCCTCGAAGATCTGCCGCGCCACGCGGAAGCTCTCGCCGTCCGAGGCGAAGAACGGGTCCAGGGTGACGGGCTCGGCCGCACCCGCGAAGACCATCGATCCTCCGCTGGGCGAGTCGCCCTCGCTACCGTCGCCGTCGCTGCCGCTGCTGCTGTCGCGCTCGCTGTCCGCGCACGCTGTCAGCGTGAGCGCGGCTGCCATGAGTCCGACGGCGCCTGCGCGCCACCGACGTGTCTTCAAGGCCTTCACCAAGGTCTCCTCACGAATCCGTCTGCTCCCGGCTCGGTGCCGCGAACGGCCCGAACCTATGCCGTCCGCCTGGTGGATTTCTACGGCCGACGACGGCGCACGAGGTCGCGAAATGGCAACGATTGTGCGAGTCGGGGTGGTGCCGCGCCTCAGCGCTGCTCGAGCCAGCGCAGGACGTCGGGTGCGGTCATCGGTCGGGCCAGTCCGTAGCCCTGGTAGAGGTCGACGCCCAGGTCGCGCACCAGCACCCGCGCGACCTCGCTCTCGACCCCCTCGGCCACGACGCGAAGGCCGAGGTCGTGGGCCAGGCCGATGGTGGCGCTCAGCACCGTCGGGTCGGCGACTCCCTCCTCGACCCGCAGCACGAAGGACTGGTCGATCTTCACCTCCTTGACCGGCAGGCGGTCCAGGTAGGCCAGCGAGGAGTACCCGGTGCCGAAGTCGTCGACCGAGAGCGTGACACCCAGGGCGCTCAGGGCGGTCAGGACCTCCAGGCTGCGCTCGGGGTCCTTCATCGCGTCGCTCTCGGTGACCTCCAGGACCAGCGCCTCCGGCGGGGGTCGCGGAACGGGCCAGCTCCACCTGCACGCGCGAGACGAGCTGCGGGTCGGCGATGTCGGCGGGTGTCACGTTGACCGAGACCACGAGCGGGTGCCCGGCCAGGGCCCACTCGTGACGCGCCGAGAGTGCTTGGCGGATGAGGTCGTCGGTCAGGCTGCGGACCCGTCCGGTGCGGTGGGCGACCGCGACGATCTCGGGCGGTGGCACCATCCCGAAGGTCGGGTGCCGCCAGCGCATCAGTGCCTCGAACCCGGCGACGACTCCGGTTCGGGGGTCGGCCTGCGGCTGGTACCAGAGCGTGATGTGGCCCTCGGCGAGGGCCTGGGGCAGGTCAGCGGCCAGCGCCAACCGTCGCGCGGTCGAGTCGCCCTCCTCCGGCCGGTAGACCGCGACCCCCGAACGAGCCGCCTTGGCGGTGTACATGGCGACGTCGGCCTGGGCGAGCAGCTCTTCGGCGGTGGAGGCGGCGGAGCTGAACTCGGCGACACCGATGCTGGAGGAGACGATGAGGTCGACGTCGTCGAGGGGCACCGGGACCGACAGCGCCCGATGGAGCGCCTGGGCGTGGACGAGACCCTCGGCGACCGTCATGTCGGGCAGGAGGACCGCGAACTCGTCGCCTCCGAGGCGCGCTACCAGCCCCGCCGCCTGGGTGCGGAGCCGTTCCCCGCTCTTGGTGATCAGGCGGTCGCCGGCACTGTGTCCCAGGGTGTCGTTGACGTCCTTGAAGTCGTCGAGGTCCAGCAGCAGCACGACACCGCGGGCGTCGTCGCGCGTCATGGCTGCGCTCACGGCCTCGTTGAAGGCTCGCCGGTTCGGCAGCCCCGACAGGGGGTCGTGCAAGGCGTCGTGGGCCCGCTGCTCCACCATGCGCTCCAGGCGGGACACCGTGTCGGCGCGTTCGACGGCCACCGCGGCGTGGGCGGCCAAGGTCCCGAAGACCTGGACGTCGTCCTGGCCGAAGGTCTCGCGGTCGAAGGACCGGTCGCACACCACGAGCACGGCACGAACTCCGTGGCTCCCCCGCAGGGGCGCCGCCACGGCGTCGCGCGGCCGCACCGGCAGGGTCGGCACGCCGCTCGGCGCGGCCGTGGCGACCGCCCGGGCCGCGACACCGTCCGAGCTCTCTCGCCCTCGGGCTCCTCACGTCCGCTGGGCAGGAGCAGGGGTTGGCCGTCGAGGGCGGGCTGCCACCAGGCGGTCTCGCCCGCGGCGCCCGGCCCTGCGGTGGTCGGGAGGGTCAACGTCGTGGTGAGCACCGTGGAGCCAGGTCCCAGCGTGCGGCAGCGCAGGCGCCGCGGTCCGGTCGAGGACGAGCCGGCGCCACCCACGGGCACCTCGGGTTCGTCGACCTCCAGGAGGTAGGAGCGCTCGGCGTGCATGAGGTCGGCGGCTTCCCCCAGGACGACGCGGACCACGTCGTCGAGCGCCTGCGCGGTGGCGGTGTGGTCCACGAAGCGGTAGAGCAGCTGGGTCCGGGCGTGGCCGCGCGCCAGCGCGGTGTAGACGCGGTAGCCCATGACCAGCAGGACGACGACCACGGCCAGCAGCGGCAGCGACGTTGGTCGCACGATGAGCAGCGTGGCCACGAGCAGCGCCACGCAGGTGTTGATGCAGGCCGCGGCGAGTCCCGAGCGCAACGTCTCGCGCAGGACCTCGCCGTCGAAGGCGCCCTCGGTCACGCTGATCGCGGTGGTGATGGCGGCCGCCGAGATGAGGTCCGTCGCCACCACCGCGGTGAGGGCGGCGAGCCAGCCCCAGGGAGCGATGGGGTCCCCACCGCTGAGGATCAGGTGGTAGACGGCGGCTCCGAGGCCGGCCTCGAAGGCGAAGAGGGCGGTGTTGAAGGCCAGCTTCACCCCACGCATGCGGGTGACCAGGAAAAGCGCAGACACGGTGCCTGCGACGTAGACGAGGAGGTACTCCTGGGGCGCCAGGAAGGTCAGACCCACCACCGCCGGCACCTCGCGCAGGGTGTGACCGTGCGCGTTGCGCTGCGTCGGCAGGTGGATGACGACGACCTCGGCGAGACCGAAGAGCGGGATCAGCGCCAGCCCGACCAGGGACAACCGGACGGCTGAGGGGTCGGCCAGCACGGTGGGGACGGCCGCGAGGGCCGCGGCTGCGGCCAGCGCCAGCACCAGCAGCCAGACCCGGTGCTCGCGTGGCGCGGACTGGTCACCCTGGTCACCCGCCCGGGTCACCCTGGTCCTTCGGGTCCGCAGGAGGGCTCAGGGCAGACGTGTTCGCTGCGGAGCGGCGAGGACTCACGGCGGCGGACACGAGGTCCATCGTCGCAGGAATCACCTCCAGCTGCGGGCCTTCCACGAGTCTTGACGCCGGCACCGGTGTCGGGGTCGACCACCCCGGGCGCGGCCACGATTCGGGCTCCAGGCGACGACACGCGTCCAGGTTTGTCCGATTGATGACCCCCCTGCCACCGCACCCCCTAACGTGGGATCCGT
>CAWBNX010000024.1:0-295580 GCA_963790225.1 uncultured Actinomycetota bacterium | reverse complement strand
CGCCGCTCCCCGACCCGCCGGCCCCCCGGGCGCTCCAGGCCCTGCCTGCCCACCTCGTCGAGCTGTTCGAGGCCCGGCTCGAGCGCTGGTGGCCCGACCTGGTCGCCGGGCTCGCGGTCTACCCCGACCCCGAGGCCGTCGCCCGCCGCGTGGTCGACCTCGCCGCCGCCGCGTTCGCCGCTCGCGACGCCGACCTCCACCGGCTCGACCTGCGCCGGAGCCTGGCCCCGGACTGGTTCCAGGAGCCCTTCGCGCTGGGGTACGCCGCCTACGCCGACCGCTTCGCCGACGACCTCGCCGGGGTGGCCGACCACCTCGACCACCTGAGCTCGCTCGGGGTGACCTACCTGCATCTCATGCCGTTGCTGAAGCCGCGCCCGGCGCCGAACGACGGTGGTTACGCGGTGGCTGACTACCGTGCCGTGCGCGACGACCTCGGCACCACCGAGGACCTCCGCACGCTGGCGACCCGGCTGCGCGAGCGCGGCATCAGCCTCTGCCTCGACCTGGTGCTCAACCACGTCGCCACCGAGCACGAGTGGGCCCGGCGGGCAAGGGCGGGCGAGGAGGAGTTCCGCGCCTACTTCCACCTCTTCCCCGACCGCAGCATGCCGAACGCCTACGAGCAGACCCTGCCGGAGGTCTTCCCTGACTTCGCCCCCGGCAGCTTCACCTGGGACGACGAGGTCCAGGCCTGGGTCTGGACGACGTTCAACAGCTACCAGTGGGACGTCGACTGGTCGAACCCCGACGTCTTCTGCGCCTACGCCGACGTGGTGCTCCACCTCGCCAACCTCGGCGTCGAGGTGCTCCGGCTCGACGCCATCGCCTTCATCTGGAAGCGGCTGGGCACCAGCTGCCAGAACCAGCCCGAGGTGCACGCCCTCACCCAGGCGCTGCGCACCATGGTGCGGATCGCCTGCCCGGCGGTGGTGTTCAAGGCCGAGGCGATCGTGGGGCCGCGCGACCTGCCCGCCTACCTCGGCACCGGCGAGCACCACGGCAAGGTCAGCGACCTGGCCTACCACAACGGCTTCATGGTGCAGATCTGGTCGATGCTGGCCAGCCGCGACGTGCGGCTGGCGACGCACGCCCTCCAGCAGCTGCCTCCGACCCCGCGGTCGGCGGCGTGGGTCACCTACGCCCGGTGCCACGACGACATCGGCTGGGCCATCGACGACGGCGACGCCGCCGCGATGGGCATCAGCGGCTTCTCTCACCGCGCGTTCCTCTCCGACTTCTACTCGGGGGAGTTCCCCGGCTCCTGGGCCCGCGGCCTGGTCTTCCAGGAGAACGAGGAGACCCGCGACCGGCGCATCTCCGGCTCGCTGGCGAGCCTGGCCGGCCTCGAGTGCCGCGACCCGTGGGCGCTCAACCGCATCCTGCTCGTGCACACCATGGTGCTGGGCTTCGGCGGTCTGCCGGTGCTGTGGATGGGCGACGAGGTCGGCCTGCTCAACGACCCCGGGTGGGCCGACGAGGCGGGGCACGGCGACGACAACCGCTGGGCCCACCGGCCGCGGATGCCGTGGCGGCCCGACGGCGGCCTCGACGACCCGCACGGGCTGCTGCCGCGCATCACGGCCCTGGTCGAGGCGCGCCGCGCCACGCCCCACCTGCACGCCGCCGTGCCCACCCAGGTGGAGTGGCCCGAGGACCCGGGCGTGCTGCTCACGGTGCGCGACCACCCGCGGGGACCGCTCGTGGGCGTCTACAACGTCAGCGACACCGGTCGGACCGTCACGTCGGCCAAGCTGCGCCAGCTGGGGCTGGAGGGCCGGGTCCACGACCGGCTGGTGGTCCACCGTGACCGTCACCGCGGGGAGCACCACCTCGACACCGCGCGCGAGATCGAGCTCGCGCCGTACGCCGCGATGTGGCTCACGTCCTGAGCGGGTGTGCTCGCGCCGCGCCCCGGGCACGCTCACGTCGTACGGCGTGACACCGACCCGAGGAGCACCATGCCCCGCACCCCCGACTGGACCCCCGACCACATCGGCGACCTGACCGGCACCCGCGCGGTCGTCACGGGGGCCAACAGCGGCATCGGGCTGCACACTGCCCGCGCGCTCGCCCGGAACGGCGCCGAGGTCACGTTGGCCGTGCGCACCCCGGCGAAGGGTGAGGCCGCGGCCGACGAGCTGCGGGACGACCTCGCTCGGGCCGGCGGCGCCGGAGAGGTCCGCGTCGCGGCGCTGGACCTGGGGTCGCTGGACTCGGTCGAGAAGTTCGCCGCCGACTGGCAGGGCCCTCTCGACCTGCTGGTCAACAACGCCGGGGTGATGACGCCCCCGCGCCACCAGCAGACCACGGACGGCTTCGAGCTGCAGTTCGGCACCAACCACCTCGGCCACTTCGCGCTCACCGGGCGCCTGCTCGGCGCCCTGCGTGACGCCCCGTCGCCGCGCGTGGTGACGGTCTCCTCCCTCGCGCACCACGGCGGGCGACCCGACGTCTGCGAGGGCAACCCCCGCGCCGGCTACAACGCGTCGCGTGCCTACAGCAACTCCAAGCTGGCGAACCTCCTCTTCGCCGCGGAGCTCCAGCGCCGTGCCGCAGCGGCGGCGGTGCCGCTCACGTCGGTCGCCGCCCACCCAGGCGTCTCGGCCACGAATCTCGTCACCAGTGAGCAGGGACTCGGCTCCATCCCAGGCGTCCGCATCGTCGCGCCGATCTTCCTCAAGCTCGCCTTCCAGTCCGCGCGCGCCGGTGCCTTGCCCGTGCTGTACGCCGCCACGGTCGCCGACCCGCCGGCCTACGCCGGACCCCAGGGGTCTCCGCGAGAGCCGCGGCCGGCACCCGGGCGAGGCGCGGCTGCAGCCGCTGGCCCGCGACGCCCACCTCGCGGGGCGGTTGTGGGACGTCAGCGAGGACCTCACCGGCGTCCGCTTCGACCTGGGCTGAGCCTGGGCTGAGCTGCGAAGCCCAGCACCAGCTGGCACGAGGGGGCGCAAAACCGCCCGGGGTCTGCCAGAGTGACCAGCGACGGTCCACCCACGCTCGACTCCTCGGAGGTCCCCTCATGACCAGAAACGACCGGCACCTCACCGAGGAGGCGCTGCGAGCGGCGATCGAGAAGGACGAGATCGACACCGTGGTGGTCGCCTTCACCGACATGCAGGGTCGCCTCCAGGGCAAGCGCCTGCACGGCCGCTACTTCCTCGACCACGTGCTGGGCGAGGGCAAGACCGAGGGCTGCAACTACCTGCTCGGCGTCGACGTGGACATGAACACCGTCGACGGCTACGCCATCACCTCGTGGGAGCAGGGGTACGGCGACATGGAGTTCGTCCTCGACCTCGAGACCATCCGCCTGCTGCCCAACGAGCCCGCCGCCGTCATGATCCAGTGCGACCTGACCTGGCCCGACCACACCCCGGTGGCCCAGTCGCCGCGGGCGATCCTCGCCGCCCAGATGAAGCGGGCGGCCGACCTCGGCTACATCGCCCTGGCGGGCACCGAGCTGGAGTTCATCGTCATGGAGGACACCTACGAGGAGGCCTTCACCAAGGGCTACCGCGACCTCGTGCCGTCCAACCAGTACAACGTCGACTACTCGATCCTCGGCACCCACCGCGTGGAGCCGCTGCTGCGGGAGATCCGCAACACGATGTACGCCGCCGGGATGAACACCGAGGCGGCCAAGGGCGAGTGCAACTTCGGCCAGCACGAGATCGGCTTCCTCTTCGACGACGTGCATGGTCACCGCCGACAACCACGCCGTCTACAAGGAGGTCGCCAAGCAGATCGCCGTCAAGCACGGCAAGTCGATCACCTTCATGGCGAAGTTCAACCAGCGTGAGGGCAGCTCCTGCCACATCCACCTGTCGCTGCGCGGCAAGGACGGCGAGATCGTCTTCTGGGACGACAAGACCGGCAAGACCACCCCGCTCTACGACCGCTTCGTCGCCGGCGTGCTGGCCACCATGCGCGACTTCACGCTGCTCTACGCCCCCAACATCAACTCCTACAAGCGGTTCGCCCACGGCTCCTTCGCGCCGACGGCCATCGCCTGGGGCAACGACAACCGCACCTGTGCGGTGCGTCTGGTCGGCGAGGGTCCGGCGGCACGGATGGAGAACCGGGTCCCGGGCGGCGACGTGAACCCCTACCTCGCGCTGGCGGCCATGCTGGCCGGCGGCCTGCACGGCATCGAGAAGAAGCTGGAGCTCGAGCCTCCGCTGACCGGCAGCGCCTACGACTCCGACGCCCCCAAGGTGCCCCACACGATGCACGAAGCGCGCGAGGCCTTCACCACGTCGAAGATCGCACGCGCGGCGCTGGGCGACGAGGTGGTCGACCACTACACCAACATGGCCGACGTGGAGCTCGCCGACTACGACGCCGTCGTCACCGATTGGGAGCTTCGCCGAGGTTTCGAGAGACTGTGACGTCCGGCCCTTCGGGGGCCTGACGACCACCCAGGCTTCTCGTAGGAAAGGCACGTGAGCTTCCCCCATGACGACCTACACCGTCCTGAACCCCGCCACCGCGGAGCCGGTGACCGAGGTGCAGCTGGCCTCCGAGTCCGACACCGACGCGCTCATCGAGCGCGCCCACGCGGCTTTCCCGGCCTGGCGTGACGTCGCGCCGGGAGAACGCGCCCGGTTGCTGCGCCGCTTCGCTGCGCTGGTCGACGAGCACCTCGACGAGCTGGCCGAGCTGGAGGTCCGCAACGCCGGACACACGTGGGGCAACGCCCGCTGGGAGGCCGGCAACGTCCGCGACGTCCTGAACTACTACTCCGCGGCACCCGAGCGTCTGCACGGACGCCAGATCCCCGTCGCCGGCGGCATCGACGTGACCTTCCACGAGCCCCTCGGCGTGGTCGGGATCATCGTGCCCTGGAACTTCCCGATGCCGATCGCGGGCTGGGGCCTGGCCCCGGCGCTGGCCGCCGGCAACACCGTGGTCCTGAAGCCGGCCGAGCTGACGCCGCTGACCGCGATCCGGATCGGTGAGCTCGGACGCGAGGCCGGCCTGCCGGAGGGCGTGCTGACCGTCATCCCGGGCGCCGGGTCCGTGGTGGGCCACCGCTTCGTCACCCACCCGCACGTCCGCAAGGTCTGCTTCACCGGCTCCACGGCCGTGGGCAAGCAGATCATGGCCGGCGCCGCCGACCAGGTGAAGCGGGTGACCCTCGAGCTGGGTGGCAAGTCGGCCAACGTGGTCTTCGCCGACGCCGACGTCGCCAAGGCGGCCGCCGCGGCGCCGTACGCCGTCTTCGACAACGCCGGGCAGGACTGCTGCGCGCGGTCGCGGATCCTCGTCGAGCGTCCGGCGTACGACGAGTTCCTCGGGCGCATGCAGGAGGCCGTCACCGGCATGCGGGTGACCGACCCCGGCTCGGACCGCGACAGCGAGATGGGCCCTCTGATCTCCGCGAAGCAGCGTGACCAGGTCACCTCCTACCTGAGCGACGTCGACGTCGCGTTCACCGGCTCGGCGCCCGACAACGCCGGGTTCTGGGTGCCGCCGACCGTCGTGCTGCCGCGCAGCGTCGAGGACGCGGTCTGGCGCGAGGAGGTCTTCGGCCCGGTCGTGGCGGTGCTGCCGTTCGACTCCGAGGAGGAGGCCGTGCGGATGGCCAACGACACCGAGTACGGTCTGTCCGGCTCGATCTTCACCTCGGACGTCGGTCGCGCGCTCCGGGTGTCACGAGGCATCTCGGCGGGCAACCTCAGCGTCAACTCCCACTCCGCGGTCCGCTACTGGACGCCGTTCGGCGGCTTCAAGCAGTCCGGCCTCGGCCGCGAGCTCGGCCCGGACGCGCCGTTGGCGTTCACCGAGGAGAAGAACGTGTTCATCGCCGACGGCAGCTGACGCCGGCCTGATCCGGCACGACGCAGACTGATCCGGCCGCGCCGCGCGGCACTCGAACCAGCACCAGATCATCAACGCACCGCAGGGAAGGACACCGCTCATGACCGTGCCCGAGATGGGGCGCGCCGGGGGACGCGCAGGACGACTGGACGGCAAGGTCGCCGTCGTGACCGGAGGTGTCTCCGGCATCGGGCTGGCGACCGTCCGCCGCTTCCTCGAGGAGGACGCCACCGTCGTGGTCGGCGACCTCGACGACGCGCGCGGGGAGTCGCTGGCCGCCGAGCTGGGCTTCACCTACCTCCACACCGACGTGACGAGCAAGGACGACGTGGACCGGCTCTTCACCTCGGCCAAGGAGACGTTCGGCTCGGTCGACGTCGCCTTCAACAACGCCGGCATCGCGCCGCCGGAGGACGACTCGATCCTGGACACCGACCTCGAGGCGTGGCGCAAGGTGCAGGAGGTCAACCTCACCAGCGTCTACCTGTGCTGCAAGGCGGTGCTGCCGATCATGATCGAGCAGGGCAAGGGCTCGATCATCAACACCGCGTCGTTCGTCGCGGTGATGGGGGCCGCCACCTCGCAGATCTCCTACTCGGCCTCCAAGGGCGGCGTGCTGTCGATGTCGCGCGAGCTCGGGGTGCAGTTCGCCCGGGACGGCGTGCGCGTCAACGCGCTGTGCCCCGGTCCGGTCAACACGCCGCTGCTGCAGGAGCTGTTCGCCCGCGACGCCGAGCGCGCCGCACGACGCCTCGTGCACGTCCCGATGGGTCGGTTCGCCGAGCCTGTGGAGATGGCCAACGCGGTGCTGTTCCTGGCCTCGGACGAGTCCTCGTTCATCACCGCCAACACCTTCCTGGTCGACGGTGGCATCTCGGGCGCCTACGTCACGCCGCTCTGAGCGGGCTGCCGTGGTCGAGAGGCAGGACGACCGTCGGCCCCTGGTCGGGCTGACGACGTACCGGGAGACGGCGGTCTGGGGCATCTGGGACACCACCGCCGACGTGCTGCCGGCCGTCTACGCCCGTGCGCTCGAGGTGGCCGGGGCCGCGGTGGTGCTGCTGCCCCCGCAGCACCCGGACTCGGGAGCGGCCGAGGCGGTCGTCGCCGCGCTGGACGGCCTGGTGGTGACGGGCGGTGCGGACGTCTCGCCGCACCGGTACGCCGCCGAGCCGCACGAGCGCACGCAGAGCTGGCGCGAGGACCGCGACGCCTGGGAGGTCGCCCTCCTGGCCGCGGCCGGGACGAGGCGGCTGCCCGTGCTGGGGATCTGCCGCGGCATGCAGGTGATGGCGGTCGCTGCCGGCGGCCGGCTCGAGCAGCACCTGCCGGACCGCGTGGGCCACGAGAACCACAGCCCGGGAGGCGACGTCTTCGGTGAGGTGGCGGTGGACGTCCAGGCCGGCAGCCGGGTCCACGACCTCGTCGGCGAGCGGCTCACGGTGCGCTGCCACCACCACCAGGGCGTGCTCGAGCACCCCGGCTACGAGCCGGTGGCGTGGGCGGCCGACGAGACCCTGGAGGCGATGGAGCGACCGGGTGACGGGTTCGAGGTCGCGGTCCAGTGGCACCCGGAGATGGTCGCCGACGCCGGCCTGTTCCGCGGGCTGGTCGAGGCCGCCCGGCGGGCCGCTCCCCACAGCGGCGGACGTCATCGGTCGGGGGAGTCCGACCCCGCTTAGAATGCGCAGGCACAGTCGCCCGGGCCCGCGGTCCGGTGCGCATCGCCGACGAGAGGTGGACGCATGACCGGCACGACCGGACGTCAGACGGACCGATCCCCGGGTGGGCACCTGTTCAGCGCCCGTGACCTCGCGCTCGTCGCGGTCTTCGCCGGAGTGGTGGCAGCTCTGGGACTCGTCCCGGCCTGGACGCCCCCCGGCTTCACCGTGCCGATCACGGCCCAGTCGATGGGCGTGATGCTGGCCGGCGGTGTCCTCGGCGGCCGTCGCGGCGCCCTCTCCATGCTCGTCTTCCTCGCGCTGGTCGCCATCGGTCTGCCGCTGCTCGCGGGTGGTCGCGGCGGCCTCGGCGTGTTCGCCGGGCCGTCGGTCGGCTTCCTCGTGGGTTTCCCCGTCGCGGCGTACGTCGTGGGCGTGCTGTCGGAGCGCATGCGCGGCACCGTCTCGGCCACGGGGCGTCTGGCGTCGGGCCTGGTGGCCAACGTGGTGGGCGGCGTGCTCGTGCTCTACGTCTTCGGCGTCCTGGGCATGGCGGTCAACCTGCGGATCCCGATCGACGAGGCGACCACGCTGCTGTGGGTCTTCGTCCCCGGTGACCTGGTCAAGGCCGTCGTCGCTGCACTCGTCGTCCGGGCCGTCCACACGGGCTACCCGGGTCTGCTCGACCGGCCCGCGCGACGCAAGCAGCCCTCCTCTGTCTGAACCGGTGACCGGGTCTCCCGGCGGCACGGCGTTGCCGCCGGGGGTCGTCGACGTCGGGGCCGCGGCAGACCCGGTCGAGGCCGTGCTCGCCGCCCACCGGGGCGGTCAGCGGGTCGCGCTGCTGACCTCCGGGTCGGCCGGTCGGCCGCGTCGGGTGCTGCGCTCGACGGCGTCGTGGTTCGACTCGTTCCACCTCGTCGCCGAGCTGACCGGGCTCGACGCCTCGAGCCGGCTGTGGCTGCCGAGGGGGCTCTCCTCCACCCTGCCGCTGTTCGCGGCCGTGCTGGCGCGCCACGTCGGCGCCGAGCGTGTCGAGCGCCCGGAGGACGCGACCCACACCCACCTGACGCCGGGACAGCTCGAGCGCGTGCTCGACGAGCCCTGGCCCGCAGCGCGCACCGTCCTGGCCGGCGTGCACGTGACCGTGGCCGGTGAGGCCCTCGCCCCGCGCCTGCACGACCGGACGGTGGCTGCGGGCGCGACCGTCGCCCACTACTACGGCGCCGCGGAGCTGTCGTTCGTCGCCTGGGGCGTCCGGCCGGGTGCCCTGCGTCCGTTCCCCGACGTGGAGGTCGAGCTGCGTCACGGTGAGATCTGGGTGCGATCGCCGTACCTCGCCGACGGCTATGCGCCGGGCGACCCCGGAGGCGCCCTGCTGACCGACACCGCCGGCTTCGCCACCGTGGGGGACCGGGGGCGCTGGGAGGAGGACCCCGACGTGCCGCCGCCGGGACGCCTGGTCGTCACCGGGCGCGGCGACGACGCGGTGACCACCGGCGGTGCCACGGTGCTGGTGGCCGACGTGGAGGGCGCACTGCGGCCCTTCGTCGCCGGCGGGCTCGCCGTGCTGGGCGTCCCGCACGACACGCTCGGACATGTCGTCGCCGCGATCCTGACCGACCCGGGCGACCTTCCTGCGGCCCGGGAGGCGGCCCAGGCCCTGGGGTCGGCGCAGCGTCCGCGGCTGTGGTTCCACCGCGCCGAGCTGCCGGTGGCCGACTCCGGCAAGACCGACCGTGCCGCCATCCGGCGCGAGGCCGGTGCCCGCAGCCCGGCGCTGCGCCGGCTCGTGCCCGGGAGGGCGTGATGACCGGGCCCGCGAGCAGCGCGATCTGTGTCGTGGACGCCCTGCGGACCCCGATCGGCACCGCCGGCCGGGGGCTGGCCGGCCTCACGGCCCCGGAGCTGGCGGCCCCCGTGATCTCGGCGCTGGTCGCCCGGCTCGACGCCGGCGGCGGGGTCGGTGCTGCGGGTGCCCCGGGTGCTCCGGGCGGGTGTCTCGGAGGTGGTGCTCGGCAACTGCATGGGGCCCGGCGGTGACGTGGCCCGGGTGGCGACCCTGCGAGCCGGACTGGAGGACGCGACCTCGGGGTGGGGGCGTGACGTGCCGGCGCTGACCGTGGACCGCCAGTGTGCGAGCGGGCTGGCTGCGATCGTCCAGGCCGCCGCCGACCTGACGACGAGCGAGCGCACGGGGGTGACGGACGGCGGTCCCGGGGCGGGGTTCGTGCTTGCCGGGGGAGTGGAGTCGGCCTCGACGGCGCCGTGGCGGTTCTGGCCGCCCGACGCCGCGCGAGGCCTGTCGGAGCCGGTGAGGTTCGAGCGCGCGCCCTTCGCGCCGGCTGAGATCGGTGACCCTGACATGGGGCTGGCCAACGACCTGCTGGCCCAGGAGGCGGGGGTCTCCCGGGAGGCGCAGGACGCCTACGCCGCGCGGTCGCACGCGCGCGCGGTCGCGACGGCAACCTCCGGGGGCTTCGACGCCGAGCTGGTGCCGGTGGGCGGGCTGGTCCGCGACGAGCGACCGCGCGAGGGCCTGACGGTGCAGCGACTGGCGCGGCTGCGGCCGGCGTTCCGCGAGGGGGGGACGGTCACGGCCGGCAACAGCTGCGGTGTCAACGACGCCGCCGCGGTGGTCACGCTGGCCACCGACCACGTCCGCCGTGCGCGGGGGTTGCCCGGACTCGTGATCCGCTCGACCGCGACCGTGGCGTTCGACCCCAACCGGCCCGGTCACGGCCTGGTGCCGGCCACCCGGCTCGCTCTGGAGCGAGCGGGGGTGGGCGTGGCCGATCTCGACGTCGTGGAGCTGAACGAGGCGTTCGCGGGGCAGATCCTGGCCTGCTGCCAGGATCTCGGGCTCGATCCCGAGCGTGTCTGCCCCGAGGGCGGTGCCCTCGCCCTCGGACACCCGTGGGGCGCATCGGGAGCGGTGCTCGTGGTGCGGCTGTTCAGCCAGCTGGTCCGCAGTGGGCGCGGTGGCCTGGGACTCGCCGCCGTGGCCGCCGGGGGCGGCCAGGGAGTCGCGGTCGTGGTGGAGACGGTCTCGTGAGCGCCGAGACCCTCATCGAGGTCCGCGGAGTGACGCACGCCTACCCGGTGGTCGGGTCACGCACCGGTCGCACCGTGCTGCGCGACGTCGACGTGACGATCACCGAGCGGCGGGTGGGCGTCGTCGGGGCGAACGGCTCGGGCAAGTCGACGTTCGTGCGGCTCCTCAACGGGCTGGTGCTGCCCGACGAGGGGAGCGTGCGGGTCCACGGACTCGACACCCGGGAGGACAGTCGCGGGGTGCGCCGTCGGGTGGGCTTCTGCTTCACCAACCCGGACGCGCAGATCGTGATGCCGACCGTGCGGGAGGACGTCGGCTTCGGCCTGCGTCGTCGCGGGCTCTCGAAGGCGGAGATCCGCGCCGGCGTCGAGGAGGTGCTCGCCCGCTACGGGCTCGCCGACCACGCCGACCATCCCGCTCACCTGTTGTCGGGTGGACAAAAACAGATGCTGGCACTCGCCTCGGTGCTGATCACCGAGCCGGACGTGCTCGTGCTCGACGAGCCGACGACGCTGCTGGACCTCCGCAACGCGCGACGGGTCGCCCAGACCGTCACGGAGCTTCCGCAACAGGTGCTGCTCGTGACCCACCACCTCGACCTGCTGGACGACTACGAGCGGGTGCTGGTCTTCGACGAGGGTCGGCTGGTGCACGACGCGCCGCCGGCTTCCGCGGTGGCCTACTACCGCGACCTGATGGCGGCGCGACCGTGAGCCAGCTGGGTCTCTTCGTGCCGGGCGCCTCGGCGGTCCACCGCCTGCCGCCCCGGGTCAAGCTGGGCACGCTCGTAGCGGTCGGCATCGGCTCGGTCTGGCTCGACACACCCCTCCGGGTCGGGCTCCTGTGGGCGGCCGTCGTCACGGCGTACGTCGTCGCGCGGATCGCGCTGCGGACCGTGCTGGCGCAGCTCAAGCCGCTCGCCCTGGTGCTCGGCGCGGTCGTGGTCTTCCAGGTCCTGGTGGCCGGTTGGGAGCGCGCCTTCGTGGTGGTCGGACTGGTGGGCGCCCTGGTGCTGATGGCGGGTCTCGTCACGCTGACGACGCGCACGCAGGACCTGCTCGACGTCGTGGTCGGGGCGCTCCGCCCGCTGCGCCGCGTCGGCGTCGATCCCGAGCGGATCGGCTTGCTGCTCGCGCTCGCCATCCGCTCGGTCCCGGTCGTGCTCGGTCTGGCCGAGGAGGTGCGCGACGCTCAGCGCGCCCGTGGCATGCGCCCCAGCGCCCGCGCCTACGCGGCGCCCTTGATCATCCGAGCGGTCCGCCACGCCGACGATCTGGGTGAGGCCCTGGTCGCGCGCGGCGTCGACGACTGAACCGGCCGCGGGGCACGGCGCGGTGTCGACCTGCGCCGCCCGGGTCCGTGGCCTCGGTGGCACGACGGTGGCGTCGGCTCCGCAGAGGCTGAGAAGTTTTCGCGATAAGGCGTGGAACGCTGGGTTCTGTCGGACAGATCGTCTACAATAGAACACGTGTTCGAGTCATTGCCCCACAGCCCGCCAGCCGGGGGCGTCGTGGGTGCGCCCGCGCTCGGGGGCGACGGCACGTGCGGCGGCGACGCGTGGGTCGACGAGCTCGATTCCTCCGCGGTGGCGGACGCCATCGCTGCGGTGGATCGGGAGCGGCGACTGCTGGGGGCGCGTCGGCTCCTGCTGGCGGTGACCTGGGCCGACCAGCACGTCCCGGCCTGCCAGCAGCAGTGCACCCGCAATGCCGGGGAGCGGCCGGGTGCACGGGAGGTCGTGTGCGGGTGTCAGGTGTCGACCTCGTCGTCGTCCTGGGAACGCCGGTTGCGGATCTGCCGCCGGCCCGGCAGCGACGGCACACCGGCGGTCTCGGCCTCCGGTGTCGCTGAGTACGCCGTCCACTCCGGGACGACGACCCTGTCCGGCGCCCAGGCGCTCGGCGAGGCGCTCGACCTGCGGCACCGGCACCCGCGGCTGTGGCGCCGGGTGATGGCCGGCGAGATCGAGGAGTGGCAGGCCCGGCGCGTCACTCGGATGTCCTCCTGGCTGACGCGGGAGGAGGTCGACCGGGTGGATGTCTCCACGGCCCAGGTGGTCGGGAAGCTGCCTTGGGGACGGTGCCAGGACGTGGTCGAGGCCGCGGTGATCGCGGCGGACCCGGAGGGTCACGAGGAGCGGCGTCGTGAGCAGGACGAGCGCTGCTACGTCTCAGCCGGCCGTTACCGCGGCACCGACGCGAAGGGCAACCGGACCCTGGTCGCTCGCACCTCGGCGTCGAACGTCGCCCGTCTCGACGCCCTCGTCCAGCACCTGGCGGACCTCCTGCGTGCGGCCGGGGACGGCGACACCGAGCAGGTGCGTCGCGCCAAGGCGATCGGGCTGCTGGCCAACCCGGCCCAGGTCTGCGTGCTGCTGGGGGAGACCGTGACGCCCGACCTCGTCAGTGACCTCGAGCCGAGTCCGCTCCCGCACGTGCCCAGCACCTCGCCGGCGCCTCCCCGCGCACGCCAGAACACCGATCCCGGTGGCCACGATCCCGGTGGCCACGATCCCGGTGGCCACGATCCCGGTGGCCACGATCCCGGTGGCCGGGTGGATCCGGGGCGCGATGACGGCCGGTCTCGAGCTCAGCAGGACCCACGGCTCGACCTCGACGACCTCGGACGGGACCAGGAGCAAGAGCCGGAGCAGGAGCAGGACCCGGAGTCGGAGCAAGAACCGGAGTCGGAGCCGCCGACGGCCGTCCAGCTCGCTGCCGAGTTCGGCCGGACGCTGTCCGACCTGGCGCGCGAGCAGGGCGACCGCAGCGCCTGGGACCTGCTGCGCCCGCAGACCACCCTGGTCGTCCACCTGAGCGAGGACGGGCTCGTTGCCCGGATGTCCGACGCCAGTGGTCCGCTGGGTCCGGTCGGGCTGCGCCAGCTGCGCGACCAGCTCTGCGAGCAGCTGCCTGCGTGGCTCGTCGACCACCTCGACGGCGTGCACCCAGCACGGTCGCGGCTCGTCGACACGGAGGCGGAGCAGCGCCGGAGGCTGCCGCTCCGGGACCAGATCGTCGTGCGGCCCGTGCTGGACGTCGCCGGGCAGACCCCGGTCGACGCCTACGACGTGCCCGCGTCCATGCGTGAGGCCGTCGTCGAGTCCTCGGTCTTCGAGGTCTTTCCGTGGGGCACGGCGGAGGCCCGCCGCTGCCAGCTGGACCACACGACGCCCTACCTCCGTCGCCGGAAGGGTCCCGGACCCGCAGGCGGAGCCGTCGACGAAGGCCGGCCTCGAGGCCAGACGCGGCCCGACAACCTCGGCCCGCTGTCGGCGGGCCACCACAACCTCAAGACCCATCTGGGCTGGCGCTGCTACCAGCCGTTGCCGGGGCTCTACCTCTGGCAGACGCCGAGCGGCCACTGGTTCCGCATCGACCACGCCGGCACGACCCCGTTGGGCCGCGAGCGGCCGGAGATCCTCCGGCAGCGGGAGGGCGAGACGCCTCGGCGCAGCCGGGTCGAGACCATGATCGCCCGTGTGCTGCTCGACGTCGCCTGAGAGTCGAGCGGCTCAGAGTCGAGCGCCTGGGAGTCGAGCGCCTGGGAGTCGAGCGCCGCAGCTCCTTCAGTCGGTGGCGAAGAGCTCGACGAAGCGACGGACGAGGCGGGGCGGGTGCACGACGCTGCTGGCCGCGGCCGCCGCCTTGAGGTCGTCGGCGGTGTGCGGGTCGAAGTAGCCGGCGTGCTTGTAGGTGTCGATGCGGATCTGGATGCCGGGCACGTCCAGCTCCGGGTGGAACTGCGTCGCGTAGACGCGCTCGCCGACCCGGAACGCCTGCACCGGGCACGCATCCGACCCCGCCAGCCGCACGGCTCGCTCGGGCAGCACCGTGATCGCCTCCTTGTGGCCGACGAACGCCTCGAAGCGTTCGGGCAGCACCCCCAGCAGCGGGTCCGACCGCCCCTCGTCGGAGAGCCACACGTGCGTCGGGCCCACGGGCTCGGGATAGGTGTCGTCGACGACACCGTCGAGGTGCTGGCCCAGCACGCCGACGCCGTAGCAGGCGCCGAGGAACGGGAAGTCACGCTCCAGCACGTCGGCGAGCAGCAGCGCGATCTCGGCCTCGGCCCGCACCTGCGCTGAGCACTTCTCCGACGTCGGCACCGAGGTCGTGTAGGGGCTGCCGCCCAGGATGATGCCCGACCAGGCGTCCAGGTCGACCGGACCCAGCGGCTCCCGCTCCAGCCGGTGCCGGACCAGGCCGGCGGCGGGCAATCCGGAGAATCGCAGGAAGGCGGCGTACTCCTCGTCCGCGGCAGAGTCCTCGGCCCGGGTGGCGACGAGGAGGAACGGCTTCACGCAGCGAGGATAGGGCTCGGGTCCGGACGCGCGTGAGCGCGGTCAGTCGTTGCCGAGCCCGACCGAGGAGTCGCCGTTGCGGCGGCTGGTCGGCAGGACGCCGCGAGGGTCCCACTGACGCGGGATCGAGACGACGCGCGCGATCTCCGGCTCCGGCTCGGCGACGACCGGACGCAGGCCCCGTGGCGCCGGGGACATGACGAAACGCTCGGACGGGTCGGTCACCGTGCGGTTGGCGGTCACTCGGCCGGACGGCGTCACGCTGACGTAGGTCAGCCGGTCGCAGCGCAGCGAGACCTCGCCGCCGGGCCACAGGACCTCCTCGAAGGTCGCCGCGGTGGTGAAGGTGTCGCTCGCATAGACGCCGAAGCTCATCGCCTCGTCCTCGTGCACCGACAGGAAGCGGCCGTCGAGGGTCTGCAGCGCGATCCGGTCGTGGGACAGCGCCAGCCGCCGAAAGACCCCGGCTCCGGTGACCGGGCCGGCCACCGGCTGCAGCCGGGACTCCGCCGTCGCCGGGTCCGGAACGAGCCCGAGGTGGTCGCCGGCGTGCGTGAGCACGACGTAGCCCATGGTCTCCTCCTCGGTCACTGGTCGCCCCGACATCGGAGTACGGCGACCCGGAAAGGTTACGGATCGCACCGGCGCCGTCACCACGGTCCAACGGCATCCCCGGAGGGACGTTCAGACCGGCATGGATCGTCCCGGAGGGGGAAAGGGCCGTCGAGGTGGGCCCACCCTGCCACACGTGGCGGCGACGACGCTCCAGGCGGCCCGCGCCGACCTCAGCGATGTCGCGCGGTGTCGGCGGTGTCGCGCGCCCTGGCTACACCGGGAGCGCGCCCGGGGCGTCCTGGATCCGTGCGAAGGGTTGGGCCGCCTCCAGCTCGAAGGCCAGCTCCAGCAGCGTGCGCTCGTCGCCGAGGTCGGCCGCGAGCTGGACCCCCACGGGCAGACCGGTCGACGACTGCGCCAGCGGCAGCGAGATCGCCGGCCCGCCGGAGGCGTTCTGCAGCGGGGTGAACGCGACATAGGTCCGCAGCCGCTCGAAGAGCTCGTCGAACCCGAGCGTGGGGGAGAGGAAGCCGATCTCCGGCGTGGTGTGGCTGAGCACCGGCGACAGGTGGACGTCGAGGTCCTCGAACCCGGAGCGGTAGACCGCGGTGCTGCGACGCAGTCGTCGGACCATGCCGGGAGCACCCAGCACCTCCGAGCGGAAGGTGCGCGCCAGGCCCTGGGTCAGCAGGTCGGTGCGGGAGGCGTCGAAGTCGCGGCCCAGCGCCAGCCGGCCGGTGCGGGTGATGAGCGCGCCGAGCAGCGCCCAGTAGGAGGCGAAGTCCTCGACGAAACGGTCCGGGACCGGCGGCGAGGTCTCCTCGACCCGGTGCCCCAGGCCGGCCAGCAGGTCGGCCACGTGCAGCACCGCCTTGCGGGTCTCCTCGTCGGTGACGGCACCTCCGGGGGAGTCGAGGGTGACGCCGACCCGCAGCCGGGTCCGGCCCGGGCCCTCGACGAGCCGCACCGGCGGCAACCCGGGTGCGCGGCGGTGCTGCTCGGCACCGGCGAGGAACCGGGCGGTGTCGCGGACCGTGCGCGTCACCACGCCCTGCGCGACGATGTGGACCGGCATCTTCGTGTCGGTGCGGTCGGCGACCACCCGGCCGCGGGTCGGCTTGAGCCCGACGAGCCCGCACACGGCCGCCGGGATGCGGATGGAGCCGCCGCCGTCGTTGGCGTGGGCCACCGGCACCACGCCCGAGGCCACGAGTGCCGCCGCGCCGCCGGACGAGGCGCCGGAGGAGTAGCGCGGGTTCCACGGGTTGCGGACCGGCGCCGCTGCGGCGTACTCCGTGGAGGCGCTGAAGCCGAACTCGGGGAGGCGCGACTTGCCGATCACGGTGACGCCCAGGGAGCGGAGCTGGGCCACGACGGGGCTGTCGGAGCGTGCCGGACGGGCTCGGAAGGCCTCGGTCCCGTAGTTGGTCGGCAGGCCCTTGACGTCCACGTTGTCCTTGACGAAGGTCGGCACCCCGGCGAAGACCGCCTCGCCCACGAACGGCGCGCTCGGCGAGGTCGCCCCGCGGCTGTCGGGGTGCGCGACCGCGTTGACCACCGACTGCGTGGCCTCCGCCCGGCGGATCGCCGCGGCGGCCAGCTCGCTCGCCGACACCTCCCCCGCTCGCACACGCGCGGCCAGGGCGGTGGCGTCCAGGTCAGCCAGCGCGTCGTCGGTGAAGGCGTGGACGGGGTGGCCCGGGGTGCGTTCGGGGGTCGCGTCGGCACGCGGCGTGGGGCTCATGGCAGCCCATGATGCCCTCAGGCGCGCTCCAGCAGCCACAGCCGGTGCTCCCCGGCCAGTCCCTTCAGCTCGACCTCGCCCACCGGCTTGAGCGTCCTGTCGTGGGCCTCGAGAACCTCGCGGACCTCGTCGGTCACGAGCGTCTCCCCACCGCCGGCCTGAGCGGCCACCCGCGCCGCCAGTGCCACGTTGCGGCCGTAGAAGTCGCCGCTGCGGGCCACCACGGTGCCGCAGTGGACGCCGATCCGCACCGCGAGCGCCGTACGCCGCAGCCGCCGGCCGGCGCTCGGGACCCTGCGGTGGATGCGGTCCGCAGCCGCAGCGGCGGAGAGGGGGTCGCGGAAGACGACCATGAAGCCGTCACCCTGCGACTTCACGACGTAACCGTCCTCGTGTGCGACCGCGTCGCGCACGACCCTGTCGTGGCGCCTGAGCACCTTGACCCACTCCCGGTCGCCGAGCTCCTCGTTGAGCGCGGTCGAGCCCTCGATGTCGGAGAACATGACGGTCAGGCTCCCGTCCGGCCCGGCGATGCGGCGGACCTGCTCCCGCTCCTCGGTGACGTAGCGCTGCAGCTCCTCGATCGGGGTGCGCAGCAGCCCCGAGACCAGCCCCCGCTCGCGGACCCTGGTGGCGGTGTCCACCACCGTCCGCAGCGCCCACTGGGCGGCGTTCTGAGGCCGGTCGGGGTCGGGGGTGAGCCGCGCCTGGAGCTCCTCGACCTGTCGCCCGCGCCGGATGAGGGCCACCGTGACGCCCAGCAGCGCCACGAGGGAGAGGGCCAGCATCACCAGCAGCAGGACGATCGTGAGGTTCCGCGACACGGGGCAAGCCTGCCAGAGTGTCCCGCGTGATCTCCTCCGCCCTCGGCGCACGGTCCGGTCCCGACGATGTCCGTCGCGGCCTGGCGTTCGGCGGCGACTACAACCCCGAGCAGTGGCCGGCCGAGGTGTGGCCCGAGGACGCGCGGCTGATGCGCGAGGCCGGGGTCACCTTCGCCACCGTCGGGGTCTTCTCCTGGGCCCGGATCGAGCCGGAGCCGGGACGGCACGACTTTGGTTGGCTCGACGAGGTGCTCGACCTCCTCGAGGCCCACGACGTGGCGGTCGATCTCGCCACCGCGACCGCCTCACCCCCGCCCTGGCTGACGCACAGGCATCCCGAGGTGCTACCCGTCGACGTCGACGGCCGTCGTCTGCACCCGGGCAGCCGCCAGACGTGGTGCCCCAGCTCGCCGGTGTTCCGCGAGCGCTCGCTGGACCTGGTCGCCCGACTGGCCGAGCGCTACCGCGACCACCCGGCGCTGCGGATGTGGCACGTGTCCAACGAGCTCGGCGGCCACAACGCCCACTGCTACTGCGACGTCAGCGCCACGGCCTTCCGTCGCTGGCTCGAACAGCGGTACGGCGACCTCGCCGGGCTCAACCGGGCCTGGGGCACGGACTTCTGGTCCCAGCGCTACTCGGACTTCGAGGAGATCGGGGCGCCGCGGACCTCGACGGCCCAGTGCAACCCGACCCAGCTGATCGACTTCCGCCGCTTCAGCTCCGAGGAGCTTCTCGACCAGCACCGCGCCGAGCGCGACCTGCTGCACCGGTTGAGCCCGGGCGTCCCGGTCACCACCAACGTCATGGTCACCCACCACATCGACGCCCTCGACTACTGGCGGTGGGCGCCCGAGCTCGACCTCGTCAGCCAGGACCACTACCTCGACGGCCGGCTCGAGGACCCCCACGTGGAGCTGTCCTTCTGCGCCGACTGGACGCGCGGCCTCGCCGGCGGCGACCCGTGGTTGCTGATGGAGCACTCGACCAGTGCCGTGAATTGGCAGCCGCACGATTATCCCAAGGCCCCCGGCCAGATGGCACGCAACAGCCTGCAGCACGTCGCGCGCGGCGCCGACGCGGTCGGGTTCTTCCAGTGGCGCGCCTCGCGGGCAGGCGCGGAGAAGTACCACTCCGCGCTGCTGCCGCACGCCGGCACCGAGTCCCGCGTGTGGCGCGAGGTCGTCGAGCTGGGTGCGACGTTGGGTCGGCTGGCCGAGCTCGCCGGCACGCGGGTGCGGGCGAGGGTCGCGATGCTGCTGGACTTTGAGTCGCGGTGGGCCGTCGAGCGCGACTCCCTGCCCAGCAGCGCTGTCACCTACCTCGACCGGCCGCACGCGTTCTACCGTGCGCTGTGGGACGCCGGCGTCACCGTCGACGTGCGCCACCCCGACGACGACCTGTCGGCCTACGCCCTGGTGGTCGCGCCCACCCTCCACGTCGTCGGTGCCGAGCGAGCGGCCCGGCTCACGTCGTACGTCGAAGCGGGCGGACACCTGCTGACAACGTACTTCTCCGGCATCGTCGACGAGAACGACCACGTCCACCTCGGTGGCTACCCGGGCGCGCTGCGCGACCTTCTCGGCGTACGCGTCGAGGAGCTCTGCCCGCTGCCACCCGGCGCCTCGGTGGCGGTGAGCGTGACCGGTGCCGTCTCGAACGCCCTGTCGAGCGCTGTCAGCGGCTCCGGCGACACCTGGGTCGAGGACCTGCATCTGCGCGGGGCGAAGGCCTGGGCGACGGCGACGGACGGGCCGATGCCGGGTCGACCCGTGGTGACGCGCGTCGAGCGGGGCTCCGGACGAGCCTGGTACGTCGCCACGCGCACGGACCCGGGCCTCACCGCCGCCATCGTGGGGGTCGCGCTCGACGAGGCCGGCGTAGGAGGAGAGGGAGGCGGTCACGGGGTGGAGGTCGTGAGACGTCACGGCGAGGAGCGCAGCTACGCTCTGGTCCTCAATCACACCGACACCGACGCCACCCTCGACCTGCACGGCACCGACCTGGTGACGGGACGCCCGGTGGCGGGCCACCTCACGGTGCTGCCCGGCGGCGTGGCCTGCGTCAGGGAGGAGACGTCGTGAGCGGAGCCGACGACGAGGCGGGGTGGCCCGAGCCGGCGGCACGTGCCGCGGCCCAGCTGCGCGAGAGCCTCGGGGTCGAGCCCGAGCAGGTCTGGTTCGCGCCCGGACGGGTGAACCTCATCGGCGAGCACACCGACTACAACGAGGGCTTCGTCCTTCCCCTGGCGCTGCCGTTCGGCGTGGGCGCCGCGCTGCGCCGGCGCGAGGACGCGCGCGTTGTCGTGCGCTCCGCGCAGGTCGACGGCGTGGTCGAGCTCGACGTGGCCGCCCTCGAGCCGGGCTCCGTCACGGGGTGGGGCGGCTACGCCGCCGGTGTGGCCTGGGCCCTGCGCGAGGCGGGTCACGACCTCGTCGCCGATGGGGGTGTCGACCTGTTCCTCGACTCCGACGTGCCCAGCGGAGCCGGGCTCTCCTCCTCCCACGCCCTGGAGTGCGCTGTCGGTCGAGCCCTGCTCGGCCACGCCGGCACGGACCTCGACGCCACCGCGCTCGCGCAGGTGGTGCGCATCGCCGAGAACGACTACGTCGGCGCGCCCACCGGGATCATGGACCAGATGGCGTCGCTGCACGGCGTCGAGGGCCACGCGCTCTTCCTCGACACCCGCACCCTCGAGGTCGAGCCGGTGACTTTCGACGCCGCCGCCCACGGACTCGCTCTGCTCGTCGTCGACACCCGCGCGCCGCACGCCCTGGTCTCCGGTGAGTACGCCGAGCGCCGCGCGTCCTGCGAGCAGGGGGCACGGACCCTGGGCGTGCCCGCCCTGCGCGACGTCACCACCGCCGAGCTCGACGAGGCTCTGGGGCGCATCGACGACGACGTCGTGCGCCGCCGGGTCCGCCACGTGGTGACCGAGGACGCCCGCGTGCTCGACGTCGCGGCGCTGCTGCGCGCCGGCGAAGACCTGCGTGAGGTGGGCCCGCTGCTGAGCGCTTCCCACGCCTCGATGCGCGACGACTTCGAGATCACCGTGCCGCAGGTCGACGTGGCCGCTGAGGCGGCCGAGGCCGCGGGGGCGCTCGGCGCCCGGATGACCGGAGGCGGGTTCGGTGGCTGCGTCATCGCGCTCGTCGACGCCGACGCCACCGACACCGTGGCGCAGGCTGTGCGCGCCGCCTACGCCGAGCACGGCTTCGACGAGCCCCGCAGCTTCGTCGTGACGGCTGCGGCCGGGGCCCGGCGCGTGGGCTGAGCCGTGACCGACCAGGCGACCGACTCCCCGACGTCGAGGGCGCTGCGCGTGCTGCTCGAGGCCCTGGCCGAGCTCACGGAGGCGTTGGCGCCGCCGGAGGCCGGCCCCGAGGGGACCGCCCCCACGGCGGAGGAGGAGGACCGGCGGCGCTCGCAGCTGCTGGCCGTCTGCTACCGCCTGCTCTTCGCAGAGATCGCCGCGTGCGACGGGGGCGACGTCAGCACCGGCGAGGCACTCGCCGGGCTGGCCACGCCTGCGCTCGGCACGGACGCTCGCGACCGGGTCGCCGGTCGGGCTCGCTCCGCGCTGCGGGCCGGGGGGATCCGCGAGACCGACCTGAACTTTCTGGGACGCCTGCACGAGGACCTGCTGGCGTGGCGCCTGATCGCGGTGGACGGGCAGTGGACCTGGCGGCCGGACGGTCGGCTGCGGAAGGCCGGCGGCTCCTACTTCACCCCGCCCGCACTCGTCGAGCACCTGCTGGCGGAGACCCTCGACCCCCTCCTCGAGCCCGAGGGGCCGGCCGGCACGGCGCTGCCCCGTGTGCTCGACCCGGCCTGCGGTGCCGGAGCCTTCCTCGTGCCCGCGGCGCAGCGCCTGGCCCGTCACGCCGCGGAGCGGGGGGCCACCCCCGTCGAGGCGCGACGTGCGGCGCTGGCGGCCGTGCACGGCGTCGACCTCGACCCGGCCGTGCTCGAGCTCGCCCGCGTGGTGCTGTGGCTGGACACCTGGCGCGCGCTGCCCGCTCCCCAGGGAGGGCCCACCACCGGGCGCACCACCGGGCGCACCACCGGGCGCACCACCGGGCGCACCGCAGGACCGACCGCAGGACCGGCCGCCGAGGACCTCATGGTGCCGGTGGCGTTGGCCGCCGGGGACGCGGTCGGCGACCTGTCCTGGCAGCAGGCCTTTCCTGACGTCTTCGTCGACGGCGGCGCGCAGGTCGGCCATTTCGCCGCGGGGGAGTTCGAGGTCGGAGAGTTCGAGGCGGGCGACTTCGCCGCCGGCACGCTCGCGCCCGAGGGCTTCGACGTGGTGGTGGGGAACCCGCCCTTCGCCAACCAGCTGGAACGGCTCACCGCCCGCGACCGACGCGGCAGCGAGACCGGCGGCGTCTCGACGTACACCGACCTGAGCGCGGTCTTCCTGCTCCACGCGCTGTCATGGGTCAGGCCGGGCGGGCGGCTGGGCCTCGTGCAGCCGCAGTCGGTGCTCTCGGCCCGTGACGCCGGCTCCGTGCGCCGCGCGGTGGTGGGCGCCGGAGCGCTGACCTCGTTGTGGGTGGGGGAGTCGGGGCTCTTCGACGCCGCCGTCCCGACGTGCGCGCTGGTCGTCTCCCACGGGGCCGGGCAGGGCACCGTGCGTCGGTGGCAGGGCGCCGACTTCACGCGGCTGCCGGACCGCGCGGTCGAGGCCGCGCACCTGCGTCTCGAGTGGGGGTTCCTGCTCGCGGCCGCGCTCGGCGTGCCGGAGGTGGCCCTGGTCGGCGGTCGGCTGCTGGGGGAGCTGGGTGACTGCACCGCCGACTTCCGCGACCAGTACTACGGTCTCGAGCCCTACGTCCACGAGGCCGGGGACCCTCGGGGTGGGGCTGAGGACCGCACCGGTGCCACGGTGCCGCTCGTGACCTCCGGGCTCATCGATCCGGCGGCCTGCCTCTGGGGTCGGCGCAGCACGCGCTTCCTCAAGCAGGTGTGGCAGGCGCCCGTGGTCGACCTCGACGCCTTGGCCGACGACACGAAGCTCGCGACGTGGGCGAGCCGACGGCTGGTCCCCAAGGTCCTGCTGGCGACCCAGGGCAAGGTCCTCGAGGCGGTCGCCGACGCCGAGGGCGCCTGGTTGCCCTCGGTCCCGGTGATCACGGTCCGTCCGCACGATCCCGACACCCTCTGGCGGCTCCTCGCGGTGCTGCTGGCCCCGCCCGTCTGCGCCGTGGCCGCGACCCGCTACGCCGGCAGCGCCCTCAACCCCGGCGCCATCAAGCTCAGCGCCAAGCAGGTCGCGGGGCTTCCGCTGCCCACCGTCGCGTCGGCGTGGGACGAGGGAGCGCACGAGGTGCGGGCCGCCCAGGAGGCGCCGTCCTCGGAGGAGCGCCGCGAGCTGCTGCGGCGCGCCGGGCGCACGCTCTGCGCGGCCTACGGCTTCAGCGTCGCGGGTGCGGCGAGCACCGGGCCGCCCGCCGACGAGCTGCTGGCGTGGTGGTCGGCCCGGTTGCCCTGATCAGCATCAGCCGTGGCTGATCCTCCCGCCCGGCGCCTTGTCGAGGTCACGGGAGATCACCATGCGCTGGATCTGGTTGGTTCCTTCGAAGATCTGCATGACCTTCGCCTCGCGCATGTAGCGCTCGACGGGGAAGTCGCGGGTGTAGCCGTAGCCGCCGAGCACCTGGACCGCGTCGGTGGTGACCTTCATGGCGTTGTCGGTGGCCACCAGCTTGGCGATCGACGCCTCCCGCCCGAACGGGAGGTGGGCGTCCTTGAGGCGCGCGGCGTGCAACGTCGTGGCGCGCGCCGACTGGACGGCGGCCTCCATGTCGGCCAGCACGAACGCCAGTCCCTGGTGGTCGATGATCCGCTTGCCGAAGGTCTCGCGGTGCTGGGCGTAGGCGACGGCGTGGTCGAGCGCCCCCTGCGCGAGCCCGGTCGCCACCGCGGCGATCCCGAGCCGCCCGGCGTCCAGCCCGGCGAGCGCGATCCGCAGGCCGTCGCCCTCCTCGCCGAGCAGCCGGTCGGCCTCCACGTGGACGTTCTCCAGCCGCAGGGTGGTCGTGGCCGAGCCGGTGAGGCCCATCTTGCGCTCGGGCGGGTCGGCACTGAGGCCCGCGGCGTCCGCGGGCACCAGGAAGCAGGAGATGCCGTTGCGGCGGTGTCCTGAGCCCGTCGAAGGGTCGTCGGAGGTCCGGGCCATCACCTTGTAGAAGTCGGCGTGCCCGCCGTGGGTGATCCAGGCCTTGGTGCCGTTGAGCACGTAGGAGCCGTCGCCCTGGCGCTCCGCCTTGGCGGTCATCGCCGCCGGGTCGGAGCCCGCGTGCGGCTCCGACAGCGCGTAGGCGCCGAGCAGGTCACCGGAGAGCATCGCCGGCAGGAACCGCTGCTTCTGCTCCTCGGTGCCCCGCGTGAACAGCCCGAAGCAGGACAGCGCGTGGACGCTCACCCCGACGCCCACCGAGGACCAGACCGACGAGATCTCCTCGAGCACCTGCAGGTACACCTCGTAGGGCTGCTCGCCGCCGCCGTACTGCTCCGGGTAGGGCAACGAGAGCAGACCCGCGCGTCCCAGCGTGCGGAACACCTCCCGGGGGAACGCCTCATCTGCCTCGGCCTGTGCCACCCGCGGGGCGAGCTCACCCTCGACGATCTCGCGGGTCAGGCGGAGCAGGTCGGCGGCCTCCTCGGTGGGCAGGACGCGGGTCGCGGGCACGGTTTCCTCCAGGGTCAGGCAGGGGTCGAGCGGGGGCGGGTAGGGCTGAGAGCCTGCTCAGACGGTACGCCGCCGGCGGTCCTCCGCGCGCAGCCTCATGATCACGCGCGGGAACCCGCCCGAGACGGCGTCGGTGGCGGAGACCTTCGTGAAGCCCGCGGCCTCGAAGAGGGCACGCGTGCCGACGTAGGCCATGGTGAGGTCGACCGTGGCGCCCTGGTTCTCGGCGGGATAGCCCTCGACGACGGGGGCGCCCTGGTCGAAGGCGTAGTCGGCCCCGCCGGCGATCAGCGCGTGCGCGATGCCGCGTCCGCGATGGCCGGGCCGGACCCGGACGCACCACAGCGACCACACCGGCAGGTCGTCGACGTGCGGGATCTTCCGCGACCGGGCGAAGGGCAGCTCCGAGCGAGGGGCGACCGCGGCCCAGCCCACGACCGTGCCGTCCTCGTCGTACCCGAGCACGCCCGGGGCGACATCGCGCGCGCACAGACCTCGCACGAACTCGCCGCGCTCCGGACCGACCAGCGCGCGGTTGGTGCGGGAGTCGATGCGGTGGCTGAGGCACCAGCACACCGACGAGGTGGAGCTCTTCGGGCCGAGCATCGTCGCGACGTCGTCGAAGGCGTGGGCCGGCCGGATCTCGAAGGGCACCACGTCAGGCTAGACCCGACACCGGATTCAGTCCCGGCTCCGGCTGCCACTCGCGTCGCAGCAGCCCGAAGACCCAGGAGTCGGAGATCTCGCCGTCCACGATGCAGTCCTGCCGCAGCGTGCCCTCGCGCACGAACCCGAGCTTCTCCAGCACGTGGGCGGAGGCGGCGTTGCGCGTGTCGGCCTGCGCCTGGACGCGGTTGAGGGCGAGGGTGTCGAAGGCCCACCCCACCAGGGCGCGTGCCGCCTCGGTCGCGTAGCCGTGGCCCCAGGCCGCCTCGGTGTAGCAGTACCCGAGCTCCGCGCTGCGGTGCTGGCGGTCCCGGCGGTGCACGCCGCACCAGCCGAGGAACGTCCCGTCGAAGGCCCGCTCCACGGCGAGCCGCACCCCCGTGCCCTCGCTGACCATCCTCCGGCAACGACCGAGGAACTCCTGGGCGCGGGCACGGTCGGTCCACGGCGGCCCGTCCCAGTAGCGCAGCACCTGGGCACTGCTGTGCAGCGCGACCAGGTGGTCCGCGTCGGCGTCGCCGAGCGGACGGAGCCGCAGCCGATCGGTGGACAGCGTGGGAGGAAGCAGCGCGTGGTCCGGTGTGGTCATCTCGTCCCCGGTCTCAGACGTTGCGGCGGTACTGCCCGCCGACCTCGAAGAACGCCTCGGTGACCTGCTGCAGCGAGCACACCCGGGCGGCGTCCATGAGGACCGCGAAGACGTTCTCGCCCTCGATCGCGGACCGCTTGAGCCGCTCGAGCGCCTCCTCGGCCTCCGAGCGGTGGGTCTCCTGGAAGCCGTGGACGCGGTCGAGCTGCGAGCGCTTCTCGTCCTCGGTGGCGCGCGCCAGCTCGATGCTCACCGGTGCCTGGTCCGACTCGGGCGCGACGAAGGTGTTGACGCCGACGATGGGCAGGGAGCCGTCGTGCTTGCGGTGCTCGTAGAGCATCGACTCGTCCTGGATGCGACCGCGCTGGTAGCCGGTCTCCATGGCGCCCAGGACGCCGCCGCGCTCGGTGATGCGGTCGAACTCCTCGAGCACGGCCGCCTCGACGAGGTCGGTGAGCTCGTCGATGACGTAGGAGCCCTGGAGCGGGTTCTCGTTCATCGCCAGCCCCCACTCGCGGTTGATGATCATCTGGATCGCCAGCGCGCGTCGTACCGACTGCGCCGTCGGGGTGGTGACGGCCTCGTCGAAGGCGTTGGTGTGCAGGGAGTTGGCGTTGTCGTAGATGGCGATGAGGGCCTGCAGCGTGGTCCGGATGTCGTTGAAGTCCATCTCCTGCGCGTGCAGCGACCGACCGCTCGTCTGCACGTGGTACTTCAGCTTCTGCGAGCGCTCACCGGCGCCGTACCTGTCGCGCATGGCGACGGCCCAGATCCGGCGGGCGACGCGGCCGAGCACGGAGTACTCCGGGTCCATGCCGTTGGAGAGGAAGAACGACAGGTTCGGCGCAAAGTCGTCGATGTCCATGCCGCGGGCGAGATAGGCCTCGACGTAGGTGAACCCGTTGGACAGCGTGAACGCCAGCTGGCTGATGGGGTTCGCCCCGGCCTCGGCGATGTGGTAGCCGGAGATCGAGACCGAGTAGAAGTTGCGCACCCCGTTCTCGATGAACCACTCCTGGATGTCGGCCATCATCCTCAGGCTGAACTCGGTCGAGAACAGGCAGGTGTTCTGGCCCTGGTCCTCCTTGAGGATGTCGGCCTGCACCGTGCCGCGCACCGTGGCCAGGCCCTGCGCCGCCAGCGCCGCGCGTTCCTCGGCGCTCGGCTGCCGACCGTGCTCGGCGACGTAGGCCTCGACCTGCTGGTCGGCGACGGTGTTGAGGAAGAAGGCCAGGATCGTCGGAGCCGGACCGTTGATCGTCATGGACACCGACGTGGTGGGGGAGACCAGGTCGAAGCCGTCGTAGAGCGCCTTCATGTCCTCCAACGTGGCCACGGACACGCCGGAGGTGCCGACCTTGCCGTAGATGTCGGGGCGCAGGTCGGGGTCGCGGCCGTAGAGCGTGACCGAGTCGAACGCCGTCGACAACCGGGTCGCGGGCTGGCCCTGCGACAGCAGCTTGAAGCGGCGATTCGTGCGGAACGGGTCGCCCTCGCCGGCGAACATCCGTGCCGGGTCCTCGTTGTCGCGCTTGAACTTGAAGACGCCCGCGGTGAAGGGGAAGAAGCCGGGCAGGTTCTCGCGCCTCAGGAAGCGCAGCAGCTCGCCCCGGTCGCGGTGACGGGGCAGCGACACCCGGCGGATCTTGTTGCCGGACAAGGACTCGCGCGTCAGCGCGGTGTGGATCTCCTTGTCGCGCACGACCACGACCTGCTCGTCGCCGGAGTAGGCCTCCACGACCTCGGGCCACGCGTCCAGCTGGGCGATGACCTCGCTGGGGACGTCGGCGCGCGCGTCCTCGAGAAGGCGGGTCAGGGTCGGGGTCTCGACGGGCGCGTCCTCGACCGGTGCCTCGGCCGCTGCTCGACCGTCACGGAGCTCCTCGAGGACCAGCTCCAGGCGCTGCACCCGGGAGGCGGCCTCGGCGAGCCGCTCGGTGCCGGCGTGGTAGCCGCGCACGGTCTCGGCGATCTCGGCCAGGTAGCGCACCCGCTCGGGCGGCACGATGCGCGCCGTCACCGACGAGCGGCGTACGTCGACGTGGGGCAGGCGCCCGGTGGTGACGGGCAGACCCTGCTCGGCCAGCAGGTCGCGCAGGTGCTGGTAGAGCGCGGTGACGCCGTCGTCGTTGAAGGTGGCGGCCGAGGTGCCGAAGACCGGCATCTCCTCGGGGCGCTTCCCGAAGGCCTCGCGGTTGCGGACCAGCTGGCGTCCGACGTCGCGCAGCGCGTCCTCGGCGCCGCGTCGCTCGAACTTGTTGATCGCCACCGCGTCGGCGAAGTCCAGCATGTCGATCTTCTCCAGCTGCGAGGCGGCACCGAACTCGGGGGTCATGACGTAGAGCGCGGTGTCGACCAGGGGCACGATGCCGGCGTCGCCCTGTCCGATGCCGGGCGTCTCCACGACCACCAGGTCGAAGCCGGCCGCCTTGAGGACGGTGATGACGTCGGGCAAGTAGGGCGGGATCTCGTGAGCGCCCCGGGTGGCGAGCGAGCGGAAGTAGACGCGGTCGCCGTCGAGGGAGTTCATCCGGATCCGGTCACCCAGCAGGGCACCGCCGCCCTTGCGGCGGGTGGGGTCGACGGCGACCACGGCGATGCGGAGCTTGTCCTCCTGGTCCAGGCGGATCCGGCGGACCAGCTCGTCGGTCAACGAGGACTTGCCCGAGCCGCCCGTGCCGGTGATGCCGAGCACGGGCACGTCGCGCCCGGCCGCGACCTCGCCCAGCCGGCGGGTCAGCTCGGCGGGCAGGCTCCCGCTCTCGGCGCCGGTGAGGGCGCGCGCCACGGCGGTGGCGCCGCCGGAGATCACGGCCTCGGCGTCGACCGGGCCGCGGCTCCAGCCGTCGACGTCGCACTCGGCGATGATCCGGTTCACCATGCCCGCCAGGCCCAGTCGTTGACCGTCCTCGGGCGAGAAGATGGTGACGCCGCTGCCGGCGAGGCGCTCGATCTCGGCGGGCACGATGACGCCGCCGCCTCCGCCGTACACCTTGACGTCGGGGGCCCCGCGCTCCGCGAGCGCGGACACGAGGTACTCGAAGTACTCCACGTGGCCGCCCTGGTACGACGACACCGCCACGCCCTGGGCGTCCTCCTCGAGGACGGCGTCCACGACCTCCTGCACCGAGCGGTTGTGGCCGAGATGGACCACCTCCGCGCCCTGCGACTGCAGGATCCGCCGCATGATGTTGATCGAGGCGTCGTGACCGTCGAAGAGGCTCGACGCGGTCACCAGGCGCACGGGGTGGCGCGGCGCGTGCAGGGGGGGACGGGGCTGCTCGGACATGGCACCTCGAATTTAGTTGGACGTCCAAGTAGTACGAGCCCACTATACGCTCTCGACGCAGGTCTCGACTCAGGTCTCGACCTGGTCGCCGGCGAACCGGCGGTACGTCGTGAGCAGTCCCGTGAGCTGGTCGGTCTGGTCGGCGTCGAGACCGACGTCGGCGAAGACCGAGGTGTTCAGACCGATGGTGGCGAGCTCGACCACCTCCTTCCCGGCCTCCGTCAGCACCGCCCGGACCACCCGGCGGTCGGCGGTCTGGCGCTCCCGGACGACGAACCCCTGGCGCTCGAGCCGATCCACGGCGCTGGTGACGCTGGTGGGGTGGACCTGCAGGAGCGACCCGAGGCGGGTCATGGGCAGGGAGCCGGCCACGGTGAAGGAGAGCAGCCGGAGCACCTCGTAGCGGGCGAAGGTCAGCTGGAGGGGCCGCAGCACGGCGTCGACCCGCTCGAGCAGCAGCTGGTGGACCCGCACCAACGAGGTCACCAGCACCATGCCGTCGGCGGCCTCCTCCCACCCGTGACGCACCCACTGCCGCTGGGCCTCGCGGATGGGGTCGCGCTGCCCGGGGTCGTCGGATCGGGTCATGGTCGGGTCAGGAGGTGGCCCGCAGCGGGACCGACCAGACGAAGATGGTGCCGGTGGGCTCGTGGGGCCACAGGTCGAGGCTGCCGCCCAGCAGGAGCGCGCGGCGCCTGGCCTGGCGCAGCCCGCTCTCGCGACGCTGCTCGGGCAGGCCCTGCCCGTTGTCGCTGACGCGCAGCTGCACCTGCTCGTCGGTGACGCGGAGGTCGATCCAGGCGCTGCCGGCCCGGGCGTGCTGGGCGACGTTGCTGAGGGCCTCGCGGAGAACGGCCAGGAACACCGGCTGGACCTGTGGACCGAGCCCCTGGTCGACGCGGCCCTGCAGCTGCACCGAGGGGGCGAAGCCGAGCAGCGGCACGAACTCGCGCACGACCTCGCGCACCTCGGCACGCAGCGAGTCCTGGGGCCGGTTCTGCAGGGAGAAGATGGTTCCGCGGATGTCGCGGATGGTCTGGTCGACCTCGGTGACGACCTCGCCGATCCTGGCCTTGAGGTCGGGGTCGGTGGCGGCGGCCCGCGCCGACTGCAGGTGGAGCCCGGTGGCGAAGAGACGCTGGATGACCACGTCGTGGAGCTCACGGGCGATCCGGTCGCGGTCGGCCACGACCGCCATCTCCTCGCGCTCCTGCAGGGCCTGGGTGCGGTCGAGGGAGAGCGCCACGTGGTCGGCGAACGAGGCCAGCAGGTCGCGCTCCTCGACGTAGTCGGGGCGGGTCGCGGGTTCGTGGGCGATCAGCAGCACCCCGGGCACGGCCAGGTGGGCGCGCAGCGGGGCCACCAGTGCGCTGACGTCGTTGTCCAGCTCCAGCTCGAGGACCTCGCCCCCGGCCACGACCGTGCGCACCCGCTGCTCGAAGTCGGGCGTCACCGTGCCGAAGGCGGCCTCGTCACCGGACCGGGCGGCCATCTCGATCGGCCCTCGGGCGGGCACCTGGATGATCGCGGCGGCCACGGCACCCGAGGCGATGCGGACCGCTGAGGCGACACGGCGCAGGGCGGTGGCCGGGGTCACCGGCGGCTGCAGCACCTCGCTGAGCTCGCTGAACATCTCCAGCCACCGGCGTCGACGCTCGCTGAGGGCGTAGGCGTGCGCGTTCTCGACCACGAACCCGGCGATCTGGGCCAGCGCCTTGACCTGGGCCTGGTCGTCGGCGGTGAAGAGGGCGCCGTCGGTCTTCTCGCTCAGGTAGAGGCTGCCGAACTCGGTGCCGCGGACCCGGATCGGGGCGAAGATCAGCGTCCGCAGCTCCGGGTGGTCCGGTGGGAAGCCGCTGAAGCGTGGGTGCTGGGTCAGGTCCTCCATGCGCAGGGCGCCGCCCGGGTGCTGGCCGAGGCCGAGCAGTCCGCAGCCGGCGGGCGGTGGGCCGATCCGGGACTGCTGACGACCGTCGATGCCGTGGGTGACGAACTCGGAGAGGCGGCCGTCCGCGCTGAAGACCAGCAGTGCGCCGTACCGCGCACCCACGAGGTCGCAGGCAGCTCGCACGAGGTGGTCGAGCAGGGTCGTGGTGTCGAGGTCGGAGGAGATCGTCTCGACGGCGCGCAGGAAGGACGGCAGCGAGGGCGCGTGGGCCCTGCTGTCGTCACTCGCTGAGCCGGCGGCAGAGCTCACGGCCCCATTGTGTCAGTCAGCTGGCGCTCAGGGTGCTGGTCAGGCTCGAGGAGAAGGTCCGTGTTGCGGCCCCAGTGCCGATGGCCCGGCCGGTCAGCGTCTCCCATCGCAGGCGGAGGTACAGGTTGCGCACGCCGCCGGCCCACGGGTGCGGACGCCACGCGCTGCGCATCGCGGTGATCGCCTCGCTGTCGAGCTCGGCCCAGGCGCGTCCCCGCGCGACGACGCTCCAGCCGACGTGACGGTCGTGGTCGACGTCGTCGACCTCGAAGGCCAGCATGGCGTTGCGTCCGTAGGTGCCCAGCAGGCTGTACGTCGAGGTCCGCACCACGATGGTGTCCTCGAAGATCGCGTAGTTCACCGGGACGATGTGGGGACCTTCCGGCGTCGACAGAGCCACGCGGCCGACGACCCCGCTGCGGAGCAGGCGTAGGCACTCCGCCGGCTCGAGGTCGCGGGTCTCGGACATGGGCCTCCGTCTGGAACTGGGTGCCCCGGGGGACGTGGGTCGCACGCGAGCAGGCGGGCGCCGATGCGTGTCCCCTCATCGTGGTGCACGGCGCCCGACATCATCACGGTTTCGCGCCAGGTCGGGGCGATGGTCCCGAGCGGGAGCCGTTCGTCAGACGCTCTTGATGGCGCTCAGCTCGAACTCCAGGGTGACCTTGTCGCTGACCAGGACGCCGCCGGTCTCGAGGGCGGCGTTCCAGGTGAGGTCCCACTCCTTGCGGTTGACCACGACCGAGCCCTCGAAGCCCACGCGCTCGTTGCCGAACGGGTCGGTCGCCGTGCCGGTGAAGGCGAAGTCGATGCTGACGGGCTTGGTGGTGCTCTTGATGGTGAGGTCGCCGGTGACGCGGAGGGTCTCCTCGTCGGTCTGCTCGACCTGGGTGGAGACGAACGTCAGCTTCGGGAACGTCTCGACGTCGAAGAAGTCGCCGCTGCGCAGGTGGCCGTCGCGCTGCGCGCTGCGGGTGTCGATGCTGGCCACGTCGACGGTGACCTCGGCCGTGGTGGCGGCCGGGTTGCTCGGGTCGAAGGTGGCGGAGGCGGTGAAGTCGTTGAACGAGCCGCGGACCTTGGTGACCATCGCGTGACGGGCGACGAAGCCGATGTGGCTGTGGGACGCGTCGACGGTGAAGGTGCCGGCCGGGATCGTGCTCTGCAGGGTGGCGCTCATGAGGACTCCTCGAAGCTAGGGATGTTGAACTTTCAAGTGACATCCTGACAGGAATCAGTTGAAGTGTCAAGCGTTAGCGACAGGCCAGGCAGATCTGCTCGTCGGCCACGGATCACCGGCACTGCTGTCGACCTGAGGGTCGCGGGTCAGTCCTCGGCGAGCTGCAGCGCCCAGAGCTCGCGCCCCAGCGCGGAGAGGCGCAGCGAGTGCCGCATGACGCGGGGGGTCAGGCCCTGCCGACGGGCGGCGGTGAGTGCGGCCAGCACCTGCGGCTCGGCCAGCAGTGCGGGGTAGTCGTCCTCGAGGCGGGAGTCCTCCGGCCCGATCTCCGCGAGGTCGAGGGCGAGCAGTCGGCCGACGTAGTAGGGCACGAGCTGGGGGAGGGCGAGCCGGGAGGCGTCCCCGACGCCGGCGACGTTCTCCAGCAGGGGCTCCCCGGCCAGCCCGGTCGGAGTCATGCAGTGGATGTGCACCAGGGCCCGCCCGGGTCCGGCGTCGGCCTCGGCGGCGAGCACAGCGAGGATCCGGGCCTCGTCGGGCACCAGGTGCTCCACGGCCCGGGCCAACCAGGCGGCGCGACCGGCGGCAGCGTCCTGGGCGTCGGCCTCGACGAGCAGGCGGCGCAGCTGCCGGCCGGCGTCCTGGCGGGGCACGGGCGTGGGCGCAGGCGCGGGGGCGGGGGCGGGCGCGGCGCTGCGCCCCGCGGAGCGGGAGAAGACGTCGAACCGGCTCAGCAGGGCCATGCCCTGAAGGTAGCCGCGCGAGCGCCGACACGGACGCGATTGGTCGGACGCGACGGGTCGGACCCGGCTGCGGCGCGCTGGCCTAGTCTGGGGCGGTGACCTCATCCGCGACGCGCGTCAGCCGTTCCGAGAGTCAGGCACAGACCCGCCTGCGGCTCGTGGCCACCGCGCGCACGCTCTTCCTCACCGACGGCTACGCCGCCACGTCGCTGGAGCGGGTGGCCGAGGAGGCGGGCTACTCCAAGGGCGCCGTCTACTCGAACTTCACCGGCAAGGACGACCTCTGTCTGGCCGTCCTCGACACCATCCACGCCGAGGTGGCCGACGCGGTGACCGGTGCCTTCGGGGGAGCCACCTCGCTGGACCAGGCCCTGCGGGCCCTCGACGTCTGGGCCGACGCGCGGCTGGGCGACCCGGACTGGTCGGCGCTCGAGGCGGAGTTCGCCGCCCGCTGCCGCCAGCAGCCCGCGCTCCGCGCCGCGCTGGAGCACCGCAACCGACGCATGCGCGACCTGATCAGCGACGTGCTGCGCGGCACCTGCGAGCGCCACGGGCTGCGGCTGCCGATGCCGTTCGAGGAGGCGGCCCACGCCCTGCTGAGCCTGGCCATCGGGCTGGGTCTGCAGCGGGCCGTGGACCCCGACCTGTCGGTGCAGGTGCTCTCCGACGTCGTGCGTGTGATCGTCGGCGTGCCGGTGCCCGCCCCCCACTGAGATCCGGACGGACCCGTGCAAGCGAGAGCTCCGGGCCGGGCGCAGCCGGGTGCAGCCGGGTGCAGCCACCGCAAGCACACCACGGGCACCACCAGTCCCGCGACCCGGGACGTTCGTCCCGTCAGGACGGGAAGGAGGCCACGGGGCGGGTCAGGGGTCAGTGCGTCATGATGGATCCCGTCACCGAAGCCGTCCTCCCACGGCGAGGTGACGCGCCTTCGGGCACAGAAGGTCACTCGTGCGACTCTCCCAGCGTGCGACGAGACTCACAGCGGGCCGGTCCAGGGGTGGGCCGGCCCGAAGTCTTTTCGCAGCGCTGACGCTCGGTGTCGAAACCGCGGCGAATGTCGTCGCTTCCGGGCGGAACCGTCCGATACCGCTAGCATGGGCGGCAGTCAACGCGGGCCGGACTGGGCCTGAAGGGAAATGGGTGGCATGAGCGTGGTTCGCGTCTTCCTGCTCGACGACCACGAGGTCGTGCGACGAGGTCTCAAGGACCTCTTCGACTCCGAGGAGGGCTTCGAGGTCGTCGGTGAGTCCGGCTCGGCCAAGGACGCCGAGGCCCGCATCCCCGCCCTGCGCCCCGACGTCGCCGTCCTCGACGGACGCCTGCCCGACGGCAGCGGCGTCGACGTGTGCCGCTCGGTGCGGTCGGTGGACCCCTCCATCCGCGCCATCATCTTGACCTCGTACGACGACGACGAGGCGCTGTTCGCCGCGATCATGGCCGGCGCGGCCGGCTACGTCCTCAAGCAGATCGTCGGCAACGACCTCCTCGACGTGGTCCGCAAGGTCGCCGACGGCCAGTCCCTGCTCGACCCCGCGGTCACGCAGCGGGTGCTCGACCGGCTGCGCGACGGCGGCGCCAACGAACCTGCGGAGCTGCGCTCGCTCACGCCGCAGGAGCGCCGCATCCTCGAGCTGGTCGCCGAGGGACTGACCAACCGCCAGATCGGCGAGCAGCTGTTCCTGGCCGAGAAGACGGTCAAGAACTACGTCACCAGCATCCTGACCAAGCTGGGCCTCGAGCGCCGCACGCAGGCCGCGGTGCTGGCCTCCAAGCTCCTCAACTGACACCCCCGCGCGACGGCCGTGCGTAGATAGGTTAGGCTCACCTAACTGACGTCTTCCCCCGTCTCGGAGGTCACTCCCGCATGCGCACGGCCCTCACCGCGGCTCTCGCCGGCCTGACTCTGTCCACGACCCTCGCCGGCTGCGGCATCTTCGGCGGTGGCGAGGAGCCCGCGGACATCCAGGTCTACTCGGCGCGGCACTACGACCTCGAGGAGGCCTTCGGGGACTTCACCGAGGAGACCGGCCTGACCGTCGAGTTCATCTTCGCCGAGGACGCCGACCTGCTGCAACGACTCGAGGCCGAGGGCGACAGCTCCCCGGCGGACCTGTTCGTCACCGTCGACGCCGGGAACCTCTACGCCGCCGACCAGGCCGGTGTGCTCGCTCCGCTCGACAGCCGTCCGCTCGACCGAGCCGTCCCCGCGGCGTACCGCTCCGACGACTCGACCTGGTTCGGGCTGGCCCGGCGCGAGCGGACCCTGGTCTACAACCCCGACAACGTCGACCCCGCGGACTTCGACCCGGTCAACAGCTACGCCGGTCTCGGCGAGCCGCAGTGGCAGGGCCGGCTGTGCATGCGGGACTCCTCCGAGGCCTACACGCAGTCGCTGGTCGCCGCGCTGATGGACCAGTACGGCGAGGACGAGGCCCGCGCGATCGTCCAGGGCTGGATCGACAACGACGTCGACGTCATGGGCAACGACGTGCTGCTGCTCGAGGCGGTCGACGCCGGCACCTGCGACGTGGCCATCGTCAACCACTACTACCTCGCCCGCGAGCTCGACGACACCCCGGACCTGGACGTGGAGCTCTACTGGGCCAGCCAGGACGGCAAGGGCGTCATGGAGAACATCTCCGGCGCGGGCGTGGTCTCCACCTCCGACAGCGCCGCCGACGCTCAGCAGCTGTTGGAGTGGCTGGCGACCGACGGGCAGGAGGAGTTCGTGGGTGACAACCACGAGTATCCCGTCAACCCGCAGGTCGCGCCCGACGACGAGGTCGCCGCGTTCGGTGAGTTCACCACGATGCCGGTGGACGCGGAGGCCTACGGCGAGCTCAACGCCGATGCCCTCGCGCTGCTGGACGAGCTCGGCTACGAGTGACCCTCATCGACCCGGCGCGACCACCCCTGCCCTCCGCAGGGGCGACGGGCGCACCCGGGTCACCGGGTCGCCGGCGGCGTCGGGGGGCGAGCGGCGCGGGTCGCGGCGGGTGGGTGGTGGCCGCGCTCGTCGTGGCGGCCCTCGTCGCGGCGCCCATCGTGGCGGTGGTGGTCGACGGTCTCCGGGCGGACCGGGACACCGCCTTCCCGGCCCGGCTGCCGGAGATGGTGCTCAACACGCTGCTGCTCATCGGTGGCGTCGGTCTGGGCACGTTGGTCGTCGGAGGAGGGCTCGCCTGGCTGGTCACCGTCACGCGCTTCCCCGGGCGCGACGTGTTCAGCTGGCTGCTCGTGCTGCCGCTGGCGATGCCGGCCTACATCCTGGGGTTCGTCTTCCTCTCCACCTTCGACGAGGCCGGTCCCGTCCAGCGCGCCCTGCGGGACGCGTTCGGTGAGGGGCTGTGGCTGCCCCCGGTCCGCTCGTTGGGCGGCGCGGTCGTGGTCATGACGCTGACGCTGTTCCCGTACGTGTACCTCATGGCCCGGGCGGCGTTCGCCGAGCAGTCGGCATCGACGTACGACGCGGCGCGCTCGCTGGGCGCCTCCCGCGCCCGGGCGCTGCGCCACGTCGTGCTGCCCCTGGCCAGGCCCTCGCTCGCAGCGGGTCTCACGCTGGTGGCCATGGAGGTCCTCACCGACTTCGCCACCGTGCAGTACTTCGGCGTGCAGACCATCTCGGTGGGCGTCTACAACCAGTGGAAGGGCGGCTACGACTTTGAGTCCGCCAGCCGCCTCTCGGTGCTGGTGCTGCTGTTCGCGGTGGCGGTGCTGGTCGCCGAGCGCGGCCTGCGCGGCCGGGCGCGGTTCACCCAGCGCGGCGGCCGTGGGCGCGGCCTCGAGGCGGTCACCCTGACCCGGTGGCGAGCCGCTGCCGCCGTCGGCGCCTGCCTGGTGGCCCTGAGCGTGGCTTTCCTGCTGCCGGTGCTGCGTCTGGCGACGTGGGCCGTCGCGGAGGCGCGACGGGAGTCCGGCGCGCTGGTCGACCCGCGGTTCGCCGACTACCTCGCGAACACCCTGACCCTGGCGGTGAGCGTGGCCGCGGTCTGCGTGCTGCTCTCGCTCGTGGTCGCGCACGCCCAACGGGTCACGAGCGTGGGACGGCTGCTGCCGGCCGCCGCCCAGGTCACGACCTTCGGGTACGCCGTGCCCGGCGCGGTCGTCGGCATCGGCGTGCTGCTGGTGTTCTCCGACCTCGACCGCCTGGTCCGCGCGCTCGGCGCCGAGGGCGGCACGGGTCTGCTCGTGACCGGGTCGGTGCTGGGGGTCCTCTACGCCTACGTCATCCGGTTCCTCGCGCCCGCCTACCAGGCCGTCGACGCCAGCCTGACCAAGGTGTCGGCGTCGATGACCGCATCGGCGCTCAGCCTGGGCGCGCGACCCACCCGCGTGCTCACCCGGGTGCACCTGCCGCTGGCGCGGTCGGGGGTCTTCGTCGCGTTCGTGCTGGTGCTCGTCGACGCCGTCAAGGAGCTGCCCCTGGTCCTGCTCCTGCGTCCGTTCGGGTTCAGTACCGTGTCGGTGTGGGTCTACGAGCTGGCGAAGGAGAACTACTGGGAGAAGGCGGCTCTCCCAGCGCTGGTGATCGTCGCGACGGCCGTGGTCCCGGTGTTCCTGCTGTTCCGTCGGGAGCGTCGGACCCACGACGCGGTGCAGGCGGGGATGACCCGATGACCACCCCTGTCGCCCCCGTCGCCCCGGCCGCCCCGGCCCCCCCGGCCGGACCGACGCTGACGACGCCCCAGGCCGCAGCCCTGGCCGAGCCCGAGGGCTCGACGCCCGTCGCGGGGGAGCCGCGCCCCGTCCTCGAGATCACCGCTGTCTCGAAGGCCTACGGAAAGGTCCCGGCCGTGACCGGGCTGTCCCTGCGTGCCGCACCCGGTGAGCTGGTCACCGTGATCGGCCCCAGTGGCTGCGGCAAGTCCACCCTGCTGCGCCTCGTGGCCGGGCTGGAGCGGCCCGACACGGGCAGCATCCGCATCGACGGCGAGGAGCAGGCGGGCGGGCGGTGGGTGCCGCCCGAGCACCGACGGGTCGGCCTGGTGTTCCAGGACCACGCGCTCTTCCCGCACCTCGACGTCCGTCGCAACATCGCCTTCGGCCTCGACAAGCTGCCCGCCCGGGAGCGGCGGGCCCGCGCCGACGAGGTGCTCGCGCTGACGCGGCTCGGTGCCCTCGCGGAGCGCTATCCCCACGAGCTCTCCGGTGGCGAGCAGCAGCGGGTGGCGCTGGCCCGGGCGCTGGCTCCGCGGCCTGCGGTGATCCTCCTCGACGAGCCGTTCAGCAGCCTCGACGAGACGCTGCGCGGCCAGCTGCGCGCCGACACCGTCGCGGTGCTGCGCGAGACCGGCACGACCGGCATCCTCGTCACCCACGACCAGACCGAGGCGCTGTCGGTGGGCGACCGGGTCGTGGTCATGCGCGAGGGCCTCGTCGAGCAGGCCGACACCCCCGTCATGGTCTTCGAGCGGCCGGCCTCGCGCTTCGTCGCCTCCTTCATGGGGGACGCGGTCTTCCTTCCCGCGCACGTCCGCGACGCCCTGCTGACCTGCGAGCTCGGGGTGGTCTCGACGGTTCCCGGCTGGGGTGACGCCGACGTCGACGTCGACGTGGTGCTCCGTCCGCACGAGGTGGCCCTCACCGCGGCCCCGGCCGGAGGTGGCACCGTCACCGCCGTGGCCTACCACGGTGCCTTCGTGCTGCACACGGTGGCGCTGGCCTCCGGGCGCGAGATCCGCTCCTGGCAGCCGCACGCCGTCCGGCACCCGGTGGGCAGCCGCGTCGACGTCTCTGTCGTGGCCGGTCTCACTCCGACCCTCCTCGTGGGGGACCGGGCCGTCACCGAGCCGCCCGTCTGAGAACCGGTCACTCCGGCAGATCGTGGCGGGAAGGCCCGGTAGGTTCGTGCCGATGCCCGACACCGACACCACCACCGACAGCGCGACCGCCACGGGGACCCGGCCCACGGCCCGGTCCGCGCCCCGGTCCGCTCCTGCCCCCGACGCCGACCTGAGCCTCGACGACGAGCGCCGCAAGGCGCTGCGCACCATGCGCACCGTCGCGGTCGGCCTCCTGCTGTTCGCCGCCACCGTCTACCTGGTCACGCTGAACGAGGACGGTCTCCTCGGCTTCGTCAACGCGGGCGCCGAAGCCTCGATGGTGGGCGCGATCGCCGACTGGTTCGCCGTGGTCGCGCTCTTCAAGCATCCGCTGGGCCTGCCGATCCCGCACACGGCCCTGGTGCCCAAGCGCAAGGAGATGCTGGGGCGCGGGCTCGAGGAGTTCGTGGGGGAGAACTTCCTCCAGCCCGACATCATCAAGGACCGCGTGCTCGGCGCCGCGCCCGCGCTCAAGGCCGGTCAGTGGTTGGGCGAGGAGCGGCACGCCCGACGCGTCGTCGTCGAGGCCACCGACCTGCTGCGCCTGGGGATCTCGCGGGTCAAGGACGAGGACGTCGCCGACTTCGTCGAGTCGGTCCTGGTGCCGCGCTTCCTCGAGGAGCCGATCAGCCCGATCGTCGGCAGCCTGTTGAAGGAGGTCGTCGACGACGGCGCCCACCACGGGGTGGTGGACCTGCTGCTCGAGGAGGCCCACCGCTGGCTCAGCGGCAACGAGTCGACCTTCCACGACGTCGTCGTGGAGCGAGCGCCCTGGTGGGCCCCGGACTCCCTCAACGAACGCGTCATCCACCGCCTCCACACCGAGATCCTGAACTGGCTCCAGGACATCAGGCGCGAGCCGCACCACCGCTCCCGCATCGCCCTGGACCGGCTGCTGCGTGACCTGGCCGGTGACCTGCTCGAGGACGAGGCGACCATCGAGCGCATGGAGCGGCTCAAAGCCCGCTTCCTGGGCCACCCCCAGGTCACGACCACCTACATCTCGCTGTGGAACGCGCTCAAGCGGTCGCTGGAGAAGGCGCTGGCCGACACCGACGGCGAGATCGTCCGCCGCGGCGTGACCGAGGTCCAGGCCTACGGCCACCGGCTCGTGGCCGACGCGGACCGTCGTGAGCGCCTGGACGCCCGCGCCGCCGACCTGGCGGTCTTCCTCATCGACCGCTACGGCCGCGAGCTGACCGCGGTCATCACCACCACGATCGACGAGTGGGACGGCAAGGAGGCCTCGCAGAAGATCGAGCTCCACGTCGGCAAGGACCTGCAGTTCATCCGGATCAACGGCACCATCGTCGGCGGCCTCGTCGGCCTGATCATCCACACCGTGGCGGTGACCCTGTGACGCGCACCCCCGGAACGGGGACCGGGGGCCCGGGCGAGCCGAGGTTGGTGCCGGTCCGCGAGGCAAGCATTCGGCTGGGCCAGCTGCTCAAGCTGGCCGACCTGGCCGACGCCGGGTCGGACGCCAAGGCACTGCTGGCCGAGGGTGACGTGCAGGTCAACGGAGAGGTCGAGACCCGCCGCGGGCGGCAGCTGGTCCGCGGCGACGTCGTCATCGTGGACCTGCCCACCGGCCCCGACGCCGTCCAGGTCGACTGACCGTCACATCCGAGTGCGGTGGATCCGAGCCGCGGGCCGGCACGGATCCACCGCAGACGCTCAGGGTCGAGGTGAGCTCAGCGGACCGAGAGAAGGTCCACCACGAAGATCAGCGTCTCGCCGGGCTTGATGACGCCACCGGCACCGCGGTCGCCGTACCCGAGGTGCGGCGGGATGACGAGACGACGACGCCCGCCGACCTTCATGCCCTGCACGCCGGTGTCCCAGCCGGAGATGACCTGGCCGACCCCGAGGCGGAACTGCAGCGGGTCGCCGCGGTCGTAGGAGGCGTCGAACTGCTCGCCGGTCGAGTGGGCCACGCCCACGTAGTGGACGCTCACGGTCTGGCCGGCCGCGGCCTCGTCGCCGTCGCCGACAGTCAGGTCGACGATCTCGAGCTCGCCGGGCGGCGGGCCTTCGGGGAAGTCGATCTCGGGCTTGTCCATGCTCGTTCCTCGTCTCGCTCGGTTGCCGGGGCGGCACGACCGTAGCCGACGCCGGACCCGGACACCGGCCCGGGCCCGGGCTGTGCTGTGGGGTTGTAACGTGGGCGGCTGAAAGGGAGTAGTCCCCGACGGCCGCGTCGACACACTGACCCTCGGGTCCGGTGCGGCAGCCGCCTCCGGTGGCGGACCCGCACGACAAGGAGACCCTCCCTCATGCACGCGTTCCTGCTGAGCACCGCCGTCATCTTCGTCGCCGAGCTCGGCGACAAGAGCCAGCTGATGGCGATGACCTTCGCGGCCCGTTACCGCGCCCGCGACGTCCTCATCGGCATCACCGTCGCGACCGCGATCGTGCACCTCTTCTCGGTCGCCCTCGGCCGCTTCGTCGGCGACCAGTTCGCGGAGAGCCAGGACCTGATCTCGATCGTCGCCGGGCTGGCCTTCCTCGCCTTCGCTGCTTGGACCCTGCGCGGCGACGAGCTCACCGAGGCGGAGGCCGACAAAGCACGGCGCAGCAGCGGTGCCGCCGTCCTCGCCGTCGGCGTTGCGTTCTTCCTCGCCGAGCTGGGCGACAAGACCATGCTCGCCACGGTGACGCTCGCGACCCAGGAGGGCTGGCTCGGCACCTGGATCGGCAGCACCGTGGGCATGGTGCTCGCCGACGCGCTGGCGATCGTGGTGGGTGCGGTGCTGGGCCGGAAGCTGCCCGAGAAGGCCATCACGTACGGCGCCGCCGCCGCGTTCGCGGTCTTCGGCCTGCTGCTGGTCGCCGAGGGTGCGGGCTGGCTCTGAGCTGCGCCCGGCGCTGGTCGCGCGGATGGCCGGGTCCGCTCGTCAACCGTGCGGCGCGCACAGTGGAAACCTGGCAACCACTCCCCACGCGCCGCCTGCCTCGGTCTGTGTCACGAGCGTGACCTGTCGCACGTACCCGCGGACGGGCAGCAGCTCCCCCACCGATCGCTCGGCGGCGAGCATCTCCCCCTGCTCGCAACCGTGGGCGATCGTCAGGTGAGGGACGACGTCCGCGAACCGGCCCGCGAAGGGCGGGAAGTCGGGAAACGTGCTGCAGACGCGTGCTGTGAGCATCTGGAACGGCAGAGGATCGCGTGGCGCGAGCCAGAGAACATCCCGGTCGAACCACGACGTGTGCGTCAGCTCGACGTCGAAGGGCTCCTCTGCGGCGAAGAGCTGCTGGAGCTGGGTCAGGATCGACGCATCGATCTGTCCGGGGGGCATGAACGGGAAGAGCACCGTGATGTGCGCCGGGACCCCGAGCCGAGCGTTGCTGTCCAGCGCGTCGCGGTGCCGACTGACGGCCGTCTCCGACTCGGGAATCTCGACGATCAACCCGCTCTGGGGAGCACCCGCTCGACCTGTCACGGCCCCCGGGGTCAGCTCTGGTGGACGTAGGAGTCGAGCTGGTCGCGCTCGAACTCCAGGGCGCTGATCTTGTGCTTCACGAGGTCGCCGATGCTGACGATGCCGACGAGGGCGTCGCCGTCGACGACCGGGACGTGGCGGATCCGGTGCTCCGTCATCAGCGAGAGCAGGTCGTCGAGCTTGTCCTCGGCGGAGCAGGTGCGCACCGACGAGGTCATGATCGACTTCACGCTCTGGTCGAGGACGGCGGCGTCGTGCCCCAGGTGGCGCACGACGTCTCGCTCGGAGACGATCCCGTCGAGGCGGGTGCCGTCGGAGCTGACCACGAGGGCGCCCAGGTTGTGCTCGGCCAGCTGGGCGACGAGGTCACGCACGGTGCTGCTGGGCACCGCCGTCACGACGTCGTGCCGTGGCTTGGCAGCGAGTACGTCCTTGATGCGCATGGGCAGTCCTCCGGGTGCGGCGACGGGTGCGTGAGCCGAAATCTAGTCCACCACGTGACGGCGCGATAGGGCCGACAGGCAGGATGGGGTCATGAGCACCGAGGGGACCGCCACGACGCGCGGCGGGCTCACCGTCGTGCTGCTCATGGGCTGGCTGAGCGTGGTGCTGCTGGCTGACCACGACGGCTCGCTGGGCCTGCAACGCCTCCTGGGCGCCCTCACCTGGGGCGTGCTGCTCCTGGCCCTGCGGCGGGTCACTCCGACCGTGCGCGCGCAGACGGCGGTCGTGGTCGTCGTCGCCACGGTCGTGGAGTACGTCTTCAGCCCCGGGCTCGAGGTCTACGTCTACCGCTTCGACAACGTGCCGGCCTACGTGCCGCCCGGCCACGGCCTCGTCTACCTCTCGGCCTACGCCCTCGGGCACAGCCTGTGGGTGCGCCGCCACCTCACCGCCGCAGCCTGGACGGTCGTCGTCGTGATCGGCACCTGGTCGGCGCTGGCGCTGCGCGGCGACCGCCCCGACGTGCTCGGAGCCTTCTGGTTCCTGTGCCTCGTCGGCTTCCTGAGGTGGGGACCCTCGCGCGAGGTGTACGTCGGGGCGGCCGTCGTCGTGACCTGGCTGGAGGTGCTCGGGACCGAGCTGGCCACCTGGACCTGGCAGGCGACGGACCCGACCGGCCTCATCAGCATCGGCAACCCGCCCACCGGCGCCGCCGGCGGCTACGGCTGGTTCGACCTGGCCGGACTGCTGCTCGCCCCGGTGGTGCTGGCGGTCCTGGCGGCGCGTCACCGGCCGCACGGTGGACCTGCCACCGCCGGATCGGCCGCCGGTCACATCGGAGGCAGGTCCGGAGCCTGTCCGCTCGGGGCCGGGCGCCGACGGTCGCTGAGCTGGTGCAGCGTGCCGGTGCGATCGGGACCGCCGGTGGCCTCGGGGGAGTCCGGCGGGTCGTCGCGGTGGCGGCCGTCGGGGCCGGGACGTGCCTCGGGACCGACCGAGCCCAGGAAGCCGAGCACGGTCTCGTGCAGGATCCCGTTGCTGGTCAGGGCGTTGCCGCCCTGCGGCCCGTCGCGACCGTCGAGAGAGGTGAAGCGTCCGCCCGCCTCGCGCACGATCACGTCGAGGGCGGCCATGTCGTAGAGCTCCAGCTCGGGCTCGGCGGCGAAGTCGACGGCTCCCTCGGCCACGAGCATGTGGCTCCAGAAGTCGCCGTACGCCCGGGTGCGCCAGCAGTGGCGCGAGAGCGTCAGGAAGTCGTCGAGCCGTCCGGCGTGGTCCCAGCCGTCGAGCGAGGAGTAGGAGAACGAGGCGTCCTCGAGCCGGGAGACGTCCGAGACGCGGATCGGGATCGGCTTGAGCAGCGAGCGGCCGGTGAAGGCCCCGCCATCCTTCATGGCCCACCACCGACGGTTCAGCTGCGGGGCGGAGACCACACCGACGACCACCTCGTCCTCGACCATGAGCGAGATCAGGGTCGCCCACACCGGCACGCCCCGCACGAAGTTCTTGGTGCCGTCGATGGGGTCGACGACCCAGCGGCGCTGGCTGAAGCCACTGCTGCCGGTCTCCTCGCCCAGGATGGCGTCGCGGGGGCGCGCGCGGCCGAGCGTGCGGCGGATGCCCTCCTCGACGGCGCGATCGGCATCGGTGACCGGGCTCAGGTCGGGCTTGGTGTCCACGCGCAGGTCCATCGCCTGGAACCGGTTGGTGCTCAGCGAGTCCGCGTCGTCGGCGAGGACGTGGGCCAACCGCAGGTCGTCGGTGAAGGAGGTGGGCATGGGGGTCAGCGTATGTCCCGGCTGCCGAGCAGCCGGCGGTAGGACTCCACCCGCGCGGCGTCGATGCGGCCCTGGTCGACGGCCAGATCCAGGCCGCACTCCGGCTCGGTCGGCTGGTGGCTGCAGCCTCGTGGACAGTCGACCGCGGCGTCCTGCAGGTCGGGGAACGCGCGGATGAGGTCGGCGGCGTCGACATGGGCCAGGCCGAAGGAGCGGATGCCCGGGGTGTCGACGATCCAGCCTCCGCCGGGCAGCGCCAGCATGATCGCCGACGTGGAGGTGTGACGACCCCGGCCGGTGTGGTCGTTGACCACGCCCACCGCGCGGTCGGCGCCCGGCACCAGCGCGTTGACCAGGGTCGACTTGCCCACACCGCTGTGGCCCAGCAGCACGCTGGTTCGGTCCCGGAGCCGGTCGCGCACCTCCTCGACGGACGCCCCCCGCTGGGTCACCACGAAGGGCACGTCGAGGGGACGGTAGATCTCCAGGAACGCTCCGGGCGCGGCCAGGTCGGCCTTGGTCAGGCACAGCAACGGGTCGATCCCCGCGTCGTACGCCGCCGCCAGCGCACGGTCCACCAGACCGGTGCGCGGCTCCGGGTCGGCCAGGGCCACCACGATCACGAGCTGGTCGGCGTTGGCCACGACCACCCGCTCGACCGGGTCGTCGTCGTCCGCCGTCCGCCGCAGCACCGTCTCGCGGGGGGAGACCTCGACGATCCGCGACAGGGTGTCGCCGCCGCTGAGGTCACCCACCAGGCGCACCCGGTCGCCGACCACCACGCCCTTGCGACCCAGCGGCCGCGACTTCATGGCTGTCACCAACCGGTGCTGCTCGCCGACCAGTCCGCAGGTGTAGCGGCCGCGGTCGACGGTCATGACCACTGCGTCGGTCGCGTCGTCGTAGGTGGGACGGTCCTTGGTGCGTGGGCGGGTTCGGCGACGGGGACGGTCGAAGGAGGAGTCGTCGAGGTCGGCGTAGCGTCGCTCGGCGCCCTTGCGGTCCCGTCCTGCCACGCTCAGCCTCCGACCAGGGCCGTCCAGGCGCCCGGGAAGTCGGTGAAGGTCTTGGCCGTCGTGGCCACGTCGACCACCTCGACCCCGGGCACCCCGAGACCGAGGATGACCGCAGCGTGGGCCATCCGGTGGTCGGCGTAGGTCTCGAAGCGGCCACCGCGCAGCGCGCCGGGGTTGATCTCCAGCCCGTCGGGACGCTCGACGACCCCGCAGCCGCGCGCGCTGAGCTCGGTGGCCAGCGCCGCCAGCCGGTCGGTCTCGTGACCGCGGATGTGCCCGATCCCGCGCAGCACCGAGGGCCCGTCGGCCAGCGCGCACAGCGCCGCCACCGCCGGAGCGAGCTCGCCCTCGTCGTGCAGGTCGAGGTCGACGCCGTGCACGGCGCCGGTGCCGCGGACGGTGAGGCCGCCGTCGTGCAGCTCCACCTCGGCGCCCATCATCGCGAGGATCTCGCGCAGCCGGTCCCCGGCCTGCGTCGTCGTTCGCGGCCAGCCATCGACGGTCACCGCGCCCCCGGTGACCACAGCGGCGGCCAGGAAGGGGGCCGCGTTGGACAGGTCCGGCTCCACGGTCACGTCGAGCGCCCGGACCGGCCCGGGCGCCACGCGCCAGCGGTTCGGCTCGTCGTCGTCGACCTCGACGCCGTGGTCGCGCAGGGCCTGCACCGTCATGTCGATGTGGGGGAGGGACGGCACAGGCTCGCCGTCGTGCAGGACGTCGACGCCCTCGTCGTAGGCCGCGCCGGCGAGCAGCAGGGCGGAGACGAACTGGCTGGAGGCGGAGGCGTCGATGACCACCGGCCCGCCACGCACCGCGCCGGTCCCGCGGACGGCGAAGGGCAGGGTGCCGCGGCCCTCGTCGTCGACCTCGACCCCGAGGCCGCGCAGCCCGCGGAGGACCTCGCCCATGGGGCGGGTGCGGGCGTGGGGGTCCCCGTCGAAGGTGACAGGCCCGACGGCGAGCGCCGCGACCGGAGGCACGAACCTCATGACGGTCCCGGCCAGCCCGCAGTCGACGCGCGCCGGGCCGCGCAACGGCCCGGGGGTCACCCGCCAGTCGGGTCCCTCGGTGTCGACCGTGCTGCCCAGCGTCGTCAGGGCTGCTGCCATGAGCAGCGAGTCGCGCGACCGGAGCGCGCGGGCGACGGTGCTGGGTCCATCGCTGATCGCGGCCAGCACGAGGGCCCGGTTGGTCAGTGACTTCGACCCGGGCAGCCGGACCAGGGAGCGCACGGGGGCGTCAGGGGTGGGGGCGGGCCACGGGTCGGCCGGACCGTCGTCGTGCTCGGCGGGCAGCTGGGCGAGGTCGAAGGGCACCGACGAACCTTACCGAGCGCTGCTCGGGCCCGGTCGCCTCGTCATCGCCTGCGGCCCCGGCGCGACCGTGCGAGCGCACGGTCGCCGTGAGCGCGGGGCTCGCGGGCAGCAGCGCTCGGATCGTGCGCGTGGCCGTGACCGCGCGCCTCGCCGGGACTGTCGGCCTTGCCCGGCTTCGCGGGCTTGCTGGGCTTGTCGGCCTTCGCGGGCTTGTCGGCCTTCGCGGGCTTGTCTGGCTTGTCGGCCTTCTTGGGCTTGTCAGCCTTCTTGGGCTTCGCCGGCTTGGGGGCTTTCTTGGGCTTGTCTGGCTTGTCGGCCTTCTTGGGCTTGTCAGCCTTCTTGGGCTTCGCCGGCTTGGGGGCTTTCTTGGGCTTGTCTGGCTTGTCAGCCTTCTTGGGCTTGTCAGCCTTCTTGGGCTTCGCCGGCTTGGGGGCTTTCTTGGGCTTGTCTGGCTTGTCAGCCTTCTTGGGCTCGTCACCCTTCTTGGGCTTCGCCGGCTTGTCAGCCTTCTTGGGCTTGTCGGGCTTCGCGGGCTTGTTGGGCTTCGCGGGCTTGTCAGGTCGGTTCGGCTGGTTCCTCGGCGGCTTGGCCTCCTGGCCCGAGCCGCCCGGGTTCCCCGGGTTCCCCGCGGAGCCTCCGGTCGAGGTGCTGCCGGGCCGGCTGGTCGCGCGCAGCCGCAGGGTGTCGGTGTTGTTGGCGTTCGCCGGGTCGCGGTAGCCGGGCAGGCTGACGGTGGCCGACACGTCGACCGCGTCGCCGGGGCCGAGCGGCACCTCGAACAGACCGACCCACGTGTTGCCGTTCCAGTCGCAGCTGACCACTCCGTCGGCCGGCCCGTTGCAGTCGCGCTTGCGAGCGGCGAAGTCCACGCCGTCGGGGGAGAAGGAGATCCGAAGCGGCACCCTGGACGACGCGCTGCCGCCGGGCGTCGTGACCTGGACCTTGAACGCGCCGTCCACAGCCGAGACCCGCGCGAGGGAGACGGCGAGGTCGGGACCGACGGGGTCGGGGTCGGGATCAGGCCCACCGGTCGTGGGCTCGTCGGTGGGCACCCCGGTCGTGGGCTCGTCGGTGGGCACCCCGGTCGTGGGTCCGTCGGTGGGCACCTCGGTGGTGGGTCCGTCGGTGGGCACCTCGGTGGTCGGGCCGTCCGTCGTGGGAGTGTCCGTGGGGCCGCGGTCAGGGCGGTACTCGAAGCGGATGCGGTTGTCGACGTCGTTGGTCTCACGGAAGCCGAGCACGTTGACGGTCACGTCGAGGAAGTCGGCGTCCATGTCGGCGGGGAAGTCGAGTGGTACGACGGCCTGGAAGGACTGCGGGGCGAGCTGGAAGGCCGCGGCACGCGCCATCGCCGTGCTGGTCACGCACACGGCTCGGGTGGCGGTTGCTGCGTCGACGCTGCAGGTTCGCTGGCCGGGGACGAACGCCGCCCGGCCCGAGTCAGAGGCCAGGTCGACCAGAATCGTGACGGGCTCCGCGGGGAGGCCGTCGACGTTGACGACGAGGGCGTCGTCGGAGACGCTCGCCGAGCTGATACGGATGTCGGTCTCCGGGTCGCCGGGTCCGTCGATCGGGCCGTCCGTGGAGCCGTCGGTCGGGCCGTCGGTGGGTTCGTCGGTGCCGCTGCCGTCCGGGTCGCCGGGTGAGCCGTCCGTGCCGCCGTCGGTCCCCGGACCGGCGACCGCGACGGTGTCGGGGGCATCCGAGGCACCGGCGTCGGCGGGAGGCAGCAGCGGCGCGGTGATGTCGGCGATCAGCGCCGGGGCGACCCGGGCCACGTCGCGCGCCCGCACCACCTCGCCGGAGGTGCGCGGAGCCGGGACGCGCGAGGTGCGGCTGTCGGGGGCCTCCGGGCTGGACGTGTCCTGCAGGTCGGACGCCGACCTCTCGGTGCTGGTGGGGCCGGCGGCGGTGGGGGGGTCGTCGTCGGTGACGGAGATGGCCACCATCGTCGCGACCGCGACGGCTGCTGCCGTCGTGCCGGCCACGACCGGGCCGACGTTGCCGGCCACGGCGTCCTTTGCCCGGGTGAGCAGGGCGACGACGCCGCCGGGAGCGCCCGCACCGCCGGCGGTACTGACGTAGCCCGCGGCCAGCCCTCCGAGCAGGAGCGGGGCGATGATGCCGGCCAGGTTGTCGTTGACCTCGGTCAGCTCGAGGTACATCGCGGTGCAGCGGGGGCAGACGTCGAGGTGCAGCGCGACCTTGTCCTGGTCACGCTTCGACAATCCCTTGCGCACGTAACCGCCGAGGTGCTCGGTCACCCACCGGCACTCGACCTTGTCGGTCTCGACGAGGTGCGCAGCCAGGAACGCCTGGCGCAGCCCCTCACGCGCCCGGTAGGCCAGGGCCGAGACCGAGTTCGGACTCATGCCCAGCAGGACCGCGATCTCGGCCGGCTTCTGCCCCTCGACCTCGAGGTGCCACAGCACGAGCTGCCAGCGCTCCGGGAGCGAGGCGAACGCACGCGCGGCGGCGCCGCTCTCGAACTGGGCGACCGCGGTGTCCTGGAAAGGCACCCCGGGCGCGAAGGGCTCGAGGTCGTCGGTGGTGGTGACGCGGGACTGGGAACGGATCCGGTCCACGTGGAGTCGACGGACGGCCGTGAGCACGTAGGCCCGGAAGGCGACGTCGGGGCCGCCGCCGCGGCGGAGCACCGCCATCACCTTGGCGAAAGCGTCGGAGACCAGGTCGTCGGAGTCGGGTCCGCGGACCAGCTGGCGCGCCAGGCGTCGAGCGGCGTCGACGTGGCGGGCATAGAGCTCGCCGTAGGCCTCGAGGTCGCCCCCGCGGACGCGCGCGATCAACTCCGCGTCGCCGACAGCATCTCGCGGAGCATCGAGCAGGTGTTGAATTTCGCTCATGGCCCCATGGGTGGAGCGGGCCCGGTGCCCGCCTCCTGGCGCACGGGTGGACCGACGCCGAAAGCAAAATACCCCAGACTGGCCGTAATCGGGGAGGGTCGAGCCTCGCCTAGGGGACGTGTGACGGGTCACAGGCTTCGAGAAAGCCCGCGGTGGCACCCCACGCGCCCCATCCGCCCCAGAAGCCTCACCAGCCTCGTGAACATTCGGGAAAATATTTCCCCAGGTCCGCGTCATGGTCGTCATCCGACCCCGTCTCACCTTCAACGGCACCGCCCGGAGCCGCCGACGTCCGGTCGCGTCATGGGAGGGCGACCAATGGAGGGGAGGAGGACGACGTGCGAGACAGCCTGCCGTCCTTCACTCGTCGGCGGCCCCCGGGTGAACCCGCGAGGCCAGGGAGGGGGAGCACCACCGCGTCGGGGCACGTCGTACCGCTGGGATTCGACGCGATCGGTGACGCCCTGGTCTCCGGGAGGTGCCCGATCGCGGCCTGTGCCCTGGTGGGGCGGGCTCAGGCCGGCGACGGGGCGTCCGTGGGAGAGGCGCTGGCCGGGCTGCGGGAGACCTGGGAGGCTCTCCGCGGCTCGGCCCCCGACTTCGACGCCGCCGAGGCGTTGAGCATCGCCTGGAGCGAGGCCACACTCGAGTTCCTCGTCGACGTCACCTGCGAGGACCCGCTCACGGGCCTCGCGAGCCAGCAGCACCTGCGCAGCCGGCTGGCGGAGGTCTACCGCGGTGCCGAGCGCGGCGGCCACGACGTGCGCCGCACCCACGCCCTCGTGGTGGTGGACACCTCCGCGAGCGCCCGGCGACATCGCGAGGATCTGCGCGGTGCCGGGCCGATCGACCTGCGGCTGGTGCGTGCCCTGGAGCTCGCCTCGGTCGCCGAGGGTCTGCGCGCCACCTTCGCGGGAGAGGAGACCGTCGCCCGGCTGGGTCACGATGCCGTTGCCGCCCTGGTGCGACGGACGCCGGACCTCGGCGTCCAAGTGGTCCAGGCCCGCCTGCTGCTGGCGGATCTCGGGGTGCCGCCGGACGCGCGCGTCTGGATCGAGGGACTGCCCGCCGACGTGCATCACGCCGGCGACCTGCTCGGCACGCTGCTCGCCCGCTGACGGACCGACGCGGCCCCTGCGCGTGTGACGTGCGACACGCCAATGTACAAAGTCGAAGTTGTTGCCAAGCAGGTGTACAACTCCTACTCTCGTGTAAAGCCCGCTGTTCACGCGGGACGCACCGAGCAGGAGGCTGATCATGGCTGCCACTCACACCCCGGCGAGCACCGAGGCGCACGACCAGGACGACGTCGCGGCGGAGCCCGTGTGGCGCGACACCAAGCGCTACGCCTGGGTGGTCGGCGCCATCGTGCCGATCATCCCGTTCCTGTCCTGGGGCCTGGTCAGCTGGACCGGCCAGGACGCGTTCTGGTTCTTCGGGCCCGTCTTCATCTTCGGCCTCGTGCCCCTGGTGGACCTCGTCGCGGGGATCGACCCCAACAACCCGCCCGACGAGGTCCTCGAGCGCCTGGAGGAGGACCGGTTCTACCGGTGGATCACCTACGCCTTCATCCCGCTGCAGTACGTCGCCGTCATCTGGACGGCCTGGATGATCAGCCAGCCCCAGCACGACGTGCTGGACCGGCTGGGCATGGCGATCTCGCTGGGCATCGTGGTCGGGATCGGGATCAACACCGCCCACGAGCTCGGGCACAAGAAGGAGAAGCACGAGCGCTGGCTCTCCCGCGTGGCGCTCGCGCCGACGGCGTACGGGCACTTCTACATCGAGCACAACCGCGGCCACCACGTCCGCGTCGCCACCCCCGAGGACCCTGCGAGCTCGCGGATGGGCGAGACCGTCTGGGCCTTCCTGCCGCGCACCGTGATCGGCAGCTGGAAGAGCGCCTGGCGCCTGGAGAAGAAGCGGTTCGCCCGACGTGACGCGAACCACTGGACGATCAAGAACGACATCATCAACGCCTACGCCATGACGCTCGCCCTCTGGGCCGGGCTCGTGATCGCCTTCGGCTGGCAGGTGCTGCCCTTCCTGCTGGTCGCCGCGGCGGTCGGCGTCTGGGAGCTCGAGTCGGTCAACTACCTGGAGCACTACGGGATGAAGCGGGCCCGCCTGGAGTCGGGGCGCTACGAGCGCGTCAACCCCAGCCACAGCTGGAACAGCAACAACATCGGCACCAACGTGCTGCTCTACCACCTGCAGCGCCACAGCGACCACCACGCCAACCCGACCCGGCGCTACCAGGCGTTGCGCGACTTCCCCGAGGCGCCGGTGCTGCCCACGGGCTACGCCGGGATGATCGTGCTGACGTGGGTGCCGGCCGTGTGGCGGCGCGTCATGGACCGTCGCGTCGTCGCGCACTACGACGGCGACGTCAGCCGCGCCAACCTGCACCCGAAGAAGGTCGAGCGCTACCTGGCGGCCCACGGGCGGCCGTCGACCACCCAGGCGGACGCCGCCTGATCCACGGCGCCGACCCCGCCCGCCCGCAGCACCACCGTCTCGCACGAGGGAGAGATCATGGAGACCGCCACGTCGACGGACCAGCAGGTCCAGCAGGACCAGCACCGTGAAAAGCAGCGGACCGGATGCTTCCGGTGCCCCAACTGCGACTACGTGTACGACGAGATGCTCGGCGAACCCCGCGAGGGATGGCCGGCCGGGACGCCCCTGGCCGAGGTCGACGAGGACTGGCCGTGCCCGGACTGCGGTGTGCGCGAGGCGCAGGACTTCGAGCCGCTCTGAGCCGGTCCCGGCTGCCGCTACCGGCTGCCACCGGCCGCTGCGCGGCACGCGGTCCTTGCCCGCGGATGAGACCCTGAGCGGGTGAGCAAACCGTTCCGGGCCGCCGTGCGCACCATCTTGCGCGACCGGCTGCTCGACGCCGCCGCCGCCGCGTTCGCGTCCGAGGGGTGGCGACGGCTCACGATGGCGAAGGTCGCCGACCGTGCCGGGGTCAGCCGTCAGACGGTCTACAACGAGTTCGGGACGAAGCAGCAGCTCGCCGAGCAGCTCGTGATGCGCGAGCTCGACGTGTTCCTCGACGTGGTGCGCGAGTCCTTCGAGGGTGAGCACGAGTTCCAGCCCGCCGTCCGCTCGGCCGTGCTCGGCGCGCTCACCAGCGCCGGCGACAACGCCCTGCTCAAGGCCGTGCTCGAGAGCGGCCACACCGGCGACACCGACCTGCTGCCCTACATCTTCCAGTCGCAGACCATCATCGACACCGCCGCCGGGTTCCTCTTCGACCTCGTGGTCGAGCACTTCCCCGACCTGCCGTTGCGCGGGGAGCAGCTGGCCGTGTCGTTGGAGTCGGTCATCCGGCTGGCCCTGTCCCACCTCACCCAGCCCCACCACCCGCCGGCGCGCACCGCCGACGACCTGGCCTGGGTGGTCGGAGCCGTGCTCGCGGGGGTCGAGGCGCAGCAGGCGGCGGACGCCACGGCCGCGACCGGCTGAGCCTCGGTGCCGTCGGCGGCGCGCCGTAGGGTGAGGCTCATGTGTGGGCGCTACGCATCCAGCCGCAAGCCGGACGACCTGGCCGAGGAGTTCGAGATCGACCGCGCCCGGCTCAGCGAGACCGTGGTGGCTCCGCTGGAGCCGGACTACAACGTCGCGCCGACCAAGCAGGTCTACGCCGTCGTGGACCGCCCGGAGCGCAACGGCAGTGCCGCCGAGCGGCAGCTCCGGGTGGTGCGCTGGGGACTGGTCCCGTTCTGGGCCAAGGACCCCTCCATCGGCAACCGGATGATCAACGCACGCATGGAGACCGTGACCGAGAAGCCGGCCTTCCGCGCCGCCTTCGCCAAGCGCCGCTGCCTGCTGCCGGCCGACGGCTACTACGAGTGGTACGCCACCGAGCAGAGGACCAAGGCGGGCAAGCCCCTCAAGCAGCCGTTCTACGTCCACCCCGCCGACGGGTCGGTGATGGCGATGGCCGGGCTCTACGAGATCTGGAAGGACCCCACCCGGGAGGACGACGACCCCGAGCGGTTCCGGTGGACCTGCACGGTGCTCACCACGACCGCGGAGGACGCCGTGGGGCACATCCACGACCGGATGCCGCTCCTCGTGGAGTCCGAGCGCCGCGCCGAGTGGCTCGACCCGGGCGTCGACGTCGAGCGCGCCCGGGGGCTGCTGGTGCCCGCGGCGCCGGGGCGGCTGGAGGCGTTCCCGGTGTCGACCCAGGTCAACAACGTGCGCAACAACGGGCCGGAGCTGGCCGAGCCGCTGCCGGCCGGGGACGTGCCCGAGGACGTCGTCGAGCGCGCCACGGGCGGGTCGGCATGACCGAGGTCCGCACGTGGGGCACCCCGCACGGCGACGCCCGGCTGCACGTCGACCGCGCCCGGAGCCCCCGGGCCACGGTGTTCCTGCAGCACGGTGCCGGCGGCGGGCCGGACGCCCCGGACCTCGTCGCCCTCGCGGCCGCCCTGCCGGCGCAGGGGATCACGGTGATCCGCCTCGAGCAGCCCTGGCGGGTCGCCGGGCGCAAGGTCGCGACGCCGCCGGCGACGCTCGACGCCGGCGCGATCGCCGTGGTCGACCGGCTGCGTTCCCGCACCCCGCTGATCCTCGGGGGGCGCAGCGCCGGCGCCCGCAGCTCGTGCCGCATCGCGCACCACCTCGGCGCCTCCGCCGTGCTCGCGCTGTCGTTCCCCCTGCACCCACCGGGCCGGCCGGAGCGGTCGCGCGTCGAGGAGCTCACCTCGGTGCGGGTGCCGACGCTGGTGGTCCAGGGCGAGCGCGACCCCTTCGGCACACCCGGGGAGTTCCCTCCCGACCAGCCGTTGGTCGTCGTACCGGCGGCGGACCACGGTCTCCACGCACCCAAGCGCAGCGGGGTGACCCCGGCGGACGTCGCGCAGCTCGTCGTCGAGAGCGCGCTGGAGCTCATCGAGCAGCGCCTGATCTGAGCCCGGCGGCCGGGGACCGCGGCGGGGGAATCTTCGGCGCGGACGCGACGTTCTTCCCTTGTCGAGCGGCCACGAGGCCTCGACGAGACCGGATCGAGCAGGAAGGGGACCCGCATGGCGTGCGCGACGATGGCGGTCGAACCGGCGAGTCGGGCGCTGCCGGTAGGCTGGCGAGCAATGTCTGACGATGTCACCACCCCTCCCGAGCCGGCCCCCGAGTCGCAGGAGCAGCGAGCGGAGCGCTTCGAGCGAGACGCGCTCCCCTACCTCGACCAGCTCTACTCCGCCGCGATGCGCATGACCCGCAACCCCTCCGACGCCGAGGACCTGGTGCAGGAGACGTTCGCGAAGGCCTACGCCGCGTTCCACCAGTTCACGCAGGGCACGAACCTCAAGGCGTGGCTCTACCGCATCCTGACCAACACGTTCATCAACAGCTACCGCAAGAAGCAGCGCGAGCCGCAGCAGTCGATGAGCGAGGACGTCGAGGACTGGCAGCTCGCCCGTGCCGAGTCGCACACCTCGGGCGGGCTCAAGTCCGCCGAGATGGTCGCACTGGAGCACCTGCCCGACAGCGACGTCAAGGACGCCCTCAACCAGCTGCAGGAGGAGTTCCGCCTCGCGGTCTACCTCGCCGACGTCGAGGGCTTTCCCTACAAGGAGATCGCCGAGATCATGGACACGCCGATCGGCACCGTGATGTCGCGCCTGCACCGCGGACGCCGTCAGCTGCGCACCATGCTGGCCGACTACGCCCGGGAGCGAGGCATGCGCGTCGACGCCGACGGCAACCCCGTGCGAGCCGTGGAAGGAGCGTCGTCGTGAGCTGCGGAGACCCGAACGACACCGCCGACACCGACTGCACCGCGGCACTCGAGCGGATGGTGTTCTTCATCGACAACGAGCTGGCCGATGCCGACGCCGCCACGATCAAGCAGCACCTCGACGACTGCGCGCCCTGCGTCGATCACTTCGTGCTGGAGCGGGCGGTCAAGGCGCTGGTGGCGCGCTCCTGCGCCGAGCGGGCGCCCGACGAGCTGCGCCAGAAGGTGATCGTCCGGATCCGGCAGGAGATCCAGGTCCGCTACGGCGAGACCGGTCCCGCCTGACGGCACCCTGCCGGACCGCGGCCCTGCAACGACGACGACCCCGTGCCTGGTGCACGGGGTCGTGGTGTCTCTCGCTGCGATCGGTCAGGCGTTGGGACGCTTGCCGTGGTTCGCGCCCTTCTTCTTGCGCGCGCGGCGCTTGCGACCGGTCTTACCCATGGTGTCTCCTCTGCACGGCCCGCGATTCGACGGACCGGTGGACTGTGGAACGCCCCAGTCTCTCAGAGAGGCGGACGTCATAGGAAATGGCTGCCTCAGTGACCACGGAGCGCGACGTCCGCCGCTGACGTCCGCTCGACGTGCGTGCGAGGTGGCGGGGGCGGGGCGGGCATGCTGGGGGCATGAGCCACCACGAGGCAACACGCACCTTCACCGTCACGTCGGCCGACACCGCTCGGGCGGTCGGATCGGGATCGCTGGACGTGCTCGGCACACCGGTCCTGCTGGCCTGGTCCGAGGCCACCACCTGCACGGCCGCCGACGAGCTGCTGACCGCGGGGCAGACCACCGTCGGCACCCGGGTCTCGCTCGAGCACCGCGCGGCCAGCCGGGTCGGCGACGTCGTGCGGGTGATGGCGCGCCAGGTGCACCGCGACGGTCGGCTGCTGCGGTTCGAGGTCACCGCCGTGGCCGACGACACCGGGTCGGTGCTCGGCCACGGCGAGGTGACCCGGGTGGTCGTCGACGCCGAGCGCTTCCTCGCCCGTCTGGCCTGAGCCCCGTCCGACGCCCCGTGACTCAGATACCGAGCGTGTTGCGCGGGTAGGCGGCGTTCACGTCGGTGATGACGTTGACCAGGTAGGGCACGTCGGCGGCGAACGCCCGGTCCATGGCCGGCCCGATCTGCCTCGGGTCGGTGACCATCTCCCCGGCACCGCCCAGGGCTCGCACCACCTCGTCGTACGCCGTGCGCGGGGCGAGGTCGGCGATGACGTCGTAGCCGTAGAGCATCTGCATGGGGCCCTTCTCCAGCGCCCACGCCGAGTTGTTGCCCATGACCATGACCACCGGCAGGTCGTGGCGCACCAGGGTGTCGACGTCCATCAGCGACATCCCGGCTGCGCCGTCGCCGAAGAGCACCACGACCTGCGCCGAGGGCCTCACGATCCGGGCCGCGATGGCGGCCCCCATGCCGGCGCCGAGGCAGCCGTAGGGGCCGGGATCCAGCCAGCCGCCGGGCCGCTGCGGCTCGACGTACTTGCCGGCGAAGGAGACGAAGTCGCCGCCGTCACCGATGACGACGGAGTCGTCGGCCAGGCGGGGCAGCAGCTCGCCGTAGATCCGTGCCGGGTGGATGGGGTCGGCCTCGGCGTCCAGCAGCTCGCGGTCACGCTCCGCAGCGGCCTTGACGGTGTCCTGCAGGCGCGCGACCCACGAAGACCACTGAGGCTTCTGCCGCTGCTGCTCCAGGGCGCCGAGCACCCCGTCCAGCGCCTTGCTGAGGTCGCCGTACGCCGACGCGGCGAGCTCGGCGTGGCCGGACACCTGGGCCGCGGAGTCGGCGACGTGGACGGTCCGAGCGGTCGGTGCGCCCTCCTTGCCGCCGAAGACGCCGTAGGAGAGCCGGAAGTCCAGGGGGGTGCCCACCACGACCACGAGGTCGGCCTGCCCGAGGGCGACCGAGCGCGCCTTGGTGACCAGCAGCTCGTGGCCCCCGGGGATGATGCCGCGACCCATGCCGTTGGCCAGGGCGGGCAGCCCGGCGGTCTCCACGAGACGACGGGCGGCCGCCTCGGCACCGTCGAGCCACACGTCGCTGCCCAGCACCAGCACGGGGCGCTCGGCCTCGGAGAGCAGCCGGGCGATGGTGTCGACCGCGTCGGGGTCGGGCTCGGTGCCCTCGGTGGGGGAGTACGCCGGGCGCTCCACCGTGGCGTTGTCGAAGAACGCGTCGAGCGGGACGTCGAGGAAGGCCGGGCCGCGGTGTGACGTGCGGGCCGAGGTGAACGCGCGGTGCATCTCGTCGGCGACGTCGGCAGCCCGGTGCGCCGTGCGCGCCGACTTGGTCACCGGCGCGACCAGCGGGACGTGGTCGAGCTCCTGCAGGCTGCCCTGGCCCCACCGGTTGGCCGGTGCCCGCCCGCCGACCACGACGAGCGGCGACCCGCTGAAGTGGGCCTGGGTGATGGGGCTGACCCCGTTGGTGATGCCCGGTCCGGCGGTCAGCACGGCCAGCCCCGGCACCCGGGTCAGCTTGCCGACGGCCTCCGCTGCGAAGACCGCGGTCTGCTCGTGGCGGACGTCGAGCAGCTTCATGGGCGGGTCGGCGTGGACCGCGGCGTCGTACATGGGGAAGACGTGGGCACCCGAGAGGGTGAACATCGTCTCGACGCCGTGCGAGGCGGCCACCGCCACCGCGTGCGTGCCGCTGTGGCCCTCCACGGCTCCGTCGGCGACCTCCGCCGGAGCGCTGGCAGCCGGGGTGTCGGCGGCGTGGGGCGCCTCGGCGCCGGGGGTCTGGGTGGGGTCCTGACTCATAGGGGCGAACCTATCCGGCCCGACGCACCCGGACAGCGACTCGGGCGGATCGCGCGCCCGACCCAGGTCGGGGCCGCGCGGTGACCCACCCCCTACGCTGGTGCCGTGGCGTCCTTGACCGAGCTGGCTCAGGCGCACGGTGACCTGACGCCGGCGGACGAGGCGTGGCTGACGTTGCTGGTCGCCGACTGGCAGATCATCGCCGACCTCTCCTTCGCCGACCTGGTGCTGTGGCTGCCGGACCGGGAGGGACGCGGGTTCTGGGCGGCGGCGCAGATGCGCCCGACCACGGGCCCGACCGCCCACGTCGACGACGTCGTCGGGACGTTCATCCCCCCGGGGCGTCGGCCCCTCATCGACGCCGCGCTGGCCCAGGAGCGGGTGGTCCGTGAGGGAGACCCGGAGTGGCGCGACGAGGTGCCGGTCCGGGTCGAGGCCATCCCGGTGCGCCGCGGCAGCCGCATCATCGCCGTCATCGGCCGCAACACCAACCTGCTGGGCGTGCGGACCCCGTCCCGCCTGGAGCTGTCCTACCTGCAGACCGCCACCGACCTGACGCAGATGATCGCGCGCGGGCAGTTCCCCTATCCCGGGCAGCGATCGGACCACACGGACTCGCCCCGGGTGGGCGACGGGTTCGTGCGCGTCGACGCCGCCGGGGCGGTCACCTACGCCAGTCCGAACGCGTTGTCGGTCTATCGTCAGCTGGGCCTGGCGACCGACCTCACCGGGCTCGACCTGGCGGCGACCACCCGGTCGCTGGTGCCTCCGGGCCAGCGCGCGGACGAGGAGACGCTGAGTGCCGTCCTGGGCGGCCGGGTGCCGCGGGACACCGAGATCGGCGGCGGCTCCCGCGTGGTCATCGCCCGCTCCATCCCGCTGCGTGACCTCGAGAGCCACGTCGGGGCGCTGGTGCTCTTCCGCGACGTCACCGACCTGCGTAGCCGTGACCGCGAGCTGGTGACCAAGGACGCCACCATCCGAGAGATCCACCACCGGGTGAAGAACAACCTGCAGACCGTCGCCGCCCTGCTGCGCCTGCAGGCCCGGCGGATGCAGGTGCCGGAGGCCCGCGCGGCGCTCGAGGAGGCGGTACGACGCGTCGGCTCGATCGCCCTGGTGCACGAGACGTTGAGCCAGTCCCTCGACGAGCACGTCGACTTCGACGAGATCGCCGACCGGCTGCGGACGACCGTGGCCGACGTCAGCTCCGGCGTCGCGTCCTCGGCGGGCGTCATCACGTCGTCGCGGACGGGATCCTTCGGCACCGTGCCGGGGGAGGTCGCCACCGCGCTGGCGATGGTGCTCACCGAGCTGGTGCAGAACGCCGCCGAGCACGCGTTCCCCTCCGGTCCCGGACACGTCACCGTCGCCGCCCAGCGTCAGGAGGCCGGGTGGCTGGTCACCGTCAGCGACGACGGCGTGGGGCTGCCGGCCGACTTCGACCTGGAGCGGTCCTCGAGCCTGGGGCTGTCGATCGTGCGCACGCTCGTCGAGTCCGAGCTCGGGGGCTCGATCGACATCGGCGCTGGCCCCGACGGGGGGACGGCGGTCCGCCTGGTGGTGCCGACCCGCTGAGGGCGGGCCGGGCGTCCGGTGATGGTGCCCGGTGGTGCCAGTGGCGCCCGGAGGATCAGGCGGTGGTGCGCACCCGGGCGCGGGCGTTGCGACGCTTCAGTGCGCGTCGCTCGTCCTCGCTCATCCCGCCCCAGACACCGTGGTCCTGGCCCGCCTCGAGCGCCCACGCGAGACACTGCTCGCGCACCTCGCACCGACGGCACACCTGCTTGGCCTCCTCGATCTGGAGGATGGCCGGACCGGTGTTGCCGATCGGGAAGAACAGTTCCGGGTCCTCGTCGAGGCACGCGGAACGGTGGCGCCAATCCATGGCGACGGCTCCTTGTCTGGTTCAGGGGGGTGTGGCGCGGGGATGCCGGCCACGGGTCATCGTCGCCGCTCGCGGTCGTGGTGAAACCCCTCGCGCTGGAACGTCCCGGTGACCGGACCCGAGTACGGGGGCACTGCGATGGTCGGGCGGGGGCCCGACGTGTCGCAGGGTGCCCCCATGACCGATGACTGACCGATCGTGTCAAAGTCCGGGGTGCCCGTTCAAGGTTTTGCGCTGGTCGGTTTGGTCACACGCCCGAACGGACGGACCCCTGAGCACGGGAAATGCCACCGATGCGCTAGCCGTCGGGCCGCCCCACCCCGCGGCCCGACCCACCCCCGTCGCCGTACGATCGCCGGTGTGACCGACGCGCCCCCGCCCTCACGGCGGCTCCGTGACCTCCTGCCGCCCGGGACGCCCGCGCCGCTCGTGGTGGCCTGCGCGCTGGCCGTCGCCGAGGCCGTGGCGCTCGTGCTGCAAGGGCTGCTGCTGCTGCCGGCCCTCGAGGGGGACCGGTTGACCATGGGTCTGACGTCGACGCTGTTCTTCGTCCTGTACGGGGCCGGGCTGGCCTGGTGCGCGTGGTGCCTGGTCCGCGGCCAGTCGTGGGCCCGCGCCCCGGTGGTGCTCGCCCAGCTGATCCAGGTGCTGCTGGGGGTCGGCTTCTGGGGTGGCGACACCACGGCGGTCGCGGTCGTGCTCGTCGTCGTCGGCGGGGTCGTCCTCGCCGGCGTCTTCCACCCGCGCTCGCTGGCCGCGCTGGAGCACGACCGCTGACGGCGAGCGGCGGTGTCGCGCCGACAGGGCCGGTGCCGGTGGGCTAGCCCGGCCGCTGGTCCTCGAGGTTGCGGCGCAGGTCGGCCAGCGTGCGGCTCAGCAGCCGCGAGACGTGCATCTGGCTGATGCCGAGCTCCTCGGCGATCTGCGACTGGGTCATGTTCCGGAAGAAGCGCAGCAGCAGGATGCGCTTGGCTCGGGGGTCCAGAGCGTCCAGCAGCGGCTTGACGGTCTCCCGGTCGACCACCGCGTCGAGGGCGTCGTCGTAGTCGCCGAGCTGCTCGATGACCGCGCCGACCTCGCCACCGGGATCGGGGGCGTCGAGCGACAGCGGGCTGTAGGCGTTGGCCGACTCCAGGCCCTCGAGGATCTCCTCCTCGCTGAGCCCGGCGTGCCTGGCGATCTCCGCGACCGTGGGGCTGCGGCCGAGCTGCTGCCCCACGTCGGCGACGGCCTGGTTGATGATCGCCTGCATCTCCTGCAGCCGACGGGGGACCCGGATGGTCCACCCACGGTCGCGGAAGTGACGCTTGACCTCACCCATGATGGTCGGCGTCGCGAAGGTCGAGAAGGCGACCCCGCGATCGGTGTCGAAGCGGTCGATGGCCTTGATGAGCCCGATGGTCGCGACCTGGACGAGGTCCTCGTGGGGCTCGCCGCGGTTGCCGAAGCGTCGTGCGAGGTACTCCGCGAGCGGCAGGTGGAGCTCGACGAGGGCGTCGCGCACGCGCGCGGCCTCGTCACCCTCGGCCGCCTGCATCTGCGCGAACAGGGCCGCGGTGCGCGCGTGGATGTCGTGGGTGTCGTTGCTGCGCGTGTGCGTCTGCGACGACCCCCCCGGGGCGGTCTGCTCGGCCGTCACGGATGCTGCCCTGCGCTGCGCGAGAGCGTGAGGACGAGACGGCCGTCGAGCACCTCCGAGCGGGCGTGCGTCGTCAGAGCGGTGAGCACGCGCCACGCGAAGCCCTGCTCGGAGGGCTTCCTCGGCTCGGCGCAGGTCGCGCCGACGGCCACGGTCATGGTGGCGCCGCCGAGCCAGAACGTGCAGTCCAGCTGCGAGTCCGGGTCGGCCTGGGGAAGCAGGATCGCGCACGCCTCGTCGACCGCGATGCGGAGGTCCTCGATGTCGTCGAGGGTGAAGTTGATGCGAGCGGCGAGGCCGGCCGTGGCCGAGCGCAGCACGGCAAGGTAGGCGCTGTCGGCAGGCAGCCGCAGCTGCGCGTCCGGCGGTGACTCGATGTCCACGTGGTGGAGGCTCCCGTTCAAGGATCCGGCCGGTCCGTCCTCGGACCGGGACCGTCACGTCGTGCGTGGTCGTGGTGGGGGACAGGGGAAGGCGGAGGGGGCGCCCGGGTGGGACGCCCCCGTCACGCTCAGCTCTTCTTGGTCTCGGCGAAGATCTCGGCGATCTCGGCGATCTTGGCCAGCAGGTCGTCGGCCACCGAGGCGTCCATCGAGCCCTTGGTGCCGGTCGCGCCGGCGAGCTTGGTGGCCTCGTTGAACAGCGTGTGCAGCTGCGGGTACTTCTCGAAGTGCGGCGGCTTGAAGTAGTCGGTCCACAGCACCCACAGGTGGTGCTTGACGAGCTCGGAGCGCTCCTCCTTGATCACCACCGCGCGCGTGCGGAAGTCCGGGTCGTCGTTGTCGGCGAGCTTGCCGATGATCGCCTTGATCGACTCCGCCTCGATCCGAGCCTGAGCGGGGTCGTAGACGCCGCAGGGCAGGTCGCAGTGGGCGTGGACGTCGAGCGTGGGAGCGAAGATTCGCGCGAGCATGCAAGGTCCTTTCTCGTCGGGGCGGACAGAGGAGACTTCCTCGGTCCCCTGCGACACTACTCCGTGGCGAAGTGCCCGTGGGGGCGGCTCGGGAAGAGTTCGGCGAGGCTTCACCCCTGAGGGTGGGGAGGACAGGTGGGGAGCGGTGGGCGAGCGCCGACGGGTGGGACTGGCGAGGGTCCACGGCCGCTCCATGCTGCCGACCCTGGCCCCCGGCGACCTGCTCCTCGTCGTCCACGGTGCCCGTCCTCGGCCGGGCCGGCTGGTCGTCGTACGACTGCCGGACGGGACGGTGGCGGTGAAGCGAGCCGTACGTCGCGAGCCCGACGGCTGGTGGGTCGAGCGCGACAACCCCCGCGAGGGTGTCGACTCGTGGCTGGTCGGCGCGGTGCCCGAGGACCGCGTGGTGGCGCGGGTGCTGGGACGGGTGTGGCCGTGGCGACGACCGGGGTCTGTGCCAGACTGAACCCGATCGAGAGCCCGCAGGGCGCCGGCCGAAACGACCGCGGACCCCGCCCACGGATCCCACCACCCCACGGATCCTCCCGCTCCGCACACCTCCTCGCGAAAGCCTGCTGCCACGTCATGACCGCGCCCGTCTCCCCGACCGACCCCGTCGACCCCGTCGACCCCCGGGACACCACCACCGTCACCGCCGCCGCTGTTGATGCCGCCGCCGTCGATGCCGCCGCGCTCGCCCCGCCCGCGCCGCGTCGCCCGTCTTCGTGCTGCACGAGGGCGGGAAGATGGCCATCGCCAGCACCGTGGCGCTCGCAGAACCGCGACGACCTGTCCCTGGCCTACACCCCCGGCGTGGCCGAGGTGTGCGAGGCGATCGCCGCTGACCCCGCACTGGTCCGCGACTACACCTGGGTCTCCAACACCGTCGCGGTCGTCACCGACGGCACGGCGGTGCTCGGGCTGGGCGACATCGGGCCTGCGGCCGCGATGCCCGTCATGGAGGGCAAGGCCGTGCTGTTCAAGCAGTTCGGCGGCGTCGATGCGGTCCCGATCTGCCTGGACACCACCGACACCGACGAGATCGTCGAGACCGTCGTGCGGCTCGCGCCGTCCTTCGGGGGCATCAACCTCGAGGACATCTCCGCCCCTCGCTGCTTCGAGATCGAGCAGCGGCTGCAGGAGCGTCTCTCGATTCCGGTGTTCCACGACGACCAGCACGGCACCGCCGTCGTGGTCGCCGCGGCTCTCGAGGGTGCCCTCGCGTTGACCGGCCGCCGCCACGAGGACACCCGCGTGGTGATCTCCGGCGCGGGCGCGGCCGGCGTCGCCGTGGCGCGCATCCTGCTGGCCGCCGGCATCACCGACCTCGCCGTCACCGACCGCCGCGGGGTGCTGAACTCGCAGCGTCACGACCTCACCCCCGTGAAGCGGGCACTCGCCGTGGACACGGCCGACCGCACCGCACGCTCGGGCTCGCTGGCCGACGTGCTCGCGGGGGCCGACGTCTACATCGGCGTCTCCGGCGGAACCGTGCCGGAGGAGGTCGTGGCGACGATGGCCGCCGACGCGATCATCTTCGGGCTGGCCAACCCGAACCCCGAGGTCCACCCCGAGGTGGCCCACCGTCACGCCGCCGTGGTGGCGACCGGCCGGTCGGACTTCCCCAACCAGATCAACAACGTGCTGGCCTTCCCGGGCATCTTCCGGGGTGCCTTCGACGCCCGGGCCACCGCGATCACCGAGGCGATGAAGCTGGCCGCGGCCGGCGCCATCGCGGGCCTGGTGCGCGACGACGTGCGGCCCGACTACATCGTCCCGTCGCCGTTCGACCCCCGCGTCGGCCCCGCCGTCGCCGCCGCTGTCGCGGCGGCCGCGGTCGTCTGATCCCCCTGCGCTGACGCGGCAGACCGTCAGATCGTCACCACCAGGAGGCTCGATCGTCGGCCGCGGCTAAGGTCGGGGCATGTTCGCCGTCTACGCCGAGTCCTTCTCCTCCGACGCCCCGCTCGACGGTCTGGTGGTGGGGGAGCGCCCCGACCCCGAGGTGCCCGACGGGTGGACCACCGTCACCGTCAAGGCCGCCTCGCTGAACCACCACGACCTGTGGTCGCTGCGCGGCGTCGGCCTGCGCGAGGAGGCGCTGCCGATGATCCTGGGCTGCGACGCCGCCGGACTCGACGAGGACGGCAACGAGGTCGTCGTCCACGCGGTGATCTCCGATCCGTCGTGGAGAGGTGACGAGACCTTCGACCCCCGTCGATCGCTGCTCAGCGAGCGTCACCAGGGCACGTTCGCCGACAAGGTCGCCGTACCGCGCAGCAACGTCGTCCCCAAGCCTGCCTCGCTCTCCTTCGAGGAGGCAGCCTGCCTGCCCACCGCCTGGCTCACGGCCTACCGGATGCTCTTCACCCAGGGCGGGCTCAAGCCCGGCGACTCGGTGCTCGTGCAGGGCGCCGGCGGTGGCGTGTCCACCGCGCTCATCACCCTGGCCCGCGCCGGGGGCCTGCGGGTCTGGGCCACCAGCCGCGACGAGGCCAAGCGAGCGCGCGCGCTCGAGATCGGCGCCCACGAGGTCTTCGAGAGCAACGCCAGGCTGCCCGGCAAGGTCGACGCAGTCATGGAGACCGTCGGCCGCGCCACCTGGTCGCACTCGATCCGCTCGCTGCGCCCTGGAGGTGCCATCGTCATCAGCGGCACGACGAGCGGGCCGAAGCTCGACGACGCCGAGCTGACCCGGATCTTCTTCCTGCAGCTGCGTGTGATCGGCTCGACCATGGGCACGCGCCAGGAGCTGGCCGGCCTGGTGCAGCTGCTCGACGCCACCGGCACCAAGCCGCTGATCGACCGCTCGATGCCGATGGAGCAGGCCGCGGACGGGTTCGCCGCCATGGCCGACGGAGATGTCTTCGGCAAGGTCGTCTTCACCCGCTGACGGCGTACTTCCCGCCGGAAACTGGCACTTCCCACCTGTTGCAACCGGTGGGAAGTGCCAGTTTCACCGGGGCCCCGGTGAAACCGGCAGCCCCGCTCCCGGAGCTGAGGGTCAGTCGTCGGGGTCGTCGAGGTCGTCGCCGCGCCAGCCACGTGGCCAGCCGCTCGACGGGGACCTCGAAGTCGGGATGGAGGTCGACGAACTCCTGGAGCCGGTCGGCGAGCCAGGCGATGCTGACGTCCTCGTCGCCGCGACGGCCCAGGAGCTCCTCGATGCCCCGGTCGGTGAAGTACACGTCTGATCCGCCGGCCTAGGAGAACGAGTCCTGGAGCAGGCCTTCCAGCTCCTTCTTGTGCCGGCTCGCCTGCCCGACAGCAGGGGAGGTGGAGCTCGTCGCGTGAGACCAGGGTCATCGGGACGGGCAGCTCGTCGCGCAGGTTGAGCGCCATGTGCGGCCACGGGCCCATGTTCGCCGGCTCGTCCTGCACCCAGCGGATCTCGGAGAGGTTCGGGAACTTCTCCAGCTCCGCCAGCAGCTCCTTGACCGGGCGCGGGTACAGCTGCTCGAGGCGCAGGATCGCGGTCGTGGGCTCCTCGCCCTCCCGCTTCTTGCGCTCGTTCATCAGGTCCCAGGTGATGCGGCCCGAGCAGAGCAGCACCCTCTCGACCTTCTCGGCGTCGACCACGTCGTCGCTCGTCACCGGACGGAAGGTGCCCTCGGTGAAGTCCTCGGGGCGCGAGGCCGCCTCCTTGCGCTTGAGCATCGACTTCGGGGTGAAGACGATGAGCGGCCGGTGCTTCTCGCCCAGCGAGTGCTGCCGGAGCAGGTGGAAGTAGCTCGCCGGTGTCGAGGGCTGGGCCACCACGAACGCGTCGTCGGCGGCCATGGTCAGGAACCGCTCGATGCGCGCCGAGGAGTGGTCGGGCCCCTGCCCCTCGTAGCCGTGCGGCAGCAGCAGGACGACGCCGGACTGCTGGCCCCACTTGGTCTCGCCGGAGGTGATGTACTCGTCGATCACGGTCTGGGCGCCGTTGATGAAGTCGCCGAACTGCGCCTCCCAGAGCACCAGCGCCTCCGGTCGCGCCACCGAGTAGCCGTACTCGAACCCGAGCGCGGCGTACTCGCTGAGCAGCGAGTCGTAGACGTAGAACTTGGCCTGGTCCTCGGCGAGGTTCGACAGCGGTGTCCACTCGTCGGCGTTGCGCCGGTCGATGATCGTCGCGAAGCGGGACACGAAGGTGCCGCGCCGGGAGTCCTGGCCGGCCAGCCGGACCGGCCGCCCCTCCATGAGCAGCGAGCCGAACGCCAGGATCTCACCGGTGCCCCAGTCGATGGGGCCCTCGGTGATCGCGGCGGCGCGACGCTGCAGCTGCGGCAGCACCTTCGGGTGCACGGTGAAGCCGTCGGGGGCGTTGACGTGCGCGTCGGAGATCCGCTTGAGGGTCTCCTTGCTGATGGCTGTCTTCGCCTCCGGGCTCGGCTTCTCCGGGTAGTCGGGGACCGTCAGCCACTCGTCGGGCTGCGTGTCGGCCTCGCGGACCTCGCTGAAGACCCGCTCGAGCTGCTGCTGGTAGTCGCGGAGAACCTGCTCGGCCTCCTCGATCGTGATGTCGCCACGACCGATGAGGGACTCGGTGTAGAGCTTGCGCACCGAGCGCTTCTGCTCGATCAGGTCGTACATCAGCGGCTGGGTGTACGACGGGTCGTCGCCCTCGTTGTGACCGCGCCGGCGGTAGCACACGAGATCGATGACGACGTCCTTGTTGAACGCCTGGCGGTACTCGAAGGCCAGCCGGGCGACGCGGATGCAGGCCTCGGGGTCGTCACCGTTCACGTGGAAGATCGGGGCCTGCACCATGCGGGCCACGTCGGTGCAGTAGAGCGAGGACCGCGACGCCGACGGCGAGGTCGTGAAGCCGACCTGGTTGTTCACGACCAGGTGGATGGTGCCGCCCGTGCGGTAGCCGCGCAGCTGCGAGAGGTTGAGGGTCTCGGCCACCACGCCCTGGCCGGCGAAGGCCGCGTCGCCGTGCACGAGCAGCGGCATCACCGGGAACTCCGCGCCGCGGTCGAGCACGTCCTGCTTGGCGCGGGCGATGCCCTCCAGAACCGGGTCGACGGTCTCGAGGTGCGAGGGGTTCGCCGCCACCGAGACGTTGATGGTCGCCCCGGAGCCGGCGCTGAAGGTGCCGTCGGCGCCGAGGTGGTACTTCACGTCGCCGGAGCCCTGGACCGTGCGCGGGTCGATGTTGCCCTCGAACTCGCGGAAGATCTGGTTGTAGGACTTGCCGACGATGTTGGCCAGGACGTTGAGACGGCCCCGGTGGGCCATGCCGATGCAGACCTCCTTGAGGTCGGCCTCGGCGGAGGCCTCGCAGATCTCGTCGATGAGCGGGATGGTGGTCTCCCCGCCCTCGAGGCTGAACCGCTTCTGGCCGACGAACTTCGTCTGCAGGAAGGTCTCGAACGCCTCGGCCTGGTTGAGCTTGAGCAGGATGCGCAGCTGCTCCTCGCGCGGCGGCTTCTGGTGAGGCTGCTCCACCCGCTGCTGGATCCAGCGGCGCTGCTCGGGGTCCTGGATGTGCATGTACTCGATGCCGATGGTGCGGCAGTAGGAGTCGCGCAGGATGCCGAGGATGCCGCGCAGCTTCATGAAGCGGCGGTCGCCGCCGAAGGAGCCGGTGGCGAACTCGCGATCGAGGTCCCACAACGTGAGGCCGTGCTGCTCGATCTCGAGGTCGGGGTGACTGCGCTGCTGGTACTCCAACGGGTCGGTGTCGGCCATCATGTGGCCGCGCACCCGGTAGGCGTGGATCAGCTCGAGGATCCGAGCCTGCTTGCTGATGTCGTCGTCGTGACTGGTCGAGATGTCCTTGGACCAGCGAATCGGCTCGTAGGGGATCCGCAGCGACCGGAAGATCTCGTCGTAGAAGCCCTCCTCGCCGAGCAGCAGCCCGTGCATCCGCTTGAGGAACTCGCCCGACTGTGCGCCCTGGATGACCCGGTGGTCGTACGTCGAGGTCAGCGTCATCACCTTGCTGACCGCGTTGCGGGTGAGGGTCTCCTCGGAGGCGCCCTGGTACTCCGGCGGGTAGTCCATCGACCCGACGCCGAGGATGCAGCCCTGCCCCTTCATGAGCCGCGGCACCGAGTGGTTCGTGCCGATCGTGCCGGGGTTGGTCAGGCTGATCGTCGTGCCCTTGAAGTCCGTGACCCCGAGCTTGCCGTTGCGCGCCTTGCGGACGAGCTCCTCGTAGGCGGTCCAGAACTCCGCGAAGTCCATCGTCTCGGCGCCCTTGATCGAGGGCACGAGCAGCTGGCGGGTGCCGTCGTCCTTGGGCAGGTCGATGGCGAGGCCGAGGTTGATGTGGGCGGGCTGGATGAGGTTCGGCTTGCCGTCGATGATGTCGAAGCCGTTGTTCATCTCCGGCATGGACCGCAGCGCCTTGACCAGGGCGTAGCCGATCACGTGGGTGAAGGAGACCTTGCCGCCGCGCGCACGGGCCAGGTGGTTGTTGATGACGATGCGGTTGTCCCACAGCAGCTTGACCGGGACCGTGCGCACGCTCGTCGCGGTCGGGACGGTGAGGCTGACGTCCATGTTCTGGGCGGTGCGCATCGGAGCCCCCCGCAGCACGGTGAGCTTCGGGTCGTCGCTGGCGTCAGCAGGCGCGGCGGGCGGGCTCTCCTTGGGGACGGGAGCCGACTTCTCGGCGCGGACGGCGAGGTGCCGGACGCCTTGTCGGACGCCTTGCCGGACGCCTTGCTGGATTCCTTGCAGATCCCTTGCCGGATTCCTTGGCGGACGACTGCTTGCCCGCGGCCGCGCCCTTGGTCTCTTGCGCGGACTTGGCGGAGGACGTCTTCGTCGACGACGAGGCTGCCGAGGAGCTGGCCGACTTCGTGGCCGGTGCCTTGTCGGCGGACCCCGAGTCGGAGGACTTCGCCGGCTTCTTCGCAGCGGGCTTCTTCTTCGCCGGCGTCTTCTCCTCGGGCTTCGTCGCGGGCTGGGAGCCGTTGTTGCTGCCCGCGGAGGAGCTCGCGGAGTCGCCCGAGCCGTCCTCGGTGCGGCCCTCGAAGTAGGCCAGCCAGGCGCTGTCGACGCTCTCAGGGTCCTCCTGGTAGCGCTCGAACATCTCGTCGACGAGCCACTCGTTGGCACCGAACTCCGCCACCGGGCTGCCCGAGGCGCTGGATTGGTTGTCTGGACCCGTGTCGGCCACGATTGAAGCTCGCCCTCTTCCGCTGCGGTATGGAACTGATCGCCGGACCAAATCTAGACCGTGCGGGAAGGTCGCGCGCGGCTGCCTCGAGACTCGCCCCGCCCGGCCGGCGCTGACGGAGTGACGGATCCGATCCTCACGTGAGACAGAACACCTCGAACCGGGCCGGACACCCCACCCTCAGGGGTGGTTCGTCCCGGCGTGGGTGCGTGCGCGACCTGGGGTGTCGGACCATCATCGACACATGAGCCCACCGTCGTCCGCCGTCCCGCCGGCGCGCCGCCCCCGGGCGTGTCGGCGTCCGGGCGTCCGCCCGGGACGCGGTGCGCGGTCGCTTGCGCTTCCCGTGACCGCGGGACTGCTGGTGCTCTCCGGGCTGTCGGCCTGCACCTCCGCAGGCCGCCCCGCCCGACACCCCGACGCCCGAGGGGAGTGCGCCGAGGGTCGAGCTCACGGTCACGGCGCCGGTGACGAGGGTCGCTGGGAACCTCTCCGACCGCGACCGACTCGCGGTACGTCGCGCCGTCGAGGCCCTGGTGGCCGACTACGTGAGCGCCGCCTTCCTCGACCCCGACACCGCACCGCAGGAGCGCTTCCCCGGTTTCACCCCCGGGGCCACCCGTCTCGCGAGGGCCACCGGTGCGGTGCTCTCGCGCGCCGACCTCGATCCCGACACCGCGACCGGGGGAGCCCCCACCATCGAGGTCGTGAGCGTCGAGGCGCCCGTCAACGTCCTCGCCCCGGGCGGTCGACCGGCCGGGGCCACCGCCCGGCTCGAGCTCGTGCTGGCGCTCACCCCGCCCCCGAGGGGCGCTGCGGACGAGAGCGCGACGCCCGAGGAGACCGGCACCCTCGAGGAGGCCGGCGAGCCCGAGGTGGTCCGGCTGCGGGGACGGCTGCTGCTCACCCCGGTCGGCGAGGACTGGCAGATCTTCGGGTTCGACGTGACCAGGACGGACCGATGAGAGCGCGCGCCACCAGCCGACGCCCGGTGCGGCGACCGGAGTCGATTCCTGGGGCTGACCCTGCTCGCCGTGACCCTGCTCGTCGTGCCGTCGGCCACCTCCTCGGCACACGCCGGTGGGTCTGGTCGCGACGAGCCTGGCGCGCGGGGTCGACCACGACGCCCGGGTGCTGTGGATCCTCGCCCTCGGCTCGGACGCCCGTCCCGGGCAGAACATCACCCGCCAACGTGCCGACGCCATCCAGATGGTCGGCGTCGACCTGGACACCGGGGACGCGGTGAGCATCGGGGTGCCTCGCGACTCGTGGGTGCCGATTCCCGGCTACGGCTCCGACCGCGTCAACGCCGCCCTCACCGTCGGCGGCCCGGAGCTGATGGGGCGCACCGTCGGGAACCTCGTCGGGGTCCAGCCCGACTACGTCCTGCTCACCTCGTTCACCGGCTTCAAGCAGATGGTCGGCAGCGTCGGGGGCGTCACGGTGGACTCCCGGCTCGCCTTCACCGACGACGACATGGAGGGATCGATCCGTCGCGGCGACGAACACCCTCAAGCCGTGGGAGGCCCTGTTCTTCTCGCGGGCCCGGCACCGTCCTGCCTCGCGGCGACTTCGACCGCTCGGCCAACCAGCAGGAGATGCTGCGCGCCATCCTGCGCCGGGTCCGGCTCATGCAGGACCGACCGGGTTTCATGGAGCGCGCGCTGCTGTCGGTCACGTCGAACCTCACCACCGACCTGTCGCCGACCGAGCTCTACCGCCTGGCGCAGGGGCTGACTGCCATCGACCCCTCGTCCCTGCCGACGTGCGTGCTCGACGGCAGCTACGGCTTCGTCAACGGCGCCAGCATCATCTTCCCCGACGTCGCTCAGGCGCGACGCCTGGGCAACGACGCTCGCAACGACGCCCGCTTCGACCGCCCCTGCTGAGAACCAGCGGGTCGGGTGCGAGCACCTCGCCGACCTGTGTGCCCCCGGTAGGATTCGAACCTACGCTCCCGCCTCCGGAGGGCGGTGCTCTATCCCCTGAGCTACGGGGGCCCAGCGTGCGCGGGAAAGCGTACATGAACGCACAGGTCCGTCTGACCGCTGAGATCGCCCGCCGCGACGCGCGCGGCCCGCCGATACTCTGAGCCGGTGTCCCCCCTGTCCCACGCCGGCCGACGACCTCACGGACCCCTCCGATGAGGGCCCACGAGGCGGGCGCCCTGCACGCCGACATCAACGTCCGCGGGCCGGCCTGGTTGCGTGAGCCGGTCGACGCCAACGCACTGGTGCCTCACCTGTGGCCGAGCACGGCCGAGAAGCGGGAGGGCGTGCTCCACGTCGGTGGCGTCGACGTGCGCGCGCTCGCCGCGGAGGTGGGCACGCCGGCGTACGTCCTGGACGAGGAGGACTTCCGCGCCCGGGCGCGTGCCTTCCGCGACGCCTTCTCCGCCTACGACGTCTTCTACGCCGGCAAGGCGTTCCTGTGCACCACGGTCGCCCGCTGGGTGGCCGAGGAGGGGCTGGGTCTCGACGTGTGCTCGGGCGGGGAGCTCACGGTCGCCCTGCGGGCGGGCACCGACCCGGCTCGGATCGGCTTCCACGGCAACAACAAGTCGACCTCCGAGCTGCGCGCCGCCCTCGAGGCCGGGGTCGGGCGCATCGTGCTGGACTCCTTCGACGAGATCGAGCGGCTGGAGCGGCTGACCGCCGAGCTCGGAGCCGTGGCTCCGGTCATGGTGCGGGTCACCGCGGGTGTGGAGGCGCACACCCACGAGTACATCGCGACCGCCCACGAAGACCAGAAGTTCGGCTTCTCCATCAACGCCGGCGACGCCTTCGCCGCAGTGGCGCGGGTGCACGCCAGCGACGCCTTCCGTCTCCTGGGGCTGCACAGCCACATCGGTTCGCAGATCTTCGACACCTCCGGCTTCGAGGTCGCGACCCGTCGCGTGCTCGCGCTCCAGGGCCGCGTCCGCGACGAGCTCGGCGTCGAGCCGCCCGAGCTCGATCTCGGGCGGCGGCTTCGGGATCGCCTACACGCTCCAGGACGACCCGGCCGACCCCGCGGACCTCGCCTCCGAGCTCACCTCCATCGTCGAGCACGAGTGCCGCGCCCGCGGGCTGGCCGTGCCGCGGCTGGCCATCGAGCCCGGACGGGCGATCGTCGGCCCGGCGATGTGCTCGCTCTACGAGGTCGGCACCGTCAAGAAGGTCGCCCTCGACGCAGGCGCGCTGCGCACCTACGTCTCGGTCGACGGCGGCATGAGCGACAACATCCGCACCGCGCTCTACGACGCCGACTACTCGGCCACGCTCGCCTCGCGCACCTCGACCTCGCCGGTCGTGCTCGGCCGTGTCGTCGGCAAGCACTGCGAGGCCGGCGACATCCTGGTCAAGGACGAGTTCCTTCCGGGCGACGTCGCCCCCGGCGACCTGCTCGCCGTGCCCGGGACCGGTGCCTACTGCTGGTCGATGGCCAGCAACTACAACCACGCCCTGCGTCCGCCGGTGGTGGCCGTCCGCGGCGGCACGGCGCGGGTCGTCGTACGCCGTGAGTCGGTCGACGACCTGCTCGCCACCGACCTCGGTGCCTTCGGCGGCCCGGTCGGGGACAATGCTGGGACCACCCGCACCGCCACGACCGCATCCATCCCGCGTGAAGAACGAGAGCAGTGAACACGATGCCCGAGAACGTCCCGACGAGCTCGCCTCGCCGATCCGTGCGTGTGGGTCTGCTGGGCTGCGGCTCGGTCGGCAGCCAGGTGGTGCGCCTCCTCACCGAGCAGGCCACCGACCTCGAGGCTCGCGTGGGCGCACCGGTCGAGCTGGTCGGCGTCGCCGTACGCCGCCTCGACGCGCGCCGCGAGGTCGACGTCCCGGCCCGCCTGCTCACCACCGACGCGGCCGGCCTCGTCGCCTCCGGCGTCGACGTCGTCATCGAGGTGATCGGCGGCATCGAGCCGGCTCGTGACCTGATCCTCAGCGCCCTCGAGCACGGCGCCAGCGTCGTGACCGCCAACAAGGCCCTGCTCGCCGAGGACGGGTCGACGCTCTTCGCCGCTGCCGAGAAGCACAACCGCGACCTCTACTACGAGGCCGCCGTCGCCGGAGCCATCCCGATCCTGCGACCGCTGCGCGAATCCCTGGCCGGTGACCGCGTCCGTCGTGTGCTCGGCATCGTCAACGGCACCACGAACTTCATCCTCGACAAGATGGACACCTCCGGTGCGGGGTTCTCCGAGGCGCTGGAGGAGGCCCAGGCCCTCGGCTACGCCGAGGCCGACCCGACGGCCGACATCGAGGGGTTCGACGCCGCCGCCAAGGCGGCCATCCTCGCCAGCCTGGCCTTCCACACGCGCGTGGTGGCGGCCGACGTCTACCGCGAGGGCATCACCGACGTGAGCGCGGCCGACGTCGCCTCGGCCCGGGAGATGAACGCCGTGGTCAAGCTGCTGGCGATCTGCGAGCTGACCGACGGTCCCGACGGTCCCGCGGTCTCCGCGCGCGTGCACCCCGCGATGATCCCGCGCAGCCACCCGCTGGCCAGCGTGCGCGAGGCCTTCAACGCCGTCTTCGTCGAGAGTGAGGCGGCCGGCGAGCTGATGTTCTACGGGCCCGGAGCCGGTGGCGCGCCCACCGCCTCCGCCGTGCTGGGCGACTTCGTCACGGTGGCCCGCAACCGCCTCGTCGACGTCCGCGGGGCCGGCGAGTCGGCGTACGCCGAGCTGGCGGTGCGCCCGATGGGGGAGACCACCACCCGCTACCACGTGGCCGTCGACGTCGACGACCGCGCCGGTGTCCTCGCTGCGGTCGCGCAGGCGTTCGCCGAGCACGGCGTGTCCATCCAGACCGTGCGTCAGGAGGGACGCGGCGACGACGCCCAGCTCGTGGTCGTCTCACACCGCGCCACCGACGCCGCCCTCTCGGCGACGGTCGCGGCGCTGCACACGATGCCCGAGGTGCGCGACGTCTCCTCGGTGATGCGGGTCGAGGGTGAAGGCGAGTGAGCGTGCAGGCAGCCGACCTCTCCGCCGGCCGCACCGACGGTCGTGGCGGCGATCGTGGCGGCGATCGTGGCGGCGGTCGTGGCGGCGCGCACCAGTGGCGTGGCGTCATCGAGGAGTACCGCGACTGGCTCCCGCTGCCCGACGGCACCCCGACCTTCACCCTGCGTGAGGGCGGCACCCCGCTGATCGACAGCCCGTGGCTGTCCGAGCTGACGGGCGCCTCGGTGTGGATCAAGGTCGAGGGCGACAACCCGACCGGCTCCTTCAAGGACCGCGGCATGACGGTGGCGCTCTCGGTGGCCGTCGGGCAGGGGGCCGAGGCCGTGGTGTGCGCCTCCACCGGCAACACCAGCGCCTCGATGGCCGCCTACGCGGCCCGGGCCAAGGTGAAGCCGCTCGTGCTCGTGCCGCAGGGCAAGATCGCGGCGGGCAAGCTGGCGCAGGCCATCGTGCACGGTGCCCAGGTGATCATGGTGCGGGGCAACTTCGACGACTGCCTGCGCATGTCGCGCGAGCTCGCCGAGCACTACCCGGTCGCGCTGGTGAACTCCGTCAACCCCTACCGACTCGAGGGCCAGAAGACGGCCGCCTTCGAGATCGTCGACTTCCTCGGCGACGCCCCCGACGTGCACGTGCTGCCGGTCGGCAACGCCGGCAACATCTCGGCGTACTGGAAGGGCTACACCGAGTACGCCGAGGCCGGTTGCGCCTCGCACCGCCCCACGATGATCGGCTGGCAGGCCGAGGGCGCCTCGCCGCTGGTCCAGGGTGCACCGGTGTCGTCACCCGAGACGGTGGCCTCGGCCATCAGGATCGGGAACCCGGCGTCCTGGCACCTCGCGGTCGCCGCGGCCGATCAGTCCGGCGGTCGCTTCGGTGCCGTCAGCGACGAGGAGATCCTTCTCGCGCAGCGACGGCTCGCAGCCTCCGAGGGCATCTTCGTCGAGCCCGGTTCGGCGGCCAGCGTGGCCGGTCTGATCCAGGACGTCGCCGCCGGCACCGATTTCTCCGGCCGGACCTTGGTCGTCACCGTCACCGGGCACGGACTCAAGGACATCGACACCGCGCTGTCGACGTTCACCGACCTCGTCGACAACGTCGTCGAGGCCGACGCCACCGCCGCCGCTCGCGCTGCCGGCCTCGCGTGAGCACCCGCGGCGACGCCCGGGGCTTCGTCTCCGGGCCGGTCACCGTGCGGGTGCCGGCGACCAGCGCCAACCTGGGGCCGGGCTTCGACACCCTGGGCCTGGGTCTCGACCTGAGCGACGAGATCACCGCCGAGGTCCTCGACGACGACGGCGCGGTCGAGATCGACGTCGAGGGGGAGGGTGCCGGCCCCGGCGCGGTGCCGCGCGACGGGAGCCACCTCGTGCTGCGCTCCCTGGTCGCTGGTCTCCGGGCCGTCGGAGCACCCGTTCCCGGGCTGCGCCTGCAGTGCCGCAACCGGGTGCCACACAGCCGGGGCCTGGGCTCCTCCGCGGCCGCCATCGTCGGGGGTCTCGCCCTGGCGCGGGCCCTGACCCCGGACCTGCCGCGCAGCGACCAGCAGCTCTTCGAGCAGGCCGCCGCCCTCGAGGGTCACCCCGACAACGTCGCGCCCGCAGTCTTCGGCGGCTTCACCGTCGCGGTGGCCCGTGACGCGGGGTACGCCGCCGTCCGGCTGCCGGTGCACCCCGACGTCCGGCTCATGGCGTTCGTGCCGCCGGCTCCTGTCTCGACCTCGGTCGCCCGGGGGCTGATCCCCGCCCAGGTGCCTCACGAGGACGCCGCCCACAACGCGGGTCGCGCTGCGCTGCTCGTCGCCGCCCTCACGCAGCGACCCGAGCTGCTGCTGGAGGCCACCGAGGACCGGCTGCACCAGACCTACCGGGCGTCGGCGATGCCGGCGACGCTCGACGTCGTCGAGGAGCTGCGCCACCGCGGGCTGGCCGCCGTCGTCTCCGGGGCCGGTCCCACGGTGCTGGTGCTCGCGACGCTCGGCTCGGAGCTCGACGCCCGGGTGGCCGACGTCGTCCCCGACGACTGGCGCCGGCTGAGCCTCGATGTCGGCGAGGGAGTCGCCGCGCTCGACTGACGCCCGGTGGTCGCCCCGGCGGCTCCTCGAGCGATCCGGCGGTGCTACATTGACCGTGCGCTGGAGGCGCGACGGACGACGTCGCCCAGGCCCGGCTCGATCGTCGGGACAGCGTTCTCATCTCTCCGCGTCCTTCGTGGCGTCGTCACCCGTTCGGGTCGTCGGCCGCGGCGGTGGGCCGGGGTCACTGTGATCACAGGTCGCGGGCGTACGCCCCGGCCTCGACGTGGGAAGGACCTCACGTGTCGGAGACAGTCGAATCCACCCCCTCGGCCCCGTGCCGGCCGCTGACGCCCCCACGGGTGGCGGCTGCGGGCGCGGGCCTGTCCGGCAAGCTGCTGCCGGAGCTCAAGCAGATCGCGGGTGGCCTGGGCATCAAGGGTGCCCGCGGCATGAAGAAGGCCCAGCTCGTCGAGGCCATCCGCACCGCTCAGTCCGGCGGCCAGTCCCGCCCCGACAGCGCCGGCGACCGACAGCGCTCCCCGGCGACTCCGGGCGTGCGCGTTCGGACCAGGACTCCGGCCGGGCCCCGGAGAGCAGCTTCGGCCGGGCTCCGGACGCAGGGCTCGGAGCAGCGCCGAGCGGTGACACCGGCGCCGGTGCGGAAGAAGAAGCAGAAGGAACAGGACGCCGACCAGGACCGCACCAAGAACGACCAGGACCGCGCGAAGAACGACCAGGGCAATCGCGACCGGGACGACCGCCAGGACCGTCGGGACCGCCAGGACGACCGTCAGGACGGGCAGGACCGCAGGACGGGCAGGACCGCAAGGACGGGCAGGACCGCAAGGACGGGCAGGACCGCAAGGACGGGCAGACCAAGCAGGGCGACCAGGGCAGTCGGGACCAGGGCAGTCGGGACCAGGGCAGTCGGGACCAGGGCAGTCGGGACCAGGGCGACGACCAGAACCGCTCCCCGAGGAAGGCGGCAACCGCCGCCGCCGGCGGCGCGGCCGAGACCGCGAGCGTGCCGGTGGTCAGGGCGGCCCCGGCAACCAGGGCAACCAGGGCCCGGCCCAGGGGGCCAGGGCGAACCAGGGCGGTCAGGGCGGTCAGGGCGGACAGAACGCCCCCTACCGGGAGCGGCGTACGCCGAACGACGCCGACCTCGAGGTGACCGAGGACGACGTCCTCGTCCCGGTGGGCGGCATCGTCGACATCCTCGACAACTACGCGTTCGTGCGCACCAGCGGCTACCTGCCCGGCACCAACGACGTCTACGTCTCGCTGTCGATGGTCCGGCGCTACCACCTGCGCAAGGGCGACGCCGTCACCGGTGCGGTCCGGCAGGCGCGCGAGGGTGAGCGCAAGGAGAAGTTCAACCCGCTGGTCCGGCTCGACACCATCAACGGCGGGGAGGTCGACGCGGCCAAGGACCGGGTCGACTTCAACGACCTGACGCCGCTCTACCCCTCCGAGCGGCTGCGGCTCGAGACCGGCCCGGCCACCATGATCGGGCGCGTCATCGACATCGTCGCGCCCATCGGCAAGGGCCAGCGCGGCCTCATCGTCTCGCCCCCCAAGGCCGGCAAGACGATGGTGCTCCAGGCGATCGCCAACGCGATCAGCTCCAACAACCCCGAGTGCCACCTGATGATCGTGCTCGTCGACGAGCGGCCCGAGGAGGTCACGGACTTCCAGCGCACCGTCAAGGGCGAGGTCATCGCCTCCACCTTCGACCGGCCCGCGGCCGACCACACGATCGTCGCCGAGCTCGCCATCGAGCGCGCGAAGCGGCTGGTCGAGCTCGGTCACGACGTCGTCGTGCTGCTCGACGGCATCACCCGACTCGGGCGTGCCTACAACCTGGCCGCGCCGGCCAGCGGACGGATCCTCTCCGGCGGCGTTGACTCCAGCGCGCTCTACCCGCCCAAGAAGTTCTTCGGCGCGGCACGCAACATCGAGGACGGCGGCTCGCTGACCATCCTCGCCACCGCGCTGGTGGAGACCGGCTCGAAGATGGACGAGGTGATCTTCGAGGAGTTCAAGGGCACCGGGAACATGGAGCTGCGGCTCCGGCGCGAGCTGGCCGACAAGCGGCTCTTCCCCGCCATCGACGCGGTGCAGTCGGGCAGTCGTCGCGAGGAGCTCCTGATGAGCGCCGAGGAGCTCGCCATCGTCTGGAAGCTGCGACGTGTCCTCTCCGGGCTCGACAGCCAGCAGGCGCTGGAGCTCCTGCTCAAGCGGCTGCGGGCGAGCCCCAACAACATCGACTTCCTCATGCAAGTGCAGAAGACCACTCCTGGGGCGCACGAAGACGCGTGATACGCCCCGAGAGTCGGCTCCGCGCCGATATGCTCCGGTAGCCGGACTGTCGGGGGCGGGGGAACGAGTCCTAGGGAAGGGGGGAGTCGATGGCACGCATTCTTGTCGCGGACGACGACGAGGACATCCGCATGCTCGTCGTCATGCGCCTCCAGCACTCGGGGCACGACGTCGAGCAGGTCGGCGACGGCGCGACAGCGGTCGAGCAGTGCCGCACCGAGGCGCCCGACCTCGTGGTCCTGGACCTGATGATGCCGGGCATGAACGGCCTCGACGCCTGTCGCACGATCAGGGCCGACCCGCAGCTGGCGCGCACTCCGGTCATCCTGCTGACAGCGCGGGCGCAGTCCTCCGACATCGAGGCCGGGCTCGCCGCCGGTGCCGACGACTACATCACCAAGCCCTTCAGCCCTCGGGACCTTGCGGAGCGGGTCGACGCCCTTCTCGCCCAAGGCGAGCGCTGACGCGGAGACGCGACATGTCCCGGTCCGACCGCGCGGCCGCGGACCCGGACGTCCGGGCCGACCCGGCGACCCGCTGGGTAGCGTGGGCCACGACCTCGCTGCGACGCCAGACCGCGGTCACGCTGCGCGGCACGGTCGTGCTGCTGGTGGTCCTCGCCGGGCTCTGCTCCACGGCGGTGGTGTGGTCGGCGTACGCCCTGGGCTCACTCAACGAGACCGCGGTGCCGCTGCAGGTCGCGAACAAGGAGGTGCTCCAGGACATCACCGACGCGGAGACCTCCATCCGCGGGTACGTGCTCAGCGGCGGCGACTCCGGCTCGCTGCAGCCCTACCTGGTGGCGATGAGCTACCTGCCGCAGGACGAGAAGCGGCTGCGCGAGCTCGCCCGCGCGGACCCTGCATTGGCGGCGGTGGTCCAGCAGCAGGAGGACACCACCGATCGCTGGCTCGAGGGGTACGTCGACCCGCAGCTGAGCCCCGTGAACGCCGGCGAGACCGGATCGTCTCTACACCACCGGCAAGCGGCTCTTCGACGACATCCGCTCGGCCAACGCCGACGTCGACGCGGCCATCGAGCGCACGACGCAGAGACATCAGCGACCGTGCCCGGGCGGTGCTGTTCTGGACGCTGGCCGCCGTCGTGCTGCTGCCGCTGCTCATGATCGGGGTCGCCACCGCCGTCACCCGCCGTCTCGGAGAGGCCGTGCACGGGCCGCTCGACGAGGTCCTGCTCGTGCTGGCGCGCCTGCGGGAGGGCGACCTCACCGCGCGGGTGCGGGAGGAGGGGCCCGAGGAGATCCGCGAGATCGCGGTGGCCCTGAACCGGCTGACCGAGGAGAGCCTCCGCAGCCGTGACATCGAGGACACCGTGGTGAGTCAGCTCGGCGAGATCGACCGGGTCCGCACCGAGCTGATCTCCACGGTGTCCCACGAGCTGCGCACGCCGCTGACCAGCGTGCTGGGCTACCTCGAGCTGCTCGAGGACCAGATCGCCGAGCAGCTCGACGAGACCCAGACGGCAATGATGGCCGTGGTGCGACGCAACCTCATGCGGCTCCAGGAGCTCATCAGCAACCTCCTCACGCTCTCGCGGGTGGAGGAGGCGGGACTCAAGCTGGAGGCGCTGGACCTGCGCGGCGTGGCCCAGGAGGTGGTGGGCGACCTGCGGCTGACCGCGGCCTCGCGCGCGATCACCCTCAAGACGATCCAGAGCGCCTCGCCTGTCACGGTCCTCGGTGACCGCACCCAGCTCTTCCGTGCGCTCACCAACCTGGTCTCGAACGCGGTGAAGTTCTCCGAGCCCACCGACGTGGTCGAGGTGCGGGTCGCGCCGGTCGGGAGGCAGGCACTGCTCGAGGTGGTCGACGAGGGCATCGGTATCCCCGCGGCCGACCTCGACGGGCTGGGGTCCCGCTTCTTCCGCGCCTCCAACGCCACCCGCTCGGAGATCGCCGGGACCGGTCTCGGGCTGCGGATCGTGCAGACCATCATCGACCGGCACAGCGGTGTCCTGGGCATCGAGTCGGTGGAGGACGCGGGCACCACCGTCACCGTTCGGCTGCCGCTGACGCAGCCGTCGTCCTCGGTCGAGGTCACGACCCACCTGCTGGGACCGGGCGCTGCGCTCGGGCCCGATCGGGTGCCCTGACGCCCGGGACTAATTCGCCTCGCAGCCGTGTTGTTTGGCAGACTGGATCCTTGGCTCCGGTTCACGTCCGGCTCGACTCGAGCCGACGACCCGGCGGCCACGACGAGAGGACATCATGCAGAAGGACATCCACCCCAGCTACACCGACACCGAGGTGCGCTGCACGTGTGGCAACACGTTCACCACGCGCAGCACCGCCACGGCCGGCAGCATCCACGCCGACGTGTGCTCGGCGTGCCACCCGTTCTACACCGGCAAGCAGAAGATCCTGGACACAGGTGGCCGCGTGGCCCGGTTCCAGGCCCGCTACGCCAAGAAGACCGACAGCAGCAAGGCCGACAGCAAGTAGTCGCCCGATGCGACGCCGGCCCCGTCAGGGGCCGGCGTTTCGCATGTGCGGGACCGCGTCGGGACCACCCCGCGCGGCAGGACGGTGGGCACGGGAGGTGCGGCGATGTCGGTGCTGGACGCGGTGACCGCACTGCTCGGCGAGCACGCCGAGCTCGAGGAGCGACTCGCCGACCCCACGGTGCACTCCGACCAGGTGCTGGCCAAGCGCCTCAACCAGCGCTACGCCGAGCTGTCGGCGCTCAAGCGCGCCCACGAGGAGTGGACGGTCGTCGGGGGCGACCTCGAGGCCGCCCGCGAGCTGGCCGGTGAGGACGAGTCCTTCGCGCTGGAGGCCGAGCGGCTCACCGAGCGGCTGGGCGAGCTGGAGGACCGGCTCCGCCACCTGCTGGTGCCACGCGAGGCCACGGACGCCAAGGACGTGATCATGGAGATCAAGTCCGGCGAGGGCGGAGAGGAGTCGGCGCTGTTCGCCGGCGACCTGCTGCGCATGTACACCCGCTACGCCGAGCGGCGGGGCTGGCGCACCGAGCAGCTCGACGCCACTCCCTCCGACCTCGGCGGGTTCAAGTCGGTGACGGTCGCGGTGAAGGCCAAGGGCACACCGGCCCCCGGGGAGGCGCCGTACGCCCTGCTGAAGTTCGAGGGCGGGGTGCACCGCGTCCAGCGGGTGCCCGTGACCGAGTCCCAAGGGCGCGTCCACACGTCCGCGGCGGGGGTGCTGGTGACCCCCGAGGCCGAGCCGGTCGACGTCACCGTCGACGACAAGGACCTGCGCATCGACGTGTTCCGCTCCTCGGGCCCCGGCGGCCAGAGCGTCAACACGACGGACTCCGCGGTGCGGATCACGCACCTCCCCACGGGCCTGGTGGTGAGCTGCCAGAACGAGAAGTCACAGCTGCAGAACAAGGAGCAGGCGCTGCGCATCCTGCGCTCGCGACTGCTCCAGCTCGCCGAGGAGCAGCGTCAGGCCGCTGCCTCCGACGCCCGACGCTCGCAGGTGCGCACCGTCGACCGCTCCGAGCGCATCCGCACCTACAACTTCCCGGAGAACCGGATCTCCGACCACCGCACCGGGTTCAAGGCCTACAACCTCGACACGGTCCTCGACGGGGAGCTCGACCCGGTGGTGGGGTCGTGCGTGGCGGCGGACCTGGAGTCCCGCCTTGCGGAGCTGGAGGCGTGAGCGAGCCGCTGCGCACGCTGCTACGTGACGCCGGGGCGCGGCTGGCGGCCGCCGGGGTGACCTCGGCCGACAACGACGCCGTCGCCCTGCTGGCCCACTGCGCGGGCGAGCCGCGAAGCAGGCTGCTGCTGCGCGAGACGGTGCCCGACGCGGTGGTGGACCGGTTCCGGGTGCTGGTCGGTCGGCGCGCCGCGCGAGAGCCGCTGCAGCACCTGACGGGCACCGCCGGCTTCCGCTATCTCGACCTCGCCGTCGGGCCAGGCGTCTTCGTGCCCCGGCCGGAGACCGAGCTGCTGGCCGGGTGGGCGGTGGAGCAGGCGCTCGCCGTCCGCGCTGCGACCGGGCGCGACCCGGTCGTGGTCGACCTGTGCACCGGAAGCGGCGCGGTCGCCCTCAGCGTGGCCACCGAGGTGCCCGGCAGCAGCGTCCACGCCGTCGAGCTGGACGAGCAGGCGGTGGCGTGGGCCGCTCGCAACCTGGCCCGGAGCGGGGTCGACCTGCGCGCCGGTGACATGGCGAGCAGCTTCGCCGACCTCGACGGCAACGTCGACGTGGTGGTCTCCAACCCGCCCTACATCCCGCTGGAGGCCTACGAGTCGGTGACCCCCGAGGTCCGCGACCACGACCCCCCGCTGGCGCTGTGGAGCGGCGAGGACGGGCTCGACGCGATCCGGGTCGTGGAGCAGGTGGCGTCCCGGCTGCTCGTGCCACGAGGGGTCGTCGGGGTGGAGCACGCCGAGGTGCAGGCCGCGGCGGCGCCCGCCGTGCTCGCGGCCACCGGGCGCTGGAGCGACGTGCGCGACCACGAGGACCTCGCCGGTCGAGCCCGGTTCGTGACGGCGCGGCTGGCCGACCGACCCGGTGCCGGTCCGACGTCCGGACCGGCACCCGGACTGGCAGACTGACGTCCGTGAGCACCCGCTACGACACCTCCGACGAGGCCGAGCTCGAGGAAGGGCTGTCGGCCGCGGCGCGCGCCGTGCAGCGCGGTCGTCTCGTGCTGCTGCCGACCGACACCGTCTACGGCGTGGGCGCCGACGCCTTCAGCCCGGAGGCGGTCGCCCGGCTGCTGGAGGCCAAGGGGCGAGGACGGCAGATGCCGCCACCGGTCCTGGTCTCGGCCAAGACCACCGTCGAGGCGCTCGCGGTCGACATCCCGGTCTGGGCCAAGGCCCTCATCGAGGAGCTGTGGCCCGGCCCGCTGACCCTGGTCTTCCGCCAGCAGCCGAGCCTGCAGTGGGACCTCGGGGAGACCCGGGGAACCGTCGCGGTCCGGATGCCCGACCACGACGTGGCGCTGGCGCTCCTCGGCCGCACCGGCCCCCTGGCCGTGAGCAGCGCGAACCGCACCGGCCTGCCGGCCGCCACCGACGCCGACACCGCCGAGGAGATGCTGGGCGAGGCCGCTCGGGTCCTGCTCGACGCCGGCCCCACCGCGGGGCCCGTGCCCTCGACCATCGTGGACTGCACCACCGACCAGGGCCGGGTCCTGCGACAGGGTGTCATCACCCTGGGGACCCTCAACGAGGTGGTCGAGCCGCTCGGCGCCCTCGTCACCGACGAGGACTGAGACGGCGCGTGCGCGAGTACCTCGCGGTCTTCCTCGTCGCGGTCGTCGTCACCTACCTGCTGGCCGTCCTCGCCCGCGAGACCGCGCTGCGCTTCGGCGCGGTCGCCCGGGTGCGCGACCGAGACGTCCACGAGGTCCCCATCCCCTACTTCGGCGGCCTGGCGCTGCTCGGCGGACTGCTGGCGGCGTACGCCGTGGCCCGTCACCTCCCGTTCCTCTCGCGGGCCGGGGAGCAGGCGTTCTCAGACGCCGGTGTCGTCCTGGTGGCGGGCGCCATGGTGTGCGCCCTCGGGGTGGTCGACGACCTCTACGAGATCGACGCCCTGACCAAGCTCGGCGGGCAGGTGCTGGCGGCCGGCTACATGGTCTACAACGACGTGCAGCTCTACTACCTCTACCTGCCCGGCAACGGGATGCTGACGCTCGACATCTCGCAGGCGGCGGTCGCGACCGTCGATCATCGTGGTCGCGACCGTGAACGCGGTGAACTTCGTCGACGGGCTCGACGGCCTCGCCGCCGGCGTCGTGGGGCTGGGCGCGATCGGATTCTTCCTCTTCTCCTACCGCCTGGCGGCGGTCAACGGCGAGTCCCTGGCGATCCCGGCCGCGATGCTGTGCGCGGCGCTGGCCGGGGCCTGCCTGGGCTTCCTGTCCCACAACTTCCACCCGGCCGCCATGTTCATGGGCGACAGCGGGTCGATGCTGATCGGCCTGGTGCTGGCCGGCTCCGCGCTCACGCTGACGGCGCGTTTCCCCATCGACGTGGTGGGCGAGAGCAGCCAGGCCAGCCTGCTGCCGGTGCTGCTGCCGGTGCTGCTGCCGATCTCGATCCTGGTGCTGCCGTTCCTCGACCTCCTGCTGGCGATCTTCCGGCGCACGCGCAAGGGCCTCTCGCCCTTCAGCCCCGACAAGGAGCACCTGCACCACCGGCTGCTGGAGCTGGGCCACTCCCACCGCCGGGCCGTGGTCATCATGTGGCTGTGGGCCGCGATGATCTCCCTCGGCGGCACCGCGGTGGCGGTCTACCAGAACCGGGTCGTCTTCCTGGCGCTGGCCGGGTGGCTGGCCCTCACGGTGGTGCTGACCGCGGTCGTCCCGCGCGTGGAGCGGCCGGCCTGGAGCCACCACGACGACTACGTGCCACCCCCGCCGCGCCGCTGACGATGGATCGATCGAATGGGGACCGCCGGCGTGCTTGTGCTAATTTTCACAAGCGCAACCCCCGCCCGTCCTCGAGCAGAAACGGCCGCCGATCATGACGACCGAAGGACCCGCCACCGCCCCCTCGGGGACCGGCGTGCGAGTCGAGGGCCTCGGGCTCGCCTCGGTCACCGTGACCGCCGTCGGCGTCCTCGTGACCGTGCTGGCGCTCCTGCTGGACGGCTCCGCCGCCGCGATCGGCGCCGCCGCGGGCGCGCTGCTGGTGCTGTCGTTCTTCACCTTCGGGGCCATCAGCGTCAACCTCGTCGCCACGGTCGCACCGCGGGCCTCGATGCTCTTCGCCCTGCTGACCTACACCCTTCAGGTGCTCCTGCTGGCCGTCGTGCTGGTGGGGGTGGGCCGCTCCGACCTGGCGCCCGACACCCTCGAGCCACGATGGCTGGGAGGCACCGTCATGGTCGGCACCCTGGCCTGGATGGCCGCCCTGCTGGTGGGGGCCCTGCGGTCGGACCCAGGGGCGCACGGGATGACGGACGAGCCCGCCCACCCGACGGAGGTGGTCCCGTGATGGGCGCCGTCGGTGGCTGCTATTGTCCGGGTGGCAATGAGTCAGTCGAGCTCCTCCTCCGGAGAACCCGCTGCTGCCCAGGACTCCCCCCGAGGGGATCCCTGGCACGCGTTCGGGTACCTCGTGTCGGGAGTGGCTCTGTACGGATTCCTCGGCTGGCTTGCGGACCAGTGGCTCGGGACCTCTGTCCTGGTCGCGATCGGCATCGTCGTGGGCGCTGTGCTGGGCCTGTACATGACCTTCAGCCGCTTCAACGCAAGCCGACCGGTCGACCGCCCGCCGACAGGCGTGGCGTCACCGAAGCAGAACCCCGGAACAGACGTCGAGAAGGACTGATGGAGGAGAGCTGGTGAGGATCGCAGGCACCACCGTGCTGGCGTCCGGCGAGGAGTTCACACCGCCAGGACCCGCCGACTTCAACCTGCCGCCGATCTTCGGTGGCGACGCCACCTTCTCGATGTTCGGGCAGGAGTTCTACTACGGCGTCACCAAGCCGATGCTCCAGATCGTCGTCGCCGGCGTCCTGGTCTTCGTGTTCTTCCGCCTCGCCATCGCCAAGCGGTCCATGGTGCCGGGCCGGATGCAGTTCGCCGGGGAGCAGGCCTACGGGTTCGTGCGCAACAGCCTCGGCCGCGACATCATCGGCGGACACGACTTCATCAAGTACGTGCCCTACCTGTTCGCGCTGTTCTTCTTCATCCTGGTCAACAACTTCATGGCCAGCGTCCCGTTCATCCAGTTCCCCACGTTCTCCCGCTCCGGGCTGGTCTACGGCCTGGCTCTGCTGAGCTGGATCATCTACAACGTCGCCGGCATGCGGGTCCACGGTGTCCTGGGCTACTTCAAGCACCAGTGCGTGCCGCCCGGCATCACCGGCCCGATGCTGATCCTGCTGGTGCCGCTCGAGTTCATGTCGAACATCCTCGTGCGGCCGATCACGCTGGCACTGCGACTCTTCGCCAACATGTTCGCCGGCCACCTCCTGCTGATCCTCTTCGCCCTGGGCGGTGAGTACCTCCTCCTGGAGGGCTCGCTCCTGGTCAAACCTGTGGGCATCCTCGCGTGGGTGCTCTTCATCGCGATCTCGTTCCTGGAGCTGCTGATCCAGTTCCTCCAGGCCTACGTGTTCGTGCTGCTCAACGCCATGTACATCTCCGGTGCGATCTCTGAAGAGCACTGAGAGCAGATAGAAACAACAGAAAGGAAGAAGCCGTGGAAGGCTCTCTCAACATGGTCGGGTACGGCCTCGCCGCCATCGGCCCCGGTGTCGGCATCGGCCTGATCTTCGCCGCCTACATCAACGGTGTGGCGCGTCAGCCGGAGGCCCAGAGCCGCCTGCAGTCGATCGCCATCCTGGGCTTCGCGCTCGCCGAGGCGCTCGCCATCATCGGTATCGCGCTCGCCTTCGTCATCTGACGACCCCGGCCCCAACTGCTGAGGACTGCTGCTGATGCTCCAGACACCCGTTTTCCAATCCGGAGGCGAAGACCTCAACCCGATCCTGCCGCACGTGGCCGAGATCGGGCTGTCGCTGGTCGTCTTCGGCATCCTGTTCTTCGCGCTGCGCAAGTTCGTGGTGCCGAAGTTCGAGGAGGTCTTCGCTGAGCGCACCGACGCCATCGAGGGCGGCCTCAAGGCGGCTGAGACCAAGCAGGCCGAGGCGGACAAGCGCCTGGCGGAGCTGGAGAAGCAGCTGGGCGAGGCTCGGCACGAGGCCGCGCGCATCCGCGAAGAGGCGCGCGAGCAGGGCGCTCAGATCGTGGCCGAGATGCGGGAGCAGGCTCAGACCGAGTCCGCGCGCATCGTGGACCACGGCAAGGCCCAGATCGAGGCCGAGCGCCAGCAGGCGGTCACCCAGCTCCGGGCCGAGGTGGGCACGCTGGCCACCTCGCTCGCGGGTCGCATCGTCGGGGAGTCCCTCGAGGACGACGACCGCGCGAACCGCGTGGTCGACCGCTTCCTCGTCGACCTCGAGACCCTCGAGACTGCTCGGGCCAGTGCCGACCCGACCGACGGGGGTCGGTGAGCGGCATGGTGTCGACCTCTTTGCGCGGACCCTCGGCCGAGGCGGCCCGACGGCTGGAGAGCCAGCTGTCGGACGCGATCGGGTCGGTGGGCTCTCGCAAGACCGCCGAGATCGGTCAGGACCTGCTGGGTCTGGCCGACGTCGTACGCCGTGAACCGCGGCTGCGGCGCGTGGTCACCGACATCTCGCTCGACGACTCGGCCAAGGCCGAGCTCGTGCGGTCGCTGTTCAGCGGCAAGGTCGCCGACGAGTCCGTGGAGATCCTGGCCACCGGCGCCGCGCAGCGCTGGACCTCGCCGCGTGACCTCGCCGACAGCCTGGAGCTGCTGGGGGTCAGGACCACGGTCCGGTCCGCCGACGACCCGGGCCGCGTCGCCGACGAGCTGTTCGCGGTGAGCCGCGCGCTGACCGAGAACCCGGAGCTGCGCAACGCCCTGGGCGACCCGGCCCGCACGGCCGAGGACAAGCGGGCGCTGCTCGGGGGCATCCTCGAGAACAAGGTGCTCGTCTCCACGCTGCGTCTCGTCGAGCAGGCCGTGGCCGGCACGCACCGCACCGTCGCGCTCGCCGTCACCGAGTACCAGAAGGTGGCGGCGTCGGTGCAGGGGGAGCGCGTGGCCACCGTGCGCAGCGCACGCGCCCTCGACGAGGGTGACCAGAACCGTCTCCGGACGGCTCTCGGACGTCAGTACGGCCGCGACATCCACCTCAACCTGATCGTGCAGCCGGAGCTCATCGGCGGCATGCGGGTCGAGATCGGTGACGACGTCATCGATGGTTCCGTGGCCAGCCGCCTCGACGACGCGCGACGCAAGCTCGCCGGCTAGACCTGGTCACCTCGCCACCGACCATCCAGACTTTGTAGACCTCAACCCAGAAGAGAGCAGGACGACATCATGACGGAGCTTTCGATCCGTCCGGACGAGATCCGGGACGCGCTGCAGCGCTTTGTGGCCGACTACGAGCCGGACACGGCGAGCCGTGAAGAGGTCGGACACGTGGCGGAGGCCGGAGACGGCATCGCCCGGGTCACTGGTCTCCCGTCCGCGATGGCCAACGAGCTCCTCGAGTTCGAGGACGGCACCCGCGGGCTGGCGCTGAACCTCGACACCCGGGAGATCGGTGTCGTCGTCCTCGGTGACTTCGAGGGGATCGAGGAGGGTCAGACCGTGCGCCGCACCGGTGAGGTCCTCTCCGTGCCCGTCGGCGACGCCTTCATGGGGCGCGTCATCGACCCGCTCGGCGTCCCGATCGACGGCATGGGCGAGATCGAGGCCGAGGGGCGTCGCGCCCTGGAGCTCCAGGCCCCCAGCGTCATGCAGCGCAAGTCGGTGCACGAGCCGCTCGCCACCGGCATCAAGGCCATCGACGCGATGACCCCGGTCGGTCGCGGTCAGCGTCAGCTGATCATCGGTGACCGCCAGACCGGCAAGAGCACCATCGCCATCGACACGATCATCAACCAGAAGAACAACTGGGAGACCGGCGACCCGGAGAAGCAGGTCCGCTGCATCTACGTCGCGATCGGCCAGAAGGGCTCGACCATCGCCTCCGTGCGCGGTGCGCTCGAGGAGGCCGGCGCGATGGAGTACACCACGATCGTCGCCGCCCCCGCGTCCGACAGCGCCGGCTTCAAGTACCTCGCCCCCTACACCGGGTCCGCGATCGGTCAGCACTGGATGTACGACGGCAAGCACGTCCTCATCGTGTTCGACGACCTCACCAAGCAGGCCGACGCCTACCGCGCGGTCTCGCTGCTGCTGCGTCGTCCCCCGGGCCGCGAGGCGTTCCCCGGTGACGTCTTCTACGTCCACTCGCGGCTTCTCGAGCGTTGCGCCAAGCTCTCCGACGACATGGGCAAGGGCTCGATGACGGGTCTGCCGATCATCGAGACCAAGGCCAACGACGTGTCGGCCTTCATCCCGACCAACGTCATCTCGATCACCGACGGCCAGATCTTCCTCCAGTCCGACCTCTTCAACGCCAACCAGCGTCCCGCCATCGACGTCGGTGTCTCGGTCTCCCGGGTCGGCGGCGCCGCCATGGCGAAGGCCATGAAGAAGGTCACCGGCTCGCTCAAGGTCGACCTGGCGCAGTTCCGCGCCATGGAGGCCTTCGCGATGTTCGCCTCCGACCTGGACGCCGCGTCGCGCCAGCAGCTGGACCGTGGTCAGCGTCTGATGGCGCTGCTCAAGCAGCCGGCCTACTCGCCGTACCCGCTGGAGGAGATGACGGTCTCGCTGTGGACCGGCACGAGCGGCAAGCTCGACGCCGTCCCGACCGACGACGTCCTGCGCTTCGAGTCGGAGTTCCTCGACTACCTGCGTCGTCAGGAGTCCGGCATCCTCGAGGGCATCCGCGAGAGCCGCAACTTCGACGACGACACCGAAGACGCGCTGGAGAAGGCGTTCGACAAGTTCGCCGAGCAGTTCGAGACCTCGGACGGCGGGTCGATCAAGGCCGGTCGTGAGGAGCACGAGGCGCTCGATGACGATGACGTCGAGCAGGAGCAGATCGTCAAGCAGAAGCGGGGCTGACGCATGGCCGTATCACTGCGCGAGTACCGCGCCAGGATCAAGTCGGTCGAGTCGACCAAGAAGATCACCCGGGCGATGGAGCTCATCGCTGCCTCGCGCATCATCAAGGCGCAGCAGCGGGCCCAGGCAGCCGCGCCCTACGCGCGCGAGCTGACGCGCGCGGTGTCGGCGGTGGCGACGTTCTCCAACGTGGAGCACCCGCTGACCACCGAGCGGGAGAACCCGACCCGGGCCGCGATCCTGGTCGTCACCAGCGACCGCGGACTGGCCGGGGCCTACTCCTCGAGCGTCCTCAAGGAGGCCGAGCGGCTCGGCGAGAAGCTGCGCGAGGAGGGCAAGAAGGTCGACCTCTACGTCTCCGGACGCAAGGGCGTGGCCTACTACAAGTTCCGCGACCGTCCGCTCGTGGAGTCCTGGACCGGTCACTCCGACCAGCCGACGTACGACGTGGCCAAGGAGATCGGTGAGGCCCTCATCGGCGCCTTCGTCAAGGAGGAGGGCGACGACAGCGACGACGACGCCGTTCCCGGTGCCCCCGTCGACGAGGTCCACGTCGTCTACACCCGCTTCCGCTCGATGCTCACGCAGGAGCCGACGGCCGTTCGCATGCTTCCCCTGGAGATCGTCGAGGGGGACACGACGCCGGAGAAGGAGGACGTGCTCCCTCTCTACGAGTTCGAGCCGAACGCCTCCGAGGTGCTGGACGGGCTGCTCCCCAAGTACGTCGAGTCGCGCATCTACTTCGCCCTGCTGCAGGCGGCCGCGTCCGAGCTGGCCGCCCGGCAGCGTGCGATGAAGTCGGCGACGGACAACGCCGAGGAGCTCATCAAGAAGTACAAGCGGATCGCCAACCAGGCCCGCCAGGCCGGCATCACGCAGGAGATCAGCGAGATCGTCGGCGGCGTGAACGCTCTGGCCGACGCCAACGCCGGCAAGGAATGACCTGTATGACCCCCCGAACGACGGAGAAGTGAGAGAGATGACTGCCACCATCAGCGACGAGACCACCGACCGCACCGGGGGCGCCGTAGGCCGCATCGCGCGCGTCATCGGCCCGGTCGTCGACGTCGAGTTCCCCATCGACGCGATGCCGGAGATCTACAACGCCCTCAGCGTGGACGTCACGCTGGGCGACGACACCCAGACGATCGTGCTCGAGGTCGCGCAGCACATCGGCGACGGCATGGTCCGCTCGATCTCGATGAAGCCCACCGACGGCATGGTCCGCGGTGCCGAGGTGACCGACAGCGGTGGCCCGATCTCGGTCCCCGTCGGCGACGTGACGCTCGGCCGCGTGTTCAACGTGACCGGCGACTGCATGAACCTCGAGGAGGGCGAGACGCTCGAGGTCGACGAGCGGTGGGCCATCCACCGCAAGGCGCCGGCCTTCGACCAGCTCGAGGCGCGCACCACGATGTTCGAGACCGGCATCAAGGTCATCGACCTGCTCACCCCGTACGTCCAGGGCGGCAAGATCGGGCTGTTCGGCGGCGCCGGCGTGGGCAAGACCGTGCTGATCCAGGAGATGATCGCCCGCGTCGCGAAGGACCACGACGGTGTGTCCGTGTTCGCCGGCGTCGGCGAGCGCACCCGTGAAGGCAACGACCTCATCCAGGAGATGCAGGAGGCCGAGGTCTTCGACAAGGTCGCCCTGGTGTTCGGTCAGATGGACGAGCCGCCGGGCACCCGGCTGCGGGTCGCGCTCTCCGCGCTCACGATGGCGGAGTACTTCCGCGACGTGAAGGAGCAGGACGTGCTGCTCTTCGTCGACAACATCTTCCGCTTCACGCAGGCGGGCTCCGAGGTCTCCACCCTGCTGGGCCGCATGCCGAGCGCGGTCGGCTACCAGCCCACGCTGGCCGACGAGATGGGTGTCCTGCAGGAGCGGATCACCTCGACCCGCGGTCACTCGATCACCTCGATGCAGGCGATCTACGTCCCGGCCGACGACTACACCGACCCGGCACCGGCGACCACCTTCGCCCACCTCGACGCGACCACCGAGCTCTCGCGTGAGATCGCCTCGCTCGGCATCTACCCCGCGGTGGACCCCCTCACCTCGACCTCGCGGATCCTCGACCCGCAGTACATCGGGCGTGAGCACTACGACGCCGCGATCCGCGTCAAGCAGATCCTCCAGCGCAACAAGGAGCTCCAGGACATCATCGCCATCCTCGGTGTCGACGAGCTCTCCGAGGAGGACAAGATCACCGTCCACCGGGCGCGTCGCATCCAGCGCTTCCTGTCCCAGAACACCTACGTCGCCAAGCAGTTCACCGGCCTCGAGGGCTCGACGGTGCCGGTCAAGGACACCATCGAGGCGTTCAACAAGATCTGTGACGGTGAGTACGACCACGTAGCCGAGCAGGCGTTCTTCATGTGCGGCGGTCTGGACGACGTCGAGAAGAAGTGGTCGGAGATCCAGGAGCAGACCGGCGGCAAGAGCCGCTCATGAGCGAGGCCACCATGCAGGTCGAGCTCGTCGCGGCCGACCGCCTCGCCTGGTCGGGCGAGGCCACGATGGTCGTCGCCCGCACCACCGAGGGTGACGTCGGCATCCTGCCGAACCACGCTCCCATGCTGTCGCTGATGGTGGACGGGATCGTCGACGTGACGACCGCGGACGGGGAGACCTGGATCGCGGCCGTCGACGCCGGCTTCCTCTCGGTGGCGGCCAACCGGATCTCGATCCTGGCCGAGCACGCCGAGATGTCCCACGAGATCGACCTGGAGAAGGCGCGCGCCGACCTCGACCGCGCCAAGGGGGCCGGGGAGAACGACGACGACGCCGCCGAGGCGGCCGCTCGGGCGTGGGCCCAGGCCCGGATCCGAGCAGCGGAGTCGTCGAAGTCCTGACGGCGTGCGGCCCCGGCTGACGGGGTCGGGAGAGGGCTTCGCTCATGCCGTGGTGGCAGTGGCTGGTCGACGTCCTCGCGGTCGTCCTCCTGCTCGTCGCGCTCTACGCCGTGGCGCTCGTGGTCCGGCGCCGATGGATCTCCCGCGCCGGCGGGACCTTCGACCTCAGCCTCCGGGCCGGTGAGCCTCCGGGCCGGACGGGGCTGGGTGCTCGGGGTGGGCCGCTACGCCGAGGACACCTTGGAGTTCTTCCGGATCTTCTCTGTCGTGCCGCGGCCCATGGACGTCGTGGTCCGCGCCGACATCGAGTACCTCGGTCAACGGCCCCCGACGACCTCTGAGGCGAGCGCGCTCTACGCCGGTCACGTGATCGTCTCCTGCCGTCGTGCGAACGGTGCGGTCGAGCTGGCGATGGCGGAGTCGGCCGTCACCGGGTTCCTGGCCTGGCTGGAGGCGGCGCCCCCGGGACAGAGTCCGCGTCCGGTCTAGGCCTGATACCTGCCGCCGGGAGCCCGACGGGCGTAGCGTGCCGCCGGGAGCCCGACGGGCGTAGCGTCGAGGTGGACCGCTTCCCCCCGACCTGCCGCGGTCCCTCGGAGGAGCCATGACCGTCGAGATCGACGCGGACGCCGAGCTGACCGCCCTGGTGCTGGACTGCGAGGAGTCCGAGACCCCGGACGTCCTGCTCGGCCGTGCGCTGCCGCACCTGTGCCACCTGGCCGCGGCCGACGGAGGACTGGTGCTCGAGGCACGTGGCGGGGCCTTGGTCGCGACCGCACGGCACGGAGGCGACGGGCTCGAGGTCTCGTCGCTGGACGGCCACCCCCACTCGGGCCGGGCGGCCGCCGGCTGCGTCGTGCCCGAGGACTGGGCTGTCGCCGGCGTCACGGCCGTCGTGTGCCAACCACTGCCCGGGCTCGGGGGACACCTCGTGCTGGTCTGGTCCTCCGGGCACGGCTCGCCACCGGCGGCCTACGACGTCGGTCTGGCGCTCGTGCTGCGCACCATGGAGACGTGGGACACCGGCGAGCGGCTGCGGGACCTGCAGGCACGCGTCGACAACGCCCAGCAGCTGGCGACGATGGGCGACTACGACTGGCACGTCGCCAGCGACACCAACCAGTGGTCGGACCAGCTCTACCGGATCTACGGCCACGAGCCGCAGTCGTTCAACGCGTCCTACGAGCGGTTCCTGTCCTTCGTCCACCCCGACGACCGGGCGCTGGTGACCGAGGTGCACCAGCGCGCCTACGCCACCGGCGAGCCCTACCAGATGGTCGAGCGGATCCTGCGACCCGACGGCGAGCTGCGCCACCTCGCCTCCAACGGACAGGTCCTCATGGGTGAGGACGGCGCCCCGGTGCGCTTCCGCGGCACCTGCATCGACATCACCGACCGCGTCCGCGCCGAGGAGGAGCGCGAGCGCAGTCGGGTGCTGTTCGGTGAGCTGGTCGAGGCCTCGCCCGACTCCATCGTGGTCGCCGAGCCGGACGGAGCGGTCGTCCAGGCCAACGGCCGTGCGGTCGCGCTGCTGGGAGGGGACCCGGCCGGTCGCACGCTGCAGGGAGGTCTTCGGCGAGGGTGCGGGGACGAGGGTCGACGGGCTCGGCGTGCCGGCCGCCGGCCTCGACGGACGCGACCTGGTCCTCGACGTGCGCTCCGCCCCGCTGGAGCAGGACGGCGCGGACCACGGCCGACCGACGGCCTGGTCGCGCTGTTCCTGCGGGACGCGCGGGAACGGCTGGAGGGTGAGGAGCTGGCCGCCCGCCTGCGGGAGGCCCAGGTGCGCCGACGCCAAGCGCTGGAGATCAACGACAACGTCGTGCAGGGGCTCAGCGCCGCGCTCTACGCGCTCGAGGCGGGGGACGCCGCGGTGGCCGCCGGCCTGCAGCGCCGGACGCTGGCGACGGCGCGCCAGATGATGTCGGACCTCCTCGACCCGCTCGACGGGACCGACCTGCGCCCCGGCGACCTGGTGCGGTCCCGGGCCAGCTCGGTCCCTGGGGCCGACGACGGCGAGCGGGCGGGCCGGAACGGGACCGAGGCCGACCGGGCGCCTGCGGAGCAGCCCGGTGAGGTCGGCGCGGTGGGTGCGGCCGACGGGACCGCCGCGTCCGGGTCCGCGGGCGCGCGGGTGCTCGTCGTCGACGACTCCGAGGACGTCCGCTTCCTGCTGTCGGTGCAGCTGAGCGGGATGGCGGGCGTCGAGGTCGTGGGGGAGGCCGCCGACGGCGAGGAAGCCGTCCGGCAGGCCGCCGAGCTGCAGCCCGACCTCGTCCTGCTCGACCTGGCCATGCCGCGCATGGACGGGCTCCAGGCGCTGCCGCTGATCCGCGAGGCGGTGCCGGGGGTGCGGGTCGTCGTCCTGTCGGGCTTCGACGACAGCGTCATGGCCGATCGGGCCGCCGAGGCGGGCGCCTCCCGCTACGTCGAGAAGGGCACCGCCCTGCACCGGCTCGGCGAGGTCATCGACGAGACGCTGGCCCTGACGTGAGATCAGCCTGAGGTCAGCGCTCGCCGCCGGGCACCCACAGCACGTCGCCGACCTCGCGGTTGGCGTGCCGGGCCAGGATGAAGAGCAGGTCGCTGAGCCGGTTGAGGTAGGTCAGCGCGACCACGTTCATGCTCGACCCGTGCTCGGCGTGGGCGCGCCACCCGGCCCGCTCCGCGCGGCGAGCGACCGTGCGACACACGTGCAGCAGCGCGGCACCGGGGGTGCCGCCGGGCAGGATGAACGAGCGCAGCGCCTCGAGCGGCTCGTTGAACTCGTCGCACCATGCCTCGAGGCGCTCGACGTACTCCGGCAGCACCCGCAGCGGCGGGAACTCCGGTTCGGCCACCACGGGGGTCGCGAGGTCGGCGCCGACGTCGAAGAGGTCGTTCTGCACGTGGACGAGCACCGCGACGACCCGCTCGTCGAGCGCGCCGCCGGCCAGGGCGTGGCCGAGGTGGCTGTTGAGCTCGTCGACGTCGGCGTAGGCCTCCAGCCGCAGGTCGGTCTTGGTGGTCTCGCTGTTGTCGCCGAGCCGGGTGGTGCCGGCGTCGCCGGTGCGGGTGTAGATGCGCGTCAGGTTGACCATCGGCCCAGCGTAGAGGCCGGGGTGCGGGTCGGGACGGCGGGCAGGACGTGCGGGCCTCGTCGCCTATCCTCACCGCATGCGTGCGAGCCAGGACCGAGCAGACGGCCGGGTCGGTCGGGTGCTCGTGTACGGCGTGACCGGCTCGGGCAAGTCCGTGCTCGCCGCCCGCATCGCCGAGCTGACCGGGAGCGAGCACGTCGCGGTCGACGACCTGTGCTGGCGCCCCGGGTGGGTGCAGGTCTCGACCGAGGAGCAGCGTCGCGTCCTGGGCGAGGTGTGCGCCCGCGACCGGTGGGTGCTGGACTCCGCGTGGGGGGTGTGGAGCGACGTCGCCTTGGCGCGTACCGACCTCGTCGTCGCGCTGGACTACCCGCGCTGGGTGTCGCTCGGCCGCCTGCTGCGACGCACCCTCGAGCGGATCGTGGACCGTCGTGCGGTCTGCAACGGCAACACCGAGACCTGGGGTCAGACCTTCTCGCGGGACTCCATCGTCGCCTGGCACTTCCGCTCCTTCGCCAGCAAGCGGGAGCGGATCGCTGCGTGGGAGGCCGACCCCGCCGTGCCGCCGGTGCTGCGGCTGCGGACTCCGCGCGAGACCGAGGAGTGGCTGCGGAGGACTGGCCTCGACGACAGAGGTCGGGGGTGCAGCCTGATGGAGGCCTTCGTCGTCTCCAGCGGTGAGGACCGCTCGCCCCTGCACGGCTCGGTGCGGGTCGGGGGGGCGAAGAACAGCGCCCTGAAGCTGATGGCGGCCTCACTGCTCGCGCCCGGCACCACGACGATCACCAACCTGCCCGACATCCTCGACGTCGCCGTGATGGCGCGGCTGCTCGAGGAGCTCGGCTGCACGGTGACCCTCGACCGCGCCGCCGAGCAGGTCGACATCGACGTGCCCGAGGACCTCGGCCACCACGCGCCGTACCACTTGGTCCGGCGGCTGCGCGCCTCGATCAGCGTGCTGGGGCCGCTCATCGCTCGCTGCGGCCGCGCGGAGGTGTCGTTGCCGGGCGGGGACAACATCGGCTCGCGCGGCCTGGACATGCACATCCGCGGCCTCCAGGACCTCGGTGCCGAGGTGGAGATCGAGCACGGCTACGTCGTCGCGTCGGTGGCGGACCGGCTGGTCGGCACGCCGCTGTGGCTGGACTTTCCCAGTGTCGGGGCGACCGAGAACCTCGTCATGGCCGCCACGTTGGCGCAGGGGACGACAGTGGTCGACAACGTCGCCCGCGAGCCCGAGATCGTCGACCTCTGCACGATGCTGGTCCAGATGGGCGCGCAGATCGACGGGATCGGCAGCTCGACGCTCGTCGTGGACGGTGTCGACCGGCTCCGCCCTGTAGCGCACGCGACCGTGACCGATCGGATCGTCACCGGCACCTGGGCCTTCGCGACCGCCATCGCCGGCGGCGAGCTGTTCGTGGAGGGCGGTGTTGCGGGCCACCTCGACATCGTGCTCGACAAGCTGGTCGAGGCCGGTGCCGAGGTGGACGTGCGCCCGGACGGCTTCGCCATCGCGGTCCAGGGACGACTCCGCGCCTTCGACGTGGTGACGCTGCCCTACCCCGGGTTCCCGACGGACCTGCAACCGTTCGCCATGGCCCTCGCCGCGGTCAGCGACGGCACCGCGATGATCACCGAGAACGTCTTCGAGGCGCGGTTCATGTTCGCCCAGGAGCTGGCCCGGCTCGGCGCCGACGTCCGCACCGACGGTCACCACGCCGTGGTCCGGGGCCGCGCGCTGCTGTCGGGGGCCGAGGTCGTGGCGCACGACATCCGGGCCGGGGCTGCGCTCGTGCTGTCCGGGCTGGCCGCGACCGGGCGGACGACGGTCGCGGACTCGTTCCACATCGACCGGGGCTATCCCGGGTTCGTCGAGACGCTGCGTCGGCTCGGCGTCGACGTCGAGCGGGTCGAGCTGCCCGACTACGACCGTTGAGCCGAACCGGCTCGGCGTACGCCGGACCTCCCGGCGGGTGTCACCGGTGTCGGTCAGGCGCCGCGCCCGGTGACCGCCTGGAGGCGCTCGATGTGCTCCGAGGCCTGGGCCTTGGTCAGGTCGGCCTGCAGGGTCTCGCCGGCCTCGCGGGCGAGCGTGTCGAGGTAGCTGCGCTGCGCGCCCGTCATGGGCTCGTCGCCGGTAACCCAGTCGTCCGGGTCCTTCTCGGTCGTGCCCGGGGCGGCTGCCCCAGCACCGAGGAGGTCGCCCTCGGGCGACTCCTGGGCCGGTGTCGCAGCCGTCGGCTGGTCGGTCGGCTGGTCGGTCGGCTGGTCGCTCGACTGGTCGGGCAGGGCGTTCGAATATGTGTTCGACTCGGTCATGGTCTGGTCCTACCCGAGGTCGCGGTGACAAAACATCGGTCCCGGCATGCAACGATTTCGACGTGTCGTACGTCATAGTGGGTGAGCCACGCTGGCGGCGCGTGGACGACCACAGGGACGGGACGGCCAGTGGAACTCGTGGACAACGACGGCGCGATCGAGCTGACGGGGCGCCTCGACGGGCGCAGCTCGGCGGAGGTGCGTGAGGCCCTCTACGAGCACATCGAGCGTCACCCCGACGAGGAGGTTCGCGTCGACGTGACCCAGGTGGAGTCCATCGACGTGACGGCGCTGAACCTGCTGGCCGCGGCCGCGTTGAAGGTCCGCCGCACCGGGGGCCAGGTCGTGCTCGTCGGCTGCTCCCCGGCGCTGCGTCGTGTCGTGGCCTACTGCGGCTGGCGTCGGCTCTTCCGGCTGGAGCGCGCGACACCCGAGTGACGGCGGTGTGACGCCGGAGCGAGGTCGCCTGCCGGTGTGATCTGGCCCCTCAGTGGATCACCTCACAACCTGGTTACCGCGGCGTAACCCCGCACTAGGGTGCCGCTATGACCCAGCAGCAGGACCAGGCGACACCCGCACCCGCCGCGGCAGGCAGCAGCGACAGCGTCAGGGGGGACGCACGTCCCGAGCGGGACCGTCCGTGGGTGATGCGCACCTACGCCGGGCACAGCTCCGCGTCGGAGTCCAACGCCCTCTACCGCCGCAACCTGGCCAAGGGCCAGACGGGACTGTCGGTCGCCTTCGACCTGCCCACGCAGACCGGCTACGACCCCGACTCGCTGCTGGCCAAGGGAGAGGTCGGCAAGGTCGGCGTCCCGATCCCGCACGTGGGCGACATGCGCCAGCTCTTCGCCGACATCCCGCTGACGACGATGAACACCTCGATGACGATCAACGCCACCGCGATGTGGCTGCTGGCGCTCTACCAGGTCGTCGCGGAGGAGCAGAACCCCGACGTCGACCCCCGCGAGGTGCACGCCCAGCTCGCCGGGACGACCCAGAACGACATCATCAAGGAGTACCTGTCGCGGGGCACCTATGTCTTCCCGCCCGAGCACTCCCTGCGGCTGACGACCGACACGATCGCCTACACGGTCAACCACATCCCGAAGTGGAACCCGATCAACATCTGCAGCTACCACCTGCAGGAGGCCGGGGCGACGCCGACGCAGGAGCTGGCGTTCGCCCTGTGCACGGCCATCTCGGTGCTGGACTCGGTGCGCGACTCCGGCCAGGTCGAGGCCGACGACATGGCCAAGGTCGTGGGACGGATGTCCTTCTTCGTCAACGCCGGGGTGCGCTTCGTCGAGGAGATGTGCAAGATGCGCGCCTTCGTCGAGCTGTGGGACGAGATCACCCGGGAGCGCTACGGCGTCACCGACGAGAAGATGCGCCGCTTCCGCTACGGCGTGCAGGTGAACAGCCTCGGCCTGACCGAGGCCCAGCCCGAGAACAACGTCCAGCGCATCGTGCTGGAGATGCTCGGCGTCACGCTGTCGAAGAACGCCCGCGCCCGCGCCGTCCAGCTTCCCGCGTGGAACGAGGCGCTCGGCCTCCCGCGGCCATGGGACCAGCAGTGGTCGCTGCGCCTGCAGCAGGTGCTGGCCTTCGAGTCCGACCTGCTCGAGCACGCGGACCTCTTCGACGGTTCGCACGTCGTCGAGGCCAAGGTGGCCGACCTCGTCGCCAGCGCCCGCGAGGAGATCGACCGGGTGCAGGCCATGGGCGGGGCGATCGCGGCCGTCGAGACCGGCTACATGAAGCAGGCACTGGTCTCCTCCCATGCCGCTCGTCGGGGCCGCATCGAGTCCGGCGACGAGATCGTGGTCGGCGTCGAACTCGTTCCAGACGACCGAGGAGTCGCCGCTGACGGCTGACCTCGACACCGCCATCCAGGTCGCCGACCCGGCCGCGGAGCAGGCCGCACTGGACAGCCTCGAGCGCTGGCGCGCGCAGCGTGACGACGACGAGGTCGCCGAGTCGTTGGCCCGCCTGGCCGCTGACGCCTCGTCCGGGGTCAACCTGATGGACGCCACCCTCGCCGCCGCCCGGGCCGGTGCCACCACCGGCGAGTGGGCCGGCACGCTGCGCGAGGTCTTCGGCGAGTACCGCGCGCCGACCGGCGTCTCCGGGGCGATCGGCGTGGCCGAGCCCGGCGCGGAGCTCACCGCGGTGCGCGAGACCGTACGACGCACCGGCGACGAGCTCGGCGGGCGACTGCGGCTCCTCGTCGGCAAGCCGGGGCTCGACGGCCACTCCAACGGCGCCGAGCAGGTGGCCGTCCGTGCCCGGGACGCCGGATTCGAGGTGATCTATCAGGGCATCCGCCTGACTCCGGCCGAGATCGTCGCGGCCGCGGTGGCCGAGGACGTCCATTGCGTGGGCCTGTCCATCCTGTCGGGCTCCCACATGGAGCTCGTGCCGGCCGTCCTGGACGGGCTGCGCGCCGAGGGGCTCGACGACGTCCCGGTCGTGCTCGGCGGCATCGTCCCGACCTCCGACGCCGTGCGGCTCAAGGAGATGGGTGTCGCCGCCGTCTACACCCCCAAGGACTTCGGGCTCACCGAGATCATGGCCGGCATCGTCACCGAGATCCGCAGAGCCCGCGGGCTGGAGCTGAGGGTGGCGGCCGTTCAGTTGTCCAGCCGGTCGCCGGTCAGCCGTTGGCGACGGTGACGGTGCGCCAGGCCGAGCTCCAGCTGTTGTCGCCGTCGTAGGCGGTGCAGGCGGATCCGATGGGACCCGTCGGTGAGCCAGGTGGTGTCCCATGACATCGGGTCGCCGCTGGTGGCGTACGCCGCCCGAGCCCACTCCCTCCACCTCGAGCTCGACCCACGACCACGGCCAGTCGCTCGGCGTCAGGGTGTAGTCGACCGGCGCATCGTCCCCGCTGACGGTGCTGCCGACGAGTCGGTCGGCTGCCGAAGGCGACCGAGCGGGCGGGAACGTCCACCGTCACCGACACGGGGGCGGACCGGACCTCGTCCCAGCCGACGTAGCCGACGACCCGCAGGGGGTAGGTGCCGTTCGCGGTCCCGGACAGGTCCGCCACGAGAGGCTGACCGGGGTCGGCCCAGCCGACGGCCTCGGGCCCCAGCCGCACCTCGAAGCTCTCGAACCACGAGGTCGCGGGGGACGCCGTGAACGAGACGGTCCGCTCGCTCGACGTCAGGACCGCGCCCGCCGTCGGGTCGGTGACGGCGATGGTCGCCGCGGGGTGGTCGACGGTGAGGATGCGGACGGGGGAGAGCCCGGTCTTGCCGTTCGTGTCCGTGGCGCGCAGCCGGATCGGGTGGTCGCCGCCCTCGAGGTAGCGGGTGTCGAGCTGGAACGACCACGGCGACTCGAAGTCGGTCTCCCAGCTGGACCCGTCGACGAGAAGGTCGACATCGGCGATCGGGACGTTCGACGTCGCGTTCGGGGTCGCGGTCCCGGAGACGGTCGACGACCCCGCTCCGGGGAGCCGTCCGGGGAGCTGATCGTCGCCGTCGGGTCCAGGTTGATCGGCGTCACGGTGTCGGTGGCTGCGACCGAGGCGCCCTTCTCGTTGTAGGCCCTCACCGCGACGGTGTACGTCGTGCCGCCCGGCAGGTCGGGCAGCGTCGTCTCCGTCGTCGTCCCCCCGAGGGTCCGCACCGTGCGGGTCTCGTCGCCGGGCGACGCAGTGACGACGTACTTCGTGATCAGCGCGCCGTTGTCGTCCGGCTGCTCCCAGGCGACCGTGGCGGCGTTCTCCAGAGGGGTGGCGTCGACCGGTCCGGGCGCGTCCGGCGGGGTGGAGGCGCCGGCACCGAAGTCGACCTTGACGTCCGCACTGTCGGCGCTCTGTCGGAGCACGGTGATCCGGACCCCCTCGGGAGTGGTCCACGAGCCGCCCACCGGGAGCGCCGACTCGGAGAACTCGCCCCAGTTCCCGTCCTCCCACACCCGGGGGTCGTAGCTGCCCGGAGCGAGGTCGATCAGCTGGGACGCCTTGCGGTCGGCGAGTCGGAGCTGGACGCCGTAGTTGCCGTCCGCCCAGCCGACGTCGGTGCCGGTCGGGGTGCGCAGCTCGAGCCAGTAGGAGCGGGCGGTGCTGACCTTGACCCGGAGTCCCTTGAGTCCGGGGCCGGTGGTCTCGGCCGGGGTCAGGGTGCGCACCGCGTCGGTGGTCGCGGTGGCGCTGCGCTGGAGCCACCCGAGCTTCTGCTTCGAGTAGGCGTTGTAGTGCCCGGTGGACTCGTTGCCCATCACGTCGGCCGTGTCGCCGTACTCGTAGACCGAACAGCTGGACGACCAGGTCACGGGCTCGCCCGCACGTGTGCAACCGCGGGCGTTGGCGTGGTCGAGCCCGAGGTTGTGACCCTGCTCGTGCACGTTGGTCCCGAGGTCGGTGCTCTTGAAGAGCCAGACGTTGGGGCCGGGCATGGATCCCAGCCCGGTGGCCCAGCCCATGCTGCAGGGTTCGTAGACGATGCGGCGCGCGAAGGTGCTGACGGCGAAGCCCTTGGCCTTGGCGGCCGCCAGGGCTCGGGTCATGATGGTGTCGACGTCGCCGCACGCACGGGGTGCGCGGATCTTGAGCCACGGGGTCACTGCACCGCTGACGGAGTAGCGCCGGTGCGAGACCTCGGCGAACCAGGTGTTCGCGTCGGCGATCATCGACGTGCGGAAGTCCGGCGTGGTCGGTGCGGTGGGGGCTGAGGCGCCCCAGTAGACGCGCATGGCGAGGATCTTCGTCGCCGCCGGGGTGCGGGCCGCGGTGTGACGTGCCGCGGGCGGCGCGAGCACGGTGACGTCGGAGGCCCGGAGCACGAGACCGTTCCGGGTGCCGGTGACACGGACCCGGGCACCGGTGACGAGGTCGCGGGAGGTGCGGAGGTGGAGCGTCGGGCCCTCGGTGCGCAGCAGGTAGCGGATGGCCTCACGACCGTCGGTGCCGACCGCCATGAGGCGCTCGACGACGCCCTCCACGACCACGGGGCGGCCCTCACCGCCCGGGTCGGTTGGCTCGTCCGAGGCCGCTGTGGCCCCGGCAGCCCTCTGGGCGCTCCCGACGGTCCGCGCGTCGGCGGTGGCCTGGACCCCCGCCGTGGTCGCGAACGTGGCCAGCGCCATCATGACGATGACGACGGTGCCGCGTGCCCGCATGTGACCTCCCTGAGGACACCAGAGCACGCGCGACGGGCGTCGTGAGGTGCCGCAAGGCACCGCAATTCGGGCCCTTGGTCTCGCAACAGCACACGGACGTGGTCACTGGTGCGCGTGGGACCCCTGGGGGCTGCGCTCAGCGATCAGCGGCGCTCGCCGGGAAGCGTCAGCCGGGCGGGCGCGAGCTGGCGGTCGCGTTGGCGCAGCCGGCCTCGCGGGGGGATCCCGCGCGGACCTCCTCGGGGAACTCGACGGTGACGGTGTTGCGGGCGACGCCGGCGCTCTCGAGCTCGAGCTCGACCTCGGTGACGAAGCTGCCCGCACGCGCCGAGAGCGTCTCGCAGCCGCGCATCAGCAGCTCGACCGTCACCTCCGCCGACCCTCGAGCCGGCAGGGTGACGGTCTCCTGGCCGTCGGCGCCGACGACGCGCTGGTACTCGAACAGTCGGGGCTGGGGGTCCGGCTTCCGCAGCCCGGTCACCGTCACGGGCAGCCAACCGTCGTTGTCGACGGCGAACGTGTAGGCGAGCGTCCCGCCGTCGACGTACCTGATCTGCCTGATCCTCCGGTCGCCGATGTCGAAGACCGCCGACGCGACAGTCCCGCCGACCGAGCCGTCCCCCGTGGCGGCCAGGTCCGGCGACGCGGTGGCCACCGCCACCCCCGTGGCCGCGACGGTCGCGAGGGTGACCGTGGCGGCGACGGTGAGTGACCGCCGCACGTCAGCCCCGCGTCGTACGCCGGGCGCGGAACGCCGCGGCGACACCGAGCAGCGCGCCGAGCGCGAGCAGGTTGGTCGCGAGTCCACCACCGGGTCCTCCCAGGGACGAGGACCGCGGGGTTGCGCGGTCGGCGCCCGGGACGACCGGGAAGGGGTCGCCCGAGTCCGCCGTCGGCTTCGGCGGGCTGTCGAACCAGTTGCACTCCGGCGGGTGGCGCAGCGTCGGGTCGTTGCGGTCGTACTGCGAGCAGGACAGGAAGCCTGCGTCCTTGACCCCCGAGGTGCCCGGAGTGAAGACCGACCCGCCCTCGGCGCACGACGCCGGGTCGACGGTGAAGTTGTCGGTCGGCTCGCCGCGCGAGGAGGTGTTGTCCTGCCAGCAGTTCCTTCCGCCCTCGTCGTCCCACCAGTGGTCCATGCCGTTGTAGAGCTTCTGACCGCGAGGCCCGAACCCCATCTCGTTGCCGAACGTGCGGTTCCCGTGCGAGGTGTCGTAGAGCTTCGCCGGGTCGAACTCGTCGCGCAGCGGGGCCGGCACCCAGAACTGCATGGTCCCGTAGCGCCAGTTGTCGTAGATCTCGTTGTTGTCGGTGGAGTTGAAGTTGCCGCCGGCGATCAGCACGCCGGTGCCGACCGGCACCGGGACGACGGGACAGACCGTGCCGTCGATGTAACCGCGCCGGGGCATCGGCTTGGCGCAGACGCCCGTGTCGACGTACCGCTTGTAGTAGTTCACGTTGTTGGAGTAGATCTTGTTGCGGCTCCATCGCGCGTGGTCCTGCGGCAGCCCTGGGTGGCCCGGGAAGAGCGAGTCGGTCGAGATGCCCGTCGCGTTCTTGTAGAAGCGGTTGTGGTGGGCGTAGACCGAGTTGCCTGCGGTGCCGGAGTAGCCCAGCGTGTTGTGGTGGCTGCGGTTCTTGAAGATCTCGATGGAGTAGCGCTCGGGCCGGAACCGGTTGCGGTCGCCGTTGACGTCCGAGGCGGAACCGGGGTAGATGCCCGAGTCGCCGTTGTAGTAGGCCTCGGAGCGCTTGATGACGCCGTGGTCGGAGGCGAACGCCAAGATGCCGTACTCGTCGTTGCCGCGCGTCAGGAGACGGTCCATCACGAAGCCGTCGCTCTCCATGACGTAGACGGCGTTGAACTCCGCCTCCTGCACGGCGAAGTTCGCGAGGTAGAGGCCGCTCATCCGGTCCGCGCGCAGTGCGTTGAGCTTGCTGAAGTCGTTCTTGATGAGCACGTCGGTCCGGCGCTTGCCGGTGCCGATGATCTGCGTGCCGCAGAACCGGCTGTCGCAGGCGATGGAGTCGTTCCTCGGGGTCTCGTCACCGAAGAGGGCGATGAGGTTGAGGTTGTGGGCGCAGCGACGCTGGTCGCCGTAGGACAGCGCGATCGGGTCGGAGTCCTCGCCGTCGCCGCCGTCCGGGTCGGGGACCGACCCGATGTAGTCGACCTCCTCGAGCGGATCGTTGGACTCCGTCTCCAAGTTGGAGCAGTAGTCCGAGCGCTCGTCGGAGGCCCACCTCTTCTCCTTGTAGGTGCCGGGGAGGACGTAGATCGAGGTGTTGCGCCGCTTGATGGTGTTGATGGCGCTCTGGATGGAGCCGAAGTCGCAGCGCCTCAGCAGGCGCCGGTTGCGCTCCTTGAGCGGTCCGGCCTTCATGCCGGCGACGATCCGTCGGGTCTCCGGCTGGCACACCACGCGGCTGCGGGGGTTGTCGTAGCCCAGGAAGCGAGGCACCTCACCGGTGCCCTTCGGGAACTTCGACTCCCGCTCCTCGTGGGCCAGCGCGCCTGGAGCGGTCAGCCCGATCGTCAGCAGGGCCACGAGGGTGACGAGGAGGCCGGCCGGCCGGCGGCTCGTCAGGCCGGTCATGGGGCGAGACGTCGTACGACTCATGTGCACACCTGTTCCTCCGCGGGTCCGGCCTCGGACGGGAGTGCCCGGGCCGGAGGGCTGCCGGTCCCAATCTGACACGACGTCCGGTCAGTCAGAAAGTGTTTCGCCGAGAAAGGTCACGGTTCCCGGCCCTCGGTGAGCCCCGGCGGTGAAGACTGAGGCCCATGAGTCGGGTGAGCGTGGTCGGGGCCGGTGTGGTGGGGCTCTCCTGCGCGGTCCGGCTGCTCGAGGCCGGGCACGAGGTCGCTGTCCTGGCCCGTGACCTTCCTCTGGAGACGACGTCCTCGGTCGCCGCCGCGCTCTGGTACCCGTACCGCGCCTACCCCGTCGAGCGGGTGCTGGGCTGGGCGACAGCGACCTACACCGACCTCGTGCAGCTGGCCGAGGACGAGACCACCGGTGTCACCATGCGTCGCGGCACCCAGGTGCTCCGCTCGCCCGAGGCGCGCCCCTGGTGGTCCGCCGCGGTGCCCTCCCTCGAGCCGGCGACCGCGCTGCCGGAGGGCTACGGCTCCGGATGGTCCGCCGAGGTGCCGGTCGCGGAGATGCCGGTCTACCTGTCCTGGTTGCGGTCCCGCGTGGAGGACCTCGGCGGCACCGTCACCCGGATGGCGCTCCCGGCCCTGCCGGACCAGGCCGAGGTCGTCGTCAACGCCAGCGGCCTCGGTGGCCGGCTGCTGGGGTCCGACGACTCGGTGGTGCCGGTGCGCGGTCAGGTCGTGCTCGTCGAGCAGGTCGGCCTCGAGGAGTGGTGGCTCGACAGCACCGGACCGACGTACGTCGTGCCGCGCGCACGCGACATCGTCGTGGGCGGCACCGACCAGGAGGGCGCCTGGGACCGCCGACCGGACGAGGACGTGGCGCGCGAGATCCTCGCCCGGGCGACGGCGCTCGTGCCCGGGCTCAGGGGAGCGACGGTGCTGGGACACCGCGTCGGCTTGCGCCCGGCGCGACCGACCGTCCGGCTGGAGGAGCGGACCGGGCTCCGCGGCAACCGGATCGTGCACTGCTACGGCCACGGGGGAGCCGGCGTCACGCTGTCGTGGGGCTGCGCGGCCGAGGTGGCCGCCCTCGTGGGGTGATCGCTCGTCACCCGGCCTGCCGTAGGTTCGCCCCTATGGACGTCCGTCGCCTCGTGCTCCTCGCCCTGCCCGGTCTGTCCCTCGGAATCGTCGGTGCCACCCACCCCGGCTCCTTGAGCTACCCCACCTCGCACCACTGGTGGCAGATGCACCTGGCGGGCATGTTCGTTTTCCCGCTGGTCGGGCTGGCGCTCTCGGCGCTGGTCTGGGGCCGTCGTGACCCGCTCGCGCTCGTGCTGCACGCGGGTGCCTTCGTCTACGCGGTCTGCTACACGGCGCTGGACGTCATCAGCGGGCTGACCGCCGGGTGGGTGACCTTCAGGCTCGGGCCCGGCCAGCTGCGCCCCGACGAGGTCGACTACATCTTCCAGATCGGGGGCCGGGTGGGCGACGTGGGCGAGTGGGGCCTGCTCGTGGCGGCCGGTGCCGCCTCGATCGAGGTGGCGCGCCGGACCGGATGGCCCGCCCTCGTGGGCGCTGCCCCGCTGCTGCTCGGGACCTGGTGGGTGCTCGAGGACCACATCTTCCCGCCGTACGGCGCCGCCGGCGCCGCTCTCATCGGCCTCGGCACCGCGGGTCTGGCCTGGGCGCAGGCCCAGAAGGCTCGCTCCTAGAAGAGGCGGTGGGTCGGGTCGTCGATGCCGCGCAGCGCGTCGTAGTCGACCACCACGCACGCGATGCCGCGGTCCTCGGCCAGGACACGGGCCTGGGGCTTGATGGCCTGGGCGGCGAACACGCCGCGGACGTCGCCGTTGACCGTCAGCAGCGGGTCGCGGTTGAGCAGCTCGAGGTAGCGGGTCAGCTGCTCGACGCCGTCGATGTCGCCGCGGCGCTTGATCTCGACCGCGACGGACAGCCCCGCGCCGTCGCGGCACATGAGGTCCACGGGCCCGATCGCCGTCGGGAACTCACGTCGTACCAGGGTGAGGCCGTCGACCAGCGTCGCGGGGTGCTCGGCCAGCAGCGCCTGGAGGTGCTTCTCGACGCCGTCCTTCTGCAGCCCGGGGTCGATGCCGAGGTCGTGGCGGGAGTCGCTGACGACCTCCTCGATGAGGATGCGCAGCGTGTCGTCGGCCTTGGGGGAGGTGACCGTCCACTCGACCCGGCCGTCGTCGGTCGTGCCCTCGCGCAGCGTGGCGGGCGGCGACATCCAGTTCAGCGGCTTGTAGGAGCCGCCGTCGCTGTGGACGAGCACCGAGCCGTCGTTCTTGACCATGATGAGGCGGGTGGCCATCGGCAGGTGCGCCGACAGACGGCCGGCGTAGTCGACCTGGCACCGAGCGACGACGAGTCTCACGGGGCGGCAATCTACCCCGCCGGCCGCCGGTTCCGGACACGTGCCGCAGCAAGCCCGGCCTGTGGTCGCGAGCGTCGCCCCGAAGCAGGCGTCACAGCGGGGAGCGACCAGAAGCGGGCCGGGGGCCCATAAGTTACTGGTCAGTGAAGTACCTCACGGGCCGGCGCCCGCGGGTCCGCGGAGTGGCAGGATGCGCCCATGTCTGCAGAAGCCACCGCCCCGGTCAGCACAGCCCCGTCCCGCGAGTTCACCACCATCGGCGTGGTCGGCCTCGGCACCATGGGCGCCGGCATCGCGGAGGTGTTCGCCCGCCACGGCTACGAGGTGGTCGGCGTCGAGGTCGACGAGGAGACCCTGGACCGCGGTCGCCAGCACGTCACCCACTCCACCGGCCGCGCCGTCGCCCGCGGCAAGCTGAGCGAGGCCGAGCAGAGCGAGCTCGTCGACCGCATCACCTTCAGCACCGACCTCCGGGCCGTCAAGGACTGCCAGTTCGTCGTCGAGGCCGTCATCGAGCAGCTGCCGGTCAAGCGGTCGGTCATCACCCAGCTCGACGACGTCCTCGGCCCTGACGCGATCATCGCGACCAACACCTCCTCGCTCTCGGTCACGGAGATCTCGACCGCCACCGCGCGACCCGGTCGGGTCGTCGGCGTCCACTTCTTCAACCCCGCGCCGGTCCAGAAGCTCGTCGAGGTCGTCCGCACCGTCGTCACGCAGCCCGACGTCCTGGCCGACGTCTCCGCCCTGGTGGAGTCGTTGGACAAGACCCCCGTCGTCTGCGGCGACAAGGCCGGTTTCATCGCCAACGCCCTGCTCTTCGGCTACCTCAACCACGCCGTGTCGATGTACGAGGGCCGCTACGCCTCACGCGAGGACATCGACGCCGCGATGCGCTTCGGCTGCGGCTACCCCATGGGGCCGCTCGCGCTGCTCGACCTGATCGGTCTCGACACGGCGTACGAGATCCTCGACACGATGTACAAGCAGGGCCGCGACCGGCTGCACGCCCCGGCGCCGATCCTCAAGCAGATGGTCACCGCCGGCCTGCTCGGCCGCAAGACCGGCCGTGGCTTCTACACCTACGAGGGTGTCGACTCCTCCTCGATCGTGCCCGACGAGCGCACGCCCTCGGCCGACGAGGCGCCGCAGCTCCGGCACGACATCTCCACGGTCGGCGTCGTCGGTACGGGCACCATGGCCAGCGGCATCGTCGAGGTCTTCGCCAAGGCCGGCTACGACGTGGTGTACGTCGGCCGGTCCCAGGCGAAGGCCGACAAGGTCCGCTCGACGATCGAGCGGTCCCTGGACAAGGCGATCCAGCGCGGCAAGCTCGACGAGTCGGCCAAGGCAGCCGTGCTCGGCCGGCTGACCGGTTCCACCTCGCTCGACGACCTCGCGCGGGTCGACATCGTGGTCGAGGCCATCGCCGAGGACCTGCAGGTCAAGACCGTGCTCTTCGAGAACCTCGACGAGATCTGCAAGCCGGGCGCGATCCTGGCCACGACCACCTCGAGCCTGCCGATCATCAGCCTGGCCAAGGTCACCTCGCGCCCGCAGGACGTCGTCGGCATGCACTTCTTCAACCCCGCCCCGATCATGAAGCTGGTCGAGGTCGTGTCGACCGTCGCCACCCACGACCACGTCGCCGAGACCACGCGCGCGCTGTGCGCGGAAGTCGGCAAGCACGCGGTGTCCTGCGGCGACCGCGCCGGCTTCATCGTCAACGCGCTGCTCTTCCCCTACCTCAACGACGCGATCAAGATGCTCGAGGCGCACTACGCCACGGCCGACGACATCGACACCGCCATGAAGTACGGCTGTGCGCTCCCGATGGGCCCGTTCGCGCTGCTCGACGTGGTCGGCAACGACGTGTCGCTGGCCATCCAGCGTGAGCTCTACCTGGAGTTCCGCGAGCCTGGCTTCGCGCCGGCTCCGCTGCTCGAGCACCTCGTGGCGGCCGGCTACCTGGGTCGCAAGACCAAGAAGGGCTTCCGGGATTACTCCGGGGTGTGACGGGGGACACTCGGCGCTGAAGCCTTCGGAGCCTCGCCCGCCCCTGCACTCGGCGCCGCGCGCGACCTCCGGAGAGGAGGGGGATCTCATGAGCGTGGAGACGGGACGCATCACCACCGACATCCCGGCCCGGATGGACCGGCTCCCCTGGGCGCGGTGGCACTGGCTCGTCGTCGCCGGCCTGGGCACCGTGTGGATCCTCGACGGGCTCGAGGTGACGATCGTCGGCTCGATGTCGGAGGCGCTCAAGCCCGAGGGCACCGGCCTGGGGCTCAGCAGCTCCGACATCGGCCTGGCCGGTGCGGTCTACGTCGCCGGCGCCTGCCTGGGCGCCTTGTTCTTCGGACAGCTCACCGACCGACTCGGTCGCAAGAAGCTGTTCATGTGGAGCCTGGGCGTCTACACCGTGGCCACCGTGCTGACGGCGTTCTCCATGACGCCGCTGTGGTACTTCGCCGCTCGCTTCCTCACCGGTGCCGGCATCGGCGGTGAGTACGCCGCCATCAACTCCGCGATCGACGAGCTGATCCCGGCGAAGTACCGCGGACGGGTCGACGTCGCGATCAACGGCTCGTTCTGGATCGGCGCCGCCGGTGGCGCCCTGCTCACGATCCCGCTGCTCGACCCGACCCTCGTCGACCCCGCCTGGGGGTGGCGCCTCGCGTTCGGGCTGGGTTCGATCCTCGCCGTCGGCATCCTGCTGGTGCGCCGCAACGTGCCCGAGAGCCCTCGGTGGTTGTTCATCCACGGGCGTGAGGACGAGGGGGAACGCATCGTCCGTGACATCGAGCGGACCGTCGCCGAGGAGTCCGGTCGCGAGCTGCCGGGGGTCTCGGAGACCATCACGATCCGGCAGCGCCGGACCATCTCGATCCCCGAGATCGCGCGCACGGTCTTCACCCTGTACCCGCGGCGCACCGTGCTGTGCCTGTCACTGTTCATCGGCCAGGCGTTCCTCTACAACGCCTTCTTCTTCACCTACGGCGACACCCTGACCACGTTCCTCGACGTCGGCCAGACCGGGTGGTACATCGCGATCTTCGCGGCCAGCAACTTCGCGGGAGCGCTGCTGCTCAGCCAGCTGTTCGACACCGTCGGCCGCGTCAAGATGATCTCCGGCACCTACCTGGTCTCGGGCGTCCTCCTCGCGGTCGCCGGAATCGTCCTCGGCGACCTGGACGCCACGACGCTGACCCTCTTCGGTGCGGTCATCTTCTTCTTCGCCTCGGCCGGCGCCAGCGCGGCGTACCTGACGGCCAGCGAGGTGTTCCCGATGGAGACCCGGGCGTTGTGCATCGCGTTCTTCTACGCCGTCGGCACCGCGGTCGGGGGCATCTCCGGGCCGCTGCTGTTCGGCCGGCTGATCGAGAACGCCTCCGCCGACAAGGACATCACCCAGATCGCGCTGGGCTACTTCATCGGCGCGGCGCTCATGATCGGCGGCGGCATCGTGGCGGCGTTCCTGGGGGTGAAGGCCGAGGGTCGGTCCCTGGAGTCCATCGCCCAGCCGCTCACCGCGGAGGACGACGACGCGGGTGGCGGCTCGGACGGCGGCGCACGGGAGCGGACCTCGCAGCCCGTCTGAGGTGAAACGTCGACCCGGAAGTCCGGGCAGGCGACGATGGGCGGGTGAGACCCCGTCCCGTCCTCCTTCTCGTGGTCCTGCTCACCTCGTCGCTGCTCACGGCGTGGCTCGGCTCGAGCATCGGAGTCGAGCGTTCCACCGGCGTCGCGGGCCCGCCGGCAGTGCCACCGGCGAACGGAGACTGGGACTACCAGCTCGGCGGCGCGACCGATCCGGCCGCGACCGTGACCACGGTCGTGCGGGACCGGCGGGCGGAGCCGCGTGAGGGCGCCTACTCCATCTGCTACGTCAACGGGTTCCAGACCCAGCCCGACGAGAAGCGCTTCTGGCGTGAGCGGTGGGACCTGGTGCTGCAGAAGGGCGGGGACCCTGTCGTCGACAGCGCCTGGGGGGAGTGGCTCCTCGACATCCGCACCGACCGCAAGCGACAGCGGCTCGCCCGGATCGTGGGCCGGTGGACCACCGCCTGCGCCGAGGACGGCTACGACGCGGTGGAGCTCGACAACCTCGACTCGTTCTCCCGGAGCCGAGGGCTGGTCTCGGCCGCCGACGCTCGCGCCTTCGCCCGCCTGCTCGCGGCGGACGCACACGCGGCCGGACTCGCGGTCGCGCAGAAGAACTGGGTGGAGCTGGGAGCGCGTGGGCCGCGGATCGGCTTCGACTTCGCGGTGGCCGAGGAGTGCGGCCGCTGGCGCGAGTGCCAGGGGTACGTCGACGTCTACGGGCCGGCGGTGCTCATGGTGGAGTACCGCAACGGCGACTTCGCGTGGACCTGCGACCGGTTCGCCGACCACCCCGTCGTACGCCGTGACCGGGCGCTGAGCGCGGACGGTGTCCGGGCCTGGTGCTGAGCCGCGCACGACACGCGACTCGGACCGCACGACACGCCGACTCGGACCGCACGACACGCCGACTCGCGGGGTGGGTCGGGCGGTCAGCGGGCCTGCTGGCGGGGGATCCAGACCTCGCGGATCAGCAGGAGCACCGCGGCGGCCGTGGGGATCGCCAGCAGGGCACCGATGACGCCGAGCAGGCCGGCGCCCGCGAGGGCGGCGATGACGGTGACCGAGCCCGGGACGTTGACCGAGCGCTGCATGACCCGGGGGTAGAGGATGTAGTTCTCCAGCTGCTGGTAGATCAGGAAGAAGACGACGCAGGCGATGCCGATCTTGAGGTCGGTGGCGAACCCGATGGCCGAGACCACCACCGCGCCCATGGTCGCGCCGATCATGGGGATGAAGTCGAGCAGGGCCACCACGGCGGCCAGCGCCACGGCGTACTCCGAGAGCCCGACGATGAGCAGAAAGATCAGTGACGTCGTCCCGGCGCACGCCGCCACCACGAAGGCGCCGGCGACGTAGCCGCCGACGCTGGTGACGATCTGCTCCCCGAGGTGGGACACCCGCGCGCGACGACTGGCCGGCGCCAGGTCGTAGAGCGCCTCCTTGGTGGACTTCAGCGAGGCCAGGAAGTAGAGCATCAGCACGGTCACGAAGAACGTGTTGGCCAGGAACCCGAAGAAGGCCAGGCTCAGCCCGACGACACCCCCGAAGAGCCCGGACACGTAGTCACCACGGGTGACGAAGTCCTCGACCTTCTGCACGACGCCGAAGCGGTCGTCGAGCTCCTGGACCCGGCGACTCTCCTGCAGCTGGGCGAACCACCCGGGAGCCTGGTCGATGATGCGACCGACCTGCTCCGAGATCACGGGGACCAGGGCCACGAAGAACATCACCAGCGCCAGCAGCACGCCGAGAATGACGGTCAAGACCGCCCAGGACCGCCGGAAGCGGTGGCCCACGAGCCACTCCACCGCCGGATCCAGCCCGACAGCGAGGAACATCGCCACGACGATGAGCAGGATGACGCCGCTGATCGAGAGCAGCAGGCTGCCCAGCCAGTACGCCGCCAGGGCACCCACCGTGAACAGGAAGCCGAGCGCCACCGGACCGTGGTGGTGCCACAGGTGCGGTGGCGCGTCGACCTCCTCCGCCGGAGGGCGGGTGGGGCTGGTCACTCCGTGCCGGCGTCCTTGCCGCGCGCCTTGCGGGACGACTCGGGCGACGACTCGGGCGACGACTCGGGCGACGACTCGGGCGACGACTCGGAGGAGTCGCCGAACCCGGCGACGACGTCGCGCAGGGCGCCGAGCTGGGCCACGATGGCGTCGCGCCGCTTGGTGTAACGGTCGACCTCCGAACGCAGCTGCACGAGGTCGCGCTCGGAGTCCGCCTTGCCGGTGGCGACGAACGTCGCGACCTGGGACTTCGCCGACGCCACGAGCTGCTCGGCCTCGCGGCGGGCCCGGGTCATCAGGCGCTCGGCCTCGTCGCTGGCCGCCTGGCGCTGGCTGGTCGCCTGGGCGCTCGCCTCGCGGGCACGCTGCTCCGCAGCGTCGGCGCGCGCCTCGGCCTCGGCGACCAGGGCGGTGGTCTCGGCGACGGCGTTGCTGTGGTGCTCGGCGGCCTCGCGGGTCAGGCGCTCCTTCTCGACGGCGAGGGCACGCTGGAGCTCCTGGACCTCGCGGTTGGCGGTGGCCAGGGCCTGCTCGGCCTCGCGGCGGGCGCCGGTGCGCAGGGCGTTGACCTCCTGCTCGGCGGCGAGGCGGCGCTGGGAGGCGTCGCGCTCGGCGGAGGCGACCATGTCGGCGGCGTCGGCCTGGGCCGAGGAGCGCAGGTGCTCGATCTCGCTCATCGTCGAGGTGCGGGTCTCGTCGAGCTCCTGGAGCTGGACCATCCGCATGTCCTCGGCGTCGCGCGAGGCGTGCGCCTTCATCGAGGCGGCGTCGGCGCTGGCGGTGCGCAGCAGCTCGTCGGCGCGGTGCTTGGCCGAGGCGATGACCTCGTCGGCCTGCTCCTCGGCGAGCCGGAGCAGCTCGCTGGCCCGGCCACCCAGCCCGGCGTACGTCGGGTTCTCGTTCTCGCTGGCCTGCTCGCGCATCTCCGCCAGCTGCTTCTCGACGGCGGCGAGGCGCTTGCGGGTGCCGTCGAGGTCGCGGGCGAGCGCGGCGTTCTCCGAGCTCAGCTCGCCCACCTTGCGGTCCACGGCGGCGGTGTCGTAGCCGCGACGGCCGATCGGGAAGCCGGTCGAGACCTGCGGGGACTCGGCCCGCGGCGTGGCGGCCGGTGCGCTGGCGGCGGAGGCCGGCTTCTGCGCCGGAGCCGGGGTGCTCTGGCGGGGCGACGCGGAGGCGGAGGGCTTGGCCGGCGCGACGGCGGGAAGGGTGGAGGTCTCGGTGCTGTCGTCGGTCTCGTCAAAGATGGAGAGTCCGGAGCGCTCGGTCATGGGAGTGTCCCTCGATTCGTGCTTGCGTTTCCTGGGTGGTTGGTCTGGAGCCATCCCCTAGTGTCACCGATCCGAGGCGAAAAGCCCCTCCGCCGTTGCGTGTCTCGCCAACGTGTCCACCGAAACGACGACGTTCCGGTCCACGTCGGGTCCAGGTCCGGTCCAGTCCGGCCCGGGTCAGGAGGAGGTCACTGGCCGCGGAAGGCGTTGATCTGGGTCAGGTGGGTGGCCCGGAGCTCCTCGTTCAGCACGCCCAGACCCTCCTCGGGGGCCAGGCACAGCACGCCTACCTTGCCCTGGTGGAGGTTGTGGTGGACGTCGAGGGCGGCCTGACCGACGTCCTCGAGGCCGTAGGTGCGCGACAGGGTCGGGTGGATCATGCCCTTGGCGATGAGGCGGTTGGCCTCCCAGGACTCGCGGTAGTTCGCGAAGTGCGACCCGATGATGCGCTTGAGGTTCATCCACAGGTAGCGGTTGTCGTACTGGTGCATGTAGCCGCTGGTCGAGGCGCAGGTCACGATCGTCCCGCCCTTGCGTGCGGCGTACACGGAGGCGCCGAAGGTCTCCCGGCCCGGGTGCTCGAAGACGATGTCGACGTCCTCGCCACCGGTCAGCTCACGGATCTTTCCGCCGAAGCGGCGCCACTCCTTCTGGTCCTGGTTGTGCTCGTCCTTCCAGAACGCGTAGCCCTCCTCGGAACGGTTGATGATCAGCTCCGCGCCCATGTTGCGGCAGATCTGCGCCTTCTCCTCGTTGGAGACCACGCAGACGGGGGTCGCGCCGCCGTTGAGGGCGTACTGCGTCGCGAAACCGCCGAGGCCACCGCTGGCGCCCCAGATGAGGACGTTGTCGCCCTGCTTCATCCCTGCGCCGTTGCGGCTGACCAGCTGGCGGTAGGCCGTGGAGTTGACCAACCCGGGAGAGGCGGCCTCCTCCCAGGTGAGGTGCTCGGGCTTCGGCATGAGCTGGTTGGACTTGACCAGCGCCACCTCGGCCAGGCCGCCGAAGTTGGTCTCGAAGCCCCAGATGCGCTGCTCGGGGTCGAGCATCGTGTCGTTGTGACCGTCGGGGCCCTCGAGCTCGACCGACAGGCAGTGGGCGACCACGCGGTCACCGGGCTTCCACGAGTGCACGCCCGCACCGGTGGCGAGCACGACGCCCGCCAGGTCGGAACCGACGATGTGGTAGGGCAGGTCGTGACGCTTCGACAGCGGCGAGACGCGCCCGTAGCGCTCGAGGAAGCCGAACGTGGAGACCGGCTCGAAGATCGAGGTCCACACGGTGTTGTAGTTGATGGCGCTGGCCATCACCGCGACCAGGGCCTCGCCCGGGCCGAGCTCGGGGACCGGGACGTCGTCGACGTGGAGCGACGCGCGCGGGTCCTTCTCCTTGGTCGCGACGCCCTCGAACATCCCCTGCTCGTCCTTGTGGACGGTGACGGCACGGTAGGACTCCGGCATCGGCAGCGCGGCGAAGTCCTCCGGGGAGGTGTCTCCGGCCTGGATCGCGTCGAGGATCTGCTTCACGGGTGCTCCTGGAGAGTTCGGTGGGTCGAGATGGCCGCGAATCTACCGGCGAGTAACCACGCTGTCAGCCCCGTGTGACGTATCTGGCTCGTGGTGCGCGGAAGTCGTCAGTGGTGGGAGGCAGCGGGCTCGACGAGCTCGACGAGCACCCCTCCCGCGTCCTTGGGGTGAACGAAATTGATGCGACTGTCGGACGTGCCGCGGCGCGGGGCGTCGTACAGCAGGCGGACGCCGCGCTCGCGCAGGACCGCCGAGACCGCCTCGACGTCGGTGACCCGGTAGGCCAGCTGCTGCAGACCGGGGCCGGAGCGGTCGAGGAACGTCGCGATCGTCGAGGTCGCGTCCAGGGGGGCGAGCAGCTGGATGCAGGAGCCGGAGTCGCCGACGCCGACCATGGCCTCGCGCACCCCCTGCTCCTCATTGGTCTCCTCGTGCAGGACCTGCATGCCGAAGGTGTCGCGGTAGAGCGCGATCGCCTCGTCGAGGTCCGGTACGGCGATGCCGACGTGGTCGATGGCGGTGAACAGGTGTCCGGGGATCTCCACACTCATGCCGCACATCGTCGTACGCCGCACGCAGAGCGGCGAGCGACTGTGACGTGTCCGACAGGATCACCGGGAGGCGACCCCTCCCGCTCGCGCCGACCGCTCGGTATCGTCCGAGTCACCCGCGCCGGGCCCTCGGCCCGCAGCCCTCGGCTGCGTCCAGGCCGCGTCGCACCCGATCCGCAGCAGCAGGAGGCGCTCCATGTCAGGTTCCGTCATCGTCGCGGGGGCTCGCACCCCCATCGGTCGTCTCCTCGGAGGACTCAGGAGCCAGTCGGCCGCCGACCTCGGCGGCGTCGCCATCGAGCACGCACTCAGCAAGGCGGGCGTGAACGGGGAGGACGTCGACTACGTGATCATGGGCCAGGTCATCCAGGCCGGCACCGGTCAGATCACCGCCCGCCAGGCCGCGGTCAAGGGCGGCATCCCCATGACTGTCCCGGCCATCACCATCAACAAGGTCTGCCTGTCGGGCATCAACGCCATCGCGATGGCCGACCAGCTCATCCGCGCCGGCGAGCACGAGATCGTCGTGGCCGGCGGCATGGAGTCGATGACCAACGCCCCCCACCTGCTGCCGAAGTCCCGCGAGGGCTTCAAGTACGGCGACACCGCCCTCGTCGACTCGATGGCCTACGACGCGCTGTTCGACCAGTTCACGACGCAGGCCATGGGCATGCTCACCGAGCAGTGCAACGCCGCCGCGGCCGACCTGACCCGCGAGGAGCAGGACGCGTTCTCCGCCCGCAGCCACCAGCGCGCGGCCGAGGCGTGGAAGAACGGCGTCTTCGACGACGAGGTCGTGCCGGTCACCATCAAGGGCCGCGGCGGCGACACCCAGGTCACCGCCGACGAGGGCGTCCGCGGCGACACCACCACCGAGTCGCTGGGCAAGCTGCGCCCGGCCTTCTCCAAGGACGGCACCATCACCGCCGGCTCCGCCTCGCAGATCTCCGACGGCGCCTGCGCCGTCGTGGTCATGAGCAAGGCCAAGGCCGAGGAGCTCGGCCTGGAGTGGCTCTGCGAGATCGGTGCCTCCGGCCAGGTCGCCGGCCCCGACTCCACCCTCCAGCTGCAGCCGTCCGCCGCGATCGCCCAGGCGGTCGAGAAGGAGGGCATCACGGTCGAGGACATCGACCTGTTCGAGCTCAACGAGGCCTTCGCCGCGGTCGGCATCGCCTCGTCGCGCGAGCTCGGCATCGACGAGGACAAGGTGAACGTCAACGGCGGCGCCATCGCCATCGGCCACCCGGTCGGCATGTCCGGCGCCCGCATCGTGCTGCACCTGGCGCTGGAGCTGAAGCGTCGCGGCGGCGGCACCGGCGCGGCCGCGCTCTGCGGCGGCGGCGGTCAGGGCGACGCCCTCATCATCCGCGTCCCGGCCTGACCCGGCCTGTCAACACCTGACACCTGACACCTGACACCCCCCGCGTGCCCGAGCCGGACGTCGAGCGCCTCGTCGAGGACGCCCGCGCCGGGCGGGCCCGCGCGGTGGGCCGCTTGCTCTCCCTCGTCGAGGAGGAGTCGCCGGCGCTGCGGCGTGCCATCACCCTGATCGCGCCGCACACGGGCCGCGCCCACGTGGTCGGCATCACCGGAGCCCCGGGCGTCGGCAAGTCGACCTCGACCTCGGCGGTGGTCACGGACCTGCGTCGACGCGGCAGACGGGTGGCCGTGCTGGCCGTCGACCCGTCGTCGCCGTTCTCGGGCGGTGCGCTGCTCGGTGACCGGGTCCGCATGGGCGACCACGCCACCGACGCGGGAGTCTTCATCCGTTCGATGGCCTCGCGCGGTCATCTCGGCGGGCTGTCGTGGGCCACGCCACAGGCCGTGCGCGTCCTCGACGTCGCGGGCTTCGACGTGGTGATCGTCGCCGAGACCGTCGGGGTCGGCCAGAGCGAGGTCGAGGTCGCCGGGGCGGCCGACACCACCGTGGTGCTGCTCGCGCCGGGCATGGGCGACGGCATCCAGGCCGCCAAGGCCGGGATCCTCGAGGTCGGCGACGTCTACGTCGTCAACAAGTCCGACCGCGAGGGTGCTGCGCAGGTGCGCCGTGACGTCCGGTCCATGCTGGCTCTCTCGCACGGGTCCCACGGGTCCCACGAGTCCCGGCGGACTCCGAGCGCGCCTGGCGCCCGCCCGTCCTCGCCACGACCGCCACCAGCGGCGAGGGGGTCGCCGAGGTCGTCGACGCCCTCGAGGAGCACCTCGCCTGGTCGCGGGCCAGCGGTGCCCTGGACCGCCGCCGACGGCGACGGGCCCGCGACGAGGTCGAGTCGATCGCGCTGGCCGCGCTGCGGCGTCGCTGGGCCGGGGTCTCCGACCGCAGCCGGCTCGAGGAGCTGGCCGGGCAGGTCGTCGCCCGCGACCTCGACCCCTACGCCGCGGCGGACGCCCTCCTGAGCGAGTGAGTGCCGAGCCCGGCACGAGCGCCCGACCGGCAGGAGGCGTGCGCACCCGTAGCACGTTCGTAACCTGCCCGACGGCGGCCGGTGACACCACCGCCCCACAGTGGAGCCATGCGGACAGGCAACGCGCCGGTGCTCTCGGGGGCTCGCGTCCTGCTCACCGCACGTCGGAGAGGCGACGACCTGTCTGCCGCGCTGGAGGAGCGTGGTGCCGTCGTCCGGCGGGCCCCGACGATCGCATCGGTGGCGGAGAGCACGCGGCGGCTGGTGCGCCGGACCGACGCCTTGCTGCGCGAGGACGTCGACGTCGTGGTGGTCACCACCGCCACCGGGCTGGAGCGATGGCTCGCCGCGGCGTCCAGCGCCGGGGCCGACGACGGCGTCCTGGGACTGCTCCGGCGGGCCCGCGTGGTGGCGCGCGGCCCGAAGGTGCGCGCCGCACTCGAGGCCGTGGGCGTCGAGCCGGACTGGTTGGGGGAGGCCGAGACCTCCGCGGAGATCATCGAGTTCCTGCTGGCCGAGGGTGTGTCCGGGTCGAGCGTCGTGCTGGTCCACGCGGGCGGTCGCGACGAGGCCGGTGAGGTGGCGCTGCGTCGGGCCGGCGCCCGGGTGACCGCGGTGCGGGCCTACCGCTGGGTCTCGCTCGACGAACGCCCCGAGGTCGCGACCTCGGTCGAGGAGGTGGGACGAGGTGCGCTTCGACGCAGTGCTGTTCACCAGTGCTCCCGGCGCCCGCGCGTGGCTGCGCGCCGTACGACGAGCCGAGCTGCTCGACGTGGTGCGCGACCGCACCGACAGCCGACAGCTGCTGCTCGGCGCCGTGGGTCCGGTGACCGCCGAGCCGCTGGCCTTCGCCGGCCTGCTCGCGCGGGTGCCCACGACCTCACGGCTGGCCGACCTGGTGCGGCTGGTGATCGAGGAGCTCGGCGACGACCGGCACGCGCTCATGACCGGTCACGGCCTGCTGCGGCTGCGGGCCGCGACCATCACGCTGGACCACCGCGCCGTCGCCCTCTCGCCCAGCGGTCTGGCCCTGCTGCGGCGGCTGGCCTCGACGCCGGGCCACGTCGTGAGCCGGGAGGAGCTGCTGCGGGTGCTGCCCGGCGCCTCGACCGATCCGCACACCGCGGAGGTGGCCGTCGCCCGGCTGCGTGAGGCGCTGCGCGTCGCCACCGGGGACGACACCGGCGACGGGGGGCTGGTCAAGACAGTGGTGCGTCGCGGCTACGTGCTGGCCGCGCGCTGACGGCAGCGCCGTCGGCGATCGGGGCGCTCTGCCGCGCGCCTCCGGGCGCCGCCGACCGGGTTTTGGTACTCATGAGGCATGAAGCCCTGGGTCGTCGTGCTCCTCGTGCTGTTCGTGGGTTTCTGGATGGTGCAGGCGCCCGACCAGTTCGCGGACTTCGCCGGCGACGGCGCCGCCTGGGTCTGGAGCATGGCCGAGACCGTCTTCACCGGTCTCATCGACTTCCTCGGCGCCCTCTTCGACTGAGGTGGCTGTGGCGTCCCCCGGCGCCGGAGGCGCACCACCCCCGCAGCGGATGCGTCGTACCCGTGCGATGGGCAGCGGGGTCTGGCGGACCGGCGCCTGGCTGCGCGGACGCTTCCGGCCGTCCACCGACCCGCCGTGGCTCGAGCAGCTGCTGGAGGGCGAGGACGACGCCCGCGAGACCCGCGGGACCACGCTCGAGATCCACCACCACTGGTTCGCCCACGCCCGGGCGGCGCTCTACCGCGTGCTCGCCGTGCTCGCCGTCGTGGCCGGCGCTCCTCGGTGTGCCGGGCACCGTCGAGGGTGCCCTGCTGGTCGCTGCCGTGGTCCTCGCCGGCCTGCTCACCCTGGTGGCCCGGCGCCGCCTGGTGCCGGTCGACGAGGACGGGTGGAGCCGCACGATGCGGATCGGCTGCCTGGTCGCGGCGGTCGGGCTCTACGCCTACGCCACCGTCGGCCTGCTGAGCACCGAGGACCCCTCGGGGCTTCTGCTGCTGCTGGCGCCGGTGGCCTGGCTGCGCGGCGAGTGGCTGTGGCAGGCGACCAGCTCCGACGTCCTCTTCGTCACCACCAAGCGCGTCTTCAAGGTCAACTCGTTCCTGTCCAAGACCATGGGGGCGATGCCGCTGCGCGGCCTGGTCGACCTCACCGTCCACCAGCCGGTGCTCGGGCGCCTCCTGGGCTACGGTCACCTCACCTTCGAGTCCGCCGCCCAGCGTCAGGGCCTCGACAAGTTCCACTTCGTGGGTGACCCGCTGGGCGTGAGCAAGCAGATCCAGGCCCGGGCGTACGGCGGTGGGTCGAGCCGGCCCGGTGGGCTCGACGGACGGGGCGGCAGCGGGGAGCTCGAGGGCGGCGACGGGGTCTCCGACGTGTCGACGGGGCCGGTCGGACCGACGTCCGAGCGGGCGGCCACGACCCGGAGCGACCACGGGTGCACGCCGAAGCGCAGCGAGCGGATCAAGATGCTCTCCGAGATCGTCCCGCCCGAGCCGCGAAGCGCCCACGAGTCCCGCACCCGGCCCTGGCCTCGCCGCTCCTGAGCCCAACTGGGACAATGGCTCCATGACGATGCCGTTCTCCCGACCCGGTGCGATCGACCTGTCCGCCCTCAAGGCCCCGGCCCCACGGCCGACCCCGTCCGCGGGAGGCGCCGGCGGGCACGGCGGTGCGTCGTACACCCTCGAGCTCGACGACCAGAACTTCCAGTCCCTGCTCGAGTCGTCGATGGCTGCCCCGGTGGTGCTGGTGGTCTACTCGCCCAGCCGGATGCCCGAGAGCGTCCAGCTCGCCGACGACATCTCCGACATCGCCACCGCCCTCGAGGGACGGGTGGCCGTCGGACGCGTGGACGTCGACGCCCAGCCGAGCATCGGCCAGGCCCTGCAGGTGCAGTCGGTGCCCATGGTCGCGCTGGTCCTCCAGGGTCGGCTGCAGCCGCTGTTCCAGGAGATCCCGCCCCTGGAGGAGCTGCGTGCCTTCTTCGCCCAGCTGCTGCAGCAGATGACCAGCCAGGGCATCACCGGACGCCACGAGCCCTTCGTGAGTGCCGCCGAGGAGGCCGCACCCGAGGCTGAGGACGTCGTCGACCCGCGCTACGCCCCGGCCGAGGACGCACTCATGGCGGGCGACCTCGACACCGCGGTCGCGGAGTACCAGAAGCTTCTCGACGCCAGCCCCGCCGACACCGAGGCGGCGATCGGCCTGTCGCGCGCCAAGCTCATGCAGCGCACCGCGGACGTCGACCCGGCGACGGCGCGCGCGGCGGCGGCGAGCCAGCCCGACGACCTCGAGGCCCAGCTGCTCGTGGCCGACCTCGACCTGCTCGGGGGGCACGTGAAGGACGCCTTCGCGCGCCTGCTCGACGTGGTGCGGCGCACCTCCGACGAGGAGCGCACGCGGGCGCGGCTGCACCTGCTCGAGCTCTTCGCCGTCGTGGGCAACGACGACCCGCGCGTCCTGGCGGGTCGCCGCGACCTGGCGTCCGCGCTCTTCTGACCGGCACGCCCCCACCGGCACGCCCCCACCGGCACGCCCCCGACCGGCACGCGCCCGACCGGCGATCGCCGGACGCGCGTCGTCGTCGACGTGCCCACACCGCCCGGTTGTCGTCGGTCCCGCGTAATGCGCGTTTTGCGGACAGCGGGACGCGGAGCGTGGATATCGTGCGGTGGTCGACGCCTGCGTGGGCACGGCGCTCGGGGAGGGTGACTCGATGGACTGGTGGGTGGTCGGCCTGGTGGCCAGTGCCGTCCTCGCCGTCGCCTACGTCGCCATCTGCGCGGCGATCGTCGTCCCCCTGGTGCGCAGTCAGCAGCTGCGCTCCAATCCGCTGGGTGGCGCGACCGCCGCCATCTTCTTCACCTGCGCACTCCACCACGCGATCCTCTCCGCGCACATGCTCCTGCCCGCCTTCGGGCTCGATCTCAGCCAGGGCAACACGATGCGTGACGCCTGGGGGTGGCGGCTCGCGGCCTGGGACGTGGGCGGGGCCCTGGTGGGCGTCTACTACTGGACGCTGCGCCGCAACTACGGCTCCCTCATGGAGGGCGCCCAGCTCTTCGAGGACGTCCGCAAGCGCGAGGAGCAGGCCCTCGAGCTGAACGACAACGTGCTGCAGGGGCTGGTGGTGGCCAAGATGGCGCTCGACCTCGGCGACCAGCAACGCGCCTCGGAGGCCCTGGAGACCGCGATCGGCTCGGCCAGTCACATGATCACCGACCTGCTGGCTCCGGACCGGCGCGGCTCCTCGGCACGCCTCCTGCGCGGCAGCCCCGCGGTGACCGCGCCTCGCGCGGGCCCGGAGGAACCAGCGGTGCGGTCCGAGCAGCCTGAGCGGCCCGAGCGGCCCGACGGCCGGCTGTGACGCCCCCCTCGGTCACCGAGGCCGTGCGGGCGGTCATCGTCGACGACACACCGGACCTCCGTCTCCTGCTGCGACTCATCTTGGAACGTGACGGCGACATCGCGATCGTCGGAGAGGCCGAGGACGGGCTGCGGGGCGTCGAGGCGACGCGTCGCCTCCAGCCCCAGCTGGTGATGCTCGACCTCGCGATGCCGGTCATGGACGGGCTCGAAGCGCTGCCGCGCATCAAGGCGGCGTGCCCCACGGCCACGGTGGTGGTGCTGTCCGGCTTCGAGGCCGGGGCGATGCAGGAGCGCTCGATGCGCGCCGGGGCCGACGCCTACCTGCAGAAGGGCACCTCGCCGCAGGAGATCCTGGCCGTGGTCCGTGCCCTGCTCGGGCGTGACGGTGAGCCGACGGACGTCGTGCCGACCGCCCGCCCCCCCGAGACGGTCCTGCCGACGGCGCCCGCGGCCCCCGGCGCGCCGACCCCGGCCGGCCGCGCCGCGGACGCGTCCGCTCTCGGCCTGCTGGTCGTCGGTGGCGCTTCGGACGCCCCGGACGGCGACGGCGTCCTGGCCTACGCCAACGACGCCGCCCGCGCGCTGCTGGGGCTGGGGCCCGACGCCGCCTCCGGGCCCGCCCGGGACCCGGTGGGTGCCTCCCTGGCCGAGCTGTCACCACCGCTGGCGGCGCTGGTGCGTCGCAGCCTGCGCGGTGACCTGGCCCGCGACTTCCACGACCGGATGATCAGTGGAGCCGAGCTGTGGGACGTCACCGTGCGCACCGACGGCCCCGACCTCGTGGTGAGCCTGGCGCCGTCGCGCACCGACGAGGAGGTCGACCGACTGCGGCAGGCCATCCGCACCACCGCTCACGAGATCCGCAACCCGGTGAGGCTGTTGAGCGGCGTCGCCGGCGTGGTGGCGGAGGCCGGGGCCAGCCTGACCGAGCAGCAGAAGGCCCACCTGCTGGACGCGGTGGGTCGCCAGGCCGCCGTGCTCGAGCGGGTGACCGACGACCTGTTGACCGCGGCTCAAGCCGGACGCGGCACGCTGCGCGTCGACGTCGGCACGTTGAGGCTGGCGCCGCTGCTACGCGAGGTGGTGCAGGACGTCGCCGGGGCGCAGCCGGTGGTGGTGTCCGTGCCGGACGACGTGACCGTGCTGGCGGACCGCACGCGGGTGCGCCAGATGGTGGCGAACTTGCTGACGAACGCGTTCAAGTACGCCGACGGTCCCTACGACGTCGAGGTCAGCCAGGTGCCCTCACCCCGGCGCCCCCTGGTCAGGATCGCGGTGCTCGACGAAGGCCCCGGGGTCGAGGTGGACTTCCGGCCCCGGCTGTTCGACGAGTTCACGCGCGCCGAGTCGACCCGCGAGCAGGGCACCGGTCTCGGGCTGTACGTCGTGCGCTCGCTCGCCGAGGCGCAGGGCGGGCGCGCGGACTACGAGCCGCGCGACGGTGGTGGGTCGGTGTTCTCGATCCACCTGCCGGCGGCGGTGTCGGCGACCCCCTGAGCGACGTTCAGACCGGACGACCGCTCTCGCTGTACGTCGCCGCCGCCCCGTCGAGGGCGGCCAGGGCGGAGTCGATCCGGCGCGCGGTGAAGTCGGCGCAGAGCTGGTGGACCTCCGCGATCGTGCAGAAGCGGGCGGTGCGGATCTCGCGGGCCTGGGGCACGATCCGGTCGGCGATCTCGGCCGCGTGGGTGCCTCCGTCGAAGACCAGGCACACCGCGTCGTCCCAGCCGCTCCACGGCGGCAGCCAGTCGGTGAGCAGCAGGCTGCGGGCCGGGATGTCGAGCGCGAGCTCCTCGGCAACCTCGCGCGTCACCGCGACGCGCGGGGACTCGTTGACCTCGACGACGCCGCCCGGCAGGTCCCAGTCCTGCTTGTAGGTCAGGTTGCACAGCAGCACGCGGCCCCGGTCGTCGCGCACCAGCATCTGCGCGATCGCGCGCTTGCGGGGCAGGAACGAGTTGAGGAGGGCGCGGAAGCCGCGCGACTTCGAGACGGGCGCGTCGGTGTGCAGGCGCGCGAAGACGACCCGGTCGTGCCGCGCGCCGGAGCGTTCGACGGCGCCGCGCATCACGCCCTCACGCTGCAGCCCGGCCCAGGTGGCGATCCGCGTCGCGGTCACGTCGTCGGGGTCGACCAGAGCCTCGACACGACGCTGCCTGAGGCTCCTCCAGAGCGAGGGTGACCTCCTCGCGGACGGCGGTCGACGCGGCGTCGAAGCCCTCGGCCTGCAGCGCGGCGGACCAGCTCACCCGCGCCACGCCGTTGCCGATCGGCTCCAGGTGCACCCCGCGGTCGCTGACGTGCACGCCCTCCCGGAGCTCGTCGGACACGTCGCCGCTCGTCGTCGTACGTGTCGCTGTCCCGGCTCACCCTGCGACCCTAACCGTCGCCCGGTCGGCCCCGCTCCCGCTCAGCCCTCGTGGCGCAGCCAGACCGCGCCGAGCGGCGGCACCGAGATCGTCGCCGAGGCGGGCAGCCCGTGCGAGCCGGTCTGCTCGGCCTGGACCGACGCCCAGGTTGCCGACACCGCTGCCGGCGTAGGCCTCCGCGTCGGTGTTGAGCACCTCGCGCCAGGTGCCGGCGGCGGGCAGGCCGAGCCGGTAGCCGTGGTGGGGGACGCCGGCGAAGTTCACCACGCAGGCGAGCTGCGAGCCGGCTCCGTCGGTGCGCAGGAACGCGAACACGTTGCTCGCCGCGTCGTCGGCCTCGATCCAGCGGAAGCCGGACTCGTCGTGGTCCTCGGCCCACAGCGCCGGGGTGTCGCGGTAGACGTGGTTGAGGTCGCGCACCAGGTCGAGCATCCCGGAGTGGCCGGGCTGCTCGAGCAGCCACCAGTCGAGCTCGCGCTGCTCGGCCCACTCGGCGTCCTGGCCGAACTCGCACCCCATGAAGAGCAGCTGCTTGCCCGGGTGGGCCCACATGAACGCGTAGTAGGCGCGCAGGTTGGCCAGCTTCTGCCAGCGGTCGCCGGGCATCTTGCGCAGCAGCGAGCCCTTGCCGTGGACGACCTCGTCGTGGCTGAGGGGGAGCACGAACTTCTCGGTGTAGGCGTAGACCATCGAGAAGGTCATCTCGCCGTGGTGGTAGGTCCGGTGCACCGGCTCGCGGCTGAGGTAGTCGAGGGTGTCGTGCATCCAGCCCATGTTCCACTTGAAGTCGAAGCCGAGGCCGCCCTCGCTGGTGGGCTCGGTGACGCCCGGCCAGGAGGTCGACTCCTCGGCGATCGTGACCGCGCCCGGCACGCGCCGGTGGCAGGTGGCGTTCATCTCCTGCAGGAACTGGACCGCCTCGAGGTTCTCGCGACCGCCGTGGATGTTGGGCGACCACTCGCCGTGCTCGCGGGCGTAGTCGAGGTAGAGCATCGAGGCGACGCCGTCGACGCGCAGGCCGTCGGCGTGGAACTCCTCGAGCCAGTAGACGGCGTTGGCGTAGAGGAAGTTGCGGACCTCGTTGCGCCCGAAGTTGAAGATGTGGGAACCCCACTCCTTGTGCCACCCGCGCTGCGGGTTGGGGTCCTCGTAGAGCGGCGTGCCGTCGAAGCGGACCAGCGCCCACGCGTCGGTGGCGAAGTGGCCGGGCACCCAGTCGAGGATGACGCCGACGCCGGCCTGGTGCAGCCGGTCGACGAGGCGGCGGAAGCCGTCCGGGTCGCCGAAGCGGGCGTCCGCGGCGAAGTACGACGTCACGTGGTAGCCCCACGACCCGCCGAACGGGTGCTGCATCACCGGCATCAGCTCGACGTGCGTGAAGCCGTTCCTGCTCAGGTAGGGGACGAGGTCGTCGGCGACCTGGTCGTAGCTCCAGTAGCTCTGATCGGGGTGGCGCTTCCACGAGCCGAGGTGCATCTCGTAGACCGACATCGGCTCGCGCGCGGGAGTCCTGGAGTTGCGCGACGCCATCCAGGCGTCGTCGCCCCACGTGTGGGTCGACTCGTGGACCACCGAGGAGGTCAGCGGCGGGGCCTCGGTGGCGACGGCCATCGGGTCGGCCCGCTCGGTCCAGACCTCGTCGGCGCCGAGCACCTCGTACTTGTACTTCGTGCCGGAGCCGACGCCGGGGACGAAGAGCTCCCAGACGCCGGAAGAGGCCATGGCCCGCATCGGGTGCTCGCGGCCGTCCCAGGAGTTGAAGTCGCCCTTCACCCGGATGCCCTTGGCGTGCGGCGCCCACACGGCGAAGGACACGCCGCTGATCTGACCGAAGGGACCGTCGTAGCGCTGCACGTGGGAGCCGAGGACGCGCCACAGCTCCTCGTGACGGCCCTCGTTGATCAGGTGCAGGTCCATCTCGCCGAGCGTCGGCAGGTAGCGGTAGGCGTCGTCCACGACGTGGGGGTGACCGTCGGCGTAGGTCACCTCGAGGCGGTAGTCGGGAGTGTGCTGCGTGGCGATCGCCCCGGACCACACGCCGTGCGACTCGTGGCTCAACGTGTGACGCTCGTCGCCGTACACGACGGTGACGGTCTCGGCGAGTGGCTTCAGCGTGCGGATCGTGACGCCGCCGTCGTGCGGGTGCACACCGAGGATCGCGTGCGGGTCGCCGTACCGGCCCTCGACGAGCAGGGCGAGGTCGCCGTGGCTCACGGGCGCGGGCTGGGGTGTCGGCACGGAGGATGCTCCTGGGGGTCGGGGACGCTTCGGGGTGTCGTACCCACTCTGGCAGTGCAGCAACACCCGCACAACGCGGTGGCTCGACGGCTCGATTCCTCCGACCCGGCAGCGAGCGATGTCGAGCCCGTGGTCGAGCAGCGAGCCCTGGCGAGCGTCGTCGAGCCCGTACCCGGTGGTCGAGCCACCTGGTGGTCGAGCAGCGAGCCCTGGCGAGCGTCGTCGAGCCCGGTGACCCGGTGGTCGAGCAGCAGCGTCGCGAGCGTCGTCGAGACCGGAGGACCCAGTCCGCCCACCGCGGGAAGTTCTGCAGAGAATCTTCCCGGCCACCCCGTTCTGGGGCTCAAACTGTCGGTGGGTTGTCCTACATTCGAACGTATGGACGCACAGCTTCTCGACCCGATCCCGGGTCCCGCCTACGCGCCGGTCCCGGTCGGAGCCGGTCGAGGTGTTGGGCTGCGACGCTGCCGCGACGTTGACCTATGTGGTGGCCCAACGCCGCATCGCGGACACCGCCGCGGTGCGTGAGCTGCGTGCGGTCACCCACTGGGCCGACCTGCACCGCGTCGGACACGTCGGCGCGGTCGACCCCGACATCGCCCACTGGCTCGACACCGATCCGACCCACTCGCGCACCGCGAGGTTCTCCTGCCTCGGCCTCGAAGGCCAGCTGCGCCTGGCCGGCGAGGGGGCGTTCATGGTCGAGGAGTTCGCCGTCACCGAGCTCGCCACCGCCCTGGGCATCAGCGAGCATGCCGGACGCGCCTACGTCGGCCAAGCGGTCGAGCTGCGTGACCGCCTTCCGTTGTGCTGGGCCCAGGTGATGGCCGGCAACCTGCTGGTGTGGAAAGCCCGCCGTATCGCCGAGCAGACCATCCCGCTGACCGCAGAAGTCGCCGAAGCGGTCGATGCGAGCCTGGCACCGTTCGCAGCGAAGATGACACCGCACCGGATCGAACGCGCGGTGGATGCCGCGATCCTGCGTCACGACCCCGACCTCGCCAAAGAACGTGAGGACGCCGCCGCGGACAAGCGCGGCGCCTGGTTCGAGGACCGTCTCGACGGCACCACCGACCTGAACGCGTTGCTCGACACCCCCGATGCCCACGCCCTCGACCACGCCCTCGACACCCTCGCCACCACCCTCGGCGCCCTCGGCGACCGCGACGCCCGCGACGTCCGCCGCGCCCGCGCCCTCGGCGTGCTGGCCGACCCCCAGTACACCCTCGACCTCACCGACATGGCGACCCCCGACAACACCCCCACCCCCACCACCGGCACCACCACCACCGCCACCACCGGCACCCCCACCACCGGCACTGGCACCGGCACCGGCACCGGGACCGGGACCGGTCAGCGACGCGCGAAGCGGCTCACCCCCACCCTGCACCTCCACCTCCACCTCGACGCCCTCCAAGCCACCGACGGCTGCGAGGGCCTCGGACACAGCGACGGCGGCGAGGGCGAGGGCGACGACATCCCGGGAGTGCACCTCGGCCGCGTCGACAAGCCCGGACGTCAGCTCGGAGCCCGCTCCCAAGCCGTCATCGAACGCTGGATCGCCGGCCTCACCCCCCACACCCACCTCACCATCACCCCGGTCGTCGACCTCACCGCACACATCAGCATCGACGCCTACGAGATCCCCCCACCCCTACGCCGCCAGATCGCCGAACGCGACCACCACTGCCGCTTCCCCTGGTGCACCAACACCGGCCACTACGACATCGACCACATCGAGCCCTACCTCGACCCCGACCAAGGCGGACCACCCGCACAGACCAACACCCACAACCTCGCCAGACTCTGCAGATTCCACCACCGCGTCAAAACCCGAAGCGACTGGCGCTACACCCACGACCCCACCACCGGCACCCTGACCTGGACCTCACCCCAAGGCCGGACCTACACCGTCGACGAGCACGGCACCTACCCGCGGTTCTGAAGTCCGCGCTGCGTGCGTCCAGCTGCGTCTCAGCGGCAGCGGACCTCGCCGAGCCTGGCCAGGCCGCGGCGGTCCCCGGCCTGGAAGTGATCGACTCCGACGTTCTCGCTGTGCATGAGCTGCGTGCTGTCACCGGTGTGGTCGAGGCCGACCAGGTGGCCGAGCTCGTGGAGAACGATCGCGTAAGCCTGGGCGGTGCCTCCCGGCCGGTCGAGGATGTTCGCCAGGTCAGGCGCGTCGAGGGCGACCTGCCCGGTGCGGAACCAGACCCGGTTGCGCATCGGCACCTCCACCGCCGTGCTCCCACCGAGCCCGGCGACGCGGCCCTTCAGCGCCGGCACCTGCGTGGGGTCGGTCCACGCCACCAGCGCCGGGGCGTCGAGCGCGCGGGCGCCGTCGGTCGTCGGCAGGTCGTCGGTGCGTCCGACCAGCTCCAGTCGTAGCCCGGTGAGCGCCGAGACCTCCTTCATCGCGTTCTCGACCAGCCCGGCGGCGTCCTCGGGCGCAGCGGCGTCATTGAGTGCGATCCGCACCGGCTCGCACGGCGAGTAGCCCACTGGTTCACCGGGGCGGCCGGGTTGGGTGGCGCTGAAGGCGTAGTCGCCCGGGCCGTCCGGTGCCGGGGGAGGGGTGCCGAGCGCGTCCTCGGCCCAGGGCAGGCGGCCGACGAGCTCGGAGGCGCCGACGGCCATGCCGCCCGCGCCGATGATGACGAGGAACAGTGCGGCGGCGGCGAGCGGGTGGAGCGTGCGGGCGCGGCGGGAACGACCACCGCGGGGCGCCCGACCGGCAGCGGCAGCGGCGTACTCCCGGTCGAGCTGGGCCAGCCTTCGACGCATCCACCGGCGGCGACGATAGGGCCCGAGTGTGAGCCTGTCGCGCAGCTGTCGCCCGTTCACCCCCTGATTCTGGTCGATGACACCAAGCCGGACACCGGAGGAGTGCAGGCAGCGCCCACCATCAGGGGCGGCAGGACGTGACCAGGTACCGGCTGGGGGTCGGGGGTCAGGAGGTGATGCGCACCAGGGCGGCCATCGGGATCGGCAGCCAGGTCGGACGGTTGCGCGCCTCGTAGACCGCCTCGTAGACCGCCTTGTCCGCGGTGTACGCCGTCAGCAGCACCTGGTCGACCGACGTCTTGCTGGCGGCGCGGTAGCCGGCCAGGAACGCGTCCATGTTGCGCTGCGACCAGTCGCGCGCCCGTTCGGCGTCGTGGTGCTCGGAGTCGCCGGTGGCCTGCTCGTGGTCCAGCCGGGTCAGCTCCGCGGCGTAGTCGAACGAGCGCAACATCCCTGCCACGTCGCGCCACGGCGAGTCGGGACGGCGCCGCTCGGCCAGCGGTTTGGCCGGCTCGCCCTCGAAGTCGATGATCTTCCAGTTCTTCACCGTCCGCAGCGTCTGACCCAGGTGCAGGTCGCCGTGCACCCGGTGGGCGGTCACCGGCCCCTCGTGGTGACGCACGGCGTCGAAGATCGCGTGCAGCGCGGCGGCGTGGGGCTCGATCCCCGGTACGACGCCCAGAGCCGCGTCCAACCGCGCCGCCATGGCGTCGGCCAAGGCGGCGAGGTGGGCGGCGTCCCAGGTCTCGGCGGGGAAGGCGTCCGCCATCGTCGTGTGCATCTCGGCCAGCGCCACCCCGAGCCGATGGGACTCGGAGGCGAAGTCGCCGCCGGCGTCACGGGCGTGCACGTTCTCGCCGTCGGCGAACAGACCGCGCAGGCTGGCCAGGGCCAGGTCGAAGCCGTCGCTGGCGGTGCGCAGGAACTGCTGGAGGATGCCGAGCTGGATCACCTCGCCCGTGGCCGGGTCGTCGGTCTCGAGGTAGCCGTAGAGCGTCGCGATGTGCTCGTTGCCGGCCTCGCTGAGCGCGGCCAGGATCTCGATGTCGGGGTTCACCCCGGTGGTCACCCGGCGGAACACCTTCATGAGGCTGTCGTCGCCGTAGATCACCGAGGAGTTGCTCTGCTGGCCGCTGAAGAAGGTCGAGCGGGCCTCGGTGTCGAGGCCGTGGTCGCCGACCTTCACGAACCGCACGTCGCCCAGCGTCGCGCCCTCGGCGAGCGCGTGCAGCCACAGCGGCGTGGCAGCGTGGTCGTGGAGGGCGTCGTAGGCGTGGACCGGGCCCAGCTCCTCGTCGTCCCAGGACCCGACGGCAGCGTGCGCCAACCGCTCCTGCTCCTCGGGGTAGTAGGAGACGGGCAGCTGGTAGGTGTCGGTCTCCCCGCCCTCGAAGGCGAGGTCGGCCAGCTCGATGGCCACGGTCGGCGCCGGATCGTCCGACCCGGCCGCGTCAGGAGCCGAGGGCGCGGTGTGGATCAGCAGCCTCCGGGCCGCGGTCACCTCGAACGTGCGGCCCTTGCCCCCGAACCAGCGCGCGTTCTCGACGTACGCGCGGAGCTGGGGGAGCGCGACGGCGCTCACGACGGCGAACCCGGCTCGGGCTGCGCGCTCAGCAGGGCCGAGGTCGGCAGCCGGAACCAGTAGAAGCCGTACCCGGTCAGCGTGAGCAGGTAGGGCAGCTCACCGATCTGGGGGAAGCGGGTGCCGCCGAGCAGCTCGACCGGCACCACGCCCTCCCAGCGCCGCAGATCGAGCTCGACCGGCTGGGGGAAGCGCGACAGGTTGTTGATGCACAACACCGTGTCGCCGTCGTGCTCGCGCACGTAGGACAGCACGCTGGGGTTCGAGCCGCCGAGGTCCTGGAAGTCACCGAGGCCGAAGGCCGGGTGGTTCTTGCGGACGTGGATCATGCGGCGCGTCCAGTGCAGCAGGGACGAGGAGTTCTCCAGCTCGGTCTCGACGTTGACCCGCTGGTAGCCGAAGACCGGGTCCTGGTTGAGCGGCAGGTTGAGCCGACCCGGCGTGGCCTTGGAGAAGCCGGCGTTGCGGTCGGCGGTCCACTGCATCGGGGTGCGGACGCCGTCGCGGTCACCGAGCCAGATGTTGTCGCCCATGCCGATCTCGTCGCCGTAGTAGAGCACCGGCGAGCCGGGCAGCGACAGCAGGAGCGCGGTGAAGAGCTCCATCTGGTTGGTGTCGTTCTCGAGCAGCGGAGCCAGCCGACGGCGGATGCCGATGTTGGCCTTCATGCGGGGGTCCTTGGCGTACTCGCCCCACATGTAGTCGCGGTCCTCGTCGGTGACCATCTCGAGCGTCAGCTCGTCGTGGTTGCGCAGGAAGATGCCCCACTGGCAGCCGTCGGGGATGGCCGGCGTCTGCTCCATGATCTCGGAGATCGGGAAGCGCGACTCGCGACGCACGCCCATGAAGATGCGCGGCATGACCGGGAAGTGGAAGGCCATGTGGCACTCGTCGCCCCCCTTCTCGAAGTCGCCGAAGTACTCCACCACGTCGGCGGGCCACTGGTTGGCCTCGCACAGCAGCACCGTGCCGGGATAGTGCTCGTCGACGTAGGCGCGAAGGTCCTTGAGGAACTGGTGCGTCTCGGGAAGGTTCTCGCCGTTGGTCCCCGGCCGCTCGTAGAGGTAGGGCACGGCGTCGAGGCGGAACCCGTCGATGCCCATGTCGAGCCAGACCGAGAGCGCCTCGTACATCGCCTCGTGGACCTTCGGGTTGTCGAAGTTCAGGTCGGGCTGGTGGTGGAAGAACCGGTGCCAGAAGTACTGCTGACGCACCGGGTCCCAGGTCCAGTTGGACGGTTCGGTGTCGACGAAGATGATCCGTGCGTCGGCGTACTCGTCGTCGGTGTCGGACCACACGTAGAAGTCGCCGTAGGGACCCTCGGGGTCGTTGCGCGACGCCTGGAACCACGGGTGGGCGTCACTGGTGTGGTTCATGACGAAGTCGATGATCACGCGGATGCCGCGCTTGTGGGCCTCGTCGAGGAACTCCTGGAAGTCGTCGAGGGTGCCGACCTCAGGGAGGATCTCGGTGTAGTCGGCCACGTCGTAACCGCCGTCGCGCAGCGGCGAGGTGAAGAACGGCGGCACCCAGAGACAGTCGACGCCCAACCAGTGCAGGTAGTCGAGCTTCTCGGTCAGGCCTTTGAAGTCCCCGAAGCCGTCGCCGTCGCTGTCGGAGAACGAGCGCACGAGGACCTCGTAGAAGACCGCGGTCTTGAACCACTCGGTGTCCTCGGTGGCCCCAGGCTGCGCGGCGGGCTGGGTGGGTGAGGTCGAGGTCATCAGGCGGTGGGGCTCCTCACGGTCAGGATGTGGGCGGGCTCGTCGAACGGGTCGAGGCGGACGTAGTTGTGCTCGCCCCAGGTCCAGTCGGCTCCGGTGACCTCGTCGTGGACGAGGAAGCGGTCGGCCCAGTCGAGGCCGAGCGCGGCCATGTCGAGGTGGACCGTGGTCTCCCGCGTGCTGTGCGGGTCGACGTTGATCACCGCGATGACCGTGTCCCGGCTGCCGTCGGGCAGCTCGGTGGTCTTGGAGAAGCAGACGATCGAGTCGTCCTCCGGGTTGTGCACCGTCAGGTTGCGCAGCTCCTGCAGGGCGGGGTGCTCGCGGCGGGTCCGGTTGAGCATCCGCAGGTACGGCGACAGCGTGCGTCCCGCTGCCTCGGCGCCCTCCCAGTCGCGGATCCGGATCTGGAACTTCTCGGTGTCGAGGTACTCCTCGGACCCGGGCTTGACCGCGACGTGCTCGAAGAGGTCGAAGCCGGCGTAGACCCCCCACGACGGCGATCCCAGGGCCGCCAGAGCGGCGCGGACCTTGAATGCCGGCGGACCGCCGTACTGGAGGTACTCGTGGAGGATGTCGGGGGTGTTGACGAAGAAGTTCGGCCGCAGGAAGTGGCTGGTCTCGCGCGACACCTCCTCGAAGTAGGTCTCGATCTCGTGCCGCGTCGTGCGCCACGTGAAGTAGGTGTAGCTCTGGTGGAAGCCGACCTTGCCCAGCGCGCCCATCATCGAGGGCCGCGTGAAGGCCTCGGACAGGAAGATCACGTCCGGGTCGGTCTTTCGCACCTCGCCGAGCAGCCACTCCCAGAACGCGACCGGCTTCGTGTGCGGGTTGTCGACACGGAAGACGCGGACCCCGTGGCTCATCCAGAGCCGGACGATGCGCAGCACCTCGGCGTAGATGCCCTCCGGGTCGTTGTCGAAATTGATCGGGTAGATGTCCTGGTACTTCTTCGGCGGGTTCTCCGCGTAGGCGATGGTGCCGTCGGCGCGCGTGGTGAAGAACTCGGGGTGCTCGGTCGCCCACGGGTGGTCCGGGGCGGCCTGCAGCGCCAGGTCGAGCGCGACCTCGAGCCCGAGGCGGTGGGCCTCGGCCACGAAGGCATCGAAGTCCTCGAAGGTCCCGAGGTCGGGGTGGATGGCGTCGTGCCCGCCCTCGGTCGACCCGATCGCCCAAGGGGATCCGACGTCGTCGGGACCGGGATCGAGGGTGTTGTTGCGACCCTTGCGGTTGACCCGGCCGATCGGGTGGATCGGCGGCAGGTAGAGGATGTCGAAGCCCATGTCGGCCACCGCAGGCAGACGTTGTCGCCGCGGTGCGGAAGCTGCCGCTGACGACCTTGCCGGTCGTCTCGTCCAGACGGGCGCCCTCCGAGCGCGGGAAGAACTCGTACCAGGAGCCGAAGAGCGCGCGCTGCCGGTCGGCGAAGAACGGGAACGGACCGGCCACGGTGAGCAGCTCGCGGACCGGGTCGGCGGCCAGCACGGCCCGCACGGCGGGGGAGGTGCCGGCCGAGAGCCGCACGATGTCGGGGGTGGCGGTCTCGCGCAGGGCCCGGGCCGCGGAGGTGAGGGTCGCGGCAGCCTCGGCGTCGCGGCCCGTCGGCTGCCCGCTCGAGCAGCAGTGCGCCCTCGGTGAACATCAGCTCGGTGTCGATGCCGGCGGGCACCTTGATCTCGGCGTCGTGGACCCACGTGCCGTAGGGGTCGCTCCAGCCGTGGATCTCGAAACCCCACGCGCCCTCGGTGTCCGGGGTGACGGTGGCACGCCACCGGTCGGCCTCGGCGGGCACCTTGGTCATGAGCTGCGGTCGGGCGTCGCGAGCCGGAGGGGTCGACGAGGACGACCTCGGCCCGATGGGCGTCGTGGCCCTCGCGCAGGACCAGTGCGGTCACCTCGAAGGGCTCACCGACGGCGGCCTTGGCCGGATACGTACCTCCTTCGATCTGCGGCGTGACATCCAGGACAGGTATGCGTCCAACCATGCCCGCGAACCTACCCAAGTCCGCGCGCGTCAACCAGCCCGGACCAGCGTGCGCCGCGGTCACCCGTCCTGAGCGCACCCGAGCGCGCACCAGCCACAGCCCGGCTCGGCGTTCGCCGGTCTGAATCGTCGCCCGATGGGGTAGAACCAGTCACATGACGCTGATCCGACGACTTGCCCGTCCCATGCTCGCCACAACCTTCGCCCTCGGCGCGGTGGAGGCCCTCAAGAACTCCAAGCCGCTGGCCGAGAAGGCGCAGCCGGTGACGGACCCGATCGTGAGCACGGTCAAGAAGACCGCCCCCCAGATCCCGATCACCTCCGACCCCCACACGCTCGTGCTGGCCAACGCCGGCGTGCAGCTGGTGGCGGCCGCCGCCCTGGCCACGAACCGGGTGCCGCGCATCTCCGCGACCGTGCTGGCGGCCAGCCTCGTGCCGACGACGCTGGCCGGTCACGCCTTCTGGGAGGAGACCGACCCGGAGGCCAAGAACAACCAGCGACTCGCGTTCGCCAAGAACGTGTCGCTGCTCGGTGGGCTGGTCCTCGCCGCGGTCGACACCGAGGGCAAGCCCGGTGTCGCCTGGCGCGCCCAGCGGGTCGCGCGCGACCTGCGCCGCGAGGCCGGTCACGCCGGCACCGAGGCCAAGCTGCAGACCAAGCTCGTCGCCGCGAAGGTGCGCTGAGCGCTCGACACCCGCCTGCCGGTTTCACCGGGTCCCCGGTGAATTTGGCACTCCCCGAGCGAAACTTCGCTCGGGGAGTGCCAGTTTTGCGCGGGGAGTACGCCGGTACGACGTCCGGCGCACTCACCATTCAGCGGGAGAACACCTCCAGCTCGGCCGCCCGCACCGACTGACCGCGGTCGGAGGCGGTCTTGCAGTCGGTGTCGTTGAGCGGGTCGTTGTCCTGCTCCCCGGCGTAGCCGGCGAACCCGGTGCACTGGTTCTCCAGCGCCACCAGCCGGACCGCGCGAGCCTGGACCGGGTCGGCGAGGCGGAAGGTCCGGAAGTTCAGCTTCGGCGCCGTCGGACGCGGGCGCTCGCCCGGGAACGCGTTGGCGCTGCTGACGAACACCCGCCGCCACGTCGCGTCGCCCGCGGCGCACCCGGAGTCGCAGACGTCGATGGCGAACTTCCGCAGCGCGGTGAAGCGAGAGCCCGAGTCCGGGTCCTCGTCGACCTGCGCGAGCGGGATGTCGCCGCCCCCGCCCTCGGCCGGGCGCAGCATCGCGCTGACGACCAGCCGACGGATGGTCGAGCGTCCGCCGGCGAGGTCGACGGCCACGAACGGGTGGCTGTCGTCGACGTTCTCGCCGTCGGTGACCCCGGCCCAGTTGGTGGCCTCGGTGGAGTCGATGAGCGACTCCGCGTTGAGGCTGCCGGCGCTGGCCGCCAGCACCGACGCGCCACTGGCCTTGGCCGCCAGGTTGGGCTCGACGGTGATGCGGACGGTCTGGGAGCCGCCGTTGCCGACCCTGGCGGTGAATCGCGTCAGGCCGGTCGCGGCGCTCTGCACGACCCCGCGGTAGGTGCCCGGGGCCATGGACGCCGCGGCGTCCCGGTCGGTGCCCGGCAGGGTGTCGGCCACCGGGGTGGCCCGCGCCTCGTAGGTGCCGATGTAGACCTTGCCCTTCACCGGCGTGCCGTCACCGAGCACCGGGCGGAACCGGACGTCGGCGTTGCCCGACGGCGTGGCGAAGCTCGGCTCCACGTCACCGGAGTCGGCGTTCGGGGTGCTGGCGCCGACGCCCATGCCGCTGCGGGCGAAGGCCTTCCACATGACCGCCTGGTTGCTGCCGCCGAAGCGCATCCGGTCCGCGGCCAGCATGGCGTCTCGGGCGTCGAGCATGCTCGTGGCGCCCTGCTGGAGCAGGAAGGAGTCGAACATCAGGGTGATCCAGCGTCGGTTGCCGGGGCAGTCGACAGCGCGCAGCGGGGACTTCGCGCCGCGGCTCTCCGAGCAGCGGAGCTGGCGCACCTTGTCGGTGTACGGGAAGCGTCGGTCGTGCTTCGCGACCAGTGCCTGGCGGACCCGCCACTGGGTGGCGTTCCAGATCTCGCCGTCGGCGTGGACCTCGTCACCGGTCGTGTCGAACCCGTACTCGCCGTACGTCAGCGGGTTGTTGTTGATGGCGTAGTCGCGGATCGCGACCTTCTTGTTCCCGGTGGCGTAGAGGCCGATGGCCCAGATGTTGCCGCCGTTGTTGTAGCCGTGGGCGAACTGGAACTCGCCGGCCACCAGGTCGGACCAGGACTCACCCATGGCGCCGCCCTGCTCGGAGGACAGACCCTCGTCGGGTCCGCCGACCATCCGGTTGGAGATCGCGTGGGTGTACTCGTGCCCGACGATGCCCATGTCCAGGCCGCCGTCGGTGCACGGCGCGTAGAACGCCCCGGCGATCGGCTGGAAGAGGTACTGGTTGGTGATGCCCGGCACGCCGTCCTGCAGCGCGATCTGGTTGGCGTTGTCACGCCCGAGGTACGACGGCGTACCACCGGTGAGCGCACCGGCCTGGACGTTGCCGATCTCGGGGTCACCGGCAGCGCCGCCGTTGCCGAAGTTGTCCTGCTGCAGGTTGTAGTTCTTCTCGGTGAAGCCGAGGTAGTAGGAGTAGTCGTGCATCCGGTTGTGGGTGACGAACAGGTTCGTCACCGAGGCGAAGATGTCGTTGCCGCCGGGCCGCAGCTGCGACGGGTCGCACTTGCTGTTGTTCCACGCGTCGGTGAACTCGGTGGTGTACTCCCGCGTCGGCGACACCGGCGCCTGGAAGAACCCGCCGGGCGTGAGCGGCGAGCCCCACGCCTCCCGGTCCCGGACGTTGTTTCCCTCCGAGGTCAGCGTGGAGAGGCTGCTGTTGGTGTTGACGTCCCACGGGACCCGCGAGGCCAGGCTCTGCACGGCCTTGACCGGCTCGGTGCAGCCGGGGACCTTGGCGCCGTTGGTGCGGATGACCCAGCAGCCCACGACGCTGTTGGTGGGGGTGTGGTCGGTGCCGAAGCGCGGGGTCGGGTTGGTGTCGAAGTAGCGCCACTTCGGCGGGTAGGGCAGCGTCGGGGTGCCGCCGGCGGTCTCGACAGACTGACGGTCCCGGCGTAGTTGCCGGGGGCCTCGAAGTGCGGTGGAGGCGTCGAAGGGGCAGACCTGCGCGGTGTAGGTGCCCTGCGGGAGGGTGCCGCCGTTCGGTGCGGTGTACGTCGCGGTCTCGGGGCTCGTGACGAGGTCGCCCGAGACGAGCACCTGGTCGTGCGGGTCGATGATCTTGACGACGATGTCGTTGGAGGCGATCACGGCCGTGGCGGTGATGACGATCTGCTTGGTGGTGTCGTCGGTGACCTCGAAGGGGTGCTGCGGTCCGCACTCGTCGGCGGTGATCTCCCCCTGGAAGCCGGAGGACTCGTTGGACTGCTCGACCTGGTGCTCGCGGTGCAGCACCGTGCCGGTCGATGGCGTCGACCATGACGGTGTAGGCCTCGAGCGAGTCGCCGTCGACATCGACGACGTTGGCCTCGACGACCGGACGGACCGTGCCGTCGGCCATCGCGAGGCTGCGGACGCGAGCGAGCTGGTCCTGCGCCAGGCCCGGGACGTCGAAGGTCGACCAGCCGCGTCGCCGGCGTGCCGACGGCGTCGAGGTCTCCGACCGGGACGTCGAGCCCGACCGCGGCGGCGGCCTTCGACCCAGCCGGCGGCTGGGCTGAGAACGGCTGCGGGGACCGACCGCGCGTTCTTGGTCAACGAGGAGGAGACGTAGGCGACCTTGCCGTCGGCCACGCCCACGGTCACCATGCTGCCGAGCGCGGGGGCGAGGTCTCCGCCGGCGACCGGTGAAGCTCTGACGGAAGAGCACGGCGCGCGCCGCGCTCTGCGTCAAGGGCTGGCTCGAGACCAACCTCAGCCGGTCGACCTCGGCCGACGTCAGACCGAGGACGTCCGCGTTGCGGCGCAGCCAGGACCTCGCGGCCGGTGCGGGCTTGCCGGGCGCAGCCCCGAGGCTGCCGTCGCGGGGCAGGATCGAGGACGGCGTACCGAAGGAGTTCCAGCGGACGTCGGCGCCGAGGCCGCGAGCCGCTGTGCGCTGCGCGGCGGTCGGCAGTGCCACCCCGCGCTCGTCGATGTCCTCGAGACCGAGGGGGGCGTCCCCCAGTCCGCGGAAGTCGTCGGCGTCGATCGCGACGCGCGCCGACGACGTGGTCCGGTGGAGCGCCGGTCGCTGGTGAGCCGGGTAGCTGCGTGAGGGAGAGGACGAGTCCGGCGGCGAGGAGGCCGGTGGTGCGGCGGGGGAGGGGCATGGTGTGCCTTCCGAGACAGGTGGTCGCCGAGTCGGCGACCTGGTGGCGAGTGCCATCTAACCTGCGGAACGTCCCGAGGTGTCGCCGGTTACGGTTTTGGGTAGCCGGATTGGATTTGAACGATCCATTCGGTACCTTCCTGCGGTGCGCGCTATCCGACGATTCACCGTCCGCCCTGTCCTGCCCACCGCTCTCTCGGCTCTCGGCGAGCTGGCCGGCAACCTCCGGTGGTCCTGGCACCCTCCGACGCAGGACCTCTTCGAGTCCATCGACGCCGAGCTGTGGGAGAAGAGCCGGCAGGACCCGGTCAAGCTGCTCGGGCTGGTCCCCGCCGACCTGCTCGCCCGCCTGGCCGACGACGCCGACTTCCTGGCCCGGCTCGAGGCGGCCCGCGCCGACCTCGCCGACTACCTGCGGGACCCCGCTGGTACCAGGGCCTCGACGAGTCCGCCCCGAGCGCGATCGCCTACTTCTCGCCCGAGTTCGGCATCACCGCCGTGCTGCCGCAGTACAGCGGCGGCCTCGGCATCCTCGCCGGTGACCACCTCAAGTCCGCCAGCGACCTCGGCGTGCCGATCGTGGGTGTCGGCCTGCTCTACCGCCACGGCTACTTCCGTCAGTGGCTCTCGCGCGACGGCTGGCAGGAGGAGACCTACCCGGTCCTCGACCCCGACGAGCTTCCGCTGTCGCTGCTGCGCGAGGCCGACGGCACGCCCGCACGGATCACCATCGGCATGCCCGGCGGCGAGGAGGCCATCGCGCGCATCTGGGTGGCCAGCGTGGGCCGCGTGCCGCTGCTGCTGCTCGACACCGACATCGAGGAGAACCACGGCGTCCTGCGCGACGTCACTGACCGTCTCTACGGCGGCAACACCGAGCACCGCCTGCGCCAGGAGATGCTGCTGGGCATCGGCGGCGTCCGTGCCGTGCGCACCCACGCCCGCCTGACCGGCTTTGCCGAGCCCGAGGTCTTCCACACCAACGAAGGCCACGCCGGCTTCCTGGGCCTGGAGCGGATCCGCGAGCTGACCGAGCACCAGGGCCTCGACTTCGACGCGGCCGTGGAGGTGTCCCGCGCCGGCACGGTCTTCACCACGCACACGCCGGTGCCGGCCGGCATCGACCGCTTCCCGCGCGACCTGGTCACCCAGTTCTTCGGCGGCGACAACGCCTGCCCCGGTGTCCCGGTCGAGCGCATCCTCGCCCTCGGTGCCGAAGACTTCGAGGGTGGTGACCCCGGCGTCTTCAACATGGCCGTCATGGGCCTGCGGCTCGCCCAGCGCGCCAACGGCGTCTCGCAGCTGCACGGCCAGGTGAGCCGCGGCATGTTCGGCGGACTCTGGCCCGCGTTCGACGCCTCCGACCGACCCATCATCTCCATCACCAACGGCGTCCACGCCCCCACCTGGGTGGCCCGCGAGATCTTCGACCTGGCGCGCGAGGCCGGCGTGCAGCCGGACTCCGGCCCCGGCGCCGACAGCCCGCAGCGCGTCTTCGAGGTCGCCGACGAGGTGCCCTCGACGAGGATCTGGGCCGTCAAGCGGCAGCTGCGCGAACGTCTCGTCCTCGACGCCCGCAAGCGCCTGCGCGACTCGTGGACCCACCGGGGCGCGGCCCCGGCCGAGCTGAAGTGGATCGACTCCGCGCTCGACCCCGACGTGCTGACCATCGGGTTCGCCCGCCGCGTCCCGTCGTACAAGCGCCTGACGCTGATGCTGCGCGACCCGGCCCGTCTCAAGGCGCTGCTGCTGGACCCCGAGCGTCCGATCCAGCTGATCATCGCCGGCAAGTCCCACCCCGCCGACGAGGGCGGCAAGCGGCTCATCCAGGAGATCGTCCGGTTCGCCGACGACCCCGAGGTGCGTCACCGCATCGTCTTCCTGCCCAACTACGACATCAAGATGGCGCTGCCGCTCTACCCCGGCTGCGACGTCTGGCTGAACAACCCGCTGCGGCCCTACGAGGCGTGCGGCACCTCCGGTATGAAGGCGGCCCTCAACGGTGGCCTCAACCTCTCCATCCTCGACGGCTGGTGGGACGAGTGGTTCGACGGCAGCAACGGCTGGGCGATCCCGTCCGCCGACGGTGTCGAGGACCCCGACCGTCGTGACGACCTCGAGTCCGAGGCGCTCTACGACCTCATCGAGCGCGAGGTCGCGCCCCGGTTCTACGCCCACGACGAGGACGGCACCCCCGGTCGCTGGCTCGAGATGGTGCGCCACACCCTCAAGTCGCTCGGCCCCAAGGTGCTCGCCGACCGGATGGTCAGCGACTACGTCGACACCCTCTACGTGCCGGCGGCGGAGTCCTCGCGCACGCTCAACCACGACTACGCCGGCGCGAAGGACCTCGCCGCCTGGAAGGCCCGCGTGCGCGGCGGGTGGGGCGGTGTCGCCGTCGAGCACGTCGACTCCGAGGGCGTCGGTGACTCCCCGGAGGTCGGCGCCACCATGACCGTCCATGCCTTCGTCTCCCTGGGATCGCTCACCCCCGAGGACGTCGAGGTCCAGGTCGTCCACGGCCGGGTCCGCGACGAGGACGTCATGACGGTGGCCGGCACGGTCGCGCTCAAGGCGACGGAGTCCTACGAGGCCGACCGGCACCGTTTCGACGGCACCGTCACCCTCACCACCTCCGGCTCCTTCGGCTACACGGTGCGGGTGGTCCCACGCAACCACCGCCTGGCCTCGATCGCCGAGATGGGCCTGGTCGCCGTCCCCTCCTGAGCGCGAGTCGGCGTGTCGTGCGCGCGAGTCGGCGTCGTCCACGCCCACTCGCGCCGCACGACACGCCGACTCGCGCCGCACGACACGCCGACTCGCGCCTCCCGGGTCAGCCCTCGCGCAGGAGGATCAGGGAGCGGGCGGCGAGGGTGATCTCGTCGCCGGCGCTGACCAGGGAGCCCGTCGGGTGGTCCGGGTCGGTGCTGAGCACGACCTCGCCGCGGGCGACCCACTCGTTCTCCGGCAGCCGGAGAGCGCAGGTGCTGCTCTGAGCGTTGCACCACAGCAGGAACGACCGGTCGCGCATCTGCTCGCCCTGCGGTCCCGGCGCGCGCAGCGGGTCGCCGGAGACGAACATCCCCACGACGTGCAGCGCGTCGTCGTACCAGTCCTGGTCGGTCATCTCGCGGCCCTCGGGGTGCATCCAGGCCAGGTCCTTGGGGCCGCCGTCGATGGCCGGGCGACCGCGGAAGTGGTGCCGCTGGCGCAGCGCCGGGTGCTCGCGACGCAGCCGCAGCGCCTGCTTCGTCAGCTCGTAGAGGTCCAGCCAGGCGTCGTCGGCGCGCCAGTCGACCCAGGACGTCTCGTTGTCCTGGCAGTAGGCGTTGTTGTTGCCGCCCTGGGTGCGTCCGCGCTCGTCGCCGGCGGCCAGCATCGGGATGCCGCTGGACAGGCACAGGGTCGCCATCAGGTTGGCCGCCTGCCGACGGCGCAGGGCGACGATCGTGGCGTCGTCGGTCTCGCCCTCGACCCCGTGGTTCCAGGACCGGTTGTGGTCGGTGCCGTCGCGGTTGTCCTCGCCGTTGGCCTCGTTGTGCTTGCGGTCGTAGGAGACCAGGTCGCGCAGCGTGAAGCCGTCGTGGCAGGTCACGAAGTTCACCGAGGCGTACGGCGACCGGCCGTCGTCGGCGTACAGGTCCGAGGAGCCGGCCAGTCGTGAGGCGACCTCGCGGATGCCGCCGGCGTCCGCGCGCCAGAAGTCGCGCACGGTGTCGCGGTACCTGTCGTTCCACTCGCCCCAGGGCGGCGGGAAGTTCCCGACCTGGTAGCCGTCCATGCTGGCGTCCCACGGCTCCGCGATGAGCTTGACCTGGCGCAGCACCGGGTCCTGACCGACGGTGGTGAGGAACGCGCTGCGCATGTCGACCTGGTGCCCGGTGCGGGCCAGCGCCGGCGCCAGGTCGAAGCGGAACCCGTCGACGTGCATCTCGCTCACCCAGTAGCGCAGGGAGTCCATGATCATCCGCAGCGTGCCGCGGTGCGAGGCGTCGACGGTGTTGCCGCAGCCGGTGACGTCCCAGTAGGCGTCCTTCGTGGCGTGCGCGCGCTTGTAGGTGCCGAAGTCGTCCAGCCCCCGGAAGGAGTACGCCGGCCCGTCGGCCCCGGCCTCGGCGGTGTGGTTGTAGACCACGTCGAGGACCACCTCGATGCCGGCGGCGTGGAAGGAGCGCACCATCTCCTTGAACTCGCTGACCTGCTCGCCGCGGTCGCCGGCCGCGGAGTAGCCGGCGTGCGGGGCGAAGAATCCGATGGAGTTGTAGCCCCAGTAGTTGCTCAGCCCGCGTTCGGCGAGCGCCCGCTCGGAGAGGAAGTGGTGGACCGGCAGCAGCTCGACCGCCGTGACGCCCAGGTCGCGCAGGTAGTCGACGACCGGAGCCGAGGCCAGTCCCGCGTAGGTTCCGCGCAGCGGCTCGGGCACCCGGTCGTGCAGCTGGGTGAAGCCTTTGACGTGCAGCTCGTAGAGCACGGTGTCGGTCCACCGCACCGCCGGCGGGCGGTCGCCGCGCCAGTCGAAGTCGTCGTGCACCACGACGCTCAGCGGCACGTGTCCGGCGGAGTCCAGCGCGCTGGGGGCGGACGGGTCGACGACGTCGTGCGGCAGCAGCTCGGGGGAGCCCTCGCGAGGCCGAGACGGTCCCGCTGACCGCTCGGGCGTAGGGATCGAGCAGCAGCTTGTGCGGGTTGAAGCGGCGCCCGGCGTCCGGCTCCCAGGGACCGTGCGCCCGGTAGCCGTAGCGCTGGCCGGGCGTCACGCCCGGGACGGCGCCGTGCCAGACCCCGAGGGTGTGCTCGGTCAGCTGGTGGCGGGTCTCGCGGCCGGCGTCGTCGACCAGGCAGACCCACATCGCCTCGGCGTCGGGCGCGTGCACCGCGAACGTCGTCGACTGCGGGGTCCACGTGGCGCCGAGCTGGTGGGGGCTGCCGGGCCAGACCGGCGCGAACTCGCCGGGGGCGCTCCAGCGCCAGGTGGGGGAACTCACCCGGGTCATTGTGCCCGGGCGTGAGTAGGGTGCGGGCGGTGGCCGGGCAACCGCCGGGCCCGCGACGCTGGTGCTCGGGACGACGTGGAGGTGCCCGGTGGAGTTCGTCAGGCTCGAGGTCGAGGACGGGGTCGGCACGATCCGGCTGGACCGACCCAAGATGAACGCGCTCGACAAGCAGATGCAGGAGGAGATCCGTGCCGCGGCCCTGGAGGCCACCGAGCGCGACGACGTCCGCGCGGTCGTGATCTACGGCGGCGAGCGCGTCTTCGCGGCCGGCGCCGACATCAAGGAGATGGCGGAGATGTCCTACAAGGACATGGTCGCCCGGTCCGGAGGGTTGCAGTCCTCCCTCTCCGCCGTCGCCCGGATCCCCAAGCCCATCGTCGCGGCCGTCACCGGCTACGCCCTCGGCGGCGGCTGCGAGCTCGCGCTGTGCGCGGACCTGCGCATCGCCGCCGACAACGCCACGCTCGGCCAGCCCGAGATCCTGCTCGGCATCATCCCCGGCGCCGGCGGCACCCAGCGGCTCACCCGGCTGGTCGGCCCGAGCACGGCGAAGGACCTGATCTTCACCGGCCGCTTCGTCAAGGCCGACGAGGCGCTGGCCATCGGCCTCGTCGACCGGGTGGTGCCCGCCGACTCGGTGTACGCCGAGGCGGTGGCCTGGGCGCGTCAGTTCTCGGCGGCCGCGGCCCTCGCGCTGCGGGCGGCCAAGGAGTCCATCGACCGCGGCAGCGAGGTCGACCTGGAGACCGGCCTGGAGATCGAGCGTCAGCAGTTCGCGGCGCTCTTCGCCACCGACGACCGCACCGTCGGGATGCAGTCGTTCGTCGAGAACGGTCCCGGGAAAGCCCAGTTCACCGGCGCCTGAGGGGTGGGTCGGTTAGCCTGCCCGGGGGAAGGGAGGGTCTGCTGCCATGAGCGACCAGAAGAGCGGCCGGAAGGCCGACAAGAACGACGACAAGCCCGACGCGAAGTCGGGCGGCAAACGCAAGAAGGGCTCCGGAGGCGGGCTCCACGGCACCGTCGACGTCAACCGGGTGCGGTCGGTGCTCGCCACCGTGATCTGGGTCGTGGCCGTCGCGGCCGCTGCCATCCTGGCCATCGGCGCGCTGCTGATCGTCTTGGACTTCAACCGCCAGAACGGCTTCGTCGAGTTCATCACCGACACTGCCGACAACCTGAACTTCCTCGGGACCCTGAAGGAGTTCCAGGAGGGCGGCAAGAAGGGCGGCGTCGACGTCACGAAGACGGTGCTCGTCAACTGGGGCATCTGCGCCGTGGTGTGGATCGTCCTCGGCAAGGTCATCGAGCGGCTCGTCCGCCCCTGACGAGGTCCGGGTCCCGCCGCTGGTCTGCACGGACCTGCGGCGGGCCTGTGACTGACCCCACGCCCGCCTCCGGGTGCGGGCCCATGTGACCGCCGGGTAACCTCGAGTCAACCGAGTGCACAGGAGGGGCCCTTCCGGGCCGTATCTGGATATGAACATTGTCGTGTGTGTGAAGTACGTTCCCGACGCCACCGGAGAGCGCCGGTTCGAGGATGACAACACCGTCGACCGCGACGGCGTCGACGGTCTGCTGTCCGAGCTCGACGAGTACGCCGTCGAGCAGGCTCTCCAGCTCAAGGAGAAGCTGGCCGACGACTCCGAGGTCACCGTCGTGACGGTCGGCCCCGAGGGTGCCGCGGACGCCGTGCGCAAGGCCCTGCAGATGGGCGCCGACAAGGGCGTCCACGTCTCCGACGAGGCCATCGCCGGCTCCGACTCGCTGGCCACCTCGCTGGTGCTGGCCGAGGCCGTGAAGAAGATCGAGCACGACATCGTGCTCTGCGGCATGGCCTCCACCGACGGTGTCATGGGCGTCGTGCCGGCCATGGTCTCCGAGCGTCTGGGCTACCCCGGCGTCACGTTCGCCTCCGAGCTCGAGGTCGACGGCGACACGGTCAAGATCCGTCGCGACGGCGACGCCGCGACCGTCATGGTCGAGGCCACGCTCCCGGCCGTGCTGTCGGTCACCGACCAGACCGGTGAGGCCCGCTACCCGTCCTTCAAGGGCATCATGGCGGCCAAGAAGAAGCCGGTGGAGACCTGGTCCCTGTCCGACCTCGGCGTCGACGCCGAGATGGTCGGCCTGTCCGCGGCCTGGACCACGGTCGAGGGCACCGAGGAGCGTCCCCCGCGCAGCGCCGGCGAGATCGTCACCGACGACGGTGGCAGCGGCGCCGAGGCGCTGGTCGGCTTCCTGGCGTCCAAGAAGTTCATCTGACCGGAGTCGGTACGCCGACCCGTCTCCACCGTTTCGAGGAAGAGTTCACATGAGCGAGGTTCTGGTTCTCGTCGACCACGTCGGCGGCAGCGTGCGCAAGACCACCCAGGAGATGCTGACGATCGCCCGCAAGCTCGGCGAGCCGTCCGCTGTCTTCATCGGCGACCTGTCCGACGAGGCGTCGTCGGTGCTGAAGGAGTTCGGTGCCGAGAAGATCTACACCGTGCCGGCCAAGGCCCTCGGGCCCTACCTGGTCACCCCCAAGGCCGAGGTCCTGGCCCAGCTCGTCGACTCGGCCTCGCCGGCCGCGGTGCTGGTCACCTCCACCGCGGAGGGCAAGGAGATCGCCGCCCGTCTGGCGGTCAAGACCGAGTCGGGCCTGATCACCGACGCCGTCGACGTGGCCGAGGGCGGCGTGACCACCCAGTCCGTCTTCGCCGGCAGCTTCACCGTGCAGGCCAAGGTCACCAAGGGCACGCCGATCATCTGCGTGAAGCCCAACTCCGCCACGCCGGAGGCCGCTGACGGCGCCGGCACCGTCGAGGAGGTCTCCTTCACGCTGCCCGACACCGCGAAGGGTGCCAAGCTCGTCGGGGTGGAGCCGAAGAAGTCGTCGGGTCGCCCCGAGCTGACCGACGCGGCCATCGTGGTCGCCGGCGGCCGCGGCACCGGCGGCGACTTCGATGCGGTCGAGGGCATGGCGGACGCCCTCGGCGCCGCGGTGGGCGCCTCGCGCGCCGCCGTCGACTCCGGCTGGTACCCCCACTCCTTCCAGATCGGCCAGACCGGCAAGGTCGTCTCGCCCCAGCTGTACGTCGCCAACGGCATCTCCGGCGCCATCCAGCACCGGGCCGGCATGCAGACGTCGAAGACGATCGTCGCCGTCAACAAGGACGAGGAGGCGCCCATCTTCGAGATGGTCGACTTCGGCGTCGTCGGAGACCTGCACGCCGTGCTGCCGGCCGCCACCGAGGGGATCAACAAGCGCAAGGGCTGATCCCCAGCCGCTCGGCCCACCGACGTACCCTGGTCCGGCCATGACCGAGACCACCCCGCACGTCTACCTCGACCACGCGGCCACCACGCCGATGGTGCCCGAGGCGGTCGAGGTCATGGTCGAGCAGCTCGGTCGCACCGGCAACGCCAACAGCCTCCACGGTGCCGGCCGTGCGCGTCGGAGGGTGGTCGAGGAGTCCCGCGAGCGGATCGCCGCCGCGCTCGGCGCCCGGCCCAGCGAGGTGGTGTTCACCTCCGGCGGCACCGAGGCCGACAACCTGGCCGTCAAGGGCGTCGCGTGGGCCCGCCGGTCCGCCGACGGGCGCCGCGACCGCATCCTGTGCCCGGCCACCGAGCACCACGCCGTGCTCGACCCGGTCGAGTGGATGGGCGAGCACGACGGTGCCCGCGTCGACTGGCTCCCGGTCGACGCCGACGGCCGCGTCGACCTCGCCGAGCTCACCGCCCGCGTCGAGCACGACCCGGCCTCCGTCGCTCTGGTCACGGTGATGTGGGCCAACAACGAGGTCGGCACCCTCCAGCCGGTCGAGGAGGTCGTCGCGCTCGCGCACCGGCACGGCGTACCGGTGCACACCGACGCCGTCCAGGCCGTCGGTGCCGTGCCCGTCGACTTCGCCGCCAGCGGCGTCGACGCCCTCACCCTCACCGCGCACAAGCTCGGCGGACCGTACGGCGTGGGCGCGCTGCTCGTGCGCCGCGACCTCGACCCTCACCCCGCTGCTGCACGGGGGCGGCCAGGAGCGCAGCGTCCGCTCGGGCACCATCGACGTGCCGGCCATCGCGGCCTTCGCCATCGCCGCCGAGCTGGCGGTCAAGCGGCAGACCGAGCACGCCGAGCGCGTCGCCGCGCTGCGCGACGACCTGGTCGAGCGGCTGCTCGCGCTGGTCCCCGACGCCCGCCTCAACGGCGATCCCGTCGACCGGCTGCCCGGCAACGCCCACGTGACCTTCCCGGGCTGCGAGGGCGACTCGCTGCTGATGCTGCTCGACCACCGCGGCATCGAGGTCTCGACCGGCTCCGCCTGCTCGGCCGGCGTGCCGCAGCCCAGCCACGTGCTGCTGGCGATGGGCCGCGACGAGACCGAGGCCCGCAGCTCGCTGCGCTTCTCGCTGGGCCACACCAGCACCGCGGCGGACGTCGACGCCCTGCTCGGGGCGATCGGACCGGCCGTCGAGCGGGCGCGGACGGCACACCGGTGACCGCGCCCACGACCGAGCCGCTGCGGGTCGTCGCCGCGATGTCCGGCGGTGTGGACTCCGCGGTCGCCGCCGCCCGGGCCGTCGACGCCGGTCACGAGGTCACCGGCATCCACCTCGCGCTCTCGCGCAACCCCGCCAGCCACCGGACCGGCGCCCGCGGCTGCTGCACCATCGAGGACGCCAACGACGCCCGCCGGGCCGCCGACGTGCTCGGCATCCCGTTCTACGTCTGGGACCTCAGCGAACGCTTCCACGCCGACGTGGTCGAGGACTTCGCCGACGAGTACCTCGCCGGCCGCACGCCCAACCCGTGCCTGCGCTGCAACGAGAGGATCAAGTTCGCTGCCGTCCTCGACCGCGCCCTGGCGCTGGGCTTCGACGCCGTGGCCACCGGTCACTACGCCCGGCTCGCGCACGGTGCGGACGGGCTGGTCGAGATGCACCGGGCCGAGGACGCCGGCAAGGACCAGTCCTACGTGCTCGGGGTGCTGACCCAGGAGCAGCTGCGCCACTCGCTGTTCCCGCTCGGTGACACCCCCAAGGCGCAGGTGCGCGCCGAGGCGGCGCGACGCGGGCTGCTCGTGGCCGACAAGCCGGACAGCCACGACATCTGCTTCATCGCCGACGGCGACACCTCCGGCTGGCTGCACGACAAGCTCGGCGGTCGGGCCGACCACCGCGAGGGAACCTTCGTCGACCACGTCACCGGCGAGGTGGTGGGCACCCACGACGGGTCGTTCGCCTACACGGTGGGACAGCGTCGCGGGCTGCGGCTGGGCACACCGGCCGCGGACGGCCGCCCCCGGTTCGTCCTCGACATCGAGCCGGTCTCCGGCACCGTGACCGTCGGTCCCCGCGAGGCGCTCACGGTCGACCGGATCAGCGGGACCCGGGCGCGCTGGTGCGACCGGCCGCCGGCCGAGCCGCTGGTGGGCACGGTCCAGCTGCGCGCCCACGGCGCCGAGCACCGTGCCGAGGTGAGCGTCGACGGCGACGCCGTCGACATCGTGCTGCTCGATCCCGCGCAGGGGATCGCGCCGGGTCAGTCCGCGGTCGTCTATCAGGGCTCACGCGTCGTCGGGTCCTGCACCATCACCTCCACGGCGCGCACCGGCGGCGCCGTGCCCGTGACGTCCGCGTGACGCGCGCGACGGGCGTCGGCTCGCACCCCGGCGACGACCAGCACGCCTTCGACGACGCCGTCCAGGTCGTGCTGGCCGACGTGCCCGGGCTCGTCTACGTGCCGGAGGTGCCCGGCCGGGGGGCGCCGGCCGGGATGGTGGGGCGATCGCTGGCGCTGCTCGACGGCATGGGGGTCGACCTGCAGCCGGCCGGGTGGCGCGTCACCGACGCCTCCGGCATCGACCACCGCCGGGCGGTCTCGCTGCTGCGCCAGGACCTCGACACCGTCGAGGAGCAGACCCAGGGTTACGACGGCCTGCTCAAGCTGCAGGTGACGGGGCCGTGGACGCTGGCCGCCACGGTGGAGCGCCCGCGCGGCGACAAGGTGCTGGCAGACCACGGGCTGCGCCGCGACCTCGCCCAGTCGTTGGCCGCCGGCCTGGTCGACCACCTCGCGCAGGTGCGGCGGCGCGTCCCGGGAGCCACGCTGCTGCTGCAGGTCGACGAGCCGGCGCTGCCCGCGGTGCTGGCGGGGCAGGTCCCCACCGCGTCGGGCTTCCATCGGCACCGGACCGTCGACGCCCCCGTGGCGGCGCCGCTGCTCGACGCCGTGCTGGGTGCGGCCGACGACGCCGGGGTCGAGTCGCTGGTGCACTGCTGCGCCGACGACGTGCCCTTCGACCTGCTGGGCCGCGTCGGTGGAGGACGGGGCGGACTCTCGGTCGACCTCGACCGGCTGGACGTCGCGGCGTACGACGAGGTGGCAGCCGGTCTCGAGGCGGACCGCTGGACGTTCCTGGGCGTCGTGCCCGCCACGCGACCGGCCACCGAGCCCGCTGTGGGCGACGTGGTGCGCCGCGTCGAGCGGCTGCTCGACATGCTCGGCCTCGAGCCGACCGACCGGCTGGTGCTCACGCCGACCTGCGGGCTGGCCGGAGCGGACCCGGTGTGGGCCCGCTCCGCCCTGCGTCTGTGCGCCGAGGCGGCCCGGCAGCTCTCCTGAGCGCACGGCCGATCAGTGTGCGGCAGGTGCCCGGGTGCCCGGGTGCCGCGGGGGCCGCGGTGTGGCCCGAGGCCAGGTCCTCGTGCCGGATGCGGTTGAAGCTGAAGGCGATGACGCCGGCCACCAGCAGCATCCCCGACGCGACCAGGAAGCCGACCTCGGCGCCGTGGGTGAACGTCACGCCCAGCAGTGCCGGGTCGGTCGGTGCGCACTGCTCGCCACGGGCCGCGAGGGCGCCGCAGATCTCGTCGACCTTGCCGGAGGTGGCGTTGAACGCCATGGTCGACAGGAAGGCGAGCCCCAGCGCGCCGCCCACCTGCTGCATGGTGTTGAGGACGCCGGAGGCGATGCCCGAGTCCCGCGGCGAGACGCCGTGGACCACGCTCATGGTCATCGGGATGAACACCAGGGCCATGCCGATCGGCATGAGGACGACGTAGGGGAAGACGTGGACCCAGTAGTCGATGTCGACGCCGAGCGAGGTGACGCGGTCGTCGTACGGCAGCCGGCTCATGCCGAAGACCGCGCCCGCGGCGATCACGGACCCGACCCCGGCCAGCTTGCCGGGGTCGACCCGCTGCACGAGGCGCGAGACCTGGGTGGCCGCGATGATCATCGTGATGCTGAACGGCAGGAACATCAGGCCGGTCGTCATCGGGCTCTCGCCCATCACGTTCTGCAGGATGAGCGTGAGGAAGAAGAACATCGCGAACATCGCGGCGGGCACGAACATCATCACGGCGTACGCCGACATCCGGTCACGGCTGGCGAGGATGCGGCCGGGCAGCATCGGCTGGGAGACCCGGCGCTCGACCAGGGCGAAGGTGGCCAGCAGCGCCACGCCGACCCCGATGGCCGCCACCGTCCAGGGGTCGCCCCAGCCGTGGTCCTGGTCGCCGGCCCGGGTGATGCCGTAGACCAGCGAGAGCAGGCCGGTGGTGGCGGTGACCGCACCGGGGACGTCGAGCCTGCCGGCGTGACGGTCGCTCTCGACGAGCACGGCCGGGGCGGCCAGCGCCGCGATCACGCCGATGGGCACGTTGATGAAGAAGGTGAGGCGCCACCCGCTGACGTCGGTGCCGAGCACGGTGATGTCCATGCCGGTCAGCCAGCCGCCCAGCAGGAGCCCGACCGCCGCGCCGAGGCCGGACATCATCGCGTAGACGGCGAACGCGCGGCTGCGCCGCGGCCCGGGCTCGAAGGTGGTGGTGATGAGCGCGAGCGCGTTGGGCGAGGCGAAGGCGGCGCCGAGGCCCTGCGCGGCGCGGGAGCCGAGCAGCATCGCCTCGTTCTCCGCGAAGCCACCGACGAGCGAGGCCACGGCGAACAGCACCAGGCCGAAGACGAAGGCGCGACGCCGACCGAACAGGTCGCCGCAGCGACCGCCGAGCAGCAGGAAGCCACCGAAGGCGAGGGCGTAGGCGGTGATGATCCACGGCAGGGCGTTGGCCGAGAAGGCCAGGTCGGCCTGGATGTAGGGCAGGGCGATGTTGGTGATGGTGGCGTCGAGGACGACCATCAGCTGCGCGATGCAGATGAGGGCGAGGGCCAGTCCGCCGTGGCTCGTGGCGCGCGGCCGGTCGCTCCCCTCGGGCGCGGGGGCTCCCGAGGGCCCGGTGGCGGGGTCGGTGGTGGTCACGGGGTCTCCTGGTTGATCGGGGGAGTCGGGGTCGCCGGGGTCGAGCGGGAAGGTCGGGAACTTGCCGGTGGCGGCCGGGAGGATGATCTGGTCGAGGACGCGGGCGACCCGCTCCGGCGTGTCCGGCTCGCCGAGCACGAGCGCCCGGTGGAGCAGGATCCCCGCGAGGGCGGGCCCGAGGAGGGCGGGGTCGGCTCCCTCGCGGAGCTCGCCGCGCTCGCCGGCGCGGCGGTAGATCGTCATCGTCGTCGCCACCTTGGGGCCGAGGAAGCGCGCGCGGAAGTCGGCGGCGAAGTCCTCGTCGGTCTGCATCGCGGTGATCACGACGCCGAGGACGCGGCTGCCGTCGGGATTGGCGCGCCCGCGCGACCAGAGCGCGAGCAGGTCGCCCCGCAGGCTGCCGGTGTCGGGCACGTCCTGCTCGTTCATGGCCTTGGAGCGGATGACGGCGTCGACGACGAGGCTCTGCTTGGACTGCCAGCGGCGGTAGAGCGTCGCCTTGCCGGCGCGGGCCCGCTTCGCGACGGCGTCCATGGTCAGCCGGTCGTAGCCGTTCTCGAGCAGCTCGCTGACGCAGGCGTCGAGGATCTCCTCCTCGCGCCGGCCGGTCACCCGGGGGCGTACGGCCTCGGAGTCGGCGGTCGTCGTCGACATGACGGCCCTCCCGATGGTGGATGGAACGAAACGGTCTCGTTCCATCCACGGTAAGGCACGATCATTTCGCGACGCAAGCAGCCGTGGGTGGTCGGACGGCGGCCCTTCCGGGTCCCTCACGCGTTGTCGGTACCACCAGGCAGGATGCAGGCATGGCTCAAGCCCCCGACCCCGCCACGGTCCCCGACACTCCGGCCGACGCCGACGTCCCGCCCGAGGTGCGCGAGCGGCACGCCGCGCTGGCCGAGCAGCTCGAGGACGCCCGCTGGCGTTACTACGTGCTGGACGACCCCGCGGTCTCCGACGCCGACTTCGACGTGGCGATGAAGCAGCTGGAGGCGCTCGAGGAGGAGCACCCCGCGCTCCGCACTCCCGACTCGCCGTCACAGACGGTGGGGGGCGCGGTGTCGACCGAGTTCACCCCGGTGGACCACCTCGAGCGCATGATGAGCCTCGACAACGCCTTCTCGCTGGAGGAGCTGGCTGCCTGGGAGCAGCGGCTGACCCGCGAGGGCGTCAGCGGCGCGGCGTACCTCTGCGAGCTCAAGGTCGACGGACTGGCCATCAACCTGCTCTACGAGAACGGCCGGCTCGTCCGCGCCCTGACCCGCGGCGACGGGCGCACGGGCGAGGACGTCACGCCCAACGTGCGCACGATCGACGGCGTCCCCACCCGGCTCACCGTCTCCGACGACTTCCCGGTGCCGGAGCTCGTGGAGGTGCGCGGCGAGGTCTTCCTTCCCGCGGCGGCCTTCGAGCGGCTCAACGAGTCGATGGCCGACGCCGGCAAGCCCCTGTTCGCCAATCCCCGCAACGCCGCAGCGGGGTCGCTGCGCCAGAAGGACCCGCGGGTCACGGCGACCCGGGCGCTCGGCATGGTCTGCCACGGCATCGGCGCGCGGCGCGGTTTCGAGCCGACCTCGCAGTCGATGGCGTACGACGCGCTGCGGGCCTGGGGCCTGCCGGCCAGCGACCGGGCTCGGGTCGTGGAGGGACTCGAGGAGGTCCGGGCCTACATCGAGCACTACGGCGAGCACCGCCACGACGTGGAGCACGAGATCGACGGCGTCGTGGTCAAGGTCGACGACGTCGCGCACCAGCGGCGGCTCGGCTCGACCAGCCGCGCCCCGCGGTGGGCGATCGCGTTCAAGTACCCGCCTGAGGAGGTCAACGCCCGGCTGCTGACCATCGAGGTCAACACCGGTCGCACCGGGCGGGTCACCCCGTTCGGGGTCATGGAGCCCACCAAGGTGGCGGGATCGACGGTGGAGCGGGCCACCCTGCACAACGCCCACGAGGTGCGGCGCAAGGACGTCCGGCCCGGCGACACCGTGGTGCTGCGCAAGGCCGGCGACGTCATTCCTGAGATCGTCGGACCGGTGCTGCCGCTGCGTCCCGAGGGACTGGCGGAGTGGGTCATGCCCACGGAGTGCCCGTCGTGCGGCACCACGCTGTCCCAGCAGAAGGAGGGCGACAAGGACCTCCGCTGCCCCAACCACCAGCACTGCCCGGCCCAGATGCTCGACCGTGTGTTCCACGTCGCCGGCCGGGGGGCCTTCGACATCGAGGGTCTGGGGAGCGAAGCCGCCGCCGCGCTCCTCGAGGCCGGCGTCATCGCCGACGAGGGCGACGTCTTCGACCTCGACGAGCCCAAGCTGCTCAAGGCGCCGCTCTTCACCCGGGCCCCGAAGAAGGGCGAGGGCGACCACCCCGTCCTCAGCGCCAACGGCGCGCGGCTGCTGGCCAACCTCGAGGCGTCCAAGGACGTCCCCCTCTGGCGCGTGCTGGTGGCGCTGTCGATCCGTCACGTCGGCCCGACGGCGGCGCGAGCGCTGGCCCAGGAGTTCGGGTCCATGGACGCGCTGCGCGCAGCGACCCAGGAGCAGCTGGCCGCCGCCGACGGGGTGGGACCGACCATCGCCGAGGCCGTCATCGAGTGGTTCGCCGTCGACTGGCACGTCGCCATCGTCGAGTCCTGGACTGACTCAGGGGTCCGCATGGCCGACGAGCGCGACGAGTCGACCCCGCGGGTCCTGGAGGGGCTGTCCGTGGTCGTCACCGGCTCGCTGCCCGGCTTCAGCCGCGACGAGGCCAAGGAGGCGATCCTCGGCCGCGGCGGAAAGGCCGCCTCCTCGGTGTCGAAGAACACCGCCTTCGTGGTCGTGGGGGACTCCCCGGGCTCGAAGTACGACAAGGCCGTCTCTCTCAAGGTGCCGGTGCTCGACGAGGACGGCTTCCGGGTGCTGCTCGACCAGGGTCCGGACGCCGCGCGGGAGGTCGCGCAGGTCCCGCCGGCGGAGTGATCACCGCGCCGGCGTACGCCGTGTCAGCGCGCGGCGATGACCTGCTCGCGCAGGATGTCACCGTGCCCGGCGTGCCGCGCGAGCTCGGCGATCATGTGGACGTAGATCCAGCGCAGTGTCAGTGGGCCGCGCCGGTTGTGGTGCGCCTTGTCCTCGAGGCCGAGGGCGGCTGCGAGGGTGCGAGACTCCTCGCAGACGCGGCGGTAGTGCTGGCCGACTGAGGCGACGGTCTCCGCGTCGGTCAGCGTGAAGCTCTCCTCGACGGTGTCCGGCACGCCTACCTCGGCGCGGGTGCGCCCACCCAGGGACACCTGGAACCAGACCTGCTCCACGAATGTCGCGTGCTTGACCAGGCCGAGGAGCGTGGTGAGCGACGGCACCAGCCGCTGGCGTGCCTCCTCCTCGGTGAGACCGTCGAGCAGTCGCACGATCTCGTCCCGGTTGTCATCGAGGCAGCCCTCCAGCTGGGCGCGCTCGTCCGCCAGCAGACGGTTGTGGAAGCGGCTCATGGCCCTCAGGGTAGGCGGCCGGTCCGCTCCGGAGCCCGTGGTGGGGGACGACCCCGGTCGCTCCTAGGATGGCGCCCATGCCCGAGATCTCCCGCGACGACGTCGCGCACCTGGCCGGACTCGCCCGGATCCGGCTCGACGACGAGGAGCTCGACCGCCTCGGCCGCGAGCTGCCCCAGATCCTGGAGTCGGTCGCGACCGTCTCCCAGGCGCTGGAGGGCCGCGACGACGTCACGCCCATGAGCCATCCGACCCCGCTGACGAACGTCTTCCGCGAGGACGTCGTCCGCCCGAGCCTGACGCCCGAGGAGGCGCTCTCCGGTGCCCCCGCCCGCGAGGGCGACCGGTTCCTGGTGCCCAAGATCCTGGGCGAGGAGTGAGCGTGCCGGACGCTGCTGACCCGAGCGACCTCACCACCCTCTCGGGCTCCGAGATCGCCGCCGCGCTCGGTGCGGGCGAGACCACCTCCGTGGCGGTCACGCAGGCCTTCCTCGACCGCATCGCCGCCTACGACGGCGCGATTCACGCCTTCCTGCACGTCGACGCCGACGGGGCGTTGGCCACCGCGGCCGACGTCGACCGACGCCGTGCTGCGGGCGAGCAGCTGGCGACCCTGGCCGGCGTACCGGTCGCGGTCAAGGACCTGCTCTGCACGGTGGGGCAGCCCACCACGTGCGGCTCGCGCATCCTTGAGGGCTGGGTGCCGCCGTACGACGCCACCGTGGTCACCCGCCTGCGCGAGGCCGGGATGCCGATCCTCGGCAAGACCAACCTCGACGAGTTCGCGATGGGCTCCTCCACCGAGCACTCGGCGTACGGTCCGACCCGCAACCCCTGGGACCTCGAGCGCACGCCGGGCGGCTCGGGCGGCGGCTCGGCGGCGGCGGTCGCGGCCCGCCTCGCCCCGCTGGCCGTCGGCACCGACACCGGCGGCTCCATCCGCCAGCCCGGCGCCCTGACCGGCACCGTGGGCGTCAAGCCGACCTACGGCGGCGTGTCGCGCCAGGGCATCGTGGCCATGGCCAGCAGCCTCGACCAGGCCGGTCCGGTCACCCGCACCGTCCTCGACGCGGCCTTGCTGCACGAGGTGATGGGTGGGCACGACCCGCTCGACTCGACCTCGATCGACGCGCCGGTGCCGCCGGTGGTCGAGGCGGCGCGGCGCGGTGACGTCTCCGGCCTGCGGATCGGAGTGGTGCGCGAGCTGTCCGGCGAGGGCTTCCAGTCCGGCGTGCAGGAGCGCTTCGAGGAGGCGGTCGCGCTGCTCACCGCCGCGGGCGCCACTGTCACCGAGGTCTCGTGCCCCAGCTTCGTGCAGGCGCTGGCGACCTACTACCTCGTCATGCCGAGCGAGGTGTCATCCAACCTGGCTCGCTTCGACGCGATGCGCTATGGCCTGCGCGCTTTCCCCGACGGCGTCGAGGACCCCAGCGCCGAGCAGGTGATGGCCGCCAGTCGCGACGCCGGGTTCGGCGACGAGGTCAAGCGACGCATCATCCTCGGCACCTACGCGCTGTCGTCGGGCTACTACGACGCCTACTACGGCTCCGCGCAGAAGGTCAGGGCGCTGGTGGCCGCCGACTTCGACGCCGCGTTCGCGGAGGTCGACGTGCTCATGTCGCCGACCGCGCCGACCACGGCCTTCCCGCTCGGTGAGAAGCTCGACGACCCGCTGGCGATGTACCTCCAGGACGTCGCCACCATCCCGGCCAACCTGGCCGGCGTACCGGGTCTGTCGCTGCCCGCGGGGCTGGCCGAGGACGGCCTGCCCGTCGGCGTCCAGATCCTGGCGCCGCTCCAAGCCGATGACCGTCTCTACAACGCCGCCGCGGCGCTCGAGCGACTCCTGCTCGAGCAGTGGGGCTGCCCGCTCGCACCCCCGGAGGTGTCCCGATGACCGGCCCTTTGACCGCACCGGCGGCCGGCACCCTGGTGCCCTTCGACGAGGCGCTGTCGCGCTACGAGCCGGTGATGGGTCTCGAGGTCCACGTCGAGCTCAACACCGCGACGAAGATGTTCTGCGGCTGCCCGGCGGTCTTCGGCGGCGAGCCGAACACCAACGTCTGCCCGGTCTGCCTGGGCCTGCCGGGCGCGCTACCGGTGGTCAACGGCAAGGCCGTGGAGTCGGCGATCCGCATCGGGCTGGCGCTCAACTGCGAGATCGCGCAGTGGTGCCGCTTCGCGCGGAAGAATTACTTCTACCCCGACATGCCGAAGAACTTCCAGACCTCGCAGTACGACGAGCCCATCGCCTTCAACGGCTTCATGGACGTCGAGGTCGACGGGGAGACCTACCGCATCGAGATCGAGCGGGCCCACATGGAGGAGGACACCGGCAAGTCCTCGCACATGGGCGGCGCCACCGGCCGCATCCACGGGGCCGACTACTCCCTGCTCGACTACAACCGGGCCGGCATCCCGCTCATCGAGATCGTCACCCGGACGATCGAGGTGCCCGGCGACAAGGCGCCGCTCGTGGCGCGTGCCTACGTGCAGCAGCTGCGCGACCTCGTGCTGGCGCTCGGTGTCTCCGACGCCCGCATGGACCAGGGATCGCTGCGCTGCGACGTGAACCTGTCGCTGAAGCCCACCGGGTCGTCGACGCTGGGCACCCGCAGCGAGACCAAGAACGTCAACTCCTTCCGTTCGGTCGAGCGTGCTGCGCGCTACGAGATCTCGCGTCACGCGGGCCTTCTCGACGCGGGGGAGTCGGTGGTGCAGGAGACCCGCCACTTCCACGAGGACACAGGGTCGACGTCACCGGGTCGCGAGAAGTCCGACGCCGAGGACTATCGCTACTTCCCTGAGCCCGACCTCGCGCCGGTCGCCCCGTCACGCGAATGGGTCGAGGAGCTGCGAACCACGCTGCCGGAGCCGCCGGTCGAGCGTCGTCGGCGGCTGCAGGAGGAGTGGGGCTTCTCCGACCTGGAGATGCGCGACACCGCCGGCGCCGGTGCGATGGACCTGGTGGCCGCGACGATCGAGGCCGGAGCCACGCCGGCGGCGGCCCGCAAGTGGTGGCTCTCGGAGCTGGCGCGTCGGGCGAACGAGGCCGACGTGGAGCTGGCCGCGCTGGCCATCACCCCGGCCGACGTAGCGCGGATCCAGGCCCTGGTCGACGACGGCTCGCTCAACGACAAGCTCGCGCGTCAGGTCTTCGACGGCGTGCTGGCCGGCGAGGGCACGCCCGACGAGGTGGTGGCCGGCCGCGGGCTCGCGATCGTCTCCGACGACGGTGCGCTCACCGAGGCTGTCGACCGCGCGATCGAGGCCAACCCCGGGGTCGCCGACAAGATCCGCGACGGCAAGGTCGCCGCCGCCGGTGCCCTCATCGGTGCGGTGATGAAGGAGATGCGCGGCCAGGCCGACGCCGGCAAGGTGCGCGAGCTCATCCTGGCCCGCCTGACCTGACGGGTTCCGCGGCGCCGACGTCGTACTCCCCGCGCGAAACTGGCACTTCCCGCGCGATGTTTCGCGCGGGAAGCGCCGAATTCACCGGGGACCCGGTGAAACCGACACCACGGGCCCACCCCTCAGCGGAGGGCGACCTCGAGGATCCGGTCGTCGCCGGGCTGGGGCTCGCCCCGACCGTCGCGGTTGCTGGTGGTGACCCACAACGTCCCCTCGGGGGAGACGGCGACCGACCGGAGGCGGCCGTAGTCGCCGACGAACCAGCCGCGGGGCTCACCCACGCCGTCGCCGGTCACCGGCACCTGCCAGAGCCGCTCGCCGCGCAGCGCCCCCGCCCACAGCGAGCCCTCGAGGAACGCCAGTCCCGACGGCGAGGCCTCCGCGGTGGACCACTCGACGAAGGGGTTGCGGTAGTCGTCGGACTCCCCGGCGCCCTCGACGACCGGCCACCCGTAGTTGCGCGCCTTCTCGATCCGGTTCAGCTCGTCCCAGGTCTGCTGGCCGAACTCGGTGGCCCACAGCCGTCCCTCGTCGTCGAAGGCCAGGCCCTGCACGTTGCGGTGCCCCATCGTCCACACCGGTGAGTCCGCCACCGGGTTGCCCGGTGCCGGATCGCCGTCCGGCGTGATGCGCAGGATCTTGCCGCCGAGCGAGTCGCGCTGCTGGGCCAGCTCGGGCTCGCCGGTCTCGCCGGTGGAGACGAAGAGCATCCCGTCGTCGTCGAACAGCAGCCGTCCGCCGTCGTGGATGAACCCGTTCGGGATGCCGGTCAGCACCGGCTCGGGCTCGCCGATGCGGCGCCCGTCGTAGGACATCCGGACGACGCGGTTGTCCTCGGCGGTCGAGACGTAGGCGTAGACCAGTCCGTCGTCGTCGTACGTCGGGCTGACGGCCAGTCCCAGCAACCCGGCCTCTCCCTGGGGGGCGGCCTCGTCGACGGTGCCGACGGGACGGACACGGCCCGACGGGGCCACCGACACGATCCGCGTGGTGTCGCGCTCGCTGACGAGCGCGGACCCGTCGGGCAGGAACGCGATGCCCCAGGGCGCCTGCAGCCCCTCGGGCCACGGTCCGGACGACGCGGGGCCGGACGTCGGCGTCGGCCGTCGGAACCGTTCCCGGTCGTCGGCGACGACTCCGGTGAGACTGTCGCGGTGCGCGTGGTGGGCTGCGGCGACTCCTCGGGCGTGCCGAGCCCGGTGGGGTCACCGGCGGGGTCGCCGCCGCAGGCAGCGAGCGGCAGGACCACCAGGAGCGTGAGCAGAGCAGGCAGGCGCATGCGGCCAGGGTAGGCAGCAACCTGAAGCGAGGCTCGCGAGCCGGTTCAGCCCTCCGCAGTGTCGAGGAGGTCTCGCAGCATCTCAGCGACGGCGCGGGATCGCTCGAGCGGCAGGAAGTGGGTGCCGATCAGCTCGCGGTACGTCGCCCCGTCTATCCGCTCCGAGGCGGTCCGCATGTCCTTGGTGTCGGCCAGCACGTCGAACCTGCCGGACACGAAGACGGCCGGGACGGAGATGGCCGAGAGGGAGACCCGGCCGTGCCGGGAGGCGTGGAGGGCGAGGTGCATGTACCAGTCGATGGGAGTGGTCAGGAACTCGCGGACCGCGCGTCGCACCTCCGCGGGACGGGCGGTGGGGAACATGAAGCCGCTGAAGCGCAGCACCGTGGTGCTGACCGGGCCCATCGGGATCCGGCGGGCCACCGGGGTCAGCACCGGTGCGGCCAGCTTCATCGCGCGAGCGGTGCTGACGGTGATCGGCCGCCGCAGCGGTCGAGGGATGAACAGCGGTGCGCCCATCGAGGCGAAGGTGCCTCCGGGGACGCCGGCGACCGCGAAGAGGCCTGAGACCCGCTCGGGGTGCCGCAGCGCGAGCTCGAAGGCGGTGTTGACCCCGATCGACCAGCCGGCCACGACGCAACGGTCGAGGTCGAAGGCGTCCATGACGGCGAGCGCGTCCTCGACGAAGGCGTCCATCCCCACCCGGGTCGGGTCCTCGGGTCGCGCGCTGCGCCCGACGCCGCGGTGGTTCCACGACACCACGCGCACGCCGCAGGCCGGGTCGAGCAGGGCCGGCCAGGCGTAGGGGTTGGTGCCGAGGCCGTTGCACAGCAGGACGACGGGACCGTCCTCGACGGCGTTGGTCCAGGCCTCCACGACGGTGCCGTCGGCGCTGGTCACCTGGTGGAACCGCACCGCGTGGAACTCACGCACCCGGCGCGTCCGGTCACCGAGGGTGGTGGAGGACGGCCGGTCGGAGGTCGCGTTCGGCGAGGAGGTCGACGAGGACATGCCCCGAGTGTGCCCGAACCGACCTGGTTCCTGAGCGATTGGTGCGAGAGATCACGTGAGTTGTCAGATCTGCGCCCGGCCCGCTCAGAGCGCAGCGCGCAGCCGCGCACGCTCCGCGGTCGCGCCGACAGGCTCCGGCGGTCCCGATGCGCGGCACGCGGCGGGACTCCCAGCGACGTGCGTGCAGGTCGAGGAAGTCCTCCACCTGCTGCCGCTCGTGCGAGCGGGCCGCGAGCTGGGTCGAGGCGACCAGGGCGTTGCGACGGGCGTTGAGCTGGCTGTCCACCGGCCACCGGGCCACGGCGCGCACGAGGGCGAGCGGCGCGACCCAGGGGGTGGCGAGGGATGTGGTCATGGGGGGCTCCTGGACGGTCCGCTGAGGCGGTTCGGACCCGACACCGACGACGCTAGCCAGCCGAGGATTCCGGAGGGTCAACGCGGTGTGACATCTGCGTGAACTCGCCTGGGCCGCGCACGTGCCTGCGGCCCCCCCGCGCGCCCCGCGACGGATCAGGAGACGCAGTCGTCCTCGTCGGCGTGCGGTACGTCGGTCACGGTGGCGACCTTGGTCTCCTGGCTGCGTCCGCGCAGCTGGAGCGGGTCGAGCTCGCACCAGTGCCGCGCCTCCTCCTCAGCGGCGGCGAGCACGAGCTGCTGGTTGGCCACCACGAGGGAGGAGACCTTCTTGGCCTCCTCGGTCAGACGGGCCGCCTCGTTCACGGGGTCGCCGATGACGGTGTACTCGAACCGCTCCGACGCGCCGACGTTCCCGGCGAGCACCTGACCGCAGGACACGCCGATGCCGGCCCGCAGCTCCGGGACCTCCTCGCGCAGGCGCGTCGTGAGCACGCGTGCGGCGCTCAACGCCGACGTGCTCTGGTCGGCCTTCGAGGCCGGTGCGCCCCAGATGGCCAGGGCCGCGTCGCCGGCGAACTTGTTGATCCAGCCCTCGTGCTCGTGGACGACGTCGATGACGACCTCGAAGAACCGGTTGAGCAGGGTCACGACCTCCTCGGGGTCCTCGTTCTCGGCCAGCCCGGTGGAGCCCACGATGTCGACGAAGAGCACCGCCACCTCCCGGACCTCGCCCCCCAGCTTCGCGCCGCCGTCGAGTGCGGCCTTCGCCACGTCGGCACCGACGTGACGACCGAAGATGTCGCGCATCTCCTCACGCTCGGCCAGGCCCTGCACCATCTGGTTGAAGCCGGCCTGCAGGAGCCCGATCTCGGTGGAGTCGTAGATCGGCACCCGGACGTCGAGGTCGCCGTCCTCGACCCGCGCGACCGCCTCCCGCAGGGTCGCGATGGGCTCGCTGCTGGCCTGGGCGGCGACGAGGGAGGACATGCCGCCCACCAGCAGCACGATGCCGCCCAGGACCGTCACCGTCACCGCCAGCTGCGCGACCGTGGTGGATCGCTGGTCGATCAACGCGATCGCCCCGGTGAACACGATGCCCAGGACGGTGGCGCCCGTGCCCAGGGCCCAGGCGAACATCGTGCGGGAGGCGACGCTGCGCACCCACATCCGCTCGGGGAAGCCGCCCTGCAGGACGCGTCTCGCGACCGGTCGTAGTGCCCGCTCGGACAGCAGGTAGGTGAGGCTCGTCGTGGTCCAGCCCGCCAGCGCCACCACCAGAAAGATCGAGAAGGCGAGGGTGAAGGAGTAGCGCGTGAACTGCAGCAGGATGAGGACCGAGGCGACGCCCCACAGCAACCCCTGGAACAGGAAGATCCGGCGCGGGGCGGCCAGCACGTCGCGGCGGTCGTCGTCGCCGGGCTCGTCGCCGGGTCGCAGCATGACCACGACGGGGTGCAGGACGCGCCAGGCCTGGAAGGTGCCGATCGAGCCGAAGACCACGACGTACGCCGCCGCGAGCAGGATGTTGGACGGCTCGAGCAGGAAGTCCCGGTCCGCCGCCGGCATCGGGATGACGAGGACGCTGAGCAGGTAGACGACCGCGATGCCGATCCCGTTGGACAGCGACAGGCCGAGGCCGAGGCCGGCGCGGACCTGCCACGTGGCGGCCATGTCGCGAAACCAGGTCGGCGGGTCGCTGAGCCAGCCGGGCACGGCCAGCCACCCCGCACCCGCCGCAGGAGGTGGCGCACCGGTCTCGTCACGGCTCGACGGTAGCGGCGTGGGACGGAGCGGGTGGGCGGATCCGTCCACGCGTAGCATTCGCGCCATGGCAGCGACCGGTCCGCAGACCCCCGCCCCGACCACCGAGGGCCCTGGTGGCCCGGGCCCGGGGCACCGACGTCCACGACCTGAAGCCGCGCTCGCGCGACGTCACCGACGGTCTCGAGCGAGCTGCCGCCCGCGGCATGCTCCGCGCGGTGGGCATGGGCGACGAGGACTTCGCGCAAGCCACAGATCGGTGTGGCGTCGTCCTGGAACGAGATCACCCCCTGCAACCTGTCGCTGGACCGGCTGGCCAAGGCCGTCAAGAACGGCGTCCACGCCGGCGGTGGCTACCCGCTGGAGTTCGGCACCATCTCGGTCTCCGACGGCATCTCCATGGGTCACGAGGGCATGCACTTCTCCCTGGTCTCCCGCGAGGTCATCGCCGACTCGGTCGAGACCGTGATGATGGCCGAGCGTCTCGACGGGTCGGTGCTCCTGGCCGGCTGCGACAAGTCGCTGCCCGGCATGCTCATGGCCGCGGCGCGGCTCGACCTGGCCTCGGTCTTCCTCTACGCCGGCTCCACCATGCCCGGCCAGGTCGACGGCCAGGACGTCACGATCATCGACGCCTTCGAGGCGGTCGGCGCCTGCCTGGCCGGCAAGATCAGCCGCGAGCAGGTGGACCGGATCGAGCGGGCGATCTGCCCCGGCGAGGGTGCCTGCGGCGGCATGTACACCGCCAACACGATGGCGTCGGTCGCCGAGGCCATCGGCATGTCGCTGCCCGGCTCGGCCGCGCCGCCCGCCGTCGACCGACGGCGCGACGGCTTCGCCCACCGCTCCGGCGAGGCCGTGGTCGACCTGCTGCGCCACGGCATCACGGCGCGCCAGATCATGACCAAGCCGGCCTTCGAGAACGCCATCGCCGTCGTCATGGCGCTCGGCGGCTCCACCAACGCGGTGCTCCACCTGCTGGCCATCGCGCGCGAGGCCGAGGTCGACCTCACCCTCGACGACTTCACGCGCATCGGTGCGAAGGTGCCGCACCTCGGCGACCTCAAGCCGTTCGGCCGCTACGTGATGAACGACGTGGACAAGATCGGCGGCATCCCGGTCGTCATGAAGCTCCTGCTCGACGCCGGGCTCATGAACGGCGACTGCCTCACCGTGACCGGACGGACGATGGCCGAGAACCTCGCCGCCCTGGACCCGCCGAGCGTCGACGACGACGTCATCCGCGACCTGTCGCGGCCGATCCACCGCACCGGCGGCATCACGATCCTGCACGGCAGCCTCGCCCCCGAGGGCGCGGTCGTGAAGTCGGCCGGCTTCGACGAGGAGGTCTTCGAGGGCGTGGCCCGGGTCTTCGACGGCGAGCGTGCCGCTCTCGACGCGCTCGGCGAGGGCGGCATCAAGGCCGGCGACGTCGTGGTGATCCGCTACGAGGGTCCCAAGGGTGGCCCGGGCATGCGCGAGATGCTCGCCATCACCGGTGCCATCAAGGGCGCCGGGCTCGGCAAGGACGTCCTGCTCGTCACCGACGGCCGGTTCTCCGGCGGCACGACCGGCCTGTGCGTGGGACACATCGCCCCGGAGGCCGTCGACGGGGGACCGATCGCCTTCCTGCGCGACGGGGACCCGATCACCCTCGACGTGGCCGCCGGTCGGCTCGAGGTGAGCATCGACGACGAGGAGCTGGCCGCACGTCAGGACGGCTGGACCCCGAACGCCCCGAAGTACACGCGCGGCGTGCTCGGCAAGTACGCCAAGGTCGTGCAGTCCGCGGCGCACGGCGCCGTCTGCGGGTGAGCGCCGACGCCACGACGTCCCCCGGGGAGCGGGAGGGTGCCGCCTCCCCTCCGCGTCCCCGTCCCGGGTGCTGGAGCTGGTGGCGGTGCCTGCCATGGTCGCGATGGGCGGCCTGGTCGCGCTGCAGTCGGACCTCAACGGCCGGCTTGCCGGCGAGCTGGGCTCGGGCCTGCGCGCCGGGGTGCTCGCCGCGGTCGTCTCCTTCGGGTCCGGTCTCGTCGTCCTGGCCGCGCTGGCGCTGCTGGTGCCGCGGATCCGCCGCGGGGGCGTCGCCATCGTCCGGGCGGCGCGCTCGGGTGCGCTGCGGCCGTGGCAGCTGCTGGGCGGGGTGGCCGGCGCCTCGCCTGGTGGCCTCCCAGGGCATCACGGTGGGCACGATCGGGGTGGCCCTCTTCGTGGTCGCCGTCGTGGCCGGCCAGACCTCCAGCGGGCTCGCGGTCGACCACGCCGGTCTGGGGCCTGCCGGCCGGCGTGCGGTCACCGGCACCCGCGTGCTCGGAGCGGCGCTCACCCTGGCCGCGGTCGTGGTCAGCGTCAGCGGGCGGCTCGAGGGCGCCGGCGCGCTGACCGGAGCCGCGCTCCTCCTCGCGCTGCTGCCGCTGCTGGCCGGGGCGGCCACGAGCTGGCAGCAGGCGGTCAACGGCCGGGTCTCGGCCGCAGGCGGCCCGATGGCGGCGGCGCTGGTCAACTTCGTCGTGGGGACCGCCTGCCTGGTCCTGCTGCTCGGGCTGTCCTTCGCCGTCGCCGGTGAGCTGACAGGCTTCCCGCGCGACTGGTGGCTCTACACCGGCGGCATCATGGGCGTGGTCTTCATCTCCGGGGCGGCGCTGCTGGTGAAGGTGCACGGCGTCCTCGTGCTGGGCCTGTGCACCGTCGCGGGCCAGGTGGTGGCCTCGTTGGTGATCCAGGGCGTCGCCGGGGACCACCTCGACGTCACCACGGTCGTCGGCGGCGTGGTCGCGCTCGTCGGCGTGGCGGTCGGCGCCGGCGCGCTCGGTGCTGTCAGGGGCCGGGGTCCGGGCGGCCGGTTCGGGGTGCGTGCCACCCCGCCCACCGTCTAGGCTGGTCCCGCAAGGGACATATCGTCGCTCGTCGCCTCGCGTGCGCCGCTGTCGCTCAGGACGACGACGATCGACGATGGGTTCACGAGGGGGCTGGGGGCAGTCATGAAGATCAGCTGGGACATGCTGCGCGAGGTCTCGCGCGCGCTGTCGACCGTGCACAGCGAGTTCGCCTCGGCCGAGCAGCTGACCGACGAGTAACGGGCATCGTGGGCCACAGCGGACTGGCCGGTCAGCTCGGCGAGTTCTCCGGCAACTGGAACGACACCCGCGACTGCTCCTGGCCACGACGGCGCTGGTGGCCGCCGGTGCCCTGGTGGGCCGACGGCGCGGTGCTGCTCCACCTGGGGCGCACCGAGTGGTGCGGCGACGGCTCGGAGGCCCAGCTGGCCGAGGCGTGCGGGGTGTCGTGGGACACCACACCGGTGACGGGACTCGACATGACGGGTGACCGAGGGGTCAGCCCGGCCGGCGAGGACGTGCTGGACCCCCAGCCCCTGCTGGTGCCGGGGCTGGTCGCCTGGTGGGCGACGTTGTGGTCGCTCTCGGGCGACGACGGTCCGCTGCGCTGGCTCACGACCGCGGCCGGCGTGGTGGCGATCTGCGCCGGACCGGTGGTGTTCTTCGGTCTGCTGGTGCGTGCGCCGTGGGCCCGGCGCGAGGTCCGGCCACGCGCGGTGACGTCATGAGCAGCCGCACCCGTCGCGCCCGGCTGGCCGGCTTCGACGTGGTGGTCCCCGGAGACTGGTGGCGGATCTCGCTGCTGACCTCCGATGAGCGCGAGGACGCCGTGACGGCGCTGCTGCGCCACCAGTTCCCCGACGCCGACACGGTCACGGCCCTGCGTCACGAGACGCAGCAGGCCCTTCTGGGCTCGGCTCGCGAGGCCGCCGCCCAGGGGGCGTCGGTCTGGTGGGTCTCGAACCAGCAGGTGCAGGGCTTCCCCATCCCGGCGTCCGCGCTGGCGACGCCTCTGGAGCCGCCGAGGATCCGCGACCTGGCCCACGTGGCCGACGGGCTCGAGGGGCGCGACGGCGTCACCGACACGGTGACCTGGCGAGAGGGCTGAGGACCGTGTTCGGTCGCGACAGGAAGACGAACCGGCCCGACCCGGGGACGGAGTGGGGGATCGCCGCCGACCTCGGCGACGACTTCTACCCGCTCCCGCTCGAGCGCGACGCCGAGGAGTTCGGCGCCGAGGTCGTCGAGATCCTGCTCGAGGCGGTGCCCGAGGAGCTGGACCGGACCATCACCCGTGAGCACGCCGAGGCGCTCGCCGCGGAGTTCGTGACGATGCTGCAGCACGCCCAGCGCAGCGAGGCCTCGATGGCCTCCCTCTACCGCCCGGCGATCGATGCCCCCATGCTGGCCCTGCTCTCCACCCACATCTACCCCGGCGATCCCGGGGTGGGCCTGGAGGAGTGGGTGCGGCGTGAGTGCGTTCCGGCCGGGGGCCGCGCCGAGGTCGAGGCCGTGTCGCTGCCCATCGGCGACGCCTTCCGGGTGCACACCTTCTCGGGCCCCTCGGCCACCTCCGGCGAGGTCGCGGTGGTGGAGGCGGTGAGCTACGTGTTCGAGGCGATCGGTGGGCAGGTGGTGCACCACCAGATGTCGTGGACCGACGCCGACGGCGAGACGCTCGGACGGCTGGCCGACTGGGTCGCCCGGCAGCTCGCCTACGAGTAGGGCGCGGGCCGGTCGGGCCGGTCGGGCCGGTCGGCGGGTGTGAAGCCGTCCGGTCGCCAGGTCGGTGCCACGGCGGAGCGCGGCAGGTCCTGCAGGGCCTCCGCCTCGGCGACGGTGAGGCCGTGCCCGCCGAGATGGGCGGGGTGCCAGACCGCCCGCTCGCCCGCCGCCGGTCGGTGGCGGGGGTGCCGCTGGACCTCGTCGAGCATGCGTTGCAGGGCGGCCCCGAGCAGTCGGGTGCCCTCGACGGCGTCGTCCACGCCGGCGGCGGCCGAGACGTCGAGGGGTCGGCCGACCACCAGCGTGACGGGACGGCCTCGACGTACCTCGGGGCGCTGCTTGGCGGTGAGCAGCCGCTGCGGTCCCCACACCGCGACCGGCAGCAGCGGCGCGCCGGTCTCCCGGGCGAGTGCCACCGCGCCGGGCATCAGGGCCCGGACGGTCCACGAGCGGCTCACGCCGGCCTCGGGGAACACCCCCACCGCCTCGCCCTCGCGCAGCAGTCGCCGCGCGTGGAGGTACGCCGCCGCCGGTGCACGCCGGTCGACGGGGACGTGACCCATGCCGGTCATGAGGCGACGGGAGGCCCGGTGCTCGAACACCTCGTGCCGGGCCAGGAACCGCACCAGCCGACCGCTGCGGTCGGCGGTCAGACCGACGAGGAGGAAGTCGAGGAAGCTGACGTGGTTGGCCGCGAGCACCACCGGTCCCTGCCGTGGCACGTGGTCGTCGCCCGTGAGGTCGACCCGGAGGTCCAGCGCGCGCAGGGCCACGCGTCCGGCGCCGACCACGCCGCGGTAGAGCCGGTCGGTCATCGCAGACCGGGAGGGCGAGGCAGCGGCTCCGCGTCGGGCGGGACCTCACCGGTCCCGGGCTGGGGGCCGTAGCGCTCCTCGAAGTCGGAACCCCCGATGAGGTTCACCGACGTGCTGTCGAGCAGGGTGCCCTCCGGACCGCGCACCGTCACGACCACCGTCGGATCGGGGCGGCCCTGCCAGAGGATCGCCGAGACCGCGTCGATGGTCGCGACCGGGTCCACGTCCCGGCCGATGGTGACGTCCCCGGAGTACTCACTGGGGTGGGCGAAGGTGTCCGTGTACTCGAGGTCGGCGCTGCGCACGCCGGGCAGGTCCTCGATCTCGCTGAACAGTCGTTCGTCCTCGACGGGCTCGTAGTCCACCGGCTCGGTCCGCGACCCGGTGCAGCCCGACGTGCACAGGAGCAGCGCGACCGCGACGGTGGTGGCCGCCCGGGACCCGGTCCTCATCGCGAGTCCCGCGAGACGACGTACCGCTCGGCCGTCGCCGGACCGCCGCCGCCGGCGAAGAACGCAGCGTTGCGCTCCCGCCAGGCGGCCACGCTCGCGGAGTCCGAACCGTCCACGAGAGCCCCGGTGTCCCGGTACTCGAGGGTGGAGTGCGCGCCCGCCAGCGTCGGGTCGGACCCGTCGAGATCACGGCGCACCGACACCCACCCGGGGGAGTCCGGATTGTCCTGGCCGTCGAGGCGGGGGATGATGTCCTGCTCGTGCTCGAGTGACATGACCGAGACACTGTCAGGCATCGCGAAGCGGCCGACGGGTGACCCGCCGGTCACGACGCTCGTGATGTGGAACTCGTCGGGCTGTCGCGCGGCCAGGGACGCGGCCACGATGCCGCCCTGGCTGTGGCCGGTCATCATGACCGGGTCGTCACGCCCGATGCCGGCGTCGCGCATGGCCGACAGCACCTGCTGCTCCAGCAGGGTCGGCGGCCCGGTGCCGTTGCTCTCGATCCCGTGCACGTTGGAGACCATGTCCGAGAGGTTCTCGCCGTGCTGCAGCGCCGCCATCTCCTGGGTGCCGGGCACCTGGACGACCCAGGCGGCCGACCCGTCGGCCTGGGGCACCCGCACGACCTGCACCTGCGTCCTCTCGGTCGACGCGGTGCTCAGCCCGGTCTGCTGGACGAACACGTCCCGGAGGAACCGGTCGGCGCCGAAGGTGCCCGCGGGGAGCGGGACGTCGCCGGGCGTCCGGTCGACGCGGTAGGTGCCGGTGTCCTGCAGCAGCCCGGCCGTACCGGCCGCGGCGAGGAGCCCGCTGACCGCGTCGTGGTAGTCGCCGGTCGGCCATTGCCCGCCCGAGAGGGCCAGCGCGCCCGGGAGGCCCAGGACGCTGGTGGTCAGGCCCTGCACGAGACCTGGAGCCGACCGGGTCAGCGCCTCCTGCAGCCACGGGTTGTCGTAGAGGGTCTGGTTGAGCTGGTCCGCCAGGGCGGCGCGTCCCTCGGAAGTGCCGAGCCGGCGCTGCAGCTCCGCCGCCAGGGCCGGATTCCTCGACGCCGCGACCAGGAGGGCCGCCGAGCCGCCGAGCGCGAGCGGGATCGCGCCGGTCCCGAGCACGAAGCCGCCGGCGGTGAAGAGGTCCTCCTGCATGCCTGCGAGCGCGGCGTCGGTCGTCTCGTAGGCCCACACCGATGCGCGCACGAGGCGGGCGGTCAGCTCCATCTCCGTCTGGAGCAGCCCGGTGGAGGCCAGGGCCTGCGCGTGCTCGGTCTCCGCGGCGACCACCTTGTCGGGAACCAGCAGCGCTGCCTCGGCCAGGTCGCCGACCCGGTCGGCACCGAGCCGCAGCAGGTCGCCGGTCGTCTCGCGTAGCCCGTCGGCAGCGACGTCGACCACGCCGGCGAAGGCGAGCATGTCGTCGTACGTCGCACCGAGGCCGCCGGCGCCGCCGCTGATCTCGAGGTCGCCGCTCATGCTGGGCTGTCCGTCCCGCCGGCCCCGCCGGCCCCGCCGGCCCGCGGCCCGAGCGCGACCTCCCAGGCCGTCACGAGGTCGCGCAGCACCGTGTCGAGGATGCCTCCGCGCGTCACGAGGTGGTGGGTGACACCTCCCGGGGTGACCGCGACCGCGACCCAGCCCAGGTGGCACAGCAGCCAGCGGCGGCTGGGCAGCACGGTGTCACCCACGGCGACCGTGACGGTGGCGTCCCCGCGCAGCGACGCCGACAGCGACTCGAGCAGCCGCGGGACCTCGTCGAGCCCGGCCAGCTCGGCGGTGGCCACGGCCAGCGAGTCGTCGTCCTCGCGCAGCGCCCGCGACATCATCAGGGCCGCCTCCGGGGGAAGCGTGAACGCCAGGTCCGCGGGGGTGGATCCGGGGGCGAGCGCCGGCCCGGTCGGCACGTCCGGGGGGAAGAGGCGCAGCACCTCGACGGCCGTCCGGTCGACCGGGAAGGCGCTGACCTCGACCCCGGGAGCCATGACCACCGCCCCGTCCACGACGACGCCGGCGCGAGCGGCCCCGGCCGCGGCGTCCCGATCGGCGGCGAGGTGCGCCTGGACGGCGCGCTCGCCCGTCCAGGTCGCCACCTCGACCCGGACCGCTCCACCGCCGAGCGCGAGCCGCACCGCCTCACCCAGGGCATCACCCCGGGCATCACCCCGGGCATCACCCAGAGCCGCGCCCGGGGCGTCGGCCGGGGAGGAGGCGTCGGGCCGGCCCGCGGCCTCGACGAGCCGGCGGAGCTCGTCCTCGTCCAGACGGGCGCGGAGCGCTCCCTGCTCGGGAGCCAGCGCGGTCACGAGGTGCTCATCCCGGGGTCACCGCGTCCCACGCGCTTGCGGCGCCGTCCTTGAGGGTGCTCGCGGTCTCCTCGGCCAGCTCACGTGCCGAGGAGGCCATGCCCTGGGCCACGTCGAGGGCGTCCCCGGCTCCGCGGACGACGGCGTCGCGGACCTCGTCCATGGTGGCGCCGGCCTCGGCGACCAGCGCCGCGAGCTGTGACTGCCGTGACTCGAGGGTGCTGGCGAGGTCGTCCAGCGCGGCGGCGTACCCCTCACAGGCGCCGCACGTGGCGAGCGCGTCCTCGGCCCGGTCGGACATGCGGCGGCGGAACGTGTCGCCGGCCAGCCCGACCCAGTGCACCCCGTCGCCGCGGCGCAGCGAGGCAGCGTCCGACTCGAGCGCGTCCACCCAGCCTCGGACCCGCGCTGCGTCTGCCCGGAACACCCCCGGGTCTCCCCCGATCATGCTGCTCAGGCTACGGCGCCACCGGTGCCGTGTCAGGACCTTGGTCCCGGCCGGGGAGAACCGGTGCTCGCCGACGGCGGGTCGCCGAGGCGGCCTCGCTAGTCTCGCGCTCGTGACCGACGCATCCGCACCCGCCCGGCCCGACGACTGGTGGCGCTCCGCCGTGGTCTACCAGGTCTACCCGCGCTCGTTCGCCGACAGCGACGGTGACGGGGTGGGGGACCTCCCCGGTCTCATCGCCCGGCTCGACCACCTCGCGCTGCTGGGGGTCGACGTCGTCTGGGTGTCACCGTTCTTCACCTCCCCGCAGGACGACAACGGCTACGACATCAGCGACTACGAGGACGTCGACCCGGTGTTCGGCACGCTCGCCGACGTGGACCGTCTCGTCGCGGGACTGCACGAGCGCGGCATGAAGCTCGTGATGGACCTCGTCGTCAACCACACCAGTGACGAGCACGCCTGGTTCGTCGAGAGCCGCAGCGCGACGGACAGCCCGAAGCGCGACTGGTACTGGTGGCGACCGGCGCGTGAGGGCCACCACCCCGGTGACGAGGGTGCCGAACCGACCAACTGGCGCTCGTTCTTCTCCGGCCCGGCGTGGCACCTCGACGAGGCGACGGGGGAGTACTACCTCCACCTCTTCACCCGCAAGCAGCCGGACCTCAACTGGGAGAACCCCGAGGTGCGCGAGGCGGTCCACGCGATGATGCGCCGGTGGGTCGACCGCGGCGTCGACGGCTTCCGCATGGACGTCATCAACATGATCTCCAAGCGGGTCGGTCCTGACGGTGCGCTCAGCGACGGCGGGGGCACGGCGAGCTCGGGCAGCTTCGGTGGCGACCAGTACCTCAACGGGCCGCGCGTCCACGAGTTCCTCCAGGAGATGAACGCCGCCGTGATGGCACCCGCCGCCGCGGCCGGGCGTCGCCTCATCACGGTCGGCGAGACGCCGGCCACCCCGGTCGAGGAGGCCCGGCTCTACACCGACCCGTCCCGCGCCGAGGTCGACATGGTGTTCACCTTCGAGCACATGGAGCTCGACAGCCGGCCCGGGGGGTCCGGCAAGTGGGACCTCGCGCCGCTGTCGCTGCCCGCGCTGAAGGCCAATCTCAAGCACTGGCAGGACGGCCTGGCCGAGGCCGGCTGGAACAGCCTGTACTGGAACAACCACGACCAGCCACGCGTCGTGTCGCGCTGGGGCGACGACGGCGCCTTCCGCGTCGTGAGCGCCCAGGCCTGGGGCACCGTGCTCCACCTGCTGCGCGGGACGCCGTACATCTACCAGGGCGAGGAGCTGGGCATGACGAACGCCCACTTCACGTCGGTCGAGCAGTACGCCGACGTCGAGTCGGTCAACTGGGCCCGCGACGCGGCGGCGAGCGGCGTGCCCCTCGACCAGATCGTGACCGCCCTGGCCGTGAAGTCCCGCGACAACGCGCGCACCCCGATGCAGTGGGACGCCACCGAGCACGCCGGTTTCACCACGGGCACGCCCTGGCTGCCGGTCAACCCCAACCACGTCGAGATCAACGCCGAGGCCGCGGTGGCCGACCCCGGCTCGGTGTTCCACCACTACCGCCGCCTCATCGCGTTGCGGCGCGAGCACCCCGTCGTGGTCGAGGGTGACGTGTCGTTCCTGCTGCTCGAGCACGAGCAGCTCTTCGCCTACGTACGCCGACTCGGCGACGTCCGGCTGCTGGTGGTGGTGAACCTGTCCGGTGTCCCGGCCACGGTCGACCTGGCCGACGACGCGCACCTGCTGGCCGGCGAGCTGTTGCTGGGCGACCAGCTCACGTCCGGGGGCACGCTCGGACCGTGGGCGCAGTGCGTGGTCCTGGCCTGAGTCCGCCCGTTGTCTGGATGGGTTCAAGATTATCTGGTTGGCTGAGGGGTAGGACACACCAGGCGACGCGAAGCGGGCCCGCACCCCCGCGACGTGCACGACGTACGCAGGACCTGACCGGCACGCACACGACACGCAGGAGGAACACATGACAGCCACCCGTGGCGAGACAGGCGAGATCGAGGGCACCCCGCAGGGCGGCTCGCACACCGTGACCGGATCCCCGGCCGGCAACGACAGCCACTCGCTGACGTTGGGCACCGACGGTCCGATCCTGCTGCACGACCGGCACTTCATCGAGCAGATGGCGCACTTCAACCGCGAGCGCGTGCCCGAGCGCAACGTCCACGCCAAGGGATCGGGCGCCTTCGGTGTCTTCGAGACCACCGAGGACGTCTCGGCCTACACCAAGGCGGCGTTGTTCCAGCCCGGTGTGAGGACGGAGATGCTCGCGCGCTTCTCCACGGTGGCCGGCGAGCAGGGCTCGCCCGACACGTGGCGTGACCCCCGCGGGTTCTCGCTGAAGTTCTACACGACCGAGGGCAACTACGACCTCGTCGGCAACAACACCCCGGTGTTCTTCATCCGCGACACCATGAAGTTCCCCCACTTCATCCGCAGCCAGAAGCGCCGTGGCGGTCCCGGTCTGCGCGACAACGACATGCAGTGGGACTTCTGGACCCTCAACCCGGAGTCGGCCCACCAGGTCACCTACCTCATGGGCGACCGGGGCGTCCCGCTGTCCTACCGGACCATGAACGGCTACGGCTCCCACACCTTCATGTGGATCAACGAGGCCGGGGAGAAGTCGTGGATCAAGTACCACTTCAAGTCCGACCAGGGCGTGAAGGGCCTGACCCAGGAGGCCGCCAACAAGATCGCCGGCGACGACTCCGACTTCCACCGTCGCGACCTCCACGACGCCATCGAGGCGGGCGACTTCCCGTCGTGGACGCTCCACGTGCAGGTGATGCCCTACGAGGACGCGAAGACCTACCGGTTCAACCCCTTCGACGTGACGAAGGTCTGGCCGCACAGCGACTACCCGCTCATCAAGGTCGGGAAGATGACGCTGAACAAGAACCCGGACAACTTCTTCGCCCAGATCGAGCAGGCTGCGTTCGAGCCGAGCGCCGTGGTCCCGGGCATCAGCTTCAGCCCGGACAAGATGCTCATCGGGCGCACGTTCGCCTACTCCGACACCCACCGCTACCGCATCGGCCCGAACTACCTGCAGCTGCCGGTGAACAAGCCGCGCGTCGAGGGCTACAACACGTTCACGTTCGACGGTCCGATGGCCTACGACCACTCCGCCGACCAGCCGGTCTACGCCCCGAACAGCGAGGGTCGCGGCTACAGCAACGTGATCGGTGAGGTCGAGGACGCCTGGGAGGCCGACGGTGCCATGGTCCGCAGTGCCTACACGCTGCGAGCCGAGGACGACGACTTCGGCCAGGCCCGCACCCTGGTCAACGAGGTGTGGACCCAGGAGCAGCGTGACCGCTTCGTCGAGAACGTCGCGGGCCACATCCTCGGCGGCGTGAAGGAGGAGCGGCTCCCCAAGGTCTTCGAGTACTGGCGCAACGTCGACGAGGAGTGCGGCAAGCGCATCGAGGAGCTGGTGCACGCCGGCACCGCCACCGGCCCGGCCCCCGGCCCGACCGAGCCGGAGGGCGTGCTGCCCGAGTGACGCCGCCCTGAGCGCCCGACGCCCGGGCCGCTCGACGTACGACGCGGGCCGTCTCTCTCAGCGGAGGCGGCCCGCGCGTCGCGTCTGGGGCGTCGACTCGCGTCCACCTCCTGGGACCGAGATATCGGATGGTGGGACGGGTGTCACACTGGCTTGACCCGCGGACCCCGGGGAGGGACCGTTGACCCATGCGCACTCTGGTACTCGTAGGACACGACGCGTGAGCTGAACGCTTCGTCGCCAGCGCGCGCGTCACCCTCGCCAGCCCACCGGGTTGCGAGGGTTTTTTGTTGGTGTGGAACCCTCGGCACGGTCCTGCCAGCCCCCTCCGGGTGGCGGCAGCCGGGCCGGGCCGGACGGAAGAGCAGCGATGGACGAGCAGGGACGAGGACGTCATGAGTGAGGCAGCGGGAGCACAGGACACCGAGAGCCAGTCGGTGACCGGGGCGCAGAGCCTCGTCCTCGCGCTCGAGCACGCGGGGGCCGAGAACATCTTCGGCATCCCCGGCGGCGCGATCCTCCCGGCCTACGACCCGCTGTTCGACTCGGTCAAGCTGCGCCACATCCTGGTGCGCCACGAGCAGGGCGCCGGCCACGCCGCCCAGGGCTACGCCGCCGCCACGGGCAAGGTCGGGGTCTGCATGGCCACGAGCGGGCCCGGCGCCACCAACCTGGTCACACCGCTGGCCGACGCCCACATGGACTCCGTGCCGATGGTCGCCGTCACCGGGCAGGTCGCGAGCGCCGCCATCGGCACCGACGCCTTCCAGGAGGCCGACATCCGCGGCATCACGATGCCCATCACCAAGCACAACTTCCTGGTCACCGACCCGGCCGAGATCCCGCGCACCATCGCCGAGGCGTTCTACATCGCCTCGACCGGCCGCCCCGGCCCGGTGCTCGTCGACATCTCCAAGGACGCCCTGCAGGCGCAGACCACCTTCGTCTGGCCCACCGAGCTCAACCTGCCCGGCTACCGCCCGGTGACCAAGCCCCACGCCCGCCAGGTGCGCGAGGCCGCCCGGCTGATCACCGCCTCGCGCAAGCCGGTGCTCTACGTCGGCGGCGGCGTGATCCGCGCGGAGGCCCACGCCGAGCTGCGCGTCCTGGCCGATCAGACGGGCATCCCGGTCGTCACCACCCTCATGGCGCGCGGCGCCTTCCCCGACAGCCACCCGCAGCACCTCGGCATGCCCGGCATGCACGGCACCGTCGCCGCGGTGGGCGCGCTGCAGCGCAGCGACCTCATCATCAGCCTCGGCGCCCGCTTCGACGACCGCGTGACCGGTCAGCTGAGCTCCTTCGCCCCGCACGCCAAGGTGATCCACGCCGACATCGACCCGGCCGAGATCGGCAAGAACCGCCACGCCGACGTGCCGATCGTGGGTGACTGCCGCGAGGTCATCTCCGAGCTCGTCGCGGCCCTGCGCACCGAGGCGGAGGCCGGCCACGAGGGCGACTACGCGGCGTGGTCGGAGTACCTCACCGGCATCAAGGAGCGCTACCCGCTCGGCTACGACACCCCCGAGGACGGCTCGCTGTCCCCGCAGTACGTCCTCGAGCGGCTCAGCGCCATCGCCGGCCCCGAGGCCGTCTACTGCGCCGGCGTCGGCCAGCACCAGATGTGGGCCAGCCACTTCGTCCGCTACGAGAACCCCCGGACCTGGCTGAACTCCGGCGGCCTCGGCACGATGGGGTACGCCGTCCCGGCCGCGATGGGCGCGAAGGTCGGCCGACCCGAGGCCACCGTGTGGGCCATCGACGGCGACGGCTGCTTCCAGATGACCAACCAGGAGCTCGCCACCTGCGCGATCGAGGGCATCGGCATCAAGGTCGCCATCATCAACAACGAGTCGCTCGGCATGGTGCGGCAGTGGCAGACGCTGTTCTACGACAAGCGCTACTCCAACACCGATCTGCAGTCCAAGCGGGTCCCCGACTTCGTGAAGCTGGCCGAGGCCTACGGCTGCGTGGGTCTGGCCTGCGACTCGCCCGAGGACGTCGACGCCACGATCCGCAAGGCCATGGAGATCAACGACGTGCCCGTCGTGGTGGACTTCCGGGTGCACCGCGACGCGATGGTGTGGCCGATGGTGGCCGCCGGCACCAGCAACGACGACATCAAGCTCGCGCGGGACATGGCTCCCACGTGGGAGGACGACGACCTGGAGAAGGACCACTCATGAGCAGCAGGCACACGCTGTCCGTGCTCGTCGAGAACAAGCCCGGCGTGCTGGCCCGCGTGGCCGGGCTCTTCAGCCGACGCGGCTTCAACATCGACAGCCTCGCGGTCGGCCCGACCGAGCACCCCGAGGTGTCGCGGATGACCATCGTGGTCAACGTCGACGTCTCGCCGCTCGAGCAGGTCACCAAGCAGCTGAACAAGCTCGTCGAGGTCATCAAGATCGTCGAGCTCGACTCCACCGCCTCGGTGGCCCGCGAGCTGCTCCTGGTCAAGGTCAGGGCCGACGCCTCGACCCGCGGCCAGGTGCTCGAGATCGTCCAGCTGTTCAAGGCCAAGGTCGTCGACGTCGCCACCGACGCCGTCACCGTCCAGGTCGTCGGCAACGCCGACAAGCTGGCCGACTTCCTGCGCATCCTCGAGCCCTTCGGGGTTCGCGAGCTGGTGCAGTCCGGCATGGTCGCCATCGGTCGCGGGTCGCGCTCGATCAGCGAGCGGACCCTCAAGCCGGTGCCCGTTCCGGTCCCCGGGCCCGGTGCCGTCCCTCCCGCCACCGCCTCGGCCGCCACCCCCGCCCCAGGCGCCGTACCCTCCCCGAAGTCGTTCGCCTCCCGCTTGTAACGCGGGGTTATGGACGCCCACCACGGGTTGTGACCCGTGCGAGGCGTCCACGGCCCTGGCGTGGTTGACCCGCACGACCCCCGAACCGAAAACCATCAGAAGGAGAGCCCACCGTGGCTGAGATGTTCTACGACGACGACGCTGACCTCTCGGTGGTCCAGGGACGCCACGTGGCGATCCTGGGCTACGGCAGCCAGGGTCACGCCCACGCGCTGTCCCTGCGCGACAGCGGGGTCGACGTACGTGTCGGCCTGCCCGAGGGTTCCAAGAGCCGGGCGAAGGCGGAGGCCGAGGGCCTGCGCGTGCTCACGCCCGCCGAGGCCTGCGAGGAGGCCGACCTGGTCATGATCCTCGCGCCCGACCACATCCAGCGGAAGCTCTACACCGAGTCCGTCGAGCCCAACCTCGTCGCCGGGGACGCGCTGTTCTTCGGCCACGGCTTCAACATCCGCTTCGGCTACATCACCCCGCCCGAGGGCGTCGACGTGGCCATGGTCGCCCCCAAGGGCCCGGGCCACCTGGTGCGTCGCGAGTTCGCCGAGGGCCGCGGGGTGCCGGTGCTCGTCGCCGTCGAGGAGGACGCCAGCGGCAAGGCCTGGGAGCTCGCGCTCGCCTACGCCAAGGGAATCGGCGGCCTGCGCGCCGGGGGTATCAAGACCACCTTCACCGAGGAGTGCGAGACCGACCTCTTCGGCGAGCAGGCGGTCCTGTGCGGCGGCGCGTCGCAGCTGGTGCAGTACGGCTTCGAGACTCTCATCGAGGCCGGCTACCAGCCCGAGGTCGCCTACTTCGAGTGCCTGCACGAGCTCAAGCTGATCGTCGACCTGATGTACGAGGGCGGCATCGCCAAGCAGCGCTGGTCGGTCTCCGACACCGCGGAGTACGGCGACTACGTCTCCGGCCCGCGCGTCATCGACGAGCGCGTCAAGGAGAACATGAAGGCGGTGCTCGAGGACATCGTCAACGGGTCCTTCGCGCAGCGCTTCATCGACGACCAGGACAACGGCGGCGCCGAGTTCAAGGAGCTGCGCGCCAAGGGCGAGAAGCACCCGATCGAGGAGACCGGCCGCGAGCTGCGCAAGCTCATGAGCTGGGTCAAGTCGCACGACTCCGACTACGTCGAGGGCACCGCCACCCGCTGACCGGTCATCCCCCGACACCCCCCTCGCGGGGGTTACAAATTCACCGGGGACCCGGTGAATTTGGCACTTCCCGAGTGTTGCAACGCTCGGGAAGTGCCAGTTTTGCGCGGGAAGTACGACGTGCGCGCCGCTCGGCCGTCAGGACGTCGTACGGCGCCCGTCGGGCATGACGACCCACAGGACGAGGTAGGCGACGAACTGTGGTCCGGGGAGCAGGCAGCTGAGGACGAACAGCAGGCGGACCGTGCTGGGCTTCATCCCGAAGCGGGCGGCGAGACCGGAGCAGACGCCGGCGATCATGCGGTTCGGAGGTCGGACGAGGGTGGTGTTCATGACAGGGATTCTCCCATCGGCGGCGGTGCGGCACCTGCTCGTGGGCACTGCGTCACCTCGGGGCGGCTGACGAGCGCGAGGCCGACCCAGCCGCGTACGACGGGGGAGTCGCTGAGATCGCCTCGAGCCCGACCCTGACACCCTCCCGGGTCGACCCCGGGAACACCCGCCCCGCAGCCGGCGTTGCGCCAGGGTGCTCATCGAGATCTGGTCCGACGTCGTGTGTCCCTTCTGCTACATCGGCAAGCGCCGGTTGGAGGGCGCGTTGGCCGACTTCGAGCACCGCGACACCGTCGAGGTCGTCTACCGCTCCTTCGAGCTGGACCCCTCCGCGCCCGAGGTCGGCACGGAGTCGATCGGCGACGCGCTCGCTCGCAAGTACGGCGGCGGCCCGGCCGAGACGCAGGCGGCGATGGACCGGGTGGCCGCGATGGCGGCCGAGGTCGGGCTGACGTTCGACTACGCCGACGCCACCCACACGCGCACCCTCGAGGCCCACCGACTCCTCCACCTCGCCCTCGACCTGGGCGGGCCGGAGCTGCAGCGAGCCCTGGTCGAAGCCCTGATGGCCGCCTACTTCACCCGGGGTCGCTCGATGGGCGACCGCGACGTCCTGCGCGAGGTGGCTCTGGACACCGGGCTCCCCGCCGACCGCGTCGACGCGGTCCTCGCCTCCGGGGAGTACGCCGAGCAGGTGAGCACCGACGTCGAGCAGGCCCTGGCCTACGGCATCTCGGGCGTGCCCTTCTTCGTCCTCGACCGGCGCCTCGGCGTCTCCGGCGCCCAGCCGCAGGAGGTGTTCGCCCAGGCGCTTCGGCAGGCCCACGACGCGGCCGCCGAGCAGGCCCCCGCCCGCCCCTGAGACCACTGCGGGGACCACTGTGGGACCACTGCGGGACCAACGCGGGACCACTGCTGCGCCCCCGGGACCGCGGCCCGCGGTGGGGTAGCATCGCCCGGGGCACAGCGTCGTGCGCAGCCACCCGTCCGTCACCGGTTCCACCGAGGTGCGGCGGAGGTCGGCTCACTCCACCCACCGCGCTTCCCGATCTCGTGAGGATCCTGACGTGACGTCTGACGTGAACCCCGACGTGGCCGCCGCCGCGGGCCCCGACCGGTCCAAGCCCGTCGTGCTCATCGCCGAGGAGCTGAGCCCCGCCACGATCGAAGCCCTGGGCCCCGACTTCGAGATCCGCCACTGCAACGGCGCGGACCGCGACGAGCTGCTCGCCGCGATCGCTGAGGCAGACGCCGTCCTCGTCCGTTCCGCGACGAAGATCGACGTCCAGGCCCTCGAGGCGGCCAAGCGGCTGACCGTGGTGGCGCGCGCGGGGGTCGGCCTGGACAACGTCGACGTCAAGGCGGCCACCCAGCACGGCGTCATGGTCGTCAACGCGCCGACCTCCAACATCGTCTCGGCCGCCGAGCTGGCCGTCGCGCTCATGCTGGCCGCCGCGCGCAACGTCGCCCCGGCCAGCCAGGCGCTGAAGCAGGGGGAGTGGAAGCGCAGCCGCTACACCGGCATCGAGCTCTACGAGAAGACCGTCGGCATCGTCGGTCTCGGTCGTATCGGCGTCCTCGTCGCACAGCGCCTGAGCGCCTTCGGGATGAAAGTGATCTCCTACGATCCCTACGTCCAGGCCGGTCGCGCCGCCCAGATGGGCGTCCGCCTGGTCACCCTCGACGAGCTGCTGGCCGAGTCCGACTTCATGTCGGTGCACCTCCCGAAGACGCCGGAGACCGTGGGGCTCATCGGTGAGGACCAGCTGGCCAAGGTCAAGTCGAACCTCGTCCTCGTCAACGCCGCCCGCGGCGGCATCGTGGACGAGCAGGCGCTCTACAACGCCCTCAAGGAGGGCCGGGTCGCGGCGGCCGGGCTCGACGTCTTCGCCCAGGAACCGTGCGTCGACAGCCCGCTGTTCGAGCTGGAGAACGTGGTGGCCACGCCCCACCTCGGGGCCTCCACCGACGAGGCGCAGGAGAAGGCCGGTGTCGCGGTGGCGAGGTCGGTCCGGCTGGCCCTCGACGGCGAGCTGGTCCCCGACGCGGTCAACGTCCAGGGTGGCCTCATCGCCGAGGACGTGCGCCCCGGGATCCCCCTCACCGAGAAGCTCGGGCGCATCTTCACCGCGCTGGCCGGGGAGGTCGCACAACAGGTCGACGTCGAGGTCCGCGGCGAGATCACGCAGTACGACGTCAAGGTGCTCGAGCTCGCGGCCCTCAAGGGCGTCTTCTCCGACATCGTCGAGGAGTCGGTCTCCTACGTGAACGCGCCGCTGCTGGCCGCCGAGCGCGGGGTCGCCGTACGCCTGGTGACCGAGCCCGACAGCCCCGACCACCGCAACCTCATCACCCTGCGCGGCACCCTGTCCGACGGCAGCCAGGTGTCGGTCAGCGGAACCCTGATCGGCCTCGCGCAGAAGGAGCGGCTGGTCGAGATCGACGGCTACGACGTGGACATCGAGCCGACCGAGCACCTCGCGTTCTTCCGCTACCTGGACCGGCCCGGCATGGTGGGCACCGTGGGCGGGGTCCTGGGCCGAGCCGGGATCAACATCGCCGGCATGCAGGTCTGCCGCGACACCAAGGGCGGGCACGCCCTGGTCGCGCTGTCGGTCGACACCGCGATCCCGCCCGCAGCGCTCGAGGAGATCGCCACGTCCATGGAGGCCGTCGAGGTCCGCGCGGTCGACCTGACCGAGAAGCCCGCCCCGGACGCCCACCGCGTCTGAGCGTTGCTCGGAGCTCGTCCGGGAGGGCGCGCAGGCGCCCGCGTCAGGTGACGAGCGCGGTGCGGCCCGCCGCGTCGTACGCCGCTCCGGCTGCGTCTCCTGCCAGGCCTGCGCCAACCTCTCGGTCGCCTCGCCGAGCTGGTCGGGCGAGCGCGTGTAGGGCAGCCGGACGAAGCGTTCGAGACCGCCCTCGGGTGCGAAGAGGGGGCCGGCGGCCAGCCGGACGCCGTGGGCGGCCGCCGAGCGGACCAGTGCGGAGGAGGCGGGCCGGGGCAGCTCGCACCAGAGGCTGAGCCCACCGGCCGGCACCCGGAACCGCCACGAGGGCAGGTGCGTGGCGAGGCCGGCGACCAGCGCCGCCCGTGAGGCCGCCAGCTGTTCGCGCCGCGCGGTGACGACGGCCTCGTGGTCGGCCATCAGGTGCGCCAGCGCGAGCTGGTCGACGACGGGGGAGCCCAGGTCGAGCGTCAGCCGGCTGTGGAGCAGCTCGGCGACCCGGTCCTCGGGGGCCCGCACCCACCCGATCCGCAGCCCGCCCCAGAACGTCTTGCTCGCGCTGCCCAGTGTCACCGCGCCCGGCAGGTGGGCGGCGAAGGGCAGCGGCATCCGCTCGGTCCACGGCTCGTCGACGGCGAGCTCGGCGGTGGTCTCGTCGACCACGGCGAGGGTGCGCGCGGCGGTGAGGCGGCCCGCCAGCTCGGCGCGCTGCTCGTCGCTCATGAGCAGCCCGGTCGGGTTGTGCCAGTCCGGCATCAGGTAGGCCAGCCTCGGCCGCAGCTGGCGCACGGCGTCGCCGAGGCTGGCGGTGGCCCAGCCGGCCTGATCGATGTCGGCGCCGTGCAGGCGTGCGCCCGCTCGGCGCAGGGCGGCCAGGGCGTTGGGGTAGCTCGGGCTCTCCGTCAGCACCCGGTCGCCCGATCGGACCAGGGCGCCGAGCACGATCGCCAGCCCGGACAGGGCTCCGCCGGTGACGATGACCTGGTCGGGATCCGTGGGCAGCCCGCGCACGGTGTAGCGCTCGGCGATCGCGCGTCGGAGCTCGGGGAGTCCGGAGGGGTAGTAGCCGATGTCGGAGAGGTGGCAGGGCAGCTGCGCCACTGCGTGCTCGTAGGCCGCGGTGACGCCGGGGGGAGCGACCGGGGCGGCACAGGTCAGGTCCACGACTCCGTCCACCCCGCCTGCGTCCCCGACGCCCTCACCGGCTCGCGGTCCGAGGAGGGCGTCGCTGGTGCTGGCCGCGTGGGGCAGCCGGGCAACGCTGCCCGAGCCGTGGCGGGCCGTCAGATAACCGGCGTCCTTGAGGACGCTGTAGGCACGTGTCACCGTCGTCCGGCTGACCCCCAGCGCGGCGGTCAGCTCGCGTTCGCTCGGCAGCCGGGTGCCGACGGGGATGCGGCCGTCCGCGACCAGCAGGCGCAGTCCGTCGGCCAGGGCGGCGTACGCCGGCGCGTGGTCGCCGAAGGAAGGCAGCAGAGCAACGGCGCGGTGAGCCGACAGGGTGGCGGGCACCAGTCCACTGTCGCACAAGTGGCTATCGATGAGAAGGCCACTTTGCGGCAGGATGGAGCCATGGACTCCCTGGCCAACCTCACGCCGTGGCAGCAGATCCGCAGTCCGCGTATGCCTCGCCGGCTGACCCAGCTGCTCGTCGGGCTCGTGCTGTACGGCGTCAGCATGGCCATGATGGTGCAGTCGTTCCTGGGTCTGGACCCGTGGGACGTCCTGCACTTCGGGCTGGCGCGGCTGGTGCCGGTCTCCTTCGGCACGATCGTGATCATCACCGGCTTCGCGGTGCTGCTGGCCTGGATCCCGCTGCGGCAGATGCCGGGGGTGGGCACGATCGCCAACGTGGTCGTCATCGGCCTGGCCACCGACTGGGGTCTGTCGTGGATCGAGCGGCCCGACGAGCTCTGGGCACGCTCGGCGCTCCTGGTCGGCGGGGTCGTCCTCAACGGCCTGGCCGGCGCGCTCTACATCGGCGCCCAGCTCGGCACCGGCCCCCGCGACGGACTGATGACCGGACTCTCGCGCCGCACCGGGTGGTCCCTGCGGCTGGTGCGCACTGGCATCGAGGTGACCGTGCTGACGGTCGGATTCGTGCTCGGCGGCACCGTGGGAGTCGGCACCGCCCTCTATGCGCTGTCGATCGGCCCGCTGCTGCAGCTGTTCCTGCCGTGGGTGGTCGTGACGCTGCCTGGCGTTCTCGAGCCGGTCGTCGACCCGGGCGCCCCCGGAGCGAGCGAGGTCACTCGGTGCGGGTGAGCGCCACTTCGACGAACATCTCCGAGGTCTCGCCGCCGCCGAAGATGCCGGTCAGCGGCGCCACGTCGACGTAGTCGCGACCCGCCCCGACGATCACGTAGCGGTCGTCGGGGGCGACCGCGTTGGTGGGGTCGAAGCCCACCCAGGTGCCGTCCCACCACTCGATCCAGGCGTGCGACTCCCCGGTCACGGTCTCACCGACGATCGGGTCGGTCGACGGGTGGAGGTAGCCCGACACGTAGCGCGCCGGGATGCCGGCCACCCGCAACGCCCCCAGGCACAGGTGCGCCAGATCCTGACAGACGCCGGCCCGCTCCCGCCAGGCCGCCGCCGCGGTGCCGTGGACCTCGGTGGACCCGCGGACGTAGGCGACCTCGTCGTGGACCAGCCGGCAGACCTCGGCGACGAACGCGGCCGGCTCCACGACGCCGCCGAGCATGCCCTCGACCTGCTCGGCGAAGTCCTCGGCCGGGGCCACCCGGTCGGGGATCTCGAGGTACTCGCACATCCGGTCGACCAGCCGCGGGTCGGCGAAGTCGTCCCAGGACAGGTGCTGGGCCATCGGCGTGCGCCGGTTGACCTGGACCGTCGCGGTCGATTCCACGAGCAGGCGCTGGTGAGGCTCGTGCACCTCGAAGGCGGTGACCATCGACCCCCAGTAGTCGCGGTAGCGCATCGTCCACGGCGTCGGGGAGACGTCCAGCCTGCTGGTCACGACGAGCTGCCCGGGGCTCGTGACGGGCGTCATCCGGGCCTCGTTGTACGACGAGCTGACGGGCTGGGCGTAGGTGTAACCGGTGGTGTGGATGACCTCGAGCTGCATCGTCATCACAGACCACCCCGCCCAGTGGATCGTCTCGGAGGTGTCGAAGTACTTGCTGCCGATGGCCTCGGCGGCCGCGCTGCAGGTCACCTGGAGCTGCTCCATCTCCTCGGGCAGGTCGGCCAGGATGGCCGCCAGCGGCTGGTACTCGCAGCTCGGCGCGCGCTCGGCCCAGCAGCCGCTGGGCCTCGTCACCGAAGCCGACCCGGGGGCCCGCCGCGGCCAGGTCCTCCAGGCAGCGCTCCGCGGTGCGCAGCGCCGACAGGATCGATCGCGGGAACAGCCGGTCCAGCAGCAGGAACTCCGCCGCCGCCTCGTCGGCCTCCATCCCGCGGTAGGTACGCAGGAACGACTCGTAGGCCCCGCAGGCGCGCAGGGTCGCGTTCCACCCGCCGGAGGGCACGCCGACGAGGGCCGTGGTCGTGAGCAGACGAGCGGTCATGTCGGCCCGCTCGATGCTGCGTCCGAGCACGTAGAAGTGCCAGGTCTCGTCGCGGCTCATGGTGGTGTCGGCGACGCCGTTGATCACCGAGCACCGTTCCCGGACCCAGTCGAAGGCCATGGTGGTGCGCATCCCGGGCACCCGGCCGCTCGAGATCGCCCGCCAGGTCGTGTTGATGGCCGACCACATGTCGGTCGACAGCGTCTCGCGGGCTCGGCGGGCACTCTCGCGGGCGGCCTCCAGGGTGGCCACGATCGAGGCGTCGGACGCGCGGTCCGACAGCAGCAGCCGCAGCATCGCGCGCTGGTCGACCGGGCCGTCGTGCTCCACGCCCATGATGCCCAGCAGCAGCCGGCAGGACTCCTCCTCGTCGACGAAGGGGTCCTCGATGACGAGCTGGGTCTGCACGTCGAGGATGCGGGCGGTCACGTCGGCGCGCTCGACGTAGCGGCCGATCCAGAACAGCGACTCCGCGATGCGGCTCAGCACGACGCGTCCCGGTGGTCGAGCCTGTCGAGACCCGCGTCCCGGTGGTCGAGCCGTGAGACCGCGTCCGTGGTCGAGCCGTCGAGACCCGCGTCCCGGTGGTCGAGCCTGTCGAGACCCGCGTCCCGGTGGTCGAGCCTGTCGAGACCCTGTTGCTGTTGCTGCTGCTGCTGTTGCTGCTGCCCGGCCTCGTCCCCGGCCGCTCCCGCGTGCAGGTCGGCCAGGGCCGGGCCGAGGTCGGACGGGGCGGCGGCCTCGCCGCCGATCCGCTGGGGCACCACCTTCGGCACCGGGGTGGCGTCGCGACGGTCCGAGACGACCCAGGTGTCCTTGGACCCGCCGCCGCGGCTGCTGTTGACGATCAGCTCGCCCTCGGGGAGCGCCACCCGGGTCAGGCCGCCCGGCAGCACCCAGACGTCGTTGCCGTCGTTGACGGCGAAGGGGCGCAGGTCGACGTGGCGCGGACGCACCTTGCCGTCGATGAGCGTCGGCACGGTCGACAGGGAGATCACCGGTTGGGCCACCCACGCACGGGGGTCGGTGAGGATCTTGGTCCGCAGCTCGTCGAGCTCGGCGGCGTCGGCGCGCGGGCCGATGACGATGCCCTTGCCGCCGGATCCGTCGACCGGCTTGAGGACCAGCTCGTCGAGCCGGTCGAGCACCTCCTCGCGGGCCTCGACGTCGCCCACCCGCCAGGTGTCGATGTTGCGCAGGACCGGCTCCTCGCGCAGGTAGTAGCGGATCAGGTCCGGAACGTAGGTGTAGAGCAGCTTGTCGTCGGCGACGCCGTTGCCGACGGCGTTGGCGATCGTCACGTGGCCGGCCCGGGCGGCGTTGATGAGGCCGGGGACGCCCAGCATCGAGTCGTGACGGAAGTGCACCGGGTCGAGGAAGTCGTCGTCGATGCGGCGGTAGATGACGTGCACCGGTTGGAGACCGCGCGTCGTCCGCATCGAGACGCGGCCCCCGCGGCAGACCAGGTCGCGACCCTCGACAAGCTCGATGCCCATCCGGCGCGCCAGCATGGAGTGCTCGAAGTAGGCGGAGTTGAAGACGCCGGGGGTGAGGACGACGACGGTGGGGTCGCCGACACCGACCGGGGCGGCGGCGCGCAGGGCGGCGAGCAACCGTTGCGGGTAGGAGTGGACCGGCTCGATGTGGTGCTCGCTGAAGGCCTCCGGCAGCGCCGAGGCGACCGCGCGGCGGTTGGTCATCACGTAGGAGACCCCGGACGGCACGCGGGCGTTGTCCTCCAGGACGCGGAAGTCGCCCTCGTCGTCGCGGATCAGGTCGATGCCCGAGACGTGGATGCGCACGCCGTTCGGCGGCGAGAAGCCGGCGACCACGCGGTGGTAGTGCGGCGAGGTGGCGACCACCGAGCGGGGGATGACGCCGTCGGCGAGCACCCGGGCCGAGGAGTAGATGTCGTCGAGGAACGCCTCGAGCGCGAGCACCCGCTGCTTGACGCCCGCTTCGACCTCCACCCAGCGCTTCATGTCGATCAGGCGCGGCACGATGTCGAGCGGGAACGGCCGCTCCTCCCCGCCCACCCCGAAGGTGATGCCTTGGTCGAGGTAGGACGAGGCGACGCTGTCGGCGCGCGTCACGATCTCCTCGGTCGGCATCCGGCCGAAGGTCTCGTGGACCGCGTGGTACTCGCGTCGAACGGCGCCACCCGAGAACATCTCGTCGTACGCCGGACCGGTCACCTGGTCGTAACCACCGAAGACGTCCGTCATGGCGGCGATTCTAGGGATCGGGTCGTTTCGTGCGTGTGACTCGCGAAAAGTCAGCGCTTGGTGGCGATGAGGACCGCGGTGTCGGAGGCGACCATGACCTCGACGGTGGTGAAGCGCTCGTCGGTCAGCCAGCGCTCACGCAGGGAGTCGACGCGACCGGCGTACACCGGGGGCCACGACGCGCAGGGGGTGAAGTCGTCGAGGACCACCACGCCACCGGGCTCGACGAGGTCGACCACCACGTCGGCGCCGCTGTCCTTGGGCTCGCGCGCGTCCAGGAACAGCAGCGAGAAGGGGCCGTGCTCCTTCAGCGTCGACCAGTCGGCCGCCAGCACGTCGACCTGGTCGTCGTCGGCGAACACCTCGGCCGCGGCGCCGGCGAGCTCGGCGTCGAGCTCGGCGCTGACGATCCGGGCGCCGTTGCGCACACCGCTGCGCAGCCAGGCGGTCCCGACACCGGTGCCGGTGCCGAACTCGGCCAGGGTGCCCTGCTTGGTCGCGGCGAGGGTGGCCAGCAGACGACCGGTCTCGTTGCGGCAGAACGAGGCGTAGCCTCTCGTGCGCGAAACCTGGAAGGCGCGCTCCACCACGGCCGGGACGTCGGGGGGTGCGCTCATGCGACGAGTGTCGCAGCGCTCCTGGTCCGAGCGGCGTCCTGCCAGCATCCGAGACGTCGTCCCAACATGCGAGAAGTCTCGGTGCGAGGGCTGCGCCGTTGGCGGACCGTCCGTAGGGTGGTCGACATCATGCGGAAGACCTTCGTACTTATCAGTCGCCGCGGCGAGGCCAGCTAACCAGGGCCCCTCTCGCCGCGGTGTCTGGCGTGTCTTCGGGCCCTGACCCTCCGCGGCGAGTGACGCAGTCACTTTCGCACCTGAGATCCAGAGCAATCTGGCCGATCTCCTTCCCGTTCGTGGGAAACCAGGGTTCCAGCGCGTGATCCGCGCCCGTCGCCCCCGAGATCGCACCGCTCGCCACGGAGGGCCCGCCCGCGTCGGACCGTCGATCGACACCCGACCGGCACGCCGACTCCCTCACGCTCACCCATCCGGACCCCGCGTCCACGGCGGGTCCGACCACGATCTCCAGGAGACACCGATGTACGACTTCTACCCCGAGTGGGGCCCTTCGCGTCACCGTGACCAGAACGAGCAGAGCCCGACGCGTCGCGCGCGCTACTGGCGTGAGCCGGCGTTGGTCGGTGCCGGTGCACCCGCCGGCTCCCACGCCGGCGCCGACGTGCGAGACGGCGACCGCGACCGCCCCGACGACAACTAGGCTCCCGCCCCATGACCGCCACCCCTCCCGCGCCCTCCGCTCCCGCTGCACCCGCTGCGCCCGGGGGAGCCGAGGGACCCTCGGTCCGGCGACTGGCCGTCATCCCCGGTGACGGCATCGGACGCGAGGTCACCGACGAGGCCCTCAAGGTCCTCGCCGTGGCGGCGCCGGCGGAGGTCAAGCTGGAGACCAACCGCTACGACCTCGGCGCCGAGCGCTACCTCGCGACCGGTGAGGTGCTCCCGGACTCGGTGCTCGCGGAGATCCGCGGGCACGACGCGATCCTGCTCGGCGCGGTCGGCGGCAAGCCCGGAGACCCCAACCTGCCGCCGGGCATCCTGGAGCGCGGCCTGCTGCTCAAGCTGCGCTTCGAGCTCGACCACTACGTGAACCTCCGTCCGTCGCGGATCTTCCCGGGCGTCACCTCACCGTTGCGCCCAGAGGTGCTGGGGTCCGGTGACGTCGACTTCGTCGTCGTGCGCGAGGGCACCGAGGGCCCCTACACCGGCAACGGGGGCGCCCTGCGCGTCGGCACGCCGGCGGAGGTCGCGACCGAGGTCAGCGTCAACACCGCGTTCGGGGTGGAGCGGGTCGTGCGCGACGCCTTCGCCCGTGCGCAGAAGCGCCCGCGCCGCAAGCTCACGCTGGTCCACAAGACCAACGTGCTCGTGCACGCCGGCGCGGTGTGGTCACGCCTGGTCAACGAGGTCGGCGAGGAGTTCCCCGACGTCACCGTGGACTACCTCCACGTCGACGCCGCGATGATCTTCCTGGCCACTGATCCGGCACGCTTCGACGTCATCGTCACCGACAACCTCTTCGGCGACATCGTCACCGACCTCGCCGCCGCCGTGACCGGCGGCATCGGACTGGCCGCGAGCGGGAACATCAACCCCGACCGGACCACCCCGTCGATGTTCGAGCCGGTCCACGGCTCGGCCCCCGACATCGCCGGCCTGCAGGTGGCCGACCCGACCGCGGCGATCCTGTCGGGCGCCCTCATGCTCGACCACCTCGGCTACCCCGAGGCGGCCGCCCGCATCGAGAACGCCGTGCTGGCCGACCGCGCCGAGGGCTCCGAGGCTCCGCGACGCACCTCCGAGATCGGCGACGCTGTCGCCGCTCGCGTCGCCGGCTGACCTCCGACGAAGTACGGTGCCCCCATGAGCGCGCTCGACATCTCCGTCTCCCCGAACCCGACGCCCACCTCGGACGACCGGGTGGCGGAGATCCTGGCCGACCCCGGGTTCGGGGTGAGCTTCACCGACCACATGGTCACCGTCGAGTGGACCCCCGAGGCGGGTTGGCACGACGCGCGCGTCACGGCGTACGGGCCGATCAGCCTCGACCCGGCCACCGCGGTCCTGCACTACGCCCAAGAGATCTTCGAGGGCATGAAGGCCTACCGGCACGAGGACGGCTCGATCTGGTCCTTCCGGCCCGAGGCCAACGGTGAGCGGCTGCGTCGCTCGGCGCGCCGGCTCGCCCTGCCCGAGCTCCCGGTCGAGGACTTCCTGGCCACCATCGCGGCGCTCGTCGAGGTCGACCGGCGCTGGGTGCCGGACGCGGCGGGGGAGAAGAGCCTCTACCTGCGCCCGTTCATGTTCGCCTCCGAGGCCTTCCTCGGCGTCCGCCCGGCCAAGCACGTCACCTACATGGTCATCGCCTCGCCGGCCGGCGCCTACTTCGCCGGCGGCGTGAAGCCGGTCTCGATCATGGTCAGCGAGCAGTACACGCGAGCCGCGGTCGGTGGCCTCGGCGCCGCCAAGACCGGTGGCAACTACGCGAGCTCGCTGGCTCCCCAGAGCGAGGCCATCGAGCGCGGCTTCGACCAGGTCGTCTTCCTCGACGCCATCGAGCGCCGGTTCGTCGAGGAGCTCGGCGGGATGAACCTCTACTTCGTCCACGACGACGGCACCATCGTCACCCCGGAGCTGACCGGCACCATCCTCGAGGGCGTCACGCGCGCCTCGATCATCGACCTGGCCGGCACCCTCGGGCACAAGGTGGAGGAGCGTCGCTTCTCGATCGACGAGTGGCGCGACGGCGTCACCTCCGGTCGCATCACCGAGGTCTTCGCCTGCGGCACGGCTGCCGTGGTCACCCCCGTCGGGGTGCTGGCCTCGAGCACCGGGGAGGTCGACTCCAGCCACGACGGTGAGGCGGGTCCGGTCACGATGGCGGTCCGACAGGCACTGGTGGACCTGCAGTACGGCCGGGCCGAGGACACCTTCGGCTGGATGCACCGACTGGTCTGACGACACGGCGGACGACGGCACCGGCGACCTCGGTGCCGCCGGCGCACCGCAGGACGGAGGAACCGTGGCCCACCCGAAGATGTTCCACGACTCGGACCCGCTGCTGCAGCGCCTGCGCGCGATCGTCACGGCCCTGCCCGAGGTCGAGGAGCGGGTCTCCCACGGACGACCGACCTGGCGCGTGGCGAAGCAGTTCGCGGTCTACGGCGGCGGCCGGCGCTCCCCCGAGGGGCACGTCCGCCACGACCACGCGCTGCTGTTCGTGCCCGAGGCCGGTGAGGTCGCCGGGCTCGACGCCGACGAACGCTTCTTCGTGCCCGCCTACTACGGACCATCGGGCTGGCGCGCCGTCGACCTGGACCGCGACGACCTCGGGTGGGACGAGGTCGCCGAGCTCGTCGACGCCTCCTACCGAACCGTGGCCAACAAGCGCCAGCTCGCGGCCCTCGACGGGACCTGACCCCGACGGTCCCGTCCCGTCGGGGTCGCGACCGGTAGCCTCACGCGCGTGAGCCCCTCGAGCCAGCCGCACCGCGGCAGCACCGTCGACCCGGTCGAGCGGCGCGTCGGGCCCTACCGGGTGCTGACCCGGATCGGCGAGGGCGGCATGGGCGTGGTGCACCTGGCCGAGGCGCCCGACGGGCGCCGGGTGGCCCTCAAGGTGCTGCGTCCCCACGTCGTCGGCGACGACGAGGGTCGCGAGCGCCTGGCCCGCGAGGTCGCGTCGCTGCGGAAGGTGCGCAGCCGCCACGTCGCCGAGATCATCGACGCCGACCCCCGCGGCGAGCTGGCCTACATCGTCACCCGCTACGTGCCCGGCGACTCGCTGACCGAGCTGGTCAAGCGCGAGGGGCCGGTGCGTGGCGCCGACCTCGACCACCTCGCCGACCACCTGCTGGCTGCGATCCGCGACGTGCACGCCTCCGGGGTGCTGCACCGCGACGTCAAGCCGACCAACGTCGTCATGGAAGGTCGCTCGCCGATCCTCATCGACTTCGGGCTCGCCCGACTGGCCGAGGACCCGGCCATGACGGCCACCGGCATCCTGCTGGGCACACCCGGCTACCTCGCCCCCGAGCTGCTGATGGGTGAGCAGGCGACCGGGGCGGTCGACGTCCACGGCTGGGCCGCCACCGTCGTGTTCGCCGCCCAGGGCGTCTCGCCGTACGGTCGGGGACACACGATGGCCATCCTCGACCGCACCCGGCGCGGGGAGCTCGCCGTCGCCGACGTACCGGCCGGCCTGCGGCCGCTGCTGACCGCCGCGCTGTCGCCCGACCCGCTCGAGCGGCCCACGACCCACGAGGTGGCCGCGGAGCTCGAGCGGCTGCGCGGCGACGACCGGCCGACAGCAGCGCTGTCGGTGGTGGCGCCGCCGGCGTCGACCCACCCCGCCACCACTCCGCTGACCGCGGTCGCGGCGATCGCACCCGTGCCACACGACCCGCGGCTGACCGAGCCCCCGGCCCACATCGCCCGCAGCTGGCCCCCGCCGCCGAGCCCGACCTCGATGCAGCCGGTGGCGGTGATGGCGCCGGTGGGTGTCGGGCCCCGTCCCGAGGGCCCCTTCCAGCCGCCGCTCTCGGGGTGGGCGCGTGGTCGGCGGGCGACGATGCTCGTGCTGCTGGTGCTCCTGGTCGCGGCCGCGACCCGGCTGGCGCCGTACGTCACGCTCCTGCTGGTCGGCGTCGCGGCCGCTGCGGCCCGTGCGACCACCCGCAGCCGCGACGCGCTCTGGCGTCGACGCAGCGTGCGCGGTCGCACTTGGTCCGACGGCCCGCGATCCGTCCTCGGCTACCCCTGGCACCTGTTGGCGACCGTCGTCGGAAGCCTGACCCTGGTGCTGGTCGCGACCCTCGCCGTCGGCGTCACCGTGCTCGGTGTCGCGGGTGTCCTCGGGGTGACGACGTCAGCCGGCCTGGCCTTCGGGGGGCTGATCCTGGCGTGGACGGTGTGGTGGGGGCCGGGCTCGAACCGGGTCCGCCGCAGCGTGCTGCCGGTGCTGACCGGTCTGGCCCGTCCCGCCTCGCGCGGGCTGGCGACGATGGGCGTGCTGGCGGCGCTGACCGCCCTGCTGTGGCTGTTGCAGCCGGACACCGGGACCGTCTGGCTTCCTGCGGACGGACCGCCGTGGAGCGGCTGGCGGTCCCAGGTCGACAGCTGGGTGCGTCTGCCCTGACCGGTCCTCCACGCGCTTCCGCATGGCGGGCACCCGTGGCGACCTCGCCCGGGGCGTGGCAGACTCGGGGACATGCAGCAGAGCCTGGTGATCATTGCCTAGCGCGGCGGGGTTCTCCCCGACCGCGCGACCTCTCGTCCCACGGGAGGTTTTTTGTTGCCCGGACCAGTACACGTCAGGATCCTCAAGTGAGCCAGCAGACCGACTTCCACGTCTACGACACGACGCTGCGCGACGGCGCCCAGCAGGAGGGCCTGAACCTCTCGGTCCAGGACAAGCTGCACATCGCGCGGCACATCGACGGTCTCGGCGTCGGCTACATCGAGGGCGGCTGGCCGGGCGCCAACCCGAAGGACACCGAGTTCTTCCGGCGCGCCCGCGAGGAGCTGGTCCTCGAGCACGCCCAGCTGGCAGCCTTCGGGGCCACCCGCCGGGCCGGGGTCGCGGCTGCCGACGACCCGCTGGTGGCGGCGCTGCGCGACAGCGGCGCCGGGGTCGTGACCCTGGTGGCGAAGTCGCACGACCGCCACGTGGAGCTGGCGCTGCGCACCACGTTGGAGGAGAACCTCGCGATGGTGCGCGACACCGTGAGCCACCTGCGCGCCGAGGGCCAGGAGGTGTTCCTCGACGCCGAGCACTTCTTCGACGGCTACCGCGCGAACCGCGACTACGCCCTCGAGGTGCTGCGGACGGCGGCCGAGGCCGGCGCCTCCGTCGTGGCGCTGTGCGACACCAACGGCGGCATGCTGCCGGCCTGGGTCGCCGACGTGGTCCAGGACGTGCTGGAGAGCACCGGCGCGAAGGTCGGCATCCACTGCCACAACGACACCGGCTGCGCGGTGGCCAACTCGCTGGCTGCGGTCGACGCCGGCGCCACGCACGTGCAGGGCACCCTCAACGGCTACGGCGAGCGCACCGGCAACGCCGACCTGGTCTCGGTGGTGGCCAACCTCGAGCTCAAGCTCGGCCGCCCGGTGCTGCCGAGCGGCAGCCTGCGCGAGGCCACCCGCATCGCTCACGCCGTCGCGGAGGTCACCAACGTGCCGCCGTCGGCGCGTCAGCCCTACGTGGGGGTGAGTGCCTTCGCCCACAAGGCGGGGCTGCACGCCTCGGCGATCAAGGTCGACCCCAACCTGTACCAGCACATGGATCCCGAGGGCGTCGGCAACGACATGAGGCTGCTGGTCTCCGACATGGCCGGTCGCGCCTCCATCGAGCTCAAGGGTCGCGAGCTGGGGTTCGACCTCTCGCAGGACCGTGAGCTCGTGACCCGCGTGACCGACCGGGTGAAGTCGTTGGAGCAGCGGGGACACACGTTCGAGGCCGCCGACGCGTCCTTCGAGCTGCTGCTCGTCGAGGAGGTCGAGGGCGTACGTCCGTCGTACTTCGACGTCGAGTCCTGGCGCGTCATCACCGACTCGCACCCCGGCGGCGAGGCCGTGTCCGAGGCGACCGTGAAGCTGCGCGCCGGCGGCGCCCGGATCGTGACGGTGGGGGAGGGCAACGGTCCGGTCAACGCGCTCGACCACGCCCTGCGGGAGGCGATCGGACAGGCCTACCCGGAGGTCGCGAAGTTCGAGCTCATCGACTACAAGGTCCGCATCCTCGACCAGGGTCACGGCACCGACGCGGTGACGCGGGTCCTCATCGAGACCACCGACGGCCAGACCTCCTGGATCACCGTCGGGGTCGGCGCCAACGTCATCGAGGCCTCCTGGGCCGCCCTGCTCGACGGGGTGGTGTTCGGCCTGCGCCGCACCGGCATGTGACCCCTCCCGCAGTGACCCCCTCCCGCATGTAACGCGGGGTTATGGACGCCCCGCAAGGGTCGCGACGCTGGCGAGGCGTCCACACCCCTCGCTCGGATGTACGTCGCTCCCGTGCGGTCCGCGCGGGTCAGCCCGCCGGGCAGGCCGTCGTGACCGAGGACCGGATCGCCCGGGTCACGACCTCGACCGCCGCCACCTGGACCACGAGGAACGCGGCGTCGTCCAGCGGCTCGCCGTCCCCGGTGGAGACCGCGAAGACCGTGTCCCCGTCGAAGCCGGTGTGGACCGGGCGGATCGCGAGGGCGAGCCCGTCGTGGGCGACCTGGGCCAGCCGGTGGCACTGGGTCTTGGTCAGCGGCGCGTCCGTGGCGACGACGGCGAGCGTCGTGTTGGTGCCCGGCGGCGGTGGCGCCGGGCGCCTGGCCGGCCAGCAGGCGGGCGACGGTGCCGGGATCGGTCGCCCCGGCCAGGACCTACCCTGTCCTCGGCCACGACGTCGCCGACCGAGTTGACCGCGACCAGAGCGCCGACGACGGCACCGGACGGCAGGGCCACGGACGCGGTCCCGAGCCCGGCGTCGACCGGGTCGCCGAAGAGCTTGCCGACGGTCGCTCCGGTGCCGGCGCCGACACGCGCGCTGGTGCAGGGCCGCCCCTCCTCGGCCTCGCGCACGGCAGCGCGGCCCGCCTCGGCGTCGGGCCGGACCGAGGCCGACCCGACGGCGAGGTCGAACAGCACGGCCGCCGGCACGATCGGCACCGGGCCGGCCGGGGTCGGCGTACCGACGCCGCGGGACTCCAGGTGCGCCACCACCCCGTCGGCGGCGGCGAGGCCGAAGGCGGACCCGCCGGTCAGCAGGATCGCGTGGACCCGCGGCACGGTGGCCTCCGGGCGCAGCAGGTCGGTCTCCCGTGTGCCCGGTGCGGCGCCCCGGACGTCGACCGAGGCGACCGCGCCCTCCTCAGGCAGCAGGACCACGGTGCAGCCGGTCCTGGCGTCGACGTCGGTCCAGTGCCCGACGCGGATGCCGGGCACGTCGGTGAGGGCGCTCATGGCGCCAGGCTAGCCGTGTGGTCGCGCAGGGTCGGTCGGCCGCCTCAGTCGCCGGCCAGGACGGCGACGCCCAGCTGCTCGCCGTCCACGACGTACGCGACGAGGGTGAGCCACTGGGCGCGGCCGTCGCTGCAGCGCACGGTGGTGTGGACGGTGGCACCCGCGACGCTGCGCAGGAAGGAGCCGACGAGCTGGTCGTGCTCCGCCGCGTCGACGACGTCGCGCAGGGCGAGCCCGCGCAATGCGTCAGCGGTGGCGCCGTGCTGCGCGGCGTAGGACTCGGTGCACGCCAACAGCGTCAGATCCTGGCTCGTAGAACGCCGCGAGGCTCGGCAGCACCTGCTCGCGCACGGCGCAGGCGACGGCCTCGGCGCGGTTCGCGTGCTCGCGTGCCTGGTCGGGTCCGGCTCGATGGTGCTCACGGTCATGGTTGTCTCTCGACGAGCGCGGCGGGCCTGGGTCCACGCCGTCCCCTCCAGTCTGGGGGCCTCGGCGTCGCTGGGCATGAGCGCGAGGTACGGACTCTGTGTCGTACCTGTGCGCTAGACGACCCAGCGCGCACGAGGCGCGCCGGCGACGCCAAGGCTTCCCACGAGGCGCGGCGAAGTGCGAGGCTGAGCACCTCGCGAGGAGGCTCTGGCATGGCCGACACCATTGGGTCCGGCAGCGGCCCAGCCGGTGCGCACGACGTGGTTCGGGGTCGTCCTCGATGCCGTGGACGGCCCGGCGCTGGCGCACTTCTACGAGCGCCTGCTGGGGTGGACGATCTTCCACGAGACCCCGGAGTGGACGACGCTGGCGCCGTCCGAGCACGCCGGCTACAACCTGGCCTTCGCCTCCGAACCGCTGCACCGCCGGCCGGTCTGGCCGACCGTCGACGGGTGTGCCGCAGATGCAGCTGCACCTCGACCTCGAGGTGGCCGACGTCGAGGCGGCCGTGGCGTGGGGACTGCCTGCGGCGCGCACCCTCGCCGAGCTCCAGCCGCAGGACGACGTGCGCGTCCTGCTCGACCCGGCCGGTCACCCGTTCTGCTACTACGCCGCAAAGGACTGACGCCGCTCCGGAGTGGGCGCAGGGGTGTGGCACTTCCCGGTCTCACCTGAGCGATGCGTCTCCTGAACGGCAGGCCTCTTGATCAGCGGGTCGGACGGATTCCGATGCTGAACGCCCAGGACAGGTCCACGGTGGCGTGCGCGACGTGCGCCAGGCAACCGTTGCCGGAGTTCTGCGGGTGCAGTGGTCGGTCGGCGGGGGGTGTGGCCTTCATGTCGACCATTGTGCGGTGCACACGTCACGGCAGGTTCATGCGGGCCGCTCGGGCACGCGCACGAGGCAGAGTGGGGCGCGGTTGTCGCGACACGCCAGCCGTGCCTAGTGGCGTCGCGGTGTCTGTCATGGGGTGCGGGTGATGCTGATGCGGAAGCCGGGTCGTCGGTGGACGGTGTAGTCGGGGTGGTGGGCGAGGGTGTGGTGGCGTCCGCAGATGAGGACGCCGTCGTCGAGTCCTCGCCGGCGGTCGCTCAGCCAGCCAGCGCTCAGCCGCGGTCACTCAGTCCGGTCGCTCAGCCGTCGGACGTCAGCAGCCGCTCGCACTCCTCGATCAGCCGCTGCCGCAGCGGCGCCCCGCGCTCGGCGAACGTCACGCTGCGCGGCGGCGTACTCGGCCTTCCCCTCGGCGGTCTCGACACGCACGGGCGCGTGGTCCCAGCCCGCCAGCCCCGAGAAGTCGTACGGCGACGCGCGCATGTCGAGCACGCGGATGTCCCACGCCAGCTCGAAGCAGTCGGCGACGAGCTCGGAGGCGACGAGCGGGGTGAGCCGGAAGGCGTGCTTGTACAGGTCCATCCCGGCGTGGAGGCAGGCCGGCTGCTCGAACGCCGGCCGGTCCTCCCGGCCCGGCTGGAGCGTGTTGAGCTCGCGGGCCGGCTCGGTGAAGAACCGGAAGGCGTCGAAGTGCGAGCAGGCGACCCGGTGGCTCTCCACGACCTCGTCGGTCCCTGACGACCCCAGGCGCAGTGGCCACGACGAGTGCCGGACGTCGGACGGGTCGAGCCGGTAGACCATCGCCCACTCGTGCATCCCGAAGCAGCCGAAGTGCGGCGATCCGTCCCGCGGTCGCGACAAGCAGCCGGTGGATCTGCTCGACCACGGGTCGGCGCGACGTCAGCAGCTCGGCGGAGACGCCGACCCCGTCGGGCCCCTCGACGTACCCCTTGAGCGACAGACCAGTCCGCCCCGCCAGCGAGCGCGACGTCGTACCCGGGGTGCCAACGGCGTAGCGCGGCCGGCCGCTGGGAGTAGTAGGTGAACAGGAAGTCCTCGACCGGGTGGCTGCCGCCCGCGTCGTCGTCGCGCGAGGAAGGGCGCCGTCCAGCGGTCGACGCGCGCCTCGTGGGCGTCACGCCGTGCCTGCCACTCGGAGGGGCACAGCACGGTCGCGCGAGCGAGATCCGTCGTGCCGTCCACAGCGTCGAGCGTAGTCGCGGGAGTCGGCCCTCCCCACCGGTAGGCTCGGGCGGTGCGCATCGCGAGATTCACCACGGGTGAGGATCCCCAGTTCGGGGTCGTCACCGGAGACCTGGACCAGCACGGCGAGCTGGACCCCGACGCGAGCGTCGTGGCCCTGGCCGGCGACCCGCTCTACGTCGGGATGAAGCCGACCGACCAGAGCTACCGGTTGGCCGACGTCCGGCTGCTGGCGCCGGTGCTGCCGCGCAGCAAGGTCGTGGGGATCGGACGCAACTACGCCGCCCACGCCGCCGAGATGGGCAGCGACCTGCCCGCCGAGCCGCTGATGTTCCTCAAGCCGAACACCTCGGTGGTCGGCACCGGTGACCCCGTGTTCTACCCGCGCCAGACCAGCGAGCTGCACTACGAGGGCGAGCTGGCCGTGGTCATCGGGCGGATCTGCCGCGACGTGCCGGTCGAGAAGGTCGCCGACGTCGTCTTCGGCTACACCGTCGGCAACGACGTGACCGCGCGCGACCTGCAGCGCTCGGACGGGCAGTTCACCCGCGCCAAGGGCTTCGACTCCTTCTGCCCGCTCGGGCCGTGGGTCGAGACCGACCTCGACGTCTCCGACCTGCGTGTGCGCACGTTCCTCAACGGCGACCTCAAGCAGGACGGCACCACGAAGGACCTGATCTTCGACGTCCCGACGCTGGTCTCCCACGTGTCGTCCGTCATGACCCTGCTGCCCGGCGACGTCATCCTCACCGGCACCCCCGAGGGTGTCGGCGCCGATGGAGGTCGGCGACGAGGTGGACGTCGTCATCGACGGCATCGGCACTCTCACCAACAAGGTGGTCTCCCGTGACTGACGCTCCCTCTCCGGAGACGACAGCCCCTGTCCGCGTCCGTTTCTGTCCGTCCCCGACGGGCTCGCCGCACGTCGGCCTGGCCCGGACGGCGCTGTTCAACTGGGCCTTCGCGCGCCATCACGGCGGCACGTTCGTCTTCCGCATCGAGGACACCGACGCCGCGCGCGACTCCGTCGAGTCCTACGACACGATCCTCGAGGTCATGCGCTGGCTCGGCTTCGACTGGGACGAGGGCCCCGAGGTCGGCGGCGACTTCGGTCCCTACCGCCAGTCGGAGCGCTTCGACACCTACGCCGAGGTGGCCGACAAGCTGCTGGCCGCTGGCCTCGCCTACCACTGCTACTGCTCCCAGGCCGAGCTCGACGAGCGCAACGAGAAGGCCCGGGCGGAGGGCCGCACCCCGGGGTACGACGGCCACTGCCGCGAGCTGGGCGACGCGGCACGCGCGGCGTACGTCGAGGAGGGCCGGCGTCCCGTCGTCCGCTTCCGGATGCCGGACAACGCCATCACGTTCGACGACCTGGTGCGCGGCGAGATCACCTTCCAGAGCGAGCACGTGCCCGACTACGTCCTGGTCCGCGGCAACGGCCACCCGCTCTACACGCTGGTCAACCCGCTCGACGACGCGCTCATGGAGATCACCCACGTGCTGCGCGGAGAGGACCTGCTGTCCTCGACGCCGCGCCAGATCGCGCTGCACCGCGCCCTCGGCGAGATCGGGATCGGCAGCGGTACGCCGCCCCGCTTCGGCCACCTGCCCTACGTGATGGGTCAGGGCAACCGGAAGCTCTCCAAGCGCGACCCCGAGGCCAACCTGCTGGGCTACCGCGACCAGGGGTTCCTGCCCGAGGGGCTGCTCAACTACCTGGCTCTGCTCGGCTGGGCCATCGCCGAGGACCGCGACATCTTCTCCATGGACGAGATGGTGGCGGCCTTCGAGATCGACCGGGTCAACCCCAACCCGGCGCGCTTCGACCTCAAGAAGGCCGAGGCCATCAACGCCACCCACCTGCGCGCGCTGCCGCCCGAGGAGGCGGCTCGTCGCATGGTGCCGTTCCTCCACGGGGCCGGGCTGGTCTCCGAGCCGTTGACGCGCGAGGAGTCCTCGCTGCTGGCCGCGGCCTCGCCGCTGGTGCAGGAGCGGATGGGCACGCTCACCGAGGCCGTCGACATGCTCGGCTTTCTCCTCGTGGCCGAGGAGAGCTTCGCGCTCGACCCGGCCGACGCCGCCAAGCTGGTGGAGACCGAGGACGGTCAGACCGTCGTGCGGGCCGCCCGCGAGGCACTGGGCTCGCTGGAGGAGTGGACGACCGAGGCCATCGAGGCGGCCCTGCGCGGGGCGCTGATCGAGGAGCTCGGCCTCAAGCCCCGCAACGCCTTCGGCGCGGTTCGGGTGGCCATCACCGGTCGCCGGATCTCGCCGCCGCTGTTCGAGTCCCTGGAGCTGCTCGGCCGCGAGCGGTCGCTGGCCCGCCTCGACGGGGCCGTCGCCTGATGAGCGGCCCAGGGAAGCTCCGCCGCCGTACGGCCAGCCGGCCTACGGGCAGCGCCGTACGCCGCCGGCCAGGTGCCCGTACGGGCAACCGCCGTACGGTCAACCGCCTACGGCCAGGCCCGCTAGCGCCACAGCCGGCCTACGGCTGGGGGGCGCCGCCGCCGGCCTGGCAGCCCGCCGCCCCGCCGCCCCCACCGGACCCGCGCTGGTCCTTTCCGCACCCCGAGCCGCGGCCCTACCACCAGATGCTGCGCACCTGGACCTACCGGACCTGGAAGCCGCTGGTCGGCATCCTCATGGTCGTGCTCGGGCTGGTCGTCGTGCTGCCGGTGCTGACCTTCCCGGTGCTGCTCGTCGGGGCGCTCTTCGAGCCCGGCGACATGAGCTACGGCGAACGCATCTTCGAGGCCGCGACGATGGAGAGGCTGACGCCGTCGGGGCTGCTCTACCTCAACGTGGCGCTCGGCTCGATGATCCTGTGGGTCGGTCTCGTCATGCGCGTGCTGCACCACCTGCGGCTGCGCTGGTCCTCCTCGGTGGTGCCCAAGCTGCGGTGGGGCTTCATGGCGGGGTGCGCGGGCATGGCCGTCGTCGCCCTGATCGCCCAGGTCGTCGTGAGCGTCCTGGTGCCGCAGAGCGCCAACGCCGACGTGGCCGGGCAGGCCAACGCCGTCACGGGCACGACGATCGCGCTGGCGGTCGTGGTGCTGCTGACGACGCCGTTCCAGGCCGCGGGGGAGGAGTACGCCTTCCGTGGCTACCTGCTCCAGGCCATCGGGGCGCTCGCTCGGCACCGGTGGATCAGCATCGTCCTCACCGCGTTGCTCTTCGCGGTGGCTCACCTGCAGTTCGACCCGCCGCTGTTCTTCGACCGATTCATGTTCGGGCTGATCGCGGCGTGGCTGGTGATCAGGACCGGCGGCCTCGAGGCGGGCATCGCGCTGCACGTGCTGAACAACTACCTCGCCTTCGGCTTCGCGATCGTCTTCGCCGACCTCGACTCCGCGCTCGACCCGGGCGAGGTCAGCTGGTGGAACATCCCGGTGACGCTCGCCCAGTCGCTGGTGTACGCCGTGCTCGTGCTGTGGCTGGCGAAGCGCATGAACGTGCAGCGGACGACCCTCCCACCGGAGCCGAACGAGCCGGTCGGGGCGCGCCTCGGCAGGCGGCCTCCCCGGCTTCGGTGTGAGGGACCTCTCGTCGCCCACGCGCTTTTGGTCAGACCCGGCCGGACGTGTATTCTCAACCGGGCTTCGCAGGAAGCCGACGGGTCTCGCAAGGGCCCCGAATCCCATGGGGTATGGGGTAATTGGCAGCCCGACTGGTTCTGGTCCAGTTAGTCTAGGTTCGAGTCCTAGTACCCCAGCGAACGACGAGAGTCCCGCTACGCGTGGGCGGCAGCACCTGGATTTGGTCGGGGTCTTCGCCCTCCGCTAGGCTCTCTCGCGGTTCACGCCCCCGTTGTGTAGCGGCCTAGCACGCCGCCCTCTCAAGGCGGTAGCGCCGGTTCGAATCCGGTCGGGGGTACGACATCGGAGGCCCGGTCCTGTGGACCGGGCCTTGGTGCTGTCTCGGCCCGACTCGCGGGGGATGGGGACGTTCGCCTCTCGGGCGGACGGTCCGTCGCTGGTAGGCAAGGCGGACAGCCCTCGTTCCTGTCGTGGAGATGATTCCGATGCGTCGACCCAGCATCGCCCTGGTTCCGTTGGTGCTCATGATGATGCTGGTGGCGGGGACACGCCGTGGTCGCCGAGGCCCGCGCCCCCAGCCCGGTGGTCGACGTGAAGCGAGCCTGGATCGTGGTCGATGGTGCCGCGGCGGAAGCCGCCTTCGCCGTGACCTGCCGACCTGATGACGAGCCCGTAGTGCTCAGCGCGGAGCTTGCGAAGGACGGGGCCACGGATCCCCAGGTACGAGGGAAGGTCTACGGCGTGGAGTGCACCGGTGTGCCCACTCGTGTCGTGGTGCCGCTGACCAGGCTGAGCGGGAGCACGATCAGACCCGGCGGCTGGGTCGTTCGCTACAGCCTCACCAACTGCCTCGAGCGGGCCGAGTGCGACACGGTCACCGGGCGTCGCGTCCGTGACCTGGAGAGGCGGCGGTTCGTGACGCCGTACGACGACGACTACGGGGCTGAGCTGACCCTGAGGACAGCGCGGGTGACGTCCGCCGGTGATGTCCGTCTCGTCTACGACGTCTCCTGCGACTTCCTCCTGGGCATGCCGACCACCATCCAGACCGACGTGTGGCAGGTGCAGCGTGGAGCCCTCGTGTGGGGCCGAGGGAGTGTTCGACCACAGCGGACCGGGCGGACTCGACTGCCACCCGGAGACCCAGCGCCTGCGCTACACCGTCCCGGCGCGCGACGGCGAGTCGTTCCGGCCGCGGCAGGCGTTCGTGGACTCCAGGTACGGCCAGTGGTACGAGTGGGGACAGTACGCCACGGACCGCCACCCGGTCCGGTTGCAGCCGCCCCCCGCGAGGTCATGACACCGAGGCGGGCTGCGTCCGATTCCCGCTAGCGATGCAGCCGGGCGCGACGCAGGATGGGTGGCATGACCCCGCCCACCGATCTCGTGCTCCCCGAAGCGGACGCGTGCTACCGCGCCGTCTCGAGCCGCGACCGGCGCTTCGACGGGGTCTTCTACACCGCGGTGCGCACCACCGGGATCTACTGCCGCCCCTCCTGTCCGGCCCGGACCCCGCTGCGCAGGAACGTCTCGTTCCACCCGACGGCGGCGTCGGCGCAGGCGGCCGGGTTCCGGGCCTGCCGACGCTGCCTCCCCGACGCCACCCCCGACTCCCCCCGGTGGGACGTCGCGGCCGACACCGCCGGTCGTGCCATGCGCCTCATCGCCGACGGGGTCGTGGACCGAGAGGGCGTCGAGGGCCTGGCGCGCCGTCTGGGATACAGCCCGCGCCACCTCAACCGGTTGCTCGTCGCCGAGCTCGGCGCCGGCCCTCTGGCCCTGGCCAGGGCCCGTCGCGCCCACACCGCCCGGGTGCTGCTCGAGACGACCGACTGGCGCACGGTCGACGTCGCCTTCGCTGCCGGGTTCGCCAGCGTCCGGCAGTTCAACGACACCCTGCAGGAGGTGTACGCCGCCACGCCGACCCGGCTGAGGGCGCAGCGGGCGGGGAGGGCCGCCGGCACCCGAGGCCAGCCGGCGCACCCGGCGGGGGCGAGCGTGCGTACGGGCGGGGCAGGCGGTGGTCGGCCTCGACGTCCGCATCCCGGTGCGGCTGCCCTTCGACGCCGCCCGGATGACGCAGTTCCTCGCCTTCCACCTCGTGCCGGGGATCGAGTCCGCCGGCGACGGCTGGTACACCCGCAGCCTCCGGCTGCCCCACGGGTACGGCGTGGTGCGGCTCGACCTCGCCGACGCCGCCTCGACCGGTCTCGTCCGCGGCCGCCTGACCGTCTCCGACGTCCGCGACGTCGGCTCGGCCACCGAGCGTTGCCGTCGGCTGCTCGACGCAGGCTGCGACCCCGACGCCGTGGCCGCCGCCCTCGGCGACGACCCGGTGGTGGGCGGCTCGCTGCGCTCGCGACCCGGCCTGCGGGCTCCCGGTCACGTCGACGGCGACGAGATCGCCCTGCGGACCGTGCTGGGCCAGCAGGTGTCGCTCAAGGCCGCCAACCGTCTCGGCGGAGTCCTCGTCGAGCGCGCCGGCGACGACCTGCCCGAGGTCCTGCACCGCGACGGCGTCACCCGCGTCTTCCCGACCGCGGCGCAGGTCGCCGCGCTGCCGGGCGACGCGATGCCGATGCCGCGCAGCCGGCAGGTGTCCCTGGGCGTGCTCGCGACGGCCCTGGCCGCACGGGACGTGGTGCTCGACCGCAGCGCCGGCCGTCCCGAGACCCGCGCGCGCCTGCTCGCCCTCAAGGGCATCGGCCCCTGGACGGCCGACTACGTGCTGATGCGCGCCCTGGGTGACCCCGACGTGTTCCTGCCGGGAGACGTCGCGGTGCGCGCCGTGCTGGCCGAGCACGACGTGAGCGGCCCCGAGGCGCTGGCGAGCTTCGCCGACCGGGTCAGCCCCTGGCGCTCCTACGCCGTGATGCACCTGTGGGCCGAGCGCCTGGACGCGCTGGCCCGCACTACCCGCACCGGCCCCCACCCCGCGAGAGGACCCCCGATGAGCGTTCCGGACAGGACCCGATGGACCGAGGTCGAGAGCCCGGTCGGCCCCCTGCGGCTCGTGGCCCACGACGGTGCCCTGAGTGCCGTCGAGTTCCTCGGCGAGATGCCCGACGGGCCGGGGGAGGCTGCGAGCGTGCGGGTGCACGCCGCGCGGGCAGCGGCCGGCGGGGCCGCGACCCCGCGTCGCCGGGGAGCGTGCGGACGACGAGGCGGTGCTCGTACTCGCCGCCGAGCAGCTGGCGGCCTACTTCGACCGGCGAGCGGACCGACTTCGACCTGCCCCTGGCGCCCCACGGCACGCCCTTCCAGCAGGAGGTGTGGGCGGCGCTGCGCGAGATCGCCTACGGCACCACGGCGACGTACGGCGAGATCGCCGCGCGACTCGGCCGAACCGGGCACGGCGCTCGAGCCGTCGGGGTGGCCAACGGTCGCAACCCGATCCCCGTGATCGTGCCGTGCCATCGGGTGGTCGGCGCCTCGGGCGCGATGACGGGCTACGGCGGTGGGATGGACCGCAAGCGCAGTCCTGCTGGAGCTCGAGGGGGCGCTCGAGCCGCGACTGCTCTGACTCGTCGTCGACGTCATGGGCGAGGTGACGTTCTGGCCGAGGGGTGCGGACGCCTCGCACACGTCGTACGCCTTGCTCGGCGGCCATAACCCCGCGTTACATGCGGCGGCACGCGATGTCCCGCAGGCCCTACTCGTCGCCGCGGCGCAGCGATCCGGAGAGCCGATCCGCGGCGGCGAGCACCGCGGGGGCGTGCATGCGGCCGGGTTGGCGGGTCAGCCGCTCGAGCGGTCCGGACACCGAGACCGCGGCGATGATCTTGCCCGAGGGGGAACGGACCGGCGCGGACACCGAGGCGACGCCGGCCTCGCGCTCGCCGACCGACTGCGCCCACCCGCGCCGACGGATGCCGGCGAGAGCGGTCGCGGAGTAGGCCGCGTTCTGCAGGCCGCGGTGCATGCGCTCGGGGTCCTCCCACGCCAGCAGCACCTGGGCGGCCGAGCCGGCCCGCATGGTCAGCTGGGACCCCACGGGGATGGTGTCGCGCAGGCCGGAGGGGCGCTCCGCGGCAGCGACGCAGACCCGGTGGTCGCCCTGGCGGCGCCACAGCTGAGCCGACTCGCCGGTGATGTCGCGCAGGCGGGCGAGCACGGGGCCGGCGGCAGCGAGCAGCCGGTCCTCGCCGGCAGCGGCGCTGAGCTCGGCCAGGCGCGGTCCGAGCACGAAGCGGCCCTGCATGTCGCGGGCGACCAGGCGGTGGTGCTCCAGCGCCACCGCGAGGCGGTGGGCGGTGGGGCGGGCCAGGCCGGTGGCGGCGACCAGACCGGCCAGCGTGGCCGGTCCGGACTCCAGGGCCGAGAGCACGAGGGCGGCTTTGTCGAGGACGCCGACTCCGCTAGAGTTGTCCATACTCTGATCATGCCGTCTCGCATAGTGATATGCAAGCGTCGACTCAGAGGCAGAGAGTCAGATCACACACGGATGGATGGAGGAGGCGTCATGGGACGCACGTTGGCGGAGAAGGTGTGGGACGAGCACGTCGTCCGACAGGCCGAGGGCGAGCCGGACCTGCTCTACATCGACCTCCACCTCATCCACGAGGTCACCTCTCCGCAGGCCTTCGACGGGTTGCGGCTGGCCGGTCGGACCGTACGTCGACCCGACCTCACCCTCGCGACCGAGGACCACAACGTCCCGACCCTGAACATCGACCAGCCGATCGCCGACCCGGTCTCGCGCACCCAGGTCGAGACGCTGCGCAAGAACGCGGCCGAGTTCGGCGTCCGCCTGCACCCGCTGGGCGACGTCGACCAGGGCATCGTCCACGTCGTCGGACCCCAGCTCGGTCTCACCCAGCCCGGCATGACCATCGTCTGCGGCGACTCCCACACCTCCACGCACGGCGCCTTCGGGTCGATCGCCTTCGGCATCGGCACGTCCGAGGTCGAGCACGTGCTGGCCACTCAGACGCTGATGCAGGCCCGGCCGAGGACCATGGCCGTCACCGTCAACGGCAGCCTGCCCGACGGCGTGACGGCCAAGGACCTCGTCCTCACCCTCATCACCCACACCGGGACCGGCGGGGGCCAGGGCTACATCGTGGAGTACCGCGGCCCGGCCATCGAGGAGCTCTCGATGGAGGGCCGCATGACGGTGTGCAACATGTCGATCGAGTGGGGCGCCAAGGCGGGCCTCATCGGCCCCGACCAGACCACCTTCGACTACATCGAGGGCAAGCCCGAGGCGCCGAAGGGTGCCGACTGGGACGCCGCGGTCGCGCACTGGAAGACCCTCGTCACCGACGAGGACGCCGTCTTCGACGACGAGATCGTCCTCGACGCCTCGACCATGACACCGTTCGTCACGTGGGGCACGAACCCCGGTCAGGGCGTCCCACTGGGCGGCTCCGTCCCGGACCCCGCCGGCTTCGAGAGCGAGAGCGACAAGATCGCCGCCGCCAAGGCGCTGGAGTACATGGGCCTCGAAGCCGGTACGCCGATGCGCGACATCGACGTCGACACGGTCTTCGTCGGCTCCTGCACCAACGGCCGCATCGAGGACCTCCGGCTGGCCGCGGAGATCATCGAGGGCCACACCGTCGCCGCCGACACGCGGCTGCTCGTCGTGCCGGGATCGGTGCGGGTCCGCCTGCAGGCCGAGGCCGAGGGCCTCGACAAGGTGTTCCTGGCCGCCGGCGCCGAGTGGCGCGGAGCCGGCTGCTCCATGTGCCTGGGCATGAACCCCGACCAGCTCACGCCGGGGGAGCGCAGCGCCTCCACCTCCAACCGCAACTTCGAGGGACGCCAGGGCAAGGGCGGCCGGACCCATCTGGTCTCCGTGCCCGTGGCCGCCGCCACTGCCGTGGCGGGTCACCTCGCCAGCCCCGCCGACCTGCCCGCGCCGGTCTGAGCCGACCACCCGAGAGGACGACACCATGGACGCCTTCACCCAGCACACCGGCACCGGGATGCCGCTGCGCCGCAGCAACGTGGACACCGACCAGATCATCCCCGCGGTCTACCTCAAGCGCGTGACGCGCACCGGCTTCGAGGACGGCCTGTTCGCTGCCTGGCGCAACGACCCTGAGTTCGTCGCCAACAAGCCCGAGTTCACCGGCGCCACCGTGCTCGTCGCCGGGCCCGACTTCGGCACCGGCTCCTCCCGCGAGCACGCCGTCTGGGCGCTCATGGACTACGGCTTCAAGGTCGTGATCTCCAGCCGCTTCGCCGACATCTTCCGTGGCAACTCAGGCAAGGCCGGGCTCCTCGCCGCCCAGGTCAGTCAGGACGTCGTGGAGCAGCTGTGGAAGCTCATCGAGCACGACCCCACCACCCAGATCGTGGTCGACCTCGAGAGCCGGACCATCCAGGCCGACGCCCTCACGGCGCCCTTCGACATCGACGACTACACGCGCTACCGCCTGCTCAACGGTCTCGACGACGTCGGCATCACGCTGTCGCACGAGGAGGACGTCACGGCCTACGAGTCGACCAGGCCCTCCTTCAAGCCCGCCACGCTCTGAGACCGAGTTTGCGGGAGTTTCCCCTTGCCGGGTTGGTGAATCTCGATCTTGCCTCGGGCTGATGCGTCCCGATCGGTGAAATGTCGTTTGTTCGCACGACGCGAATCCCCCAAGAAACAACGAGAAAAGGTCGCACAGTCGTTGTGGGGCCCTTCACTTTTGCCTAGCGTGCAGACAGGCGCCGTGCAGAGGTTCGGCCCAGAGCCGTTCACGAAAGGGAAGCCCAGTGAACAAGACCCAACTGATCGATGCGCTCTCGACTCGATACGAGGGAAACCGCAAGCAGGCCCAGCACGCGCTCGAGTCCGTCCTGGACACCATCACCCGCGAGGTGGCGCGCGGCGAGAAGGTGGCGATCACCGGCTTCGGCTCCTTCGAGAAGCGCATCCGCGAGGCGCGCTGGGTGCGCAACCCACGCACCGGCGACCGCGTGAAGGCGAAGAAGACCGCGGTCCCGAAATTCACCGCAGGAGCCGACCTGAAGGCCGTCGTCTCCGGCGCCAAGAAGCTGCCCAAGCTCCCGAAGCCGGCCGAGCGTGCGGTGTCCAGCGCGCGCGGCTCGAGCGCGGGGAAGAAGGCGGCCGAGGTCGCCAAGAAGGCCACGGCTCCGGCGAAGAAGGCCGCCGCTGCGGCGAGCCAGCCGGCGAAGAAGGCCGCCGAGGTCGCGAAGAAGGCGACCTCGTCAGGCTCCTCCACCGCGAAGAAGACGCCGGCCAAGAAGTCCGGCTCGTCCGGCTCGACGGCCAAGAAGGCCTCGACGACGGCGAAGAAGAGCACCACCAGCGCCAAGAAGTCGGCTTCCTCGACCGCCAAGAAGACCTCGAGCACGGCCAAGAAGAGCGCGTCGACGGCCACGAAGGCGCCGGCGAAGAAGTCCAGCTCGTCGGGCTCGACGGCGAAGAAGTCGAGCAGCGGCTCGACCGCGAAGAAGGCGCCGGCGAAGAAGTCCAGCTCGTCGAGCTCGACGGCGAAGAAGTCGAGCAGCAGCTCGACCGCGAAGAAGGCGCCGGCGAAGAAGTCCAGCTCGTCGAGCTCGACGGCGAAGAAGTCGAGCAGCAGCTCCACGGCCACGAAGGCACCGGCCAAGAAGTCGACGGCGAAGAAGAGCGCGTCGAGCTCCTGACCCACGACTGAGGGCGGTCCCCGAGCCGGGAGTCCAGTCCCGAGCCCGGGGTCAGCCCCGTCAGCCCCGTCCTCCCCGGAGGGCGGGGCTGACGTCGTCCCGGACCCGTGACCCGGGACTCGGGTCCCGCGACTCAGGTCAGGCGCGGTCGTGCCGAGGCCCGTCGAGCCCGTGGCGGGCCAGGGCCGCCCGGGTGGCCGGGCCGACGCCCAGCGCACGGCCTCGCAGCGCCCACAGGTCCTCGGGCGTGTCGACATCGGCACGCAGCTCGGGCCGGGCCGAGGCCGTCAGGTCGGTGGCGCCCTGCTCGGCGTGGGCGGCCCGCGAGCCGGGTCCGAAGCGCGGGTCGAACAAGCGTGCGCCGGCGAGGTAGGCGGTGGTGCCGGCGCCGGTGTGGTCGGCGACGAAGCCGGCGCCCGACCGTGGCGCCCCGTCGAGCAGGGCGGCGACCGCTCCGGGGGTCAGCGCCGGCAGGTCGGCGCACAGTGCGAGCACGCCCGGCGCCTCCGCTCCGGCTACCGGCCGACGACCGGCCACGCCGCGGTGCAGAGCGCGGTTGAGCTCCATCGGCTCCGCGTCCGGGACGATCCTCACCCGGTCCCCGAGGCCGTCGCGCGCGGTGCCGGCCACGCGCTCGTCGGCGGTGACGACGACGATGCCGCGCACGACCGGGACGGCCCGGACGGCGTCGAGCACGTCGAGCAGGAACGCGAGCGCCAGGTCGCGGCGTACGGCGTCGCCGAGACCGGACAGGCGCGACTTCGCCTGTTCGAGCCGCTTCACGGGGATCACGACGTCCCAGCCGGTGCCCTGCGCGTCGCGCGGGCCGGGGGCCGGGTGGTCGGTGCGCTCGGGAGCCGACGGGATCATCGCGCCGATCCTCTCAGCCCCCGCGAGGTCCTTCGGAGGTGCCCGCGTCGGACCCCGACGCGCGTGCCGAGGGCAGTAGGGTCTCGTGTCGTCCCCCCGAGCCGCCGACGACCCGCAGGAGGTAGCCGTGGCCCAGCCGCGCAGCAGGCGAGAGCGCCGCGGCCTCGCCTTCACCGTCGGCGTCGTGATCGTCAAGCCGGTGCTGCTCGCACTGACTCGCCACGACTGGTCGGGCGAGGAGAACGTGCCTCGGGAGAGCGGCGCGGTCCTGGTCGCCAACCACGCCTCACACCTCGACCCGCTCACCTTCGCCCACTTCGTGCACGAGCAGGGCCGCGTCCCTCGCTACCTGGCCAAGGCCGCCCTCTTCGACGTCTTCTTCGCCGGCTGGGTGCTGCGCTCCAGCGGCCAGATCCCGGTGCACCGGCTGACCTCGGACGCCTCGCGGGCCTTCGACGACGCCGTCGCCGCGGTCCGCGAGGGCAAGCTGGTGGTGGTCTACCCGGAAGGCACGCTCACCCGCGACCCCGACCTGTGGCCGATGGTCGGCAAGACCGGTGCGGCCCGGATCGCCCTGAGTGCGCACGTGCCGGTGGTGCCGGCGGCCCAGTGGGGCGCCCACGAGATCCTCTACCCCTACAGCACCCGGCCGCGGCTCCTGCCTCGTCACACCATCCACGTGACGGCCGGTCCGCCGGTCGACCTCGACGACTTCCGTGGCCAGCCGATCACCCCGGACCTCCTGCGCGCGGCCACGTCGCGGATCATGGACGCGGTCACCGGGCTGCTCGAGGGGATCCGCCACGAGACGGCCCCGCCGACCCGCTTCGACCCCCGGCGGGCCGGGGTGCAGCAGATCGGCAACCCCCACCTGGACGCCCGGGACACGCACGGTTCGCAGCGACGCAAGGCGTCGAGAAGGAGAAGCAGATGACACAGGTCGCGGTGTTCGGCGCCGGGTCGTGGGGGACGGCGTTCTCGTTGGTGCTGGCCGACGCCGGGCACGACGTGACGATCTGGGGTCGCCGGCCCGAGGTCTGCGACGCGATCAACAACCTGCGGGAGAACACCGACTACCTGCCGGGCATCACGTTGCCCGACTCCGTCCGCGCCACCGCCGACCCGGCGGAGGCGGCCACGGGGGCCGAGCTGGTCGTGCTGGCCGTGCCCTCGCAGACGCTCCGGGCCAATCTCGTCGACTGGGCCGACGTGCTGCCTCCGGACGCCGTCGTGATGTCGCTGATGAAGGGCGTGGAGCTCGGCACCCTCAAGCGCATGAGCGAGGTCATCGCGGAGGTGACCGGTGTCGGGCCCGAGCAGATCGCGGTGCTGACCGGACCCAACCTGGCCCGCGAGATCGCCTCGCGGGAGCCGGCCGCTAGCGTCGTGGCCTGCGCGTCGGAGCCGGTGGCCGACCAGCTGCGCGAGTGGCTGCACGGCCCGCGCTTCCGTCCCTACTCCAGCGTCGACGTGGTCGGGTGCGAGCTGGGTGGCGCCTACAAGAACGTCATCGCGCTCGCCGTCGGCATGGCCGTCGGACTGGGGTTCGGCGACAACACCACCGCCTCACTCATCACGCGCGGTCTGGCCGAGACCGCGCGTCTCGCGGTCAAGCTCGGGGCCGACCCGCTGACGCTCATGGGGCTGGCGGGCATGGGCGACCTGGTCGCGACCTGCTCCTCGCCGCTGTCGCGCAACCGCACCTTCGGCGAGAAGCTCGGCAAGGGCATGACGACCGAGGAGATCACCGCCTCGACCCGTCAGGTGGCCGAGGGCGTGAAGTCGGCCGCATCGATCCTGGCGCTGGCCGAGCGCAACGAGATCTACGCCCCGCTCGTCGAGGGCGTCCACGAGGTCGTGGTGGGCCGGTGGACCACGCACGAGATGATGGAGAGCTTCGCCTCGCGCGAGACCAAGCGCGAGCGCGACTGACGGCGCCCGGCCGGGCTACGACGTGGCCAGCCCCTCCAGGGCGGCGGCCAGGTCGGCCCAGAGGTCCTCGACGTCCTCGATGCCCACCGAGGCCCGCACCAGCGCCTCCGGGATGGTGGCCGCCTCGGACTGCCACCGGCGGCGTCGCTCGAAGGTCGACTCGACCCCGCCGAGGCTGGTGGCGTGCACCCACAGCCGCGTCGAGCGGCACAGCAGGTCGGCGGCCAGGGGGCCGCGCGTGGGCACGAACGAGATGATCGCCCCGAAGCCGGGGTAGCGGACCTCGCCGACCTCCGCGTGCTCGCGGAGCCGCTCGACGAGCACCTGTGCGTTGGCCTCGGCCCGGTCCAGCCGGACCGCCAGCGTCCTGAGCCCGCGCAGCGCCAGCCAGGTCTCGAAGGTCCCGGGCACCGCTCCCTCCAGGTCGCGACGCTTCTTCAGCTCGTCGAGGAGCTGCGGGTCCGACACGACCAGCGCGCCGAGGAGCACGTCGGAGTGCCCGGCGATGAACTTGGTCGCCGAGTGCACGACGACGTCGGCGCCCACTGCGAGCGGCTGCTGGCGCAGCGGGGTGGCGAACGTGTTGTCCACCACGACGTGCACCCCGGCCGCGTGACCGGCCGCGACCACGGCCGGCAGGTCGACGACCTCGAGCGCCGGGTTGGTGGGCGACTCCAGCCACAGCAGAGCGGCGTCCTGGCAGGCCGCGGTGATCGCGTCGGTGTCGGTGACGTCGACCAGGGTGGCGGTGATCCGGCCGCGCGACTCCAGGTCGGCCAGCTGCATGATCGTGCCGCTGTAGGCGTGGCGCGGCGCCACCACCGTCGCGCCGTGCCCGACGAGACCCAGCACGGTGCTGACGGCGGCCAGCCCGCTGGAGAACGCGAGGGCCCGGCCACCTTCGAGCTCGCCGAGCGCGGTCTCGAACGCCGACCACGTCGGGTTGCCGTAGCGGCCGTACTCCACCTCGCCGCCGCCGACGTACGTCGAGGCCATCGTGAGCGGGGTGTTGAGGGGCTGGTCCGGCTCGTGCGGGGGGCGTCCCGCGGTCACGACCACCGTGCGGGGGGACAGCGGTGCCGCGGGCGACGCGGGGTCGGGGCGGGCGGCTGGGTCACTCATGCGGCCAGCGTAGGCGGGTAGGGTCGGCTCACCATGAGCGCCCTCCCGACCCCCGCCGCCTCCCCGTCCGAGGGTCACCCCGAGGGCCGCCCGCGCATCGCGCTCCTCTTCGGGGGCCGCTCCAGCGAGCACGCGATCTCGTGCGTCACGGCGGGCAGCGTGCTCGCGGCCATCGACACCGAGAAGTACGACGTCGTGCCCATCGGCATCGCGACCGACGGCCGCTGGGTGCTCGAGTCGGCCGACGCCGCCCACCTGGCGCTGACCTCCGCCGACGCCCTGCCCCAGGTCGACGACAGCCGGCCGACCCTCGTGCTCGACCAGCGGCGCGAGCTGGCCGTCCGAGCGCCGGGAGAGGTGCCCGAGGAGCTGGGTCGCGTCGACGCGGTGTTCCCCCTGCTGCACGGTCCGTTCGGCGAGGACGGCACGGTGCAGGGACTCTTGGAGCTCGCCGACGTGCCCTACGTGGGATCAGGCGTGCTGTCCTCCGCGGTCGGCATGGACAAGCAGTACATGAAGATGGTCCTCGAGTCGGCCGGCCTGCCGACCCTGCCGTGGGTGGTCGTCACCGACCGGGCCTGGCGTCACGACCCGGAGCGGGTCCGAGCGGAGGTCGCCGCGCTCGGCTTCCCGGTGTTCGTCAAGCCCTGCCGCGGCGGGTCCTCCATCGGCATCAGCAAGGTCGACGCCGTCGAGGACCTCGACGCTGCGATCGAGGAGGCCCGTCGCTGGGACCCCAAGGTCGTCGTCGAGCAGTCCGCCGGCGTCGGCGCCCGCGAGGTCGAGTGCGGCGTGCTGGACACCCTCGGCGACGGCCGGGCGGAGGCGAGCGTGCCGGCCGAGATCGTGGTCGACGCCGCTCACGACTTCTACGACTTCTCCGCCAAGTACCTCCCCGAGGAGGCGACCCGACTCGACGTACCGGCGGACCTCGACGCCGAGGTGACTGCCGAGGTCGGCCGGCTCGCGGTCGAGGCCTTCGAGGTGATGTCCTGCGAGGGGCTGGCGCGCGTGGACTTCTTCCTGCTCGCCGACGGCCGCCTCGTGGTCAACGAGATCAACACCATGCCGGGCTTCACCCCCAGCTCGCTGTTCCCCCGGATGTGGGCGGCCTCCGGGGTGGACTATCCCGCGCTGGTGGAGCGTCTGGTCCAGCTCGCGCTCGACCGCCCCACCGGGCTGCGCTGACCGCACGTCCGCGGCGCGACGACACCTAGACGCAGCGGCCGCGCTCCGGCACGGTCGCCGCGACCGGACCGGACAGGTCGGCCAGCACCTCCGCCGGCGGGCCGTACGACGCCGCCCGGGTCACCTCGACGACGACCTCGCGCTTCACCGTGCTGAAGACCACCTCGGGCCCCTCGGGGTCGACCAGGTCGTTGCCGGGGAAGAACCAGGCGACGTCGTCGACCAGCACGCACTCCGACACGCGGTCGAACTCGGCCGGTGGGGCCACCCCGCAGCGCAGCACGATCGCGGGGTCGCCCCACGCGACGGCGAGGACGTCGGGGTCGGCGAGGCCCCGGCGGGGCTGGCCGTCGAGGGTCAGGGGCAGGGCGACCAGCAGGTCCGCGCAGACCTCCGCGCGCGGTGCCGTCAAGTCGCCGGCCGTCGGGGCCTCGACCGCGACCGGGGGCAGCTCGTCCGCCGGGTCGGCCCCGGTGCACCCGGCCAGCAGGATCGGTCCCAGGGCCGCGAGCGCACCGGCGAGCGGGCGTCGTCGTACGACGCCACAGCGCGCGAGGACGCCTCGGAGCGGACTCACGGACGCCGCGGAGCGGGCGAGGGCCGGCTCAGATGTGGACGACGGGGCAGGTCAGCGTGCGGGTGATGCCGTCGACGGCCTGCACCTTCGCGACCACGAGCTTGCCCAGCTCGTCGACGTTGCTGGCCTCGGCGCGCACGATGACGTCGTACGGCCCGGTGACGTCCTCGGCCCGCGTGACCCCCTTGACGTCGGCGATCGCCGCGGCGACCTCGGCCGCCTTGCCGACGTCGGTCTGGATCAAGATGTAGGCCTGGACAACCATGGGGCGCTCCTGTCGTCGTGCCTGGGATCGGGGCGGGTGCGGCGAACCTGGCTCAACCTACCGCGTGCCCGGGCCGCCCGGTACCGCCCGGTCGGACATGGGTTTGAATGCTGGGCATGGACCCGTCCCGCAGCTCCTCCCCGTCGTCCGGCCCGCGGAACCCAGGTCCGGCGGCGACCCTGGCCGAGGTGGGTGAGTTCGCCACGATCGGGCACATCGTGGCGCGGTTCGGCACGGGTGCGCAGGTGCTGCTCGGCCCGGGTGACGACGCGGCGGTGGTCGCCGTCGGCACGGGGAGGGTGGTCATCACCACCGACGTGCTCGTCGAGGGCCGTCACTTCCGTCGGGACTGGGCCGAGGCCGCCGACATCGGGGCCCGCGCGGCCGCTCAGAGTCTCTCCGACGTCAACGCCATGGGCGGCCGGGCCACCGCCCTGACGGTGGGACTCGCCGCGCCCGCGGACACGCCGCTGGCCTGGGTCACCGGCCTGGCCGACGGCCTGGCCGAGGAGTCGGCGCTGGTCGGTGCGGTCGTCGTCGGTGGCGACCTCACCCGCGCCGACACCGTGGTCGTCTCGGTGACCGCCATCGGGGAGGTCGACGGCGAGCCGGTGACGCGCAGCGGCGCCCGCCCCGGTGACGTGGTCGCGGTGCGCGGCCGGCTCGGATGGGCCGGGGCCGGGCTGACGGTGCTGGGACGCGGCTTCCGCTCACCTCGCGCGGTGGTCGAGGCCTACCGGCGGCCGGTGGTGCCCTACGACGCCGGACCGGAGGCGGTGCGGCTCGGGGCGACCTCGCTCGTCGACGTCTCCGACGGCCTCGTGGCCGACCTCGGCCACGTCTGCGCCGCCAGCGGCGTCGACGCCGAGCTGGACAGCGGCGCCCTCGTCGTCGACGAGCCGCTGGTCGCCGTGGGCGCCGCGCTCGGGACCGACCCGCTGTCGTTCGTCCTCACCGGTGGGGACGACCACGCGCTGGTGGCCACGTTCCCGCCCACGGCCGAGCTGTCCGAGCGGTGGGTCGTCGTGGGCCGGGTCCGTCGAGGCCGTCCGGGCGGACGGGGGCCCGGGCAGGGTGCTGGTCGACGGGGCACCGTTCGAGGGCGACGGCGGCTTCCGCCACTTCTGAGCCTCGCGGCGCCCGTCGACGGCGCCGCCCCGACAACGCAGCGACCGACCCCGGCGTGGCCGGGATCGGTCGGTGACGACGAGGCGGTCAGCTGGTCAGCGGCTGACCTTGCCGGCCTTGAGGCAGCCGGTGCAGACGTTGAGTCGCTTGGGCGCACCGTTGACGGTGGCGCGCACGCGCTGGATGTTGGGGTCGAAGCGACGCTTCGTGATCTTGCGCGACCACGGCCGGTTGTTGCCGAAACCGGGGCCCTTGGCGCAGATGTCGCAGACGGCAGCCACCGTGAACTCCTGATGTGTTGCTCGAGGTCAGATTGAGTGGCCCAGCGCATCTCGGGGACAACCAGAGGGCGTCCGGGCAACCGAGTCAGAGTATCCGACGAGGACACGTCCACGCCAATCGTGCGCCCGCGGCCCGCGGCCCCGCGGGAGCCGAGGTGCGGCGGTGCCGTCCGTCCGCACCGCTACCCTGTGGCGCATCGGGACCGGCCCGAGACGGCTGCGGTGTGACGATCCTACGAGGGAGGCAGGGTGACGGTGGGAAGCGGGAGCCGCGAGCTGACCGTCGGGTTCGCCGTGGTCGGCCCCCTCGTGCGCTTCTCCGGCCTCGTCACCGAGGCGCTGCGTGCGGCCCGCGAGGAGATCGACGCCCTCAACGTCTACCCGGTCCCCGACGGCGACACGGGCACCAACCTCTTCCTCACCTTCGAGGCGGCCGACGACGCCCTGCGTGAGTCCCTCGAGGACCAGGGGGGAGCGGGTTCGGCCGACGCGGTCACGACCGTGACGGCGTACTCCCGCGGCCTGCTGCTGGGCGCGCGGGGCAACTCCGGCGTGATCATGTCGCAGCTGGTGGGCGCGCTGTTCCGTCGCATCGCCGCCGCCGGCCCCGACGACCGGGCCGCGGCCGTGGTCGCCGAGGGCATGCGGGCCGCGACCGAGGCGGGCTACGCCGCGGTCGGTGACCCCGTCGAGGGCACCATCCTCACCGTCTCCCGGGCCGCCTCCGACGCCGCGCAGGCCACGGCGCAGGACCCGACGCAGCGCACCGCCCAGGTCTTCGAGGCCGCCTCGCGGGCCGCCGACGAGGCGCTCGACCGCACTCCCGACCAGCTCGAGGTGCTGCGGCGCGCCGGCGTGGTCGACGCCGGGGGCCGCGGGCTGTGCCTGGTGCTCGACGCGGCGGCGGCCGCCTTCACCGGTCGTCGCGAGATCTCCGTCGACGTACGTCGTCCGCGTCGCGCGACCCCCGCGACCCCTGCGACCCCCGCGACTCCCGCGACCCCCGCGACCCCCGCGAGCGAGGGGGAGCACACGGTGCCGACCGACGACCTCACCGAGGACGGCCCGGCCTACGAGGTGATGTACCTCCTCGACGCCGAGGAGGACGCCGTGACCCGCCTCCGCAAGGAGCTGCGTCCCCTCGGGGACTCGCTGGTGGTGGTCGGGGGCGAGGGACTGTGGAACGTGCACGTGCACGTCGACGACGTGGGCGCCGCTGTCGAGGCCGGCATCCGCGCCGGCCGCCCGCACCGGGTCCGCGTCACTCACTTCGCCGAGCAGGTCGAGCAGGCCCGCCGCTCGGCGAACCGGGCGCACGGCCCGCGCGCCGGGCGTGCCGTCGTCGTGGTCGCGCTGGGCCAGGGCCTGGCCCAGGTCTTCGCCGAGGCCGGAGCGAGCGTGGTGACCTCCGAGGTGACCCGGCGCCCGTCGGCCGGGCAGCTGGTCGAGGCCGTGCGGGGCACCGGCGCGGCCGAGGTGGTGCTCGTGCCCAACAGCCGCGACGTGCTGCCGGCGGCGGAGGCAGCAGCGCGGCTGGTCGAGGAGGAGGACGCCATCCGCGTGGCCGTGGTCCCGACGCGCGCGCAGGTGCAGGGGATGGCGGCCCTGGCCGTGCACGCGCCGGGGCGCCCCTTCGAGCAGGACCTCGTCGAGATGACCGCGGCCGCACGGCACGCCCGCTCCGGCGCTGTCACCGTCGCGGCCCGCCAGGCCATCACCTCGGCCGGCCCGTGTCGAGCCGGGCGACGTCCTCGGCGCCGTCGAGGGTGACTTCGTCGTGGTGGGCCAGGACCTGCCGGCGGTCGCGGTCGACGTGCTCGAGCGCATGCTCCGCGGCGGCGGCGAGCTGGTGACGCTGATCGCGGGAGAGGGTGGCGAGGAGGCCGCGTCGCACTGCGAGGCCCACCTGGCCCGCGAGCACCCGAGCATCGACGTGCTGCGCTACGAGGGTGCCCAGGAGCGCTACCCGGTCCTGCTCGGGGTGGAGTGAGGCCGGTGGGGATCGGTGAGGACGTGGTGAGCCGGTGGTGACGTGGGACAGCCGGCTGCCCGGCGTCGTGGGCGGCGGGGCCAAGGCGCTGGAGGAGGCGCTGGGCCACCGCACCGTCGGTGAGCTGCTGCGTCACCTGCCGCGCCGCCACCTCGACCGCACCAAGATCGGCTCGAGCGAGGACCTCGTGCCCGGTGAGCTGGGCGTGGTGGTCGTCGACGTCGTCTCCGCCGACCTCAAGCCCTACCAGGACCGCCGCACCCACAAGACGATGTACCGCGTCGAGGTGAGGGCCGAGCTGTCCGACGGCACGATCTGGCTGACCTTCTTCGATCGCCACCAGCACACCGCGAAGTGGCGGGTGGACACGAAGCTGCGGCCGGGCTCACGAGTGATGGTCTCCGGCAAGTTCGGCATCCGGACCTTCCAGGGTCACCGGCGCTGGGAGCTCGCGCACCCCGAGGTCGACGACGAGGACAGCGAGCACACGGGCCCCAAGCCGCTCTACCCGGTCAGGGGCAAGCTGACGTCGGCGAAGGTGGAGAAGGCGGTGCGGGCGGTCCTCGCGGTGATGCCGCCGGTTCCCGACCCGGTGCCGGCCGAGGTGCGCCGCGACCTGAAGCTGGTGAGCGAGGAGACGGCGCTGCGCTGGTTCCACTCGCCCGAGGACTGGGCGCAGCGCGGAGCGGCACTCAGGCGGCTCAAGTTCACCGAGGCCTTCGTCGCCCAGACCGCGCTGGCACAACGGCGCCACCGCCAGAGCCAGGTGTACGCCGAGCCGCGCGCGGGCCGGGCCGCCGGCCTGCTCGACGCGTTCGAGGAGCGCATGCCCTTCGCGCTGACCGAGGGCCAACGGGACGTCGAGGCCGAGATCGTCGCCGACCTGGCCCGGCCGCGGCCCATGCAGCGTCTTCTGCAGGGCGAGGTGGGCTCCGGCAAGACAGTCGTCGCCCTGCGCGCGATGCTGCGGGTCGTCGACTCCGGGGCGCAGGCGGCGCTGCTGGCCCCGACCGAGGTGCTCGCCCAGCAGCACCACCGCTCGATCACTCGGATGCTCGGTGACCTGGCCGGCGGAGGCATGCTCGGCGGACATCCCGACGCGACCCGGGTGGGGCTGCTGACCGGCTCGCTGCCCGCCGCGGCCCGCCGTCAGGCGCTCGAGCTGACTGCCTCCGGGGAGGCCGGCATCCTCATCGGCACCCACGCCCTGCTCCAGCAGGGCGTCGACTTCGCCGACCTCGGCCTGGTGGTGGTCGACGAGCAGCACCGGTTCGGCGTGGAGCAGCGCGCGGCCCTGGCGGCCAAGTCGGGCGGCACGGGCGGCGCCGGGGGTCCCGGGTCACCTCCTCACGAGCTGGTCATGACCGCGACGCCGATCCCGCGCACCGTCGCGATGACCGTGTTCGGCGATCTCGAGACCTCGGCCCTCACCGAGCTGCCGGCCGGACGCGCTCCGATCCAGACCACCGTCGTCGCGGTGCGCGAGCAGCCGGCGTGGCTGGACCGGGCCTGGCAGCGGGTCCGCGAGGAGGTGGAGGGGGGCCGGCAGGTCTACGTCGTGTGCCCCCGGATATCGGCCGACGCCTCCCGTGACGACGGGGAGGACCAGCCCGACCAGCCGGAGCTGCTGGAGCCCGAGCCGGACGACGTCTCCGCCGCCGCCCCTCCGAAGCGACCCGCGCCGGCGATGGCGGCCGTGGAGGAGGTGGCGCCCCGGTTGGCCGCCGGACCGCTCACGGGCCTGCGCGTCGAGGCCCTGCACGGACGCATGACACCGGAGGCCAAGGACGCTGCGATGAGCGCCTTCGCCGCCGGCCAGGTCGACGTGCTCGTCGCCACCACCGTCATCGAGGTCGGCGTCGACGTCGGCAACGCCACCACCATGGTGGTGCTCGACGCCGAGAGGTTCGGGCTGTCGCAGCTGCACCAGCTCCGCGGACGGGTCGGTCGCGGAGGGCACCCCGGCCTGTGCCTGCTCGTCACCACCAGCGACCCCGGCAGCCCGGCCCGGGAGCGGCTCGACGCCGTGGCCGCCACCACCGACGGGTTCGCCCTGGCCGAGCGCGACCTCGAGCTGCGCCGCGAGGGCGACGTCCTCGGCAGCAGGCAGTCCGGCTTCCGCAGCTCGCTCAAGCTGCTCTCGGTGGCCCGCGACGCCGACCTCATCACGCTCAGCCGCGAGGCCGCGAGCGCGGTGGTGGCCGCCGACCCCGACCTCGCGGACGAGCCCGACCTGCGCGCCGCGGTCGCGGCGCTCGAGGCATCGGAGGATCCGGAGACCGGGAGCCGGGCCGACTTCCTGGAGAAGACGTGACCCGCATCATCGGAGGCAGCGCCGGTGGACGCTCGATCCGCACCCCGACCGGCGACGCCACCCGACCCACCACCGACCGGGTCCGCGAGGCACTGTTCTCGATCCTCGAGTCCCGGGTCGGGTCCCTGCGCGGGCTCACCGTCCTCGACCTGTACGCCGGGAGCGGCGCCATCGGGCTGGAGGCCGCCTCGCGGGGGGCCTCGTCGGTGACCCTGGTCGAGAAGGACCGGAGGACCGCCGCCCTGGTTCGCCGCAACGCCGCCGACCTGGGGCTGGAGGTCGCCGTGGTCGCCGCACCCGTGGCCCGGTTCCTGTCCGGGACGCCGGCGGGCCCGCTCGCCGACGTGGTGTTCGCCGACCCTCCCTACCCCCTGCCCTCGGCTGCCGTCGCCGACGACCTCACCGCGCTGGCGAGCCGCTGGCTGGCGCCGAACGGCCTGGTCGTCGTCGAACGGTCCGCCCGCGACCGCACGTGGGTGTGGCCCGCGGGCTACGAGGAGGAGGACCGTCGCGGCTACGGCGAGACGGTGCTGCTGCTCGGCCGCCCGGCCGGCACCGAGCGTCCCGTCTGACCGGGGGGTCGGCTGGTACGGTCCCCGGGTGCGTCGCGCCGCCTGCCCCGGGTCCTTCGACCCCGTCACCAATGGTCACATCGACATCATCGGACGGGCGGCCCTGCTCTTCGACGAGGTGGTGGTCGCGGTCGGGGTCAACGCCTCGAAGAACCGGCTGTTCAGCGCCGACGAGCGGATGGAGATGCTCCGCGAGGCCGTCGACCCCTGGCCGAACGTCAAGGTCGACGGCTTCTCCGGGCTGCTGACCGACTTCTGCCAGGAGCGCGACATCGGCGTGCTGGTCAAGGGGCTGCGGGCCGTGAGCGACTTCGACTACGAGCTGCAGATGGCCCAGATGAACTCCAGCCTGGCCCCGGTGGAGACGGTGTTCGTGCCGACGAGCCCGGAGTACTCCTTCCTGGCCTCGAGCCTGGTCAAGGAGGTCGCCACCTTCGGCGGAGACGTCTCCGGACTGGTCCCGCCCCACGTGCTGGCCCGGCTCACCGAGCGGCTGGCGTCGCGCACCTCCTGAGCCGCCCGGGGGCGGTCGGAACGGACGTGGGACGCCGGGTTTTGTGGCAGCCGCCTCCCGGGCGGTACGCTTGACGACGGTCCTCGTGCCGGCGCGTTTGTCGGGATGGGGATCGTGATCTGTCTGCCGACCCTGGAAGTGATCCTGTGCGTCTCGACCCGAGAGCGCCGCTCGTGCTCGACACACGCGAGCTCGGCCGCCGCCCGGGGTCGGAACGACGGGTGAGCCTCACGGTGCCGGCGCCGGCAGATCTCGGAATCGAAGTGCTGCGCGTCCCCGAGGACTCGCCGGTCGAGCTGGAGCTCCGGCTCGAGGCGGTCGTCGAGGGCGTGCTCGTGACCGGCACCGCCACGGCGGGGCTGGTCGGGGAGTGCGTGCGCTGCCTGGCCGAGGTCGATGAGACCATCGACAGCGACCTGACCGAGCTGTTCGTCTACGACGACGGCAAGGACGAGGCGGCGGACGACGAGGACGACGAGACCAGCCGGCTCCAGGGCGACCTGCTCGACCTGGAGCCTGCGCTCCGGGACGCCGTGGTGCTCGCACTGCCGTTCCAGCCGCTGTGCCGGGAGGACTGCCCGGGACTGTGCGCGGAGTGCGGAGCACGGCTGGCCGACGACCCGCAGCACCAGCACGAGGAAGCCGTGGACCCGCGGTGGGCCGCCCTGCGCGACCTGGCCGAGGAGTCCTAGCACCAGCACGAACCCCGCACCACCCGCCCGACCGAAGAGCACCACCCACGTCCAGCGAGGGCCGCGCCCCCGCCCGACGTGGCCCGACGAAGGAGAAGACATGGCTGTCCCGAAGCGGAAGATGTCGCGGAGCAACACGCGTCACCGTCGCTCGCAGTGGAAGGCCGTCGCGCCGACCCTGGTCACCTGCGCCAACCCGGCCTGCGGTGCCAAGCACCTCCCGCACCGTGCGTGCGGCCAGTGCGGCGAGTACGGCTCGCGCGCCAACCGCCGGCCGGTTCTCTGACCGAGCACCGGTCGACCGACACGCCGGTGACCGCCGCTGAGCCTGCCCCCGACGCCGCCGTCGGCTCGTCGCACGAGCCGGGTGCGGTGCTCGGGCACGCCCTGTCGACCGAGGACCTGCTCGACCAGCTCGGGCGCCCCGACCTCGACGCGGACATGCTCGACCGCGCCCTGACGCACCGGTCGTTCGCCTACGAGAACGGCGGGCTGCCCACCAACGAGCGCCTGGAGTTCCTGGGCGACTCCGTGCTCGGCGTCGTGGTCACCGAGACGCTCTACCTGACCCACCCCGACCTCAGCGAGGGCAAGCTGGCCAAGCTGCGCGCGGCCGTGGTCAACGCCCGCGCCCTGGCCGACGTCGCCCGCACGGTGGGGCTGGGGGACTACGTCAAGCTCGGCCGCGGTGAGGAGATCACCGGGGGCCGCACCAAGGCGTCGATCCTCTCCGACACCGTCGAGGCGGTCATCGGCGCGGTCTACCTCAGCGGCGGCTTCGAGGCCGCCCGCGCCGTCGTGCACCTGCTCTTCGACCCGCTGATGGACGAGGCGGCCGGGCTCGGAGCCGGCCTGGACTGGAAGACCAGCCTTCAAGAGCTGTCGGCCCAGCACTCGCTCGGCGTTCCCGAGTACATCATCGAGGACGACGGCCCCGACCACGCGAAGACCTTCGTGGCGCAGGTCCGCGTCGGGTCCCAGGTCTACGGCCACGGCACCGGTCGGTCCAAGAAGGAGGCCGAGCAGCAGGCAGCCGAGACGGCGTACCGCGCGATCGCCGCGGAGCTGACCGACGGCGGCTCGCCGCGGCCCGCGCCGTCCCCTGCCACCGAGCCGGACGACTAGCCACCGGTGCCCGAGCTCCCCGAGGTCGAGGTCGTGCGCCGCGGCCTGGCCCAGCACGTCGTGGGCCGCCGCATCAGCTCGGTCGAGGTGCTCCACCCGCGGCCCGTACGCCGCCACGCGGCCGGCCCGGTGGACTTCGCCGACTCCGTGACCGGCCGGCGCGTCACCGGGGTCCGGCGTCGCGGCAAGTACCTCTGGCTGCCGCTGGACGACACCGACGCCCTCCTGGGGCACCTCGGGATGAGCGGGCAGTTCCTGGTGCAGTCCGCGGGTGCGCCCGACGAACGGCACCTGCGGGTGCGCTTCGAGCTGGCCGAGCACGACGGCTCCCCGGCCGGGGAGCTCCGCTTCGTCGACCAGCGCATGTTCGGTGGGCTGATGGTCTCGACCGGCGGCGCGGTGGTGCCCGCGGAGATCGCCCACATCGCCCTCGATCCCCTCGACGACGCCTTCGACGACGCGGCTTTCGTGCGCCGCGTCCGGGCCAAGGCCTCGGGGGTCAAGCGCGTCCTGCTGGACCAGACCGTCGTCTCCGGTGTCGGCAACATCTACGCCGACGAGGCGCTGTGGCGGGCCGGCCTCCACGGCGAGCGGCGCGGGGAGACGCTGACCGGGCGGCAGGTCCGCGACGTGCTGGCCCGCGTCCGTGAGGTCATGGGGGCCGCGTTGGCGCAGGGCGGAACCTCCTTCGACGCGCTCTACGTCAACGTCAACGGCGAGAGCGGCTACTTCGACCGCTCGCTGGAGGCCTACGGACAGGAGGGCCGGCCCTGCTCGCGCTGCCAGACCCTGATCCGCCGGGTGCCGTTCGCCAACCGGTCGTCGTACTTCTGCCCGCGCTGCCAGCCCGCGCCACGCGCCCGCGGCGGCTCCCGTCAGCATTGACCGGTTCGGACCGTGCGTGAGACCCTGAGGTGACCACCACCACTGCGGCCGGGCCCACTCCACGGGCGTCTCGGGCCGCGTGCACCAGCTCCAAGGTGAAGGAACGACTGATGGCGAAGGCCCTTGTCGGCTACATGAACGCGACCGACCCCCGCGCGGTGACGCGGCTCTCCTCGGAGAACCGGCGTCTGCGTGAGAGGGTCACCGACCTCGAGGCCGTCGTCCTGCGGCTGCAGGCGCAGAACGACGCGCTCGCAGCCCGGCTGGACGCCGACCAGCTGCTCACGCTGCCCGACCAGATGCAGCCCGTCTGACGCGCCCGGTCCCACCACCGGCGGCAGCAACCGCAGGCCCGTCACCGCTCCCTCCGGGACCGGGACGGGCCGCGTGTCTGTCCGGGCGGGTCCGTGGAACCGGGCCCGGGCGGCGCTAGGGTGGCGTCGCTGACGCGCTGGCTTCCCCCGGCGGGTGGTTCCATCCGTTGTTCGGCGCAGATCGACCGGTGAGGAGCCTGCGTTGTACCTGAAGAGCCTGACCCTCCGAGGGTTCAAGTCCTTCGCCTCCGCGACGACCCTGCAGCTCGAGCCCGGCATCACGTGCATCGTGGGGCCGAACGGCTCGGGCAAGTCCAACGTCGTCGACGCGCTCGCCTGGGTGATGGGCGAGCAGGGCGCCAAGTCGCTGCGCGGCGGCAAGATGGAGGACGTCATCTTCGCGGGCACCTCCGGGCGCCCGCCGCTGGGTCGCGCCGAGGTGGTCCTCACCATCGACAACACCGACGGCGCGCTGCCCATCGAGTACGCCGAGGTCGCGATCAGCCGCACCATGTTCCGCAACGGCGGCTCCGAGTACGCCATCAACGGCCAGTCGTGCCGGCTGCTCGACGTCCAGGAGCTGCTGTCGGACTCCGGCATCGGTCGGGAGATGCACGTCATCGTCGGCCAGGGCCAGCTCGACTCGATCCTGCGCGCGACGCCGGAGGACCGGCGCGGCTTCATCGAGGAGGCCGCCGGCGTGCTCAAGCACCGCAAGCGCAAGGAGAAGGCGCTGCGCAAGCTGGAGTCCACCGAGGGCAACCTCAACCGGCTCGGCGACCTGCTCAGCGAGATCCGCCGCCAGCTCAAGCCGCTCGGCCGGCAGGCCGAGGTCGCCCGCAAGGCAGCCGTGGTCCAGGCCGACGTGCGTGACGCTCGCGCCCGCCTGCTGGCCGACGAGGTCGTGACCGTGCGCACGACGCTGGCCCAGGAGCTGGCCGACGAGACCGTGCTGCTCGAGCGCCGGGCCGAGGTCGAGGCTGCGCTCGCCACCGAGCGGGCTGCCGAGGCCGAGCTCGAGGCCGCCCTGCGCGAGGGGCTGCCGCAGCTGGCCGCGGCCCAGGAGACCTGGTTCGGCCTCTCCGGCCTGGGCGAGCGCCTGCGGGGCACCGTGGCCCTGGCCGGCGAGCGGGTCCGCAACGCGGAGTCCGAGCCGTCGGTGCCCGCGGGACGCGACCCCGAGGAGCTCGAGGTCGAGGCGCGCGCCCTGCGCACCCAGGAGGCCGAGATCGCCGCCGAGGTCGAGCGCCGTCGCACCGCCCTCGCCGACGCGCTCGCGACCCGGGAGGAGGCCGAGCGCCGCCACGCCGAGGAGGAGCGCCGCGTGTCCTCGCTCGTGCGCGCCGCCGCCGACCGGCGCGAGGGACTGGCACGTCTGCAGGGCCAGGTCAACGCCAAGCGCAGCCGCGCCGGTGCCGCCGAGGAGGAGATCGGCCGGCTTCGGGCGGCCCGCCAGGAGGCCACCGAGCGCGCTGAGCGCGCGCAGCGCGACTTCACGTCGCTGGAGACCCGGATCGCCGGCCTGGCGGACGGCGAGGAGGGTCTCGACGCCGAGCACGAGGCCGCCGCCATGGTGCTGGGCGACCTCGAGGACCGGCTGGGCAAGCTGCGCGACGAGGCGCAGGGAGCCGAGCGCGAGCGCAGCGCCCTCACCGCCCGCAAGGAGGCCCTCGAGATGGGCCTGGCGCGCAAGGACGCCGCCGCCGCGCTCCTGGGAGCCACCGACCCCACCCCGGGTCTGGTCGGCTCGGTCGCGGCCCTGCTGAGCGTCCGACCGGGCTTCGAAGCGGCAGTGGCCGCCACCCTCGGCGCGGCTGCGGACGCGGTCGTCGTGGACGGGCTCGAGGCCGCCCTCGCCGCGGTCGTCGGGCTCAAGGAGGCCGACCAGGGCCGCGCCTCGCTGCTGCTGGCCGGGCCTACCGGTCCGGCGGGCGCCTCGTCGTACGCCGCTGCGACGGCGCTGCCGCCCGGCGTGACGCCCGTGGTCGACGTCGTCGACTGCCCCGAGTCCGTGCGCGCCTCGTTGCGCCGGCTGCTGGTCGACGTGGTGGTCGTCGACGGCCTCGACCAGGCCCGCAGCGTCGTCGCGGCACGACCCGAGCTGACCGCCGTCACCCGCGACGGCGACGTCGTCGGCAGCCACCTGGTCGCCGGCGGCTCGTCGGCGGTGCCCAGCCTGCTCGAGGTGCAGGCGGCGGTCGACGAGGCGGGCGAGCAGCTGACCGCCACCGCCCACCGTTGCGAGCGGCTGACCTTCGAGGTCGGCCAGCTCGAGCGCGAGCGCGAGGAGGCCAGGCATCGCGTCGACGTGTCGCTGGCGCAGCTGCACGAGTCCGACGCGCGGCTGGCTGCCGTGGCCGAGGAGCTGGCCCAGCACGGCTCCACCGCCCGCTCGGCGCGCGGCGAGAGCGATCGGCTGGAGGCTGCGATCGCCACGGCCGAGGAGGCCCGTGCCGGCGACCTGGCCGGGCTGGTTGAGCTCGAGCACCGCCTCCTGGCCGCCCAGGACGCGCCCGACGAGGAGCCGTCCGTCGACGAGCGCGACGCCCTGGGCGAAGCCGCCCGCGGGGCTCGCACCGCCGAGACCGAGTCGCGCCTGGCGCTGCGGACCGCCGAGGAGCGCGGCCGCGCCCTGGCCGGCCGGGCGGACGGTCTGGAGCGGGCCGCCGCCGAGGAGCGCGAGGCCCGCGCCCGCGCCATCGCCCACCGCGAGCGCCTGCGGCGCGAGGGCCAGGTGGCTCGGGCCGTGCTGACCGGCGCCGAGATCGTCCGCGACCGGCTCGCGGTCTCGGTGCACGCCGCCGCCGAGGCCCGCAAGGCCGTCGAGGAGTCGCGGCGCGGTTCCGAGGAGGCGCTCCAGGCCGTTCGGGCCCGGCTGCGGACCCTGGTGGCGGAGAACGACGAGCTCACCACCAACGTCCACCGCGACGAGATGGCCCGCACCCAGCAGCGCATGCGGCTCGAGCAGCTCGAGGAACGGGCCCGGGAGGAGCTCGGCCTCGAGCTCGACGCCCTGGCCGCGGAGTACGGCCCCGACCGGCCCGTCCCCGTGCTGGTGGCCGACGCCGACGGCGTGCCGCAGGAGGGCGAGCCCGTGCCCTTCGACCGCGAGCAGCAGCGCAAGCGGCTCAAGGTCGCCGAACGGGAGCTCGCCCTGCTCGGCAAGGTCAACCCGCTGGCCCTCGAGGAGTTCTCCGCCATGGAGGAGCGTCACCGGTTCCTCAGCGAGCAGCTGGAGGACCTGCGACGCACCCGCCGCGACCTGCTCGACATCGTCAAGGAGGTCGACGAGCGCGTGGAGCAGGTCTTCACCGAGGCGTGGGAAGACGTCCGCGAGGCCTTCGACCACGTGTTCGCCCGCCTCTTCCCGGGCGGTGAGGGCCGCCTGATCCTCACCGACCCGTCGAACATGCTGACGACCGGCGTCGAGGTCGAGGCCCGCCCGGCCGGCAAGAAGGTCAAGCGGCTCTCGCTGCTGTCCGGCGGAGAGCGTTCCCTCGTGGCAGTGGCGTTCCTGGTCTCCCTGTTCAAGGCGCGACCCTCGCCCTTCTACATCCTCGACGAGGTCGAGGCCGCCCTCGACGACGCCAACCTGGGTCGGCTGCTGGAGATCTACGAGGAGCTGCGCGAGAGCAGCCAGCTGCTCGTCATCACCCACCAGAAGCGGACCATGGAGGTCGGCGACGCCCTCTACGGCGTGACGATGCGCGGCGACGGCGTCTCGGCCGTCATCAGCCAGCGGCTGCGGGAGGCCGAGCCCGCGTGAGCGGACCCGGCGGGCCCGGTCGACCCGCGGCGTCGGCACGGCCGCGACGTTCCGACTACGTCGCGTGGCGCACCGCGACCACGCGGTGGGCCGACGACGACGTCTACGGCCACATGAACAACGCGGCCTACTTCGAGCTGATCGACACCGCGGTCAACGCCCACCTCATCGAGAGCACGGGGGTCGACATCCGCGGCCTGCCCGCGATCGGCGTCGTGGCCGAGGTGTCGTGCCGCTACTTCGCCGAGATGCGGTTCCCGCAGCCGGTCGAGATCGGCCTGGTCGCCGAGCGCGTGGGGACGTCGTCGGTGGTCTACCGCATCGGCCTGTTCCAGGGCGAGGGCGACGATGCCAGCGCCGAGGGCCGTTTCGTGCACGTCTACGTCGCCCAGCCGGGCGGCTCGGGTGGCTCGGGCGGGCCGCGGCCCGTCGTACCGATCCCGGGGGAGATCCGCAGCGTCGCCGAGGCGCTGCTCACGACCGAGCCGGCCTAGCGCGACGAGGGAAGGCCGGAGCGGGACGCGGGTCTGGGTCGAGCCGCCTGACCACGTGCAGGATCAGTTGTGAGTCGAGTCACCTCGTGCGCGGGGGGCTGCAGGACGGCGGCGTGGACGTGGGCAGAGTGGGTGGCTCGCCGGGCACGTCCGTGCCCGCGTCCCGGACACGGAGGTGACCATGCTCTGGCTCGTCGCGATGATGCTCGTCGCCCTGCTGATCGCCGGCGCCGTGACGGCGTACGTCGCCTACCCCCGCCGCGGCCGACGGCTGCCCGTCGCCCCGGCCCTCGGCCTCGCCCTCGAGCGCGGTGTGCGAACCTGCCCACGCTCGACAACGCCCGCCGCTGACGACTCCGCGATCTGGTGAACGACCCCCAGCCCGCACGCTGAGGAATTCGCGGCTCGCGGGTCCTCTGGTTGGATGGCGCACGTGATTGAGCTGATCTCCCTCGTCGTCGCGATCGCCGTCCTCGGCCTCGCGGTCACCGTCGGTCTCGTCCGTCGGACCGGCGCGCGCCGCGGCCGCCTCGACGAGCGCCGTGGCGGCACCGACGTCATCTCCCCGCCCGCGGGGACCACGACCGACACCCCGGTCGAGACGGTCCCGGAGGCGCCGGCCCAGCCGCGTGCCCCGACCGAGCCCGCTGCGCCGACCACCCCGGCCGCGCCGACCCTGGAGCGCCCCGAGGACGCCGCCGGGCGCCTGGTGCGGCTGCGGCGCCGTCTCGCCGGGTCGCAGAGCGCGTGGGGCCGCGGGCTGCTGGCCCTGCTCTCGCGCGACCGCATCGACGAGGACACCTGGGAGGAGATCGAGGACCTCCTCATCGGGGCCGACGTCGGCGTGGGTCCGACCCAGGAGCTGGTCGCGCGGCTGCGCGCCCGCGTCCGCGTCGACGGCGCCTCGACCGCCGACGTCACCGCGGTGCTGCGCGAGGAGCTGATCACCCTCGTCGACCCGACGATGGACCGCTCGCTCGCGGTCGACCGTCGCGACGGCAAGCCCGCGGTCGTGATGATGGTCGGGGTCAACGGCACCGGCAAGACCACCACCGTCGGCAAGCTCGCGCGCGCCCTGGTGGCCGAGGACAAGCGGGTCGTGCTGGGCGCCGCCGACACCTTCCGCGCCGCCGCCGCCGAGCAGCTCTCCACCTGGGGAGAGCGCGTCGGGGTCGCCACCGTCCGCGGGCCCGAGGGCACCGACCCCGCCAGCGTCGCCTTCGAGAGCGTGCGCGCCGGGATCGAGACCGAGGCCGACGTGGTGGTCATCGACACCGCCGGGCGGCTGCAGAACAAGGCCGGACTCATGGACGAGCTCGGCAAGGTCAAGCGGGTGGTGGAGAAGCAGGCCGCCGTGGACGAGATCCTCCTCGTGCTCGACGCCACCACCGGCCAGAACGGCCTCATCCAGGCCCGCGTGTTCCGCGAGGCCGTCGACGTCAGCGGCATCGTGCTGAGCAAGCTCGACGGCTCGGCCAAGGGCGGCATCGTGGTCGCCGTCCAGCGTGAGCTCGGCGTCCCGGTGAAGCTCGTGGGCATCGGGGAGGGCGCCGACGACCTCGCGCCCTTCGACCCGGCGGCCTTCGTCGACGCGCTGCTGGGCCTCGAGGCCTGAGCAGGGTTTACCTGCCCGAAACCTACGGGCCACAGATGTCACGAGCCCGCAACAAGGCGGGTGGGCCGGCGAAACCTCGCTCGCGGAATCTTCTCCGCAGGGGTGGGGACGCGCGGCCACAACGTCGTACGCCGCTCGGCACCCCGCCACGACCACATCGGGATCACCCTCGTGACCCGGTCCTGATCTGGAGGTTCCGTGGACGGTTACAACGCGTTCATGCTCGTGGCCACGTTGCTGGTGTTGATGATGACGACACCCGCGCTGGCTCTCTTCTACGGCGGTATGACCCGCTCCAAGTCCGTGCTGAACATGATGATGATGTCGTACTCGGCGATGGCCATCGTCGGCATCCTGTGGGTGCTGTGGGGCTACTCGATGGTCTTCGGCGGTGACGGGATCTTCTTCTCCTCGCCGCTCACCAACCTGGGCCTGAAGGACCTGGGGTACGACGGCTACACGTTCATGATGTTCCAGCTGACCTTCGCGGTGATCACCACCGCCCTGATCAGCGGAGCGATCGCCGACCGGGTCAAGTTCTCCGCCTGGCTCGTCTTCGTCCCGCTGTGGGCGACGCTCGTCTACTTCCCGCTCGCGCACATGGTCTTCAGCTGCAGCGAGAAGGCCCTCATCTGCACCACGATCGGCGCGCAGGACTACGCCGGTGGCACCGCGGTCCACATCAACGCCGGCATGGCCGGCCTGGTGCTGGCCGTCGTGGTCGGCAAGCGCGTCGGCTTCGGCTCGACGCCGATGAAGCCGCACAACCTCACGCTCACGATGCTGGGCGCCGCCCTGCTGTGGGTGGGCTGGTACGGCTTCAACGTCGGTTCGCTGATCATCGACGAGACCGTCGGCGACACCAGCACGCAGTTCCTCGCCGAGACCGGCCTCACCTTCGCCAACACGACGCTGGCGCCGATGGCCGCCATCCTCGCCTGGCTCCTGGTCGAGCGGGTCATGCACGGCAAGGCCACCAGCCTGGGCGCTGCCTCGGGCATCGTCGCCGGCCTGGTCGCCATCACCCCCGCCGCCGGTGCGGTGGACATCTGGGGCGCCCTCGCCATCGGCGCGGTCGCCGGAGCGGTGTGCGCGTGGGCGGTCGGCCTGAAGTTCCGCTTCGGACTGGACGACTCGCTCGACGTGGTCGGCGTCCACCTCGTCGGCGGCATCATCGGCACGATCATGATCGGCCTGTTCTCGGCCCCCGCGGCCGAGGGCTCGGGTGTCGTCGGCGGTCTCGCCGACGGCCTCTTCTACGGCGGCGGCCTCGGCTCCCTGGTCGACCAGACCCTCGGTGTGCTGGTGGCCATCGCCTGGTCCGGCATCATCACCCTCGTGATCGCTCTCGCCATCAAGTTCACGCTGGGATGGCGCGTCAGCGAGGAGGACGAGGTCGAGGGCATCGACTACGCCGAGCACGGTGAGGCCGGCTACGACCTCGTCAACCGCGGAGGCGGTCCCCGCCCCGGCACGTCCGGGCCCAAGACCGTCGACGCCTCGGCACGCAACGAAGGAGCAAACGCATGAAGCTCGTGACCGCGGTGATCAAGCCGCACAAGTGGGACGACGTCCGCGCCGCCCTCGAGTCCTTCGGGGTCTCCGGCATGACGGTGAGCGAGGTCAGCGGCTACGGCCGTCAGAAGGGCCACACCGAGGTCTACCGCGGCGCGGAGTACGACATCGCCCTGGTGCCGAAGGTCCGCGTGGAGATCGCCGTCGACGACGGCGACGCCGACGACGTGGTGGGCATCATCGTGAAGTCCGCGGCCACCGGCCGGATCGGTGACGGCAAGGTGTGGGTCAGCCCCATCGACACCGTCGTCCGCGTCCGGACCGGCGACCGCGACTCCGCGGCGGTCTGACACGACTGAGACGATGCGCCCGGGCCCAGGTGGCCCGGGCGCATCGCTGTCTCCGTGCACCCCGACTCCTGATCCCCGCAGACCCGCAGACCGGAGGGACCCATGACCGCCGCCGAGCGCGAGGAGCGGACCGAGCGCGCCGACGCCCTGTGCCGGCGGGTCTTCGACGACGCGGTCGCCGGGCGCGAGGACACCGGCATCGCGCTGGTGGCTGTCGGCGGCTACGGCCGGCGCGAGCTGGCGCCGTACTCCGACCTCGACGTCGTCGTGGTGCACGACCCCGCGGTGGAGCTCGGTGAGGTGCCGGAGAAGGTGCTCTACCCGCTCTGGGACGCCAACGTCCGTCTCGACCACTCGGTGCGCGCGCTCGACGAGGTGACCGGCGCTGCCGCCGACGACGTCCGGGTCGCCCTGGGACTGCTGGACACCCGGCACCTGGCCGGCGACACGTCGGTCTCGCTGCGGCTGCGCGCCGACGTGCTGTCGCAGTGGCGGCGTGACGCCCGCGAGAACCTCCCGCGGCTGCGCGACCTGGTGCGCGAGCGGGTCGACCGGGTCGGCGAGCTGGCCCACGCCGCGGTGCCCGACCTGAAGGAGTCCGGGGGAGGACTGCGCGACGCCACCGTGCTGACGGCGCTGGTCGCTACCTGGATGGTCGACGTGCCCCACGTCGACCTCGAGCGGTGCCGGCTGCAGCTGCTGGACCTGCGCGACCTGCTGCAGGGCGCCGCGGGCCGCGCGACCGACCGCGTCGCGCCGGAGCTCTGGTCGGCCCTGGTGGCCGGCCTGCCGGCGAACCTCGACCTCGCGGAGTGGTCCGCCCGCGGCTCGAAGGAGGACGCCGCCCAGCGGTGGCTGCGTCAGATCGGGCGTCGCACCGCACACCTGTCGCGGCTCACCTGGAGCCGCGTCGACCACGTGCTGGCCCCGGCGCCGCCCCCGACCCGCAGGCGCGTCCCGCGGCTGGCCCGGCTCGCCCCGGGCGTGGCGCTGTCGAGCAACGAGGTGGTGCTCGACCGCGGCGCCGACCCCGCCGCCGACCCGATCCTCGTGCTGCGCGCCGCTGCTGTCGCCGCCGAGCGCGGCGTGGCGCTGTCCCCGGCGTCGGCTGCCCGGCTCGCGGCCACCTCCGCCCCCCTTCCCGTGCCCTGGCCGGCCGAGGCCCGCGACCTGCTGGTGCGGCTGCTGGCCGCGGGGTCCGGGCTGCTGGCGGTGTGGGAGACCCTCGACCAGACCGGGGCGCTGGACCTGGTGCTGCCGGAGTGGCGCCGGGTCCGCCTGCTTCCGCACGCCACCGCCGTGCACCGCTTCACCGTCGACCGCCACATCGTCGAGACGTGCGTGGAGGCCTCCCGGCTCATCCGGCGGGTGGCCCGGCCCGACCTGCTGCTGCTGGCGGCGATGCTGCACGACATCGGCAAGGGCGGGCTGGTCGACCACAGCGTCGCCGGCGAACCCGTGGCGGCCGCGGTCGCGACGCGGATGGGGCTCGCGGCCGACGACGTCGCCGTCGTCGCGGCGCTGGTGCGCCACCACCTGCTGTTGTCCGAGACGGCCACCTCCCGTGACCTCGACGACCCGGCGACCCTGACCCTGGTCGAGGAGCGGGTGGGGCGGGCCGCCGTGCTGGACCTGCTCGAGGTGCTGACCGAGGCCGACGCCCGGGCGACCGCGGCCAAGGCGTGGAGCGACTGGCGGGCCCGGCTCGTGGCCGACCTCGCGCAGCGGGTGCGCGAGCGCCTCGCCGATGACGGTGCACGACGTGACGTGGCGGATCTCGAGGAGGAGCTGGACGTGCCGGCGGAGGCCGCCACCGACCCGGCGTACCTCCACGTCGAGGTGATCCGCGAGGAGGACGGCTCGCTGGTGCGCGTCGTGGCCCACGACCGGGTCGGGCTGATGGCCGACGTGTCCGGGGCGCTGGCCGTCATGCGGCTCTCGGTGCGCTCGGCGCGCGCCTGGACCGTCGACCCCGTCGCGGTGTCGCTGTGGCAGGTCGACGACGACCCCGTGGACGCCACCGTGCTGCAGCAGCGGCTGGAGGCGGTGGTGGCCGGGTCGCTGGCCCCGGGCGAGCGGCTGCGCCCGGCGCCGGACACCCTCGAGCCGTCGGTGCTGGTGCGCCACGAGGCCTCGGTGGAGGCCACCGTGCTCGAGGTCCGCACCGCGGACCGACGCGGGGCGGTCCACCTGGTCTGCCGGGCCCTGGCCGAGCAGGACGTCTCGGTCCGCTCGGCGCACGTCTCGACGTTCGGCCCGCAGTCACTGGACGTGTTCTACCTCCAGGAGCCGGGCGCCGGGGCGCTCAGCGACGAGCGCGCGGCTACGGCGGCGCACGCGGTCCGTGAGACACTCGCGCCCGCGGCTACTCTGGACGCCTGACGGCGCCAGCACCGCTACCACCGCCGTTTCCGACACGACCCGAGGACTGTGTTTCGTGTTCGCCACTCTCTCCGACCGCCTTGCCGACACGTTCAAGAACCTGCGTGGCAAGGGCCGGCTCTCCGAGGCCGACATCGACGCGACCGCGCGCGAGATCCGCATCGCTCTGCTCGAGGCCGACGTCGCGCTGCCCGTGGTCAAGCAGTTCGTGGCCTCGGTCAAGGAGCGGGCGCGCGGCGCCGAGGTCAGCGGCGCGCTGAACCCGGCGCAGCAGGTCGTCAAGATCGTCCACGAGGAGCTCGTCGAGATCCTGGGCGGCGAGACCCGGCGGGTCCGGTTCGCCAAGACGCCGCCGACGGTGATCGTGCTGGCCGGGCTCCAGGGTGCGGGCAAGACGACGCTGGCCGCGAAGCTGGCGCTGTGGCTCAAGGGCCAGGGCAGCAGCCCGTTGCTCGTCGCGGCCGACCTCCAGCGCCCCAACGCCGTCAACCAGCTCCAGGTCAACGGCCAGCGCGCCGGCGTGACGGTCTTCGCCCCGCAGCCCGGCAACGGGGTGGGCGACCCGGTCGCGGTCGCCCGCGAGGGCGTCGCCGAGGCCAGGCGCACCCTGCACGACGTCGTCATCATCGACACCGCCGGCCGCCTGGGCGTCGACGCCGACCTCATGCAGCAGGCCGCCGACATCCGTGACGCGGTCGACCCCGACGAGATCCTCTTCGTCGTCGACGCCATGATCGGCCAGGACGCGGTCAACACCGCCCAGGCCTTCCTCGACGGCGTCGGCTTCGACGGTGTGGTGCTGACCAAGCTCGACGGCGACGCCCGCGGTGGTGCGGCGCTGTCGATCCGCTCGGTCACCGGCCGGCCGATCATGTTCGCCTCCAACGGCGAGAAGCTCGACGACTTCGACCTGTTCCACCCCGACCGGATGGCCTCGCGCATCCTCGACATGGGCGACATGCTCACCCTGATCGAGCAGGCGGAGAAGGCGTTCGACTCCGACCAGGCGGCGCGGGCGGCGGCCAAGCTCACCGGCGAGGGCGGCGACTTCACCCTCGACGACTTCCTCGAGCAGATGCAGGCCCTGCGCAAGATGGGCTCGCTGTCGAAGATCATGGGGATGCTGCCCGGGATGGGACAGTTCCGCGAGCAGCTGGCCAACTTCGACGAGCGCGAGATCGACCGGATCCAGGCCATCATCCAGTCGATGACGCCGAGCGAGCGGGCGGACGCCAAGATCATCGACGGCTCGCGCCGCGCGCGCATCGCGCGGGGCTCGGGCGTGCACGTCTCGGAGGTCAACCAGCTCGTCGAGCGGTTCTTCGAGGCCCGCAAGATGATGAAGAACCTCGCCCAGGGCGGTGGCATCCCCGGCATGGGTGGCATGCCCGGCGCCGGCAAGCGGGCGAAGGCCAAGCGGCCACCGGCCAAGAAGGGCAAGGGCAAGCGCGTCTCGGGCAACCCCGCCAAGCGGGCCGAGCAGGAGAAGGCCTCCGCGACCGCGGCGGCCGAGCGTCCCGGCCGCCAACCCGTTCGGGCTCCCGCAGGGTCGCCGAGGAGGAGCAGTTCGACGCCTCCGGGTTCGAGCTGCCCCCCGAGGTCGCGAAGTACCTCAAGTAGTGGTCCCGTCGGCTGGGTTCTGGTCACTCCCCGCGGCACGGTCCGCTTCTGGTCACCCGCTGCACGTCGTACGCCGTTCGGTGCGGCGAGGGCCAGAGGCGAGTCGCCTGCAGGGAGTGACCGGAAGCGAGCCGACCGGCGGATCGACCAGCGGATCGACCGGCGGATCGACCGGGCGAGAGCGCGCGCGGCCGTCTAGGGTCGGTGCCATGGCTGCTGCGCTGCGCGTCTCCGGACCGGTCCTGCCCGACGGCGAGAGCCGCGACCTGTACGTCGTCGACGGTCGCGTCACCTACGAGAAGGTCGCCTCGGCCGAGACGGTGGCCGAGGGCTGGATCGTCCCCGGCCTGGTCGACGCCCACTGCCACCTCGGGCTCGACGACGACGGGGCGGTGAGCGACGCCGCCACCGAGCAGCAGGCGATCGACGACCGCGACGGTGGGGCACTGCTCATCCGTGACGCCGGGAGCGCAGCCGACACCCGGTGGGTGCAGGACCGCGACGACCTGCCCCGTCTGGTGCGCTGCGGGCGCCACATCGGCCGCACCAGGCGCTACATCCGCAACTACGCCCACGAGGTCGAGCCCGACGACCTGCCGGCGTACGCCGCGCAGGAGGCCCGTCGCCGGGGACGGCTGGATCAAGCTGGTGGGGGACTGGATCGACCGTGGCGAGGGCGACCTCGCCCCCAGCTTCCCGGCCGAGGCCTTCGCCGCCGCCATCGCCGCCGCCCACGCCGAGGGGGCCAAGGTCACCGCCCACTGCTTCGGCGCCGGGGTGCTGCCCGGCCTGATCAGCGCCGGCATCGACTGCATCGAGCACGGCACCGGGCTCACCGAGGACCTCGTCGACGAGATGGTGGCCCGCGGGACCGCGCTGGTGCCGACGGTCATGCAGCTCGACAAGTTCCCCGAGCACGCCTCGGCGGGCGCCGAGCGGTTCCCCGACTACGCCGGCACCATGAACGACCTCTACGCCCGGATGCCGGCCACGATCATGGCCGCCTACGAGGCGGGCGTGCCGCTCTACGCCGGCTCCGACGGAGGCGGCATCAGCCGCCACGGGAACATCGCCGGCGAGGTCGCCGCCCTGCACCGGATCGGCGTGCCGGCCCACGACGCGCTGGGCGCGGCCAGCTGGCGTGCCCGGGACTGGCTGGGCCACCCCGGCCTCGAGGAGGGGGCGCCGGCCGACCTCGTCGTCTACCCGGCCGACCCGCTCGACGACCTGGGCATCCTGCGGTCGCCGAGCCGGATCGTGCTGCGCGGGCGCGTCGTCGCCTGAGGAGCGGGCTGCGGTGGCACCCGACGACGAGGGGTCGGCGGCAGGTGGATCGGCTCCCGATTTCGGGGCAGCGGCGGCGTCTGGCAGAATGACGCGCTGAGTCCTGTGCGGCCGGGCCCTCTCTCCCGGCAGTCGCAGGCCCAGCAGCGCACCGGCCCGGTCCCCACCTGGTCCCGGCACGTTCACCAGGAACCGACATCTCAAGGAGACTCCACAGCTCGTGGCCGTCAAGATTCGTTTGAAGCGGATGGGCAAGATCCGTCAGCCGTTCTACCGCATCGTCGTCGCCGACTCGCGCACCAAGCGCGACGGTCGTGTGATCGAGGAGATCGGGAAGTACCACCCCAAGGAGGAGCCCTCCCTCATCGAGGTCAAGTCCGACCGCGCGCAGCACTGGCTCTCCGTCGGCGCGCAGCCGACCGAGGCCGTCGCCGCGCTGCTCAAGGTGACCGGTGACTGGCAGAAGTTCAAGGGCGAGCCCGGCCAGGAAGGCACCCTCCGTGTCAAGGAGGTCGGCACGTCCAAGCTGGACATCTTCAACGAGATCCTCAAGGAGTCCGGCATGGGTGCGGCCGGCGAGGCCGTGACCGCCAAGAAGTCGGCCGACAAGCCGGCCAAGAAGGCTGCTGCGAAGACCGAGGACAAGCCGGCCGAGGACAAGGCGAGACCGGCTGAGACCCCGGCTGAGACCCCGGCTGAGACCCCGGCTGAGACCCCGGCTGAGACCCCGGCTGACGAGACCCCCGAGGTCGCGGCCGAGACCGCCGAGGCCGAGGCCGACAAGGCCGAGGGCACCGCGGACGGCGACGGCCGAGAAGCCCGCCGACGAGAAGGCCTGACCTCGTGCTCGCCGAAGCTCTCGAGCACCTGGTCCGCGGCATCGTCGCCCACCCCGACGACGTCTCGGTCCGGGACAAGGAACTGCGTCGCGGCTCGCTGCTCGAGGTCCGGGTCAACCCCGAGGACCTCGGCAAGGTGATCGGACGCAACGGCCGCACGGCCACCGCCCTGCGCACCGTCATGGTGCGATCGGCGGCAAGGGCGCGGCGCGCGTCGACTTCGTCGACGTCGACCGTCGGCGCTGAGCCCGCTCGCCCGCGAGCGGCGGCGAGCGAAGCATGACCAGCACACCCGGGACTCCCGGAGCCCAGCCAGTACGACGTGGTGGTCGGCCGGATCGGCCGGCCCCACGGCGTGCGGGGTGAGGTGAGCGTCGAGCTGCGCACCGACGAGCCCGACCGGCGCTACGCCGACGGGGCCGTCCTGACGGTGCGGACCGCACCCGGTCGGCCCGCGGCGGAACACGCGACGCTCACCGTGGCCGGCACCCGCTGGCACCAGGAGCGGCTCCTCGTCCGCTTCGAGCAGATCCACGACCGCGACGCCGCCGAGCGGGCGCGTGACTGGCTGCTCGAGGTCGTGGTCCCGGCTGACGCCAGCCCCGTCGAGGACGACGAGTTCTACGACTTCCAGATCGTCGGTCTCCAGGTCGTCACCACTGACGGCGCCGCCGCCGGCACGGTGAAGGCCGTCCTCCACCCCGGCGTCCAGGACCTCCTCGTGGTGGCCCGGGACGACCAGGAGGACGCCCTGGTCCCGTTCGTCAGCGCCCTCGTGCCGGAGGTCGACCTGGCCGGGGGGCGCGTCGTCGTCGCCGACCGTCCCGGCCTGCTCAGCCCCACCGAGGACGAGTGAGCCCGACGTGAGGATCGACCTGGTCTCGATCTTCCCGGCCTACTTCGACGTGCTCGACCTGTCCCTGGCCGGCAAGGCGCGCGCCCAGGGGCTGCTCGACGTCCGCGTCCACGACCTCCGCTCCTTCACCCACGACCGGCACCGCACCGTCGACGACAGCCCCTACGGTGGCGGCGCCGGCATGGTCATGAGACCCGAGCCGTGGGGCGAGGCGATCGACGCGATCCTCGCCGACGCCGGCACCACTGACTCCCCGGGCCGCACCGTCCTGGTGGTGCCGACCCCGAGCGGAATCCCCTTCGCGCAGGCCGCCGCCGCGCACCTCGCCGCCGCCGACCGTCTCGTCGTCGCCTGCGGCCGCTACGAGGGCATCGACCAGCGCGTGGTCGACCACTACGCAGCGCAGACCGAGCGGCTCGAGGTGCGCGAGCTCTCGCTCGGTGACTACGTCCTCAACGGGGGAGAGGTCGCCGCGCTCGCCGTCGTCGAGTCGGTAGCCCGCCTGTTGCCGGGCTTCATGGGCAACGCCGGCTCGCTGGCCGAGGAGTCCCACGGCGAGGCCGGGCTGCTGGAGTACCCGGTCTACACCAAGCCCGCCTCCTGGCGCGGGCACGACGTACCCCCGGTGCTGCTGTCGGGCGACCACGCCCGCATCGCGGCGTGGCGCCAGGCCGAGGCGGTACGACGTACGGCGCAGCGGCGACCCGACCTGCTGCATCCCAGCCACCGCCTCGACGCGTCGGGCGACGGCGTCGAGCAGCTGCTGGCGCTCGGGGAGGTCGAGTGGCGTCCGGCGACCCGGGCGGACGCCGGCGAGATCCTGACGCTGCAGCGTGCGTGCTGGCTCGACGAGGCGCAAGCCAACGACGCGCTCGACATCCCCCCGCTCCAGGAGTCGCTCGACGACGTGGTGGCGGGTCTGTCGACCCACGCGACCTTCGTGCTGCGCGCCTCCGGCCGTCTGGTCGGCAGCGTGCGTGCCCACAGCGAGACGGACGGCACCTGGTTCGTGGGCCGGCTCATGGTGGCCCCCGATCTGCGCGGACGCGGCCTGGGACGCTGGCTGCTGGAGCGCATCGAGGAGGTCGCGCCCGAGGAGACGGCCGGATTCGCGCTCATCACCGGCGCCGGCAGCGAGTCCAACCTGCGGCGCTACCGGCGCGCCGGCTACCGCCCCGACCGGCCCGACCGGCCCGCCGACGACCCCCGCGCGGTCCGCCTGGCCAAGCCCGCACGGCGCCGACGACACTGACGGTCGATTTCCTCCGGCCCGGCCCGCTGTGGCAGAATCGACCCTTGGTCCACAGCCTCGACGGTGACCTCCGCGCGTGACGCGGAGCGCCGGCGCCGCACCTGCCACAGGGGGTCGCGCGCACGAGGGCTCACCGGGACCGACCGAGATCCGACCGACCCACGTCCGTGGGCGACCTGTGGCGCCGACGAGGAGACACCATGACCAACGTCATCGACGAGCTGGCCGGCGCCGTCAAGCGCACCGACCTCCCCGCGTTCCGCGCCGGGGACACCCTCAAGGTCCACGTCAAGGTGGTCGAGGGCAACCGCTCGCGTGTCCAGGTCTTCCAGGGCGCGTGCCTGCGCGTGCAGGGCTCCGGCATCGGCCGCACCTTCACCGTCCGCAAGGTCTCCTTCGGTGTCGGCGTCGAGCGCACCTTCCCGATGCACACCCCGATCATCGACAAGATCGAGGTCGTGACCCGCGGTGACGTGCGTCGCGCGAAGCTCTACTACCTGCGCAACCTTCGCGGCAAGGCCGCCAAGATCAAGGAGAAGCGCGAGCCGGTCGCGCGCTGAGCGCGTCCGGTTCAGGCGGCTCGAACGGCCTGGGTAGGGTCGAGCGCGTGACCGACGCGACGACCAGCACGGGGGACGAGGGGTCCACGAAGCCCTCCGGACGCCGCCGCCGAGGCGGTCGACATCTCGCGCGCCTCGGCGACGAGGGCGTCGTCGACGGCGAGCGCGTCGAGGCCGAGGACGAGGCCCGCAAGCCGGTGCCCTTCTGGCAGGAGCTGACGCTGCTGCTGGTGATCGCGCTGCTTCTCGCGACCGGCATCAAGGCGCTGTTCCTGCAGGCGTTCTACATCCCGTCGGGGTCGATGAACGACACCCTCGTCTTCAACGACCGGATCCTCGTCCAGAAGGTCTCCTACTGGGGCGACGCCGAGCCGAGCCGGGGCGACGTGGTGGTCTTCGCCGACCCGGGGAGCTGGCTGGACGAGGTCGACGCGCCCGCGCCGGACAACGTGCTGAGCAAGGGCCTCGAGCTCGTCGGACTGTTCCCGACCGGCGGCCATCTGGTGAAGCGCGTCATCGGCGTCGGCGGCGACCGGGTGAAGTGCTGCGACCCCCAGGGGCGGATCCGGGTCAACAACGTGCCGCTGCGCGAGTCGCCCTACCTCGCCAAGGGCGAGAAGCCCTCGCTGATCACCTTCAACCAGAAGGTGCCCGACGGCTCGCTGTGGGTGATGGGCGACAACCGCTCCCAGTCGGCCGACTCGCGCTACCACCTCGGTGACCCCGGCGGCGGGTTCGTGCCCGTTGACGACGTGGTCGGCAAGGTCTTCGCCGTCGTGTGGCCGCTGGACCACGCCAAGACGCTGAGCCGGCCGGACGCCTTCGCAGCGGTGGAGGCGGCCGAGGAGGACACCCCCGCGGAGGAGGCCGCCGAGTGAGCGCGCTCCCGCGCGGGCTGACCGTGCGTCGCGACGCCGGGCTCTACGGCTACGAGCGGGCACTGCGCCGTCACGGACTCGACCCCATCGCCGGGGTCGACGAGGCCGGTCGCGGGGCCTGCGCCGGGCCTCTGGTGGCCGGCGCGGTGATCCTGCCCGCCACCTCGCGCGGCATCGTCCCCGGGCTGGCTGACTCCAAGCTGCTGACGCCCAGGGCGCGGGAGCGCTGCTACGACCAGGTCGTACGCCGAGCGCTGGCCTGGTCGGTGGTGGTCGTCGAGCCCGAGGAGTGCGACCGGCTCGGCATGCACGTCGCCAACGTGGAGGCGCTGCGACGGGCGCTGGCCCGGCTCGACGTACGCCCGTCGTACGTGCTGACCGACGGGTTCGGGGTCGACGGCCTCGAGGTGCCCGGGCTCGCGGTCTGGAAGGGCGACCGGGTCGCTGCCTGCATCGCCGCGGCCTCGATCATCGCGAAGGTGACGCGCGACCGGATCATGACCGACCTGCACCGGACCTACCCGGTCTACGACTTCGAGACCCACAAGGGCTACATCACCGCCACGCACTCCTCGGCGCTGGACGAGCACGGACCGTGCGCGGTGCACCGACGACGCTTCGTCAACGTGCGCCGGGCCGAGGGAGAGGGGGAGGGCGCAGAGACCGGCGACTCGCTGCCGCAACCGCAGGACGAGCAGGTCCCGGGTGAGAGACTGGACGCCCCCGTCCGGCAGGAGGCCTGATGAGCACCGAGGACCTCGAGAAGTACGAGGCCGAGATGGAGCTGCAGCTCTATCGGGAGTACCGCGACGTCGTCGGGATCTTCAAGTACGTCGTCGAGACCGACCGTCGGTTCTACCTGTGCAACCAGGTCGACGTGAAGGCGCGCACCGAGGCCGGCGACGTCTTCTTCGAGGTGTCGATGACCGACGCGTGGGTGTGGGACATGTACCGCCCGGCGCGCTTCGCCAAGAACGTCAAGGTGCTGACGTTCAAGGACGTCAACGTCGAGGAGCTGGCCGAGTCCGACCTGGACCCGCCGAAGCCCTAGCGCCGAGCACGGTCGCGCTCCCGGGCCGGGCGTTGCTCGCGCAGGCAGCGTCGACGTGGCTCGTCGGCGGACAGGCAGGCTCCGTCGAGGACCCTGCGCTTCCCGAGGGGCTCGGCCAGCGTGACCCGCACCAGCTGATCCTCCTCGAGCTCGGCGCAGAAGAACCCACCCGGCTCCACCGCGACGGTCACCTTCACGTGGTCCTTGCGCTCGGTCACGTCGAGCTTCTCCAGGCTGTCGCACACGCGCACGCGCTTGTGCACGACGAGTCCGCGGCCGGTGACCTGGTAGTCGTCCCAGGTCGTGCCCTCCTCGGCGCGGACCTCGCGCATGAGCACCACCCCGGCAGCAGCCGCGGCCAGGAGCAGCACCACGCAGATGCCGAGGACCCAGGCGGTCCGGCTGCTGGTCATCGCTCCTCCCGTCGCCCCGCTCCGTCGTCCAGTGTGGCAAGGATCCGGCGGCCGAGCGAGGGGGACTGCGGGCCGGGATGCGTCCCCAGCGAGGCGAACCCCGGCTCCGTCCCCGACTTCGGTGGCGTCACCCCTGGCCGTCGGTCGCGGCTACCACAGTGGTCGCCGGAGGTGGTCGAGATGGCGACAGCGCGCCAGCGGTTGGCAACAGGAGGGTACGGCGAGGCACAGGCCGCGGCGTACCTCGGACGGCTCGGGATGGTCGTGCTCGACCGCAACTGGCGGTGCGAGCTCGGCGAGGTCGACCTCGTGCTGCGCGACGGGTCGGCGGTGGTCTTCTGCGAGGTCAAGACCCGCGCCGACGAACGGTTCGGCAGCCCGCTGGAGCAGGTGAGCGCGGCGAAGGCAGCCCGGTTGCGACGACTGGCGGCCCGGTGGCTCGGCGATCACGAGGTGGCGGCGCGCGAGGTGCGCCTCGACCTCGTCGGGGTGCTGCTCGACCGGGTGGGCGACGCCCGCTTCACCCATGTCCGGGGCATCGGCTGATGGGGGTCGCGACCGCGCGCACGGTGACTCTCGACGGCATCCGCGGCCACGTCATCGACGTGCAGGCCGACGTGCGGCAGGGCCTGGTCACCACCACGCTGGTGGGACGTCCGGACCCGTCGATCAGCGAGTCGCGGGACCGGTGTCGGACCGCGATCGCCAACAGCCGCTTCGAGTGGCCCACCACGCGGCGGGTGACCATCGCGCTGTCGCCGGCCGACCTGCCCAAGCGCGGCTCGCACTTCGACCTCGCCATCGCGCTGTCGGTGCTGACGGCGGGCGCGAGGGAGGAGCCGCGGATCCCCGTCGCCGCGCTCGAGGAGCGGTTGTTCATCGGCGAGCTGACCCTCGACGGACGCGTCCGCGCCGTGCACGGCGTGATCCCGATGGTGATGGCGGCCCGGTCCCGGGGAGTACGCCGGGTGGTGGTGCCCGAACTGCACGTCGCCGAGGCGTCCCTGGTGCCGGACGTGTCCGTGGAGGGCGTGCGCAGCCTGGCCCAGGCGGTGGCGCTGCTCATGGGCGACCCGCTGCCCGACGCGCCTCCCGTCGAGCCGCTGGGGTCCGGATCCGTGCTGAGCTGGCGCGGGGAGGACCGCACCGACGAGCTCGACCTGGCCGACGTGCACGGCATGGCCGACGCCCGCTACGCCCTCGAGGTCGCGGCGGCCGGAGGCCACCACCTTCTGCTCAGCGGTCCGAAGGGCGCCGGCAAGACGACGCTGGCCGAGCGGCTGCCGGGGCTGCTCCCCGACCTGGGCGTCGAGGAGACGCTCGAGCTGGTCGCGGTGCAGTCGCTGGCCGGGGAGGTGCCGCGCCGGCTGACCGACGCCCGCCCGCCCTTCCGGGCGCCGCACCACACCGCGTCCAAGGTCAGCGTGCTGGGTGGTGGCACCGGCCGGGTGCACCCCGGCGAGATCAGTCGTGCGCTCCACGGCGTCCTGCTGCTGGACGAGTTCCCGCTGTTCCGTGCCGACATCGTCGACGCGCTGCGCCAGCCGCTGGAGAGCGCCGAGATCACCATCACCCGGGGCGACGACGTGGCGACCTTCCCGGCGCGATCGATCGTGGTGCTCGGGGCGAACCCGTGTCCCTGTGGCGACTACTCGAGCGACCCGGCGTCCGACCGGTGCACCTGCGGCGAGGTGAAGCGCCGCAGCTATCGGGACAAGTTCTCCGCACCGGTCAAGGACCGCATCGACATCGAGCGCCACGTCATGCCGGTGCGGCCGTGGGAGGTCGGCGACCCCCTGCGACGCCCGGAGGACACCATCACGGTGCGGGCCCGGGTCGAGGCCGCGCGCGCACGGCAGTCCGCCCGGTTCGCCGGCACCGCGTGGCGGGTGAACGCCGACGTCCCGGGCCCGGTGCTCGCCGCCCGCTGGCCGCTCTCACCGGCCGGACTCCGTCTGGTCGACGTGGCGCTGACCAGGGGCGGGCTGACGCGTCGCGGGGCCACCCGGGTGCACCGCATGGCCTGGACCGTGGCCGACCTCGCCCCGGCCCTGCTGGAGCCGTGGGGCGACGGTGTGGCCCCCGGGGCGGAGGCGGTCGAGGTCGCGCTACGGCTGCGCTCGGGTGCGCCGCTCACCGAGGCGACGCTCGAGAGGGGCGCGGGATGAGCGGGTCGCCGACGAAGCCGGCGAGCGGGCTGGTGGGCCGGGAGGAGCGGGAGGCGCGGGTGCGGCTCAACGTGCTGACCGAGCCCGGCGACCCTCGGGTGGCGCGGCTGCTGACGGTGATGGGCGCGCAGGCCCTGGCCGCGGAGCTGGCCAAGGACAGCGAGCTGCTCGGGCTGCGCGAGGACGTGCGGATGCGCGAGGACGGGCTCGACCCGGCCGCCGTGCTCGCGCGGGCGGACGCGGCCGGCATCCGGTACGTCGTCCCCGGTGACGACGAGTGGCCGGAGGGGGTGGCCCGCCTCGACCACGTCGACGCGGTCAGCGGGCTGGGCGGTCAGCCGCTGGGGCTGTGGGTGCGGGGGCCGTTGCGCCTCGATCAGGTGGCCGCCGACGGGGTCGCGATCGTGGGCTCCCGCTCGGCCACCACCTACGGCACCTCCGTGGCCGGAGACCTCGCCGCGGCCGTGGCGGCGCAGGGTCGCGCGGTGGTCTCCGGGGCTGCCTTCGGGATCGACCAGGCCGCTCACCGGGGCGCGCTGGGGGTCGGGGGCCCGACGGTCGCCGTGCTGGCGTGCGGGGTGGACCGTGCCTACCCGTCAGCCCACCGGCCGTTGCTGGACCACTTGGCCCAGCATGGCGCGGTGGTCTCCGAGCTGCGGCCCGGGTTGCCCCCGACCCGGGTCCGCTTCCTCGCCCGCAACCGCGTGATCGCGGCCCTGGGCACGGGAACGGTGGTCGTCGAGGCGGCGGTACGCAGCGGAGCCCTGAGCACCGCCACCTGGGCCGGCCGGCTCGGGCGGGTGCTCATGGGGGTGCCGGGGCCGGTCACCAGCGCACCGTCGGAAGGGGTGCACGAGCTGCTCCGGACCGGCGCGGCCGCGCTGGTCACCCGTGGCGAGCACGTCGTCGAGGCGCTGTCGCCCGTCGGCACCGCCATGGTCGCTCCCCGACGGGCGCCGGAGCGGGCCGCCGACGTGATGGACCTGCTCGAGATGCGGGTGCTCGACGCGGTGCCGCTGGTGCAGGCGGCGGCCGGGATCTCGGTCGCACACGCGGCGGGGCTGTCGGTCGCCGACACCACCCGGGCGCTGCACCGGTTGCGCGCCGCCGGCCTGGTCCAGCCCGAGGGAGCGCTCTGGCGCCGCGCGCCGCAGCGGCAATGACCGGGGCCGGGCGACGCGCGGCCTAGCCTGAACGGGTGGAGGACGAGGGCACGTCGGTCGCGGAGGGCTTCGTCGAGCCGCTGGCCGAGTTCGAGCGTCACCTCTCCTCCGCCCGCGACGTCAGCCGCCACACGCTGCGCGCCTACACCGGCGACCTGCGCTCCCTGACCGCGCACCTGACGGCGCTGGGTCACGACTCGGTCGAGACCCTCGACCTGCGGGCGCTGCGCAGCTGGCTGGCGCAGCAGCAGACCCTCGGTCGCAGCCGCGCCACCCTGGCCCGCCGCTCCGCCTCCGCTCGGGCCTTCACCGCCTGGCTCGCGCCGCACGCGGCCGCACCCCCACCGACGTCGGGGCCGCGCTGGCCTCACCCAGGCGCACCAGCCGCTGCCCGCGGCATCTCGAAGCAGGACGAGGTCCGACTCCTCCTCGACGCCGCGGCCGAGCAGGCACTCCACGACGACCCGGTCGGCTGTCGTGACCTCGCGGTGCTCGAGCTGCTCTACGCCACGGGCATCCGGGTCGGCGAGCTCTGCGGCCTCGACGTCGACGACCTCGACGACGGCCGCCGCGTCGTGCGCGTGCTGGGCAAGGGCCGCAAGGAGCGCTCGGTCCCGTACGGCGTACCGGCCGCGACCGCTCTGGACCGCTGGCGCGCCGCCCGCGGACAGCTGGCCCGCCGGGGTCGGGACCCGCCCTGTTCCTCGGCGCCCGCGGCGGGCGGATCGACCAGCGCACCGTGCGCACCGTCGTCCACCGACGGATCGCCGAGGTGCCCGGCGCGCCCGACCTCGGACCCCACGGCCTGAGGCACACCGCCGCCACCCACCTCCTCGAGGGCGGCGCCGACCTGCGCAGCGTCCAGGAGCTGCTGGGCCACGCCTCGCTGGCGACGACGCAGATCTACACCCACGTCACCCGCGACCGGCTGCGATCAGCCTACGAGCAGGCCCACCCCCGCGCCTGACCACGCGACACGCCGACTCGCGCCGCACGACACGCCGACTCGCGCCGCACGACACGCCGACTCGCGCGCACGACACGCCGACTCGCGCCGCGCGACACGCCGACTCGCGGGGGAGGGGGAGGCGGGCCTCACCAGGGGTAGAGGCGGACCGGCTGGGGGACGGCCCCGACGAGGGTCAGCGGGTCGAGGTAGGTGTCGCCACGGATCAACCCCCAGTGCAGGCAGGCGGCCGGGGCGCAGTGGCTGCCGGCCAGCAGCAGTCGCCCGACCATCTGCCCCTCTCCCACCCGCTCGCCGCGGCTCACGACGGTCGCCACCGGCTGGTACGTCGTCCGCACCCGTCCGTGGTCGACCGTGACGATGCCGCGGCCGGCGATCCGACCCACGTAGGACACCGTCCCGGCCAGGGCTGCGCGCACCGGCTGACCGGGACGGCCGACGAGGTCGACTCCCCGGTGGCCGGCCGACCACTGCTGCTCGGGCCGGTCGAACGGCCGTGCGATCGGCGGCGCCGGCGCCAGCGGCCAGGTCCCGCGAGCCGGCGCGGGCTCGGACGCAGGCTCGGGCTCCGACACACGTCCCGGGGTCGCGACACCCCCGGCCTCACTGGTCGCACCGACGGCGCCGGCGGCAGGGGAGGGAGCGACGGACGGCGTACGGGCCTCGGGGGTGGAACCGGCCAGCAGACCGGAGAGGACGAGACCGGCCACGGGCGCGAGGACGGCGCCGAAGGAGGTCGCGAGGGGAACGCTGAGAAGAGCCATGCCCCAGGTTCGCCCGGGGCCACCCCCGAGGGGGACCTGTCCGGCGGTGACGGCCCCGATCTGTGGACAACCCGGCGGTTCGCGAGCACCCCCGCTCTGCCGTACACTTGCCGGTGGCGACCCGCGCCGTGCCTGCACGAAACGGGTCGACTATCGCAGGTTCGTCCAACCGCACAGCGCTCCGTCCCCCGCGAGGGGAGCAGAGCCCGCGGGCAGGCACCCTCTCGGTCCCACGAGGAACGTCTCGTCGGTGAGGGTCCTCGCCGAGCCTCAGGGCGGTCCGCAACCCGCGGGCCGCGACAACCGAGAACAGCACCACCGCCTGCGGCCCCGGATCTCCGGGCCGCGCGCCGCGGTGCGCACACGAAAGTGAGTCGAAGGCCATGGCCGTCGTCACCATGCGTCAGCTCCTCGAGAGCGGCGTCCACTTCGGGCACCAGACCCGTCGCTGGAACCCCAAGATGAAGCGCTTCATCATGACCGAGCGCAACGGCATCTACATCATCGACCTGCAGCAGTCGCTGGCCTACATCGACCGCGCCTACGCGTTCATCAAGGACACCGTCGCCAAGGGCGGCACCGTGATGTTCGTGGGCACGAAGAAGCAGGCCCAGGAGGCGATCGCCGAGCAGTCGACGCGCGTCGGGATGCCCTACGTCAACCAGCGCTGGCTGGGCGGCATGCTCACCAACTTCCAGACCGTGCACCAGCGGATCAACCGCCTCAAGGAGCTCGACGAGGTCGACTTCGACGACGTGGCCGGCTCCGGTCGCACGAAGAAGGAGCTGCTCGGGATGAAGCGCGAGCGTGACAAGCTCGACCGCACGCTGGGCGGTATCCGTGACATGACCCGTACGCCGTCCGCGGTGTGGGTCGTCGACACGAAGAAGGAGCACCTGGCCGTCGAGGAGGCGCGCAAGCTCCGGATCCCGATCATCGGCATCCTCGACACCAACTGCGACCCCGACGAGGTCGACTTCCCGATCCCGGGCAACGACGACGCCATCCGCGCGGTCGGTCTGCTGACCCGCGTCGTCGCCGACGCCGTCGCCGAGGGCCTCATGGCCCGCGCCGGCGTCAAGGGCGAGCAGGTCACCACGGGTGCCGAGCTCGGTGGCGAGGAGCCTCTGCCCGAGTGGGAGCGCGAGCTCCTGGGCGGCAAGGCCGACGAGGCGGCCGTCTCCGCCACCGGTGGCGACACCGCCGCCGAGGCGACCCCGGCCGCCGAGGCCACCGGTGCCTCCTCCGAGGGCAGCGAGGCGCCGGTCGCGGCGAGCCCCAGCGAGACCCCCAGCGAGACCGCCGAGACCGCCAGCGAGACCAGCGAGACCGCCGGCGAGACGAGCGAGACCCCGGCCCAGACCCCGGAGACCTCGGAGGCCCCCGACGCCGCCGAGACCACGGACTCCGCGGAGTCCACCGGGGCGCCCGAGACCTCGCAGGCCTGACGGACGTCCGTGCCGCCGCTCCGCCCCTCACCGGGACGGGGCGGCGGCCCGGTCCGTCCTGCACCCATCTCTCTCACGAGACCCTCACGACGAAGGAAGAGATCCCTCATGAGCATCACCGCTGCAGACGTCAAGCGGCTCCGTGACCAGACCGGCGCCGGGATGATGGACGCCAAGAAGGCCCTCACCGAGGCCGACGGCGACTTCGAGAAGGCCGGCGAGATCCTGCGCGTCAAGGGCGCCGGCAAGGCTGCCAAGCGCGCCGCCGAGCGGTCCGCGAGCTCAGGTCTCGTCGCCTCCGCCGGCACCGCTCTGGTCGAGCTGAACAGCGAGACCGACTTCGTGGCCAAGAGCCCCGACTTCGTCGCCACCGCGCAGGAGATCGCCGAGGCTGCCGCGTCGGCGAAGCCGGCCGACGCGGAGGCGCTCAAGAGCGTCCCGCTGCGCGACTCCACCGTCGGCGAGGTCGTCGAGGCCCTCGCGGTCAAGATCGGCGAGAAGATCGAGCTGGGCCGCGTCGCCGTCTTCGACGGTCCGGTCGTGACCTACCTCCACCGTCGCGCCGCCGACCTGCCGCCGGCCGTCGGCGTGCTCGTCGAGTACTCCGGCGGCGACGAGACCGTCGCCCGTGGCGCTGCCATGCAGGTGGCCGCCATGCGCCCGACCTACGTCTCCCGCGACGAGGTCCCCGCCGACGTCGTCGCCAAGGAGCGCGAGATCGCCGAGGCCACCGCGCGTGAGGAGGGCAAGCCCGAGGGCGCGCTCCCCAAGATCATCGAGGGTCGCCTCAACGGCTTCTTCAAGGAGGTCGCCCTGCTCGACCAGCCGTCGGTCTCGGAGAACAAGAAGTCGGTCAAGGCCGTCCTCGACGCCGCCGGCGTGACCGTGACGCGGTTCGCCCGCTTCGAGGTCGGAGCCTGATCCTGGGTCGGCCGGGCCCCGCAGCACCGGGGCCCGGCCGCCCTCGCACCACCCTGGGCCGCCCGGGTCGACTAGGGTGCGCCCAGAGGCGCGCGCACTGGAGGAGAAGCACATGAGCGGTTACGAGCGAGTGCTGCTGAAGCTGTCGGGCGAGGTGTTCGGCGGTGGACGCATCGGTGTCGACCCCGACGTGGTCAACACGATCGCCGCCGAGATCGCGGAGGTCGTGCGCAGCGGCGTCCAGGTCGCGATCGTCGTCGGTGGCGGCAACTTCTTCCGGGGCGCCGAGCTCCAGCAGCGCGGCATGGAGCGGGCCCGTGCCGACTACATGGGCATGCTCGGCACCGTCATGAACTGCCTGGCGCTGCAGGACTTCCTCGAGAAGCAGGGCGTCCCGACCCGCGTGCAGACGGCCATCTCGATGGGCCAGGTCGCCGAGCCCTACATCCCGCGCCGCGCGATCCGTCACCTCGAGAAGGGCCGCGTCGTGATCTTCGGCGCGGGAGCCGGCATGCCCTACTTCTCCACCGACACCGTCGCCGCCCAGCGCGCGCTCGAGGTCGGCGCCGGAGTCATCCTCATGGGCAAGCAGGGGGTGGACGGTGTCTACGACGCCGACCCCAACCGCGAGCCCGGTGCGGTGAAGTTCGACCACCTGACCTACGACGAGTTCCTCACCCGGGGTCTCAAGGTCGCGGACGCGACCTCGATCAGCCTGTGCCGCGACAACGACGTGGACATGGTGGTCTTCAACCTCTCCGAGCACGGGAACATCGCCCGGGTCGTCGCAGGTGAGAAGATCGGTACGACGATCTCGCGGGATGTGTGACCACGGCCCCCTCGGGCCGACCATGATCCCCCCAGGGCGCCGCTCGCCGGCGGCCGCCCGACGACGAAGGAGCAGCCTTGATCAACGACACCCTCAAAGAGGCCGAGACGAAGATGGCCAAGGCCGTCGAGGTCACGCGTGAGGACTTCGCGTCGATCCGGACCGGCCGCGCCCACCCGGCGATGTTCCACAAGCTGACCGCGGAGTACTACGGCAGCCCCACCCCGCTGCAGCAGCTGGCCTCCTTCACGGTGCCCGAGGCGCGGGTCGTCATCATCAGCCCCTACGACGCCGGCTCCATGGGCGCCATCGAGCGCGCCATCCGCGACTCCGACCTCGGCGTCAACCCGACCGACGACGGCAAGACGATCCGCGTGACCTTCCCCGAGCTGACCGAGGAGCGCCGCCGCGACTACATCAAGCTCGCCAAGGGCAAGGCCGAGGAGGGGCGCGTCTCGGTCCGCAACATCCGTCGCACCGCCAAGCAGGCCCTCGACAAGCTCGAGAAGGACGGCGAGGTCGGCAAGGACGACGTGACCGGTGCGGAGAAGCGCCTCGACGGGCTGACGAAGAAGCACACCGACGCCATCGACGACATGCTCAAGCACAAGGAAGCCGAGCTCCTCGAGGTCTGAGGCTCCGGATGACTGACTCCTCCCACCCGGCCACGGGGCCCGACCCCTCGACGTCCCCGCCGGCGACGAAGCAGAGCCGTGCCGGTCGCAACCTCCCTGTTGCGATCGCCTCCGGCGTCGGCCTCGCCACGATGATCATCGTGACGCTGGTCTTCCTCAAGTGGCTGTTCATGGTCGTCGTCGTGGCGGCCGTGCTCGTGGCCATCTGGGAGCTCGACCGCGGCTTCCGCGCCAAGGGCGTCAACCTGCCCCAGGAGCCGTTGATGCTCGGCGGCACGGTCATGGTGGTCTCGGCGTACTTCGAGGGCACCGAGCCGCTGGTCACCGCCACCGCGGTCACCGGACTGGTGACCATGCTGTGGCTGCTGCGTCGCGGCATCGACGGCTTCGTACGCGACGCCACCGCCTCGGTCTTCACGATCTTCTACGTGCCGTTCCTCGGCTCGTTCGTCGCGCTCCTGCTCGCCGAGGACGACGGCGTCAAGGCGATCATCACCTTCATCGCGGTCACCGCCGCCTCCGACATCGGCGGGTACGTCGCCGGGGTGCTGTTCGGCAAGCACCCGATGGCTCCGGTCATCTCGCCCAAGAAGTCCTGGGAGGGCTTCGCCGGCTCGGCGCTGGCGTGCGTCGTGGCCGGCTGGTTGCTGGTCGACTACCTGCTCGAGGGAGACTGGTGGGTGGGCGTCGCCCTGGGCCTGATCGCCGTTGTCATGGCTACGCTCGGCGACCTCGTGGAGTCGGTCATCAAGCGCGACCTCGGGATCAAGGACATGTCCCAGGTGATCCCCGGCCACGGCGGTCTCATGGACCGGCTCGACTCGCTGCTCGCGACGGTCGCCCCGATCTGGCTGCTGCTGCACTATGCCGTCCTCTAGGACGCCGCCCTCGCCGTCACGGTCGGGAGGGCCCGGACCGTCACGCCAGAAGTCCGTGCTGGTCACGCTCGGCACCCTTGTCGGGCTTTTCGTCGGCTTCGTGCTGTTCTCGCTCTTCCCGGCGCTGGCCCAGTCCGACCAGGACTCGGCGAGCCTCGTGTCGCCGGGGATCCCCTTCGTCGTCGGGGGAGTGCTGCTGCTGTCCGGCTCGGTGCGCGAGGGCGGGACGGGCCTGCTGCGTGGGCTGGCCACCGGCCTGCTCGTCGGCGGCCTGGTCGGTCTGGTCATGACCGTGCTGCTGTTCGGCCTCGGACCCTTCTGACGCGTCTGACGACCCGTCGGCGTGCTCGGTCGCGCCTCTCGCACCTGCGGGTCGCGCCGGGTGAGACTGCCACCGTGAGCACCCGACCTCCTGACGACGGCGCCCCACCACCCGGGTGGGGCCAGCCGCCCCCGCCCCCGGGCCAGGTGTGGCAACCGCCGCCCGGCAACCGCCGCAACCCGCTCCTGGTCGTCGGCGGCATCCTGCTCGGGCTGGGCCTCGGCTTCTTCGCGCTGCCGTTCCTCGGGCTGTGGCTGACCGGTCTCGCGTCCGGCACGTCGGACACGCTGGGCGGGCTCGGCATCGCCGTCGGCTTCGCCCTGCCGATCCTGCTCGGCATCGCGCTCCTGATCCCGCGCAAGCTCCGCAAGGCGGGCGCCGGTGTCCTCATGGGGATCTCGATCGGCATGATCGTCGGCTCCGCCTCGTGCCTGGGCATCTGGGGGCTGTTCATCGCGTCGTACAACGGCGGAGCCTGATGTACCCCACTCTCGGCGACCTCCTCGGCACCGACCTGCCGGTGTCCACCCACAGCTTCTTCGTGGGCATCGGAGTCCTGGCGGCCACCGCGGTCTTTCTCGTGGAGGCCCGCCGCCGGGGACAGCGCGACGAGCGCCTGCTGTACGTCGTCACCGGTGCGCTCCTGGGTGGCGCGATCCTCATGCGGCTGGGCACGTGGCTGCAGCACGTCGACCTGCGGGAGAACGCCTCCTTCGCCGAGCAGTGGCTCTCCGGCAACCGCAGCGTCCTGTCCGGGCTGGTCGGCGCCTGGCTCGGCGTCCACGTCGCCAAGCGGCTGTGCGGCTACCGCGCCCGCACCGGCGACCTGTTCGCCCCGGCGGTGGCGCTCGGCATGGCGGTCGGCCGGGTCGGCTGCCTGCTGACCGAGCGACCCGGCACGGCCGGCTGCGACGTCCTCTGCGTCACCCTCGACGACGCCACCGCGGCGCGGACCGGGTCGCCGGCCGGCGTACCGCTGCACCTGTCGCACCTCTACGAGATCGTCTTCCACCTGCTCGCCTTCGTCGCCATCTGGTTCTGGCTGCGTCACCGGCTCACCGCGCCGGGGGAGACCTTCGTGCTGTACGTGGCCGCCTACGCCGTCATGCGCTTCCTCGTCGAATTCATCCGCGGCAACGAGGTCGCCTGGGAGGGGCTGACCCGGCCCCAGCTCTTCCTGGCCCTCACGCTGCCCCTGCTCCTCGGACGCCTCGTCGTCGGCTTCCGACGCGGCCGCTACGACCCGATCCTGCTGCGCTCAGCCGCGCCGACCCGAGAGCAGGTCCCCGCATGACCACGACTCCGCGCGGTCCCGGGATGCCCACCCGCGACTGGCGGGTGCACCGCTACGTCAACGCCTTCTGCCCGCACTGCCACGAGGAGCAGCCGCACCGGCCACTGGCCGACGTACGCCGCCTGTCCGGCTGGCTCGCCGTGCGCGGCGAGCGGGTCTACCTCGAGCGCGGCTGTCCCGACCACGGGCTGGTGCGCACGTTGTACGACGAGTCCGCCGAGATCCTGTCCTACCTCGAGCAGTGGACGGCGCCCACCAAGGTCCACCAGCCCGACCTCACGGGAAACTTCCTGCCCGTGCCGGCGGCCTACGAGCACGGGCTGCCGGAGATGCAGTCGCAGCACACGTGCATCCTGCTCGAGGACGTCCTCGACCACTGCAACCTCAAGTGCCCGACGTGCTTCGCGGAGTCCGCCCCCGCGCGAGCCGGGGTCGCGCCCCTGGAGCAGGTGCTGGCCTCGATCGACGCGCGGCTGGCGAAGGAGAACGGCCGGCTCGACGTGCTGATGCTCTCGGGCGGTGAGCCGACGCTCTACCCGCGGTTGGCCGAGCTGCTCGACGCCGTCGCCGCGCGCCCGGTGGTCCGTGTGCTGGTGAACACCAACGGGCTCGCGATCTCGCGCGACGACGCGCTGCTGGACCTGCTCGCCAGGCACCGGGAGCGGGTGGAGGTCTACCTGCAGCACGACGGTGAGTCGGCCGAGGCCTCGATCCACCACCGGGGGGCGGACATCCGCCGCTTCAAGGACCGCGCCATCGAGCGACTGGCCTCGCGCGGGGTCTTCATGACGCTGACGATGACCGCGGCGCTGGGCGTCAACGACGACGAGATCGGTGCGGTGCTCAAGCGCGGCTTCGACACGCCGTACGTCGGTGGCGTCACGATCCAGCCGGTGTTCGGGTCAGGTCGCTCGTCCGGCCTCGACCCGATGCAGCGGCTCACCCACACCGGTGTGCTGGCGCGGCTGGAGGAGCAGACCGCGGGGCAGGTGACGTGGCGCGACCTGACCGCGCTGCCGTGCTCGCACCCCCACTGCTGCTCGGTGGGCTACCTGCTGCGCGACGACTCAGGCACGTGGCGTTCGCTGGTCTCGTTGATCGGCCCGGAGCGGCTCAAGGACTGGCTCGACCTGGAACCGGAGCTGCTGGCGAACCGGATCGCCGACGACACCGTCCCGGCGTCGATGAAGACGGTGCTGCGGCAGTCGCTGCTCGACCTGCTCAGCGAGCAGTCGTCGCTGTCGCACCCGTCGATGAGCAGCATCTGGACCGACATCTGCTCGACCTGCGACATCGGGGTCGGCACGCTCGCCACGCTGGCGGCCTCGAAGCTGCCGGGCCAGAAGGAGCGGATGCGGCGGCTGCTCGGGGAGCGCGTGCTGCGGGTGACGGTCAAGCCGTTCATGGACATGCACACGATGATCGAGGAGCGGCTGACCCAGTGCTGCGTGCACGTGGCGACGGTGGCGGGCTCCGGGGGCCGGGAGGGCGCGCACCAGTGCGCGCCGTTCTGTGCCGTGCAGGCGTGGGCGCCGTTGGGGGAACGACGGCTCTCGACCGCGACGGGGTCGGACACCCTCGCGCCGCTGCCGCTGCCGACGGTGCGGCCGTGAGTGGGCGCGAAGCCGGCTCCCTGGACCCGGGCTCCCTGGACCCGGGCTGGCGTGAGCGGGCGGCCGCCCAGGGCGCGGCGTACGGCGGCGTCGACCCGCTCCGGCTGTGTGTCTTCACCACGGTCGCGCTGCTCGGCTGGCTGCTGGGGCCCTGGGCCGTGCTGGTGTTCGCGACGATGGCGTTCGCGGCCTACACCCGGGCCCGGCGGGGCGGGCTGCTGCGCTCGAAGTGCCTGCTGCGCGACACCCGCCTGGTGCTGGCCTGGCTCGGGCTGCTGGTCGTGGCCGCCTCCGTGGTCATTGTCCGCGATCTCGCCCGCCTGCTCTAGCAGCGTCGTACAGTCGTCGGCGCGAGCCGCCAGGCCCGCCGGCAGGAGCCCGCCGAGGTCCACCCGCTCCGAGCCGTCACGAACGCAGGGTGGACGTGGGATACCCGAGCAGCACGGCTGCGGCGATCGGATCGCCGGAGCCTCGGGGTGAGCTCAGCGACGCTGAGCGGGCACCGTCAGCCCGAACCCGACAGGTCACATTCCGCAGGCGTGGACGAAGGGACATCCGTGTCTGCACCCCGCCGCGCGTTCGCCATCCTCCTCGCGACGTTCCTCTTCACCGCCCTCCTGGGGGGCCTGCCCTCCGAGGACTTCGGTAGCCACGCCGAGGCCGCGTCGGTGAAGACCAGCGCCAAGCAGCGTCTGCGCGCCATGAAGGTCGCGCTGGCCCAGCGCGGCGACCCGTACCGCTACGGCGCCGCCGGCCCGAACGCCTTCGACTGCTCGGGTCTGACGACGTTCTCCTACGGTCGCGTCGGGCGGAGCATCCCGCGCACCACCGACCAGCAGAAGGCCGGGCTCCGTGCGGTCTCGAAGTCAGCGAAGCGCAAGGGGGACCTCATCGTGTTCCACAAGAACGGTAACGCCTACCACGTCGGCATCTTCGTCGGGAACAACAAGATCGTGCACTCGAGCCGCTCCGGCACCCCGGTCAAGGTGGCAAAGATCTGGACCCGGTCGTACGTCGTACGCCGCCCCTGACGCCGGCCGGTTCGCGCATGTGGGTCTCAGCAGGGACACTGGAGAGGCCATGAGCGACACTGATCTCACCCCCACCACCGCCGTCCCCGCCGAGGGACCCAACCTGCTGCCCCTGGTCTTCGAGGAGCCCCGTGGCCGGGGCAAGCCCCCGCGGCACCTCGCCGACCTCTCGCCCGTCGAGCGCAAGGAGCTGGCCGAGAAGGCCGGCCTACCCGGCTTCCGGGCCCGCCAGCTGTCGGCCCACTACTTCGCGCGGCTGGTCGACGACCCCGAGCAGATGACCGACCTGCCGGCCGCACAGCGCGCCGAGCTCGTCGAGAAGCTGCTGCCGCCGCTGCTGGACCCGGTCTCGGTCCGCACCGCCGACAAGGGCACGACCGTGAAGACGTTGTGGAAGCTGTTCGACAACGCACTCGTCGAGTCCGTCCTCATGCGCTACCCCGGCCGCGCCACCATGTGCGTGTCCTCGCAGGCCGGTTGCGGGATGGCCTGCCCGTTCTGTGCGACCGGCCAGGGCGGTCTGCAGCGCAACATGTCTGCTGCCGAGATCGTCGACCAGGTCGTCTGGGGCGCCCGACAGATGGCGACCGGCCAGGTCGCCGGCGGGCCCGGCCGCCTCTCGCACGTCGTGTTCATGGGTATGGGCGAGCCGCTGGCCAACTACAAGGCGGTCGTCGGCGCCGTGCGCCGTCTCACCGAGCCGAACCCGGACGGGCTCGGACTCTCGGCCCGTTCCATCACCGTCTCCACGGTCGGGCTGGTGCCACGCATCGAGCAGCTCACCGACGAGGGCGTCCCGGTGACGCTCGCCCTGTCGCTGCACGCCCCCGACGACGAGCTGCGCGACGAGCTCGTGCCGGTCAACACGCGTTGGAAGGTCGCCGAGGCGGTGGAGGCGGCGTGGCACTACGCCGAGCGCACCGGTCGTCGCGTGTCGATCGAGTACATCCTCATCAAGGACATCAACGACCAGGGGTGGCGTGCCGACATGCTCGCCGACGTCCTCCAGTCGTACGGCGACTGGGGCTGGGTCCACGTCAACCTCATCCCGCTCAACCCCACGCCGGGGTCGAAGTGGACCGCCAGCCGCCGGGAGGACGAGCGGGAATTCGTCCGCCGCCTCGAGACCAAGGGTGTGCCCGTGACCGTGCGCGACACGCGCGGCCGTGAGATCGACGGTGCGTGCGGGCAGCTCGCGGCGAGCGAGGCCACGACCGCCTGAGCCTTTCTGCTGGCTTCACGCCAGCGCGGCGTCGGCGGCGTCGAGGTCGTCGACCAGGAAGACCTTGTCGGCGAAGCCGCCCTGCTCGGCGAGTGCCTGGAGCAACGGCCAGACGGGCAGCCGCTGCGTCCAGTGCTCACGGCCCACCAGCACCATCGGTGCGCCTGGACCCTCACCGGCGTAGTAGTTCTCGCACGCGTCCTGGAACAGCTCCTGAACGGTGCCGGCGGCGCCGGGCAGGAACACGATGCCGGCGTCGCAGCGACGCAGCAGCGTGTCCTCGCGTCGGGCGTTGGCGAAGAACTTCGCGACGTGGGTGGCGAAGAGGTTCGGCGGCTCGTGACCGTAGAACCAGGTCGGCACCCCGATCGTGGTCACCGGAGGAAGGTCCGCCGCCACCACCGCGGCGGCGCGCGCCCAGGCGGTCTCAGCCCCGACGTGGTCGGGTGCCTCCGCCAGCCGCTCCACCGCGGCGTCGACCTCGCCCGGGTCGGCCTGCGACCAGACGCGCGCCGAGGTTCGCCGCCTCCATCGCGCCCGGGCCCACCTCCGGTCGGCGACCAGCAGACCTCGGCCGGCCAGCCGTCGGCCGAGCTCGATCGCGATGCGGTAGCCGTCGGTGCCGCGATCGAGCTTGTGCCCGCCCATGACGCCCACGGTCCGGTGCCCGGCGAGAGCCTCCCCGAGCGCGTCGTCGACCGCGTGGTCGTGCAGCGCCGTCGCCGCCGCGAGCAGCGCGTCGTGCTCGACCCGCGAGTCGCGCGACCACCGGTAGGCGTGTGCGTCGAAGGTGGCCTCGTAACCGTCCTCGAGACCGGCGTAGAGCTCCGACGGCGTGTAGAGCCGACCTCGGTAGGGCGAGAACGGCAGACCCTCGATCCGCGGCAGCACCACGGCACCGCCCTCGCGGACACGGTCGGCCAGCTCCGGGCGACGTCCGGCACCCCAGGAAGGCCGCCCCGGCCGGGTCGAGACCGGCCAGCCGGTCGTCGTACGCGCGCAGGTCGAGGCCCTGCAGCCGCCAACCGCGCATCGACCGGGCTCCACCGCCAGCAGGCCGTCGAGCTCCTCGAGTGTCTCGATCTCACGGACGTGGCGAGCGTGGACCGCGGCGGACTCGGATTCAGGGGACGTCACCCGGCCAGCATGCCCGCCGCCCCCGTCAGTAGGCCTGTGCCAGGACCTCGGCGAACAGGCTCCTCGGCGTCCACGTCCAGCCCGCGTCGGGTGAACCAGGCCGCCATGTTGCGGCAGTCCCGCAGCAGGAAGTCGGTCCCGGTCGGGTTCGCCACGATGTCGACGACCTGCGGCAGGTCGATCACCACCAGGCGGTCTCCGGCCGCCAGCACGTTGTACGGCGACAGGTCTCCGTGTGCGATGCCCCGGCGGGCCAGCGCCCCCAGCAGGTCGCGCACCTGTTCGGCGTACGACGCGAGCCGGTCCGGTTCCGGCCGTGTCGCAGCCAGTCGCGGCGCCGGGCCGAGGTCGGGAGAGTCGGGGTCGACGACGAGCTCCATGAGGATCTCGGTGCCGTCGATCTGCACCGGGTAGGGCACCGGCACTCCGGCCATCCACAGCTCGCACAGCGCCTCCCACTCCGCGCTCGCCCACTGTCCGGCCGCCACCTCGCGACCGAAGCGCGTCTTCTTCTCCAGCGCCCGGGTGCTGCGCGAGCTGCGCAGGCGACGCCCCTCGGTGTAGGTGGCGCTGCGGTGGAAGGTGGTGTGCTCCGGGCGAGCGGTAGCGCTTGGCCGCCATCACCACGCCCCGAGCCGCCCGGCACGGCGCGCTCGAGCAGGGAGACGTCGGCCTCCTTGCCGGTCTTGAGGACGCCGAGCTCGGTGTCGACGGCGGCGCGCTCGTCGACCACCCACGCCGGGGTGGGCTCGGGGCCGCGGCACGTCGCTCGACGTCCCAGTACGACGTCCAGCGCTGGGTGGACTCGTCGAGGTCGTCGGTGGTGGTGAAGTCGAGGGTGAAACGGGTGCCGGTCGGCTCAGGCGAGCCGGGATGGTACGGCGGGGAGAGGGTCACGTCTGCTCCAGCAGTCGAGGAGGGAAGGGGGGCGCGGGCGTGCGACGACGGCAGCCATGGGTTCCTCCTCGGGCGAGCAGTGACGGACGGACGTGGGATAGCGTCGCGGAGCGGGACCCGGTCCCGCAACACCTTTTCGAGAGGGGGCCTCCCGTGCCCGTCGTGGCCCGGCATGAGCCGCTTCCGCGCCGCCGTCCTGAGCCCGCCCTCGCCCTCGGCGTGGTCCTCGCGCCGATGCGACCGGCGCGACCGGCCGGCGCCGCGGTGACCGGCTCCGACAGCGGGGGCGACCCCTACTTCCCGCTCGACGGCAACGGCGGCTACCAGGTCGTCCACTACCGATCGCCGACGACTACCGTACCCGAAGCGACCGGCTCCGCGGCACCACCGTCTCCGCGGCTCGCGCCACCGCAGGACCTGCGCGCCTTCCACCTCGACCTGGCGCTGACCGCCGACCGCGTGCGCGTGAACGGCACAGCGGCCTCCTTCTCCAAGCCCGACCGCCACGAGCTGCGCGTCGTGCCCGCGCGGATGGTCCCCGCCGGCGAGACCTTCCGGGTGGTGGTCGCCTACCACGGCCGTCCCGGCTCGGTCGTCGCCGCCGGCCAGTCGCCGTTCTCCCACACCGACGAGGGCAGCGGGGAGGGGGTGGCTGTCGGGCAGCCGCAGATGGGCCCGTGGTGGTTCGCCGCCAACGAGACCCCCGCCGACAAGGCGACCTACGACATCGTGCTGCGGGTGCCGCGCGGTCAGGAGGCCCTCAGCAACGGCGAGCTGGTCTCGCGCGAACCGGTCGGCGACTGGACGCGCTGGACGTGGCGGATGAGCGAGCCGATGGCGACGTACCTCGCCTTCTTCGCCGCCGGGCAGTTCCGCACCGAGACCTCCACGATCGGCGGCCGGCAGTACCGCTACGGCGTGTCGGAGCTGCTCGGCGCCGCCGGGCGCGCCGAGGCGCTCGCGATGCTGCGCGAGACGCCCGAGGCGGTGGAGTGGCTCGAGGACACGTTCGGCTCCTACCCCTTCACCAGCAGCGGCGGTGTCGTGGTGGGCGCGCCGCTGGGCTACCTGTTGGAGACCCAGAGCCGGCCCGTCTACCCCTACATCGGCGGCCGAACGGCGGGCAACGTGTCCCTGGTGGTCCACGAGCAGGCCCACCAGTGGTTCGGCGACGACGTCGCGGTCCGGCGGTGGCGCGACATCTGGCTCAACGAGGGATTCGCGACCTACGCCGAGTGGGCGTGGGCAGAGCACCTCGGCCGGGAGCCGGTGGCGGCCCGGCTGGATCGCCTGCACGGCGAGAACCCGAGCTCCGCGTCCTTCTGGGACCTCCGGGTCAGCAACCCCGGCGCGGCCCGGATGTTCTCCTCGATCATCTACGTGCGTGGCGCGATGACGCTGGCGGCGCTGCGCAACCGGGTCGGGGCCGTCAGCTTCGACACCATCGCCCGGACCTGGGTCGAGCGCAACGCCGGAGGCCACGGCACCGGTGCCGAGTTCCGCGCGCTCGCCGAGGAGATCTCGGGCGAGGACCTCGACGGCTTCTTCACCCACTGGCTCGACGACACCGACCGCCCCGCCCGGAGCGAGGAGAACGGACTGGCATGAGTGCCTCCCCGACCCGCACCTACGCCGCCACCCACGCGCGCAGCATCGAGGACCCCGAGGGGTTCTGGCTCGAGCAGGCGAAGCTCGTCGACTGGTTCGCCAAGCCGACGCGTGCCCTCGACGACAGCGGGGCGCCGTTCTACCGGTGGTTCCCCGACGCCACGCTGAACACCTGCTACAACGCCCTCGATCGCCACGTCGTCAACGGCCGCGCCGACCAGCCGGCGCTGATCCACGACAGCCCGGTCACCGGCACGCGAGCGACGTACACCTATGCCCAGCTGCTCGAGCAGGTCGGTGCCTTCGCCGGCGCGCTGCGCGCCCTCGGCGTCGAGAAGGGCGACCGCGTCATCGTCTACATGCCGATGATCCCTGAGGCCGTGATCGCCATGCTCGCGTCCGCGCGCCTCGGTGCGGTGCACTCGGTGGTGTTCGGCGGGTTCGCCGCCAAGGAGCTGGCCGCGCGCGTCGACGACGCCCAGCCGAAGGTCGTGGTCGCCGCGTCCTGCGGGGTCGAGCCCAGCCGGGTCGTGGAGTACAAGCCGTTGCTCGACCGGGCGCTCGAGCTGGCCGAGCACGCGCCGTCGGCGGTGGTCGTCAAGCAGCGCCCGCAGGCCGAGGCCGTGATGCTCGAGGGGCGTGACCTCGACTGGGACCTGGCCATGAAGCACGGACGCGGCGACCCCGCCGGCTGCGTCGAGGTGGCCGCCACCGATCCGCTCTACGTGCTCTACACCTCCGGCACCACCGGCAGGCCGAAGGGGATCGTGCGCGACAACGGCGGGCACGCCGTGGCGATGGCCTGGTCGCTGCCGAACGTGTACGACGTCCGCGCCGGCCAGGTCTTCTGGTCCGCCTCCGACGTGGGGTGGGTCGTGGGCCACTCCTACATCGTCTACGCCCCGCTGATCTGCGGCGCCACGACGATCCTCTACGAGGGCAAGCCGGTCGGGACCCCGGACGCGGGGGCGTTCTGGCGGGTGATCGCCGACCACAAGGTCGAGGCGCTCTTCACGGCGCCCACGGCGATCCGGGCGGTGAAGAAGGAGGACCCCGAGGCGCGGCTGCTGGCCGACCACGACATCTCCTCGCTGCGGACGCTGTTCCTGGCCGGTGAGCGGCTCGACCCCGACACCTACACCTGGGCGACCGAGCGGCTCGGTGTCCCGGTGGTCGACAACTGGTGGCAGACCGAGACCGGGTGGCCGATCGTGGCCAACCTGCGCGGGCTCGAGCCGATGGACATCAAGCCGGGCTCGCCGACCGTGCCCGTGCCGGGCTACGACGTGCAGGTGCTGGACCCGAGCGGGCAGCAGGTCGCGGCCGGCGAGGAGGGGGCGATCTGCCTCAAGCTGCCGCTGCCGCCCGGGACGCTCCCGACGGTGTGGGGCGACGACGAGCGCTTCGTGTCGTCGTACCTCGCGGCGTTCGACGGCTACTACATGTCCGGGGACGGCGGCTACGTCGACGAGGACGGCTACGTCTTCGTGATGGGCCGCACCGACGACGTCATCAACGTGGCCGGCCACCGCCTCTCGACGGGCTCGATGGAGGCGGTCATCGCCTCGCACCCCGCCGTCGCCGAGTGCGCCGTGATCGGGGTGGCGGACCCCACCAAGGGCCAGGTGCCCCGCGGGTTCGTGGTCCTCAAGTCGGGGGTGGACGACGCGCCGGACGAGATCGCCGAGCAGCTGGTGACGATGGTGCGCGACGAGGTCGGGCCGGTGGCGGCCTTCCGCGACGTGGCGGTCGTGCCGGCGCTGCCGAAGACCCGCTCGGGGAAGATCCTGCGCAAGACGATGCGCGAGATCGCCGACGGCAAGGACGCCCAGCCGCCGTCGACCATCGAGGATCCCGCCGTCCTCGACACCCTCCGCCCCGCCCTCCGCACCACCGGTTCCTGATCGTGCGTCCCTGCCGAGTCGGCGTGTCGTGCGGCGCGAGTCGGCGTGTCGTGCGTGCGCGAGTGGGCGTGTCGTGCGGCGCGAGTGGGCGTGTCGCGCGGCCGAGTCCGTCTCCTCGGGAGGGTGACCACGTGACCGAGCGGTTCCTCGCACTACCCGTGGTCTTCCGGGTGTGCGTAGCGGTCGCGCTGGCGTTCGCTCTCACGCAGGCTGAGTCGGCGTACGAGCGGCACCGCGACTACGCGCCGATCGCGGAGGCGGAGGACGTGGCGTCGGAATCGGGGGAGCCGGTGACCACGCTCGCCTACGACGAGGTGGAGACCTGGCTCGAGTCGCGGGTCGACGAGGCCCGGGTGCGGGAGCGGTGGCGCGAAGGCAACCGCGCATACGTGACGGCGTACGCCGATGTGGCCTCGAGCGCGAGTGGGGACGTGGCAGCCGCCGCAGAACTGCGTGGGGACCGTTGCTACGTGTTTCCCGTGACCGGCGAGGTCCGCACACGGCTGCGAGGGACCGTTGCGCTCGCGGCCTTCTGCTTCGACGGTGACGAGCCGGCCTCGTCTCCGGTCGCGGTGGGCCTCAGGGACGTCAGCGGCACCTGACCGGCGGCCACGGCCGCACGACACGCCGACTCGCGCCGCACGACACGCCGACTCGCGCCGCACGACACGCCGACTCGCGGGGGGAGGGGGAGCCGGGCGGGGTTCAGTGGCCGAGGAACGGGGCCATGGCGCGGGCGACGACGGACCGGCGGCGGGTCAGCCGCTCCTCGTGATCGGCCACCGTCATGGCGCGCAGACCGGCGTTGATCCCGGCCCACCGCAGCGGCTCGGGCTCCCACCGTGGCGAGCGGTGCTGCACCCACGGCAGCCGGGTCAGGTCGGTCCGCTCGCCCAGCAGCAGGTCGCGCAGGGTGCGACCGGCCAGGTTCGTCGTGCTGACGCCGTCGCCGACGTATCCGCCGGCCCAGCCCATCCCCGTCGAGGGGTCGAGCCCGACCGAGGCGCACCAGTCGCGCGCCACCCCCAGGGGCCCGCCCCAGGCGTGGCTGAACCCGACCCCGCGCAGCGTGGGGAAGAGCTCCACGACCGCCTCGCGCAGCGAGTCCCAGACCCGCTCGTCGCGGTCGAAGCCGGGCGCCACCGCCGAGCCGAAGTGGTACGGCGCCCCGCGACCGCCGAAGACGAGCCGGCCGTCCTCGGTCCGCTGCCCGTAGACGACCAGGTGGCGGTGCTCGCTGAACGTCGGCCGGTCAGCGAGCCCGACCTGCTCCCACTGCGTCGACGTCAGCGGCTCGGTCGCCACCACCAGGGAGTAGACGGGCACCACGGCACGTCGCTGACCCGCGAGCCCGGGCGTGTACCCCTCGGTCGCGCGTACGACGTAGCGCGCCCGCACTCGGCCGTGCTCGGCCTCGACCAACCCGGGGGACAGCCGCAGTGCCCGGGAGTGCTCGTGGATGAGGCCACCGCGTCGCTCGACCGTCCGGGCCAGCCCGCGCACCAGCCGGGCCGGGTGGACCACGGCGCAGTCAGGGGTGAACGTGCCGCCCACCGCCCCCTCGGCAGCGATCACGGCGCGGGCCTCGGCGGCATCGAGCAGCCGCAGGTCGTCGGGACCCCGTCCCCAGGAACGGGCGTGCTCGACCTCCGTCCGCGCCCGAGCCAGCTGCACGTCGCTGCGCGCGACCACGACCGTCCCGCCCTTGTGGTAGCCGGCGTCGATGCCCTCGGCGACGACGACCCGTCCGACCTCGTCGACGGTGGCCCGCATCGCGGCGTGCTGGGCCGCGGCGGCGGCACGGTCCGAGCCGGGCAGCGACGCCAGCCGGTCGGAAGACATCGGGAAGAGCGCCGAGCACCAGCCGCCGTTGCGTCCGGAGGCACCGAAGCCGGCCGTCTCGGCCTCCAGCACCACCACGCTCAGGTGGGGTGCGGCCTCCAGCAGGTAGTACGCGGTCCACAGGCCCGTGTATCCCGCCCCCACGATGACGACGTCGCAGGCGACGTCGCCGGCGAGCGGCGCGCGGGCGGCCGGCGCACGGGCGACCCGCGGCTCGCGGAGGGTCGCCGACCAGAGCGACTCGGACACGCTCAGCGCACGCCCCAGGAGTAGGTCTGCTTCTTCAGCCGCAGGTAGACGAACGTCTCGGTGCTGACGACCGAGGGGATGGTGCGGATCTGCTGGGAGACGATGTCGAGCAGGTGCTCGTCGCTCTCGGCGACCACCTCGACGAGGAGGTCGAACGAGCCGGCGACGACCACGACGTAGTCGACCTCCTGCATCGCCACGAGCGCGTCGGCGACCGGGCCGAGGTCACCGGTGGCCCGCACGCCGATCATGGCCTGCCGGCTGAAACCGAGCTCGGTGGGGTCGGTGACGGCCACCACCTGCATGACACCGTTGTCGATGAGCCGCTGCACACGCTGGCGCACGGCGGCCTCGCTCAGGCCGACCACCTTGCCGATCGCGGCGTACGACCGACGGCCGTCCTGCTGCAGCTCGGCGATGATGGCCTTGGAGACCTCGTCGAGGGTCGTGCGGGATCGTTCGGACCGGCCGGCACTCTTGGTCATGCACGTGATCGTGACACTGACCAGTGAGGAGGTCAAAGAACATGAGGTAACGATCCGATTGATTCCGTGGCATTTGCGTTAAGGCACGACGGAATCCCTTGTCGTGAGCGCCGCGACATGGAACGATCCTTGGCATCACCGGGCTCGGAACCGGTGCTTTCCGCACAATCGCTACCGTGGAGGAAATGACGATGCCTCGCCCCGGGATCGCCCGACGACAGCTGGTGGACCTCAAGGCGCTCGGCCCCGTCGGACGCCGCAGCTTCCTGCGTGGCTCGGCCGTCGGTGGCCTCGGCCTCGGCGTGCCCGCGCTGCTCAGCGCGTGCGGCACCGAGGCGACCGTGCAGACCGCCGACTCGTGCACCAGCGACGACACGTCGTCCTCGGAGAAGGTCGTCGAGTTCAGCAACTGGCCCGAGTACATCGACGTCAAGGGCAAGCGGATGCCCTCGCTGGAGATGTTCGAGGACAGCAGCGGCATCGACGTCAACTACACCCCCGACGTCAACGACAACAACGAGTTCTTCGCCAAGATCTCGAACCAGCTCGGCGACTGCCAGCCCATCGGGCGCGACATCATGACGCTGACCGACTGGATGGCCGCCCGCCTGGTCAACCTCGGCTGGCTGCAGAAGCTCGATCACGCCAACATCCCGAACGTCGACCAGAACCTCGTCGCCAGTCTCAAGAGCCCCGACTGGGACCCGAACCGCGACTACTCGGTGCCGTGGCAGACCGGGCTGACCGGCATCGCCTACAACGCCGCCTACACCGACGAGGTCCGCAGCTTCGACGAGCTGCTCACCCGTTCCGACCTCTCAGGCAAGATCAGCCTGCTGTCCGAGATGCGCGACACGATGGGCTTCATGCTCACGCTCGTCGGCGCCGACCCCTCGGAGTTCTCCGAGGACGAGTGGGGCGCCGCGATCGAGGAGCTCGAGAAGTACGTCGACAACGGCCAGATCCGCCGCTTCACCGGCAACGACTACGTCGAGGACCTCAACAAGGGCGACATCGTGGCCTGCGAGGCCTGGTCCGGCGACGTCATCGCGATGCAGTACGACAACCCCGACATCAAGTGGGTCCTCCCCGAGGAGGGCGTCTCCCTGTGGTCGGACAACATGCTGGTGCCGAACAAGGCGGAGCACAAGGCCAACGCCGAGGCCCTCATGAACCACTACTACGACCCCGAGGTCGCGGCCACGCTCGCGGCGTGGGTCAACTACATCTGCCCGGTCGAGGGCGCGCGCGAGGCGATGGAGAAGATCGACCCGTCGCTCGTCGACGCGCCGCTGATCTTCCCCGACGAGGAGCTGATGTCGCGGACGTTCTCGTTCATGGCGATCGACGACACCACCGCCAAGCAGTACGACACCGACTTCTCCCGGGCCATGGGCTAGTGGCGGGATCAGACGATCTCCGGATCGAGGGCGTGACCAAACGTTTCGGTGACTTCGTGGCCGTCGACGACCTCAGCCTCACCATCCCCCAAGGCGCGTTCTTCGCCCTGCTCGGGGCCTCGGGCTGCGGCAAGACGACGACGCTGCGCATGGTGGCCGGCCTCGAACGCCCCACGGACGGTCGCATCCTGCTCGGCGAGGACGACATCACCGATCTCAAGACCTACCGGCGTCCGGTCAACACGGTGTTCCAGAGCTACGCGCTCTTCCCGCACCTGTCGATCTTCGAGAACGTGGCGTTCGGCCTGCGCCGTACCAAGGCCAAGGACCTCACGGCACGCGTCGGCGAGATGCTCGAGCTGGTCCAGCTCCAGCAGTACGCCGACCGGCGCCCGGCCCAGCTCTCGGGTGGCCAGCAGCAGCGGGTGGCGCTCGCGCGCGCCCTCATCAACCGGCCCCAGGTGCTGCTGCTCGACGAGCCGCTCGGCGCGCTGGACCTCAAGCTGCGCCGCGGCATGCAGATCGAGCTGAAGCGGATCCAGACCGAGGTCGGCATCACCTTCATCCACGTCACCCACGACCAGGAGGAGGCCATGACCATGGCCGACACCATCGCGGTGATGAACGCGGGACGCATCGAGCAGATGGGCGCCCCCGGCGAGCTCTACGAGCACCCGCAGACCACGTTCGTGGCGAACTTCCTCGGCCAGTCGAACCTCATCCAGGGCAGCATCGTGCAGGCCTCCGACGACGAGGTCCACGTCGACGTGCAGGGGTCCCGGATCCGGGCCACGCACGTCACGTCGACGGTGCGCTCCGGCGACGCCTGGCTCGGCGTGCGCCCCGAGAAGATCCGGCTGCACCGGGCCGGTGACGCCGTACCGGACGGCGCGAACGCGCTCACCGGCGGCCGGGTCACCGACGTCAGCTTCGTCGGGGTCAGCACGCAGTACCTGCTGCGGATGCCGTGGGGGCAGGAACTGATGGTGTTCGAGCAGAACACCGGTGCGCAGGACAGCTTCCGGGTCGGCGACGAGGCCCAGTTGACGTGGTCCTCGGAGCACACCTTCCTGCTCGACGCGGCCCAGAACGCCTCGGCGGGGGCCGACCCGGCGGAGAGCGTCTGATGGCCGCCGTCGGCCACGTGCCCGCGCCGGCGGCCGAGACCGCAGCAACGCCTCCCGAGGAGCAGCGCCGCGGACTGACCGGCTACCTGCTCATGGTCCCTGGCAGCGTGTGGCTGCTGCTGTTCTTCCTGGTCCCGACCTTCACGCTCGTCGCGAGCAGCCTCTACGACCCGGCCGGCTCGCTGGCGACCGGCTACCCGATGACCTGGGAGCTCGCCAACTACAGCGACATGCTCGCGGAGTACGGCGCCACGTTCGTCCGGTCGTTCCTCTACGCGTTCGCCGCCACCGTGGTGTGCATCCTGCTCGGCTTCCCGCTGGCCTACGCGATCGCGTTCAAGGCCGGGAAGTACCGCAACCTGATGCTGGTGGCGGTCATTGCGCCCTTCTTCACCAGCTTCCTCCTCCGGACGCTGTCGTGGAAGCTGCTGCTGGGTGACACCAGCTTCCTGGTCGACTCCCTCAACGCGCTGCCGTTCGTGGACGGCGTACGTCTGCTCGCGACGCCGTTCGCGGTGGTCACCGGACTGGCCTACAACTTCCTGCCCTTCATGGTGCTGCCGCTCTACGCCAGCCTCGAGAAGGTGGACCCGCAGCTGATGGAGGCCGGTCAGGACCTCTACGCCTCGCCGTTCCAGACCTTCCGGCTCGTGACCCTGCCCCTGGCGCTGCCCGGGCTCGTCGCCGGCACCCTGCTGACCTTCATCCCCGCGGCCGGCGACTACATCAACGCCGAGCTGCTCGGGAACCCGCGCACGCGCATGGTCGGCAACGAGATCCAGGACCTCTTCGCCGCCGGTGCCCTGCCGACGGCCGCGGCCATGTCGGTGTCGCTGATGGTCATCATCGTCGCGATGGTGCTCGTCTACGTCCGTCGTGCCGGGACGGAGGACCTCGTATGAGCAGCGTCGTGAACCGTGGTCGCAGCTGGGTGGGGGAGCACGCGGTCCTGCTCTTCGCCATGCTGGTGCTGCTCTACATGTTCACGCCGATCTTCGTCGTGGTGCTGATGAGCTTCAACGACCCGGCGAGCCGGATCGGCTACGAGTTCGACGGGTTCACCCTCGACAACTGGTCGAACGTCTGTGATCGCGCCGCGCTGTGCGACTCGGTGGTGGTGAGCCTGCAGATCGGGCTGCTCGCGACCGGGTCTGGCCACGCTGCTGGGCTCGCTGATGGCCTTCGCGATGGTGCGCCACCACTTCCGCGGCCGGTCGACGGCGAACCTGATGATCTTCCTGCCGATGGCCTCGCCCGAGATCGTGCTGGGCTCCTCGCTGCTGGCGCTGTTCGTCAACGCCGGCTTCGCCGGGCAGCTCGGCTTCTGGACCGTCTTCATCGCCCACGTGATGTTCTGCCTGTCGTTCGTGGTCATCACGGTGAAGGCGCGGCTCTCCGGCCTCGACCCGCGCCTGGAGGAGGCGGCCGGCGACCTCTACGCCAACGAGATGCAGACGTTCTGGCGGGTGACGTTCCCGTTGGTGATGCCCGGCATCGTCTCGGCGGCGCTGCTCAGCTTCTCGCTGTCCTTCGACGACTTCATCATCACCAACCTGAACTCCGGGCAGACCGTGACGTTCCCGATGTACGTCTGGGGAGCGGCCCAGCGCGGCGTCCCCATGCAGGTCAACGTCATCGGCACGATCATGTTCCTGCTGGCCCTCGGCCTGGTCCTCGGCAGCACCGTCGTACGTCGCATCCGCGAGCGTCCCGCCACCTGACCTCACCCCTCGACGCCGACTCGCGGGCGAACGCGAACCGGCCCCCGAACCTGAGAGGGGTTCGGGGGCCGGTTGCATCCACCCCATCGATCAGCGGAGAACTGTGGGGTGACGTCAGGGCGTCACACCATGTCCCAGGCTTCGGAGAGCACCTTGCGAAGGATCTCCTCCATCTCGTCGAAGTGCGACTGGTCGCAGATCAACGGCGGGGAGAGCTGGATGACCGGGTCGCCGCGGTCGTCGGCGCGGCAGTAGAGACCGCCCTCGTAGAGCGCCCTGGACAGGAAGCCGCGCAGCAGCTTCTCCGACTCGGCCTCGTCGAAGGTCTCCTTCGTCTCCTTGTCCTTGACCAGCTCGATGCCGTAGAAGTATCCGTCGCCGCGGATGTCGCCGACGATGGGCAGGTCCTTGAGCTTCTCCAGCGTCGCGCGGAACCCGCCCTCGTTGCGCTGCACGTTGCCGAGCAGGTCCTCACGCTCGAAGATGTCGAGGTTCGCCAGCGCGACCGCGGTCGAGACCGGATGGCCACCGAAGGTGTAGCCGTGCAGGAACGAGGTGTTGTCCTTCAAGAACGGCTCCATCAGCCGGTCGCTGGCGATCATCGCGCCCAGCGGGGAGTAGCCCGAGGTCAGTCCCTTGGCGCAGGTGATGATGTCGGGCTGGTAGCCGTAGCGGTCGGCACCGAACATGTGGCCGAGCCGTCCGAACGCGCAGATGACCTCGTCGGAGACCAGCAGCACGTCGTACTCGTCGCAGATCTCGCGCACCCGCTGGAAGTAGCCGGGCGGGGGAGGGAAGCAGCCACCGGAGTTCTGCACCGGCTCGAGGAAGACGGCCGCGACCGAGTCGGGACCCTCCATCTCGATGGCCTCGGCGATCCGGTCGGCGGCGTAGCGCCCGAACGCCTCGAGGTCACCCTCGGCACCGTTCTGGAAGGCGTCGGGAGCACGGTAGAAGTTGGTGTTCGGCACCCGGAACGTCGAGGGCACCAGCGGCTCGAAGGGCTCCTTCATCCCCGGGATGCCGGTGATGGAGAGCGCGCCCTGCGGAGTGCCGTGGTAGGCCACCGCCCGGCTGATGACCTTGTGCTTGCCCGGCTTGCCGGTCAGCTTGAAGTAGTGCTTGGCCAGCTTCCAGGCCGACTCGACGGCCTCACCGCCGCCGGTGGTGAAGAAGACGCGGTTCAGGTCGCCGGGGGCGTAGTTCGCCACCCGCTCCGCCAGCTCGATCGCGCTCGGGTGGGCGTAGGACCACAAGGGGTGGAAGGCCAGGGTCGAGGCCTGCTTCGCGGCGGCCTCGGCGAGCTCCTGGCGGCCGTGCCCGACCTGGGTGACGAAGAGACCGGCGAGGCCGTCGAGGTAGCGCCGGCCCTCGGCGTCCCAGATGTAGGCGCCTTCACCCTTGACGATGATCGGCATCTGGTGGTCCTGGTAGGCACCCATGCGGCTGAAGTGCAGCCAGAGGTGGTCGCGCGCGCTCTTCTGCAGGCGCTGGTGATGGTCGTGATCCATCGGAGAGGTCGACACGAGAGACTCCTGGGGTTCGTGGTCCTCCCATGGTGGCTGGAACGGATCGGTTCGGCAAGCCCGTGGCCCCGAATTCCGTCGTGACACTCGTCCTGAGACGGCACTTCTGCACGGAGACCGGGCTGAAATCTTCGGATTCCATCGTCCGCGGCGGGTACCGCGACGGCCCGCCCCTGGCTAGGCTGCGCGGTATGACTACGAACTTTCGCAACATCGTGAACGGCGAGCTCGTGGACGCGGCCTCCGGCTCGACGTACGACGTCATCGACCCGACCACCGGCGAGTCCTACGGCACCGCGCCGAAGTCGGGACCGGAGGACGTCGACCGTGCCTACGCCGCTGCGGACGCCGCCTTCGACGGGTGGGGCTACGCCACGCCGCAGGACCGCTCCCACGCGCTGCTCAAGCTCGCCGGCGCGATCGAGGAGCGGGTCGAGGAGATCAACGCGGTCGAGTGCAAGGACACCGGCAAGCCGCTCGGCGTCACCATGGAGGAGGAGATGCCCTACGCCTCCGACCACTTCAAGTTCTTCGCCGGCGCCGCCCGGGTCCTGGGCGGTTCCTCGGCGGGCGAGTACATGGCCGACCACACCTCCTGGGTGCGGCGCGAGCCGATCGGTGTCGTCGGCCAGGTGACGCCGTGGAACTACCCGCTGCTGATGATGATCTGGAAGATCGCCCCCGCGCTGGCGGCGGGCAACACCGTCGTCCTCAAGCCCTCGGACACGACGCCGGCGTCCTCCACCCTCCTCGCGGAGATCGCCCAGGAGTTCCTGCCTCCGGGCGTGCTCAACGTGGTGTGCGGCGACCGCGACACCGGTCGGGCCCTGGTGGAGCACAAGACGCCGCAGATGGTCGCGATCACCGGCTCGGTGCGTGCCGGCATGCAGGTCGCCGAGTCCGCCTCGCGCGACCTCAAGCGCGTGCACCTCGAGCTCGGCGGCAAGGCGCCCGTGGTGGTCTTCGACGACGCCGACATCGCCGCGGCCGCCGAGGGCATCGCGGGGGCGGGCCTCTTCAACGCCGGCCAGGACTGCACCGCCGCCGCCCGCGTGCTCGTGCAGGCCGGCATCCACGACGACTTCGTCGCCGCCCTGGCAGAGGCGGCGCAGGGCATGCCGACCGGCGACCCCGCGGCCGAGGGCACCTTCTACGGCCCGCTCAACAACGAGAACCAGCTCGCCCACGTGACCGGCATGGTCGATCGGCTGCCCGACCACGCCAGTGTCGTCACCGGGGGCACCCGTCACGGTGACAAGGGCTACTTCTACGACCCGACCGTGCTCTCGGGCCTGCAGCAGGGCGACGAGCAGATCCAGACCGAGATCTTCGGCCCGGTGATGACGGTGCAGAAGTTCTCCGACGAGGGCGAGGCGCTGCGGTGGGCCAACGACGTGCAGTACGGCCTGGCCTCCTCCGTCTGGACCAAGGACCACGCCCGCGCGCTGCGGGTCTCGCGCCGGCTCGACTTCGGTGCGGTGTGGATCAACACCCACATCCCGTTCGTGTCCGAGATGCCGCACGGTGGCTTCAAGCACTCCGGCTACGGCAAGGACCTGTCGATGTACGGCCTCGAGGACTACACGCGCATCAAGCACGTCATGTCCTACATCGGTGAGTGAGGTGAGGATCCTCCTGGTCGGCGCCGGAGGCGTCGGCGGCGCCTTCGCGGCGATCGCGGCCAGGCGCGAGTTCTTCGAGCAGGTGGTGATCGCCGACTACGACACCGCCAAGGCGGAGAAGGCGGCGGCGGTCGACGACCGTTTCGTCGGCGCGCAGATCGACGCCTCCGACGCCGAGGCGGTCGCCGCGGTCTGCCGCGAGCACCGCATCACCCACGTCATGAACGCCGTCGACCCGGTGTTCAACATGCCGATCTTCGACGGTGCGTTCGCCGCCGGCGCCGACTACCTCGACATGGCGATGTCGCTGTCGAAGCCGCACCCGGAGTCGCCGTACGAGCGGGTGGGGGTGAAGCTCGGCGACGAGCAGTTCGCCGCCGCGCAGCGACTGGGAGAGCGCCGGACGGCTCGCACTCGTCGGGGATCGGCGTGGAGCCTGGCCTGTCCGACGTGTTCGCGCGGTACGCCACCGACCACCTGTTCTCCGAGATCGACGAGCTCGGCACCCGCGACGGGGCGAACCTCGTGGTGACCGACGACGACGGCAACGAGATCTTCGCGCCGTCGTTCTCGATGTGGACCACGATCGAGGAGTGCCTGAACCCGCCGGTGGTCTACGAGAAGGACCGCGCGGACGTCGACGGGGGTTGGTTCACGACGCCGCCGTTCAGCGAGCCGGAGGTCTTCGACTTCCCCGAGGGCATCGGGCCCGTCGAGTGCGTCAACGTCGAGCACGAGGAGGTGCTCCTCATGCCGCGGTGGGTCGACTGCAAGCGGGCGACCTTCAAGTACGGCCTGGGCGACGAGTTCATCACCATCCTCAAGGTGCTGCACACGCTCGGTCTCGACAGCACCGAGAAGGTGCGCGTCCCTTCGACGAGCTCGGACAGGGAAGGGCGGTCGAGGTGTCGCCGCGCGACGTCGTCGCCGCGGTCCTCCCCGACCCCGCCACCGTCGGCCCGCGCATGAAGGGCAAGACCTGCGCCGGACTTCATGTCACGGGCACAGGAAAGGATGGGGAGCCGCGGTCGACGTACCTCTACCACGTCGTCGACAACGAGTGGACGATGAGCGAGTACGGCCACCAGTGCGTCGTGTGGCAGACCGCGGTGAATCCCGTCATCGCGCTCGAGCTCCTCGCCCGCGGCGACTGGACGGGCCACGGCGTCCTGGGCCCGGAGGCCTTCGACGCCGTGCCGTTCCTCGACCTGCTCACGGAGTACGGCGCGCCGTGGGGGCAGCGGGACGACTGAGGAGGGTCACGGTCACGGACGCGGGGGCGGGCGCCCGCGGCTCAGACGTCGACCCACCAGCCCAGGTCGACGCTCTTCGAGGCCGGCTTGCCGACGGGGTAGCACTGCCAGTGGGGCACGTCGACGCCGGAGAACGTGGTGGTCTCCCAGACCAGGCGGTAGCTGCGGAAGGTGCTGCCGGTCAGCTCGTTGCACCGGGACGCGGCGGCATCACTCATCGTGTCGGTCAGCGGCGGGCCGTAGAGGTAGAAGAACAGCGCCAGCACGACCAGCGCCGTCGCGATGCCGTTGCGCACCGCCGACATGTGCATCCCCTGGCCGGTGGCGGACACACCCATGGCAGTCTCCGTCCAGGACGCGCGGTGGTTACGGGGTTCGGTCGCGTCCAGACTAGGGCTCGGCGTCACCCCGCGAGGGCGACACCGGCACATCGGGACGAGACAGGTCGCTCGACGCTCAGCGGGCGGTCAGCGGAGGAGACGTGAGGGTTCGTGGGACGACGTGACGTGGTGGTGCTGGGCTCGACCGGCTCGATCGGCACCCAGGCCCTCGAGATCGTCCGACGCAACCCCGATCGCTTCCGGGTCGTCGGCCTGACCGCCGGCGGCAGCCATCCCGACCTGCTCGAGAAGCAGGTCGCGGAGTTCGCACCGACCTTCCACGGCATCGGCGAGGACGCCTCGGTCGAGGCCGCCGCGATGGAGTGCGACGTCGTCCTCAACGGCATCAGCGGCGCCCTCGGACTGCGCCCCACGGTCGCCGCCCTCGAGGCGGGCACGACGCTGGCGCTGGCCAACAAGGAGTCGCTCATCATCGGCGGCCCCGTGGTGACCGGCCTCGCGAAGCCGGGCCAGATCGTCGCCGTCGACTCCGAGCACTCCGCTCTCGCGCAGTGCCTGCGCGGCGGCCGCGCCGACGAGGTACGGCGACTCGTCCTGACCGCGAGCGGAGGGACCGTTCCGTGGGCGTGGCCGCGACGACCTCCACGACGTCACCCCCGCCGACGCGCTGAACCACCCCACCTGGTCGATGGGCCCGCTCGTCACCGTGAACTCCGCCACCCTCGTGAACAAGGGGCTCGAGGTCATCGAGGCCCACCTGCTCTTCGGCATCGGTTTCGACCGCATCGAGGTCGTCGTCCACCCCACGTCGGTGGTGCACTCGATGGTCGAGTTCGTCGACGGCTCCACGCTGCTCCAGGCCTCGCCGCCCTCGATGCTCATCCCCATCGCGCTCGGGCTGGGCTGGCCCGACCGGGTCCCGGGGGCCGCCGCCCCGGTCGACTGGACCAGCCCGGAGGTCTGGGAGTTCGCCCCCCTCGACGACGAGGCGTTCCCGGCGGTGCGCCTGGCGCGGGAGGCCGGCGCGGCCGGCGGGGTGATGCCGGCGGTCTACAACGCCGCGAACGAGGTCTGCGTGGCGCGCTTCCTCGACGGTCGGTTGCGTTTCACCGAGATCGTGCCGACGATCGAGCGGGTGCTGCGCGACCCCGGCGTACCCTCGCAGGAGGAGCTCACCCTGGCGCAGGTGCTGCAGGCCGACGCCTGGGCGCGTGAGCGAGCCGAGACCCTGCTGGCGGCACCCCCGACACCGGAGACACCGGAGACATCGTGATCACAGTCCTGCTGTTCGTGCTCGGCGTGGTCGTCTTCGCCGTCGGCGTGGCGGTCTCCATCGGCCTGCACGAGGTCGGTCACATGGTCCCGCCAAGAAGTTCGGCGTGAAGGTGACGCAGTACTTCGTCGGCTTCGGCCGCACCGTCTGGTCGACCCGCCGGGGCGAGACAGAGTACGGCCTCAAGGCGATCCCGCTCGGCGGCTACGTCAAGCTCGTCGGGATGCTTCCGCCGGCCAAGGACGACCCGCTCGGTCGGCCGCGACAGAGCAACACCGGCATGTTCACCCAGCTGATCTCCGACGCCCGCCACGCCGAGGCCGAGCTCATCCGGCCCGAGGACGAGCACCGGCTCTTCTACCGCCTGCCGTGGACGAAGAAGGTGATCGTGATGGCGGGCGGCCCCACGGTCAACCTCGTCATCGCCTTCCTGCTCTTCGCCGGGATCTTCGGGATCTACGGCGTGCCCGAGCCGACCACCACCGTCGGCTCCGTCGCCCAGTGCGTCATCACCGCCGACGAGGTGGGTCGTGAGTGCACTGCTGCGGACGAGCCGGCGCCCGCCGCGGAGGCCGGCGTGCTCCCCGGTGACCGGATCGCCAGCTTCAACGGCGAGGAGATCGTCGGCTGGGAGCAGATGGTCCGCCTGATCCAGGCCAACGGCGACGGCGTCGCCACCGTGGGAGTCGTCCGTGACGGGCAGGACCTGGCCCTCGAGACCCGCACCACGGTCAACTCCGTGCGCTCGATCGACGACCGTGAGGTGATCGTCGAAGGCGGTTTCCTCGGCGTCACCCCCACCCAGGTGCGCGAGCAGCACGGTCTGATCTACACCACCGGGCAGATGGGCGTCATGACCTGGGACGTCGGCCAGGCGCTGGTGCGTCTGCCGGTGAAGGTCTTCGACGTCGCCCAGTCGGTGGTGGGCCTGGAGGAGCGGGCCGAGGACAGCCCCGTCAGCATCGTGGGCGCCGGACGCGTGGCCGGTGAGGTCACCAGCGACCAGACCAGCCCGGCCGTGGACCGGCTGGTCTTCCTCGTCGGGCTGCTGGCGAGCCTGAACCTGTTCGTCGGCATGTTCAACTTCATCCCGCTGCTGCCGCTCGACGGTGGACACATCGCCGGCGCCCTCTACGAGGGGCTGCGTCGCGGGGCGGCGCGGGTGCGCGGGCGGCCGGACCCCGGCTTCGTCGACGTCGCCAAGCTGCTGCCCGTCGCGTACGTCGTCGGGGCGGCCCTGCTGGTGATGGGGCTCATCCTCATCACGGCCGACATCGTCGTGCCGATCGAGGTGACCTGAGGCTCTGCCCGGATCCTGCTCGTCCCCGGCGAGTAGCCTGACGGGGTGACTGCGATCAACCTCGGCATGCCTTCCGCGCCCCCTCCGGTCCTCGCCCCGCGCCGCACGACGCGCCAGATCAAGGTCGGGTCGGTGCTGGTCGGCGGCGACGCCCCGGTGTCGGTGCAGTCGATGACCACGACGTTGACCTCGGACATCGACTCCACCCTCCAGCAGATCGCCGAGCTGACCGCCTCGGGCTGCGACATCGTCCGCGTGGCGTGCCCCTCGGCCGACGACGCCGAGGCACTGCCGGCCATTGCGCAGAAGTCGCAGATCCCGGTCATCGCCGACATCCACTTCCAGCCGAAGTACGTCTACGCCGCCATCGACGCCGGCTGCGCCGCCGTACGGGTGAACCCGGGCAACATCCGCAAGTTCGACGACCAGGTCAAGCAGATCGCCCGGGCCGCGAAGGACCGCGGCACCTCGATCCGCATCGGCGTCAACGCCGGGTCGCTCGACCCGCGGCTGCTGGAGAAGTACGGCAAGGCGACGCCCGAGGCGTTGGTGGAGTCAGCGAAGTGGGAGGCCTCGCTGTTCGAGGAGCACGACTTCCACGACTTCAAGATCTCGGTCAAGCACAACGACCCCGTGGTGATGGTCCGCGCCTACGAGATGCTGTCGGAGGCCGGCGACTGGCCGCTGCACCTGGGCGTGACCGAGGCGGGCCCCGCTTTCCAGGGCACGATCAAGTCCGCCGTCGCCTTCGGCTCGCTGCTCAGTCGCGGCATCGGCGACACCATCCGTGTCTCGCTCTCGGCCCCTCCCGTCGAGGAGGTCAAGGTCGGCATCCAGATCCTGCAGTCCCTGAACCTGCGCCCCCGCAAGCTCGAGATCGTCTCCTGCCCGTCCTGCGGACGCGCACAGGTCGACGTCTACAAGCTCGCCGACGAGGTGACCGCCGGGCTCGAGGGCATGGAGGTGCCACTGCGTGTGGCTGTCATGGGCTGCGTCGTGAACGGCCCCGGGGAGGCCCGCGAGGCCGACCTCGGCGTCGCCTCCGGCAACGGCAAGGGTCAGATCTTCGTCAGGGGCGAGGTCATCAAGACCGTGCCCGAGTCGCAGATCGTGGAGACCCTCATCGAGGAAGCCATGCGCATCGCTGAGACCATGGAGGACGTCGAGGGCTCGGGCGGCGCCACCGTCTCCGTCGGCTGAGCGGCACCGCGTGGCTAGGCTGCGGCCGTGAGCGCGTCAGGTGACCTCCCGTCCACCGGGGGACCTTCGAGTGCTGGGACCCGACGACGTCGACGACGTGCTCGCGCTGCTCGCGCGCGACCCGGTGGTCAACGTGGTGTCCGACTACCGCACCCGGCTGACGCGGCTCCAACCTCGCTGGATGGGCGGCGAGATGTGGGGCTACAGCGAGGGCGGTGCGCTCACCTCGGTCTGTCACGCGGCGGCCAACCTGATCCCGGCCATGGCCTCGGAGGAGGCCGCCCACGCCTTCGGGGTCCGAGCCCTCGAGCGTGGGCGGCGCTGCTCGACGCTGCTCGGGCCCGCGGACGCGGTCGAGACGATGTGGCAGGTGCTGGCGCGGTCGTGGTCGACGCCGCGCGACATCCGACGGGGTCAGCACCACCTCGAGATCTCGTCGCCCCCGGCGGTCGGCGCCGACGCCGCCGTACGCCGGAGCACGCTGGCCGAGCTCGACCTCGTCTACCCGGCCGCGGTGGCGATGTACACCGAGGAGGTCGGCGTCTCGCCCGAGTCCGGCGGCGGCGCGGCGGCCTACCGGGCGCGCGTCACCCAGCTCATCTCCAAGGGTTGGTCCTTCGTGCGGCTGGAAGAGGGCCGGGTCGTGTTCAAGGCCGAGGTCGCCGCGGCGACGCCTCACGCCTGCCAGCTCCAGGACGTGTACGTCGTGCCCGACCGCCGGGGCGAGGGGCTCGCCACCGTCGGCCTGGCTGCCGTGGTGGAGGTGGCGCTGCGGGAGATCGCCCCGGTCGTGTCGCTCTACGTCAACGACTGGAACGTCCCCGCGCGAGCGGCGTACGAGCGAATCGGCTTCTCCCAGACCGCGACCTTCACCACCATCCTGTTCTGACGGCCCGCCCGGCCCGCTTCTGGTCACTCCCTGCAGGCGGACCGGTTGGTGGTCGCTGCCCGCAAAGCGGGCGCGCTTTTCTTGCGGGGAGCGACCAGAATCCGGCTCGCCGGCGCGGACCCGATCTCCGCAGTACGCCGCACGGGTGCCCGTCAGCGCGCTACCTTGCGCAGATGTCCTCCGCCTCGCTCCCTCGCGACGTCGCGCTGCTGGCCGGCATCTTCACCGTCTCCGGCGTGACCCACCTGGTCCGGCCGCAGACCTTTCTGCCGCTCATGCCGCGCTGGGTCCCGGCCCACCGGGAGGTCATCCTCGGCTCCGGCGTCGCCGAGCTCGCCTGCGCCGCCGGGCTGCTCCACCCGGCCACCCGGTCCGTCGCCGGGGTGGTCAGCGCAGCCCTGCTGGTCGGGGTCTTCCCGGGCAACGTGAAGATGGCGATCGACGCGAGCCGAACCCCGCACACGGCGTACCGGGCGGCGACGTACGCGCGCCTGCCGTTGCAGCTGCCGCTGATCCGCATCGCACGTCGCGCTGCCGGGCGCTGAGGGGTCGGGCTCCTGTCATCGCCCGCAGCGGGTCGGCCTGTTCGACGGCGCTCCAGTGACCGGAATCCGGCCCTGAAGCAGCGAGTGACCAGAAACCGGCCCTGAAGCAGGGAGTGACCAGAGACCGGCCCGGGGGGCCGGGACCGAGCGAGCCCGGCACCGCGAAACGTGGTCGAGAGCACCCCGAACCCGTGGGTAGCCTTGCGCCCATGGTTCTCCGCATGTCGACCCTCTTCCTCCGCACCCTCCGAGAGGACCCGGCCGACGCCGAGGTGCCGAGCCACCGCCTGCTGCTGCGGGCCGGCTACATCCGTCGCGCCGCCCCCGGCATCTACTCCTGGCTGCCGCTCGGCCTGCGGGTGCTGCGCAACGTCGAGGGGATCATCCGCGAGGAGATGAACGCGATCGGCGCCCAGGAGCTGTCGTTCCCGGCGCTGTTGCCCCGCGAGCCCTACGAGGCCAGCAACCGCTGGACGACGTACGGCAACGGCATCTTCCGGCTCCAGGACCGCAAGGGCGGCGACTACCTGCTCGGGCCCACGCACGAGGAGATGTTCACCCTCGCGGTCAAGGACCTGTACTCCTCCTACAAGGACCTCCCGGTCTGGCTCTACCAGATCCAGACGAAGTACCGCGACGAGGCGCGTCCCCGCGCGGGCCTGCTCCGCGGGCCGCGAGTTCATCATGAAGGACTCCTACTCCTTCGACACCACTGACGCGGGCCTCGACCGTTCGTACGCCGCCCACCGTGCGGCGTACATCAAGACCTTCGACCGGCTCGGTTTCGACTACGCCATCGTCAAGGCGACGAGCGGCGCGATGGGCGGCTCGAAGTCCGAGGAGTTCCTCGCCAAGGCCGACGTCGGCGAGGACACCTACGTCCGCTGCACGAGCTGCGACTACGCCGCCAACGTCGAGGCCGTCGCCGTCCGCGCGCCCGCCCCCGTGGCGTACGACGACGCCCCGGCCGCGCACGCCGAGCAGACGCCCGACACCCCGACCATCGAGCACCCTGGTCGACCACCTGAACGACAAGTACCCCCGCGACGACCGGCCCTGGGCGGCCGGCGACACGCTCAAGAACGTCCTCGTCGTGCTCAAGCACCCCGACGGCACCCGCGAGCCGCTCGCCATCGGTGTGCCCGGCGACCGCGAGGTCGACCAGAAGCGCCTCGAGGGCCAGCTCGAGCCGATCGAGGTCGAGCCGATGGACGAGACCGAGTTCCGCAAGCACCCAGCACTCGTCAAGGGCTACATCGGTCCCGAGGCGTTGGGGGAGGAGTCGGCATCGAAGATCCGGTACGTCGTCGACCCCCGCGTCTCCGAGGGCACCCGCTGGGTGACCGGCGCCGACGAGCCCGGCAGCCACGTGATCGACCTGGTCGTGGGTCGCGACTTCACGCCCGACGGCACCATCGAGGCGGCCGACGTGCGCGACGGCGACGGCTGCCCGAACTGCGCCGAGGGCACGCTCGAGTCCGCCCGCGGCATCGAGATGGGCCACATCTTCCAGCTCGGCCGCTGGTTCGCCGAGGCGCTGGACCTCAAGGTCCTCGACGAGAACGGCAAGCTGGTCACCGTCACGATGGGCTCCTACGGCATCGGCGTCACCCGCGCGGTGGCCGCCATCGCCGAGGGCAACAACGACGAGCTCGGCCTGATGTGGCCGCGCGCGATCTCGCCCGCCGACGTCCACCTGGTCGCCACCGGCAAGGACGCCGCCGTGTTCGAGACCGCCGAGAGGATCACCGCAGAGCTGTCCTCGCGCGGCGTCGAGGTGATCTACGACGACCGGCCCAAGGTCTCGCCCGGGCGTGAAGTTCAAGGACGCCGAGCTGATCGGCGTGCCCACCATCGTCGTCGTCGGGCGGGGTCTGGTCGACGGCACCGTCGAGGTCAAGGACCGGGCGAGCGGCGAACGCGAGCAGGTCGCGGTCGACGCCGTGGTCGAGCACGTGGTCGCGGTCGTCCGGGGCTGACCGTGGGCGAGGTGACCGGGGGACCGCGGCGCGCTCGACGCCGTCATCTTCGACTGGGGCGGCACGCTCACCCCGTGGCACACGATCGACTTCGACGCGGAGGCGCGGGCGCTCGCGCAGGCCGTCGTCGACCCCCACCCCGAGGTGCACCGACACCTGCGTCGCGCCGGTGACAGCGTGTGGGGCCGCGTCCGCGACGAGCAGCGCAGCGGGAGCGTCGCCGACGTGTTCGCCGCGGCGGGTCTGACCTACGACGAGGGCCGGCTGAGCGCCTACCGCGAGTTCTGGGAGCCTCACACCCTCACCGACCCGGTCGTGCCGTCGCTCTTCAGCGGGCTGCGTCGGCCTCGGGCTGCGCGTCGGCATCCTGTCCAACACCATCTGGCCGCGCGACTGGCACGAGCACGTCTTCGCCCGCGACGGCGTCGACCACCTCATCGACGGAGCGGTCTACAGCAGCGAGATTCCCTGGACCAAGCCGGCACCGCAGGCGTTCGAGGCCGCGATGGCGGCCGTCGGCGTGGCCGACCCGAGCCGCTGCGTCTTCGTCGGTGACCGCCTCTTCGACGACATCTGGGGGGCGAGCCAGGTGGGCATGCGCACCGTGCACGTGCCCCACTCGGTCATCCCGGTCGAGCAGCACGGCCACACCGAGGGCGAGCCGGACGCGGTGGTGCACGAGCTGGGAGAGCTCCTGACGATCGTCGAGACCTGGCACCGCGGCGAGACTCACGGCACGGCCCCGTCCGGTCGCTGACCGTGGCCTGGCTGCGGCGACGCCGCTGCGGGCTGACCCCGCACGACACGCCGACTCGCGCCGCACGACTCGCCGACTCGCGCCGCACGACACGCCGACTCGCGCCGCACGACACGCCGACTCGCGGGGACGGAGGCAGAGGTCAGAGGCAGAGGTCAGAGGTCAGAGGTCGGGGGCGCCGGGCCACGTCTGGGGCAGGGCGCCGAAGGACAGGCCGCGCAGGCTCGCGTCGGTGAGCAGGCCGATCGCGAGACGTCGGAGCTCGCCCTCGGTGGAGGCCACGAGCTGGGAGTACACCTCGGCGCAGCGCAGCTCGACGCGGCGTGCGGCCGCGATCAGGGTGGTCGCGGAGCGGTCCGGGGCGTCCACCGCGTAGGCCGCGGCCGGTGGCTCGGGGTCGGCGCCCCGGTCGGAGACGAGCGAGCGGAGCTGGTCGCGGCGCGCGCGGTGCGCGTCGTACGCCGAGCGGAACCGGGCTGACGTCTCGGGGGAGGAGCTCGCCGAGAGCCGTCCGCCCACCACGCCGTAGGTGTAGACGGCGACGTGCTCGGCCGCCAGCGTCTCCTGCAGGGCCTCGAGCGGGGTCATCGTCATCGACCGCTTCCCTGGTTGCTCCGGGCGAGGACCTGCTCGAGCTGGGCGGAGGCGGCGGCCATGCTCGCCAGGACCCGGGCCAGGGCGCCGCTGCGCGCCGCCATCGCGGTCGCCGCGTGGTCGGCGGACAGCTGCGCCTCGCTGCGCGCCGCAGAGGTCAGCGCCTGCTGCGGCTGCCTCGGCACCACGGTCCGCTCCACCTGCGGGCGCGGGTCGCCGCCCGCTCGCTGCTCGGTCGTGCCGCGCAGCAGGCGCACGTGAGCCTGGTGGGTGGCCAGCGCCTGGGTGGTCACGGCGCGCAGGCGCGGGTGGCGCGTCCGCGTCCGCTCGATCGTCTCGAGGGCGACCAGCTCGCCCGCCAGCGCAGTGGCGACGAGCCGCTCGTCGGACGTGAGGTCGTCGTCAGGACCGGCGCTCGCGTCATCGTCACCGTCCAGGTCCCTGCCTGCTGCGCGAGGGCCGCAGCCGCTCAGCAGCAGCGCGGCCGACCCGCCGAGCGAGGCCAGCGTGACGACGACGGTGCGGCGATCCACGACCCGCACCCTAGTCTCTCGGGGCCACCTCGGTTTCAGGCCACGCGGTAGGACACCAGCACGTAGCGAGCCTTGGTGTACTTCATGCCCACGACGAACCTCGCGTTCTTGAACGCCTCGTTGTCGTTGCGGTACCGTGCCATCCTCGAAGAAGGACCGCGAGGCCGGGATGTCGATGATTGCGGTGGCCTCGAACGTCGCGGGGGTGCCGGCACCCTTCACCGTGATCCTGTCGACGCTCGCGCCGGGAAAGTCGACGGCCCAGCCCTGCTTGCGGCGCTTGTCCAGCTCCTTCTCCAGCTCCTTGCAGCCCCGGCAGGTGCTGCCCTTCGCGCTCAGGTCCGACAGCGCCGTCGCCTTGTTGGTGGCCAGGGCGTAGCCCCAGCGCTTCACGACGAACCCCGTGAAGGCCTTGCGGCCCTCGACGCTGTCGCGGGCCTTCGGCGCCCTCGGGAGCGCCAACGTCTCCGCAGCGCTCTCGGACGTCTCCTCGGATGCCTCCGACGCCGCCGGCGAACGCCTCGCCCGCCCCGTCCGACGGCTCCGCCGACTCCGAGGACTCGACCGACGCTGGTCGGCCTCCGGGGCCTCCGAGGGGTCGGAGGGGGCCTCGTTGCCGCTGCACCCGGCCAGCACCCCGACGCCCAGGAGGACAGCCACGGTGAGCAGCGGGGCGACGTGGCCCGAGCGGGTCCGGCGGGTGGCGGTCAGGGGGGCGGACATGCTGTCGAGGATAGGGGTGCAGGAGACCTGGCAGGGCCCTTTCGTGGTCAGCCGACCCACCCGTGGTCGGCTACGCTCGGGCACACGACGACCGGCGTGAGACGCCAGGCGCACGCAAGGAGCACCCCACAACTGGAGAGGCGGACGAGACCCGTGGCTGTCGACCAGACGATCCAACGCCTCACCGAGGGACTCACTGACCCGTTGCTCGGGCTCGGCCTCGACCTCGAGGCGGTGCAGGTCACCCCCGCCGGTCGTCGACGCGTCGTCCGTGTGGCCATCGACCGGGACGGCGGGGTCACTCTCGACGACGTCGCCGAGGCCACCAAGCTCGTCTCGCAGCACCTCGACGAGGGCGGTCCGCTGTCCCGTGTGCTCGGGGAGCACCCCTACACGCTCGAGGTGACCTCACCCGGGGTCGACCGACCACTCACGCTGCCGCGCCACTGGCGCCGCAACGAGGGGCGGCTCGTGAAGGTCACCGACCACGACGGGGCGACCACCGAGGGCCGCATCGTGAGTCACGACGACGCCGGGGCCGACCTCGACGTCGACGGCGAGCGTCACCGGGTCGCCTACGACACCATCGCCTCCGCCCTCGTCCAGATCGAGTTCAACCGGAAGGAGAGCTGACCCATGGACATCGACCTGTCCTTGCTGCGTGCCCTGGAGCGCGAGAAGGAGATCAGCTTCGACATCCTCATCGACGCGCTCGAGCAGGCGCTGCTGACGGCCTACCACAAGACCGTCGGCGCCCAGTCCGAGGCCCGCGTCCAGCTCGACCGCAAGACCGGCCGGGTCAGCGTCCTGGTTGCGGAGAAGGACGAGGGCGGCGAGAAGATCGGGGAGTACGACGACACCCCCGACGGCTTCGGTCGTATCGCGGCGACCACCGCCAAGCAGGTCATCCTGCAGCGGCTGCGCGACGCCGAGGACGACCTCCGGTTCGGGGAGTTCTCCGGACGTGAGGGCGACATCATCTCCGGGGTCGTCCAGCAGGGTCGAGATCCCCAGGACGTGCTCGTCGACCTCGGCAAGCTCGAGGCGTCCCTCCCGCTGGCCGAACGGGTGCCCGGTGAGCGCTACGAGCACGGCACCCGGATCAAGGCCCTCGTCGTCAGCGTGCGACGCGGCATGCGCGGCCCCCAGGTCCAGCTCTCCCGCAGCCACCCCAACCTGGTCAAGAAGCTCTTCGCCCTCGAGGTGCCGGAGATCGCCGACGGCACCGTCGAGGTCTGCGCCATCGCCCGCGAAGCCGGTCACCGCACCAAGATCGCGGTGCGCACGACGGTCCCGGGGGTCAACGCCAAGGGATCGTGCATCGGGCCGATGGGGCAGCGCGTGCGCAACGTCATGCACGAGCTGCACGGCGAGAAGATCGACATCGTGGACTGGTCGGAGGACCCCGCCGAGCTCGTCGCCCACGCGCTGTCACCCGCGCGGGTCAGCAGCGTTCAGATCGTCGACCTCGCCAACCGCTCGGCGCGCGTCATCGTGCCTGACTACCAGCTCTCGCTGGCCATCGGCAAGGAGGGCCAGAACGCGCGTCTCGCCGCTCGGCTGACGGGGTGGCGCATCGACATCCGCTCCGACGAGGCGCCCGACGGGCCCCCGGCCCGTCGCTGAGGCGCCCGACGGGCCGCCGCCGGCGGAACGAGTTTCGGCTTGACGTCCCGGGCGGCTAGACTGGCCCGGTAGCCCGATCGCCTCGTCCCCGAGGGTGTTGACCATGACGTCCAGTCCAGTCCGCACCTGCGTGGGATGCCGGCGTCAGGCTGCCAAGACCGATCTGTTGCGCGTCGTCGCCGAGGATCAGGGTCACGGCCTCGTGCTGGTGCCCGACCCCCCGGCGCGTCGGCCGGGACGGGGGGCCTACCTCCATCCTGACGAGGACTGTCTCGCACAGGCACTGCGTCGCCGAGCCTTCACCAGGGCGCTCCGGATCATCCCGGGGCCGGGTGGGGGACCGGACGGGGCGGGCCTGGGACACCATGTGCAACAGTTGACGACGAGCTCGACCAAGCCCGGGAACCACGCGGAGCGCTGATTCAGCCGCGCGTCCCGGCGAGCACAGACCGTGACGGCACCAGACGGAAATGGAGCAACAGCTCATGAGCACTCGATGAGTACTTCCCGATGAGCGTGCACACCAGCTAACGGTCCCAGCCACCAGGGCTCGGACCAGAAGGAGAAGCGTGGCTAAGGTCCGAGTCCACGAGCTCGCGAAAGAGTTCGGCGTGGAGAGCAAGGTCGTCCTGACCAAGCTCAAGGAGATGGGCGAGTTCGTGAAGTCGGCGTCGTCGACGATCGAGCCCCCGGTGCAGAAGAGGTTCAACGACGCCTACGGCGCGGAGTTGCGCGCGGCCGCCGAGAAGAAGGCGGCGCGCAAGGCGCCCGCGAAGACCGCGTCGGCCTCCGCGGGTCCCGACGGCGGGGAGTCGGCTCACGCGGAGCCGGCGCCGGGCATCGACACCGCCCCGGTGGCACCGCCGCCCCGGCAGCGGCGGCCGGCGAGTCGACCGCTACGGCGTCCTCCGTCCGTCCCGCCAGCCCCGGCCCCCGGCCCGGTCCGGCGCGCAAGGCAGCCGAGCCCGAGCCGGTCGTCGAGCCGGACCCGGTCGTCGCGCAGCCCGCTGCGACGGCGCCCACCACGGCGACCCCGGGTCGCCCTCCGAATCGCCTGCCGCGTCGCCGGCCGAGCCGGCTGCGGCCGACGTCGGGCAGCCCGCTGCGGCGGCGTCCGCCGACACCGCCGTCGGTGACGCACCCGCTCGACGGCGGCGCTGCCCCGGGCCCGCGGCCCGGTGGCGGCCCGAAGCCGGGCGCCCCGCGCCCCGGCAACAACCCGTTCGGCCAGACCCAGGGCATGGGCCGCCGTCCCTCGCCGCCGCCCGGCGCCGCCCCGCGGCCCCCGGCTGCCCGCGAGCAGGGCGGTCCTGCTGCCGGCACCCCCGGCCGCACCGGTGGGCTCCCCGCCGGCGGCGGACGTCCGGCCGCCCCCAGCGGTCGTCCCGGCATGCCCCGTCCCAACCCGGCGATGATGCCGAAGTCGCCGACCCCGTTCGGTCCCGGCGGCGGTCGTGGCCCCGGTGGCCCCGGCGGCCTCGGTGGTCCGGGTGGCCCCGGCGGGTGGCCGGCGGCGCCGGAGGTCCCGGCGGCGCCCGCGGTGGCGCGCCCGGTCGTCCCGGTGGTGCCGGTGCCGGTGCCCCTGGCGGCGGACGTCCCGGCTTCGGTGGCGGTCCCGGTGCCGGCGCGCCCGGTCGGCCTGGCGGCGGTGGCCGTCCCGGTGGCGGTGGACGCGGTCGTCCCGGCGGTGTCGGTGGCGCCTTCGGTCGCCCCGGCGGCCCCTCGCGTCGTGGACGCAAGTCGAAGCGTCAGCGTCGTCAAGAGTTCGACCAGATGGAGGCGCCGACGATCGGCGGCATGCGCGTCCGCAAGGGCAACGGCGAGACCGTTCGCCTGGCGCGCGGCTCCTCACTGACCGACTTCGCCGAGAAGATCGGCGTCGATCCTGCCTCGCTGGTGCAGATGCTGTTCCACCTCGGTGAGATGGTCACCGCGACCGAGTCGGTCAACGACGCGACGCTGGAGCTGCTCGGCGACGAGCTCAACTACACCGTCGAGGTCGTCTCGCCCGAGGACGAGGACCGCGAGCTGCTCGACTCCTTCAACCTGGAGTTCGGCTCCGACGAGGGTGTGGAGGCCGACCTGGCCGCACGTCCTCCGGTGGTCACGGTCATGGGTCACGTCGACCACGGAAAGACCAAGCTGCTCGACGCGCTGCGCAACGCCAACGTGGTCGCCAAGGAGGCCGGTGGCATCACCCAGCACATCGGCGCCTACCAGACGGTCGCGGTCGTCGACGGCACCGAGCGTCCGATCACCTTCATCGACACCCCCGGTCACGAGGCGTTCACCGCCATGCGTGCCCGTGGTGCCCAGGCCACCGACATCGCGGTGCTCGTGGTCGCGGCCGACGACGGCGTCATGCCGCAGACGGTCGAGGCGCTGAACCACGCCAAGGCGGCCGGTGTGCCGGTCGTGGTCGCGGTCAACAAGGTCGACAAGGAGGAGGCGGACCCGACCAAGGTCCGTGGCCAGCTCACCGAGTACGGCCTCGTGCCCGAGGAGTACGGCGGCGACACCATGTTCGTCGACGTCTCGGCCAAGGCCGGCCTCAACATGGAGGGCCTCCTCGAGGCCATCGTGCTGACCGCCGACGCCTCGCTCGACCTGCGGGCCAACCCCGACCAGGACGCCCAGGGCCTCGTGGTCGAGGCGCACCTGGACCGCGGGCGCGGTCCGGTCGCCACGATCCTGGTCCAGCGCGGCACCCTGCGCGTGGGCGACTCGATCGTCGCCGGCCCGGCCTACGGCCGAGTCCGCGCGATGCTCGACGAGCACGGCGACAACATCGAGCAGGCCGACCCGTCGCGTCCCGCGATGGTGCTGGGTCTGACCGCCGTCCCCGGCGCCGGTCAGAACTTCCTCGTCGTCGAGGACGACCGCATCGCCCGTCAGATCGCCGAGAAGCGGGAGGCACGTGAGCGTGCCGCCCTGCAGGCCCAGCGTCGGGTCCGCCGCAGCCTCGAGGACTTCATGAAGTCCATGGAGGAGGGCGAGAGCCAGGAGCTGAACCTGATCCTGAAGGGCGACGTGTCCGGCTCGGTCGAGGCGCTCGAGGACTCGCTGGCGAAGATCGACGTCGGCGACGAGGTGTCGCTGCGCGTCATCGACCGCGGTGTCGGTGCCATCACCGAGACCAACGTGATGCTGGCCGCCGCGTCCAACGCGATCATCATCGGGTTCAACGTCCGGCCCCAGGGCAAGGCGACCGAGGTGGCCGACCGTGAGGGCGTCGAGATGCGCTACTACTCGGTGATCTACCAGGCCATCGAGGAGATCGAGGCCGCGCTCAAGGGCATGCTCAAGCCGGAGTTCGAGGAGTCCCAGCTCGGCACCGCCGAGATCCGGGAGATCTTCCGCTCCAGCCGCATCGGCAACATCGCCGGTTGCATGGTCACCGGCGGTGTCATCCGACGCAACGCCAAGGTGCGCCTGCTGCGTGACGGTGCCGTCGTGGCCGACAACCTCGACCTCGCCTCGCTCCGACGTGAGAAGGACGATGCGTCGGAGGTCCGTGAGGGCTTCGAGTGCGGTCTGGTGCTGCGCAACTACCAGGACGTCAAGATCGGCGACATCGTCGAGGCGTTCGAGATGCGCGAGATCCCGCGAGGCTGATCATGATGGTCGGGTGGGGCT
>CAWBNX010000023.1:0-251934 GCA_963790225.1 uncultured Actinomycetota bacterium | reverse complement strand
GGGTATCGCCTGTCGAGCCACCACTCAAGCCGTGGCCGGGCTCACGACCTAGGTTGCGAGGTCTCGACGACGCTCGCTGGCGCTCGCTGCTCGACCACCGATCGATGCGCTCGCTGCTCGACCACCAGGTGTGTCGAGGTCGGCGAGCCAGGCGACCGCCCCCAGCCCCTCGTACGTCGATCGCGCGGCGGCCAGGTGCGTGGCCGCCTCGTCGTGACGCCCCTGCGTCTGCAGCCACCGGCCGAGGTGGGCCTGGGTGTGGGCGACGGACGGGGCCGACCCCCAGGCCCGGTAGTGCTCGAGCGCGCGACCGAAGGCCGACTCGGTCTCCTCGACCAGACCGTCGCGGGCGGCGAGTCGAGCCCGCAACAGCTCACGGTGGCCCTTCAGCCCGCGGGGCAGGCGGGGCCGGCCGTCGTCGGTCAGCTCGATCAGTCGCGCAACGACGGCGTCGTCGCCGAGCCTCGCTGCCAGGTCCGCCGCCGAACCCCAGAGGTGGGGCAGGTCGTCCCAGACCCCGGTGACCGCGTACGCCAGCTCGACCCCCGCCATGCACGAATCGAGCGACTGTCGTCGAGGTCGCCGGCGGCCAGGTGGATGGCGGACTCGTGGAAGCGCACCCACGCCAGGCTGGCCTCGTCGTCGCCGGCCCGCTCGACCGCGGTCCGTCCGGGAGGCGTGGGGGCCTCCCCGCGGGCCACGGCCTGCATTGCCGTGAGCGCCAGCGTGGTCTCGTCGTCGGCAGCGTCCTCGACGACGGCCGAGCACCGGGCCCGAGCCGGCTCGAACCGTTCCCACTCGCCCGCCGCCCACAAGGCGATGAGGTAGTTGGCCAGGCCGAAGCGGAGCTGGAAGGCATGACCGATGCGCAACGCGACCTCGACCGCGTCGTGGCCGTAGGTCAGCGCCTCCGACAGGTCGCGTGCGTTCTCCTGGGCGGCGATGTTGTTGAGCGCCATCGCCTCGGCCCGCGGGTGGTGGTGGCGTCGGGCGAGGTCGACGGAGGCGCGCAGCAGCACGTCGCTGAGGGAGACCAGGCCCTTGTTGGCGTAGTAGACGCCGAGGCTGTTGTAGGCGTCGGAGATGACGTCGTGGTCCTCCTCGATCTCACCCAGCGCCAGTCGGGCTTCGACGATCTCGTGGACGTCACCGCCGGTCCACAGGGTGGCCCGGGCGATCACGTAGGTCAGGGTCAGCTTCGCCTCGAGGGCGTCGTCGCGCTCGCGCAGCTCCTCCCACCAGGGCTCGCAGAGACTCAGCGCGGTCTCGCTGTCCCGAGCACCGTTGAGCACGGACTCGCCCCAGGTGGCCACCGCCAGCCCGGCGGCGGGTCGGTCGTCGAGCTCGACGAACAGGTCGTGGGCCTCTCGGGCGTGGCTGCCGGCCTGTTCCCAGTCGCCGGCATCGGTCTCGGCGCGGGCCAGCCGCTGCAGCACCTGCGCCCGGTGGCGTGCCGTCGTCGGCCAGCGGCAGCGCGGAGCGCAGGTGGCGCACCGCCTCCGTCGGCGAGCCCAGCCCCGACGCGCCCGGCCGAGGCGCGGGTCAGCTCGTCGAGGGCCGAGCGCCGCAGCTCGGCGTCGTCGGGGCCACTGCCGGCCTCCAGCGCGTCGAGCAGGTGCTGGGCGCGGATCGCGGCGGTGTCGTCGCCGGTCTCGCCGCGAGCCACCATCTGCGCGAGCACGGCCAGGTGGATGGCGCGCCGGTCGCGACGCGACAGCACGCCGTACGCGACCTGGCGCACGGCCGACTGCACGAAGCGGTAGTGGCCGTAGCCGGCGCTCATCCGGCTCGCGTCCTGGCTCAGGATCTGCAGCCGCACCAGGCTGCCCAGCACCGCGGCGGTGTCGGCCACCTCGGGGCACAGGTCGGCCAGGGCGTCCGGCGCGAAGCTCGTCCCGAGCACGCTGCCGCGGTCGACGACGAGCCGCTGCTCGGTCGACAGCGCGTCGAGGCGGGCCGCGATCAGCGCCTGCAGGGACGCGGGCGCTGCGAGGGAGTCGAGGTCGAGCCGGGCGTCGTCGGCCAGGACGTACTGCCCACCGCGCGGCACGACGAGGTCGCGGTCGATCAGTGAGCGAACCGTCTCGACCGCGAACACGGGGATGCCGTCGGAGCGGGCCACCAGCTGGTCGCGGACGTCGTCGGGCAGGCCGGCGACGAGCCCGTCGAGCAGATCGGCGACGTCGCGGTCGCTCAACGTCGGCAGGTGGATGACGTGTGGCGCGCCGGTGCGTCGCCAGCGACGTACGCCGCTCCAGGAGCCCCGGGCGGGTGAGCACCACGACGAAGCAGGGGAACCCGGCGACGGTGATGAGGTGCTCGAGGAAGCCGAGCAGCCCGTCGTCGGCGTGCTGGGCGTCGTCGACGACCAGCGTCAGCACCTCGCCGTCGGCGACCCGCTCGAGGAAGACGGTCCAGGCGCTGAAGAGGTCCTCGCGGGTGAAGCCGGAGATCGAGCCGGTCCCGAGCAGGGCCGCCATCCGGTCGCGCAGCCAGTCGCGCTCGCCGGAGTCAGGCACGTGGCGCTCCAGAGCGCGCTCGAGCAGCTGCTCGGTGGGGGCGTCCTGCTGGTCGTCGTCGATCCCGGCGAGCAACCGGCCCCGGACGGCCTCGGCCAGCGCGAAGTAGGCCACGCCCTCGCCGTAGGCCACGCACCGTCCGCTGTGCCAGCGGACGAGCTCGCTGAGCCCGTCGACGTACTTCTCGAACTCCCAGGCCAGCCGGGTCTTGCCGACTCCGGGCTCGCCGTCGACGACCAGCAGCGCGGGACGCCCGGACTCCTCAGCGTGGTGGAACAGCTCCTTGACCAGCCGCAGCTCGCGGTCGCGCCCGACCAGGGGCGCCTCGAGGCCGTCGGCGCGCTGCGCGCCGCCGGTGGCCGCGACGACCGCGCGCACCGACCAGAGAGGCACCGGGTCGGCCTTGCCCTTGAGGGCGTGGGAGCCGGCGTCAACGTACGTGATGGCGGCGGTGGTCAGCAGGCGCGTGGTCTCGTCGACCCAGACCTGACCCGGGGTGGCGGCCGACTGCACACGGGCGGCGGTGTTGACGGCGTCGCCGGCGACCATGCCCTGCTGGGTGGCGCCGGTGGTGACCGCGACCTCGCCGGTGACCACGCCGACGCGCAGCGCGAGGTCGGGTGCGCCGACGTCGTGGCCGAACTCGCGCACCGCCGCGACCAGCTCGAGCCCGGCGCGCACGGCCCGTTCGGCGTCGTCCTCGTGGGCGGTCGGCACGCCCCACACGGCCATCACGGCGTCGCCGATGAACTTCTCGACCGTGCCGCCGTAGCGGGCCACGATCTGGCGGCACTCGTCGAAGTAGCGGCCCAGCAGCTCGCGCACGTCCTCGGCGTCGCGCGACTCGGACAGCGTGGTGAACCCGACCAGGTCACCGAACAGGATGCGTCGTCGTACGACGGCTCGCGGCACCGGTGGGCTCGGACGGGTGCTGGGTGCCTGGGGTGCGCGGGCGCGCTCGGGCCGGCCGCGGTCGGCGTACCGCACTCGGCGCAGAACTTGGCACCCGGCGTGAGCGGGCTCGCGCAGGCGACGCAGGCTGCGGCGGCGGGCGTGCCGCACTCGGGGCAGAACTTCCCACCGGGCGGCAGGGCGGCCTCGCACGCGGCGCACCGTCGGTCGAGCGTGTCGAGACCCGCGCTCACGCCGTCACCCCGGTCGTCAGCCGGTCGAGATCGGCCAGCCAGGCGCGCGCCCCCAGCTCCTCGTACGTCGATCGCGCGGCGGCCAGGTGCCCGGCCGCCTCGTCGGGCCGGCCCAGGGTGAGCAACGCGTCACCCCACCACCGGTGGGCGTGCGCGACGAGGACCGGTGAGCCGAAGACCTCGTAGTGCTCGACGGCGGCGGCGAAGAGGTCGGTGGCGTGCTCTTCGCCGTTCCGGGCCGCGAGCCAGGCCCGGAGCAGGTCGCGGTGGCCGCGCAGGGAACGCGGCAACCGCCGGACGCCGCTGACCAGCTCGAGGAGCTCACGGGCCGCTGCGTCGTCGCCGACCTCGAGGGCGAGGGTCAGTGCGTGGCCGTGCACGAGGTGCAGGTCGTCCCAGACGCCGGTGTGCACGTGGAAGGCCCGCGCGGCGGCCAGCGCGGGTGCGACGAGCTCGGCGGACGACGGGGTGCCCTCCAGGCCACGGACCACCCTGCCCCAGGCCAGCAGCGAGGGGTCGTCACCCTCGTCGGTGTTGAGCGGTCCGGGCTCCGGCACGGCCTCACCGCGCGCGCGGGCGCGCAGGGCGCGCAGACCGACGGCGAACTCGTCGGTCGTGGGTCCGAACCGGGACTCCACGACCTCCAAGGGGGTCTCCATGGTGTCCCACTCCCCGGCGTTCCACAGGGCGATGACGTAGTTGGAGACGACGTAGTCCAGGTGGGTGCGGTTGCCGGCGCGGCCGGCGACGCCCATGCCGTGCTCCGCGCTGCGCAACGCGGCCGCGACGTCAGACGGGTTGGCCGCGGCGATGAGGTTGACGAGCGTGCCCGCCTCGGAGGCCGGGTCGTGGGCCTCACGAGCGAGCTCGATCGCGGTCACCAGCAGGGAGTTGCTGAGGGTCATGAGTCCCCGGTCGGCGTAGAAGATGCTCATCGCGTTCACCGTGGTGACGATCGCCTCGCTGTCGTCCTCCTCCTCGGCAAGCCGGAGGCGCTCGAGGGCTACCGGAAGGCCACGCTCGGGGTTCGGGCCACGGAACTCGGCGCGCATGACGACGTAGGAGAGGGTCAGCCGCGCCTCGACCGCGTCCGGGTCCTCGCGCAGCTCCTCCCACCAGGGCAGGGTCAAGCTGAGCGCCTCCTCGGTCTGTCGCAACCCGGTGATGAGACCCTTGCCGCGGACACCGGCGGCCAGCCCGGCGTTGGGCCGGTCGCCCAGGGCCACGAAGAGCTGCTCGGCCTCCTGAGCGTGAGTGATCGACTCCTGCCAGAGCCCGGCCTCGAGCTCGGCCGTGGCCTGCAGGAGCAGCATCGGCGCACGTCGGTCGTCGTCGTCGACGAGAGGGGCAGCCGTGGCAAGGTGTCGGGCGGCCTCGCCGTGGGAGCCGAGACCGGTGGCGCGGTTCGCGGCGCGCACCAGGTTGTCGACGGCCGCCGTGCGCAGCTCGGCCTCGTCGGGGTCACCCGGCACGGCGGTGAGGGCCTCGAGGTAGTGCTGGGCCCGGATCGCGGCGGTGTCGTCGCCGGTCTCGCCGCGGCCCTCGAAGTGGGCGACGACGGCGAGGTGGACGGCCTTGCGGTCACGACGCGAGAGCACGCCGTAGGCGACCTGACGCACGGCCGACTGGACGAAGGAGTGCTGGCCGTAGGTGGCGTTCATGCGGTTGTCGTCGTGGGCGAAGATCTGCACCCGTTGCAGCTGGGCCAGCACCGCGCCGACGTCGTCGACGTCGGGGCACAGGCTGGTCAGCGCCTCGGCGGTGAAGCTGGTGCCGAGGACGCTGGCGCGGTCGACGACGCGACGTTGGTCGGGGGTCAGGGCGTCGAGACGGGCGGCGATGAGTGCCTGCAGGGAGGCCGGGGCGGCGAGGGTGTCGAGGTCGAGGGTGGCGTCGTCGGCCAGGACGTACTGCCCGCCCCGGGGCACGACCAGGTCGCGGTCGATCAGCGAGCGGACCGTCTCGACGGCGAAGACGGGGATGCCGTCGGAGCGGGCGACCAGCTGGTCGCGGGCCGCGTCCGGCAGGCCCGGCGACGAGACCGTCGAGCAGCCGTGACATGTCGGCCTCGGTGAGGGTGGCCAGGCGCAGCAGGTTGGTGCGTCGGTGGCCGGCGAGGCCGCCGGCGCGTTCCAGCAGACCCGGGCGGGTCAGCAGCACCACGTAGCAGGAGAAGGTGGCGACGGTGACGAGGTGCTCGAGGAAGGCCAGCAGCCCGTCGTCGGCGTGCTGGGCGTCGTCGATGACCAGGGTGAGCGGGTGGTCGCCGGCGACCCGTTCGAGGAACACCGTCCAGGCCGAGAACAGGTCCTCGCGGGCGTAGCTGGCCGGGTGGTGGCTCTCGCCCGTGCCGAGCAGCGTCGCCAGGCGTGCACGCAGCCAGTCGCGCTCGTGGGTGTCGGGGACGTGCTCGGCCAGCGCCTGGTCCAGCAGCACGCCGATCGGGGCGTCCTCGACCGCGCCGGCCTGGAGCCGTCCGCGGACGGCTTCGGCGAGGGCGAAGTAGGCCACGCCCTCGCCGTAGGCCACGCAGCGCCCGGAGTGCCAGCGGACGATGTCGGTGAGCCCGTCGACGTACTTCTCGAACTCCCACGCCAGCCGGGTCTTGCCGACCCCCGGTTCGCCGTCGACGACCAGCAGCGTGGGGCGGTGTGTCTCCTCCGACTGGTGCAGCAGCTCCTTGATCAGCCGCAGCTCGCGGTCGCGACCGACCAACGGCGCTTCGAGGCCGTCGGCGCGCTGAGCACCCCCGACCGCGGCGACCACGGCGCGCACCGACCACAGCGGGACGGGGTCGGCCTTGCCCTTGAGGGTGTGGGAGCCGGCGTCGGCGTAGGTGATCGCCGCGACGGTCAGCAGCCTGGTCGTCTCGTCGACGAAGACCTGACCCGGGTTGTGCGACCGACTGCACGCGGGCGGCGGTGTTGACGGCGTCGCCGGCGACCATGCCCTGCTGGGTGGCGCCGGTGGTGACCGCCACCTCGCCGGTGACGACGCCGACGCGCAGCGCGAGGTCGGGGGCGCCGACGTCGTGGCCGAACTCGCGCACCGCGGCGACGAGCTCGAGCCCGGCGCGCACGGCGCGTTCGGCGTCGTCCTCGTGGGCGGTCGGGACACCCCACACGGCCATCACGGCGTCGCCGATGAACTTCTCGACCGTGCCGCCGTAGCGGGCCACGATCTGGCGGCACTCGTCGAAGTAGCGGCCCAGCAGCTCGCGGACGTCCTCGGCGTCGCGGGACTCGGACAGCGTGGTGAAGCCGACGAGGTCACCGAACAGGATGCGATGTCGTACGACGACTCGCGGCACCGGTGGGCTCGGCGGGCTGTTGGTTGCCTGGGGTGCGTGCGGCGCGGCCGGACGCGCTCGGGCCCGCCGCGGTCGGCGTACCGCACTCCATGCAGAACTTGGCCTGAGCGGGGAGCGGGGCGTCGCAGCCGGCGCAGGTCGCGGCCAGCGGACGACCGCACTCGAGGCAGAAGCGGGCGCCATCGGGAAGCTGTGTTCCGCACCCGCCACACTGCGCCACGTGCCTGCCCCTTCCGACGCGGCAACGCTAACCGAAATGGTGCCCGCGCGGGGCTCGTCCGGCCTTCACCGCGACGATGAAACCCTCGGTCGCCGCGGGCGGGCGGCGCTTGCGGCGACCGAGGGATCTGTGGGGGCCGCTGGGACGGAGGACCTCGCTCGACCGTCGCCTCCCGAGGCACGGGACGGCACCTGTCGATGGTGTCAAATTGATTGTGCCCGTGTCAATGGCGCACAACTCAACGGTGCCGGTGGGGCCCGGTCAGGATTACCCTGGTGGCATGACCCGGTTTCGAGTGGACGACCAGCTGTGCTTCGCGTTGTACGACGCGTCGCGCGCCATCGTCGGTCGCTACCGTGAGGGGCTCGCGGAGATCGGCCTGACCTACACCCAGTACCTCGTGATGATGCGTCTGTGGGAGCGGTCCCCGGTGACGCTGGGGGAGCTCGGCGACGGACTGCACCTCGACAGCGGAACGCTCTCTCCGCTGCTGAAGCGTCTCGAGGTCCAGGGTCTCGTCACGCGCCGGCGCCCGCCCGAGGACGAGCGGACGGTCGAGGTGGCGCTGACCCCGGCCGGGCGCGATCTCAAGACGCAGGCCCGGCGCGTCCAGGTCGACGTCGAGCGTGCGACCGGGCTGAGCCCTCAGGCCGTGGCCGGGCTGCGCGAGGAGCTGCACGACCTGGCGGCGCAGGTGCGCGCCGAAGGCGACGAGCTGACCGCCTGACTACTTCGCAGTAGGGGCGGGGACGGGGTTTGCGGCCCGCCCGTCTGTGGGAGGTGTAGGGCGTGGCGCGCGTCACATGCGAGCAACGCGCCGCCCCCCATCAGAACGCCGCTTCACGCTCGGGAGCAGGACGGAGACATCACATGTCAGGCAACCGGATCGTCGTCTACAAGGGCCCGGGTGAGGTCGCTGTCGAGAGCTTCGACTACCCGAAGCTGGAGATCCCCAAGGAGGTCGCCGACGGCATGGGCATCAAGCAGGCCGCCCCGCACGCGGTCATCCTGAAGCTCGTCACCACCAACATCTGCGGCTCCGACCAGCACATGGTGCGCGGGCGGACCACCGCCCCCGAGGGCCAGACCCTGGGCCACGAGATCACCGGCGAGGTCGTCGAGGTCGGTGACGACGTGCTGTTCGTCAAGGAGGGCGACATCTGCTCGGTGCCCTTCAACATCGCCTGCGGCCGCTGTCGCATGTGCAACGAGGGCAAGACCGGCATCTGCCTCAACGTGAACCCGGCGCGCGCCGGAGCGGCGTACGGGTATGTCGACATGGGTGGCTGGCTCGGCGGCCAGGCGGAGTACGTCCTGATCCCGTTCGCCGACTTCAACCTGCTGCCGTTCCCGGACCGCGACGCGGCGCTGGAGAAGATCCTCGACCTGACCATGCTCTCGGACATCTTCCCGACCGGCTACCACGGCGCCTACACCGCCGGTGTCACCACCGGGTCGACGGTCTACGTCGCCGGTGCGGGCCCGGTCGGCCTGGCCGCGGCGTACAGCGCGCAGCTGCTCGGGGCCAGCCACGTCATCGTCGGCGACATGGTCGCCGACCGGTTGAAGCAGGCGGAGAGCTTCGGCTGCTCCACCGTGGACCTGTCCTCGGGCAACGACCTGGCCGACATGATCGCCGAGATCGTGGGTGAGCCGGAGGTCGACGCCGCCGTCGACGCCGTGGGCTTCGAGGCCCGCGGGCACGGTGAGGGTGCCGACGAGGCGCCCGCCACGGTGCTCAACGACATCATGACGGTCTCGCGGGCCGGCGCCTCGCTGGGCATTCCGGGGCTCTACGTGACCGGCGACCCGGGTGCGGCCGACGACGCCGCCAAGCAGGGTCAGATCGGCGTGAAGCTCGGCCTCGGCTGGGCGAAGTCGCACGCCTTCGTGACCGGTCAGTGCCCGGTGAAGCAGTACAACCGCAAGCTGATGAACATGATCCTGGCCGACAAGGCCCACATCGCCAAGGCGGTCAACGCCCAGACGATCGGCCTCGACGACGCCCCGCGCGGCTACCAGGAGTTCGACGCCGGCGCAGCGACGAAGTACGTCATCGACCCGCACGGCATGGTCGCCTGACGGTCACATTTCGTTCAAAAGATCGTTCAATTGGCCCCACGCTCGGCGTGCCGGGTGAATTTCGAACGTTCTTTTGAACGGTTTTGCGGGCCGTCCTGGGGGCGGAGGGGGCGTCCTCACCAGCCGCGGCCGGTGGACGCCCGGGCCACGAGCTCGGGCGTGAAGTTCACGTGCTGGTGCTCGTGGGCGGGGTTGGTGGCTTCGTCGATGAGCAGCTCCGCCGCCGTGCGCCCGAGCTCGCGGCGCGGCTGCCGGACCGAGGTCAACGGGACCGCCGCGGCACCGGCGAAGTCGATGTCGTCGTAGCCGACGATCGCGAGGTCGTCGGGCACGCGGACCCCGAAGGACACGCTCTGCTGCAGCAGGCCCAGGGCGAGCAGGTCGTTGGCGCAGAACGCCGCGGTCGGACGGCTCCGGCGCGCCGTGCCGTTGATGCGCTCGCCTGATCCCCGGCCCTCGGCGACCGTCAGCGCCGCGGTCGTCGTGACGACCAGGTCCTCGGGGTCGCGCCCCGCCGCGACCATCGCCTCCCGGGCCCCGGTCAGCCGGTCCCGCACCTGACCGACCGACGGCGGACCCCCGACGAACGTGATCCGTTCGTGGCCGCGCTCGAGCAGGTGCTCCACGGCCAGCCTCCCGCCGTGCACGTCGTCGACGGCCACCGAGCACTGGGTCGCGCCGTCGCGCACCCGGTCGACGAGCACCAGGGTGTGCCGCGCGCGGCCCAGGCGTCGAGCGGCCGGGGAGGCCGGGTCGACGGGCGTGACGAGGATCCCCTGGACCCGTTGCTGCGTCGAGCCGGCGTGAGGTACGCGAGTTCTCCCGCTCGGGGCGGTTGTCGCTGTTGCAGAGGTAGACCGACAGGTCGTGCGGGGCGGCGGCGTCCTCGATGCCCTGGGCGACGTCGGTGAAGAACGGGTTGGTGGCGTCGAGCACGAGGTAGGCGATCGTGCTGCTCCGTCCGGCGCGCAGCTGGCGCGCCGACTCGTTGCGGACGAAGCCGAGGTCGGCCATGGCCTGCTCGACGCGGAGCCGGGTGGCGGCGCTCACGCGCTCGGGGCGGTTGAGGACGTTGGAGACGGTGCCGAGCGACACCCCGGCACGTACGGCGACCTCCTTGACTCCGGCGGACCGAGGGGCCGATTCGAGCATCACGGCCTCCTGAGTGAAACGTCGTAGCGGGCGCGGGGGCGACCTCCTCGACCTTAGCGCCCCATGAAACAAGGGCGTGGGGTCTTGACGCGTGTGGCGGACCTCACTTACGGTTCACTCGATTGAAACCTTTCAACCGGAGGCAACCATGACCGCAACAGCCCGCCCGCCGGCTCGCATCGAGCTGCGCGACGTGGCGAAGGCCTTCGGGCCGGTGCTCGCCCTGCGCTCCGGAAGCATCCGCGTCGAGGCCGGCTCCGTGCACGGACTCGTGGGGGAGAACGGCGCCGGCAAGTCGACGCTGGTCAAGATCATCGCGGGCGTCCACCGACGCGACACCGGGGACCTGCTGCTGGACGGGGAGGCCGTCGACTTCCGCTCGACCTCGGAGTCCAAGGCCGCAGGCATCGCGGTGATCTACCAGGAGCCGACGCTCTTCCCCGACCTCTCGGTCACCGAGAACATCTTCATGGGCCGCCAGCCGCTCACCTCCGGTCGCCGCCTCGACCGGAGCACGATGTACGCCGAGGCGGAGCAGCTGTTCGACCGGCTCGGCGTCAGGATCGATCCTCGCCGACCCGCCCGCGGACTCTCGATCGCCGACCAGCAGATCATCGAGATCGCCAAGGCCATCTCGCTCGACGCGCGCGTGCTCGTCATGGACGAGCCGACGGCCGCGCTCAGCGGGGACGAGGTCGAGCGGCTCTTCGCGGTGGCCCGGAGCCTGCGCGACGAGGACCGGGCCCTGATCTTCATCAGCCACCGTTTCGACGAGGTCTTCGACCTCTGCGACACCGTCACGGTCCTGCGGGACGGCGAGTACATCTCGACCAGCAAGGTCGCCGACACCACCGTCGACGCGCTCGTCTCGGCCATGGTCGGCCGCGAGGTCGCCGAGCTCTTCCCGAAGACGGCGGCCGAGATCGGTGAGCCCGTGCTCGAGGTCGACGACCTCAGCCGGACCGGCGTGTTCCACGAGGTGTCGTTCCAGGTCCGGGCGGGCGAGATCGTCGGCCTCGCCGGCCTCGTCGGAGCCGGGCGCAGCGAGATCGCGCGCGCGGTGTTCGGCGTCGACAGCTACGACACCGGCTCGGTGCGCCTCAACGGCGCCGCCGTGCCGCCCGCCAACCCCCGCGCCGCCATCAAGGCCGGCATGGCCTTCATCCCCGAGGACCGGCGCAAGCAGGGACTCGTGATCGACGCCTCGGTGACGCGCAACGTCGCCGGGGTCATCCGCAAGGGGTTGTCGAAAGGCGGGCTGATCACCGCCGCGATGGAGAACAAGGCCTCCGGCCCCTGGGCCTCCCGGCTCGAGGTCAAGACCAGCGCGCTCGACATGAACGCCGCCACCATGAGCGGCGGCAACCAGCAGAAGGTCGTGATCGCCAAGTGGCTCGCCACGCACCCGAAGATCCTCATCATCGACGAACCCACCCGCGGCATCGACGTCGGCACCAAGGCCGAGGTGCACCGGCTCCTCTCCGAGCTCGCCGGTCAGGGGCTCGCGATCCTCATGATCTCCTCCGAGCTGCCCGAGGTGCTCGGCATGGCTGACCGCGTCCTCGTCGTCTGCGAGGGCCGTGTCACCGCCGAGCTCACGCGTGACGAGGCCACCCCCGAAGCCGTGATGCGCGCGGCGACCCGCTCCGTGGAGGAGGCCCGATGAACGACCTCGACCTCAAGCACGGCAACGGCAGCGAGATCTCCACCAGCGAGGCCATGCTCGTCGAGCCGAGCGCCCTGTCGCCGGCGCGCCGGGCGCTGAACATCTGCCTGCGCTCACGTGAGCTCTCGATCTTCCTCGTGCTCGTCGCCGTCGTCGTGGTGGCGACGGTCAAGAACGACAACTTCCTGTTCAGCTCCGACGGCTGGCGCAACTTCATGCTGAACCCGTCGATCCTGCTGCTCCTGGCGGTGGGGCAGGCGGTCGTCATCATCACCCGCAACGTCGACCTCTCCGTGGGCTCGGTGATGGCGCTGACGGCGTACCTCACCGGCAGGCTCTTCATCGACCAGCCGGGGCTGCCGATGATCGTCGTCGTCGTCCTCTGCGTCCTGGCCGGAGCCGCGCTCGGGCTCGTCAACGGTGCCCTCGTCGCCTACTTCAAGGTGCCGGCCCTGGTCATCACCCTCGGCACGTTGTACATCTACCGCGGCCTCATGCTGTCGTGGGCGGGCAGCGACCGCATCAACGCCGGCGACCTCCCCCGTGAGTTCCTCGCCTTCGGCACCAAGACGGTCCTCACGCTGCCGGTCCTCACGATCGTCGCCGCCATCGTGCTCGCTGCGGTCGGGTACTACCTGTACACCGCGCGTGGCGGACGCGAGCTCTACGCCATCGGCTCCGATCCCGAGGCCGCCGTGCTCTACGGCCTGAACGTGCGCTACCGGATCCTCGCCGCCTTCGCCCTGAGTGGTGCCCTCGCCGGGCTCGCCGGCGTCTTCTACACCGCGCGCTACGGCACGGTGAGCTCCAGCGTCGGGCTGGGCATCGAGCTCCAGGCGGTCGCCGCCGTCGTCATCGGCGGCGTGGCGATCTTCGGCGGCAGCGGAACCGTCTGGGGAGCCGCCATCGGTGCGTTCCTCCTCGTCACCATCAACCGAGCGCTGCCCAGCCTGGGGATCGAGGACTTCTGGCAGCGCGCCGTCATCGGTGCGCTGATCCTGAACGCCATCGTCCTGGACCGTGTGCTGGCGGCCCGACAGGCGAAGAAGCTCGCCGAAGCGAGGGACATCGCATGAGCACCACGACACAAGGAACCCGAGAGACCGCCCAGACCGGGCGCACCTACGCCGACTACAGCCGGCCCCTGTGGTGGCGCTCCCTGCTCAGCCGCGAGACCGCGGTCATCGCGCTGACCGTGGCGGTCGTCGTCTACTCCCTGGCCACCGTGCCGAACTTCGACGGGCCGCTGACGCTGAAGTTCCTGCTCCAGGACATCGCACCGATCCTGCTCATCGCTCTCCCGATGACGCTCATCATCATCACCGGCGAGATCGACCTCTCGGTGGCGAGCATCGTCGGGCTCAGCAGCGTCCTCGTCGGCGTGCTCCACGAGAGCGGCATGCCGGTCCCTGCGGCCGCGCTTCTGGCGCTGCTGGTCGGCGTGGTCTGCGGTGCACTCAACGGCTTCCTCATCGCCTACCTCGGGCTCCCGTCGCTCGCGGTCACCATCGGCACGCTCGCGCTGTACCGCGGCGTGGCGGTCGGCCTGCTCGGCACGACCGCGGTCACGGAGTTCACCGAGAAGTGGACCGACCTGGCCACCGACACGATCGGCGACAGCAACTGGCCGACCATCATGATCCCGTTCGCGGTGATCGCGGTGCTCTTCGTCGTGCTGCTGCACTTCTCGACGTTCGGTCGCGGGATCTACGACATCGGGCTCAACAGCGAGGCAGCGCACTTCACCGGGGTCGACGTCGAGCGCACGAAGTTCCTGCTGTTCGTGCTCTCCGGCGTGGTCTCGGCGTTCGCCGGCATCTACTACACGCTCCGCTTCGGCAGCGCGCGTGGCGACAACGCGACCGGGCTCGAGCTCCAGGTGATCGCCGCCGTGCTGCTCGGCGGGGTCTCGATCTTCGGCGGTCGGGGCCGGCTCCACGGGGTCCTCGCCGGCGTCGTGCTCATCGGAGTGATCTCCAGCGCCCTGCGCCTCGAGCGAGTGACCGCCAACGTCACCAGCATCATCATCGGCCTGCTGCTGATCGCCTCCGTGGTCGCTCCGCAGGTCCTCGACCGGCTCTCGCAACGGTCGTCCCGCAAGGTTCCCCCGGCGGCTTCACCAGCGCCCACCCAGCACGCGGCATCCGCCGGCGTTCGACCACCAGAGGAAGGCAAGAACAGATGAAGCTCCATTCCAGAAAAGCGACCACGCTGGCCGCGATCGCCCTGAGCGCAGCGATGCTGCTGTCCAGCTGCGGCGGAGACGACAGCAGCGGCGACACCGCGAGCGAGGAGGGCGGCGGTGAGGACCTGGCGCTGACGATGCTGCCCAAGAACCTCGGCAACCCGTACTTCGACACCAGCACCGCCGGCGCCGAGGAGGCCGCCGAGGAGGTCGGTGCGACGATCGAGGAGGTCGCGCCGGAGACCGGCGACGACCCCGCCGGCCAGGTGCCGTTCATCAACACGGTCGCGCAGCAGGGAGCCTCCGGGCTCATCCTCTCGGCCAACGACCCCGAGGCCATCTGCGACGCGATCGAGGAGGCTCGCTCCGCGGACGTGAAGGTCGTGACCTTCGACTCCGACACGAGCGCCGAGTGCCGCGACCTCTTCGTCAACCAGGCCACGCCCGAGGGCATCGCGGCCAAGCAGCTCGAGCTCATCGCCGAGCAGATCGGCGGAGAGGGCGAGATCGCGATCCTGTCCGCGAGCGCCAACGCCACGAACCAGAACGCGTGGATCGAGATGATGGAGGCCGAGCTCGAGTCCAACGCCGACTACGCCGGCATGGAGCTCGTCGACACCGTCTACGGCGACGACAACGACCAGAAGTCGTTCGACCAGACCGAGGCGCTGCTGCAGAACCACCCCGACCTCAAGGGCATCATCTCGCCCACCACGGTCGGCATCGCCGCGGCCGCGCGCTACCTCTCGGACTCGAACTTCAAGGGCGACGTCGCGCTGACCGGTCTCGGTACGCCGAACCAGATGCGGCCGTACGTCGAGGACGGCACCGTCGAGTCGTTCGCGCTGTGGAACCCGGGTGACCTGGGCTACCTCGCGACCTTCGCCACCAAGGCGCTCGTCGACGGTGACATCACCGGCGAGGAGGGCGACACCTTCGAGGCCGGCAAGCTCGGCGAGTTCACCGTCGAGGCCGACGGCGTCGTCGTCCTGGGTGAGCCGTTCACCTTCGACGAGAGCAACATCGCCGACTTCGACTTCTGAGTCGGCACGGCCCCCCACGGGGTGCCGGCGCCCGCGGCTCCTCCTGGCGACAGCGCAGGGGAGACGTGAGCCCGGCATCCCGGGGGACCGGACCGGGAAGGTGACCACCATGGAGCGAGTCTGCTTCACCCTGCAGGTGCGCCCGGAGCGCCGCGAGGAGTACGCCGCGCGCCACGCGGCGGTCTGGCCGCAGATGCTCCAGGCCCTGGCCGCCACGGGGTGGCACAACTACTCGCTCTTCCTGGCCGAGGACGGGCTGCTCGTCGGCTACTTCGAGACCCCCTCGCTGGCCGACGCCCTCGTCGGCATGGAGGCCGCCGAGGTCAACGCCCGCTGGCAGGCAGAGATGGCGGAGTACTTCGAGGAGCTGGGCGACGCCCGCCCCGACACCGGTTTCACCAGGCTCACCGAGGTCTTCCACCTCGAGGACCAGCTGGTCGCTCAGAGCCTGCACACGAGCAACGAGACGAGTGAGTGACATGACGACGTTCGACGCAGTGACCGACCGGTTGGCGGCCCTGGCCATCGAGGTCCCCTCGTGGGCCTACGGCAACTCGGGCACCCGCTTCAAGGTGTTCGGCACCCCCGGCACGCCGCGCACGGTCGAGGAGAAGATCGCCGACGCCGCGACGGTGCACCGGTTCACCGGGCTCGCTCCGAGCGTCGCCCTCCACATCCCGTGGGACCTCGTCGACGACTTCGGCACGCTCACGTCGTACGCCGAGGACCAGGGGGTGACCCTCGGCACCATCAACAGCAACACCTTCCAGGACGACGACTACAAGCTCGGCTCCCTCACCCACGCCGACCCCGCGGTGCGCGCCAAGGCGGTGCGCCACAACCTCGACTGCGTGGACGTGATGGACGAGACCGGGTCGCGCGACCTGAAGATCTGGCTCGCCGACGGCACGAACTACCCCGGCCAGGGCGACATGCGCGCGCGCCAGGAGTGGCTCGCCGAGGGGCTCGCCGAGATCTACGCCCGGCTGTCGCAGGACCAGCGGCTGGTGCTGGAGTACAAGTTCTTCGAGCCGGCGTTCTACCACACCGACGTCCCGGACTGGGGCACGTCGTACGTCCACGTCGCGGCGCTGGGCGACCGCGCCAAGGTCTGTCTCGACACCGGTCACCACGCCCCGGGCACGAACATCGAGTTCATCGTCGCGCAGCTGCTCCGGCTCGGGAAGCTCGGCTCGTTCGACTTCAACAGCCGCTTCTACGCCGACGACGACCTCATCGTCGGTTCGGCCGACCCCTTCCAGCTCTTCCGGATCATGGTCGAGGTGATCCGCGGCGGCGCCCTGGAGCCGGACAGCGACGTGGCGCTGATGCTCGACCAGTGCCACAACATCGAGCTGAAGGTCCCCGGGCAGATCCGCTCGGTCCTCAACGTGCAGGAGATGACCGCCCGCGCCCTGCTCCTCGACACCGAGGCGCTCGCCGCCGCCCGCGCCGCGGGCGACGTGCTCGCGGCGAACCAGGTCTTCATGGACGCGTTCTACACCGACGTACGACGCGACCTGGCCGGGTGGCGCGAGCAGCGCGGGCTCCCGGCCGACCCGATGGCCGCCTACCTGGCCAGCGGATACCAGCAGCAGATCGAGGCGGACCGCGTCGGCGGCGCCCAGGCAGGATGGAACTGACCCATGAGCACCAACCCCACCGTGACCGAGCTCGTCGCTCGCTCGAACCGTCTCGGCAGTGACCCGAAGAACACCAACTACGCCGGGGGCAACACCTCCGCGAAGGGCACCGAGGTCGACCCGGCCACCGGCGAGGAGGTCGAGCTGCTCTGGGTCAAGGGCTCCGGCGGCGACCTCGGCACGCTGCAGGAGAGCGGGCTCGCCGTGCTGCGCCTGGACCGGATGCGAGCGCTCGTCGACGTCTACCCCGGCGTCGAGCGTGAGGACGAGATGGTCGCGGCGTTCGACTACTGCCTGCACGGCCGGGGCGGCGCCGCGCCGTCCATCGACACCGCGATGCACGGTCTCGTCGACGCCGGCCACGTCGACCACCTGCACCCGGACTCCGGTATCGCGATCGCGACCGCCGCCGACGGCGAGAAGCTGACCACGGAGATCTTCGGCGAGAAGGTCGTCTGGGTGCCGTGGCGACGCCCCGGGTTCCAGCTCGGCCTCGACATCGCCGCGATCAAGACGGCCAACCCGGCGGCCGTCGGGTGCATCCTCGGTGGCCACGGCATCACCGCGTGGGGCGACACCACCGACGAGGCGGAGCGGGCGTCGACGTGGATCATCGACACCGCGGCGGCGTACATCGCCGAGCACTCGCGCCCCGAGCCGTTCGGTCCCGCGCTGCCGGGCCACGAGGCGCTGCCGTCCGCCGAGCGACGCGCCCGTGCCGCGGCGCTGATGCCGACGGTCCGGTCCATCGCCTCGCAGGACAGGCCCATGGTGGGTCACTTCACCGACTCCGAGGTCGTGCTCGACTTCCTCGCCAGCGCCGAGCACCCGCGGCTCGCCGCGCTCGGCACCAGCTGCCCGGACCACTTCCTGCGGACCAAGGTCAAGCCGCTGCTCCTCGACCTGCCGGCCTCGGCGACCCTCGAGGAGTCGGTGACGCGGCTTCGCGAGCTGCACGCCTCCTACCGCGAGGACTACCAGGGCTACTACGACCGCAACGCGGTCTCGACCGGCTCGACCGACGCGTGGCCGGCCATCCGCGGGGCCGACCCGTTGATCGTGCTCGTGCCCGGGGTCGGCATGTTCAGCTTCGGCAAGGACAAGCAGACCGCCCGCGTGGCCGGCGAGTTCTACGTCAACGCGATCAACGTGATGCGGGGCGCCGAGGGGCTGTCCTCCTACGACCCCATCGACGAGGCCGAGAAGTTCCGCATCGAGTACTGGGCGCTGGAGGAGGCCAAGCTCCAGCGCATGCCGAAGCCGAAGCCGCTCGCCGGCCGGATCGCGCTCGTCACCGGCGCCGCGTCGGGGATCGGCAAGGCGATCGCGCGCAGGCTCGCGGCCGAAGGGGCGGTCGTCGCGATCGCCGACCTCGACCTGGACAAGGCGCGGGGCGCGGCCGCCGAGATCGGCGGCACCGACGTCGCGGTCGGCGTGCAGGCCGACGTGAGCCTCCGAGGCAGCGGTGCAGTCCGCGATCGACGAGACGCTGCTCGCCTTCGGAGGGCTCGACCTCGTCGTCAACAACGCCGGTCTGTCGCTGTCGAAGTCGCTGCTCGAGACCACCGAGGCCGACTGGGACCGCCAGCACGACGTGATGGCGAAGGGATCGTTCCTGGTCTCCAGGGCAGCCGCCCGTGTCCTGATCGAGCAGCGGCTCGGCGGGGACATCGTCTACATCTCGTCGAAGAACTCGATCTTCGCCGGGCCCAACAACATCGCCTACTCCGCCACCAAGGCCGACCAGGCCCACCAGGTGCGGCTGCTCGCCGTCGAGCTCGGCGAGCACGGCGTGCGCGTCAACGGGGTCAACCCGGACGGCGTCGTCCAGGGCTCGGGGATCTTCTCGAGCGGGTGGGGCGCGAACCGTGCGGCGGTCTACGGCGTCGAGGAGAAGGACCTGGGCACGTTCTACGCCCAGCGCACCATCCTCAAGCGCGAGGTGCTCCCCGAGCACTGCGCCAACGCCGTCTACGCCCTCGTCGGTCCCGACCTCACCCACACGACCGGGCTCCACGTCCCGGTCGATGCAGGTGTCGCCGCGGCGTTCCTCCGCTGAGCATGATCGACGTCGCCGCGATCGACCTCGGCGCCTCCAGCGGGCGGGTCATGGTGGGGGAGGTCGGGCGCGACCACCTGAGGCTGCGGGCGGTCCACCGGTTCGAGAACGAGCCGGTGATGCTGCCCGACGGGCTGCACTGGGACGTGGTCGGGCTCTACCGTCAGGCCCTGCACGGCCTCCGCGCCGCGGTGGCGTCGTCACCCGCGCTGGCGAGCGTGGGCGTGGACTCGTGGGCGGTCGACTACGCGTTGCTGCGGGGCGGGCGGATGCTCGGGGTGCCGTTCCACTACCGCGACGCCCGGACGGCGCGGGGCGTTGACCGGGTGCATGCCGTGGTCACCCCCGAGGAGCTCTACCGCCGCAACGGGCTGCAGCACCTGCCGTTCAACACCGTGTTCCAGCTCGCGGCGGACCCCGTGCTCTCACTCGCGGACACGCTCCTGCTCATCCCCGACCTGATCGGCTACTGGCTCAGCGAACGCGTGGCGGCCGAGCGCACCAACGCCTCCACGACAGGTCTGCTCGACGTGACGAGCCGCGCGTGGGACCGCGAGCTCTGCGCGCGGCTCGGCGTGGAGCCGGGCATCCTCCCCGACCTGGTGGAGCCCGGCGTGCAGCTGGGGGCGCTGACCACGTCGGTCGCCTCGCTGGTCGGCGCGCCCCTCACCGTCACGACGGTCGGCTCGCACGACACCGCCTCAGCCGTGGTGGGCACACCCATGACGGGGGACGACGCGGCGTACATCTCGTGCGGGACCTGGGGCCTCGTCGGTGTCGAGCTGGACGCCCCGGTGCTGTCAGAGGCGAGCCGCGAGGCGAACTTCACCAACGAGGGCGGGGTCGACGGACGCATCCGCTTCCTCACCAACGTCATGGGCACGTGGCTGCTGTCCGAGTCGCTGCGCACGTGGGGGGTCACGGACCTGCAGGGCACCCTGGCCGAGGCGGCGGCGTACGACGGCCCCGTCACCGTCTTCGACGTGCAGGATCCGCGTCTGCTGCCTCCCGGTGACATGCCGGCCCGCATCGCCGCGCTGCTCGAGGAGACGGGGAGGCCGGTGCCCCCGTCGCGACCCGCCATGGTGCGCAGCATCATCGCGTCGCTGGCCGAGGGCTTCGCTGCCGCGCTGCGGTCGGCCGGCTCGCTCTCGGGCCGTGACGTGCGCACCGTCCACCTCGTCGGCGGGGGCTCGCAGAACGTGCTGCTGTGCCAGGCGGTCGCCGACCTGACCGGGCTGCCGGTCGTCGCCGGACCGGTCGAGGCGACCGCGCTCGGCAACGTCCTGGTGCAGGGGCGGGCCGCCGGCGGGATCACCGGCTCGCTGGAGGCGCTGCGATCGCTCGTGGCGCGCACCCACGACCTGGTGTCGTACCAGCCGACGGCGTCCCGGACGTCCGGGTGACGGTCAGCCGGACTTGCGGGCGCGGCTGGCGGTCTTGGCGCGGGCGTTCGCGTCGAGCACCACCTTGCGGATGCGGACCGTGTGCGGGGTGACCTCGACGCACTCGTCCTCGCGGCAGAACTCCAGGCACTGCTCGAGGCTGAGCTTGCGCGGCGGGATGAGCTTCTCGAAGTTGTCGGAGGTGGCGGACCGGATGTTGGTCTGCTGCTTCTCCTTGGTGATGTTGACGTCCATGTCGTCGGCGCGCGAGTTCTCGCCGATGATCATGCCCTCGTAGACCTCGGTGGTCGGCTCGACGAACATCGTGCCGCGCTCCTGCAGGTTCGTCATCGCGTACGCCGTCGCCGCGCCCGAGCGGTCGGCCACCATCGAGCCGTTGGCGCGCGAGCGGATCTCGCCGGCCCACGGCTCGTAACCCTCGAACACGTGGTGGGCGATCCCGGTGCCGCGCGTGTCGGTGAGGAACTCGGTGCGGAAGCCGATGAGGCCACGCGCCGGGACCAGGAACTCCATGCGGACCCAGCCGGTGCCGTGGTTGGTCATCTGCTCCATGCGGCCCTTGCGGACGGCGAGGAGCTGGGTGATCGCGCCGAGGTACTCCTCCGGGGCGTCGATCGTCAGACGCTCGGTGGGCTCGTGGACCTTGCCGTTGATCTCGCGGGTGACCACCTGCGGCTTGCCGACGGTGAGCTCGTAGCCCTCACGACGCATCTGCTCCACGAGGATGGCCAACGCCAGCTCGCCTCGACCCTGGACCTCCCACGTGTCGGGACGCTCGGTCGGGAGCACCTTGATCGACACGTTGCCGATCAGCTCCTTGTCGAGCCGGTCCTTGACCAGGCGGGCGGTGACCTTCGAGCCCTTGACGCGGCCGGCCAGCGGGCTGGAGTTGGTGCCGATCGTCATCGAGATCGCGGGCTCGTCGACGGTGATCAGGGGCAGCGCGACCGGGTTCTCCGGGTCGGCCAGCGTCTCGCCGATCATGATCTCGGGGATGCCGGCGATGGCGCAGATGTCGCCGGGGCCGGCGGACTCCGCGGGCACCCGCTCCAACGCCTTGGTGACCAGCAGCTCGGTGATCTTCACGTTCTGCTTGGCGCCGTCGCGCTTCATCCACGCGACCTGCTGACCCTTGCGCAGCGTGCCCTCCTTGACGCGGACCAGCGCGAGGCGGCCGAGGAAGGGGCTGGCGTCGAGGTTGGTGACGTGCGCCTGCAGCGGCGCGCCCTCGGTGTGGACCGGCGCCGGGATGGTCTCGATGATCGTGCGGAACAGCGGCTCGAGGTCGTCGCTGTCGGGCATGCCGCCGTTCTCGGGCATGGTGGTCGACGCGCGGCCGGCCTTGGCGCTGGCGTAGACGACCGGGAAGTCGAGCGCGTCCTGGGAGTGGCTGTCGTCGAGCAGGTCCATGAACAGCTCGTAGGTCTCGTCGACGACCTCGCTGATGCGGGCGTCGGAGCGGTCGACCTTGTTGACCACGAGCACGACCGGCATGTCGGCGTTGAGGGCCTTGCGCAGCACGAAGCGGGTCTGCGGCAGCGGACCCTCGGAGGCGTCGACGAGCAGCACGATGCCGTCGACCATCGACAGGCCGCGCTCGACCTCGCCGCCGAAGTCGGCGTGACCCGGGGTGTCGATGATGTTGATCGTCATCGGATCGCCACCGGTGGCCTCGGCCGCTGAGGGGCCGGAGTAGGCCACCGCGGTGTTCTTGGCGAGGATCGTGATGCCCTTCTCGCGCTCGAGCTCGCCGGAGTCCATGGCGCGCTCGTCGACGTGGGCGTGGTCGCCGAACGACCCTGCCTGCCAGAGCATCGCGTCCACCAGGGTGGTCTTGCCGTGGTCGACGTGCGCCACGATGGCGACGTTGCGGAGGTCTGAGCGGGTCTTGTTCGGCACCGGCCGAGTCTACGGGGGATTTCCGGGCCTCCTGACCACCCGCGTGTGGCCCGCACCACGGGCCGCAGCGCCACCGTGGGGCCGCTGTGGAGCCGACGGACGTGCAGCTCGAGGAGGGCGGCGCCCGATCGCGGCTGGGGCCGACTCGGCGACACCCCCCGCCTCCCCTGAGAGGAGGGAAGCGGGGGGTGCCCGTCGGTGGAGGGACCGGGGCCTGGAGAACGACGATGCGGGGGATCGGCCCCGGAGGCCGATCCCCCGCCGCCGAGCGTGTCCTGCGAGGGGGCAACGCTGGACACGCTCGCTCGGAAATTGCCCTCGCCAGGACCTGCGTCGTGGCATCGGCTCATCGACAACGATGGAGGGTCGCCCTTGGGGAAACCTTGAGCCGCAGCCGCGATCCGGGTCGGGTCTAGGAAGCCGCGAGAAGGTCGGCCGCGACCCGCATCAGCGCGTGATCCCCGCGCGGCACCTCGACCTCGGGAAGCGAGGAGACCACCTGCCGGAGCAGTCGCAGCAGCAGCTGGATCTCGGCGCGGGCAGTGTCCGCCGGGCCGGTGGAGCCCGACACGTCGCCCTGAAGAAGCTCGAGGTACAGGTCGGTGGTCTCGCGAGACGGGTCCGCACCGAGCTCGCTGGCGAGAACGTTGCGCACCTCGGAGTAGGCGCGCAAAGCCTCGGCACGGCGGCCGGTCGCGTCCATGGCCCGCATCAGCGTGCGCCAGGCGTGCTCGGCGAAGCGGTCATGAGCCAGGGCCGTGCCGGCCCAGTGGCACGCGTCACCGCCTCTGCCCAGTGCGAGTGCCTGCGTCGCGGCCGCCGTGGCCGCAGTCACCAGCTCGCCGTGGAAGCGCTGAGCGCTCCTCGATCGCCCATGTCGCGTAGGCCTCGTCGGACAGCAGCTCGCCCTGCACCAGCTCGAGCGCCTGCTCGAGTCGTGCCAGGGTCGGCGGTCGGGATCGGCGTGCATCGGCGCGCACGCCGTGGGCCAGCGCGCGGAACGTCGTCAGGTCCACGGCGTGCCTGTCCGGATCCAGCAGGTACCCCTGGCGGACGGTCATCACGCCGGCGCCCCTGCCACCCGCGAGGCCCAGGCAGCGTCTGAGCACACACACGTAGCTCTCGAGCGTGCCGAGATAACCCGCGAGGCGGCCGGCCCTCCCACAGCAGGTCCGCCAGCAGGTCCTTGGACACCGGTGTGCCCGCGGAGATCGCCAGGATCTCCAGGATCTGTCGTGGCTTCACGCCGCCGAGCTGTCGTGCACCGAGCACGCCGCTCGGCGTCACGACCTTCGTCGGTCCCAACACATAGATGTCCATTGCCCCGCCCCTTGTTCTGCTCCCCCCCGGGGAGTACCTCGATTCTGCGAGCGGAACCGCGGAAATAGCAGCCACACCCAGGGGGTCCTCACCCCCTCAAAATGGGGTGCCCCATCGGGCCCCGGCAGGGATCCCTAATGCTCGCGGCGTCCAGCCGCCTGGTCAGGCGAGGTCGAGGAGCCGGTGCCCGTGATTCGCCTTCGCCGTCAGGTAGGCACCATTCACCGTGGATCTGTGCAGACCGGTCGGGTGGCAGCGCTCGACGCGGACCCCTCCCTCGGCCAGCTGCGCGGCCTTGTCGGGGTTGTTGGTGAGCAGCTCGACCTCGTCTACGCCGAGCGCGAGCAGCATCTGGCGGCCACCTCGTAGGTCCGCTCGTCTGCGTCGAAGCCGAGCGCCTCGTTCGCCTCGTAGGTGTCGAGCCCGCGGTCCTGCAGGGTGTAGGCGTCGATCTTGTTGTAGAGGCCGATGCCTCGCCCCTCCTGCCGCAGGTAGAGCAGGTAGCCGCCGGTCTCACCGATCCGCAGCATCGCCTCCTGTAGCTGCGGGCCGCAGTCGCAGCGCCCGCTCCCGAGCACGTCACCGGTCAGGCACTCGCTGTGGAGGCGGACCAAGGGTGGCCCCGAGGACCGCTGGCGGGGAAAGCGGCAGCGGTCCCCCAGGGCCAGGGCCACGTGCTCATGACCGTCCACGAGTCCGTCGAAGGTGAAGAGTCGAGCGGGCGCAGGCTCGTCCCCACCCCGCTGCAGGGGTAGGTCGACCTGGCTCCGGATGGCGGCAGTGGCGACTCGTGAGCACGTCAGGACACCTCGGCGAACCGGGAGGAGAGCGCGTAGCGCAGCAGGACGACGTCGCCGATCTGCCGCGTCTCTGCGAGCGTCGCGCGGTGACCGGGAGTCCACGGAAAGGCCTCCCGCATTGACGAACCGGTGCGCCCGGTCGTCGCCCACGAAGAACGGGGCCACCACCAGGTGCAGCTCGTCGGCGAGGCCTCGGGTGAGGAACTGCGTGTGGATGCTGCCCCCGCCCTCGACCATCAGGCACCGGACGCCCCGGAGCCCGAGATCCGCGACGACGTCGACGAGGTCGATCGGCTGGCCGCCGTCGACCACCGTGGCCAGCGCCGGCCAGCCGGTGCCGGACGTGACGCGACCGACCGGCTCGCGCAGTAGACGAGCTTCTCGCTGTCGCCCGTGGAGAAGAACTTGCTCCTCGGGTCCAGGCAGCCGTCCTCGGTCACCGTCACCTTGATCGGCGACTCGGCCACCCCTCGGCGCCGACGCTGTGCGCGCAGGCGGTGCCGAACGGACCAGCAGCCGGGGGTCGTCGTGGCGGATCGTGGCCGCCCCGACGAAGATCGCGTCCGCCTCAGCCCGCACCACGTCGACCCGGCGCAGGTCCGCGGCGTTGGACAGCGTCAACCGCTCGGGCGTGCCGGCATCGAGGTAGCCGTCGAGCGAGATGCTGCAGCTGAGGATCGTGTACGGGCGCTCACCCATGGGCCCGCCCTCCTGCCGTCGTCGTGCGCGAGGGCGTCGTGATCGTCGCCGAGTTCGGGTCCGTACGCCGCCTCGCGAGCCCGCGACCGCGAGCACCACCGCGCCGGGCAGGCTCGCGACGGCAACGATCGCCCCGTACGCCGCGGCCGTCTCGACGCCCTGCTCGACCCCCAGCCCAGCCGCGCCGAACGTCCACGCGGACACCCCCTCCCGCGGGCCCCAGCCGGCCACGCTCGTCGGCAACCCCGCCGCGACCAGCACCAGCACAGCGAGCGGGAGCAACGTCGCGGTCGAAGCGTTGACCCCGACCGCGCGCGCGGCCACGCAGGTACGTCGCGAGGTGCCCGGCCAGCGCCAGCAGCGACGCCAGCACACGCCCGGCCAGGACGCCCGCGCCAGCACCCCGTGACCGGAGGTCTTCCCGAACGCCCCGCATCACCCGACCCGTCGCCGACGACGCGGTCCCGGCGCCAGCGACCCCGAGCGTGAACCCGGCGATCCACCAGCACGGAAGCCGATCAGCCAGGGCTCCGGTATCCGCAGCGGTGCGGGCAGGACGGCGAGCACGGCAACGGCCACGACCCCCTGGACCGCCTGGCCCGCGGTCCGCTCCCACGCCACCGCCCGGAGCCCGCGACCGGTGTCACCGGCGAGCCGGCCGTGGCGCGCGCCACGGTGCACGTCTCCGAGGACCCCGCCCGGAAGTACCGTGTTGAGGAACTGTGCGCGGTAGCAGGACGCCACCGCGGCCGCTGGGGGCACGGCTACCCCGAGGCCGCGCGCGACGAGGTGCCAGCGCCAGGCGCACGCGCAGGTGATCGGCACCGCGAGGCACATCCCGAGCGCCAAGCGTCGCCGGGTCGAGCGCCCGCACGCCCGCCAGAAAGGGGCCGGCGCCCGTGCGCCACAGCACCCCGCCGAGAACGGCCAGACCGACCGAGCCAGCACGCTCGGCGCGACCAGCGGGCTTCTCACGCCGCCACCTCCTCGAGCACGCAGGTGACCAACGCTGAGCCGTGTCGTCCCAGCCGGTCAACGTCCGACGTCGCTTGGCGGCCGAGGCGCGGAGCACTCCCCGCAGAGACGCGTCGCTCGAGCCAGTCGCGCACCGCGCGGGCGAGGGAAGCGACGTCCCCGGTGGGGACCAGCAGGCCAGGAGGGAGCCCGTCGGCGTCGCGGCCGAGCGCCTCGGACACCCCACCCACGTCGGAGGCGAGCACGGGCACACCGCGGGCCAGCGCCTCGGTGACGACCATGCCGTAGGTCTCGGCGCGACTCGGGAGGACGAGGAGGTCGGCGTCGGCGTAGGCGGCGCCCAGGTCCTCACCGGTGCGCGCTCCGACCAGATCGAGCCGGTCGTCCAGCCCGGTGTCGCGATGTCCTGGTGCAGCTCGGCGACGAAGTCCGGCGACCGTCGCTCAGCGGGCCGACGCAGACGCACCGCCAGGGCAGGTCGGCGGTGCGCGTCAGGGCACCCACCAGCAGGTCCTGGCCCTTCTCCGGTGTCACGGCTCCGACACTGAGCATGTTCCGTCCGTCAGCGCTCGCGGTGGCAGGCGCCGCCGGGTCGACGCCGGGGTGGGCGACCTGCACGAGCCGGGGGTCCAGCCCGTAGGCCCCCAGCAGCCAGCGGCGCGTCCAGCTCGCTCGTGGCGACCACTGCGGCTGCCGTTCGGACGGCCGCCGCCTCGCGCTCGCGGTCGGCGTCGTCGCCCTGCACGCCCGACGGCAGGTGCATCAGGACGATCGTCCGCAGTCGATCGGCCTGACCGGCACCAGAACCTCGGGAGACGCCGAGGCAAGCAGGCCGTCGACGACCACCAGCGACCCGTCGGGGACGCGCTCCAGCGCCGTGCCGAGAGCGGTAGCCAGCGTCCGGCGGGACTTCCGACCGGCCCACGCCCAGCTGCCCGCCACCTTCTGGATCCGCACCGACCACCCGGCCGTGACGAGCCCCTCGCAGAGGCGGCGGTCGTAGGTGTTGCCGCCGCTCGGGTCGCCGGGGATCGTCCGACGCTCTGCTGGGACCACCACGTGGACCGCGCGTGTCCCGCTTCACCACGACCTCGCGTAGCTCGCCCGCGCCACGGGCGACTCGTGCAGGGTGACCTCCAGGCTGGAGACCCGGTCGGCGACCGGGCCCTCGCTGATCCGGTCGACCAGCCGGTCGCTCACGTGCTGCGCCAGCACCTCGGTGGTGGTGTTGCGACCGACGAGCTCGGGCACCCCGTCGAGGTTGCGGTGGGTCAGCGTGGCCGACAGCCGCGTGCAGCTCGTCGGCGGCCCAGGCGATGTCGACCAGGATCCCTTCGTCGTCGAGTGATTCGCCGCGGAAGGTCGCGTCGACGACGTACGTCGCCCCGTGAAGCGCCTGCGCCCGCCCGAAGACGACGCCCCGCAGGCTGTGCGCAACCAGCATGTGATCGCGGACGGTCACGCTGAACACGGGGCACCCTCCCGGTCCCGGTCCCCGGTCCCGGTCGAGGCCCCGGTCGAGGTCTCGGTCGAGGCCCGGGCCCCGGCCCGCGACCCCGTTGTAGGTCACCGAGTGACACAGGGCCGGCAGCTGGCCGCTGACCAGCCGGGGCAGCACCACCGGCAGCTCGGCGAAGGGGGAGTCGACCGGTCAGCAGGGCATCGAAGAGTGGGTCGCGCAGCAGGTCGAGGGCCAGCTCGAGCCGTTCGGCCGTCGTACGACGACCCCGCCGGGCGGAGGGCCACCGAGCCGACCTGGCTGGCGCGGACGGTCAGCCGCTTGGAGTGGAACGCACCTCCCAGAGCCAGGGTGGTCTCCTCGTCGCCGAACCAGCTGAGCTCGACGACCGTGCCCTCCGGCGCCAGCAGCTCGAGCGAACACTGCAGCCCCGCGGACGTGGCGCTTGCGTGCACCACCAGGTCGAGCCCGCGCGGTGCCTCGTCGGGTCGCGCGAAGCCCACCCCGAGCGTGGCGGCGACCGCCGGCGCGTGCCGGGTCGACATCGACCAGGGTCACCGAGACCCCGGGCATCCGCACGAGCAGCCGCGCGACGCAGCATCCCAGCGCCCCCGCCCCGACGACCGCCACCCGATCGCCGACCAGCGGTCCGGCGTCCCACACCGCGTTGACCGCCGTCTCCACGAGCCCGGCGAGGACCGCCGATCCGACCGGCACGTCCGCGGCACCACGGTCACCGCCGCCGCCGGGCACGACGTACGCCGTCTGGTGGGGGTACAGGCAGAAGACGGTGCGCCCCACCAGCTCGGGCGGACCGAGCTCGACGACGTCCGACGCTGAGGTAGCCGTACTTGACCGGCCCCGGGAAGCCACCCTCCTGGAAGGGCGCGCGCATGGCCTCCCGCTGGCTCGGCGGGACCCGTCCGCGAAAAGACCAGCGACTCGGTGCCGCGGCTGATCGCGGAGCGAATCGTGCGGACCAGGACGTCCGCAGGACCGGGACGGCAGCCGCACGGTGCGGATCTCGCCGCAGCCCGGCTCGCGCAGCCAGAAGGCCTGAGCCTCGAGCGGGCCCGGTGAACCGGAGTGACGTCGTGCCCGTTCCTCCACGCGTACCGCCTCCTCGGTCTAGATGAACGGAGCACCCGTGCCCCCGGTTCAACGGCGCCCGGCGCGACCGTGGCGCGCCGTCGGGGCACCGCCGCTCGCGACCCTGGTCACGGTGCTGTCCGGGGTGTTGACAGTCATCGCACTGTCCACCCCCGCCGACCTCGAGCGGCTCGACCCCCGGGCCCTCCTCCGGCTGCCGCTGGAGCTGATCGTCTTCCTGGCCGTCGTGCTCGCGGTCCCGGCCGACGGATCCGGACGGTCCTGGCCGTCGCCTGCGGGCTGCTCCTGGCCGCTGAGCACCGTCTTCAAGGTCCTCGACCTGGGGTTCCGCGAGGTGCTGAACCGGCCCTTCGACGTGCTGATCGACTGGCGCTACGCCGGTTCGCTCGTCGAGACCACGCGGGACTCCGTCGAGGGGCGGACCGGCACGCTGCTCCTCGTCGCCGCCGCGCTCGCCCTCGTCGCGGTCCTCGTCCTCGTCCCGCTCGCGCTGCTCCGGCTCACCCGGGTGGTGGTCGCGGCACCGCGATGCGGCCGCCCTGACGGTCGCCGTGCTGGCGGTGACCTGGCTGGTCCTCGCCGGGTTGCAGGTGCCCGGCGCCGCGGGGCCGCTCGCCTCGCGTGGCACCGCTGTCGTACGTCTACGGGCAGGTGAGCCGGATCCCCGACGAGCTGAGCGACCGGCGCGAGTTCCTGGAGGCCGCCCAGATCGACCCGCTCCGCGGGGTGGGGACGGAGCAGCTGCTCGCCGGCCTCCGCGGCAAGGACGTCCTGGTCGTCTTCGTGGAGAGCTACGGCCGCGTGGCGCTCGAGGATCCTGCCGTCGCCCCGGGGATCAGCACGGGTGCTGGACCGGGGCACCACCCGCCTGGAGACGCTCGGGATTCGTCAGCCGCAGCGCGTTCCTCACCTCACCCACCTTCGGCGCGATCAGCTGGTTGGCCCACGCGACGCTCCAGTCCGGGCCTGTGGATCGACAGCCAGCCACGCTACGACGTCCTCGTCACCAGCCCCCGGCAGACGTTGAGCAGCCTGTTCGAGCGCGCCGGGTGGCGCACCGTCGGTCATGGCCCCGGCCAACAACCGCGACTGGCCGCAGGGTGAGTTCTACGGGTTCGACCAGTTCTACGACTCCCGCAACGTCGGCTACGAGGGGCCGCGGTTCGGCTACCCGACGATGCCCGACCAGTACACCCTCGACGCCTTCCAGCGCCTCGAGCTCGCGCCCTCGCTCGCGCGCCGCCGGTCATGGCCGAGATCGACCTGATCACCAGCCACGCCCCGTGGTCGCGGGTGCCCCGGCTGATCGACCAGGGGGCCGTCGACGACGGCTCGGTCTTCGAGGGCATGCCCGAGCAGCTGTCGTCGGCGAGGCGACATCTGGCCTGAGCCCGACCGGGTCCGGGCGGCGTACGGCGCGCGATCGAGTACTCGCTGCGGGCCCTGCTGAGGTTCGTCACGGTCGTACGGCGACGACGACCTGGTCCTCGTCGTCGTCGGCGACCACCAGCCGGCGAGCATCGTGTCCGGCCCGGAGTGCCGGGTACGACGTGCCGGTGGCCGTCGTGGCCAAGGACCCGGCCGTGATCGACCGGATCGCGCACTGGCGGTGGGACCAGGGCCTGCGGCCACGGCCGGACGCACCGGTCTGGCGGATGGACGAGTTCCGCGACCGGTTCGTGGTGTCGTTCAGCTCCGGGGGCCAGAATCAGAAGCGGCTGGCAGCGCGAGTGGTGAACCGCCGCTGCGTCCGGCTCGTCTTCCTGGGCGAGGAGGTGCGCATGACTGAGCGGGACGTCGTGCTGATGCAGCACCTCCACGACGAGCACGGAGCCGCCCTGTGGCGGTTCTGCCGGCGGTTGGTCCCCGACGACCGAGGTCGGGCCGAGGACGTCGCGCAGGAGACGCTGCTCCGCGCGTGGCAGCACCGCACGATCCTGGAGGGCCCCGCCCCCGCGGTGCGGGCGTGGCTGTTCAAGGTCGCTCGCAACATCGTGATCGACCAGTGGCGGAGCCCGCGGACGCGGCGCGAGACCCCGGTCGCCGAGGTGCCGGAGAGCCGGTCCGGCGACGAGACCGACAAGCTTCTGCTGTCCTGGGTCGTGGCCGAGGCCGCTCACCCAGCTCTCGCCGGAGCACCGCGCCGTGCTGCTGGAGTGCTACTACCGTGGGCGACCCGTGGCGGAGGCGGCCACGAGGCTCGGGGTGCCGGAGGGCACCGTCAAGTCGCGCACGCACTACGCGCTGCGTGCACTGAAGCTGGCGCTGGAGGAGATGGGGGTCGGCGCATGAGGTGCCAGCACGCCCACGAGGACGGCGCCTACGTGCTCGGCGCCCTCTCGCCCGCTGACCGCCGGGACTTCGACCGGCACCTGCCGGGCTGCGCCGACTGCACACGCGCGGTCGGCGGGCTGGCCGGGCTGCCCGGCCTGCTCGGCCTGATCGGCGCGCGCGCCTCGTGGAGGACCGGAGGTCGACGACCCGGTGCCGCCACCCTGCTGCCCGCGCCTGCTCGGCGAGGTGAGGCAGGCGCGGCGTCGCCGCGCCTGGGTGACCGCCGCCCTGGCTACTGGACGCCGCGGCGGCCGCGGCCGCGGTCGTCGGCGTGCTGACGGCGAGCCAGGTCGGGCCGACGACGAGCCCGGCCGCGCGACGGATCCGGCGCGACGCCTCGAGTCCGGCCGGCCTCGGCGTCGCCGGGCCCGGCCCCAGCCGATGCAGCCCGACGGGCGACGTGCCCGTGCGCGCCACCCTCACCCTGGAGCCGGTCACCTGGGGCACGCGGATCGGACTGGTGTGCACCTACGACACGCAGCGCGTGGGCTACGAGCTGCCTCCCGAGGTCGACTACCTGCTGTACGTCCGCACCCGTGACGGTCGGGCGGAGCGGGTCGGCAGCTGGCGCTCGGTCGACGGGCGGACGATGCACGCTCAGCGCCGGCACCGCGGCCACCACGGCGGAGCTGGAATCAGTCGAGGTGCGGACGCGCCGACGGACGTGTGGTGCTCCGGCTGGCGACGTGAGGCCACGGGTTCTCCCGGCTCAGGACGCAGACCACCCAGGACGATCGCGGCCAGCTCCGAGGAGGCGGCCGTCCACACCTCCCATCCCTGCCACGACTCCTCGAGCCCGAAGAGCCCGACGGTGGTGGACAGGATGAAGGCACCGAGTGTCGAGAGCCCGAAGCCGACGGCCAGCAGCGGCGGGATCCAGTGCCGCCAGGCGACGAGCAGAACTGCGATGAGGGCGCCGCCGAACGCGTTGAGAAGGAACGCCGGGCCGATGACATCGACGTCCCGGTAGCCCTCGAACCACAGGTAGAGATGCATCGCGGCCGACACCATCACCGCCCCCGCCACTGACCACCGCACGCTCATCGGTCGCTCCTCTCATCCGGCGAGACCCACGGGGAGCCTCTCGATGAAGGAACGACCGCGAGCGTCGGACCGTTCAGTCGGGCGGGCGCCCGAGCTGGTCGATCTTCTGCGCGACCACCGCGAACTTGCGCACGCGTCCGCTGCTCAGCCACTCGCCCCACAGCCGGTGGGCCGCCACGAGCTCCTCCAGCGGCTGCCCCCCGATCGCCGCGCTGATGCCGCGCCGGTCCTCGACGAAGCTGCGAGCCAGCGCTGACGCCGTCGCCGCGTGGGAGCGGCTGTGCTCGCGGATCCACCGGACGCGGAGCGCGACCGACTCCAAGCTGTCGAGCAGCCGGGGCAGGGGGATGAGATGCACCGTCTCGGCGTGTGGCATGACTGCCTGCTCCTCGCACGCCAACGGCCTGCCCGCCTCGACGGTGAAGCCGAACCGGCCGCCCGGGGGCAGATGCGACGCGATGCCGGCCAGCAGCGTGGTCTTGTCCGGGAACGCGAGCAACGTCTCCAGCAGGAGCACGACGTCGAAGGACCCCGCCGGGACCGGGGGGACCTGCGCGACCTCGAAGCGGCACGGCAGGTCGCGAGTGCGGCGGCTCGCCAGCTCGATGGCGTCGACGCTGGCGTCCACGCCCAGGTAGTCGCAGTCGAGCTCGGAGGTGATCAACCGGCCCGGTCCGGCCCCACCGCAGCACAGGTCCAGGACCGACGTGCCGGCTCCGATCCCGGCCCGCGTGGCCAGCGACCGGATCTCGTGAGCAGACATGAAGCTCTCCTGGCCGACGTACTCACCGTCGGGGAACGCCGCGAGGCGGGCACGCTGCAGCGCTGCGTCGAAGGTGGCCCGGTCGTCGTGCCTCATGACAGCGCCAGCGGCGCCTCGGCGGGCCGGGACCGGGTCGGGGCCGCGCGGTGTCGCCACGACCACAGCACGTCGCGACCGAACGACTCGGCCAGCAGGGCCAGCGCCACGACCAGCAGGAACGACGACAGCGCGTGGGGGAGGACGTTCGCTGTGCCGAGGACGAGGGAGATGCCTGCGCACGCGGTGACCACCTTGCGCCAGTACCGGAAGGGAAGCTGGACGCGCAGCCAGGGCGCCACCCACCCGGCGAGGCCGAAGGCGTAGCGAGCCCCACCGATCAGGAGCACCCACCAGCCGTACGACGACGCGACGTGCACGCTGAGGACGAGCAGCAGGAACGCGTCGGCCTCTCCGTCGAAGCGAGCTCCGTGGCCCGACTCCGTCCGGGTCGCGCGGGCCACGCGGCCGTCGACCGCGTCGAGGGCGAGCGCGAGCACGGCGAGCGGCACGATCACCGCGGCTGCCCGCTGCGGGAGCGAGGCGTCCACCACGAGCGCTGCCAGCGCGCACGTGAGCATCGAGCGGGTCAGCGTGACCACGTCGGCCGGCCCGAGGACCGCGGAGTCGGCGCGCACCAGGCGGTGTACGCCCCCGCAGACCACGACACCGCACCCCCACCCGAGGATCGCGGCCGGGGGGGCCAGCCCGAGGCCTGCGAGAGCAGCGAGCAGGAGCGTCACCGCGGCGAGGCTCGCCGCGAGGGCCGTTCGGATCGGAACCACCAACACCCCGCCATCTCGTGAACACGTGCTGCGTTGCGCTCGTTGTAGGGATGAACGTGGCGTGCTCACGCACGGTTCATCGCGACGGAGGCGGCATGACAGCAGGACCGACGAGGGCCGGCGCCGCGTGGCTGGCGCTGCGGGAGCGGGCCGACGCCGCGGCCCGGTCGACCGAGCTCGTCGACGCGGTCGTGGCTCTCCTGCCCGGGGGTGGCCTCGTCGTCCACGACCTCGGGTGCGGGACCGGTTCGATGGCGCGATGGCTTGCTCCCCGACTGCCCGGGGCCCAGCGCTGGGTCCTCCACGATCGCGACGTCGAGCTGCTCGACCGCGTCGACCTGCCCGGGACGCAGGTCGAGACCCGTCCGGGTGACATCACTCGGTTGGAGCCCGCGGAGCTGGCCGATGCCGACCTCGTCACCGCGTCGGCGCTGCTCGACATGATGACGGCCGATGAGCTCGAGCGCTTCGTCGACGTCTGCCGAGGCGCCCGGTGCCCCGTGCTGGTCACGCTGAGCGTGATCGGCCGCGTCGAGCTGACGCCCGCGGACCCTCTCGACGCGGTGGTCACGGCTGCGTTCAACGCCCACCAGAGGCGCCCCACGCCGCGGGGACGGCTGCTGGGTCCTGACGCCGCACGCGCCGCGGCTCGAGCCTTCACGCGTCACGGTCGCGACGTCGTCGTCCGTGCCAGCCCCTGGCGCCTGGGCCCCGAGGAGGCTGACCTCGCTGCGGCGTGGCTCCACGGGTGGTTGCGCGCCGCTGTCGAGCAGCAGCCCACCATGACGGGTGTCCTCGATGCGTACGGCCGCCGACGCCGCGCTGCCGCCGCGGACGGCGCGCTCACGGTCGTCGTGCACCACGAGGACCTCCTCGTGACGTGAGTGGCTGAGGCCGCTGCGGCAGGCGACCCAGGATTTCCCAACCTGGTCACGCCACGATCCGGGTCATGGAAGCGCCGCCCGTCGGGCCCCCTGTCCTCCGGGCGACCCCGCCCGCGATGCGCGACGGCGCCGCGCACCGCCGCCGTGCCGTCGCGCGGGCGGTCGCGCTGGGCGCGAGCGCGGTGGCCCTCGCCCTCGCGGTCTGTGCCGTCGCGCTGCTGGTCTCCGGGGGAGCGCCCGTCGGGGCTGCCCGCGGCCCTGCCCGACCCAGGTCTCGCGGTCGGTTGGGGGGTGCGCCTGATCCGACCCCTGGCCCTCGTAGCGGGTGCGCTGACCGTGGGCTCTCTGCTCGTGGCCGCCGGGATGGGACCGCCCGACCCGGAGCTCGTCGGCCGCTGTCTCCGGGCGGCCCGGCGGACGGCTGCTCTCTGGTCCCTGGCCGGCGCGATCGGTTTCGTGCTCTCCGTGTGCGACACCCAGGGTGTCGCGCTGACCTCGTTGACCTCGCTGCCCCGCGCGCAGCTCCTGCCGTGGTCGGCGCCGTCGGCATCGGTGGCGCATCTCGCGCTCGCGCTGGGAGCCGGCACGGTGGCGCTGGGGACCCTGGCGTGCAGGTCGTCCGGGTCGTCCAGGTCGTCCAGGTCGTCCAGGTCGTCCGGGTCGTCCGGGGGCCCGGGTGCTGCTCGTGGTCGCGCTCGGAGCCGCCCTCCCCGTCCCGGCGGCAGGCCACCTCGCCGGTGTCGACGACGGGGGGTCCTCGCTGAGCGGTCTGCTGGTCCACGTGGTCGCCGCGCTCCTGTGGGCCGGCGGCCTGGCCGGCCTGCTGCTCCACCTCCGCGCGGACCGAGCCGCGCTCGCTGTCGCCGTCCCCCGGTTCAGCACGATCGCGCTGGGCGCCTACCTCGCGCTGGCCGGTTCCGGCACTGGTCGCCGCCTCGGGCACGCTGCCGCTCGCGGGTCCCGGCTTCCTGGCGGCGTGGTCGAGCGGGTACGCCGGCGTGCTCGCCGCCAAGGTGGCACTCCTGGCGGCCCTGGGTGCTGTCGGCCTGTGGCACCGACGGCGGACCCTGCCTCAGCTCCGGGCCGGGAAGCCCGGCTCCTTCCTGAAGCTGGCTGCGGTCGAGATCCTCGTGATGGCGGCCGCCGCCGGCCTCGCGGCCGCGCTGGCCCGGACCCCGGTGCCGCTGCAGACCGCTCGGGTCGGAGGGTCACCCCGGGCCGATGGGTGCGGTCGACGAGCTCTCGGTGAGCGCCGTGGTCACGTCGTGGCAGCCGAACGCCGTCGTGCTGGTGGGCGTCGGCATCGTGGTCGCGGCGTACGTCGTGCGCCGCGCGCGCGTGGTGCGACAGGAGCGGGGCGTGTCTGGCCCCGCCGCAGGACGGTCGTGGTTCGTCGCCGGTTCGGTCGTCGCGGCCCTGGTGATGCTCTGCTCGGGCGTGGCGGCGTTCGCTCCGCTGCTCCTGAGCGTCCACGTGGCGCAGCTGCTGGTCATGCTCCTCGTGGTGCCGTCGCTGCTGCTCCTCGGCCGACCGGCGACAGCTGGCCGGCCTGTCCTACGACCGCCTCGCCCCGGCGCCCGTGCGCGCGGTCTGCTCCGTGCCCCGGGAACCGCCGCCATCGCGACGTTCGCGCTGCTCACCGATCGTCTACCGCACGCCCGTCGTGACGCTGACCCTGCGCAACCCGTGGTGGCACCTGGTCGTCCTGCTGCTGGCCGACGGCGTGCGGCGCTCGCCCTGCTCTGGCCCGTGCTGGGTCGCGGCGCCGCAGGCAGGGGACGACCGTCGCGGGGAACAGCGGGGTGGCTGGCCACGGTCGCGGTCGACCTTGGCGTCTGCTCGCGCTTCAGCTGACCAGCAGCGACCAGCTCCTCGCCGCGTGAGTGGTTCGCCGAGCTCCGCCTCGGGTGGGTCGAGCCGCTCGACGATCAGCGCCTGGCGGGCGCCGTGTTCGCCCTGCGCGGTGATCGTCACGGTCCTCGCCGTCGCCGTCGTGGCGCGCCGCGCCCCGGGGGCTCCGAGCTCCCGACCGCGCTGCCTGTCGTCGCCGCCCAGCGGCCAGAGCGTCAGCAGCACGCGGCCCTGAGCGTCGTCGGCGTCCAACGGCCCGTAGTCGCGCGAGTCCACCGAGTTCGTCCGGTTGTCGCCGAGCACGAACACGCCGGTCTCCGGGACCCGGAAGGTGCGGCATGTAGTAGCCGTCCACGAGCTTGTGGTCGACCCACGGCTCCCCGGTCGGCTCGACCGTCCACGTGCAGCACCCCGTCGCGGATCACCACCTCCTCACCCGGCAGCCCGATCACCCGCTTGACCGCTCCGCCGACCGTCCCGCGGATCGTCGAACACCACCAGCTCCCCCCGGCGCAGCTCGTCGACGTCCGGCGCAGAGCGGGAGATCAGCACCACCTCGCCCGCGCCCAGCGTCGGGCTCCATGCTGGCCGACGAGATCCGCACCGGGACGACCACCAAGTGCGCACCCCGATCGCGGCGACCCCGACCACCAGCAGCACGAGGATCGTCGCCGGCGACGCCGCGTGCCTCGGCGCCGGGGGGGGGCACGCAGGCGGCCGCGCACCTGCGACATCTGAGTCATCAGTACGGCGGCGCGGCGAACACCGGATGGTTGGGGTGGTCCGTCGCCCAGGTTGTTCGAGCCGTCCGCCGACGCCACCAGGAACTGGCCCATCATGTCGTGGTCCTCGTGCGCCAGGTTGTGGCAGTGCACCATGAAGCGACCCCCCAGGGCGCCCGTCGCGCCCGCCTGGCCGGTCGACCGGCCGTCCGGATAGGTGGCCGGAGCAACGTCGTAGTGCACGAGGAGATCGACGATCTCGCTCTCGCCGACGTAGACCACGTCCTTGGGCCCCACTCCCACGGGTGCACCCGCCCACCCCCGCCGCGTCGGCTGAGGATCCGGAAGTCGACGAGGTGGATGTGGAGCGGGTGGAACCAGCCTCCCGACTTGTTCTCGATCCGCCAGATCTCGTAAGTCCCCCGGCCGAGGCGGGGTCCCGCGGTCGTCGACGAAGAGATCGACAGTGCTGAGTCCGTCGGACGTCGTCCCAGGTCATCCCGTTGATCATGAACTCGTTCGTCTCGTCGTCGCGCTCCATGTCGATGTCTCGGGTCCGCATCGCGATCGACGCCGGCGTCGACATCACGACGTTGATCTCGCTGTCCGGAGGGGTCCGCACCTCGTTCCACCGACCGTCCGTCGCCTCGGACGGTGACCCTCAGCTGGAGCACCTTGTTCGTGTGCAGGTAGTTCCGGTTGTTCTTGTTGCTCGCGTTGCGGAGCTCGACGCGGTCTCCGGTCCGGCAGCCGGCGAAGTCCACCATCACCTCGTAGCGCTCGGCGCCGGCGTGTCGCCAGCTCGTCACCGGCTGCGGCTTCATCAGGCCACCGTCGGTGGCCACCACGTACGTCGGCAGGGTCGCACCGGTTCGGGTGTTGACGAACCGCAGGTTCATCGAGCGCGACAGCGTCGCCATGAGGATCCGGAACCGGTAGAAGCGGCGCTCCACCTCGAGGAACGGCCACGGCACACCGTTGACCAGGATGACGTCGCCGTACATGCCGTCGTGGTCGCGGTCCATGTAGGCCAGCGACCCGTCCTTCGCGAAGATCGCGTCGCTGATGACCAACGGCACGTCGTACCGGTCCTGAGGGAGGTTCTCCTTCTCCCACGGGTCCTGCATGTGATACTGCGCGACGAGTCCGCTGTAGACGTTCTCCGCCGTCCGGTGGGCGCCGTGGTCGTGGTACCAGAGCGTCCGCGCGCCCTGGTGGTTCGGATACCAGTAGTCCTTGGCGTGCCCCGGCGTCGTCACGTCGTCGGCGTACCCGTCGTACTGCGGCAGTGACGCGGACCCGTGGAGATGCACCGACGTGGCGACCTCGTAGCCGAAGGTGGGATGGATCGGCGGCAGGTCGTTCCTCACCCGCATGCGGACGCGCGTGTTCTGGTCCACCTTGATGACAGGTCCCGGAACGGTCGGGAGGTCTCCGCCGGCCGCGTAGCCGAACACCGTGGTCGGCGGGGCCGTCGCGTCGAGGACCTGCAACGATGTCGACGTCTCGCGTATCTCGTAGAACAGGTAGTCGCCGTGCTCGTCGCTCATGGGAACCGGGACCATCGGCGTCGGGACGGGAAGCCGCCGGGCGAACCGGGCCGGTTTCGGTGCCGTGCTGATCCAGTCGGCCGTGCTCGCAGACTCACCTAGCGGCAGCGTCAACCCCAGCGCCGTCATCCCGGCCCCGAGACCGCCGACCTTCAGGACGTCGCGTCGTGTCATGTTCGGCATGGCTCACCTCTGCTGGCGCGCTCGCGCGCATCGATCGATGCGTCGAGGGTGGTTGAGCGGCCTTGGGCTTTCCTTGAGGCGTCGTCAACCGGACCAGACGGACGAGCTGCCCGTGTCAGGTCGTGCGCCCCGGTTGCGACCGAGCCGAGGCAGCAGCACCAGACCGAGGACGACCAGCACGGCTCCGCCGCCCCACACGACCCGAGCGACCTCGGCACCGGGCCCGGACGCCGGTGTCGCGGCTGCCGAGCGGGCCACGGCGTCTCGCGCATCAGCCGGCCCCGCGGAACCGACGACGAACTCGAAGTCACCCACGATCACGTGCCCGTCGCCGGACACGACCCGGTAGGTCACCTCGTGTCGCCCCTCGCTCCGAAGTGCCAGGGGCACCTCCAGCGACGGCCCGGTGACGTGGGGATCGCCCGAGACGGTGTCGAGAGCCTGCTCGTCGAGAACCGTCACCTGGCTGGACCCGGCAGCGAGCTCCTCGCTGAACATCAGCACCAGACGGTCGGAGTCGAGGGTGACGGTGTCCCCCGCGGTGGGGGTGCTGCCCAGGAGGCCGGAGTGCGCGTGCGCCGGGACGTTCGCGCCCACCAGCAGCGGCGCCAGCATCGGCACCAGCATCGGCAGGAGCGCTGCGGTCCTCCAGCGTGCGAGCCGCCGGGTCCCTCGGGCGTCGGCGCGTCCCTGCTCAGCCATGCCGCCACCTCTCGTCGTCGTACGGCGGTCAGCCAGACTGCCTGCCGGGCCTTGGGTCGATCTTGGGTGGTCCGCACGACGGGATGCGGCTGGAGGACGAGCACGGGGGGCGATCAGGACGGTGCGAGCTCCAAGGGGAATCGAGCAGTCAGGGAGGTGCCACCCTCGGCGCGGGGGGCCACCTCCAGCTGACCACCGACATCGCGCACGGCGTCGGCCACGAGCCTCAACCCCAGGTGACCGTCCGGGCTGTGGCCGGGCCGATCGCCCGGTCCACGACCATCGTCGATGACCCGGGTGACGAGGTCGGAACCCTCCTGGTGCAGCTCGACAACGAGCTTGCGCGCATCCGCGTGCTTGACGACGTTGTGGACGCTCTCGCGGACGATGCGGTAGGCGAGGATGGCGGCGTCGGCGGGGACGTCGAGGTCCTCGTCGATGTCGGCCCGGGCCTCGATCTCCGCGGGCAGCGCGTCGCTGTGCACCAGCTGCTGAACGGCGTGGGCCAGACCGCCCCCGCGGAGGTCCTGCGGGTAGATGTCGGTCATCAGCGTCCGAAGAGCCCAGATGTTGCGCTGGACGAGATCGACGGAGCGCTCGACCAGCGGTCGTACCTTGCTCGGGTCATCGCCCGCCTCGAGGTGATTCACCACGGCGGGCAGGGTGTAACCGAGACCGGCCAGCTCCTGCACCACCCCGTGATGGAGCTCCTCCGCGATCCGTCGTCGTTCCAGGTCGGACGCCAGCAGGGCGTGGCGCATCGACGAGGCCCGCGCTGCTTGGGCTCGCTCCACGCGGCGGCTCAGGGAGAGGGCGAACGGCAGCATGATCAGCAGCAGCAGCACGAGTGACCCTGCGATCAACCACGCGAACGGCGGCACGATCGCCTCCGCGGTCTTGTCCACCGCGGTGGTCGAGACGTAGGCCTCGAAGACCATCGGCACACCGTCGCGGTCGAACGCCCCGACGTACACCTCGAGCAGCTCCCCCTCGCCACGCTCGGCAACGTTCTCCTCGCGGGAAAGATTCGTGAGCTCCGCGACGAGGTCCTGAGTCCCGAAGAGCGCCTGCACCTCGGGTGGCAGGTCGAACACCCTGCCGACGAGGTTCTGCTGGTCGGACCAGAGGACGCGCCCGTCGTCGTCCCAGATCTTCACGTGCTCCAGACTGCCGTCCCGTATGCGGCTCTCGACCACCGTGCCCAGGTGGTCGGAAGCGCCGGGGACGTCGGCGCGCACGCGCTCGTCCACCAGAGGGGCGGCCACATGGGTGGCGATGCCCGCAGCGTCGGTCCGGGCGTTGGCCAGGGCGATGCCCCTCGCCATGCGTCCGGCGACCAGGAGCATCGCCACGGTGATGACGATCACGGCGGCAAGGTTGAGGAGGGCGAACGTGAAGAGCGCGCTCCGCACGGGTGACCAGGTGCCCGCTCGATCGGGGTCACCGGCGGCGCTGTGCATCGACCAGTCCATGCAGCCCGCGATCACCACTGCTTCGAGCTGCGAATGAGCTCCGAGCTTCGACAGCAAGGTCTTGACGTAGCCGCGACACGTGTGGAGGGAGATGCGCAGCTCGCGTGAGATGTCCTTGACCGACCGCCCCTCCGCCAGCAGCTGGAGGACCTGCTGCTCCCGCGGCGTCAGGTCGGGGTGCGGCAGACTCTGCTGGTCCGCAGCGACCTGCTCGTGGAGCAGGGTCCGCAGCAGCCCAGGATTCACGAAGAGCTGGCCCTGACGCGCCGTACGCAGTGCGGTGAGCAGATCGGGCAGGGAGCCGTCCTTGGGCAGCAGCGCACAGGCTCCAGCCGCGGCGGCTCGCTGCATGACGCGGGCGTCGCCGTGAGCGGTCAGCACCACCACGAGGAGGTCGGGGTCGTGCGTGAGGAGCTCCGCCGTCAGCTCCAGGCCATCGTCCGCCCCGAGGTTGACGTCCATCAGGACGATGCGGGGTCGGTGGCGAGCGAACTGGAGGCGTGCCTCGGCCGCGGTGCGAGCAGAGCCCACACACTCGAGATCCGGCTCGTCGTTCAGGGCGAGGCGGACCAGGTCGTTGAACGTCCGGTGGTCGTCCACCACCAGCACGGTGACCGGTGCAGTTCGTTGCAGCGGAATGCGGTGCGCACTCATTTTTTCCCCCCACGGGTGCCCAAAGGGCTACGAAGATCCTCGGGGGCCAGGAGGGTTTCGCTCCAGTCTGCGGACCTGAGGCCGTCATAAACAGGGACTTTGGGCCCCCTGAATGGTCCCCCCAAGGTGATATGCGCACTTTCGAACGGGCGAGGCCTGCACAGCCTCCGATTCGCTCCGCCGGGCTGATGCCGCGCCGGCTCCGAGCAAACGCGGTTCGGCGGGGGCGGCCGGCCCGAGGTGGAGTACCGCTGACCCGCGTCGTCGTACGCCTCGACCGGGCCTAGTGGTCGGCGACCGCCTTCTCGGCCTCGGAGTCGCTGTCGAGCATGGTGCGCTCGTCGAACGGGTCCTGGCCGTCGAGGACGCGCAGCAGCCGGTCCTTGTCGTAGGAGTCGGTCCAGTGACCCACGAGCACCGTGGCCACGGAGTTGCCGGCGAAGTTGGTCAGCGCACGGGCCTCGGACATGAAGCGGTCGATGCCGACGATGAGGCCGACGCCGTCGACCATCTCGGGTCGGTGGCTGGCCAGGCCGCCCGCGAGGGTCGCGAGCCCGGCGCCGCTGACGCCGGCCGCGCCCTTGGAGGCGATGATCATGAACAGCAGCAGGGAGATCTGCTCGCCGATGCTCAGCGGGTCGCCCAGCGCCTCGGCGATGAACAGCGACGCCATCGTCAGGTAGATCGCCGTGCCGTCGAGGTTGAACGAGTAGCCCGTCGGCACCACGACGCCGACGGTGGTCTGCTCGACGCCGGCGTGCTCCATCTTGGCGATGAGGCGGGGCAGGGCCGACTCGGAGGAGGACGTCGAGAGGATGAGCAGGAACTCGCGTCCCAGGTACTTGAACAGCGACCAGATGTTGATGCCCGTGACGACCTTGAGGATGGCGCCGAGGACACCGAACACGAACACCGCACACGTGATGTAGAAGGCGATCATCACCATCGCCAGCGACTTGAGCGCGTCCCAGCCGGTCTCGCCGACGACGGCGGCGATGGCACCGAACGCGCCGATCGGGGCGGTCCACATGATCATCGAGAGGATCCGGAAGACCACCCGCTGGAGGTGCTCGATCGTGACGAGCACGGGGCGGGCGGCCTTGCCCATGGTCTGCACCGCGAAGCCGAAGAGCAGCGCCACGAGCAGCGTCTGGAGCACCTCGCCCTCGGTCAGCGACGAGAACAGCGACGTCGGGATGATGCCGAGGATGAAGTCGGTGGTCGTCTCCTTCTCCGCCACCTGCGCCGCGCCCGCCGCGGCGGACTCCTCGGTCAGGTTGATGCCCTCGCCCGGCTTGATCAGGTTGCCGACCACGAGACCGATCGCCAGCGCGAAGGTCGACATCGACAGGAAGTAGCCCAGCGCCAGACCGCCGACCTTGCCGACCTTGGCCGCGCTGGCGACCGAGCCGACGCCGAGGACGATCGTGCAGAAGATGATCGGGCTGATCATCATCTTGATGAGACCGATGAAGGCGTCGGCCAGCGGCTGCAGCTTGACCGCGAAGTCGGGGAACAGGAAGCCGACGGCGATGCCGAGCAGGACGGCGATGATCACGCCGATGTAGAGCCAGTGGGTCTTGTCCCGCTTCCGGCTCGTGGGCGGCTGGCCGTCCCCGCCGGGCTGGGCTGGATCGGTCTGGGACGTGGCCATGGCAACCTCCGGGGCGCACCGCGGCCCCCGTAGGTCGCAGCCTTTGTCTGGTGTGGTGCCCGGGCCGGGACGGCTCGAAACCTGCCGCGACGCCGGCCTGGTGTCGAGCGGCACCCCGGGGGTGGAAGGGGCGCGGTGCTCAGGCCCGCGGCGTGATGTACCCCGTCCAGGCCTTCACGCTGGAACCGTCGTTGCTGAGAGCCCTCACGCTGAACTTGTACTGTCGCCCGTTGACCAGGTCGAACACGAGCCATTCGGGTTGCGACCGGGTGCCCATCAACCACCGGTTCTCGACGACGTCGGTGAACCCGACCTGACTGCCTGCGGCGTTGTAGGCCATGAACTCGTAGCCCCAGACCTTGCTCGTGCCCTGGTCCGCAGGAGGGTTCCAGGTCAGCAACGCGCTCCGGTTGCCCGGCGTCGCCTTCAGGTTGCGTGGGGGGGAGGGGGGTTTCGGTGCGACGAACGTGTAGCTGCGCGTGGCGGGCGCGCCGAGCCCCGCACTGCTCCGGGCCTGGACCGTGAAGGTGTACGTCGTGCCGTAAGCGAGGTCGTCGTAGTGGTCGGACCATCGGACGTCGGCTCCGAAGCTGCGGTCGGGAAGCCGCTCACCATTGGATCCCGTCACCTTCACCAGGTAGCCGGTCACGGCGCTGTCGCCTTGAGCTTGAGGCGGTTCCCACTCCAGGTAGGCAGTCTGGTCCGGGTTGTCCACGGTGAGCACGACGTTGCTCGGCGCGCTCGGCGCCACGGCAACCATCGCGAACGACCGCGAGGCGGGCTGCCCGGTGCCGGACTGGTTGCGGGCGACCACCCGGGCCGTGTAGTCACCACCGGGGGTGAGACCGGTGAAGGTGGTGGCGCTCGCATCGGGCCCGAACTCCCGGGTGTCCGGAGCTGATCCGGTGGCGAGCAGCGACACGGCGTACTCCGTGACGGCTTTGCCACCGTCGTTCGTCGGCGGTAGCCAGGTGACGGTGGCAGCGTTGCCGACCAGGTCCTTGCTGACCTCCAGCCCTGCCGGTGCTCCCGGTGTCCCGCAACCCGTTGCTGACAACGAGTAGGTGCCGACGCTGGCGTAGTCGGGGTATCCACCGGCCGCCGACGGGCGCCCGCGACCATCGACCTCGGCGTAGTAGGTGCCGCCCGGGACGGCCGCTGACACCGTGGCGTCGAGGCCGCTTGCCTGGGAGGAGCTCACCTTGGCCGAGGGCGGGTCGGCCGATCCGAGCAGCTCGCCCGCCGGGCTGAAGACCTTCAGCCCGATGTCGAGGTTGGGCCCGGACGGCGCAGGTGCGGCACTGACCGTCAGCGTGCCGGCGCACGGTCGGGGGAGGGCGAAGTAGTCCTTGTCCGCCGCGTTGGTGATGCGGCCCCGCCCGGTCATCTCGGTGCCCGCGACGAGCGTCGTCGCCGTGGCCTGGGTGTTGCCGCGGTCGTCACCTTGGATTGCCAGTCCGTGGGCGCGCATCACGGTGAAGTCGTTCTGCTGGTTGGTGGCGCCGGCGTAGTCGCCCTTGCTCCACTGCGTGATGGGCTGATCGAACGGAGAGCCCATCAGTGGACCCCATCCATCTGCTCCGCCGTAGTACTCCCCTCCTCCCCGGACCCCGTCGTGCGTGAGGCCGGCGTTGTGTCCCACCTCGTGGGAGACCGTGTCCGCGAGAACCTTTGCGTCCGGGCCGGTCCGGTGAGAGAAGATCCACGCGGGCTCGAAGTAGTCGTTCTTGCCGCGGGCGTCAGGCTGGTCGAACGTCCCGATGTAGGCGGTGCCGCTGCACCCTCCGCCGCAGAGCGTGTCGGCTGCCGCTTCCGACGGCGTGATCAACGCACGAACGCCGTAGGCCCCGTCGCTCGAGGAGGTGCGCCGCAGAGCCGCGAGGCCGGGGTCGGCCGTCGTCACGTCGACGTCGAACGGGGCGAAGTCCTCGCTCACCTGCTGCCACACGTCCTGGATCAGGGCGCGTTCGGCTTCGCTGAACGTCGACCGTGTCCCCTCGGCATTGAAGGCGGGCATCGGCGACGTGCTGACCCCACGACGGTTCCAGGCGGTTCCCGAGACCGTGTGACCGGTGAAGTCGAGGTAGATGGTGCGGCGCGAGCCGGGCTTGCTGTGCAGTGCGAACGTCTGCGCGGACGGGTACGGCAGGGCCCGGGCGGTGAGGGTCGCGGTAGCCGGGGCCTCCGAGGCAGCAGCACCGTCGAAGTTGTCGATGAAGAACACGTCACCCCTGGTGTCGACCCAGGCACTGCGGTCGCGACGCAGCAACCTCGTGAGCTCACGCACGGACATGCCGTTGCGCGACGCGGCCACACCGATGTGGGGGCCCAGCGCACTGATCGCCCGCTCGCCTCGCCTCTCCCCGGCGAGGCGGCGGGGAAGCGTGTCCGCGTCCGTGGCTGTCGTCGTGATCGAGCCCGTGCCCGCGCCTGAGCCAGCGGCAGGATCTGCCGTCGGACCAGCCGCCACGGGGCGGTACGGGGCCGCCTGGGACGGCGATGTCCCCGCCATCAGCGCAGCTGGCCCTGCCAAGCCCGCGACCACCATCGCCGCCACAGCGACGCGACGTCCCCGCCTCGCACCGATCGGACTTTTGTCCCTGTCACGCCGCATCCTGATTCCCCCTCGATTGCACCGTCTCGAACCTGACACGGCCAGGCCCCCACGTAGTAGGACCAACGACCCTTATATGGACGCACCAGTCCCTTCTTCGCGAGGCCGACGTGGCGGAACGCGTCGTACACCGCATCGAGGGACCCTGTGGAGAGCGATCTCGGCACTGCGCCGAACCTGTGAGGCTGATCGCGTGCACCCGGTGGAAGCGCTCACCCGACTCGGCGGCTCCGCCGAGCGCTGCGTCCTGCTGCGCGCCACCTCACGCAAGCAGCTCGAACGATCGATGCGCCGAGGTGAGGTCCTGCGGGTGGGGCGGGGTCGGTACGCGCTGCCGACCGCGTCGGCGGCGTCCAGGGCGGCCCGGCGTCTGAGCGGTGCGGCGTCGCACCGTAGCGCGGCCGCCGGGCACGGCTGGGGTCTCGCCTTCCAGCCCGAGCGGCCCGAGGTCGTGGTGCCGCGCAACCGGAAGGTGTCGCCGCAGAGACAGGTCGGCGTCGAGCTCCGGTGGCGGCCGCTGTCACGGGAGGAGCAGGCCTCGGCGCTCACCGAGCCCTACCGCACGGTCCTCGACTGTGCTCGCGACCTGCCGTTCCGCGAGGCGCTGGCGATCGCCGACTCGGCACTGCGCCACGAGGCCGTCGATGCGGAGGTGCTGGTGGAGCGCGCTGTCCTGCTGCCTCGCACCGGCAGGAGCCGCGCGCTGGCCGTGGTCCAGGAGGCCACCCCACTCGCGGCGAATCCCTTCGAGTCGATGCTGAGGGCCCTGGCGCGCGAGGTCCCGGGCCTCGACGTGACGCCGCAGCTGCTGCTGCAGGACCGGGGATTCCGCGGACGGCCCGACCTCGTCGACGTGGAGCGACGGCTCGTTCTGGAGGCCGACTCGTGGGAGTGGCACGCGAGCAAGGAGGGGTTCGACCGCGACTGTGCGCGCTACAACGCGCTGACGCTGAGGGGCTGGACCGTCCTGCGCTTCACGTGGCACCAGGTGATGCACGACCCGGATTACGTCCTCGCAGCCCTGCGAGCGATCGTCGAGGGGTCCGACGGACGTGCAGTTCGAGCGCCCGAGCTGCTCTGGACGGCCTGATCGGCCCAGCTGCACGTCCGTCGGACCCTCCGCCGCCAGAGACCGCGGGAACCGAGCCGTGCGGGCCCGCTCCGGGGCGTGCAGGTCAGGCCAGCGCGTGGTCGAGCGCGGCCCGGACGTGCAGAGTGGTGCAGGGAAAGACCGGCATCTCGGAGTCGGCCTGCTTGATGAGGGCCTCGAGCTCGGTGCAGCCGAGGATCACTCCCTCGGCACCCTGGTCCCACAACCGGTCGATGAGCTCGACGACGGTGCGCCGCGAGGGGTCGAGCACCCGACCGTGGACGAGCTCGTCGTAGATGATTCGATCGACAGTCTGGTGGTGCTCCTCGGCCGGCGTCACGACCGAGAGCCCGTGCGACTCCAGCCGGTCGCTGAAGAAGCGGCGGCCCATGGTGAAGGCCGTCCCGAGCAGGGCCACCTTCTGCAGGCCGGCGGCCGAGACCGCGTCGGCAACGACGTCGGCCAGGTGCAGCACCGGCACCTCGACGGCCTCGGCGATCTGGTCGGCGACCCGGTGGAAGGTCGTCGTGCACAGCAGGACGACGTCGGCGCCGGCTGCCTGGACACCGACCGCGGCCGCGGACAGGATCGCCGCGATCTCGTCCCAACGCTCCTCGCGCTGCAGGGTCGTGAGCTCGGCGAACTCGACGGAGTGCATCACCGTCTTCGCGGAGTGCAACCCGCCCATCCGTTCCTCGACGCCCTGGTTCAGCAGGCGGTAGTACTCGGCCGAGCTCTCCCAGCTCATGCCCCCGACGAGTCCGATGGTCAGCACGCGCCGAAGTCTGTCACGTGACGACCGTCGGGGTGGTGAGGGGCGCCGGGTCGCGGTAACCTGGTCCGACCAGTTGACCAGCGAGACGAGCAGCGGTGCACGATGAGGGCGTGAACCTCCAGCCGGTACGCCGCCACACCGTGGCCGACGACGTCTTCGAGCAGCTCGTCGCCGAGGTCAGCGGACTCACCCCGGGTGAGCACCTGCCCAGCGAGCGACGTCTGGCCGAGGTCCTCGGCGTCAGCCGCCCCGTCGTGCGCGAGGCCCTGCAACGGCTCTCCCACGCCGGGCTCGTCGAGGTCCGGCAGGGCGACGCCACGACCGTGCGCGACTTCCGACGCGACGGGGGGCTCGACCTCCTGGCGCGGCTGCTGGTCCCGGCCGGGGACCTCGACGTCCGGGTCGCCCGCAGCATCCTCGAGGCCCGCTACCTCGTCGGCCCCACCATCGCCGAGCTGGCCGCCGGCCGCGCCGACACCGACACCGACGCCGTACGCCTCCAGGAGCTCGCGACGGCCCTGCGCGCGACGACCGACCCCGTCACGCGCCAGCGCCTGGCCCTGGAATTCTGGGAGGTCGTCGTCGACGCCGCCGACTCGCTGGTCTTCCGGCTGATGTTCAACAGCCTGCGGGCGGCCTACGAGCCGATGCTCGACGCCCTCGCCGCGTTGATGGACGAGGCCGAGCAGCCCGAGCGGTACGACGCCCTCGCCGCGGCCGTCTCGAGCCGCGACCCCGCCCGTGCCCGAGCCGCCGCCGAGGCGCTCCTCGGCCCGGCGACCACCGCGCTCATGGCCGCGATCGACCAGCTGGAGGAGCCGTGACCACGCTCGACGCGCGTCCCCGTCGGGGCGTCACCCTCGCCGCGACCGGCGCCGAGTTCTGGCGGCACCCCTCGCCCTGGATGATCACCGGGCTCCTCGCGGCGGCGGTGACCACCCGGATCGCGATCGGCGACTGGCAGCTGGGCGACCTCTGGGCGCCGGCCGCCTTCCTCGCGCTGTTCCCGGTGATCGAGTGGCTCGTCCACGTCTTCGTCCTGCACTGGCGTCCCCGCCAGGTCGGGCGCGTCACCGTCGACACCCAGCTCGCGCGCAAGCACCGCGAGCACCACGCCAGCCCCCGGGACATCCCGCTGGTCTTCATCCCGTGGCAGACCCTGGCCGGCGTCATCGTCGTCGTACCGACCGCAGCGTTCCTCCTCTTCCCGCGCCCCGGGCAGGCGCTGACGTTCGTGGCGACCGTCGCGGCGGCGGGCTTCGTCTACGAGTGGATCCACTACCTCGTGCACAGTGATTACAGGCCCCGGTCGCGTGCCTACCGCGCGGTCCACCGCCACCACCGGTTGCACCACTTCAAGAACGAGAACTACTGGCTGACGGTCACCAGCGCCCACACCGCGGACCGTCTCTTCGGCACGGACCCCGACCCGGCCATGATCCCGACCTCGCCCACCGCGCAGAACCTCCACGGTCTGCAGGATTCTGGTCACTGCCCGCAGGAGTGAGCGTTTCTGGTCGCGGAGCGCAGCCAGAACGGGGTCGGGGCTGCGGGGAGCGCCCAGAAGCAGGCCGACGTGCGGGGAGCGACCAGAAGCAGGCCGGCGTGCGGACTGCGCAGACCGGACCGGGCTGGACGTGGGAGGCGTCACGTTGGCATAGGTAAGGCTTACCTAATACGCTGCGTCCGTGACTGCCGCCGTCAAGACCCGACCGTTCTGGGACCTGTCCCGGCGCGACGAGGGGACGGCGCTGGTCGCCGGCGGCGAGAAGATCGGCTACGACGACCTCGCTGATCGAGTGGCACGACTCGCTGCGCGCCTGGGGGGGACGCGGCGGCTCGTGCTGCTCGAGGCCGCCAACGACCTCGACACCGTGGTCGGCTACCTGGCCTGCCTCGTCGGACACCACCCGGTCCTGGTCACCGCTGCCGACTCCAGCTCGCCGGGTCCGGCGGACACGCTCCGTCATGTCTACGACCCCGACGTCGTCCTGACCGGCGGGCAGGTCGTCGAGCCCCGGGTCGGCACGCGCCACCACCTGCACCCCGACCTCGCCGTACTCCTCTCCACGTCGGGCTCGACCGGCTCACCCAAGCTCGTCCGTCTCTCCCGCGACGCGGTCGCGGCCAACGCACGCGCCATCGCCGAGACCCTCGGCATCCGGTCCACCGACGTCGCGGCGACGACGCTCCCGCTGCACTACTGCTACGGGCTCTCGGTGCTGACCAGCCACCTCGAGGCAGGCGCGTCGGTGCTGCTGACCTCGGACTCCGTGGTCGACCCCGGTTTCTGGCAGGACGTGCGGCGCCACCACGTCAGCACCTTCCCCGGCGTGCCCCACACCTTCGACCTCCTCGACCGTGCCGGCTTCGCGGACCTCGACCTGCCCGCGCTGCGCTACCTGACGTGCGCCGGCGGCCCCCTGCCCGCGCCGACGGCGACGCGCTACGCCGAGCTCGGGGTGCGCCGCGGCTTCGACCTCTTCCTCATGTACGGCGCCACCGAGGCGACCGCCCGGATGGCTGTGCTCGCGCCGGACCGGGTCCGGGCCACACCGACCCTGCTGGGCGACCCGGTCCCCGGCGGCTCGTTCGAGGTGCGTCCGCTCGAGGAGCCGGGCCGGGTCGATGCGGGACCACGCGCGAGCCAGCCCGCCGAGAGCCGCGGGCCGGTGGGCAGCGGTGAGCGGATCGACGAACCGGTCTCTGCGAGCCGTGACGCGGACGAGGCGAGCATCGTCGCCCCCGCCCCCGCCCCCGCCCCCCGCCTCCGACTCGGTCGGGGAGCTGGTCTTCCGGGGCGACAACGTGATGCTGGGGTATGCCGACAGCCCGGCTGACCTGGTCCGCGGACGTGACGTCGCCGAGCTCCGCACGGGCGACCTGGTCCGCCGAACGCCCGACGGGCTCGAGGTCGTGGGCCGCCTCGCCCGCGTCGCCAAGGTCTTCGGGCTGCGCATCGACCTCGAGCGGGTGGAGGCGGGTCTGCGCGTGGACGGAGTGATCGGCTACGCCGCTGACGCCGGTGACCGGGTCGTCGTCGGGATCGACCGGTCGGCACGCCCGCTCGGGCCGGCCGACCACGCGCGGGTGCTCGACTCGGTCGAGGCCCGCGGCCTGCCCCGTGCCGGATGTGTGGTCGTGGAGCTCGACGGTGTGCCCCGACGCTCCAACGGCAAGGTCGACCGCGCCTCCATCGCCGCGCTGGCCGGCACAGCCCTCCCCGGCGCGGCGGGCAGCGCCTCGACGATCCCAGCTCTCGCCGCAACGCCGACCAGCGAGGATTCGGCGACCGCAGCGGTCTCGGCGGTCTCGGGGGTGCTGGCCTCCGTCGGTCGCGCGCCGGTCCGTCCGAGGACACCTTCGTCTCCCGCGGCGGCGACTCGCTGTCCTACGTCGAGACCTCTCTGAGGCTGGAGCGACTTCTGGGGCACCTGCCGCGTCGCTGGCACCTCCTCACGGCGGCCGAGCTCGCGCTCTCTCCGGGGAGGGGGGCCGAACGACGTGCAACTCGGCCTCGAACGTCCCCGTCGCCCCCCGGATCAGCGCGAGCTGCACGTCCGTCGGACCCCCCTGTGCCGGGCACCGTCTCCGACACCTCCGCCGCTGCCGGCCGCGTCCGCACCCGCGTCCGCGTCCGCACCCGCACCCGCACCCGCGTGATCGAGACCAACGTGCTGCTCCGGGCGGCGGCGATCGTTCTCATCGTCGGCTCGCACTCCAACCTCTTCATGGTCCTCGGCGGGGCGCACGTGCTGGTCGGGCTGACCGGGTTCAACCTCGCCCGTTTCCACCTCGTCGACCGCGAGAGGCGCGAGCGGGTGCGCGGCATGCTGACCAGCGTCGCCCGGGTGGCGGTGCCGGCGGTGCTGTGGCTGACGTTCGCGGCCGCGACCTCGGCGAAGTACGACTGGCGCAACGTGGTCCTCCTCAACGGCGTCCTCGGCACCCGCGAGTGGAGCGAGGCCTGGCACTACTGGTTCATCGAGGCGCTGGTGTGGACCCTCGTCGCCGTCGCGGCGCTGCTCGCGGTCCCCGCGGTGCACCGGTTGGAACGACGATGGCCGTTCTGGTTCCCCGTCGCCCTGGTCGTCGCTGCCCTGCCGACCCGCTACGACCTCGTCCGCGTGCTCGACGGTGACTACATCCACCGCGCCCACGTGGTGTTCTGGCTGTTCGCGCTGGGCTGGGCGACGGCCCAGGCCCGTGGCCCTCTCCACCGGCTCGTGGTCACGGCGCTGGTCGTGACCACCGTCCCCGGCTTCTTCGAGAGCGAGCCGGGACGCGAGGTCGTCGTCGTGGCGGGCTTCCTGCTCCTGGTCTGGGTGCCCTCGCTGCGCGTGCCGGCGGCGGTCGCGCGGCTGGCGGGCGTGCTGGCCGGGGCGTCGCTGTTCATCTACCTGTGCCACTGGCAGATCTACCCCGCCTACGAGTTCAGCCTCCCGTGGTTGGCGACCGGGCTGTCACTCAGCGCTGGGGTCGTGCTGTGGCGCGTCAACACCTGGCTGGCCCCCCGGGTCGAGGACCGGGCTGCATCGTGGGCGCGACGCGTGGGACGGCGGAAATAGGCGAGGATCGTCGCGGGTTGAGCCTGCGGAGGTGTCTGACTCGTGATGAAGCGCCCGCCCCTGACGTCGGGGTCACCGGCCGACCTGGCCGACCCGTTCGACCGCGCCCTTGCACCGGCGCCGAGGCGGGTAGCCATGATCAGCCTCCACACCTCCCCCCTCGACCAGCCCGGCACCGGCGACGCCGGCGGGATGAACGTCTACGTGCTCGAGCTGTCGCGACGCCTCGCCGAGCGCAACCTCGAGGTCGAGATCTACACCCGGGCCACCTCGTCGGCGCTCGAGCCCATCGTCGAAGCGGCGCCCGGCGTGCGCGTCCACCACGTGGCCGCCGGCCCCTACGAGGGCCTCGGCAAGGAGGCGCTGCCCGCCCAGCTGTGCATCTTCGCCCGCCACCTGCTGCGCGCCGAGGCCGGCCACGAGCACGGCTGGTTCGACCTCGTCCACTCCCACTACTGGCTCTCGGGTCAGGTGGGCGCGCTGGTGCGGGACCGCTGGTCGGTCCCGCTGGTCCACACCATGCACACGATGGCGAAGGTCAAGAACGCCTCGCTCGCCGAGGGTGACACCCCGGAGCCGGACGCCCGGCTGCTGGGCGAGGACCAGGTCGTCGAGGCCGCCGACATGCTCATCGCCAACACCGGCCTGGAGGCGCGCCAGCTGATCGACCTGTACGCCGCTGACCCGGCCCGCGTCGAGGTCGTGCACCCCGGCGTCGACCTCGGCGTGTTCGTCCCGCGTCCGCAGCGCGACGCCCGCGCTCGGCTGGGCCTGCCCGCCGACGCGATCATCCCGCTCTTCGTGGGGCGGCTCCAGCCGCTCAAGGCCCCCGACATCCTGCTGCGTGCGGTCGCGCTCCTGGTCGAGCGCGAGCCCGAGCTGCGCCGCCGGCTGCTGGTGCCGGTCGTCGGCGGCCCGTCGGGGTCCGGCCTCGAGCACCCGACGTCGCTGTCCGATCTCGCCGCCGAGCTCGGCATCGGCGACCTCGTGCGCTTCGTGCCGCCGGTCGACCGAGCCGCGCTCGTCGACTGGTACGCCGCCGCGACGCTCGTCTGCGTGCCGTCCTACAACGAGTCGTTCGGACTGGTGGCCATCGAGGCCTCCGCCGTCGGAACGCCGGTCGTGGCCGCGTCGGTGGGCGGGCTGACGACCGTCGTACGCGACGGGGTGACGGGTGTGCTCGTCGACGGGCACGACCCGGCCGACTACGCCACGGCGCTGCGCCGACTGGCCACCGACACGGCGTACCGTGAGCGCCTGGCCTCGGCTGCCGCGCTGCACGCGCGCGACTTCGCGTGGGAGCGGACGGCCGAGCGGACGCTCGAGGTCTACCGGAAGGCGGCGCACACGATGAGGCAGGGCCTGCAGGATGTCGTCCGTGGCTGAGTCGGCGCGGGAGGACCTGCGCGAGCGGGCGATCGCGACGCTGCGCACGGTGCTGGCCGACAACGAGCTCGAGCACACCGAGCTCACGCGCGGGGTCTTCAGCGTCACGCTGCCGGGGGAGAAGAAGCTGCAGACGCCGTGCCGTCTCGACGTCGGGCCGCACGCTCTCGGCGTGCACGCGTTCGTGGCGCGGCACCCCGACGAGAACCACGCGCGCGTCTACCGGTGGATGCTCGAGCGCAACCTGAAGCTGTACGGCGTCGCGTTCGCGGTCGACCACCACGGGGACATCTACCTCGACGGCCGGCTGCCGCTGACGTCGGTGACGGCCGAGGAGATCGACCGGCTGCTCGGCGCGGTCCTGAGCTACGCCGACGAGTCGTTCAACACCATCCTCGAGCTCGGGTTCGGCAGCTCGATCCGCAAGGAGTGGGAGTGGCGCGTCTCGCGTGGCGAGTCCACGCGGAACCTCGACGCCTTCCGGGGCTGGCTCGAGGCCGGCGGCGCGCCCCCCGAGGTGTCGGAGTAGGGATGCCGGTTTCACCGGGTCCCTGGTGAAACTGTCACTTCCCGTAAGAAACTTCCTGCGGGAAGTGCCAAATTCACCGGGTCCCCGGTGAAACCGACAGCCCCTCAGGCGTCGAACTTGTAGCCCAGCCCCCGAACGGTGACGAGGTGGACGGGGTTGGCCGGGTCGGGCTCGATCTTGGCGCGCAGCCGCTTCACGTGGACGTCGAGGGTCTTGGTGTCCCCGACGTAGTCCGAGCCCCAGACCCGGTCGATGAGCTGGCCACGGGTGAGCACCCGCCCGGGGTTGCGCAGCAGCATCTCGAGCAGCTCGAACTCCTTGAGCGGCAGCGGGGTGTCGGTGCCGTTGACCGAGACCAGGTGGCGGTCGACGTCCATCCGGACCGGGCCGGCCTCCAGGGCCGCCGGCGCGCTCTCGACCTCGGTGCCGCGGCGCAGCACGGCGCGGATCCGGGCCACCAGCTCGCGCGGGGAGTAGGGCTTGGTGACGTAGTCGTCGGCGCCGAGCTCGAGCCCGACCACCTTGTCGACCTCATCGTCCTTGGCGCTGACCATGATCACCGGCACGTTGGACACCGCCCGGATCCGGCGGCACACCTCGGTGCCCGACAGCTCGGGAAGCATCAGGTCGAGCAGCACGATGTCGGCGCCGCTGCGGTCGAACTCCTCCAGCGCCTGCAGCCCGGTGGCGGCGAGGCTGACCTCGAAGCCCTCCTTGCGCAGCATGTAGGCCAGGGCGTCGCTGTAGCTCTCCTCGTCCTCGACGACGAGCACTCGGGTCACGATGACTCCTTCACAGGGGGTGCGGGGGCGGGGGTCGCGGTGTGCCGCGGCAGGCGCAGGGTGAAGCTGGAGCCCTTGCCGGGCTCCGACCAGACCTTCACCTCGCCGCCGTGGGTGGCCGCGACGTGCTTGACGATGGAGAGCCCCAGGCCGGTGCCGCCGGTGGAGCGGTGCCGCGCCGGATCGACGCGGTAGAAGCGCTCGAAGATCCGGTCGAGCTCGGCACGCGGGATGCCGATGCCCTGGTCGGTCACGGTGACGTCGACCATCAGCTCCTGCTGCAGTGCGGAGACCACGACGCGGCTGTGCTCGGGAGAGTAGGCGATGGCGTTGGCCACCAGGTTGCTGATGGCCAGCGACACCTGGTCGGGGTTGCCCAGGGCCAACAGGCCGCGCCGCCCGTCGTACACGACCTCGATGTCCTTGGCCTTCGCCTCGATCTCGTTGAAGTCGATCGACCGCTCCACGACGCGGTCGACCGCCACCATCGCCGGCTTCTCGAGCGCCTCGTCGCCCTGCAGGCGCGACAGCTCGATGATCTGCTGCACGAGCCGGTTCAGCCGGACGGCCTCGGTCTGCATCCGGGAGGCGAAGCGCTGCACCGCCTCGGGGTCGTCGGAGGCCTCGCGCACCGCCTCGGCCAGCAGCGTCAGCGCGCCGACCGGCGTCTTGAGCTCGTGGGAGACGTTGGCGACGAAGTCGCGGCGGATCGCGTCGACCCGACGCTCGCGGGTGCGGTCCTCGGTCAGCACCAGCACGAGCCGGCTGCTCAACGCGGCGACGCGGGCGTTGACGTGGACCGGCTGCTGGCCGGGACGGTGGAGGTCCAGGTCGACCTGCCGGATCTCGCCGTCGCGACGGACCTTGCGCACCAGCTCGGCCAGCTCGTCGTTGCGCAGCTCGCCCTCGCGCACCAGCCCCAGCGTGTACGCCGGCGCGGAGGCCTGCACGACGCGGTCCTCCTCGTCGACGACGAGCGCGCTGGAGCGCAGCACGTTGAGGACGGTGCCCACCCCCGGGGGTACGACGTCCGTGGTCGGGTCCGCCGCGTCGCGAGGCGCCGCGCAGCTGACGCTCGCTGGCGCGCCAGGCGAGCACCGGGAGGGCACCGAGGAAGATGCCCAGCAAGAGGAGCAGCACGCCCTCCGTGTTCGGGTCCACGATGCGATCCTAGGGTGACCCGCGGAGGGGTCGGTCCGGATGATGCCCCCTGACCTGCTGTTTCGTCAGCAGTTCATCCCTGGTTCACCACCAGTTGGACGGCTGTCCGTCTGCCATAGAGACTGTTGACCCATGCGTACGGCCTACCACGACCAGCTCGACGCCATCGTCGACGACCTCGTCCGTCTGACCGGCATGGTGCAGGACGCCACCAGCCAGGCCACGACGGCTCTCCTCGACGCGGACGCCGTCATCGCCGAGCAGGTGCTCGCCGGCGACGCGGCGATCGACGCCCTCCGCAACGACATCGAGGGCCGGGCCTTCGAGCTCCTCGCGCTGCAGCAGCCGGTCGCCGGCGACCTGCGGATGCTCATCGCGGCGGTGCGGATGGTCGCCGACCTGGAGCGGATGGGGGACCTGGCCGTGCACGTGGCCAAGGTGGCGCAGCTGCGCGTGCCCGAGGTCGCCGTACCTCCGGACCTGATGCCCGACCGTCGAGCGGATGGCCGCCGTCGCGGTCCACATGATCGGCTCGGTCGCCGAGGTCATCAAGAACCGTGACGTCGACGCCGCCCGCTCGGTGGAGTCCGACGACGAGGAGATGGACGAGCTGCGCCGCCGCTCGTTCCGTCTGATGCTCGGCGAGAGCTGGGCGTACGGCGTGGAGCCGGCGATCGACAACGCCCTGCTGGGGCGTTACTACGAGCGCATCGCCGACCACGCGGTCTCGCTGGCCCGCCGGGTCGTCTACCTCGTCACCGGCGAGGTCCCCTCCGCCCTCGACCGCTAAGCAGCGCCGACCGCGGGGGAGCCCCTGCCACCGGTCAGCGGGGCGTCCGATTCGTGCCACCATGGGCGCATGGATCCAGCGAGCCCTGCTGAAGCCGACCTGGACTTCGTTGAGGAGTTCGCGTCGGCGGCGGAGTGGTTCGCGAACCACCTCGGACGCACGTCTGCGCGCGCACCCGTCCTGGCCTGTCCGGACTGGGCGGTGATGGACCTCGTGTCCCACGTGGGCAACGTCCACTCCTGGGCCGCGTCGATCCTCGAGACCGGCCAGAAGGCCCGCCAGCTCGAGGACCGTCCGGCGTCGGCGCGGTCGCGCCGGATGGCGGAGTGGTACCTCGCCAAGGCCGAGGACCTCTACGAGGTGCTGCGCTCGACCGACCCGACCAAGCGCTGCTGGAACTTCGCCTTCGAGGAGGGCGAGGCGCGCTTCTGGGCGCGTCGCCAGGCCCACGAGACAGTCGTGCACGGCGTCGACCTGGCGCTGGCCGGCGACCACGAGCCGCGCGTCCCGATGCGGCTCGCCGTCGACGGGGTGGCCGAGGTGCTCGAGGTCTTCTTGTGGCGGATGCACCAGCGTGGGCATCCGGCGGTCCTGCACCGCCCCGTCGAGCTGCGCGCCCTCGACGCCGAGGTGTCATGGGTGGTGGAGCCGGCCCCGGTCGGGATCCCGACGCAGGCCCCGCCCGGCGTTCGGGAGGCCGGACAGCCGTCGACGCGTCCGGGGCCCCTGGTGAGCGTCGGGCCGCGCGACGGGCTCGACCGCGTCGAGGCGCCGGCCGCCACCTTGCTGACGCTGCTGTGGAAGCGGTCGCTGCCGACCGCGCCCGGCGTACGACTGGTGGGGGACGAGGACCGGATCCTGAGGTTCCTGTCGTCCCGCCTCACCCCTTAGGGGTGATCTGGGCCGGTTTCCCAAGGTATGCAGGCAAACTGGCACTCCCCATGTCCGGACGAGGCCAGTCCGTCCTTGGGAAACCGGCAGCCCCTCAGTGTCCCTGGGACGCGACGGCCTTGATGGCGTCGGCCGCGGCGTCGGGGTCGAGGTACTGCCCCCCACGCTCGGTGGGCCTGAGATCCTCGTCGAGCCGGTAGACCAGCGGGATGCCGGTGGGGATGTTGAGCCCCACGACCTCCTCCTCGCTGATGCCGTCGAGGTGCTTGACCATCCCGCGCAAGCTGTTGCCGTGCGCGGCCACGCACACGGTCCGCCCGTCGCGGAGGTCCGGCACGATGGCGTCGTACCAGTAGGGCAGCATCCGGTCGATCACGTCGGCGAGGCACTCCGTGCGCGGCATCAGCTCGCCGGGCAACAGGTCGTAGCGCGGGTCGCCGACCTGCGACCACTCGTTGTCGTCGTCGAGCCGCGGCGGGGGCGTGTCGTAGGAGCGGCGCCAGAGCATGAACTGCTCCTCGCCGTACTCCTCCAGCGTGGCCTTCTTGTCCTTGCCCTGCAGGGCGCCGTAGTGACGCTCGTTGAGGCGCCACGAGCGACGTACCGGGATCCAGTGGCGCTCGGCCTCCTCGAGGGCGAGCTGCGCGGTCGTGATCGCGCGCCGCAGCAGCGAGGTGTGCAGCACGTCGGGCAGCACGCCCGCCTCGGTCAGCAGCCGCCCCGCGCGCGCCGCCTCGTCGCGACCCTTGTCGGTGAGGGCGACGTCCACCCAGCCGGTGAAGAGGTTCTTGGCGTTCCAGTCGCTCTCGCCGTGGCGGAGCAGGACCAGGGTGTACGGCGCGCTCATGGGCTCAGCCTTCCGAGGTGGGGGATGGCGAGGGCTCGGTGGTGGGCTCCTCGGTGCTGCTGCGACGAGGTGGAGCCGGGCAGCGTCACGTCGGCGAAGTCCTCGCCCGGTACGACGACGGGCACGTTGAGCGCCACCTCGTCGCCGTTGCTGAACGACATCGTCAGCCGCACGTAGTCGCCGACCACGACGCCCTCGCCGGTGGCGCTGATGACCGCGGAGCCCTCGTCGGCGAGCTGTCGGAACCCTCCGGCCGGTACGACGGCCTCGCCGCCGTCGCTGCCGAACTGGACCTCGGCGTCCTCGCCCTCGCCCTGGACGCCGGTCAGCTCGACGTCCTCGTCGGCCTGGCTGGCCAGGCCGGCGATCAAGCGGCCCGACCCGTCGGACTCGGCGACGACGAGGGCGTTGAGCACGTCGATGTCGGTGCTGCGGTCGTTGACGCCCTGGGCCGGGGTGTAGACCTGGTCGGTCTGCGCGTCGAAGTTGTTGCAGGCGACGAGCAGCGGGGTCGCGAGGGTCAGGGCGAGCAGGCGGCGGGCCCGGGACCGCGACGCGGTGACGGGGCGGAGAGCGGTGGCGGTCACGCGGCCGAGTCTAGGGGAACCGGGACGACCGATGCGGGTCGGCCGGTGACGGGTCGGCCGGTGACAGGTCGGGCTCAGGACTGGGTCAGGCCGGAGGAGAGCCCGGCGGCGACCATCGCGCCGAGGACGGCCAGGGTGAAGACGGCGGCGACGGCCAGCAGCTTGCCGGCGCCGATCTTGAGCGCGAGGAGCAGCGGGAAGGTGCGCAGGCCGATCTTGTTGTCCCCGACGAGGTCCTGCACGCTGAGCAGCACGTGGACCCCGATGCCGAGCAGACCGGCCAGGACCGTCATGAGGATGGTGGGCGGTCCGCCGTGGAGGCCGCCGCCCCACCCGCCGTACGACAGGAAGGCGGGGAGCAGCGCGAAGCTGACCGCCCAGGGCAGGAAGGACAGTCGGGTGGTCTTGATGCGCGTGCAGTAGATCCAGGCGGCGAGGACCGACAGCAGGTGGGCGATGCCGGCGGCCGTGCCGTTGGAGATCGACAGCGGGACCAGCACACAGGTGGCGCACGCGACGGAGAAGGTGACCGTGCCGCCGTCGATCCAGCCCTGGGCCACCGGCTTGTCCAGACGTCCGGCCGCAGCGTCGCGTCGGCGGTCGGCCGCGTCGTTGAGCCAGCCCGCGGTCATGCGGCCCAGCAGCACGGTGGCGAGGACCAGCGCGACCTCGCGCGTGGGGCGCCCGACCAGTACGGCGCCGAGGGTCACCCCGAGCGCGATGACCAGCGATTCCACGGGGTGCGACGTCCGGAGGAGGGACAGGGCGAAGCCGGGCCGCTTGCGTTGGGACATGGCCCGAAAACTAGCGGTCGGAGGGGTCGTCGCGGGGCCGAACCGCACGCCGCGTCGGGGGTCTCCAGCACACGCATGTGGGACCTGTCAAGCCCCAACACCGCCTCTGACCTGCGGAAACGGTGACCTACCACTCCCGAGGCCGTGTTAAACTGGTGGCCTAGGAAAGGGTTCTTCACATATGACTTTCACCGTCGGCGAAACGGTTGTCTACCCCAACCACGGCGCAGCCGTGATCGAAGATATCGAGACCCGCACGATCAAGGGCGAGGACCGGCTCTACCTGGTCCTCCGGATCGTCGCCCAGCAGGACCTGGTCGTACGCGTGCCCGCGTGCAACCTCGACCTGGTGGGGGTCCGCGACGTGGTCGACAAGGAAGGTCTCGACAAGGTGTTCGAGGTCCTCCGCCTGTCCCACGCCGAGGAGCCGACCAACTGGTCGCGCCGCTACAAGGCCAACCTGGAGAAGCTGCACTCCGGTGACGTCATGAAGGTCGCCGAGGTCGTGCGCGACCTGTGGCGCCGGGAGCGTGACCGTGGCCTCTCCGCCGGCGAGAAGCGGATGCTGGCGAAGGCTCGCCAGATCCTCGTCTCCGAGCTGGCCCTGGCCGAGAGCACCAACGAGGACAAGGCCGAGGCCCTCCTCGACGAGGTTCTCGCCTCCTGAGGTCTCGACCTCACACGTCACGACGGCCGCTTCCCCACCGGGAGGCGGCCGTCGTCGTACGTGGGGGCTTGCCGGTTTCACCGGGTCCCCGGTGAAACTGGCACTTCCCGCGGGTTGTAACCCACGGGAAGTGCCAAATTCACCGGGGACCCGGTGAATTTGGCATCCCGCCGTCAGCGCGCGATGACGAGGGCGGTGGCGATCGCGGCGACACCCTCGCCGCGGCCGGTCAGCCCCAGACCGTCGGTGGTGGTCGCCGAGACCGTCACGGGGGCGCCGGCGGCGGCCGACAGCACGGCCTCGGCCTCGGCGCGGCGCGCACCGAGGCGGGGCCGGTTGCCGATCACCTGGACGGCCACGTTGCCGACGGTGAACCCGGCGGCGCGCACCCGCCGGGCGGTCTCGGTCAGCAGGGAGGCCCCGGAGGCGCCGGCCCAGGCCGGGTCGGAGGTGCCGTAGTTCGACCCCAGGTCGCCCAGCCCGCTCGCCGACAGCAGCGCGTCGCAGGCGGCGTGAGCCGCGACGTCGGCGTCGGAGTGCCCGGCCAGGCCGCGTTCCTCGTCGGGGAAGTGCAGGCCCGCCAGCCACATCGGCGCGCCGTCGGCGTAGGCGTGGACGTCGACGCCGATGCCGATGCGGGGGAGCGGCAGGGGGGCCGGGACCGGCGAGTCGTCCATGGCTGCATCATGGCACCGGCTCCGCTCCCGGGGCGCTCCGACGGGGGCCGCACGCCGGCACCCCGTCGCTCAACCGGGCGTTTGCGACGATGGAGCGGTGAGCCTCACCTCGTCCCCGCGCCCGGGCAGTACGCCGTTCCCCGGGCAGTCGCTGCTCGGCGGCGTCCTGACCGGGCTGGGGGGCCTGGCCGTCAGCCTGGCCACTGCGGCGATCCTCAACGAACGGCTCTCGCCGGTGACCGCCGTGTCCGAGGGCATCGCCGAGATCACTCCGGGCAAGGTCGCGGAAGCCGCCATCAGCGCCGTCGGCACCTGGGACAAGCCCCTGCTGATCACCGGGGTGGTGGTCGGGCTGCTGGGCCTGGCCGCGCTCGCCGGCCGGTTGGCCGAACGCCGTGCCTGGGCCGGACGCCTGGTGTTCCTCGCCATGGGGCTGCTGGCGCTCGCCGCCGTCATCGGGCCCGGGGATGCCGCGGGGTCGGCGATCCTGCCGGTGGTCACCGGCATGGTGACCTGGCTCGTGGTGCTGCCGGTGCTGGTCCCGACCGGCGCGTCCCGGCCCTCTGCGCCCGCAAGCCCGTCCGCGCCGCCGTCCACTCCCGCCTCGCCGAGCCCCGGAACCGGCCCCGGAGCCAGCCCCGGAACCGACCCCGAAACGAGCTCCGGAACCGGCCCGGGAAGCGGAACCGACGGGTGGGACCGGACAACCGACCCGCGGCCGCCTGGCCCGCCGCCGGCTCCGCCGGCCCTGGGGCGCCGTTCGTTCCTGCAACGCTCCGGCGTCGTGGCGGCCCTCTCCCTGACGGTCGGGGTCGGGGCCCAGCTCCTGGGCCGCCGCCGGAGCCTGGTCGAGGCCGCCCGCTCGAGGCTGCGGCTGCCCGTGACGCGCGGCGTCGTACCGGCCGGGGCGGAGCTCGGCGTCACCGGCGTCACCCCGTGGGTGTCGTCGAACGCGGACTTCTACCGGATCGACACCGCGTTCGCCATCCCCACGATCGACGTCGACGAGTGGCGGCTGCGGATCCACGGCATGGTCGAGCGCGAGGTGACCGTCAGCTTCGCCGACCTGCTCGACGCGGAGCAGACGGAGGCCTGGGTGACGCTGTGCTGCGTGTCCAACCCGGTCGGCGGCGAGCTGATCGGCAACGCCTGGTGGAGCGGGGTCCGCATCGCCGACCTGCTGGCGCAGGCCGGCCCGCTGCCGGAGGCGGACGCCGTGCTCCAGACCTCCGAGGACGGCTGGACCTGCGGCACCCCGTTGACCGCGCTGAGCGACGACCGCGACTCCCTGCTCGCGATCGCGATGAACGGCGAGCCGCTGCCGCTCGAGCACGGCTTCCCGGTGCGCATGGTCGTCCCGGGCCTCTACGGGTTCGTCTCGGCGACCAAGTGGGTCGTCGACCTCGAGGTGACGCGGTTCGCCGACATCGAGGCCTACTGGACGAGCCGCGGCTGGGCCGAGCAGGCCCCGATCCGCACCCACTCGCGCATCGACGTGCCGGGCGGCAACGAGCGGGCCGAGTCCGGCGCGATGCGCGTCGGCGGGGTCGCGTGGTCGCAGCACGTCGGGATCGAGCGCGTCGAGGTGCGCCTCGACGGGGGTGCCTGGACCGAGGTCGAGGTCGGTCGCGGCACGGTCAGCCAGGACACCTGGGTGCAGTGGGCCGGGACGGTCGACGTCGAGCCGGGCGTCCACACGCTGGCGGTGCGGGCCACCGACCGCGAGGGCTACACGCAGACCGGCGTGCGCCGCGACGTCGTACCGGACGGGGCGACCGGGTGGCACACCGTGGAGTTCACCGCCGAGTGAGGCCGGTGGCGAGGCGCAGCGCAACGACGAGGGGGCTCCGCTCCCCGTAGGATCGACCGGTGACGATCAGGCTGTACGACTCCGTGACCCGCGAGGTGCGCGACTTCACGCCCCTGCACGAGGGGCGGGCGGGCGTGTACGTCTGCGGGCTGACCGTCCAGGGGGAGCCGCACGTCGGTCACGTCCGCTCGGCGGTCAACTTCGACGTGCTGCGGCGGTGGCTGACCCACCGCGGGCTGGAGGTCACCTTCATCCGCAACGTCACCGACATCGACGACAAGATCCTGGTGAAGTCGGCCGAGCAGGCCCGCCCCTGGTTCAACCTCGCCTACGACATGACACGGGCGCTGACCGCGTCGTACGACGCCCTCCACGTGCTGCCTCCGACCTACGAGCCGCTGGCGACCGGTCACGTGCCGGAGATGCTGGCGCTCATCGAGCGGCTGATCGAGCGCGGACACGCCTACCCGGCGGCCGACGGGTCGGGCGACGTCTACTTCGACGTGATGTCGTGGCCGGCGTACGGCGAGCTCTCGGGCCAGCGCGTCTCCGAGATGGAGGCCGCGGCCGACGCCGACCCGCGCGGCAAGCGCGACGCCCGCGACTTCGCCCTGTGGAAGGGCCGCAAGGACACCGAGCCCGAGACCGCGTCGTGGCCCTCGCCGTGGGGCCCGGGGCGTCCGGGGTGGCACATCGAGTGCTCGGCGATGGCGCGGAAGTATCTCGGCGGTGCCTTCGACATCCACGGCGGCGGCTACGACCTGCGCTTCCCGCACCACGAGAACGAGCAGGCCCAGTCGCGGGCCGCCGGCGACGACTTCGCCACGACGTGGATGCACAACGCCTGGATCACCACGGCCGGCGAGAAGATGAGCAAGTCCCTGGGCAACACGTTGACCATCCCGGCGGTGCTGGCGCGCACCCGGGCGATCGACCTGCGCTTCTACATCGTGGCGGCGCACTACCGCTCGCACGTGGAGTTCTCGTTCGAGGCGCTCGACGAGGCGGCGGCCGGGTTCGCACGGATCGAGAACTTCCTCGTCCGCGCGGCGGCCGTGCTCGGCGAGGTGCCGCTCGGGATGCCGTGCGCAGAATTCGTGGCCGCGATGGACGACGACCTGGGGACGCCGGCGGCCGTGGCGGCGATCCACGAGGTCACCCGGGAGGGCAACCGGCTCCTCGGTGCGGGGGACCCCAGCGGCAGGAGCGCGTTGCGGGGAGCGGCCGGCTCGGTCCGCGCCATGCTCGACGTGCTCGGGCTGGACCCGTTCGACCCCCACTGGGCCGCCGGTGGCTCCGAGGACGTCCGACTGCGCGAGGCCGTCGACGTGCTCGTCGCCGGGCTGCTCGAGCAGCGCCAGCAGGCTCGCGCCGCCAAGGACTTCGCCACCGCCGACGCGTTGCGCGACCGCATCAAGGCCGCCGGCATCGAGGTCGAGGACGGTCCGTCCGGCTCGACCTGGTCGCTGGCCTGAGACCACGCCGCCGGCACCGGCGGCCCCCGAACACGCGCCACCTCGGCGTACGACGAAAGGCATGAGATGCCCGGCAACTCCTCCCGCAAGGGAGCGATCCGCAAGACCAGCAAGGGCAACCCCACCGCCGGGTCCGGGGGGCGCGTCAAGCGCGGGCTCGAGGGGCGCGGGCCGACGCCGAAGGCCGCCGAGCGGGAGAACCACAAGGCGTACAAGGCCAAGAAACGCTCCGAGCGCGACGCCCCGAAGAGCGCGCCGCGTCGCTCCAAGGGCGGCGACACCGAGTGGATCGCCGGGCGCAACTCGGTCGTCGAGGCGCTGCGGGCCGAGGTGCCCGTGACCGGCGTGTACGTCGCGGAGGGGGCCGAGCGCGACGGCCGGCTGCGCGAGTCGTTCAAGCTGGTGGCCGAGAAGGGGATCTCCCTGCTCGAGGTCAGCAAGCGCGAGCTGGACCGGCTGACCGACGGCGCGGTCCACCAGGGGCTGGCCGCGAAGGTCCCGGCCTACGAGTACGCCCACCCCGACGACCTGCTGCGGATGGCGAAGGAGTCCGGGGCGCCGCCACTCATCGTGGCGCTGGACTCGATCACCGACCCGCGCAACCTGGGCGCGGTGGTGCGCAGCGCGGCCGGCTTCGGGGCCCACGGCGTCGTGGTGCCCGAGCGTCGCGCGGCCGGGATGACGGCGTCGGCGTGGAAGACCTCGGCCGGAGCGGCCGCGCGGGTGCCGGTGGCGCAGTGCGTCAACCTGACGCGGCAGCTGAAGGCCTACCAGGAGGCCGGGTGCATGGTGGTGGGGCTCGACGCCGACGGTGACGTCTCACTGCCGGACCTCGACCTGGCCGACGGGCCGCTCGTGCTCGTGGTCGGCGCCGAGGGTGGGGGACTGTCGCGGCTCGTCGCCGAGACCTGCGACCAGCTCGTGTCGATCCCGATGGCCAACCAGCTGGAGTCGCTCAACGCCGGTGTGGCCGCCGGAGTGGCGCTCTACGGCATCGCCCAGCGCCGCGCCGACGCCTGACCGGTCGGGCGCCGAGCGCGCTCGACCGCGTGCGGTCAGGCGCGGCGCGGCGCGTCGGGTCAGGCGTCGGGGGCGGCGAGCGAGGCGACGAAGGTGGGGAGGAACTCGGTGACGGTCGGGTGGATCGGCAGCCACGTCTCGATCTCGGTGACCGGCACCCTCGCGTGCATCATGAGCCCGAAGATCTGCACGAGCTCGTCACCACCGATCCCGAGGCAGGCGGCCCCGAGGACCTGGTCGTCCTCGCCGACCAGCAGCTTCACCAGTCCCGTGGTCTCCCCGTCGAGCACGGCGCGCGTCACGCCCGACATCGACGTGGTCGACACGCGGTACGACGTACCGGTGCGCTTCAGCTGCTCCTCGGAGGCGCCGACCCGTCCCAGCGGCGGGTCGGTGAAGAGCGCGTAGGTCATGACCCGGCCGCCGACGGTCCGGGAGCCGCCGGTCAGGTGGTCGCCGAGGATCTCGCCGTCCTGGTACGACGTGTGGGTGAACGCCCCGCGGCCGTTGACGTCCCCGAGGGCGTAGATGCCCTCGACGTTCGTGGCGAACACCTCGTCGGTCTCCACGTAGCCGTGGTCGTCGATGGACACACCGACCGCGGACAGCCCGAGCTCGTCGCTGTTGGGCACGCGACCGGCCGCCACCAGCACGTGGCTGGCGTCGAGCTCCGTGCCGTCCGCGAGCGAGACGACAACCCCGGCGCCCCCGCGCGCCACCCGTGCCACCTCGGCACCGGTGAGCACGGTCATCCCCTCGTCACGCAGGAAGGCGGTCACGGCGTCACTGACCTCCGCGTCCTCACGGCTGATGACCCGCTCACCTCGCTCCACGACCGTGACCTCCGAGCCGAAGCGCGAGAACACCTGACCCAGCTCGAGGCCGATGTAGGAGCCGCCGAGCACGACGAGGTGCGAGGGCAGGTCGGTCACGTGCAGGATGCCGTGGTGGTCCATCCACGGCACGTCGTCGAGTCCCTCGATCGGCGGTGGCACCGACCGGGCGCCGGTGTTGAGCACGACCCGGCGGGCCGTCAGCTCCTGCCCGTCCACCTCGACACGGTGCCGGCCCTCAGAGGTGGTGCCGACCAGCCGCGCCCGGCCGCGCAGGTAGGAGATGCCCTCGGCACCCTCGACCCAGTCGACACCGCCTGCCCGCCAGTCGTCGATCAACGTGTCCTTGCGGGCGACGGCCTCGGCGAGGTCCACCCGGACGCCGTCGACGTGGACACCGAGACCGGCGCTGCTCCGCGCGACGTGGGCTGCGCGCGCCGTACCCCGCAGGGCCTTGGTCGGCCGGCAGCCGGAGTTGAGGCAGGTGCCGCCGAAGCGGTCCATCTCGACGAGCGCGACCTGCTCGCCCTCGGCGGCCAGAGTGGCGGCGAGGCCGGGCCCGGCCTGGCCGGCGCCGATGACGATCGTGTCGTAGGAGGCCGGAGCTGCGTCAGTGGTCATGGCGCCCACGCTAGCCACCGGCGTCAACGCCCGGCCGCCGCAGCAGGCAGGCTCGTGAGACACTGGAGCGTCGTACCAGCCAGTAACTTCGGGGCCCGACCGGCTCCGCGACCAGCGAGGTGTGGGAATGAAGCGCGAGATCTACGACGAGGACCACGAAGCCTTCCGGGGCTCGGTGCGGGAGTTCCTGGACCGCTCGGTCAAGCCCCACCTCGAGGAGCACCTGGAGAGCAAGGCGCTGCCGCGCGACTTCTGGCTGGAGGCCGGCAAGCAGGGCTTCCTCGGCCTCGAGATCCCCGAGGAGTTCGGCGGCGCCGAGGCGGGCGACTACCGCTTCAACGCGGTCCTCATGGAGGAGCTCTCCCACGTCAACGCCGCCTTGTCGTCGTGCGTGGGCATCCACGCCGACATCGTGGCGCCGTACCTCGTGGAGCTGACCAGCGACGAGCAGAAGAAGCGCTGGCTGCCCGGCGTGGCCAGCGGCGAGATGCTGACCGCGATCGGCATGACCGAGCCCTCCGGCGGCTCCGACCTCGCGGCGCTGAAGACCAGCGCGGTGCGCGACGGCGACGACTGGGTGCTCAACGGCTCCAAGACGTTCATCACCAACGGCTACTCCGCCGACCTCGTGGTCGTGGCGGCGCGGACCTCGCCCGAGAAGAAGGCGCGCGGCATCACGCTGTTCGGCGTCGACACCTCCAAGGACGGCTACGCGAAGGGCCGCAAGCTCGACAAGGTGGGCCAGACCGAGTCCGACACCGCGGAGATGTTCTTCGAGGACCTGCGCTGCACCGACGACGACATCGTCGGCGAGCTCGACAACGGCTTCATCCACATGATGCAGAAGCTGCCGCAGGAGCGCCTGGGCTGCGCGATCTCCAACCTCGCGCACGCACGGCAGATCCTCGTCGAGACGCTGGAGTACTCCAAGGAACGCAAGGCTTTCGGTCAGGGCGTCGGGTCCTTCCAGCACAACAAGTTCCTGATCGCGGAGATGTTCACCCAGGTCGACGTGACCCAGGCGTACGTCGACCAGTGCGTCGTCGCGCACGACCGCAAGGAGCTGAGCGCCATCGACGCCGCCAAGGCGAAGTGGTGGACCTCGCAGGTGCAGAACGAGATCCTCGACCACTGCGTGCAGCTGCACGGCGGCTACGGCTACATGAACGAGTACCGCGTGGCCCGCGCCTGGCGTGACGCCCGCGTCTCGAAGATCTGGGCCGGCTCGAACGAGATCATGAAGGAGCTCATCGGGCGCGACCTCGGCCTCTGAGGGGCTCGCCGGTTTCCCATGGTATGCAGGCAAGTTGGCGCTCCCCATGGCGTGCGGACCATGGGGAGTGCCAGTTTGCCTGCATACCTTGGGAAACCGACAGGCCCCGACCGACCGTCAGGGGCGGAGCCCGGGGGCCTCGGCGGCGTCGAGCAGTGACGGGCCGTACCAGGTCAGCAGGCGCCCGCTGACCAGCCGGGTCGGTACGCCGAACGCGTCGGGCCCGTCCTCGTCGGTGAAGACGTAGGGCTCGTCGGGGAGCAGCACCACGTCGGGTCCGGCAGCCTCGATGTCGGCCACCGTCACGGTCGGATAGCGGTCAGCGCCAGGCCCACCCTCGGCGTACACGTTCTGCCAGCCGAGCCGCCGCAGCAGGTCGTCGGTGAAGGTGTGGCGGCCGACGACCATCCACGGGTCGCGCCAGATCGGTACGGCGACCCGGGCCGCGACGGGCGCCGCCGGCCGGTCCCAGACCCGCTCGACCTCCTCGAGCCAGCCCGGGACGCCCCACCCGAGCGCCTCGTCGAAGATCCGCTCCATCGCGCTCAGCGCCTGCGGCAGCGTCTCGATCACGCTGACCCACACCGGGACGCCGGCCTCGCGCAGGCGGCGTACGTCGAGCTCGCGGTTCTCCTCGCGGTTGCACACCACGAGGTCCGGCTCGAGGGCGCGGATCGCGGCGAGGTCGGGATTCTTGGTCCCCCGCACCCGGGGTACGTCGAGGTCCGCCGGGTGGGTGCACCAGTCGGTGGCACCGACCAGGGCGTCCGGGCGGGTGAGCGCGATCGCCTCGGTCAGCGACGGCACCAGGGAGACCACCCGGCGGGCCGAGGAGGGCACGTCGACGGGGGCGCCGAGGTCGTCGCGGGAAGGGCGCTGCGGCACGTCTGACGGGGTCACCCGACCACAGTAGGGCGGGGTGGGTCCGACGCCGGAGCGGGCACGTTCGACGACGCCCTCTGTGGTGGATCAATGCCACCAGGTGACCCGGATCCACCGCACAACCCGAGCAGCAGCAGCCGCACGGGGCGCCGGCGGAGGGTCAGACGCCGGCGAGCGGGAGCATCAACCTGGCGGGGCCGTCGGGGGCGACACGCACCGGGACACCCCAGTCCTGGTGGTGGAGGTGGCAGGCAGCACCCTCGCCGAGGTCCTCGTCGCACGACGCGGCCCGAGCAGCGACGTGGAGGACGCCGTCGCCGACGGCCGGGTCGAGGACGAGCCGCCGGACCAGGTCGGTGCCACGGCCCTCGCCCTCGCGGATCAGCTGGGGCGGTGTGGCGGAGACCACCAGCTGCGACGGCGGGCCGAACCGGTCGTCGACCTTCTGCCCGGGCGGCGGGGTGAACTCGACGACGAGCTCGACCTCGGCGCCCACCTCGGTCACCGGCCGCTGCGTGGTGTGGGCGAAGCCGTCGGCGCGGGCGTGCGCACCGAGGGGCACGGCGGTGAGCCGGTGGGCGGTGGACTCCACCACGACGAGCACGTCGCCGTCGACGTACGCCGCGGACGGCTCGGCCAGGCCGGTGGCGAGCGTCGTGACCTCACCGTCGGCGATGCGGCGCACGGCGCCGTTGTAGGTGTCGCACACCGCCACCGAACCGTCGGGCAGCGCCGTCACGCCGAGCGGGTGCTGGAGCAGCGCCTGGTCGGTTGCGCCGTCGCGGAAGCCGAAGTCGAACAACCCGGTGCCGACCACGGTGTGCACCGAACCGTCCTCCACGTAGCGCACGCTCGAGGACTCGCTGTCGGCCACCCACAACCGGTCGCCGGCGACGGAGATCCCGGAGGTCTGGGCGAACCAGGCCTCGGCGAGCGGCGCGTCGAGCAGCCCCTCGTTGGCGGTGCCGGCGGCGACGACGCACTCGCCGGTCACCGGGTCGAGGGTCCACAGCTGGTGGACCCCGGCCATCGCGACCCAGACCCGGTCCTGCCACCACGCCACCGCCCACGGCGAGGACAGCCGACCCTCCTGGTCGGGGGCGCCGGGGAAGAGCTGCTCGCCGGTGCCGGCGACCGTCGTGACAGCTCCCTCGGTGAGGCTGACCCCCCGCAGCGCGTGGTTGACGGTGTCGGCGACAATTACGTCGTAGCCGACTGCTGCTGCGACCGCGGAGGGCAACAAGCACAGCCCGTTCGGCTCGCTGAAGGCGGCGTCGTCCGGCCCGCCGTCGCGGAAGCCACGCTCCCCTGACCCGATGCGGCGCACCACCGAGCGTGACGCGTCGAGCTCGACGAGCTGGTGGTGGCCGGCGTCGGCCACGAGTGCTCCGCCCTCCGGAAGCAGTACGGCGTCCGCGGGGAACCGCAGGTCTTCGGGCACCACCACCGGTGCGACGTACGGCGATCCTCCGGGCTGGAGCGTCCCGGCGGCTCGGCGCTTTTCGGTCAGCTCGACAAGCATTCGGTCGAGGGCGTGGACATGTCCCTCGCCGGCGTAGGTCGCGACCACGTAGCCCTCCGGGTCGACCAGCACCAGCGTCGGCCAGGCCCGCGCCGTGTAGGCCTGCCACGTGATCAGGTCGGGGTCGTCGAGGACGGGGTGGTGCACCTCGTAGCGCTCGACCGCGGCGGCCAGCGCCTCGGGGTCGGCCTCGTGGACGAACTTCGGCGAGTGCACCCCCACGACGACCAGCTCGTCGGCGTACTTCTCCTCGAGCGGGCGCAGCTCGTCGAGGACGTGCAGGCAGTTCACGCAGCAGAAGGCCCAGAAGTCGAGGAGCAGGAAGCGACCCCGGAAGTCGGCGAGCGACAGCTCACGGCCGCCGGTGTTCAACCAGCCTCGGCCCCGCAGCTCGGGGGCGCGGACGTGCGGTCGCGAGCTCATGGCTCCAGTGTCCCCGACGCCGGTGGGCCGCTCTGCCCGGTGTCCACCAGGTTTCTGGGCCACGTGACCCCGCCCACCACCGCCCCGCAGCGCGGACGGAGGCGGACTCGCGCCGCCCTACCCTGGGACGGTGACCACCAGCGCCCCCTCCGACCTCCCGGTGACGGTCTCGATCACCCGCCGGGTCGACCCCGACCACCAGGCCGAGATGGTGGCCTGGGTCCGCTCCGGCTCCCTGCTGGCCGAGCGCTTCGAGGGGTTCCTCGGCACCGGCTGGGTGCGCCCGGCGCGTGACTCCGAGGTGTGGCACATGCTCTACCGCTTCGACAGCAGCGAGGCCCTCGCCCGCTGGGAGGCCTCCGACCAGCGCCAATGGTGGCTGAGCTCGGCCCAGGGAATCGTCGAGGACACCCGGGTGGAGCGGCTGACCGGCATCGAGGGTTGGTTCGACTCGCCGGAGGAGTACGCCGTCGAGCAGCTCACCCCGGAGCGGCCGCCGCGCTGGAAGCAGGCGGTGATGATCTGGTTCGCGTTCTTCCCCCTCAGCCTGGCCATCACGCTGCTGGCGGGCCTCGTGGCACCCGACCTGCACGTCGTACCCCGCGTGCTGGCCAGCACCATCGTGATGACGCCGATCATGACCTACCTCGTGCTGCCGTTCCTGACCTCGCGCCTCGAGTGGTGGCTGCAGGGTCGTCCCGCGCCCTGGCGCCGGTGACGGCTCCTCCCGCCGGCCTGGGAGACTGGAGCCACCCCACGAGGAGAGCGATGTCGACCCCCCCGCCGCCGCGCCGCGCCCGGCACCTGATGGACCCGAACGCGCCCCGCCCGGCCGTCGGCCGCCCCGGCTCGCCGGCCAAGCCGGGGATGAGCATCACCTCGGTCCAGCGCTGGGTGCTGTCCGCGCTCGTCGTCACCACCGTCGAGCACTTCGCGCTGGCCTTCGTCCTCGGCGCCGCCTCCCTCGAGGACAGCCGGGTCGCCGAACGCGTGGTACTGCTCGCCCTGGCCGCCGTGGTCGGCGTACTCGGCGTCGTCGCCGCCCTGCTGCTGCACCAGCGCAACCCGGTCGCGTGGTGGCTGCCGATGGGTCTGCTGCCGGCGCTCGTCGGCGCCTGGTGGGTCTTCTCGAGCTGACGACGCGGTCCGGACGGCGGCCGGACCGGTGACGCGCCGGCGAGGTGCCGGCGGGCGGCCGGTGACGGGGACCCGCAGGTGCGACAGGATGCAGACGTGAGGATCACCGAGCGGCTCCGGATCCGACCCCGCGACGTGCGCACGGTCGACGAGGCGGTGAAGTCCGTCGTCGGCGGCCGGCTGTCCCGTCACGGCTGGGTGCCGCGCGTGCTGGCCTACCCGGGGTACGGCGGCGACGGCTGGGTCCGCGTCCTCGCCCGCGTGCTGCTCGCCCCGGAGGGCATGACCTCGAGCGACGACCAGATCGTCCGTGGCTTCACCCGCTTCGCAGTGCTGCCCACCGAGGGGGTGCCGGTCCGGGTCACCCTGGGGGAGCGGGTCCACGAGGTGGTCTCCGGCAGCCAGGGGTACGTCGACGTCCGTCTCGACTCAGACCTGCCGCCGGGCTGGCACGACATCAGCCTCGAGGTGGCCGACAACCCGCCCGTGGTCACCCAGGTCCGCGTCGTGGGGCCCGGCACCACGCTCGGCATGATCAGCGACATCGACGACACGGTCATCGTGACCACGCTGCCGCGCCCGCTCGTGGCCTTCCGCAACACCTTCCTCATCCGGGAGACCGACCGGGCGGCGGTGCCGGGCATGGCGGCGCTCTACCGCGACCTCGTCGCCGCGGAGCCCGACCTCTTCGTGGTCTACGTCTCCACGGGCGCATGGAACGTCGCCGGCGTGCTGCGACGCTTCCTCCAGCGCAACCGCTACCCGGCCGGGCCGATGTTGCTGACCGACTGGGGACCCTCGGAGGACCTGTGGTTCCGCTCCGGGCAGGAGCACAAGCGCACCCAGATCGCGCGCCTCTTCGCCGAGCTGCCCCAGCTGTCCTGGCTGCTGGTCGGCGACGACGGCCAGCACGACGTCACGCTCTACGGCGAGGCGGTCCAGAACCACCCCGGCCGAGTGCTCGCCGTACTCATCCGCGAGCTGAGCGCGACCGAGCAGGTCGCCACCCACGGCTCGCCGGTGCGGTTCTCCCAACGGGTGCGGCCCGGCGGCGGCAGCGGCGTCCCCGAGCTGCGGGCCCCTGGCGGCGACGGCTTGGGCGACGCCCTGCGCGCCCAAGGCATCGTCCTGCACTGACAGGCACCACCCCGCCGCATGTAACGCGGAGTTATGGACGCCTCACAAGGCTCACGACCCGTGGGAGGTGTCCATAACTCCGCGTTACATGCGCGCTGGGCTCGGGTCGCGCTCGGGTCGGGTCGCGCTCGGGTCGGGTCATGCGCGCTGGGGTCGGCGCGGGCGGGGGCCCTTCAGGTGGTGGTGGCGTCGTGGATCTCGCCGACCAGCACCTCGATGGCGTCCTCGAGGAACAGCACGCCGCGCGGCGTACCGTCCGGGTCGACCGACGTCGCCATGTGAGCGCCCTGGGCCCGCATCCGCGCCAGCGCGTCCTCGAGCTCGGCGTCACGCGAGATCGAGATGAGCCGACGCTGCCGCTTGGAGGGCACCGGCTGCTCGAACTCGTCGCCGCGGGCCTCCATGACGTCCTTCATGTGGACGTAGGAGACCGGGATGGTGTCGTCGGTGAGGACGTAGCGGGAGTAACCGTGCTCGACCACGGCGCGCTGGATGTCGGCCGGCGTCGACGACAGCGGCAGGTGCACCACCTCCGACAGCGGCACCTCGATGTCGCGCGCCGACTTGTCGGTGAACTCGAAGGCCCGCGTCAGCGGCTCGGGGGCGTCGGTGAGGGTGCCTTCGCGCTGCGACTGCTCGACGATGCCGGCCACCTCCTCGAGGGTGAAGGTGCTGGTGGCCTCGTCCTTGGGCTCCACGCCGAGCAGCTTCACGATGCTGTTCGCGATCGCGTTGAGGAAGGCGATGACGGGCCGGAAGATACGCGACACCATCACCAGCGGCGGGGCCAGCAGCAGGGAGGCCCGCTCGGGCACCGAGAACGCGATGTTCTTCGGCACCATCTCGCCGAGCACGACGTGCAGGTAGGTCACGACCACCAGCGCGATGACGAACGCGGTGACGCTGATGGCGTCCTCCGACATCGGCGTCGCGCCGAGCGGGTACTCCAGCAGGTGGTGGATCGCCGGCTCGGAGACGTTGAGGATGAGCAGCGAGCACACGGTGATGCCGAGCTGGCTGGTGGCCAGCATGAGCGTGGCGTGCTCCATCGCCCACAGGGTGGTCTTGGCCGCCCGGCTGCCCTCGGCGGCGCGCGGCTCGATCTGGGAGCGGCGCGCGGAGATCACGGCGAACTCGGCGCCGACGAAGAAGGCGTTGCCGGCCAGCAGGACGACCAGCCAGACCAGTCCGGGGAGGTAGTCGCTCATGCCTGCTCCTCCCTCTGGTCCGTCGAGCCGCTCGGTACGTCGTCCGCCGCACCTCGGCGGGCAGGCTCGGCCGCCGTGCCGGGGTCGGCGGGCGTGGGGGCGGTGTCGGGCAGGTCGGGCACGAACTGCACCCGGCTGACCCGGTGACCCTCGGTCCGGGTGACCCGGAGCTGGCCGTCCTGGACGGTCACCTCGTCGCCGACGTCGGGGATCCGGCCGAGGGTGGCGGCGAGGTAGCCGTTGACGGTGTCCCAGTCGTCGTCCTCGGGAACCTGCACGCCGGTGCGGGCGAGCACCTCGTCGGGACGCAGCGAGGCGTCGAAGGACACCGAGCGGCCGCGACGCGTCAACGGGGACTGGTAGCGGTCGTGCTCGTCCTCGAGCTCGCCGATCAGCTCCTCGACCATGTCCTCGACGGTCACCACGCCCGACGTGCCGCCGTACTCGTCGATGACGACGGCGAACTGCAGGCCCTTGCCACGCAGCTGCTCGAGCAGGTGGGCCGCGCCGAGGGTGTCGGGCACGACGACTGGCTCCATCATCAGGCTCCGGGCGCTGCGGGTCTCGCGCTCGTCGAGCGGGACGGTGAAGGCCTGCTTGACGTGGAGCAGGCCGACGACGTCGTCGGGGCCCTCGTCGACGACCGGGAGACGGGAGTGTCCGGAGACGGCAGCGGTCTCGATGATCTGCGCGGCGGTGTCGTCGACGTGGACCGAGGTCATCTGCACCCGCGGCGTCATCATGTCCGCGGCGTCGCGCCCGGAGAACCGCAGACTCCGGTCGAGCAGCGTGGCGTCGTCCTCCTCCAGGTAGCCGGCGGAGGCGGAGTGGCGGATGAGGGAGCTGAGCTCCTCGGCGCTGCGGGCGCCGCTGAGCTCCTCCTTCGGCTCGATCCCCATGCTGCGGATCAGCCTGTTGGCGGTGTTGTTGAGCAGCACGACGACCGGCTTGAAGACCGTGGTGAACAACGTCTGGAAGGGGATGACGACCTTGGCGGTGGCCAGCGGGACCGCGAGAGCGAGGTTCTTGGGTGCCAGCTCGCCGATCACCATGGAGAACAGCGTCGCGAGGAGTACGCCGACGACGGTGCCGACGCCACCGACCGCGCCCTCGGGGACGCCGAGACCGGTCAGCGGCTCCTCGAGCAGCGAGCTGACCGCCGGCTCGAAGGTGTAGCCGGTCAGCAGCGTGGTGAGGGTGATGCCCAGCTGCGCGCTCGACAGGTGGGTCGAGGTGATCTTCAGCGCACTGATCGTCAGCGACAGCCGCGACTCACCGGCGGCCTGGCGCTTCTCGAGGTCGTGGCGGTCGAGGTTGACCAGCGCGAACTCCGAGGCGACGAAGAGCCCGGTGCCGATGGTCAGGACCAGGCCGATGCCCAGCATGAGCCACTCGTTCACGAGCTCCTCCTGACGTCCTCTGGGCGGGGGACACGTTGGTCAGGAGGGCGGGGACTTCGGGGCAGGTCATCCATGGTCCCGCCATCGTAACGAGAGGGGGCGACCTGTCGGTTTCACCGGGGCCCCGGTGAAACTGGCACTTCCCGCAGGTTGCAACACACGGGAAGTGCCAAATTCACCGGGTCCCCGGTGAATTTGGCAGCCCCCACAGGTGGGCGACGCGGCGCAGGGCCTCGGCGTAGCCGGCGACACCCTGGCCGATCACGTGGTCGTCGGCGACGAGCCCGACGTACGACGTGCGGCGGAACTCCTCACGGGCCCGGATGTCGGAGATGTGGACCTCCACGACCGGGGCCGTGACGACCGCGAGCGCGTCCATGAGGGCGATGGAGGTGTGGGTGTAGCCGCCGAAGTTGCCCACCACGGCCCACCCGTGCTCGAAGGCCTCGTGCACCCAGTCGATGAGGACGCCCTCGTGGTTGCTCTGCCGGAAGTCCAGCGCGAGGTCCAGCGCGGCGCACTCGGTCGCGCACAGCGCCTCGACGTCGGCCAGCGTGGCCGTGCCGTAGACGGCGGGGTCGCGCCGGCCCAGCAGGTCGAGGTTCGGACCGTTGAGGACGAGGACGGTCCGCGGCGTCGGCATGCCCGCAGTTATACCTGCTGGCGGACCGGCGCAGGCGGCGCAGGCGGCGCGGGCGGCGCGGGTGGCGGGTCGCGGGCGGGTCGGCGGGCGGGTCGTCGACCATCCCCGTCAACAGCTCGGCGAGGAACTCACTGGTGCCGTGGTGGAGCTTGAGGGTCGCCAGCGGGTCGCCGCGGGTCGCGCCGCGGTTGACCACGACGACCGGGGTCCCGGCCTTCGCGGCGTGACGGACGAAGCGGAGCCCTGACATCACCGTGAGCGAGGAGCCGAGCACCAGCAGGGCGGGCGCGGCGTCGACGAGGTCGTAGCAGCGCTGCACCCGCTCCTTCGGCACGCTCTCGCCGAAGAACACGACGTCGGGCTTGAGGACGCCGCCGCACGTGTCGCACGCCGGCACGTGGAAACCGCCGGTGTCGGCGATCTCGACATCGCCGTCGGGACGGTCCGCCCCGGCGGACTGTCGCTCGAGCCAGCCGGGGTTGATCGTCTCCATGCGCCGCTGCAGCTCGCGCCGGGAGCTGACCGTGGCGCAGTCGAGGCAGATCACCTCGGCCAGCCGGCCGTGGAGGGCGACCACGCTCGGCGACCCGGCCTGCTCGTGGAGGCCGTCGACGTTCTGGGTGACCAGGGCGCGGCAGACCCCGCCTTGCTGGAGCCGGGCCAGGGCGACGTGGCCGGCGTTCGGGTGGGCGTCACGCATCCGCGTCCAACCGATGTAGGACCGGGCCCAGTAGTGCTGCCGGGCGCGCGGGCCGGAGCGGAACTCGGCGTACGTCATGGGGGAGCGGTTCACCGCGCCCGGTCCGCGGTAGTCGGGGATGCCGGAGTCGGTGCTCATCCCGGCGCCGGTGAGGGCGAGGAAGCCGCGGGCGCTCAGCAGGTCCGTGGCGGCGGCGACGTCGGGTGGTGCGCTCACCGACTCAGGTTACGCGGGCCCCCGCAGCGTGACGCTGCTGCCGCAGCGCGGGCAGTGGGTGCGCGAGCAGATGTCGAGCTCCTGCCCGCAGTGGCACACGCCGGCGTTGCCGCGGCGCTGCGCCATCGACACGGTCGTGTCGAGTCGGCCGGCACCCGCCAGCTTCTCCGTGGTCATCCCAAGCCCCCTTGGTCGCATCCTCGTCCCCATCAGACGCCCCGGCAGCCTCGTCCGACAGGGTCCAACGCCCCGGATGGCCCGGGTGCACCGGTCCCCTCGACGGGCGTTTGGTCCCGTCGGCGCCGCCTGACCGGTCGGGCGCTGCGCGCCTGCGGGCGGGGTCGTGGTTGCATCGGGACCCATGACGACCTCGCAGACCTCCCCGGCGTCCGAGGGCGAGCGGCGGATCCAGCAGTGGCAGGCGGCGTACGAGCGGGTGCGGGCGCTGGTCGCCGAGGCCGACCCCGAGGCGCTCGAGGCACGGGTGCCGGCCTGCCCGGGGTGGACGGGCCGCGAGCTGCTGGCGCACATGGTCGGGCTGGGCGCGGACGTGGTGGGCGGCGACGAGCCCGACGACCACAACGAGGCCTGGACGCAGGCCCAGGTCGACGCCCGGGCCGACCGGAGTCCGGCGGAGCTGCTGGACGAGTGGAGCGCGACGGCGCCGCGGCTCGTGGAGTGGATGCGCGCGCACGGGACGAGGCCCCTCAACGACGTGATCATCCACGAGCAGGACCTGAGGGGCGCTCTCGGTCGGCCCGGCGGCCGCGACGGCCGCGGGTCGGCGATGGTGCGCCAGGTCATGGCGGGACGCATCGGTGCGAAGGTCGAGGACCTGCCGCCGCTGGCGCTGGTGGCCACCGACGAGGACTGGTCATGGTGCTCGCGCGGGCCGCTCGAGGACGCCGCCGTGCGACTGGAGGCGTCCGGTTTCGACCTCGCCCGGGCGTTGGTCTCGCGTCGTACGCCGAAGCAGCTGGCGTCGTGGACGGTGATCGGCGACGTGTCGGCGTACCTCGCTGCCTTCGCGCACCTGGGACCGCCGCCCACGGGGCCGCTGCCGGAGTGAGCCGCTCGATCGAGCATCTCGGTCGAGCCCCTCGGGTGCGGGACTGCTGGCTGAGCTCGGCCGGGTCGGGTGGTGCACAACGGTTTACGGCGACAGGTTGTGACGCAAGGTGTCGGTGAGGTCCCCCTTCACGTCACAGATCGGACGTACGCCCATGGACATCGGCAACAGCTTCCAGCAGGCCACGGACGGGATCTTCGGATTCCTCCCGAACCTGCTCGGCTTCCTGCTCATCCTGCTCATCGGGTTCGTGATCGCCAAGGTCGTCAGCACCGTCGTCCGCAAGGCGCTCGAGAAGGCCGGCCTCGACCGGCGGCTGCACGAGTCCGAGGCGCACAACTACGTCGAGAAGGTCATGCCGGGTGCGAGCCCGTCGAACGGGATCGCCACCGTCGTCTTCTGGCTCATCTTCGTCTTCTTCATCTTCAGCGCGATCGGTGCGCTCCAGATCCCGGCGCTGACCATCTTCATGAACCAGGTGCTTGCCTACCTGCCCAACGTGATCGTTGCGATCGTCATCTTCGTGCTCGCTTCGTTGCTCGCCGGCGGAGTCGCCGGGGGCGTCGGCAAGGTCATGGGGGACACCCCGACCGGGAAGATCGTGGCCACCATCGTGCCCGCGCTCGTCATGGTCATCGCGATGTTCATGATCCTCGAGCAGCTCCAGATCGCCCCCGAGATCGTGCGGATCGCCTTCGGTGCCACGATGTTCGCACTGGCCCTCGGGCTCGCGCTGGCCTTCGGCCTCGGTGGTCGCGGGGTCGCCCAGCAGATGCTGGAGGACGCCTACCGCAAGGGTCGCGAGCAGCGCGAGCAGGTGAAGGCCGACCTGGCCCAGGGTCGCGAGCGCGCCGAGCAGCAGGCCCGCCAGGCCGCCCCCACCCGTGACGACACCGGCTCGTCGTACGACCAGGGTGGCCGTCCGGGCGCGACCACGGACGACCGGAGCGGCTACCAGGGCACTCCGGCGCCCTACGAGAGCGCGGCCACGCCGGGCTACGACCAGGGCGCCTACGACCAGGGCGGCTTCGAGGCCCCGCGTCAGGGCAGCGCCGTCCCGGACGACACCTCGAGCGCCGAGACGCAACAGTTCGACCCGCGCAACCAGTGACCCCCTGACGGCGGCCCTCGACCCACCTCCCAGGGGTCGGGGGCTTCCGTCTGTCTCCGCGAGGTTGCGCTGCGCTGCGCGAGCGCCGCCACTCGTGGCCTGGCGGCCGGGGGCCCGCCACGTCAGGTCTGCTGGCACGCGAACCGCGGTATGATTTGTTCATACCCAAGGAAGTCGGATGCCCGTTCGGAAGGTCGCGGTGACGCTCCCCGAGGAGCTCTACGAGCTGGTCGAGCGCGCCCGGGCGGTGGAGCACCGCTCCCGCTCGGAGGTGATCCAGGAGGCGCTGCGGACCCACTTCGGCGAGGCGGTCTACACCCCGACCGAGGACGAGCGGCGGCGCCTCGTGGAAGCACTGGAAGCAGTCGACGAGCATCCGGAAGCACTTCGCGGGTGGACCGACGTCCGCAGTGAGTTGTGGCCGACGGCGTGAGGATCGTGCTCGGCGAGCACGCGGTCGATGACCTGCGCCGAGCACGCGACCATTACTCGGCGATCGACCCGACCCTGAGCGACGACTTCGCGCTCGCCTTCGACGTCGTCGTCGAGCGGATCGAGATCTTCCCGCGAGGCGCACCCCCGGTCGACGGGTTCCCCGGCCCCCGCCGCGCCCGGATAAGACGGTTCCCCTACGGCGTGTTCTACCGGGACACGGACGAGACCGTGATCGTCGTGCGCGTCCTGCACAACGCGCGCGACACTGAGCGTCACCTGCCCTGACGTGCGGCACGCGCGCCCGTGGTGCGTCGAACTGCAGAGTTCAGAGGCGTTGAAACGCGTCGCTCGCAGGCGTCCATCTGATCAGTCCCCGTCACGCTCCAACGACGACGGGAAGCTCACAAAGCGCATCGGTCAGGCCTCTGACCTGGGCAAACGGAGCGATTCAGCGGTAGTTGGTGAACTGCACCGCGAAGTCGTAGTCCTGCTCCTTCACCAGCTGCTGCACCGCCTGCAGGTCGTCGCGCTTCTTCGACGACACCCGCAGCTCGTCACCCTGCACCTGCGCCTTGACGCCCTTGGGGCCCTCGTCGCGGATGAGCTTGCCGATCTTCTTGGCGTCCTCGGTGGTGATGCCCTCCTTGAGGGCGACGCTGATCTTCGACTGCTGGCCCGAGGGGCGCGGGTCGCCGGCGTCGAGGATCTTCAGGCTCAGCTGGCGCTTGACCAGCTTCTCCTTGAAGACGTCGAGGACCGCCTTGGCGCGCTCCTCGGCGTTGGCGGAGATCTCGATGGTCTTCTCGCCCGACCAGGTGATCTCGGCGCCCGTGCCCTTGAAGTCGTAGCGCTGGGTGATCTCGCGGGCGGCCTGCCCGAGGGCGTTGTCGACCTCCTGGCGGTCGATCTTGCTGACGATGTCGAACGACGAGTCGGCCATGAGAAGCGCTCCTGGTGCGTCGGTGGAGGGAACGGGCTGGTGAAGCACGTGGGTGGCCCCGGCCGATTCTGAGCAGGCGACGGGTGCTGCGCTATCCTTTCGTCTCGTTGCTCCGGTCTCAACCCGGGGCCGAGCACCACCCCGGCAGGTTGCCCGAGCGGCCAATGGGAGCGGACTGTAAATCCGTCGCGAAAGCTTCGAAGGTTCGAATCCTTCACCTGCCACACGACCGAGGGGTCGGCCCACGCGGCCGGCCCCTCGCCGTGCGTCCGGCCGGCCCACATGCGAACCCTGTTCAGTTCAACTAACGGCTGTTAGTCTCATGAGATGACGGTCACAGGCGCCCGACCCGGTTCGCTGGACCTCGCGCTCCTCGACGATGCCCTGCAGCACGCCAACATCCCGGCCCTTGCGGTCGTGACCCACCAGCTCACCGGCGATCCGGCGTGGCTCTCCGAGCGCTACCGCCCGAGCCGGGCCCGGGGCATGGACGAGAACCGCTCCGGCGGCTTGCCGGCAGGACGTCCAGGACGAGGTACGACGCGGGGCCGCCTCCGCGATCGAGGCCTGGTCCGCGGGGGCACCGGTCGCCGTACCGGAGCTGCGGGGCGACCGGCTCATCGAGGTGCTGTCGTTCATGAACGGCGAGGACGTGCCGGCCGAGTACGAGCTGATGATGGCGGAGATGCTCGGCTTCGCCGACCCCGCCGCCGCTGCCCCCGCCGCTGCCCCCGACTCCGCCGTCCCCGACCGAGGTTGCGGCGCCGGACCTGGCCGAGGCCGCCTCGGGTCTCTCGGTCATCGTCATCGGCGCCGGCGTCTCGGGGATGCTGGCCTCGCTGCGGCTCACCGAGGCCGGCGTGCGACACGTGGTGCTGGAGAAGAACCGCGAGGTCGGCGGCGGCTGGTGGGAGAACACCTATCCCGGCTGCGGCGTCGACACCCCGAGCTTCCTCTACTCCTACTCGTTCTTCGACCGGGACTGGTCGACGTACTTCGGCAAGCGCGACGAGGTCGAGGACTACCTGCAGGAGTTCGCCGACGCCCACGACCTGCGGCGCCACGTGCAGTTCGACTCCGAGGTCGAGCGCCTCGCCTTCGACGAGGACAGCGCCACCTGGACCGCCGTCGTACGGCGAGGTGACGGCACCGTCGAGGAGCTGACCGCCGACGCCGTGATCTCCGCCGTCGGCGTCCTCAACCGGCCCAAGCTGCCCGACGTCGAGGGTCTCGACCGGTTCCAGGGCGAGATCTTCCACACCGCCCGCTGGCCCGACGGCCTGGACCTGCGCGGCAAGCGGGTCGCCGTCGTCGGCGCCGGCGCCAGCGCGATGCAGGTCGGTCCCGCGATCGCCGAGACGGTCGGCTCGCTGACGGTCTTCCAGCGCTCGCCGCAGTGGATCGCGCCGAACGAGGACTACTTCGAGCCGGTCGACCCGAGCGTGCACTGGCTGCGCCGCCACGTGCCGTTCTACGCCGGCTGGTACCGCGCGAAGCTCAGCTGGATCTTCAACGACCGCGTCCACCCGACGCTGAAGGTCGACCCCGCGTGGCCCGACGACCGCGGCTCGATCAACGCCGTCAACGAGGGCCACCGCAGGTTCTACCTGCGCTACCTGACCGAGCAGCTCGGTGACCGCGCCGACCTGATCGAGAAGTCCACCCCCGACTACCCGCCCTTCGGCAAGCGGATGCTGCTCGACAACGGGTGGTACCGCATGCTGCGTCGCGACAACGTCGAGCTCGTCACCGAGGGCGTGGTCAGCCTCGACGAGAGCGGGCTGACCGACACCGCGGGCACCCGCCACGAGGCCGACGTGGTGGTGCTGGCCACCGGCTTCGAGTCCACCCGCTACCTCGCGCCGATGGAGGTCGCGGGCCGCGACGGCCGACGCCTCGCCGACGCCTGGCACGACACCGACGCCCGCGCCTACCTGGGCATCACCATGCCCGAGTTCCCGAACCTCTTCCTCGCCTGCGGCCCCAACACCGGCCTGGGCCACGGTGGCAGCTTCATCACCATCTCCGAGTGGCAGGTCCGCTGGATCCTCGACGCCCTGGGGCGCCTGGCCGTCTCCGACGCCAGCACCGTCGAGGTCCGCCCCGACGTCTTCGACGAGTACGCCGAGCGCCTCGACCGTGCCCACGCGGAGCTCGTGTGGACCGACACCCGCATGACCAACTGGTACCGCAACGAGCACGGACGGGTCGTGGCGGTGATGCCCTGGCGCATCGTCGACTACTACGCGATGACCCGCCGCGTGCAGCCCGAGCAGTTCGTCTGGGGCGGCGCCGGGGGCCGGCCCGACCAACCCCGGCCCTCCGACCAGCCCGACCCGATCCGACCCGCCACGACGAGACGAGCAGGAGCCGTTCATGACCGAGCTGCCCGAGATCTTCCGCAGTCCGCTGGGGCGGGCCACGATCGGCGACCAGCTGCGCCGCCACGCGCTCAACATCCCGCGGCGTCACGCGATCGTCGCCCTCGGCGCCGACGGTTCCCGGCGGGCGGTGACCTACGCCGAGCTCAACGACGAGGCCAACCGGGCCGCGCACGCCTTCGCCGAGCTGGGGGTGGGTCGCGGCGACGTGGTCGCGGTGATGTCGCCGAACGCGATCGAGACGATCGTGGCCTACTACGGCGCGCTCAAGCTGGGAGCGGCGTACACCGGGCTCAACGTCATGTACGGCACCGACGAGGTCCGCTTCCAGGTCGCTCACGCCGAGCCGACGGTCGTGGTGGTCGCCTCCGCGTTCGTCGACACCGTCGACCCGGTACGACGAGAGCACGCCGACACGACCTTCGTGGTGCTGGGCGACGCTGGGGGCGGCACCGGGCCCGCCGACGGCTGGCGGGCCTGGGGTGAGCTGATGGCCGACCGGCCCACGGACGAGCCCGACGCGGAGGTCGACGAGCTCGACGTCGCGCTGATCAGCTACACCAGCGGCACGGAGGCCTCGCCGAAGGGCGTGGTCATCCCGCACCGCAACTACCTGATCTCCACCGCGCCGTCGTGGACGTGGGGCCTGCGGGTGACGCCCGAGGACGTCTGGCTCTACGTGATGCCCTTCTACACGATCGCCGGCATCGGCTGCGCGACGTCGCTGACCCTCATCGGCGCGACCATGGTGCTGCCGAGCTCGCTCGAGCCGGGCGCGGCGCTGGCCACGATCCGCGACGAGGGCATCACCGTGGTCGCGCAGACCCCGACGTTCTTCCTCTCGCTGTGCCGCCACGAGTCGTTCGGCCCCGAGGCGGTCGGGCAGATCGACCGTTGCCTGACCTACGGCGGCCAGATCTCGCCGTACGCCACGCAGGCGTGGGGCGAGGCCGTGCCCGGCGTGCTGTGGGGCACCTACTGGGGTCAGTCGGAGCTGACCCAGCTCGGGTCGGTGGGGTGGTACCGCTCGCTGGAGGACATCCCCGACGGCGACCCGACGTGGATCGGCAAGCCCGTGCACCACCTCGAGACCCGCGTGGTCGACCCGCTGGGCAACGACGCCGAGATCGGCGAGCTCATCTGTCGCAGCCCGTCGATGATGCTGGGCTACCACCGCCAGCCGGAGCGCAGCAGCGAGGCGATGCGCGACGGCTGGCTGCACACCGGCGACATCGTGCGCATCGACGACGAGCGCAACATGTTCTTCTACGACCGCAGCAAGGACGTCATCAAGAGCGGCGGCATGAACGTCTCCTCCCAGGAGGTCGAACGGGTGCTGCAGCAGCACGAGGGCGTGCTGCGGGCCGCGGTCGTCGGCGTGCCCGACGACTACTGGTCGGAGAAGGTGAGCGCCTTCGTCATCGCCAAGCCCGGCTCGCAGCTCGAGCCCGAGGAGCTCGAGCAGTTCTGCCGCGCGCGGATGGCAGTGTTCAAGGTGCCCAAGACCGTCGAGGTGGTCGAGGAGTTCCCGACCGACCCGCAGGGCAAGGTGCTCAAGCGCGAGCTGCGGCGCAGCGCCGCGCCGTCGGCCTGAGGCGCGCCGCCCCGCTGCCCGGGCGCCGCGCGCCGGGCCCTCAGGAGGGGCCGGGTTGTGGGTGCAGCAGCACGACGCCCGAGCGCTCGATGATCGTGGGGGCGACCCGGCAGAGCTCGTCGAGGTCGCCGCGGTAGCCCAGCAGGCCGCCGATCCCGAGGCGGATGTAGTCGTCGATGAGCTGCTCGAGATCCATGTCGGGGCGGAACCACGCGCTCACGCCGTTGAGCATGTCCATCAGCGCCTTCGTGGCCAGGCGCGGGTTGGCGGTGTGGAAGTCGCCGGCCCGGTGCCCGGCGGTGATGAGGTCGCGGGCGCGCCGGTGGTAGTAGGTCCGGTAGCCCAGGACGTGCTCACGGTGCTCCTCGGTCAGCGCCTGGAGCTCGGCCAGCGCGACGAGCAGCTCGACGCGACGAGCGGCCACGAGCCGGACGTGCGCATGGATCAGCGCGGCGAGCCGCTCGGCGGCGCGACCCGGGGCGTCGAGGATGAGGACGTAGCCCTCGACCGTGTCACCGGTCACCGACAGCGCGATCTCGTAGAGGATCTCCTCCTTGGAGGAGAAGTGGTTGTAGAGGCTCGCTCCGCGCATCCCGACGGCCGCGGCGATCTCGCGCATCCCGACGGTGTGGTAGCTGCTGGCGGCGAACACCCGGGCGGCGCTCGCCGCGATCTCCTGCCGCCGGGCGGTGCGCTGCGGCGAGCGGGACGGGGACGACGTACCGGTCGGCGCGCGGAGGTCGTGGGGGACGCGACGGGTGTGTGCTCCGGGTCCAGCTGCATCGTCCTCACCCCTCGTGCGCTAACCGTCGTTCGACGTGCCCGACAGTACGGCGCCGCCCGGAACCCTGGCCACCCCCCACCCATCGGCGCTGTCCCTTGACGTGGCCGACGCCACATGATTGGTTGAGTCGACTAACGCGGGTTAGTGCGGATTTATCACGAGAGGTCTTCCTTGGAGCTCACCGACGCCATGCGGACCACGCACGCGAACCGCTACTACCTGCCCGACCCGGTGCCGGAAGAGGTCTTCCACCGGGCCGTCGAGGTGGCCCGCTTCGGCCCGCAGGGCGGCAACCGTCAGCCGGTGCGCTTCCTGATCGTGACCGACCCGGCGAAGAAGGCGCAGCTGCAGGAGTGGTACCTCCAGCCCTGGAACGCCTACATGGAGTCGGCGCTCGCGGGCCTGAAGGCCATCGAGGCCGAGAGCGGCGACGCGAAGGCCACCAACGTCGGCATCTCCGACCCGGCCAAGGCGTTCGCGGCCGCGGACCACTTCGCCCAGCACTACGCCGAGCACCCGGCGATCATCGTGGTGCTGGCCGACATCGCCGAGACCCACCCCACCGACACCGACCTCGGGCGTCTGAGCATCGTCGGCGGCGCCTCGGTCTACCCCCTCGCGCAGAACCTCTGCCTCGCGCTGCGCGAGCAGGGCGTGGCCACCACCTTCACCACGCTGCTGTGCATGTTCGAGCCGCAGGTCAAGGAGCTGCTCGACATCCCCGAGAACCTGTCCTGCGCCGCGTTCATCGTCGCGGGCTACCCCGAGAAGGGGTTCCCGAAGAAGCTCACGCGCCACCCGGTCGAGGAGCTTGCCTTCCTCGACTCCTTCGATCGTCCGCTGCAGGTTCCCCCGGCCTGACGGCGGGCGCGCGACCGGGCCGTCACCCTTGGGAGGGTGGCGGCCCGGTCTGTCGCGTCAGGACGGCGCCTGTCCACCGCGGCGCGAGCGGCGTACCGTCGACGCATGGACCTCGACCGGTTCAGCGTCGCGACGTTCAACCTCTACAACCTGCAGCTGCCGGGCGAGCCGATGAACCCGGGGCAGCGGCCCTGGACGGCCGAGGAGTTCGACCGCAAGCTGACCTGGATCAGCCGCGCAGCTGCGCGGGCTCGACGCGGACATCGTCGGCCTGCAGGAGCTCTGGCACCGCGACGCGCTGCTCCAGGTGCTGCAGCGCGGCGGCCTCAGCGACGTGTACGACGTGCTGGCCGATCCGGCCGACGGCGGCAGGATCGTGTGCGCCGCGCTGGTACGACGGGGGCTGCTGCGCGGGGAGCCGGACTGGATCGACGCCTTCCCCGACGGGGTGCGGCTGGAGACCAACGACCACTCCGACACCCAGGCGCCCGGCATCAGGGTGGCCCTCGCGGGCTTCTCCCGGCCGGTGCTGCGGTTCCAGGTGGCGCTGCGCGAGGCGCCGCCGCTGACCGAGGTCTTCGTGACGCACCTGAAGTCGAAGCTGCCCACGCGCATCGACCAGGAGCCGTGGTTCGACGCCGACCCCGACCTCTACAAGCCGCACGCGACCGCGCTGGGTGCGGCGTTGTCGACCATCCGGCGAACGGCCGAGGCGACGGCACTGCGGGTGCTGCTCACGCCGGTGATGAAGGGCACCACGACGCCGGTGATCGTGCTCGGCGACGTCAACGACGGTCAGCACAGCAACACCGCTGAACATCCTCACCGAGCAGCCGCACTACCTGGTGGGGGAGTCGACCGGCGGGGCCGACATCGGGCTCTACACGGCGCAGACGCTGCAGGAGTACCGCGACACCCGCGACGTCTACTACACCCACGTCCACGAGGACCTGCGCGAGTCGCTCGACCACGTGCTGGTCAGCGAGCAGTTCTACGACAACAGCCGGCGGCGGCGGTGGCTGTTCGACGGGCTGGTCATCAACAACGACCACCTCGAGGAGGAGGACCACCGGCTGACCGGTGCCGGTGACCACGGTGTCGTGCGGGTGCGGTTCCGGTGGCGCCCGTTCACCTGACCCGGTGGTCGAGCAGGTCGCGCAGCGACCGTTGTCGAGACCCGGTGACGGCCCGTTTGTCGCAGGTCGCGCAGGCCGTGCGAGACCCGACGGCGTTGTCGCAGACGCGCGGGTCAGACCGACGCAGCGGCGAGGACGGCCGTCAACGGCCGCGGGACGGCGTCGATCGCGAGGGCGTCGAGCAGGAGCACGGCGTAGCGCGCTTTGCGTCCCGACCTCGCGGTGAGGAAGCGGCGGACGAGCTCGTGCCGAGTCCACCCCCGCTGAGCGGGCATCTGGGCGAGGAGGTGGAGCGACCGGGTCTCGCCGGCTGCGTCGATGACCGCCTCGACGGCGTCGAGGCCGAGGGCTCGGACCAGCTCGTCCTCGAGATCGGCGGTGCAGGCGAAGAACCCGAGGGACTCGAGGCCCCCGGCGTCACATGTGTCAGGGAGGCCGGCCGCGGCGAGACCGTGGCTGACCAGAGACTCCTCCGGGGCGTCGTAGATCCCGGCGAGCGGTACGTCGAGCCCGAACGGTCCGTAGCGCAGCGCGAAGGTCCGGATGTTCGTGACCCCGCTCATGGCGACGACCTCGACCCCCTCAGCGGCGAGGTCGCGGCCGGTGCGTGAGGCCAGCGCGAGCAGCGCCGCGCGGTCGCTCTGGCCCTCGACGAGCACGACGGCTCGGGGTGTCTGCATCGGATCATGGCAGCGGGCCTCGCGCCGCGCGTCAACCGGGTAAGCGACGCGAACGTCACACGGGGCCCAACGCTGCTGATCGGGGAACCCGGAAGTCACCGGGTGACCTCGGGAGTCCCCGATCGGCACGAGCCTGCAGGGGGGCCGGTTGCACCCGTCAGGGATCATCGCGGGGTGGACACGAGCCCCGAGCCGAGACCCGAGGACGCGCCGGCGCCGTACGCCGAAACGGGGCGCGTGGGTGCCCACGCGCCGCTGACCGGCTGGGTGGCCGGAGCCCTGGTCTTCGGCTCCTCGGCGGCCGTGCTCGTCGTCGAGATCGTGGCGCTGCGGCTGCTGGCGCCCTACCTCGGGCTCACGCTGGAGACCAGCACCCTGGTCATCGGCATCGCCCTGACCGCCATCGCCGTGGGGTCGTGGGCGGGGGGACGTGCCGCCGACACGGTCGCGCCACGGCGTACCCTCGCGCCGCTGCTCGCCGTGTCCGGCGCCGTCGTCGCGCTGACCCCCTTCGTCGTACGCGCCGCCGGTGAGGCCGCCACCACCGGACCGGTGCTGCTGGTGGCCGCGGTCGTCATCTTCGTGGCCGGCGCCGCGCTGTCGGCCGTCACCCCGATGGTCACCAAGCTCCAGCTGACCAGCCTGGGGGAGACCGGCACCGTGGTCGGGCGGCTGTCGAGCGTGGGCACGGCCGGCGCCATCGTCGGCACCGTGCTGACCGGCTTCGTGCTGATCTCGCGCGTGCCCGTCAGCGGGATCCTCATCGGTCTCGGCGTCCTGCTCGTCGCGGCCGCCGTCTGCGTCGAGGTGCTGCTGCACCGACGCCGGCCCGGGGTCGTGCCGGCCCTCGTCGTGGCGGTCGGCGGGCTCGCCGCGCTCGTCGCGCCGGGCGGCTGCGACGAGGAGACCGTCTACCACTGCGCAGAGATCGTGGCCGACGACGAGCGGGCGGGTGGCCGGTTGCTGCTGCTCGACGGCGTGGGCCACTCGTACGTCGACCTCGACGACCCGACGCACCTGGAGTTCGACTACGTGCAGTCGATCGCGTCATTGATCGACACCGCCTTCCCCGCGGGCGAGGCGCTGACCGGCTACCACCTCGGCGCCGGCGGGCTGACGGTGCCGCGCTACCTCGACGTCGTGCGTCCCGGTACGACGAGCCTGGTCTCGGAGATCGACCCCGGCGTGGTGTCGGTCGACACCGAACGGCTGGGGGTGGAGACGTCGGAGTCGTTGAAGGTGCGCGTCGAGGACGGCCGGCTCGGTCTCGGACGGCTCGACGCCGCGACGTACGACCTCGTCGTCGGCGACGCGTTCGGCGGCGTCACCGTGCCGTGGCACCTGACCACGCGCGAGGCCGTCGCGGAGGTGCGTCGCGTGCTGGCGCGCGACGGGCTCTACGTCATGAACCTCATCGACCACGGCGACGTCGCCTTCGCCCGCGCCGAGGTGGCCACGCTGGCCGAGCAGTTCGACCACGTGGCGGTGGGTTCGCAGCCGGCGACGCTGGCCTTCGAGGACGGCGGCAACCTGGTCGTGGTGGCCGGCGACCGCGCCGTCGACGTGTCCGCGTGGATCGAGCGGATGGCCGAGCGTGGCCTGGAGTACGACGTGATCGACGGGCCGCAGGTCGAGGAGTGGGTCGGCGACGCAGACGTGCTCACCGACGACCACGCCCCGGTCGACCAGCTGCTGACGCCGTACCCGACCGCTGCGCGCTGACCCCGGGCGTCGACCCGGGGGACGGCGGGGACAATGACGCCATGACCTCCCCTCGCCGGCTCTTCCGCTTCGACGACCCCGAGGTGAAGGGCTACCCCCTGCTGAACTCGCTCGTCGTGCCCCGCCCCATCGCGTGGGTCTCGAGCCTCTCGGCCGGCGGGGTCGGCAACCTCGCCCCGCACTCGTTCTTCACCGTCGCGTGCGCCGACCCCGGCGTCGTGCAGTTCACCTCCGTCGGCGCGAAGGACACCCTGCGCAACGTGCAGGAGACCGGGGAGTTCGTGGTCAACGTCGCGCCGCGGTGGCTGCTGGAGCAGGTCAACAACTCCAGCGCCCGCTTCGACGCCGACACCTTCGAGGCCGAGGCGCTCGGCATCGTCATGGAGCCCAGCGACCTGGTCGCGCCGGCCCGGGTCGCCGACTCGCCGGGAGCGCTGGAGTGCCGGCTGCACAGCACGGTCGACTTCGGCAGCTCGACGGTCGTGTTCGGGACCGTCGTGGCGGCGTCGGTGCGCGAGGACGTGCTCGACGGCGACCACCCGACGATGGAGGGGCTGCAGCCGCTGTCCCGTCTGGGCCGCGACGAGTGGGGCCTGCCGCCCGAGGTCTTCCGGATCACGCGCCCCGGGCGCCCCGAGGACATCCCCGGGAGGGGCTGACAACCCGCCGATCCGCACAATTGATTGGTCAGGTGGCTCGTGCACCGGCGTGTCGACCGGAGTGACCGAACATTTGCGCGATTCCGGCCTCACACCGAGCATGGTGACCGCGGCGGTCGTCCCCACCAGTACGACGAGCACCCGCAGCACGGTGGGGGGGAGCCGCCGGCCGATGCGGGCGCCCACGTAGCCGCCGACCACGGATCCCGTGGCCAGCAGCGTGACGGCAGCCCAGTCGAGGTCGGCCACGACGAGGAAGATCAGCCCGGCCACGACGTTGGCGGCCATGACGGCCAGCGTCTTGAGGGCATTGACCACCCGCAGCTCGATGTCGAGGCCGAGCCCCAGCACGGCCATCATCATCACCCCCGACCCGGCGCCGAAGTAGCCGCCGTACACGCCGGTCAGCCCGGCGAAGAACAACGTCACCGGCGACATCTCGGTCCGGTCCGGGGCCTCGGGTCCCAGCCGGGCGCGCACGCGCGCGGAGATCCACGGCTGCGCGCCGACGAGCAGGCAGGTGAGGAGGATCAGCCACGGCACGACCGCCTCGAAGACCCCCGGCGGCAGCGCCAGCAGCAGCGCTGCCCCGCCGACCGCGCCGACTGCGCAGGTCACCAGCACCGCAGCCGTCACCCGAGGGTGCTCGCGCAGCTCGGAGCGGTAGCCGAACGACCCGCTCAGCCCGGCCGGCGTCATCCCGACGGTGTTGGAGGCGTTGGCCACCACCGGCGGCAGCCCGACCGCGAGCAGCACCGGGAAGCTCAGCAGGGACGCCACCCCGACGGTCGAGGTCAGCACCCCGGCGCCGAGGCCGGCGAGCAGGACGGCGAGCTGTTCCAGGCCGCTCACGCGAGGGTCGCGGGCCCGCTCGACCCGTCGGGTCGCAGCAGCGCCACGTCGCTGACCATCGCCACGTGGTCGTGCATGGCGGACGCGGCCGCGGCCGGGTCCCCGGCGCGGATGGCGTCGGCGACCGCCCGGTGCCCGGCGAGCGAGTCACGCGGCCGTCCCGGCTGCGACAGCGACTCCAGCCGGGTCTCCTTGATGAGGTCGGCGATCTCCTCCATCAGCCGCGCCAGCAGCAGCGAGTGCGCTGCGGCGGTCACGGCGGCGTGGAACCGCTCGTCGCCCTCGACTCCCCGCCCCCCGGCGTCGATGTCGTCGGCCATGGCGCGCAGCGCGGCGTCGATGCGCTCCAGGTCGCCGTCGGTACGCCGCTGCGCGGCCAGGGCGGCGAGCTTGGTCTCGAGCGCGTCACGGGTGTCGATGATCTCGGGCAGCCGGTCGGCGTGGGCGCGGATCGCCTCGACCGTACGGCGGGTGCCGGCGTCTCCGACCTCGTCGCGACCCGGTGCGAGCCCGGCCCCGACCCGGGTGACGACGGTGCCGTCACCGTGGCGCACGCTGACCGCCCCGATGACCTCGAGGGCGACGAGGGCCTGGCTGAGGGTGGCGCGGCTGACGCCGAGGCGGGCAGCGAGCTCGCGCTCCGGGGGGAGCCGGTCGCCGGGGGCGAGGTCGTTGTCGGTGACCCAGGTCGTGATCTGAGCGGCCACCTGCTCGTAGAGACGGGTGCGCACGAGACGACCCGGGAACGACGTACCGGCGCTGCCGACGGAGTCATCCTCGCCCGGTCCCGGGGACGGCGCGCTCGTGGAGGCCATGCCGGGAGTCTATTGACAACCGGTTCAATGGGCTAGAGGCTAGGCCACTGAGCCATCCAGGTGAGCGGGGTCACAACCCGCCGGGACGGCCTGCACCTCTCGAGCCCTCGCTCGAGACCGTCATGGAAGGACCGTCATGGGACCTGAATGGGTAGCCATCATCGCGCTCGTCGCGCTCTTCGTGATCGGCACGCTGATGCCGATCAACATGGGCGCGCTGGCCTACGTCGCCGCCTGGCTGGTCGGCATGTACTCCCTCGACCTCGACGAGAAGACGATCCTGGCGGGCATCAGCGCCGACCTGGTCCTCACCCTCATCGGCGTCACCTATCTGTTCGCCATCGCCCGACAGAACGGCACGGTCGATCTCATCGTCCGCAAGGCCGTCGGCGGTGTCGGCGGCCGCGTCGCGCTGATCCCGTGGGTGATGTTCGCGGTGACCGCGCTCATCACCTCGATCGGCGCCGCCTCGCCCGCCGCCTGCGCCATCATCGGCCCGATCGCCCTCGGCTTCGCCGGGCGCTACAAGATCAGCCCGTTGATGATGGGCATGATGGTCGTCCACGGCGCCCAGGCCGGCGGCTTCTCGCCGATCAGCATCTACGGCGTCATCACCAACTCGGTGATGGAGTCGGCCGGTCTGCCCTCGGCGGAGCTCACGATCTTCTTCTCCAGCCTGATCGTCAACATCCTCCTGGCCGCGGTCCTCTTCGTGGTCCTCGGCGGTCGCGACCTCGTGAGCATGCGCCTCGACCCCGACGCCGACGAGGTCGGCGAGGTCGAGCCCACCGGGGCCCACGACGGGCCCCGCGCCCACCGGGACCGCTCCACCGAGGCCTCCGGCACCGGCGCCAGCCCCAGCACGGGAACGAGCACCGGCACCACCGCCACGGTCCGCCCCGACCACGTCGGCACCACCCGCGAGCACGCCCTGACCCTCTTCGCGTTCGTCGCCGTCGCCGCCGTCGCGCTCTACTTCGAGAAGAACATCGGCTTCACCGCGATCACCGCCGCGGTCGCGCTCTCGATGCTGTCGCCGGAGGCCTACCAGAACACCGTCAAGCAGATCGCCTGGCCGACCGTCCTGCTGGTCGCCGGCGTGAGCACCTACGCCACGATCCTCACCGAGGCCGGGTCGCCCGAGTTCGTCGGCAGCTGGGCCGCCGGGCTCGGCGCAGCGGCCATCGGCGCGCTGATCCTCTGCTACGTGGGCGGCGTGGTCTCGGCCTTCGCCTCCTCCACCGCGCTGCTGCCGGTGATCATCCCCATCGCCATCCCGCTCATCGCCGAGGGCGGCCTGTCCGCCGGGCTCTTCGTCGCCGCGCTGGCCGTCAGCTCGACCATCGTCGACGTCTCGCCGTTCTCCACCAACGGCGCGCTGATGCTGGCCAACCGTCCCGACACGATCGGCGAGCAGAGCTACTACAAGCAGATCCTCACCTACGGCGTGCTGGTCACCCTGGTCGGGCCGCTGCTGGTGTGGGGCGCCCTCGTCCTGCCGGGCTGGGGCTCGTGAGCGCCGGTACGCGGGGCGCGGGTCCGCGCAAAGCCCCCGGTACGCCGGGCGCGGGTCCGCTGGCCGATGTTCTGGTCGTCGACCTGTCCCGCGCGCTGGCCGGTCCCCACGCCACGATGATGCTGGGCGACCTGGGAGCGCGTGTGGTGAAGGTCGAGACGCCCAAGGGCGGCGACGACACCCGCGGGTGGGGGCCGCCGTTCGTCGGTGAGGCCGGACCGACCGGACCCGTGTCGACGTACTTCTTGTCGACCAACCGCAACAAGGAATCCATCGCGCTCGACCTCAAGGACGCCGCTGACCGCGACGTGCTGCTGGCGCTCGTCGAACGCGCCGACGTGCTGGTCGAGAACTTCCGCACCGGAGTGCTGGAGCGCCTCGGGCTCGGGATCGAGGAGCTGCAGCGGCGCAACCCGCGGCTGGTGGTGCTCTCGATCACCGGCTTCGGCCACGACGGGCCCGAGGGCGGTCGCGCCGGCTACGACCAGATCGCGCAGGGCGAGGCCGGACTGATGTCGCTGACCGGCGCCGGGCCCGACGACCCGCAGCGGGTCGGCGTACCGATCGCGGACCTGCTGGCCGGGATGTACGGCGCCTACGGGGTCGTCGCGGCGCTGCACGAGCGGGACCGGACAGGTGTCGGCACGGTCGTCCGGACCTCCTTGCTGGCCGCCGTGGTCGGGGTGCACACGTTCCAAGGCACGCGGTGGACGGTCGCCGGCGAGGTCGGCAAGGCGCAGGGCAACCACCATCCGTCGATCTCGCCCTACGGGCTGTTCCACTGCCGCGACGGCGTGGTGCAGATCGCGGTGGGGAGCGAAGGGCTGTGGCTGCGGCTGTGCGGCGCGTTCGAGATCGACCCGGCGACCGAGGGCATGGCCACCAACAGCCAGCGTGTCGGCAACCGGGAGGCGGTGATCGCACTGGTGGAGGAGAGGTTCGCCACCTGGGACGCCGAGGACCTGCTCGCCCGGCTGGCCGAGGCGGGGGTGCCGGCAGGCAAGGTGCGCAGCCTCGATGACGTCTACCGTTGGGACCAGACCGCCAGCCAGGGCCTGCTCGTCGACGTCGACCACGCGTCCTTGGGGACGGTCACGCTGCCCGGACCGCCGTTGCGATTCTTCGACGGCGCCGGCTCCGAGGTCACGCGGACCGACCACGCCGCCCCGCCGACGCTCGACCAGCACGGCGACGCCGTACGGGCCTGGGTGGCCGGCGTGACCAGCGACTGAGTCGGGGCGGGCAGGGGTCGCGAGCGGCCTACTTCCCGGCCAAAACTGTCACTTCCCGCGGGTTGCAACACGCGGGAAGTGACGAATTCACCGGGTCCCCGGTGAAACCGGCAACCGGCAACCGGCAACCGGCAGAAGGCTCAGCGGGGGAGGCCGGTGCGGTCGACCTTGCGGTGGAACCGCATGCCGGCGAGGCCACCGGCGAGGGCGCCGAGGAGGCTGACGACCACCAGGACGGCCGCGGCGATGGCGCCACCGCGGGTGAGGTCACCCTCGCTGAGGGGGATCCGCGGGAAGCTGTTGAGGTCGGCGAGGATGTCGTACTGGTCACCGGCGACCATGCCGAGGACGGCGACGGCCGCGGCGACCACCAGCGCCCACAGCCACACCGCCACGCCCTGCGTGGCGCCGTTGAAGCGCGCCATCCGCCCGGCCACGTAGCCGCCGCAGAAGTAGGCGAGGAACACGATCACGAGCAGCACGATGCCGCCGACGAGGCTGACGGTCTCGACGTTGGCGTTCCCGGCCTCGGCGGCCTCTGCCGCGTCGGTGCCGGTGGCCAGACCGACGGCCGCTCCGGCAGCGGTGACGAGGGCGGTCAGCAGCACGCCGACGCCGATGGCGGTCAGGAAGCCGAAGAACGCAGAGCCGATCTTGACCCCGCCGTGCTCCTCCTTCTGCCGGGCGAAGACGCTGCGGCGGTCCTGCGCGGGCTCGTCGGCCACGACCGGGTGGTCGGTGCGGGTGTCGGGGTGCGGCTGGCCCTCGCGCACGGGCGGCTGGTCGGCGAGGGTGTGATCAGCCCGGGTCTGGTCGGTGCGACCGCCGCGGTCGGAGGGTGTTGACGCGCTCATGTGTGTCTCCTGGGGCTCGTGATACTCCGAGGATCACCGCTGCGCCGCCGGTTCAACCCTCGTGGCCGATCGGCGTGGGCGTCCTCGCACGAGTCGGCGCGTGCGTCGCGCCGAGTCGGCGTGTCGTGCGACACGACACGCCGACTCGATGGCTGAGGGGATCAGGCGACGACCGCGCCCTCGGCCGGTACGTCGTCCCTGCGCGCCGTCACCAGGGTGATGGCCGTGACGAGCGCCATCGCCAGCAGGATCCCGCCCCAGAAGAACGCGACGTGGTAGCCGCTGATGAAGGCTTCCGGGGCGAGCCGCTGCGCGTCGGCGGCGCTGCGCGCGTTCTCGGTCAGGTACGCCGTCACGGCGCCGGCGAAGAGCGTGTTGAGCAGCGCCGTACCGAGCGAGCCACCGATCTGCTGCGAGGTGTTGAGCACCGCGCTGGCCACACCGGCGTCATGCTCGCCGACGTCGAGCAGGGCCAGGCTGGAGGCCGGCACGAAGACGCAGGCCATGCCGATGCTGAGCAGCAGCTCGGCCGGTAGGACGTGGGACCAGTAGGCGGTGTCCGAGCCGATCTGGGTCAGCAGCATCATGCCCACGGTGGCGAGGGTGAGGCCGGCGACCATGAGCGGCTTCGGTCCGAGCTTGGGCAGCAGGTTGGCCACGACGCCGGCGGTGAGGATGATGCCGGCGCTGAAGGGCAGGAAAGCGAAACCGGCCTTGAGCGGGCTGTAACCCAGGTTCAGCTGGAGGTAGTAGGTCAGGAACAGGAACATCGCGAAGAGCCCGGCGCCGACCAGCAGGAAGATGAGGTACGCCGCGCCGCGGTTGCGGTGGAGCACGATCCGCAACGGCAGCATCGGGTTGGCCGCGCGGCGCTCCCACCACACGAACGCGACGAGCAGCAGCACCGCGGACACGAGCCACGTGACGGTGGAGGGATCGGCCCAGCCCTGCACGGCGGTGTCGGCCGGGTCGTTCGGGTTCTCGGCCCGGGCGGCCTCAGTGAAGCCGAAGACCAGCGCGAACAGGCCGGCGGTCGCCAGCAGCACGCCCGGCACGTCGTACCGGGTGTCGCCGTGGGCCTTGCTCTCCTTGACCAGCGGTACGGCGAGCGCGGCGACGATCAGCGCGACCGGCACGTTCACGCCGAGGCACCAGCGCCACGAGGTGAACTCGGTGAGGACGCCGCCGACGATGAGACCGATCGCCGCGCCACCGCCGGAGAGGGCGCCGAAGACCGCGAACGCCTTGGCGCGCTCCTTGGGCTCGGTGAAGGTGACGGTGATGAGCGCGAGGGCCGAGGGGGCGAGCAGTGCGGCGAAGGCACCCTGCAGCGCACGGGCGGCGAACAGCAGCTCCTGGTTGGCCGCGATCCCGCCCAGCGCCGAGGCGGCGGCGAAGCCGGCGAGCCCGATGAGGAAGGTGCGCTTGCGGCCCATGTAGTCGGCGATGCGGCCGCCGAGGAGCAGGAGCGCGCCGAACGCGAGCGTGTAGGCGGTGACGACCCACTGGCGGTCGGCGTTGCTGATGCCGAGGTCCGCCTGGGCGCTGGGCAGCGCGATGTTCACGATCGAGGCGTCGAGCACGATCATCAGCTGGGAAGCGGCGAGGACGGCGAGCGCCCACCAACGGCGCGGGTCCGGCTCGGTGGTCGCCGGCGTCCCGCCGGCAGTGGGTCGGGAGGTCTGGGTGGAGTCGGTCACGGGTGTCCTGTCGAAGCAGCGGTCACGGAGGGTCACGGAGGGGCACGGGGGGTCACGGGGTCGTCCTACGACCGGCGTGTCCACGCTGCCTGACGATGACGACCGTCACGTGAACACCCGGTCACAGTCGTGTGTTCCGCGAAACGACTCCGATGTTCGTGCGGGGCGTGGAAGCTGACAGGAAACCGCGAGCGGTGATGCGGAGGGAGACCCTCGCCCGCCCGCCGGCACTCCCCATGGCAGACCGGCACTCCCCATGCTCCGGACGCCATGGGGAGCGCCAGCTTGCCTGCATACCTTGGGAAACCGTCGTCCCACCGGCCCCGTTGGTAGGTTCGGGCGGTGATCACCGTGGGAGCTGAGCCGGGACCCGTGCTGCGGGTGAGTCCGCTGGGGGCGCGGGTGGTCTCGTTGAGCGTCGCGGTGGGCGAGGAGCGCCGCGAGGTCACCTGTGGGGTCGACGACGACGCGTTCCGCGCCACGCCGCACTTCCTCGGCGCCACCGTCGGTCGCTACGCCAACCGCATCGCCCGCGGCCACCTGCCGCTCGACGGCGCCGATCACCAGCTCGCGACCCAGGCCACCGGGCACACGCTGCACGGCGGCCCGGACGGCTTCGACCGCCGCACCTGGGAGGTCGCGGAGTCCGCGGCCGACCACGTCGTCCTCACGCTCGACAGCCCCGACGGCGACCAGGGGTTCCCCGGCCGCGTCCGGGCCACCGTGAGGTACGACGTCACGGCCGACGGGGTGGTCGTCACACTGACCGCGACGACCGACGCCCCCACCGTCGTGGCTCTGACCAACCACAGCTACTTCTCCCTCGGCGCGCCCGGGGACGGTGACGTGCGCGACCACCGTCTCCAGGTGGCGGCCCACCAGTTCACCGCGATCGACGGCGAGCTCATCCCGACGGGACTGGCCGACGTGCAGGACACGCCGTTCGACCTGCGCAGTGCGACCCTGCTGCGGGACGTGGTGGCTGCCGACCACCCGCAGCTCGTCAATGGTCTCGACCACAATTATGTGCTGGACGGCAACACCCCTCAGGTCCGGCTGATCTCACCACGTGGTGACCTGACCCTCGAGATGACCACCGACCAGCCGGGCGTCCAGGTCTACACCGGCCAGGGTCTGGCCGAGGTCACGACCGCCGGTCGGGCGCCGGACTACCCGGCCTTCGCCGGCATCGCCCTCGAACCTCAGGTCTTCCCCGACTCGCCCCACCACCCCGACTGGCCCTCGGCGGTGCTGCGCCCAGGCGAGACCTACCGCCACGTCACCACCTGGCGCTTCGTCACCGCCTGACCTCCGACGGAGTCGGCCCCCAGGCCCGCGTCTGCCTCACGCCTCGGGCTCAGGTCGGTTCCGACCTGTGGCCGGCGGTGAGGACGCGTGGACCGTCCGCAGGTCGTTACCGACGTCGGGACGTCAGAGCCGCGCCACGGTCAGGTCGCGCGCCTCGGCGTACCGCTCCCTGACCGAGGCGTCGACCGAGGCCTCGTGCACCGAGCCCCCACCGGCGACCCAGTCCGGCGGTGCCTCGGCGCCCGACCAGGCCCAGGCGGCCTGCCGAGCCGCCCCGCGCGCGACGTACTCCGCCGGCGCCGGCACCTCGACGGGTCGCCCCAGCACGGTCGGGGCGATGCGTCGCACCGCCTCCGACGCCGCGCCGCCTCCCACCAGCAGCACCCGGTCGACCCGGCTGCCCTGGGCGACGAGCGCGTCGATGCCGTCGGCGAGGCCGCAGAGCAGTCCCTCGACAGCGGCCCGTGCCAGGTGGGCGGGCGTGGTGTTGGCCAGGGTGAGCCCGTGCAGCGCGCCGGCGGAGTCGGGCCGGTCGGGCGTCCGCTCTCCCTGCAGGTAGGGCACCAGCACGAGTCCGTCGGCGCCCGAGGGAGCCGAGAGCGCGAGGGAGGAGAGCCCGTCGAAGTCGACCCCGAGCATCCGGCACGTCACGTCGAGGACCTGCGTGGCGTTGAGCATGGCGACCAGGGGGAGGAAGCGTCCGGTCGCGTCGGCGAACCCCGCGACCGCCCCCGAAGCGTCGCGGGCCGCGACGTCGGAGACCGCCGAGGCGACCCCGGACGTGCCCAGGGAGACCACGACGTCGCCCGGTCCGGCTCCGAGCCCGAGCGCGGCGCCGGCGTTGTCGCCACAACCGGGGCCCAGCGCCACCGACCCGTGGTGGCCCACCACGGCGTCCGGTCCGGCCACCGTGGGCACCTGAGGACGGTGCCCGAGCCCCAGCTCGAGCAGCTCGAGGTCGTAGCCGTCCGCCGGTGCCGACCAGTAGCCGGTGCCGCTGGCGTCGCTGCGGTCGGTGGTCAGGGCGCCGAGGTCCGCGTCCTGCCCGGAGAGCCGCCAGGTCAGCCAGTCGTGCGGCAGGCACACCCCGGCCGTACGACGAGCCTGGTCCGGCTCGTGATCGGCCAGCCACCGGAGCTTGCTGACGGTGAAGGAGGCCACCGGCACCAGCCCGACCCGATCGGCCCACGCCTCGGGGCCGCCCAGGTCGGCGACGAGGTCGCGCGCCGCTCCGGCCGAGCGGGTGTCGTTCCACAGCAGGGCGGGGCGCACCACCGCCCCGGTGTCGTCGAGACAGACCATCCCGTGCTGCTGGCCGCCCACCGAGAGGGCGACCACGTCGCCCTCGGGCCCCCCGGAAGCGTCGACCCCGGCCTGCGCCAGCGCCTGTGACAGCGCCTGCCACCAGGCGGCCGGGTCGACCTCGGTGCCCGCGGGGTGGGCGGCGCGCCCGGAGCGGACCAGCTCGCCGGTGGCGGCGTCGCGGACCTCGACCTTGCACGACTGGGTCGAGGAGTCGACGCCGGCGACCAGCGCGCGGCGACCATTCGCGGGACCATTCGCGGGACCATTCGCGGGACCGTTCACGGAACCAGGCACGGGATCAGCCCCGCACGCCGTAGAGGTGCTCGAGAGCGAGCTGGTCGAGGTGCTCGAAGGCCATGCCACGGGCGGCCGCCTCCTCAGGGTCGAAGGCCTCGGCCCGCAGGTCGGCGAGGCTCTCGCCGGCGCCGAGCGTGGGCTGGCTCAGCTCGTCGACCCGGGCGGCGGCCAGCGCCTGGACGACCTCGGGGTCGGCGCGGAACGCGTCCACCTTGTCGCGCAGGATGCGGTAGTTGCGCACGCAGCCGGCCGCGGAGGCCCACACGCCGTCCATGTCCTCGGTGCGCGGCGGCTTGAAGTCGAAGTGGCGGGGACCCTCGTAGCCGCCGTTCTCGAGGATGTCGACGGTCCAGAAGGCGCCGCGGGCGTTGCCGGCGCCGAAGCGCAGGTCCTGGTCGAAGCGGGGACCGTGCTGGCCGTTGAGGTCGACGTGAAAGAGCTTGCCGGCCCACAGGGCCTGCGCGAGGCCGTGGGCGAAGTTGAGCCCGGCCATCTCCTCGTGGCCGGTCTCCGGGTTCACCCCGACGAGCTCGGGGTGGGCCAGCCGCTCGATGAAGGCCAGCGCGTGGCCGACGGTCGGCAGCAGGATGTCACCGCGTGGCTCGTTGGGCTTGGGCTCGATGGCGAAGCGCAGGTCGTATCCCTGGTCCAGCACGTACTGCCCGAGGACGTCGAACGCCTCGGCGTAGCGGTCCAGCGCGGCCTTCACGTCCTTGGCGCCCCCGGACTCGGCGCCCTCACGGCCTCCCCACGCCACGAAGGTGCGGGCCCCCAGCTCGGCGGCCAGGTCGATGTTCTCCAGCGTCTTGCGTACGGCGAAGCGGCGTACGTCGCGGTCGTTGTTGGTGAAGCCGCCGTCGCGGAAGACGGGGTGGGAGAACAGGTTCGTGGTGACCATCGGGACCTCGAGGCCGCTCGCCTCGACGGCCGCCCGGAGGTTGTCCAGGGCGCGCTGGCGGGTGGCGGCGTCGGCGCCGAACGGCACGACGTCGTCGTCGTGGAACGTGACGCCGGACGCGCCGATCTCGGCGAGACGGGGGAGAGCCTCGGCCGGGTCCAGCGGCGGGCGGACGGCCCCGCCGAAGACGTCGACGCCCTGCCAGCCGACGGTCCACAGGCCGAAGGTGAAGTGGTCTCGGGGGTCGGGCGTATCTGTCGTGCCGGTGATCGCGTCCGGGGTCGTCGACGTCATGTGGTCCTGCCTCTTCCTCGCGTGCCGAGGGTGCGGACGAGCGGCCCGCACCAGCGTGTCTATGTTGGGGGATCCAACAAAAGCAGCATAGGTGTGTGACGGCGGTCGCACCAGGGGGGCGGCAGTCCCCGCTCAGATCAGGCTGTTGGGCGGTTCCTGGGGGTCAAAGGTCCCGCGTTCGAGAAACTTGGGCTACATATGTTGTCTTCACCAACAATCCGCGTGATACTCGCCACATGGGCGCCGTGCCCATCGACACAGGAGGACAGACAATGAGGAAACGGTCCGGGGCACGCGTGGCGGCCCTCGCGGGCGTGGGCGTCCTGATGCTCGCCACCGCCGCGTGCGGGGGCGACAGCTCGTCCGACAGCGGCGACAGCGGCAGCGGAGGCAGCGGCGGTGACAGCGCCGGCAAGGTGGGCGTGATCCTGCCCGACTCGACGACTTCGCCGCGGTGGGAGGCCAACGACCGGCCCTCGCTCCAGCAGGCCTTCGACGACGCCGGCATCGAGTCCGACATCCAGAACGCCGAGGGCGACGTGGCCAAGTTCGGCACGATCTGCGACGGCATGATCAACAGCGGGGTCCAGGTGCTGATGATCGTCAACCTCGACTCCGAGTCCGGTGCGGCGTGCCTGAAGAAGGCGGCCGACGCCGGCATCCAGAGCATCGACTACGACCGGCTCACCCTCGGCGGCGGCGCGTCCTACTACGTCTCCTTCGACAACGTCGTGGTCGGCGAGCTCATGGGCGAGGGTCTGCAGACCTGCCTCGACGACGCGGGCAAGACCGAGGCCAACATCATCTACATCAACGGCGACCCGACCGACAACAACGCGGCGCTGTTCAAGTCCGGCTACGAGCAGGCGCTGCAGCCCAAGATCGACTCCGGGGAGTACTCGCTGGTCGGCGACCAGACCGGTCTGTGGGACGACCAGGAGGCGGCTGACGCCTTCGACGGTCTCTTCACCGCCAACGACGGAAAGATCGACGGCGTCGTCTCGGCCAACGACACCATGGCCACCGGCATCGTGGCCCGGCTCAAGGCCAACGGTCTCGCCGGCAAGGTCCCGGTCACCGGCCAGGACGCCAGCGTCGAGGGTCTGCAGCGCGTGCTCACCGGGACGCAGTGCATGACCGTCTACAAGAACACCGCGCTCGAGGCCAAGGCGGCCTCCGACCTCGCCATCGCCCTCATCGAGGGTGACACCGAGACCGCGGACTCGCTGGCCAGCGGCTCGGTGGAGGACACCGTCGCCAAGGTCGACGTGCCGTCGGTGCTCGCCGAGCCCCAGGCGATCTTCAAGGACGACGTGAAGACCGTCATCGACGACGGGTTCCAGAAGGCCGCCGACGTCTGCACCGGTCCGGCCGAGCAGGCCTGCGCCGACGCCGGCATCCAGTAGCACCCCCTGACGTGGTGCCCGCGCCGGGATCCGAGACCCAGCGCGGGCGCCACCACCACTCCGGCAGCACCCCGGACAGCACCCCGGACAGCACCCCGGAGCCCAGCACCCAGCCAGCACCCAGCCAGCACCCAGCCCAGCACGCCCACCGCATCCACCCCGGACGTCGGGAGACCCCATGACCAGCACCACCGTCGCGCCACCCGTGGCCGACGCCGGCAGCGGACCGCTGCTCAGCCTGCGCGGCATCGAGAAGAGCTTCGGCGCCGTCGAGGTCCTCCGCGGCGTCGACCTCGACGTGACCCCCGGCCGGGTCACCGCCCTCGTCGGGGACAACGGAGCCGGCAAGAGCACCCTCATCAAGGGCATCGCCGGCATCCACTCCTTCGACGCCGGCGACTACACCTTCGACGGCAAGCCCGTCCAGGTCTCGAGCCCCAAGGACTCCAACGCCCTCGGCATCGAGGTCGTCTACCAGGACCTCGCGCTGTGCGACAACCTCGACGTCGTCCACAACATGTTCCTGGGCCGGGAGCTCACCAAGGCCGGACGCCTCGACGAGGCCACGATGGAGACGCGCGCCCAGGAGACCCTCGCCGGGCTCTCGGTCCGCACGCTGCGCTCGGTGCGCACCCACGTCGCGAGCCTGTCGGGCGGCCAGCGTCAGACCGTCGCCATCGCCCGTGCGGTGCTGTGGAACTCCCGCATCGTCATCCTCGACGAGCCCACCGCCGCGCTGGGCGTCGCCCAGACCGAGCAGGTGCTCATGCTCGTTCGCCGGCTGGCCGACCGCGGCCTCGGCGTGGTGCTCATCAGCCACAACCTCAACGACATCTTCGAGGTCGCCGACGACATCGCCGTCCTCTACCTCGGCCGCATGGTCGCCCAGGTCGAGACCCACGCCGTCACCAACAGCCAGGTGGTCGAGCTCATCACCACCGGTCGCTCCGGCGACCTCGGGCTGCCCCCGGCAACCGCCCGCGACGACGAGACGGAGGCCCTCCCGTGACCGCCACCACCACCTCCCCTGAGCCCGGCTCCACCGCCACCCCTGCGGAGACCCCGACCCTGTCGACGATCGCGCGCGACTACGTCACCCGTCTGCGCGGCGGCGACGTCGGTTCCCTGCCCGCCCTGCTCGGCCTGGTCGTGCTGGTCGCGGTCTTCACCGCCGTGCGGCCCGACGAGTTCACCAACGCCTTCAACTTCGCCAACCTGATCAACCAGTCCGCTGCGGTCATCGTGATCGCGATGGGCCTGGTCTTCGTGCTGCTGCTCGGCGAGATCGACCTGTCGGCCGGCTTCACCGCCGGCAGCGCGGCGGCCGTCATGGGCGTGGTCATGACCCGCAACGAGCAGCCCTGGCCGATCGCGCTGCTGGCGTGCCTGGCCACCGGCGCCACCATCGGCTTCCTCATCGGCACTCTCGTCGCGCGCCTCGGCATCCCGTCGTTCGTCGTGACGCTCGCGGCCTTCCTGGCGCTCCAGGGCTTCATGCTGCTGGTCATCGGCGAGGGCGGCACGATCCCCTACCGCAACGAGACGATCCTCGCGATCATGAACGAGAACCTCCCGATCTGGCTCGGGTGGACCCTCGCCGTCGTGGTCCTCGCCGGCTACGCCGCCATCACGCTGCAGGGCCGCGCCGCCCGTCGACGGGCCGGGCTGCTCGTGCCCCCGATGCTGCTGTGGGTCATCAAGCTCGTCGTGATCGCCGCGCTCACGCTCGGCGCAACGGCGTACCTCAGCGCGGAGCGCAGCCGCAACCCGCAGCTGAGCTCGCTCAAGGGCATCCCGGTCGTCGTGGTCGTGCTGCTGGTGCTGCTGGTCTCGCTGACCTTCCTGCTGAGCCGCACCGCGTGGGGGCGCCACGTCTACGCCGTCGGCGGCAACGCCGAGGCGGCTCGCCGGGCCGGCATCAACGTCGCGCGCATGAAGCTGACCTGCTTCATCATCTGCTCCTCGATGGCTGCGATCGCCGGCATCCTGCTGGCCAGCCGCACCAACTCCGTCTCGCCCTCGACCGGCGGCTCGTTGACGCTGCTGTTCGCCGTGGGTGCGGCGGTCATCGGCGGCACCAGCCTGTACGGCGGCAAGGGCCGGGTCCTCGACGCGCTCCTCGGCGGGTTCGTGGTGGCCATCATCGAGAACGGCATGCAGCTGCTCAACCAGCCGTCCGGCCGGGTCTACATCGTCACCGGCCTGGTGCTCCTGCTGGCGGCGAGCGTCGACGCGATCAGCCGACGACGGGCCAGAGCCTCAGGCACACTCTGAGGCTATGGAGACCCCGGACGGCGCGACCCCGGACGACGCACCCCGGGAGCTCGAGGGACGCGGAGCCGCGCGCGGCGAGCGACCGGCCCGGGCCGTGATCACCCGGACCGGTGTCTCGCAGGAGGAGCTGCGGCGCAGCAACATGAGCACCGTCCTCACCCGCGTGCACCGCGACGGCCCCACCCCGCGCTCGCAGCTGACCGCGGCGACGGGGCTCAACCGCAGCACCATCGGCGACCTGACCGGTCAGCTCGGCGCGCTCGGGCTGGTCGACGAGGCCGCCCCCGGCGAGGCCCTCGACGGCCAGGCCCGCAAGTCGGGGCGTCCCTCGTTGGTGGTCTCTCCGTCGAGCGAGGTGACCGTCCTCGCCGTGCAGGTCGACGTCGACCGGGTCGTCACGGCCCTGGTCGGCCTGGGAGGACGCGTCCTCGAGCGGCGCGAACGCCCGCTCACCCGTCGTACGCACGACCTGGACTCCGTGGTGGGACTGCTCTCCGACGTCTGCCACGACCTGCTCACCACCGCGGCGCCGCCGACCTGCCTGGGCATCGGCGTCTCGGTGCCGGGCGCGGTGCGGGCCGGCGACGGTGTGGTGCGCGTGGGACCCAACCTGGGCTGGATCGATGCCCCCCTGGGGGAGCGGTTCACCGCCGAGATGGGGCTGCCCGTGCTGGTGGCCAACGACGCCAATCTCGGGGTGATCGCCGAGAGTGTGCGCGGCGCGGCGGTGGGGTGTGTCGACGCGGCGTACATCAGCGGGAGTGTCGGCATCGGCGGCGGCTTCCTGGTCGGCGGGGAGCTCATGCGCGGGCTCGACGGCTACGCCGGTGAGGTCGGGCACGTGCCGGTCGCCGACGACGGCGTGTGCAGCTGCGGGCAGATCGGTTGCTGGGAGACCAAGGTCGGCGAGAACCGGCTGCTGTCGGAGGCCGGACGTCCGCCCGGCGGCGGCACGGCCGCGGTCATCGAGGTGGTGCGGGCCGCTGACGCAGGTGACAAGCGCGCGACGGAAGCCCTCGACGGCGTGGCGCGCTGGCTGGGGCGCGGGATGCGCCTGATCGGCAACATCTTCAACCCCGAGGTGATCATCCTCGGAGGGTTCCTGACACCGGTCTACCAGGCGCGCAGCGAGCTGGTCGGCAAGAACCTGCACCGACGCAGCGCGGTCGACTTCGCCGAGCACCTCGAGATCCGGACCGCGGCGCTGGGCGACGACTCCTCCCTCCTGGGAGCGGCGGAGATGGCGTTCGCGCCGCTGCTGGCCGACCCCGTCGGGGTGATGGCCGCGCACGGGGTCACGCCCGAGTCCGGTGCCGGCCCTCAGGCCGTGGGCTCGCGCGGCTCCAGCCCGGCCGCGCGGTAGCACGCGTCGATCGCTGCCATCTGTCGCACGGCGTCCTCCGGATCCGTCGGGTACGGCGTGCCGTGGTGGATCGCGGCGACCAGGGCCGCCAGCTGCTCGGCGTACGACGTGGGGTGACGCGTGAAGGAGGACCGCTCGACCCGGTGCCGGCCGCGGGCTGCCCGCCAGCGAACGTCGACGCGGTTGCCGCCCTGGGGTCCGACGAAGCCGCGCACGCGCAGCCGCCCGCGGGTCCCGACGACGTCGACGCCGTCGGCGGTGCCCCAGCGCGACAGCATGCTGGTGCTGAGCCGACCCTCGACGCCGCCGGGGAAGCGGAGGTCGGCGCGCAGCGTGCGCTCGACGCCGGGGGAGCGGGTGAGGGCCTCGGCGGCGACCACCTCGGGCTCCTCGCCGGTCAGCGTGCGCATGAGGTGGAGGGGGTAGGTGCCGAGGTCCATCATCGCGCCCGGGGCGAGACCGGGTTGCCAGCGGATGTCCGAGGCGGGACCGAGGTGGGCGCGGAAGAACGCGTCGACGCGGCGGACCTCGCCGAGGCGACCGCTCGCCAGCACGTCGATCAGGCGTGCGACGAGCGCGTGGTAGCGGTAGTGGAAGGCCTCCATGACGACCCGGTCGGTCCCCGCGGCGACGTCGGCGACCCGGCGGGCCTCCTCGGCGTTGGCCGCGAAGGGCTTCTCGCACAGCACGTGCTTGCCGGCCTCGATCGCGGCGATCGTCCAGCGGCCGTGCAGCCCGTTGGGGAGCGGGTTGTAGACGACGTCGACCTCGGGGTCGGCCAGCAGCGCCTCGTAGTCGGGCAGGACCCGGCCGATCCCGTGCTCCTCGGCGAAGCGACGGGCGGTGACCTCGTCGCGCGCGGCCACGGCCACCACTTCGACGTCGGGGTTCGCGGCAGCCGGCACCAGCACGGCGTTCGGGGTGATCCGGGCCGCCCCCAGGACGCCGATCCGCAAGGGCGACGGGCGTGCCCCGGGTCGTCGTACGCGCTGTCAGACGTCATCCGGCGACGCTAGCCGGTCCCGCCGCCCGACATGTCGTTCACCGCGAACGTTCGCACCCCTCCCCGGAGTGCGTGCGCGGGCCCGCTGAACGATCGTGTGAACGACTTGTTCAGCCGCCGTGGCGGGCGAGGGTGGCGCGGACGGAGGCCGGTACGTCGACCCCGTCCGGCACGTCGGGCGAGGCGGCGGGCTCACCGGCCCGCACGGCCAGCGGGACGATCCCGGCCCACACCGACCGGGGCTCGTGGTCGTCCGGGTCGACCTCGGGCGGACCGGCCGCGACCTTGACGCTGGCGGACTCCAGGGACACCCGGAGCACCAGCGTCGCGGCCAGCTCCTTGGCCGTCGGCGCCCGCAGCTCCGTCGTACGCCCGGGGAAGAGGTGGTCCGAGAGCAGGTCGAGGGCGCGCGCCTTGTCCGACGGCCGGCACCTCCTCGGCGACGCCGTGCACGACCGCGCTGCGGTAGCGCATCGAGGAGTCGAACGTCGTCCGGGCGAACACCAGCCCGTCGAGGTGGGTGACCTCGACGCAGACCTCGTCGCCGGCCGCGATCCGGAGCAGCCCCGACCCGGTCGAGCCGTGCAGCAGCAGGTGGTCGCCGTCGCGGGCGCACGCGAACGGCAGCACCAGCGGACGTCCGTCGCGGACCACACCGACGTGGGCCAGCAGCGCCTCGTCGAGGACGGTGTCCAGCGCGTCACGGTCGGTCACCTGCCGGTGGCCCTCACGACGGATGCGCGTGGTGGCGTCGACCGCCAGCTCGCGCGGCGGCGTACCTGCCTGGTCAGGGGTGCTCGCCTCGCTCGGGCTGCTCGGGGTGCTCGGGGTGCTCTGGGGCTGCTCATGCCCCCACCCTCCCGCGCCGGCAGAACTCGTTCACGATGCGTTCACGACGTCCTCTCGCTAGGGCGTGTCGGGGGATGCTGAACGTTCTTGTGAACGAGATGTGCACCCGCCGGGCGGGCAGGATGGGCCGGTGACCGACCTCGACCCGAGCGCCCCGCGTCCGTGCTGCCCGCGACCGAGACGCTGGCCGACCGGACGACCTGGACCGAGCCGACCGTCGAGACCGTCGCGCCGGGGGTGCGCCGCATCCCGCTGCCGCTGCCGATGGACGGCCTCCGGGCGGTCAACGTCTACGTCCTCGAGACCGGCGACGGGCTGACCTGCATCGACGGCGGCTGGGCGATCGCGTCCTCGCGCACCCAGCTCGACGAGAGCCTGGCCACCTTCGGTGCCGGCGTCGGCGACATCACCCGCTTCCTCGTCACCCACGCCCACCGCGACCACTACACCCAGGCGGCCGCGATCCGCAGCGAGCTCGGCCGGGCCACCGTCGAGCTCGGCATCGGCGACAAGGCGACCTTCGACCTCTTCAACGGCGGCACCCTCGACCACGACCCCACCGTCCCCCGCCTGCGCCTGGCGGGCGCGGCCGACACCGCGCAGGCGTGGGAGGCGATGTTCGAGGGCAACGACCCCGACCTGTCGCAGTGGCTGCCGCCGGACCGCTGGCTCGACGGCGAGCAGGAGATCGTCGTCGGCGACCGGGTCCTCACCGCCGTGCCGACGCCGGGCCACACCGCCGGCCACTTCGTCTTCGCCGACCTCGCCGCCGGGCTGCTCTTCGCCGGCGACCACGTCCTGCCGACCATCACCCCGTCCGTCGGCTTCGAGCTGGTCTACGCGCACGACCCGCTGCGCGACTTCCTCGGCTCGCTCGAGCGTGTGCGCCGCCTGCCCGACCTCCGCCTGCTGCCCGCCCACGGCGCCGTCACCGACAGCTCCCACGCCCGCGCCACCGAGCTCCTCGCCCACCACGACGAACGTCTCGAGCTCTGCCGGCGCGCGGTCGCCGCCGGCGCGAGCACGGCGTACGACGTCGCGCGGCAGCTGTCGTGGACCCGACGCGAACGGGCCCTCGACGAGCTCGACGTCTTCAACGGCGCCATGGCCGTGATGGAGACGATGGTCCACCTCGACCTGCTCGCGGGCGACGACGTCCTCACCCGCAGCGAGACCGACGGCGTCGCGACCTACGCCGTCGCCTGACTGCCCGATCGGCACCTGACCAGGTGAGCGGCGCGGCCCACGGCCGCGGCGACGAGCCCCGGGACCCGCGTAGTACCGTGGTCCTCGAACGACAGGGGAGCGCCACCGGGCGCTGAGAGTGCGGAAACGGCCGCAGACCCTCGAACCTGATCCGGTTAGCACCGGCGTGAGGAAGTCGAGCTCTTCTCGCACCACCGCGAGACCCTCCCGAGCCTGGGGAGAGACCACATGCGACACGCACCGCCCGTCACGACCCCGGTGGCGAGCCACGACCGTCACCACAGCGGCCGCGCTCCTGCTGGCCCTCACCGCCTGCTCGGTCGCCGGCAGCGGCGAGGACGAGACCACCACCGGCAGCGCGGCCGACGGCAGCACGGTCGCCGACCGCGACGTGACCCTGCTGGTCCACGACTCCTGGTACATGCCGAAGAAGGTGCTGCGCGCCTTCGAGCGGGAGTCCGGCTACCGCGTCGAGGTCCAGACCAACGGCGACGCCGGCTCGCTGACCAACAAGCTGGTCCTCACCGCGGACAACCCGCTGGGCGACGCCGTCTTCGGCATCGACAACACCTTCGCCACCCGCGCGGTCGACCAGGGCGTGCTCGCGCCGTACACCCCGAGCGACCTGCCGGCGTCGGTCGCCGACTTCGCCCTCGAGGGCGAGGCCGGCGAGCAGCTCACGCCGGTCGACTGGGGCGACGTGTGCGTCAACGTCGACGAGGAGTGGTTCGCCGAGCGTGACCAGGCGCCGCCGGCGACCCTCGACGACCTCGCCGACCCGGCCTACCGCGACCTCTTCGTCACCCCGGCGGCCTCGACCTCCTCGCCCGGCTTCGCCTTCCTGCTCGCGACGATCGGGGAGTACGGCGAGGACGGCTGGCAGGACTACTGGACCCGCCTGAGGGACAACGGGGCGCGGGTGGCCAAGGACTGGACCGAGGCCTACACCGTCGACTTCACCGCCGGCGGCGGCGACGGCGACCGCCCGATCGTCCTCAGCTACTCCTCCTCGCCGCCGTTCACCATCCCGAAGGGGGCCGAGCAGCCCACCACGAGCGCGCTGCTCGACACCTGCTTCCGGCAGGTGGAGTACGCCGGCGTGCTCGCCGGGGCGGACAACCCCGAGGGCGCCGAGGCCCTGGTCGACTTCCTGGTGGACCGGACCTTCCAGAAGGCCCTGCCCGAGAACATGTACGTCTACCCGGTCGACGACGCCACGCCCGCTGCCGCCGCTGTGGCAGCAGTGGGCGGAGCCGGCCACCGAGCCGATCGAGGTCGACCCGGCCGAGATCACCGCGCAGCGCGACGACTGGATCAGGACGTGGAGCGACCTGACCGCACGGTGAGCGCTCACGGGGTGCGCCGTCCGTCGGCGTCGCTGGTGGTCGGGCTGGTCGCCGCGCTGGTGCCGCTGGCGGTGATCGTCGTCTTCTTCGTGGTCCCGCTGCTGGGCATGGTCCAGCGCGGGTTCGTCGTCGACGGACGGCTCGACGTCGTCGGCGTGCTGGCCGAGCTGGCCCGACCTCGGGTGGCGGGCGTGCTGTGGTTCACCCTGTGGTCCTCGGCGCTGGCGACGCTGCTGACCCTGCTGCTGGGCGTGCCCACGGCCTACGCCCTGCACCGGCTCGACGTGCCGGGGTCCACGCTGATGCGGGGCCTGGTGACGGTGCCGTTCGTGCTGCCCACGGTCGTGGTCGGCGTCGCCTTCCGCACGCTGCTGGCCCCGGGAGGGCCGCTCGGCGGGCTCGGCTGGGACAGCACACCGGCGGCCATCGTGGCGGCCCTGGTCTTCTTCAACCTCAGCGTCGTGGTCCGCATGGTCGGCCCCTGGTGGGCCTCGCTGGACCCCCGCCGCGAGCAGGCCGCCGCCGCGCTCGGCGCCTCGCCCGCGCAGGTCTTCCGCACCGTCACCCTGCCGGCGCTGCGCCCCGTCCTGCTCTCGTCGGGTTCCGTGGTGTTCCTGTTCTGCGCCACCGCCTTCGGCGTCGTCCTCACCCTCGGCGGCACCCGCTACTCCACGGTCGAGACCGAGATCTACCTGCTGACCACGCAGTTCCTCGACCTCCAGGCGGCGGCTGCGCTCTCGGTGCTCCAGGTCGTGGTGGTCGTGGCGCTGCTGCTGCTCGCCGGCCGCGCGCAGCCGCGCGGTCGCGGCGTGGTGGACCGGGCGGTCCAGCCGCGCCGCCGGCGTCCGCGCGGCGGCTTCGACGCGGTCGCGCTCGTCGTCACGGGCGCCACCCTTGTCCTCGTGACCCTGCCGATGGTCGCGGTGGTGGTCCGGTCGCTGCGCGTGGACGAGGCCTGGTCGCTCGAGCGCTACCGCTCGCTGTCGGGGACGGCGCCCGGCTCGCCGCTGCGCACCTCGGTCCTCGACGCGGCCGCCACCTCGCTGCGCACCGCCACCGACGCCACCCTCATCGCGGTCACCCTCGGCGCCGTCGTCTCCGTGCTCGTGACCCGCCGGCTCGCCCACCCGGGGCTGCGTCGGACCGCCCGCGCCTTCGACGGCGTCTTCATGCTGCCGCTCGGCGTCTCGGCGGTGACCATCGGCTTCGGCCTGCTCGTCGCGCTCGACACCCCGCCGCTGGACTTCCGTGGCAGCCCGTGGCTGTTGCCGGTGGCTCAGGCACTGGTCGCGCTGCCGCTGGTCGTGCGCGCCCTGGTGCCGACGCTGCGCGGCGTCGACGAGCGCCAGCGGGAGGCGGCCGCCAGCCTGGGCGCCAGCCCGCTGCGCATCGTGCGCGACATCGACCTGCCCACGGCCTGGCGCTCGCTGCTCGCCGCGGCCGGCTTCGCCTTCGCGGTCTCGCTCGGCGAGTTCGGCGCCACCAGCTTCCTCAGCCGGCCCGACGACCCGACGCTGTCGGTGCTCATCTACCAGCTCATCGGGCGACCCGGCGCCGACAGCTTCGGTACGGCGATCGCCGCCTCGGTCCTGCTCGGAGCCATGACGGCCGGGGTGCTGCTGGCCGTCGAGCGGTTGCGGGTCGGCCGTCTGGGAGCGTTCTGACATGACCCTCCACGCGACCAGCCGACCCCGCCCCGGCGGGCCTGAGCGTGCGCGACCTCAGCGTCTCCCTCGGGGGTGACGAGGTGCTGGCGTCGATCTCGCTGGAGGTGCCGACGGGGGAGGTGCTGGCCGTGCTCGGGCCCTCCGGCTGCGGCAAGTCGACGCTGCTGCGTGCCGTGGCCGGCCTCGAGCGTCCCGACCACGGCACCGTGACGGTCGACGGGTCAGGACGTGTCGCGGCTGCCGGCGTACCGCCGTGGCTTCGCGCTGATGTTCCAGGACGGCCAGCTCTTCGGGCACCTGAGCGTGGCCGAGAACGTCGCCTACCCGCTCCGGCTGCGGCGGGTGCCACGTCGGGAGCGGACGGCGCGCGTCGCCGAGCTGCTCGAGCTGGTGGGGGTGCCCGACCTGGGGGAGCGTGACCCGGCCACCCTGTCCGGCGGCGAGAGGCAGCGGGTGGCGCTGGCCCGTGCCCTGGCGGTGCGGCCGCGGCTGCTGCTGCTCGACGAGCCGCTCTCCGCGCTCGACCGCGACCTGCGCGAGCGCCTCGCCGCCGACCTGCGCAGCATCCTCCTCCACGCCGGAACCACGGCGCTGCTGGTGACCCACGACCACGACGAGGCCTTCGCCGTGGCCGACCGCATGGCCCTGCTGCGCTCCGGACGACTGGTCCAGGACGGGACGGTGGAGGATGTCTGGCGCCACCCCGCCGACGCCGAGGCCGCCCGCTTCCTCGGCTACGCCCGGGTGCTGCCCGCCGACCTCGCCGGCCGGCTCCTCGCCGCGGCCGACGGCCGGCCAGCACGACCAGCACGGCCAGCACGACCAGCACGGCCAGCCGGACGCGGGGCGCGCGCTCGCCCTGCGTCGCTCCGCCCTCCAGGTCCACGACACCGGACCGCTCGGCGCCGAGGTGCTCTCCAGTCGGTCGACACCCGAGCAGACCCGGCTCGTCGTCCGGCTCGACGACGGCCCGGAGCTCGACGCCGTCGCGCCGGCCGGACGCACGTGGGCGGCCGGCGAACGGGTCCGGATGCGGCTGGATGTGACGCGAATCGCCACCCTTCCGGTCGACGTCACCCCGCCGGTGCGAAACCGAGCGGCGTGGCGCCCAGCTCCTCCGTAGAGTGACCTCCTATGAGACGACCCGCCTACGGACTCCTCGTGGGCGTCGCGATCCTCACGGGACTGGTGGCCGTGGTCGCGTCCTGGTCGCTCGACGAGCGTCTCCGCGATCCCGACGGGTTCCTCGGACCGGCCTGGGTGCGGCTGCCGGCCATGGTCGTCGGTGCCTTCCTGGCCGACGTCGTGCCGCGCGCGCTGTGGCGCGCGCGCCGTCAGCCGAGGGCCGTCGTGCGTCACGCGCGCCAGATCGTCCGCGAGCACTGGACCCGCGAGCGGATCCAGCTCGTGGTCATCGGGCTGACCAGCTTCTACGTCACCTACGTCAGCTACCGGAACCTCAAGAACTACCTGCCGCGCATCTACGACACGATGCAGGACCCGCTGCTGCACCGCATCGACCGGTGGCTGTTCTTCGGCAACGAGCCGGCCGTGGTGCTGCACGCGGTGTTCGGGGAGACGTGGGCCGCCCACTTCTTCGCCTTCATCTACCTGCTCTACCTGCCGATCGCGCCGCTGAGCCTGGTCATCTGGCTGGTGTGGTCGCGCAACATCTCCTACGGCTACTGGTACGCCACGGCCAACTGCCTGACCTGGACGCTCGGAACGATCAGCTACTACATGATCCCGACCATGGGACCGACCTTCTGGTACCCGTGGCTCTACACGGGCCTCGAGGTCACCGGCGTCACCGAGCTGCAGGACTCCCTGTGGCGCGGGCGTCAGGACGTCCGGTTTCCCCTCAACCCCTTCAACGACTCCATCCAGAGCGTCGCCGGCTTCGCGTCGCTGCACACCGCGCTGACGCTGGTCATCGCGCTGGTGGCGCACTACACCGTGCGCCATGCGCTCATCCGCTGGGCGGCGTGGACCTTCTTCGGTCTGACCGTCATCTCGACGCTCTACTTCGGCTGGCACTACATCGCCGACGACATCGGCGGCGTCGTCATCGCGGTGCTCGCGGTCTGGCTGGGCGGCATCGCCACCGGGCAGAAGTTCGAACGCGGGGTCGATCGGTCCGCCCCACCACGAGCACGTCGTCGGTCCCGGTGGAGGACGACGAGCCCGAGGGACCGTCGCGAGGGGCATGACGGGGGACGTGGCGGGGGACGTCGACGGGGGACGTGACGGGGACCGCGGGCCGGATCGCCTCTCCCGAGGGACGATGCGGCCGCCCAGGTCGCCGCGGGCCTGTCGCATCCGTGAGGCCGTCGCAAAGAGACAAAGGGTTGGAAAAGACCGCGTCGGGCCCTGTTTGTTTCGCCCGGTGGTGAGGTACTCTCATGGGTAACGGGGACCCGGGGGGGTCTCCGCGAGGAGAGGTACACAAGTCACGCTACGCGTCGCCTAGGGCCCAGTTGCCTCGGGGGTTGTTTCGTATCCCACCCCTGCAGCCACCGGCCGCCTCTCCTTTCGGCTCTGTACCAGCCTCCCAATGGAACAGATGCCGCGAGGTCCCGCCCGAGCCTCCCAATCGGGCGGGACCTCTCTCTTTTGCCCTGCTTCCCGGGTCTCCGCCGTCGCGGCTCCCAACCACCGGTGAGCGGCCGACGGTGCGGTACCGGCCTGCGCTGAATTACACGTCTGTCGATTCGTCAAGTCGACACGCCGTAGGGGTTGCGCTTTCTTTGTGAAAGTTGGTTCTCTTGGGGTTCTTGACGACTAACGTGACAGATGTGGCCACGCTCGGCGTGACGTCACATCGCAGCACGAGCCACCGGGGAAGGGGCTCGTGCTGACGAGAGGGAGACATGCGCACCACGACGACCCGAGCCGCTCGGCTCCGACCTGCCACGGGCCGGCGTACGCCGGTCGCGGTCGCCGTGGTCGCATGTCTCGCCCTCGCCACCTCCGGCTCGCTCGCCGGCACGGCGTACGGCGCCCCGGGTGCTGCCGGTGACCTGCCGTCCGGTACGCCGAGCCGCGCCGACGTCGAGGACGCCCAGCAGTCAGGCCAGCCGCGCGGCCGGCGCCGTGGCCGCGACCCGCGCCGAGCTGGCCGCCGCCAACGCCGAGCTCGAGGCGGTCGCGGTGGTCGCCGAGCAGGCCGCCGAGGCCGCCAACGGCGCCCGGTGGCAGCTCGACCAGGCCAGCGACGCCCTGGGCGTCGGCGCGACGCGACGCCCGACGGGCCGAGACCGAGGTCGCCGAGCAGCGCGACGCCATCGCCGGCCTGGCCGTGGCCGGCTACGAGGGCGCGGGTGACCTGTCCTCGCTCGACGCCGCCTTCGCCGGCGACGGGCCCGAGGGGGTCATGGGACGCCTGCTCAGCTACGAGGGCGCGAGCACCTCGCTGGACGCCGACTACCAGCAGTTCGCCGCCTCCAGCGCGTTGGCCCAGACCTTCCGCGACCGAGCGGCCGAGGAGAAGCAGCGCAGCGAGGACCTGGCCGCCCAGGCCGCCGAGGCCCAGGAGCTGGCGCAGGCGGCCGCGCAGTCCGCCCAGCAGACCGCGGCCGCCGTCGCCGAGCGCAAGAGCGCCCTCATCGCCGAGCTCGCCCGCCTCCGGGGCGTCTCCGTGGCCCTCATGGAGGCCCGCCAGGCGGGCATCGAGGAGGCTCGACGTCAGGCAGCCGCCGAGGCGGCAGCGCGCGACGCGCGTCGCGCCGAGCGCGCGGCGGCACGGGCCGCCGAGCAGGTCGGGCGAACCGAGCCATCCCGGCAGTCCGGCTCGTACCAGTCCGGTCGGCAGGGTTCGCACGACGGAGCGTCGTACGAACCCCAACCGGACCCGAGCCCCTCCCGCCGCCGCCGCCTGCTCCGGCTCCTGCTCCGGCGCCTGCCCCGGCGCCCGATGCAGCGCCTGCTCCGGCGCCTGCCGCGCCTCAGCCGCGTCACCACCCCGCCCCCCACCGCCTCGGGCTCCGACCGCGCGATCGCCTTCGCCCTGGACCAGGTGGGCGAGCCCTACCTGTGGGCGGCGGCCGGACCGTCCTCATGGGACTGCTCGGGCCTGACCATGGCGGCCTGGGCCAGAGGCGGCCGCACCCTGCCGCACTACTCGGTGGCGCAGTACACCGAGTCCACCCCGATCTCCGCCGGCCAGCTGCGTCCGGGGGACCTGGTGTTCTGGGGGTCCTCGAGCAGCCCCGGCTCGATCCACCACGTCGCGCTCTACCTCGGCGGCGGCCGGATCGTGCACGCCCCCCGCACCGGACGCGACGTGACGGTGGAGTCGATGTACTACTGGATCCCGCCGAACTTCTTCGCCCGCGTCTGATCGACTCTCGCGCAGCGCCGGTCGTGTCCTGCCACGATGGGAGCATGTCCACCGAGCCGGAGATCCTCGTCGACGTCGCCGCGCTGACTGCGCTGCTGGACGGCCGCTACAAGCAGGTACGCGACCTCGTGCGGGAGAACCTCGTCCTCCACCGCCACGTCCTCGACGAGGCCGAGACCCTCGACACCACGGCCTACCGGGAGCGGGTCAAGGACGTCGTCGTCGAGCTGGCCAAGACCGGCCAGACCGGCTACGGGTTCCCCAAGGAGCACGGCGGCGGTGGCGACATCGGCGCCTCGGTGGCCGCGTTCGAGACCTCGCGCCATGGGCGACCTGTCGGTGCTGGTGAAGCTCGGGGTGCAGTTCGGCCTCTGGGGTGGTGCAGTGCTGCAGCTGGGCACCGAGCGCCACCACCGGGAGTACCTCGAGGCCACCGCCCGCGGGGAGATCATGGGCTGCTTCGCGATGACCGAGACCGGCCACGGCTCGAACGTCCAGGCCATCGGGACCACCGCCGTCTTCGACGCCGAGACGGACGAGTTCGTCATCACCACCCCCGACGACGCCTCGCGCAAGGACTACATCGGCAACGCCGGAATGCATGCCCACGTGGGTGCGGTGTTCGCCCAGCTCGAGGTGGCCGGCGAGAACCACGGCGTGCACGCGTTCGCCGTACCGCTGCGCGACGAGGAGGGACGCGTGCTCGACGGCGTCCGCATCGAGGACTGCGGGCACAAGGTCGGGCTGAACGGCGTCGACAACGGGCGGATCTGGTTCGACCACGTGCGCGTGCCGCGCGACGCGCTGCTCAACAGGTACGCCGACGTCACCGAGGACGGCACCTACGTCTCGGCCATCGAGAACCCCGACCGGCGCTTCTTCACCATGCTGGGCACGCTCGTGCAGGGCCGCGTGTGCGTGGGAGGCGGGCGCCATCAACGCCGCCAAGGTCGCGCAGGTGATCGCGGTGCGCTACGCGCTGCGGCGCCGGCAGTTCGGGCCGCCGGACGGCACGAGCGAGACCCTGCTGCTCGACTACGGCCAGCACCAGCGCCGGCTGCTGCCGGCGCTGGCGCGCACCTACGCGCTGCACTTCGCCCAGGAGCGGGTCGCCGCCGACCTGCACCGGGTCTTCTCCGACCCCGACAACGCCTCGGAGCGGCTGCGGCGGGCGCTGGAGTCACGGGCCGCGGCGACCAAGGCGCTCGGCACGTGGCACGCGAGCCGCACCATCCAGGAGTGCCGCGAGGCCTGCGGCGGCGCCGGCTACCTCTCGATCAACCGGTTCGACGCGCTGCGCGCCGACACCGACGTCTTCACCACCTTCGAGGGCGACAACACCGTGCTCATGCAGCTGGTGGCCAAGGGCCGGCTGACCGACCTGCGCGACTCCTTCGGCAAGCTCGACCAGATCGGCACCGCCGCCTACGTCGCCGGCATCGCGGTCGAGACCGTCGTGGAGAAGACATCGATGCGTCAGATCATCGAGAGCCTGCGCGACGCCGTGCCGGGCCGCGACCGCGAGGGCGATCCGGACGCCGGCCTGCTCGACCCCGAGTACCACCTGTCGATGTTGCGCTGGCGCGAGGACCACCTGACCTCGGGGGTGGCGCGGCGGCTCAAGGCGGGCATCGACCGGGGCGGCGACCCGGCCGAGGTCTTCAGCCGCGCCCAGGACCACGTGATCGCCTCTGCCTGGGCGCACGGCGAACGGCTGGTGCTGGAGGCGTTCCTGACCAAGGTGCGCAACACCCCGGAGGGCTCCAACCGTCGCGTGCTCGGGATGCTGTGCGACCTCTACGCCCTGTCGGTCATCGAGGCCGACCGGGCGTGGTTCATGGAGCACGGCCGGCTGTCCTCGGCCCGGTCCAAGGCGGTCATCGCCACGGTCGGCGAGCTGTGCCGCCAGGTCCGCCCCCACGCCGCCGACCTGGTCGACGCCTTCGGCGTACCGAACGAGCTGCTGCGCACCGACCTGTTCTAGGGGGGTGTCGGAATCACCGGGGACCCGGCGAAACCGTCACTTCCCGCAGGAAACATCCTGCGGGAAGTGACAGTTTCACCAGGGACCCGGTGAAACCGTCAGCTCAGCGACCGTGCCTCAGTGGTCGGGGTGGTCCGTGGCGCGCTCGATGGAGGCGCGGACCTCGGCCTCGGCCTCGGTGCGGCCGACCCACTCGGCGCCCTCGACGGACTTGCCGGGCTCGAGGTCCTTGTAGACCTCGAAGAAGTGCTGGATCTCCAGGCGGTCGAACTTCGACACGTGGGAGATGTCGCGCAGGTGCTCCAGGCGCGGGTCGGTCGCGGGGACGCAGAGGACCTTGTCGTCGCCGCCGGCCTCGTCGGTCATGCGGAACATGCCGATCGCGCGGCACTTGATGAGGCAGCCCGGGAACGTCGGCTCCTGCAGCAGCACCAGCGCGTCGAGGGGGTCGCCGTCGAGACCGAGCGTGTGCTCGATGAAGCCGTAGTCCGCGGGGTACTGCGTCGAGGTGAACAGCGTCCGGTCCAGACGGATGCGGCCGCTCTCGTGGTCGACCTCGTACTTGTTGCGCTGCCCCTTGGGGATCTCCACCAGGACGTCGAACTCCACTGACAGCCTCCGCTCACACGGCCCGGGTCCGGCGACCTGGGCTCCTTCGTCGGTTAGTCTCGCGCAGAATGCCCAGGAGTCACAGTCGAAAGGGGCAACGCAGCCGTGCGACGTGCCCTGATCGTGCTCGGTCTCACCCTCGTCCTCCTGCTCGGGCTGGTCGTCTGGCGCGCCGACGAGCTCGGCGTCGGTGACCTGGTCGACGACCTCACCGGGTCCTCCGAGCCGCCGCCGCGTCGCCGAGGGGCCGGCCGCCGTGCCGCCCCCGCCGGGTCTCGACCTGCCCCGCCTGCCCGACGCCGCGCCGGTGGCCGCCGACCGCGCCGAGCAGCCCGTCGACGAGCGCGCGGTCCGACGAGCCCTCGGCCGGCTCACCCGTGACAAGCGGCTCGGCCCTCGCGTCGCGGTCGCGGTGGCCGGTCTCGACGCCCGGGTCGCCCACGAGGAGGGCCCGCGCGTCGTCGTCCCCGCCAGCCTCCTCAAGACCGCGACCAGCCTGGCCGCCCTGGAGCAGGTCGGCCCCCAGGAGCGGTTCACCACCTCCGTCGTACGCCGTGGCGGTGCGCTCACGCTCGTCGGCGGCGGCGACCCGCTGCTGACGGGGGCGGCCGACCCGGACGCGGTGCCCCGCGAGGCCGACCTGACCACGCTCGCACGCCGCACGGCCCAGGCGCTGCGGCGCGACGGCGGACCGAAGCGGGTGACGCTGCGCTACGACGACTCGCTGTTCAGTGGCCCGGCGGTGTCCCCGAACTGGGAGAACGACTACGTCCCCGACGACGTGGTCAGCCCGATCACGGCGCTGTGGGTCGACGAGGGCCGGGAGTACCCCGGCGCGATCTCCCGCTCCGACGACCCGTCGCGCGCGGCCGCGTCGCGCTTCGCCGACGCCCTCGGCGCGGCCGGGGTGAAGGTGGCCGGGGCGCCCCGCCCGGGCCGGGCCCCCGGCGGCGACCCGATCGCCTCGGTCGCCAGCGCCCCGCTCGTCGAGATCGTCGAGCACGTGCTGGAGACCAGCGACAACGAGGCCGCCGAGGTGCTGCTGCGCCACGTCGGGCTGGCGGTCGGCGGCGGCGGACGAGGCGGGTCCTTCGCCGCCGGGGCCCGGGCGGTGCGCTCGACGCTGGCCGACCTCGGCGTGCCCCTGCGCGGAGCGCGGATCGTCGACGGCAGCGGGCTGTCGCGCGACAACCGGCTCGGGGTCGACGCGCTGCTGGACATCCTCACCACGTCGCTGGACCCGAAGCGCCCACTGCTCGCCGGCGTGGCCGGAGGGCTGCCGGTGGCGGGGTTCACCGGCTCGCTCGTCGAGCCGCTTCGACGTCGACTCCGACGCCGGGCTCGGGTGGGTGCGGGCCAAGACCGGCACGCTCACGGGGGTGCACGGGCTGGCCGGCACCGTCACCGGCAGCGACGGCACGCCGATGCTCTTCGTCGCCGTGGTGGACCGGGTCAAGGTCCGCAACACCCTTGAGGCCCGAGCCCGTCTGGATCAGATCTCCTCCGCGCTCGCCGGCTGCCGCTGCGCCGCCCGCTGAGCGTGCCCCTCCCCATTCGTCCGTGTTGTCGGGGTGTCGGTTTCCCAAGGTATGCAGGCAAACATGCACTCCCCATGGCGCACGGGCCATGGGGAGTGCCAGTACGCCTGCATACCTTGGGAAACCGGCAGAGGTCTGGGCCGCTTCCGTAGAGTCGGGGCATGAGCGCGCAGATGATCGACTGGGACCTCGCGGTCGCGACCGCGTCCCGGCTGGCCGGGCCCGGCCCGGTCGTCAGCAGGGCCGAGGCCGACGAGGCCGTGGCCGAGCTGCGGGCCGGGGCCGAGCGCTCCACCCCGCTGGTGCGGGACTTCACGGGGCTGGTCGCCGGGGCCGGCACGGCTCCGGTGCTCGTCGTCGACCGACCGGGCTGGATCCAGGCCAACGCCGACGCGTTCGACCACCTCATCAGTCCCGTCGTCACGAAGCTGCAGGAGCGCCGCGGGATCGAGCCCGGCGGCATCACGGCCGCGGTCGGCTCGCGCATCACCGGCCTCGAGGTCGGTGCCCTGCTCGGCTTCCTCGCCGGCAAGGTGCTCGGCCAGTTCGACCCGTTCACCGACGACGGCTCGATCGACGGCCGGGGGCGGCTGCTGCTGGTCGCGCCCAACATCGTCCACGCCGAGCGTGAGCTCGATGTCGACGCCAGCGACTTCCGGCTCTGGGTGTGCCTGCACGAGGAGACCCACCGCGTGCAGTTCACCGCCGTGCCCTGGCTGCGCGACCACCTGCAGTCGGAGATCGACCGGCTCGTCGACGACGTCGACGTCGACCCGGCGCGGATGGCCGCCATGCTCGGCGACGCCCTCAAGCGCACCGGCGAGATCGTGCGCGGCTCGGGCGGCTCGGGCGGCTCCGCCGGGGGCAGCCTGCTCGACGTCTTCGCCAGCCCGGCGCAGCGCGAGGTCATCGACCGCGTCACCGGTGTCATGTCGCTGCTCGAGGGCCACGCCGACGTGGTCATGGACGACGTCGGCCCCGAGGTCATCGGCTCCGTCGCGCTGATCCGCGAGCGCTTCAACCGCCGCCGCAAGGGCGCCTCCTCCATGGACCGGCTGATCCGGCGCCTGCTGGGCCTCGACGCCAAGATGGCGCAGTACCGCGACGGCGCCCGCTTCGTCCGCGCCGTCCTCGACGACGTCGGCATGGAGGGCCTCAACAAGGTGTGGGTCGAGCCGGCCCACCTGCCGACCATGGCCGAGATCTCCGAGCCCGGCGCCTGGGTCCGGCGCGTCCACGGCTGAGCCGGCCCGACAGCCCTGCACCTCGGAGCAGCCCATGGGTCCCGATCCGGCCGTCGCCGCCACCCGGCTCGCCGTACGACGAGCGCTGCCGGTCCTGACCGACGACGCCGGTGTCCGGTGGATCCCCGACCTGGGCCCCTCCGGTGCCGTCCTGGTCGCCTGCTCGGGGGGCGCCGACTCGCTGGCGCTGCTCGCCGCCACCGTCGTCGAGCTGCGCAAGGTCGAGCGTGCCCGGGTGGTCGGCGCCGTCGTCGACCACGGGCTCCAGGACGGATCGGCCGAGCACACCGCCCGCGTCGTGGCGCAGATGGCGGCCCTGGGCGTCGACGAGACCGCCTCCGTCCGCGTCACCGTCGACCCGGGCTCGCACGGGGTGGAGGCGGGCGCGCGGCACGCGAGGTACGCCGCGCTCGGCCGGCTCGCAGAGCACTTCGGCGCCCACCGGGTGCTGCTGGGGCACACGCGCGACGACCAGGCCGAGACGGTGCTGCTCGGGCTGACCCAGGGGTCGGGTCCCCGGTCGGTGCAGGGCATGCGCCGCGAGCTGAAGGAGAGGGGCGGTCCGCTGCTCCAACGCCCCCTGCTCGACCTGACGCGGGCGCAGACCGAGGCGGCCTGCCGCGCGGAGGGCATCTCCTGGTGGGAGGACCCGCACAACCGCGACCAGCGGTTCCTGCGCTCGCGGGTGCGCCACGTCGTGGTGCCGCTGCTCGAGGCGGAGCTCGGTCCGGGAGTCGCGGGTGCGCTGGCCCGCACCGGCGAGATGCTGCGCGAGGACCTCGCAGCGCTCGACGAGATCGCGGAGGCCGAGCACGGCGGGCGTGACTTCACGGCGGGCGAGGACGTCTGGGGGCTCGAGACGCTGCCGCGTGCCGTGCGCACCCGCGTGCTCCGGCTCGCGGCGCTGGCGGCCGGCTGCCCGCCCCGCGAGCTGACCCACGGCCACGTCGGAGCCCTCGAGGAGATGGTCTGGGTCCGCCGCGGTGAGCCGCGCGAGGTCGACCTGCCCGGCCACGTGCGCGCCGTACGCCGTGACGACGTGCTGCGCCTGGAGGGACCCCCTCCCCGGGACCGGTCCCGGGGAGGTCCCGAGGGGCCGGGACGCCCGGACGACGCCGGAACCGGTGTGGCAGGCTGATCCACTCAACCACTCAGCATCGCTCATGCCCGCTTCACAGCCTGGGAAGGCAGCACGTGGACGCACAGCACGTGGAGGACGACCTCGTCGACGTCCTCTTCACCGAAGAGGACATCCAGAAGCGACTCGTCGAGCTGGCCCGGGACGTCGAGCGCGACTACGAGGGGCGACGACCTCCTCCTGGTCGGCGTGCTCAAGGGTGCGGTCATGGTGATGGCCGACCTGGCGCGCTCGTTCGAGCGGCACGTCGAGATGGACTGGATGGCGGTGTCGTCCTACGGGTCGGGCACCAAGTCCTCGGGCGTCGTGCGGATCATGAAGGACCTCGACACCGACATCACCGGACGCCACGTGCTGATCGTGGAGGACATCATCGACACCGGCCTCACGCTGTCGTGGCTGGTGTCGAACCTGAAGTCCCGCAACCCGGCCTCGGTCGAGATCTGCACCCTGCTGCGCAAGCCCGACGCGCTGCAGATGCCGGTCGAGGTCCGCTACGTCGGCCACGACATCCCCGACGCCTTCGTGGTCGGCTACGGGCTGGACTTCGACGAGCGCTACCGCAACCTGAGGTGCATCGGCACGCTGGCGCCGAAGGTCTACAGCTGAGCCTCCGGAAGGCCTCGTCCCACCCGTCCCGGGCGTTGCCGGCGGCGTGTACGGTCACAGTCGTGAAGCGATATCTCCGGACCCCGTGGTTCTGGATCCCCGTCGCCGTCCTCGGCGTGCTCATCGCCCTGCAGTACTTCGCGCCCAACGGCGGCTACGAAGAGGTCGACACCTCCGAGATGGCGGAGTACATCGCCGAGGGGAACGTCACGGAGATCACCTTCCGCGACCAGGACCAGGAGATCAAGGCGACCCTGGACAACGACGACAAGATGGTCACGCACTACATCGACGGCGAGCAGGAGTCGCTGCTGGAGGCGGTGCGTGAGCAGCGTGCAGGCGGGAACCTCGACTCCTACAACTCGGAGAACCCGCAGCCCAGCATCCTCGGGTCGCTGCTGACCTTCATGCTGCCGATCATCATCCTCGTGCTGGTCTTCCTGTGGCTGATGAACAACGCCCAGGGCGGTGGCGGCCGGGTCATGCAGTTCGGCAAGTCCAAGGCCAAGCTCATCAGCAAGGACATGCCGAAGTCGACCTTCGCCGACGTGGCCGGCTGCGAGGAGGCCATCGAGGAGCTCGGCGAGATCAAGGAGTTCCTCCAGGAGCCCGCGAAGTTCCAGGCCGTGGGCGCCAAGATCCCCAAGGGCGTCCTGCTCTACGGCCAGCCCGGCACCGGCAAGACGCTGCTGGCCCGCGCCGTCGCCGGGGAGGCCGGCGTGCCGTTCTACTCCATCTCCGGCTCCGACTTCGTCGAGATGTTCGTCGGTGTGGGTGCCTCCCGCGTCCGCGACCTGTTCGAGCAGGCCAAGGAGAACGCCCCCGCGATCGTCTTCATCGACGAGATCGACGCCGTCGGGCGCCACCGCGGCGCCGGCATGGGCGGCGGTCACGACGAGCGCGAGCAGACGCTGAACCAGCTGCTCGTCGAGATGGACGGCTTCGACGTCCGCGGCGGGGTCATCCTCATCGCCGCGACCAACCGTCCCGACATCCTCGACCCCGCACTGCTGCGTCCGGGCCGCTTCGACCGTCAGATCGCCGTCGACGCCCCCGACCTGGCCGGTCGTCACCAGATCCTCGAGGTCCACGCCCGCGGCAAGCCCATGGGTCCGGCCATCGACCTGCTGTCGGTGGCTCGTCGTACGCCCGGGTTCACCGGCGCCGACCTGGCCAACGTGCTCAACGAGGCCGCGCTGCTGACCGCGCGCGGCAACCGCAAGATGATCGAGCCGGCCGACCTCGACGAGGCGATCGACCGCGTCATCGCCGGACCCCAGAAGCGCACCCGCCTGATGAGCGAGAAGGAGAAGCTCATCACGGCCTACCACGAGGGCGGGCACGCGCTCGTCGCGGCGGCGCTGCCGGGCACCGACCCGGTGCACAAGGTCACCATCCTGCCGCGCGGTCGGGCGCTGGGCTACACGATGGTGCTGCCCGACGAGGACAAGTACTCCCAGACCCGCTCGGAGATGCTCGACAAGCTCGCCTACATGCTCGGCGGTCGCGCGGCCGAGGAGATGGTCTTCCACGACCCGACCACCGGCGCCGGCAACGACATCGAGAAGGCGACCGCGCTGGCTCGCGCGATGGTCACGCAGTACGGCATGACCGAGCGGCTCGGCGCGATCAAGCTCGGTGAGAACAGCGGCGAGCCCTTCATGGGTCGCGACTTCGGCCACACCCGCGACTACTCCGAGGACGTCGCCGCGATGGTGGACGAGGAGACCAAGAAGTTCCTCGCGACCGCCCACCAGGAGGCCTTCGACATCCTGGTCGAGAACCGCGACGTGCTCGACCACCTGGTGACCGAGCTGCTGGAGAAGGAGACGCTCGACAAGGAGCAGATCCGTCAGATCTTCGAGGCGCTCCGCCGTCGGCCGGTCCGCCCGAAGTGGACCGGATCGCCCCACCGCGAGCCCTCCGACATCCCGCCCGTGCGGGTGCCGGCCTCCGCCGCCAACGGCACCAAGCCGGAGGAGCCGTCGGGCACCACGATCCTCACCCCGCCCGGCGGGGGCGGCGACATCCACGGGACCCCGCCGCTGGGGCGGACGGACGAGTCCGGCACACCGTGACGCTCGGGCCGATCGTGAGCCCGTCGTACGACGACGTGCCCGACTTCGACCACGAGCGCGCCGCCGCGGCGGTGCGTGAGCTGCTCGCCGCCATGGGCGAGGACCCCGACCGCGAGGGACTGCGTGACACCCCGGCGCGCGTGGCGCGGGCCTACGAGGAGATGTCGCGCGGCATCCGGGAGCGGGCCGAGGACGTGCTGACGACGACCTTCGACCTCGGGCACGACGAGATGGTGCTGGTGCGCGACATCGAGCTGTGGTCGATGTGCGAGCACCACCTGGTGCCGTTCACCGGGGTGGCCCACGTGGGCTACATCCCGAACGAGAGCGGCCGCATCACCGGGCTGTCCAAGCTGGCCCGCACCGTCGACGTCTTCTCCCGCCGGCCGCAGGTGCAGGAGCGTCTGACCACCCAGATCGCCAACGCCATGATGGAGATCCTCGAGGCCCGCGGCGCCATCGTCGTCATCGAGGCCGAGCACCTCTGCATGACCATGCGAGGCGTCAAGAAGCCCGGCGCCAAGACGATCACGTCGGCCATCCGCGGCGTCATGCACAACGCCGCCACGCGCTCGGAGGCGATGAGCCTCATCATGCACGGCACCCGCTGACCCCGCCGTGGCGCGAACCGTCGCTCCGGATGCGCCCGCCCGGCTAGGGTTTGGCGGTGGCGGCAGACGGGTGGACCCCTGACGGGGTGGGCGTGGCGGGACTGCCTGCGCACCTCGCCGGGCTCGGGCGGTGCCTGGTGATGGGGATCGTCAACGTCACCCCGGACTCGTTCTCCGACGGCGGCCTGTACGACGACGCTGCCGCCGGTGTCGCGCGGGGCCTCGAGCTGCACGCCGCGGGCGCCGACCTCGTCGACGTCGGGGGCGAGTCGACCCGCCCCGGTGCCCGGCGCCCCTCGCCGGAGGAGGAGCTGGCCCGGGTCCTGCCCGTGGTGGCCGGGCTCGCCGAGCGCGACGTGGCGGTCTCGGTCGACACCATGCGCGCCGAGGTCGCCCGCGCGGCCGTCGGAGCAGGCGCGGCGCTGGTCAACGACGTCTCGGGCGGGTTGGCCGACCCTGTCATGTACGCGACCGTGGCCGACCTCGACGTGCCCTACGTGCTCATGCACTGGCGGGCCCACTCCGCGACCATGCAGCAGCACACGACGTACGACGACGTGGTCGGTGACGTGGTCGCCGAGCTGTCCGAGCGGCTCGACGCCGCCGGGGCCGCGGGTCTGGACCCCTCGCGCGTCGCCGTCGATCCCGGGATCGGGTTCTCCAAGGACACCGACCAGAACTGGCAGCTGCTGGCCCGTCTCGACGCGCTGCACGCCCTGGGCCGCCCGGTCCTGGTCGGGGCGAGCCGCAAACGGTTCCTCGGCGAGCTGCTGGCCGAGGGGGAGCGGCTGCGTCCCCCGCGCGAGCGCGACGACGCCTCGAACGCGGCTGCGGTGCTCGCTGCCGCGTCCGGCGCGTGGTGCGTGCGGACCCACGAGGTGGCAGCCGTCGCCGACGCCGTCCGGGTGGTCGCTCGCTGGCGGGGGGCCTCCTGATGAGCCCCGACGAGCAGGAGGTCGCGGCCGTGAACGAGGCGTTCTACGCCGCCGTCGAGCGTGGCGACCTCGACGCCCTCCACGGCCTGTGGTGCGACGAGACGACCGCGGTCTGCGTGCACCCCGGCGCTGCCCCCATCCACGGCACCCGCAACGTGCTGCGCAGCTGGGCGCTCATCATGGCCAACACCGACTACATCCAGTTCTTCCTCACCGACGTCGCCGTCAGCCTCAACGGCGACGTCGCCGCGGTGACGTGCCGCGAGAACATCCTCACCGCCGCCGACAGCGGCCCGCAGGGCTTCGACGGCGGGCTGGCCGAGGCCGTCAACGTCTTCGTCCGCCGGCCCGACGGCTGGCGGCTGTGGCTGCACCAGGCGGCGCCGGTAGTCTCGGGGGTCGGATGACCACCACGCAGAGCACTCCCACCGGCACCCCGACCGGCACCCCGACGGGCACCCCGACCGCGCCGCGCGACCGCCTCAGGATCACCGGCATCGAGGTGTTCGCCCACCACGGTGTCCTCGCGTCCGAGCGCAGCGACGGTCAGACCTTCCTGGTCGACCTCGACCTCGCCGTCGACACCGCCCAGGCGGCGGCCTCCGACGACCTGGCCGACACGGTGGACTACGGTTCCCTGGTCACCGACGTCGTGGCGGCGGTGGCGTCGGACCCGGTCGACCTGATCGAGACCGTCGCCGAGCGGATCGCGGGCGTGTGCTTGGCTCGTGAGCGTGTGTGGTCGGTCGACGTGACCCTCCACAAACCGGACGCACCCATCCCGGCGGCCTTCTCGGACGTCGCCCTGACCATCAACCGGAGGCGTGGATGAGCGAGACTCCCAACCCCAACTACGTGGACTCGGACACGCTGACCGGCGAGATGCGGCCGATCCGACGCTGCGTGATCTCGCTCGGCTCGAACCTGGGGGACCGCCTCGCCAAGCTCCAGGGCGCGGTCGACTCCCTCTCCGACACCCCTCAGGTCTGGCTGACCGCCGTCTCGAGCGTCTACGAGACCACGCCCGTCGACGCCCCGGAGGGGTCCGAGCCGTTCCTCAACGCCGTCGTCCTGCTCGACACGACGCTCTCGGCGCACACTCTTCTCGAACGCGCTCACGCGGTCGAGGACGCCTTCGGCCGCGAGCGCGACGGTACGCCGAACGCGCCGCGGACCCTGGACGTCGACCTCATCGTGGTGGGGGAGCGCCGCGCGGACGACGACGACCTCAAGCTGCCGCACCCGCGGGCCCACGAGCGAGGGTTCGTGCTGGTGCCCTGGAGCGAGATCGAGCCCGACGCCGAGATCCCGGGCGTCGGCCCGGTGGCCGAGCTGGCCGAGAAGGTCGGCTCCTCCGGTCTGCTGCTGCGCGACGACCTCGCGCTCGAGACGTCCTGAGCACTCCCGACCCTGCCGAGCGGCAGGGCGGCGAGGAGCCTGCACCGCGGCTCGCCCTGACCGACCCCCGGACCCTCCTCGCCCTGGCCACCGTCGGGCTGGTCCTGGGCTGGTCGGTCCGCGCGGTCACGACCGCGCTCGACGTCACCACCCCGACCGTCGGCTGGCTGCAGGTGGCCGGGTTGGCGGTCGGTGCCGGTCTCGTCGCGGTGACCGCGCGCCAGACCCGGCGCGCCGTACGCCGTCGCGCCGGCGACCTGCGCCCCCACGAGGCGGTCAACCGCCTGGTGCTCGGCAAGTCGTGCGCTCTCGTGGGCGCCTTGGTGGCGGGCGCCTACGCCGGAGCGGCCCTCAGCTGGGTCGGAGCGCTCTCCGAGCTGGCCGAGGAGAACCTCGTCCGCTCGCTCGTGGCGTGCCTGGTCACCGCCGGACTCATGGTCGCCGGGCTGGCTCTCGAGCGTGCGTGTCGGATCGAGGACGAGCCGCCCCCGTCCTAGAGTCGGGCCATGCGCCGTACTCCCGCTGCCCGCCGTCGCCAGCGCAGCGTGCGCGTCGCCTTCGCCGTGACCGTGCTGCTGCTCTCCACCGCCGGCGCGGCCGCCGCGGTCGTGCTGGCCGCGCCGCTCGCCCTCACCGTGGCCCTCGGGGTCTCGGTGGTCTGCGGCTGGGCCGCGCTCCGGGTCGTCGTGGTCGAGCTGCGTCAGCAGCGCCGTGCCCACGCCGCGGACCGGGCTCGACTCTCGCAGGGCTTCCACCACGAGATCGCCGAGCAGTCCACCCACCGGCGCGCTGCTCTGGCCGACGTCGCCGTCGAGGCGCAGCGCACCCGCCGGGCCGAGCGCGCCGCCGCGGAGCTGGAGGCCACGCTGCGGCTGTCGGAGGCTCGGGCCCACCACGCCGAGCACCGGGCGCGCACGGAGTCCGCGCGCGCCGTCTCCGCCGTGCGACGGGTGCACGACCTCGAGGTGAGCCTGGCGATCCGCAGCGCCGAGGAGGCCGACGAGCTCGCCTCGTGGGACGCCGGTCGCGACTCGTGGGAGCTCGACACCGTCGTCGACCTGCTCAGCTGGTCCGCCGGCCCGGGCGCCCGAGCCGACGAGGGCCCGGACCGGCGTCGAGCGCTCTAGCCCGCCGCCAGCCAGCCAGCCCGCCCGCCCGCCCGCCCGACAGCCCGGCCTCCGGCCGGGCTTGTCTGATTTTTCTGACGTCCGCCTCTTGCCTCAGGTGACCCTCGTCACCTATGTTCGTGCACATCGGTCCAGGTATCACGCACATATGTGCACAACCCAGGAGTACGGATGCCCCTCTCGCCCCTTCTCGACGTCGACCGCGGTCGCGCTGCCCTGCGCACCCTGTGGCAGATCCGCCGCTTCGAGGAGGCCGTGGACGACCTCTTCGCCCGCGGACTCATGCACGGCACGATGCACCTCTCCATCGGCCAGGAGGCCTCCGCCACCGGCGTCTGCCTGGCGCTCACGGAGGGTGACGCCATCACCTCGACCCACCGCGGCCACGGGCACTGCATCGCCCAGGGCGCCGACCTGGTGCGGATGATGGCCGAGCTGCTGGCCAAGGAGACCGGCTACTGCCGCGGCCGCGGCGGCTCGATGCACATCGCCGACGTCGCCACCGGCAACCTCGGCGCCAACGGCATCGTCGCCGGCGGCATCCCGATCGCGGCGGGGGCGGCGCTGGCCTACCAGATGCGCGGCGAGGACCACGTCGTCGCCTGCTTCTTCGGCGACGGCGCGGCCAACGAGGGCGCCTTCCACGAGGCGGTGAACCTGGCCGCGATCTGGAAGCTGCCGGTGGTCTTCGTCTGCGAGAACAACAAGTACGGCATGTCCTTCTCCACCGAGAAGTCGATGGCGATCGACACCATCGCCGAGCGCGCCCTGGGCTACGGGATCCCCGGCGTCACGGTCGACGGCAACGACCTCGAGGCCGTCCACGAGGCCGCGTCCGCGGCCGTCGCCCGGGCCCGCGCCGGGGAGGGCCCCACGCTGCTCGAGAACGTGACCTACCGCTGGAAGGGCCACAGCAAGTCGGACAAGAACCTCTACCGCACCAAGGACGAGATCACCGAGTGGCGGGGCAAGGACCCGATCATCCGCTTCGAGGAGCGGCTGCGCGCCGAGGGCGTGCTCTCGCAGGCCGACATCGACGCCGTCCGCGCCCAGGCCCTCGAGGACGTCCGCAACGCCGTCCGGGAGGCCAACTCCGCTCCCGACGCCGACCCCACCGACCTCCTCGACGCCGTCTTCGCGACGGCCTGACCTCCGAGAGGACCAGCAGCCATGAGCAGCTCCACCACCCCGACCAGCACCGGCACCAGCACCCGCACGATCACCTACTCCGAGGCCATCCGTGAGGGCATCGGCCAGGCCATGGAGGCCGACGAGCGCGTCTTCATGCTCGGTGAGGACATCGGCGTCTACGGCGGCGCGTTCGGCGTCAGCGGGGATCTCTACCACCGCTTCGGACCCGAGCGGATCCGGGACACCCCGATCTCCGAGCTCGGCATCGTCGGTGCCGCGGTCGGCGCCGCCCTGGCCGGCATGCGCCCGATCGTGGAGATCCAGTTCTCCGACTTCACCAACCAGGCGATGGACCAGATCGTCAACCAGGCCGCGAAGATCCACTTCATGCTGGGCGGTGCGGCCTCGGTCCCGATGGTGCTGCGCGCCCCGCTCGGCTCCGGCACCGGCGCCGCGGCCCAGCACTCGCAGAGCCTCGAGGCGTGGTTCGCCCACGTGCCCGGCCTCAAGGTCGTCATGCCGGCCACGGCCGAGGACGCCAAGGGCCTGCTGCTGTCGGCCATCGACGACCCCAACCCGGTGATCGTGCTCGAGCACAAGCTGCTCTACCGCACCTCCGGCCCGGTCCCCGAGGAGGCCGTGCGCATCCCGCTCGGCAAGACCGCGGTACGTCGTACCGGCTCGGACCTGTCGATCGTGGCCACCGGCGTCATGGTCTCCCGCTCGCTCGAGGCGGCCGAGACGCTGGCCGCCGAGGGCATCGAGGTCTCCGTCATCGACCCGCGGACCCTCTCGCCCCTCGACGACGCCCCGATCCTGGCCGACGTCTCCCGCACCGGTCGCGCGCTGCTCGTGCAGGAGGCCCCCGGACACGTGGGCTTCATGGCCGAGATCGCCGCCCGGATCACCGAGTCGCCCACGATCTACCGGCTGCTGGCGCCGATCAAGCGGCTCAGCGGCCTCAACGCCCCCATCCCGTACGCCCCCCAGCTCGAGACCGCGTCCGTGCCGCAGGTCGACGACATCGTCGAGGCGGCCCTGACGATCATGAAGGAGTCCTGATGGCGCGCCTGGCGATCCGCATGCCCAAGATGTCGATGACCATGACCGAGGGTGAGCTGTCGGAGTGGACGGCCAAGGTCGGCGACACCGTCGCCGAGGGTGACGTCGTCTGCGAGGTCATGACCGACAAGGTCGACATGGAGGTCGAGTCCACGGTCTCCGGTGTGCTCACCGAGATCGTCGTCGAGTCCGGGATGGCCGAGGTCGGCGCCGTCATCGCCTGGGTCGAGGGCGAGGACACCGGGGGAGGGTTCGGCGACCTGCTGAGCGAGCCCGAGCCGGCGTCCGCGGCGAGCCTGAGCCGACCCCCGAGCCGACGCCCGAGCCGACGCCCGAGCCCGACGCCCGAGCCGTCGCTCGACGGCGCGACGGAGGCCCCGGTCGACGTGCTGCCGGCGGAGCCGCAGCCGCACCAGCCGGCGCGCCGCGCGACCTCGCGCCGCGCCGCTACGCCGCGACAGACCGAGCGTCAGGACGCCTCCGAGGTCCACCCCGAGGTGTTCGCAGCCTCGCCGATCGTGGCAGCCGTGCCGCGGGCCCGTGGGCTGGCCACGGAGCGAGGTGTCGACCTCGCGAAGGTCACGGGCACCGGACCGGACGGGCTGGTGCGGGTCGGCGACGTCGAGGCGTTCCTGGCGGCGTCAGGCGACGCTGCGAGCCCGGCTGCACCGGCTGCACCGGCTGCACCGGCTGCACCGGCTGCACCGGCTGCCGGACCCGGCGCCGGTGACCGTGGTCGCCGCCGCCGGTCGAGCGGGAGCGGCGCGGACCGCGGAGCGGCCGTCCAAGACGCCGGCCGACCGCAAGGCCGCCGTGCGGGCCGTGGTGGCGCGCACCATGACGCCGAGCGCGGCGATCCCGCAGTTCACCGTGTGGCGTGAGATCGAGCTCGACGCGGCGAACACGCAGCGACGAGGGGTCTCGTGGACGACCGTGCTGCTGCGCGCCTACGCGGCGGCGCTGCGCGACGTACCGGACCTGCTGTGCCGGTGGGAGGACGGGCGGGCGACCGACGCCGGCCCGCCCGCGGTCGCCCTGGCGGTGGCCACCGACCGGGGGCTGCTGGTGCCGATCTTCCGTGAGCCCGACCGTACGGCGGCGCCGGCTCTCGACCAGGAGATCCGCGCGGTCGTCCGCTCGGCCCACGGCGGCAAGCTCGACTCGGCCTACCTCGGGGTGGCCAACGGGTCGGTCTCGAACCTGGGTGGCCAGGGCGTGGACCGCTTCCAGGCGCTGCTGACGCCGCCGCAGGCCAGCGTGCTGAGCCTGGGCAGCATCCGGCAGCGGCCCGTGGCCATCCCGGGCGGAGTCGGGCTGGCCCTCACCGTCCAGGCCGGCCTGACCGTCGACCACCGGGTGGCCGACGGGGCGCACGCCGCGACCCTGCTGGCCCGGCTGGCCGAGCGGCTCGGCGACGGCGCGTGATCCGGTCCCGGGGCGCGCGCGACGCGCCCCGGGGAGCCGGCGGCTCAGATTCCATCGAGATTCGGCCCGCAAGTCCCTTGACGTGACCCCTGTCACATCTCTATACCTGTACTGAACATTCGTGATGACCTAGACGCACAGAGGTGACAATGCCGCCGCCACGCGACCCCGCGACCTTGATGGCCGCTGCGCGCCTGTACTACCTGCAGGGCCGCTCGCAGGCCGAGGTCGCGACCACGCTGGGCACGAGCCGCTCCAACGTGTCGCGGATGCTGAGCGAGGCGCTCGAGCAGGGCATCGTCGAGATCCGCATCCACGACCCCGCCGGACGCGAGCACGAGCTCGAGGAGAAGCTGCGCGAGACCTTCGGGCTGCGCGAGGTCCGGGTGGCCCACGTCGGCGGCGTCGCCGACACCAGCCTCGAGGAGAAGGTCGGCACCCAGGCCGCCCGCCTGCTGCTGGAGAACCTCACCGACGGCATGACCGTGGCGCTGTCCTGGGGCCACGCGCTGCAGTCGATGGTCTACGCCACCACCGCCCAGCACGAGCACTACCGCCTCAACCTCGTCCAGCTCGTCGGCGGGCTCTCCTCGATCAGCAACGAGATCAGCGGTCAGGAGCTCGTCCGTGAGCTGGCGGTGCGGATCGGCGCGGAGTACCGCTTCCTGCACGCTCCGGCCGTCCTGGAGTCGGCGCTCTCCCGCGACGCCCTGATGGCCGAGTCCTCGATCGCGGCCGCGCTCACGTCCGCCGGGGAGGCCGACATCGCCTTCGTCGGCGTCGGCGCCCCGACGGCCGGCTCCAGCTCGGCGATCCTCGAGTCCCTCAAGCTCAGCCCCGAGGAGGAGCAGGTGTTCTGGGACGCCGGCCCGGTCGGCGACATCGCCGCTCGCTACTACGACGCCCAGGGTCGCCCGATCCGCGGCGCCGTGCACGACCGGGTGCTGGCCATCAGCCTCGACCAGCTCGCCCGCATCCCTCACGTCGTCGGAGTGGCCCAGGGCCGAGCGAAGTCCCGCGGGGTCCTCGGCGCGATCCGCGGTCACCACATCGACTCCCTCGTCTGCGACGAGGTCCTCGCCCGCAACCTGCTCGCCGACGCGCGCGCCGGGCTCGGAACCCTCATCGGTCCGGCACCATCTCCGACATCCCCGACCTCCTCGACGCCCCGCCGGGGCCGAGCCACCGCCGCGAAAGGCGCCTGACATGCACACCACCGCCCTGGTCCTCCTCGGAGCCGTCGTCGCCGGATGGGGAGTTCAGCTCTACGTCTCCTTCCGGCAGGCGACTGCGTTCAACAGCGACGTCCGCGCCCTGCGCTCGCAGGGCACCGTCACCGTCGGCGCCGGTGGCCGCCGCTACCGCGGGGGTCGGGCCTTCGTGGCCCTGGCCGTCGACGACCGTGGTGTCGTCGCTGACGCCCTGTGCCTCAGCGGGTTCACCACGTTCGCCCGCGGCAAGGCGCTGCCGGGCGTGCTCGGTCTGAAGGTGTCCAAGCTGCGCAGCGACGGCGAGGTCCCCGGGCTCTCGCGGGCGCAGCGCGAAGCGGCTCGCCAAGCGGCGACGCTGCTGCGCGAGGCCCGGGGTCCGCACCGGACTCCCCTCGCGACCCCAGTCCCCGGTGCCCTTCAGCGGGCGGCCGGCTAGCAGGACACCGCGCGCCGTCGTGGGTCGTAGCCCATGAGGACGCGCGGCGAACGAATCGAGCGGGAGCCTCTCGCTCAGCACCAACCGGATGCCGGTCCAGCATCACAAGGAAATGGTCGTCACAGACGGCGGCCGACTCGACAGGAGCAATCATGCCACTCGTCCACCTGGTCTCGGGCGCGGTCAGCGCCTCGGAGACCCCGACGGTCGATGAGCCGACCGGTTTCTTCGGCGCACTCGCCGACGGCGCCGACAAGTTCATCGGCCTCTTCAACGCCGGAGGCGAAACGTTCGTCGCCCTCGTCATGGGGATCATCCCGACGCTGATCGTGCTGCTGACCGGCGTCAACGCCCTCATCCGCATGATCGGTCCGGAGCGGATCGACAAGGTCGGCGAGGTCGCCGCCCGCCCGGGGATCCAGTACTACCCGGTCCGCTACCTGGTGCTGCCGCTGCTGTCGGTCTTCTTCCTGACCAACCCGATGGCCTACACCATGGGCCGCTTCCTGCCCGAGCGCTACAAGCCGGCGTTCTACGACTCGGCGGTCAGCTTCGTGCACCCCATCACCGGCATCTTCCCCCACGCCAACGCGGGGGAGCTGTTCGTCTACCTCGGCATCGCGGCCGGCATCACCACACTCGGATTGAGCACCGGTGACCTCGCTGTTCGCTACCTGCTCGTCGGCCTCGTCGTGATCCTCATCCGCGGCGTCGTCACCGAGCTCATCACCGCGCGGATGCTCGCGCGTCGTACGACCAACGAAGGAGTGGCGGCATGAGCACCACGAGTCAGCGCACCAGCTCCGGCGGCGGAGCAATGGGTGGCTTCAACAAGGTGCTGGTCACCGTCGGCAAGAGCGTCGGCGGCGTCGTCGGCGCCCTCTACCAGGCCGGTCGCGACACCATCGACACGGTCATCCGCAACATCCTGCCCTTCATCGCCTTCATCGCCCTGCTGATCGGCATCATCACCGAGACCGGCCTCGGCGACGCTCTCGCCGGACTCATCGAGCCGCTGGCCAGCAACCTGCTCGGACTGCTGGCGATCAGCATCTTCTGCTCGATCCCGGTGCTCTCGCCGGTGCTCGGCCCCGGAGCGGTCATCGCCCAGGTGGTCGGCGTGCTCCTGGGCACCCGGATCGGCGAGGGCGACATCCCCCCGCAGTACGCCCTTCCCGCTCTGTTCGCGATCGACCCGCAGGTCGGCTGTGACTTCATCCCGGTCGGTCTGGCGCTCGGCGAGGCCGAGACAGCGACGGTCGAGGTGGGTGTGCCGGCGGTGCTCATCTCCCGGATGTTCACCGGCCCGCTGTCGGTGGTCCTCGCCTACCTCGCCAGCTTCGGGCTCTACTCGAGCAGCAGCTGACCTCCCCGCATCGCAACCCACGAGAGCTCACCCGAGCTCACGAGAAGGAGCACGACATGAGCGAGTACAAGTCCGCCAAGGTGTCCGCAGGGCGCGGCGGGTGGGGCGGTCCGTTGACCATCACCCCCACCGCCGACCGTCCGTTGGTCGCTTCGATCACCGGCGGGGGCATCCACCCGGTTGCGCAGCGCATCGCCGACCTGACCGGCGGCGAGGTGATCGACGGCTTCTCGAGCAACGCGCCGTTCGACAAGCTCGCCGTGGCCGTCATCGACTGCGGTGGCACCGCCCGGGTCGGGGTCTACCCGATGAAGAAGGTCAAGACGGTGGACATCCATGCCACCTCCCCGGCTGGACCACTGGCGCAGTTCATCACCGAGGAGCTGTTCGTCTCCGGGGTCAAGCCCGAGGACGTGTCGGAGGTATGAGCAGCGTCGTCTACGAGTCATCGGTGACCGCAGTCGGCTCGCAGGTCGAGCCGTTCCTGGGCCACCAGGTGATGATCCTCTTCGGTGCGGACTCCCCGCCCGAGCTCCACGACATCTCGGTGCTGCACCGCGCCGAGGTGGCCGAGGACGGGCCGCGCCCGGGCGACACCATCCACATCGGTGGCGCCGACCTCGAGGTCCTGGCCGTGGGGGACGTCGTGCGCGACAACCTCCTCAACCTCGGCCACCTCGACCTCAAGGCCGACGGCCGCACCGAGCCCAAGCTGCCCGGTGACGTGTGCGTCCCGAAGGGTGACCTGCCGCTGCCCGCGGCCGGTCAGCGTTTCGCGATCACGCGGAATGGCTCTGCCGAGGGTGCCGAGGGTGCCGCGGCGCCGCGGGTGCCGAGGGTGCGGTGCCTGAGATGGCCTACCGCGACAGGCTCCAGCAGCGACTGGAGGAGACGGGCCGTCCGCTTCGGGTGGGTCTCGTGGGTGCCGGGCAGATGGGCACCGGGCTCGCCGCCCAGCTGCTCCGGATGCCGGGCATCACGCTCTCGGCCGTGTTCGACGTCCAGCACGAGCGGGCGGTCGAGGCGCTGACCCAGGCCGGCGTCGACCCGCAGGACGCGGCCGACGCCGAGACCGGGGCAGCCATCATCGAGGGCGGCGGCAGCGTCGCGCTCGGCGGGCTGGAGCTGCTCGACCGACTGCCCCTCGACGTGGTGGTCGAGGCCACCGGTGTGCCCGAGGTGGCCGTGCAGGTCGCCGTACGGGCGCTGGCCGGAGGCATCGACGTCGCCACCCTGACCGTCGAGGCCGACGTGACCGTGGGTCGCTACCTCGCCGAGCTCGCCCGCCAGTCGGGCGCGATCTACTCGGTGTGCCGTGGTGACGAGCCGGTGGAGACCAAGATCCTGGTCGACTACGCACGCGACCTGAACTTCGAGGTCATCTGCGCCGGGAAGGGCAAGAACAACCCGCTCGACCCGTTGGCCAACCCGGACACGCTCGCCGAGCGTGCCGCGACCAAGCAGATGAACCCGAAGATGCTGACCAGCTTCGTCGACGGCAGCAAGGCCATGATCGAGATGGCCTCGCTGGCGAACACGACCGGTCTCGGGGTGTCGACGACCGGTATGCACGGCCCCCCGTCCACGGTGCCGACGCTCCACCAGACGTTCGCGCTCAAGGAGGACGGCGGCGTGCTCGACCGGCCGGGCGTGGTCGACTACTGCACCGGGCCGGTGGCGCCGGGGGTCTTCGTGGTGATCCGCACCGAGGACCCCTACGTCCACCACGAGATGTCCTACCTGCAGATGGGGGAGGGCCCGTACTTCGCCCTCTACCGGCCCTACCACCTGGCCAGCATCGAGGCGCCGCTCACGGTCTACGAGATGGTGCTGGACCGTCGGGCCAGCCTGGTGACCGAGCACTGGAACGCCGAGGTGGGCGCGCAGGCCAAGCGCGACCTGAAGGTGGGCGACACCATCGACGGGATCGGCGGCTACACCGTGCGTGGTCTCATCGAGGACGCCGCGGAGTTCGCCGGACAGGGTCACGTGCCGCTCGGCGTGCTCGCCGGAGCGCGCCTCGTGCGCGACGTGCCGGTCGGCCAGACGCTGTCGTACGACGACGTCGAGCTGGTCGAGGAGGGTCTCGTCGTGCGGATGCGCCGCATCCAGGAGCAGATGGACGCCGCCGACGCCGAGACGCCGAAGCTCGTCGACCTCCGGGCCAGCCTTCCGGGCTGAGCAGCACGTCCCCTCGGCCGGGGAGCCCACCGTCACCTGCTGGCGGAGGGCTCCCCGGTTTCGTGCGTCGGGGCGGCATCGGGCAGCGTCAGGCGACTGCGGGCGGTGGCGACCGACCTCGTGCGGTGACGGCGTCAGACGGGGGGAGTGTCGGGTGGGGTGGTGTCGGTCCCGAGGCTGTTGGTGCCGGATCGGTTGACGCGGTAGAGCCGGTGGTGGGGGCTGGTCCAGATCAGGTCGCCGGTGTCGGGTTGTCGGTGCACGCTCCACCCGCCGTTGGTCTTGAGGCGGTGGTGGAAGCGGCACAGGCGGCCGAGGTTGGGGGTGCTGGTCTGGCCGGGTGGTCCGCCGTTGTCGGGGGAGATCCAGGGTTGTCGGTGGTCGAGGTCGTGGCGTCCGGCGTTGCCGCACCAGGGGAAGGTGCAGGTGGGGTCGCGTTCGGTGACTGTTGGCGGAGTCGGGTGGGGATCTCGTAGTCGTCGACGGCGATGTCGGTGCTGAGGTCGATGACGGGGGTGAGCTTGAGCTGGGTGCCGGGGCTCAGTCCGGTCAGCCAGCGTTCGAGGGTCTGGAGGGTGCGGGCGCCGAGGCGTTGTCCGGCGCGGTCGACGCGGACGAGGTGGGTCTCGTCGCCCGGCCTCGGTCTGGTCGGTCTGGTCGGTCTGGTCGGTCTGGTCGGTCTGGTCGGTGCGGTGGAGTCCGAAGGTGGTCAGGGCGTCGGTGTGCAGGTGGACGTGCAGGGTGGGGACCTGCCGGGTGGGTGGCTTGGTCCGGACCCCGGCCGCCCCGGCTGCTCCGCCCGCCCCGGCCGCCCTTCTGGTTGGTCTGGTCGGTGGTGGGGTGGGCGGTGGTGTGGAGGTCGAGGGCGTACTGGGGGTCGGCGAGCACGCCGAGGGCGCGGGCTCGTCGCACGTCGCGGGTGTCGGTGTCGCCGAGGTGGCCCAGGGTGGTGGCGAGGTGGTCGACGGCGTGGTCGAGGGCGGCGGCGTCGGGGGTGTCGAGGCGGGCGTTGAGGGTGGAGGTGCCGTCGAGGCCGTCGTCGAGCCACACCCCGCGCTTCTCGGCGGCGCGGGTCTCGCGTTCGGCGGCGAGGTCGGGCTGGTGGCGCAGGATCGCGGCGTCGACGGCGCGGATGATGCGGGTCAGGGTGAGTCGGGCGGCGAAGGGTGCCAGCGACGCATCGACGGCGGCGGCGGTGTCGTCGTTCAGCACGATGGTGCGTTCGGCGATCTGGCGGGCTTTCCACGCCGGCAGCGTTGCGGTCATGACCTGTGCCCAGCACCGAGGGAGTCGGTCGCGCAGCTCGACGGCTTGTCCGACGTAGGCGCGTCCGGCGGCCTCACTCAGACCGAGGGCGGTGGCGAGCTCGGCGACGGCGTACTCCTCGATCATGAACGCGCCTTGGCCGGCCAGGCGCAGCACGGACTCGATGCCGCGGCGGTCGGTCTCGGCGGCGAGCTGCTCGGCGATGGTGAAGGAGTCGAGGATCTCGGTGTCGATCGCCCCGAGCCCGCCGACGCGGTGCAGGTCGGCCCAGTGCGCCACGCCCGCCAGCTCTTGGGCTGCGGCGAGGTCGACCACACGGCGCCGACCGGTCACGAACGCCAACGTCGAGGCGGCATCGAGCCCCAGAACCTCGACACCCTCACCGTCGCCGCCGCCCGCGCGCCCACGACCTCGACCTCGCTCAGGTCCGCGCCCATGACCTCGTCCACGCTCGTGTCCGCGCCGAGGCCCGGTGCCGAGGAGAGGGTCGCTGTCATGACCACGAATCTAGGAGAGCGCACCGACACTTTGAGCGCGCAGGAGCCCAGATCCCCAACCCTGCTTGGAGAAATGTTGTCGGAACGGGCGTGATGATCCGTCGAGCGGACCCGGCGCACGGAGGTGACGACCAGCAGTCCGGGGGCGGATAGAGCCGCCTCCCGGTCTCGACGTCGGTGTCGGCGATGAGCTGGAGTCGCGCCATGGGGGGTTGCCTCGTGGCAGCCCGGGTGCTCGTCGCGGTGGTGGATGGGGCGATCCGGAAGATCTGGATAGGCTCGGCGGGTGACGACGACCGGTGAGGGACGTGCGGCGCTGGTGCTGCTGGCCGCCGGCGACGGTCGGCGCTCGGGCCACCACACCAACAAGGTGCTGCTGCCGCTGGCCGGTCGTCGCGTGCTGACCTGGTCGATCCGCTGGGCGACGATCCTGCCGAGCATCGTGCGCGTCATCGTGGTGATCCGCGAGCAGGACCGCGCCGAGGTCGAGGCCGTGCTCGACCGGGAGGCGCCCGACGTCGACGTACGCCTCGTCGTCGGTGGCGCCACCCGCCACGGCTCGGAGTGGGAGGCGCTGCAGCTGCTGGCGCCCGACATCGAGGCGGGCGAGGTCGACGTGGTGCTCATCCACGACGCCGCCCGGCCGCTGGCCAGCACCGATCTCTTCGCCCGCGTCATCGCCACCGCCAACGCCGAGGGTGGCGCCATCCCGGTGCGCGAGCACGGCAGCCTGGTCGGCCTCGACGGCAGCCCCGGGCCCGCCGACCGCGTCGTGGCGGTGCAGACGCCGCAGGGTTTCGCTGCCGCCCGCGTGCTCACGGCCTATCGGCAGGCGGCCGACGACGGCTTCGTCGGGACCGACACCGCCAGCTGCGTCGAGCGCTACACCGACGTCCCGGTGTGCGGTGTCGACGGCGACGTCGGCAACATCAAGATCACCTTCCCCGAGGACCTCTTCCTCGCCGAGCGGCTGCTGGCGAAGGCCGACTGGGACCTCTCGCAAGGAGCCGCGTCGTGACCGCCGAGCACGCCGACCTGTGGTGCGAGTCGTGCGACCAGGTCACCGAGCACGAGATGCACTACGCCGGTCGGCTGCTGGAGTCGGTCCGCTGCCAGCGCTGCGGTCGTCACATGGAGATGTCGGCCCGCGCACTGATCCCGGCGTACGCGATGGACCTCGAGCACCGCGTGGCCAGCAAGCCGCGCCGGCTGTGGCACCGCGCGACCCGTGACTGGCGAGGGTTCCTGCGCGGTCTTCCCCGGGCGACGGCCCGACAGCCGCTGAAGTTCGCTCGCGAGTTCCGCGAGCTCTTCCGCCGCTGAGCCGGCGACTGCACAGCGCGACGTCAGCCGCTGCGGGTCCGGCGGCGCACCTCGTCGAGGCACTGCAGCAGGTGCAACGACGCCAGGTCGTCGACGCGTCGGGCCAGGGAGGGCGCGCGCAGCATCCGAACCGGTCCGTGGCGGTGGACCCATGCCGTCAGCGCCGTGCAGGTGCCGAGCGGCAGTGCGTCGGCCCCGGACCGGGTCAGGGTCCCCGCCGCGACGAGCACGGGGGAGGCGACGGTCGCCAGCGTCTCCCGGTCGACGGTGCCGGTGATGCGGCTCCCGGACATGTTCTTGACGGTGTCGGTCACGGGCCGGTAGGCGACCACCGACGTGTCGGGGTCGGTGGCGCCCGACGCCAGGACCTCCCGCAGGAAGTCGCGTCCGACCAGCGGGCACAACGGGTCGTGCACCAGCACCGGGTCGTGTCGGGCGCGTCGACTCCTGCGCCACTCGGACGGCGTGAGCACCGGAGACCGAGCGGTGCCCGACCGCCTTCGTCGTACGACGGACGTCGGCCGGGTCGGCGACCACGCTCACCCGACCGGGGAGAAGCTCCTCGAGCGCCACCACGCGTGCTGGAGCAGCGGCCGCCGGTGCAGCGAGGCGAACGCGAGGTCGCCCCGGCCGACCACGGTGAGGACGGCACGCACCTCACCGACCGGGAGGTCCCGGGCGTCGGCGGCCATGGGTCTCCCTCCGGTCGTGGGGCTGGGCGGGGCGGCGGAGCACCGCCGAAGTCTCCCACGGGGGTCGACGGCCCCCGAGGGGCGACCGGACGCACAGCCCCACCCACCTATGCTCGGCCGTGTGGAGGACCTGTTCGCACCCCCGGGCGCCGCGTGGCAGCGGGTCTCGCCGAGGCTGGCCACCGCGCGACGCATCTCGGCACTGATCACGCTGGTGGTGCTGACCGCTGTGGCCGTCGCCGTCCTCGTGCTGCTCGAGCTCGTCGGGTGGGCCGTGATCGTCGGCGTGCTGGCGGTGGTCCTCGGGGGCTGGCAGTGGTGGTTCATCGGTCGCGTCGTGCGCCGGTGGGGCTACGCCGAGCGGGACCAGGAGCTCTACATCACGCGAGGTGCTCTCGTGCGGACGTTCGTGGCGGTGCCCTACGGGCGCATGCAGTACGTCGACGTCAACGCCGGCCCGCTCGACCGGATCCTGAGGATCGCCACCGTCCACCTGCACACCGCGAGCCCCGGCACGACCGCCGTCATCCCGGGACTGCCCGCGAGCGAGGCGGCCCGGCTGCGCGACCGGCTCACCGAGCTGGGTGAGGCCCGGGCGGCCGGGCTGTGACCGGTCCCCTCCCAGCGACGCCTCCGGCGCGCGCCGGCTCTCCCCGCTGACGCCCCTGGTGCGCGCCCCGATCGTGCTGCTCGCGGTGCTCGGCGGCTCGTGGCAGTCGCTGCTGTCGGGCGGCATCGGTCCAGGTGCCCTGGCCGTCGTGGCGCTCGTCGTCGCCGGCGGGGTGTACGGCGTCGCCTCCTGGCTGCGGACGACGTACTGGATCCACGACGACGAGCTGCGCATCGACACCGGCGTGATCAGCCGCCAGTCGCGGCGGATCCGCATCGACCGGCTCCAGGGCATCGACATCGTGCAGCCCCTCGCCGCCCGCCTCATCGGTCTGGCCGAGCTGCGCTTCGACACCGCCTCGGGGTCCGGACGCGAGGGCTCGCTGGCGTTCCTGCCGCACCGCGAGGCCGTCGCGCTCCGCTCGCAGCTGCTGCGGCGGCGCGACGACGCGCGGCGCCCGGACGTGGTCGGACCCGCGCCGGCCGACACCGGGGACGAGCCTGCCGCCGCAGGTGCTGGCCCGGCTCGACCTGGGGCTGCTGCTGGCCTCGACGCTGCTCTCGCCGGCGGCCGTCGTGTTCGCCCTCGTGGGCGTCGGGATGCTGATCGCCTCCTTCGCCACGGACGTGGCGCTCTTCGCCGGCGGTGTGGTGCCCGCCCTCCTCGGCACCGGCTTCGCGGTGTTCCGGCAGTTCAGCGCCGCCTACGGCTTCGTCGTGTCCGAGTCCGCCGAGGGCGTCGCGGTCCGGCGTGGCCTGACCAACCTGACCTCCCAGACGGTGCCGCTGCCGCGGGTGCAGGGCGTGGTGGTGAGCGAGCCGGTGATGTGGCGTCGCTTCGGCTGGGCCCGCGTCGAGGTCTCGGTGGCCGGCGGTGGTGGTGGGGACGCGGACGAGACGTTCTCCGCCTCGACCCTGCTGCCGGTCGGACCGCGCGCGCAGGTGCTGTGGCTCGCCCGCCACGTGCTCGGCGGCGAGGACCCGACGACGGTCGCCCTCGTGCCCGTCCCGCGCCGGGCCCGCTGGGCGGCGCCGCTGTCCTGGTGGACGCTGGCCTTCGGCCAGGACGACCGGTACGTCGTGAGCCGGCGCGGCTGGTTCACCCGGCGCTTCGACGTCGTGCCACAGGCGAAGGTGCAGTCGGTGCGGCTGACACAGGGTCCCTGGGAGCGGCGGTTCGACGTGGCCACGCTGCACGTGGACAGCCCGCTCGGCCGGGTCGCCGTACGCGCCGAGGGGCGGGACCCGAGGGAGGCCCGCGAGCTCGCCGACGCCGTCGTGGTGCGTGGCCGCTCGGCCCGTCACCCGCTCGTGCCCTCGGAGCCTGCGGGGCCCTCCGGCGCCTTGTGACGGAGCCCACCCGCCGGTTCCGGTGACGGCGCCGCGAGGGCGTCCTACCCTGGAGGGGTCAGCAATCCGTCCGGTACCCGCCCCGCGGGACTGGAACGAAAGGCGATGACTCCATGAACGTGACGACCCTGCCCAGGGACGGCAAAGACGGCACACGCATCGGCGTCGTGGGCGCCGGCCGCGTCGGTGCCGTGCTCGCCGCAGCGCTCCGCGCCGCCGGCCACGACGTGGTCGCGGCCGCCGGTGACTCCGACGCCTCGCGCCGTCGCATCGCGAACCTGCTGCCCGGTGTCGCGCGCCGCAAGCCGACCGCGGCCAGCCGCGAGAGCGACCTGCTGCTGCTCACCGTGCCCGACGACATGCTGAGCAACGTGGTCACCATGCTGGCCGCCTCCGGGGCGATCCGCGAGGGCCAGTACGTCGCCCACACCTCAGGTCGCCACGGGCTCGCCGTGCTCGAGCCCGCCCGGAGCCTGGGCGCCAAGGTGCTCGCGCTGCACCCGGCGATGACGTTCACCGGCACCGAGGTCGACCTGCCCCGGCTCGTCGGCTGCTCCTTCGGCGTCACCGCCGTCGACCCCGACGCCGTCGCCCTGGCGCAGCGCCTGGTCGAGGACCTCGAGGGGGCCCTCGTGTGGGTGCCCGAGGAGCGGCGCGCGCTCTACCACGCAGGTCTCGCCCACGGCGCCAACCACCTCGTCACCCTGGTGACGCAGGCGATGGAGCTGGTCCGCGAGTCCGGCGCCGTCGACCCGGCCGCGACGCTGCGCCCGCTGCTGACCGCCGCGCTGGAGAACGCCCTGACCATGGGCGACGATGCCCTGACCGGCCCCATCGTGCGCGGCGACGTCGAGACGGTCCGCGCCCACCTCCAGGGCATCGCCGCCACCCGGCCCGGCACCCTCCCGTCGTACGTCGCCCTGGCGCGCGCGACCGCGAACACCGCCGTGCTCGACGGCCGGCTGCTGCCGATCCGGGCCGCCAAGCTCATCGGCATCCTCAACGACGCGCTGGAGAAGGTCGCGGCGTGACCGCGTCCCCCGCCGGGGGTCCGCTCGTCGTCCGCACCCGTGCGGAGCTCGCGGCCGCGCTCGGCGACGGGGCCCACGGAGCGTCCCCTCCCCGCGTCGCGCTGGTGCCCACGATGGGCGCGCTCCACGACGGCCACGCCTCGCTGTTCGACCACGCGCGCACGGCGGTGGGACCCGACCACCGCGTGGTGACCTCGATCTTCGTCAACCCGCTGCAGTTCGGGGCGGGGGAGGACCTCGACCGCTACCCGCGCACCCTGGAGCGGGACCTCGAGCGCTGTGCCGAGCACGGGGTCGACATCGCGTTCGTCCCGACCGTCGAGGAGCTCTACCTCGGCGGCGAGCCGGAGGTGACGGTCGAGCCCGGGCCCCGCGCGCTGCATCCTCGAGGGTGCCTCGCGCCCGGGCCACTTCCGCGGGGTGCTGACCGTGGTGGCCAAGCTCTTCGGCCTGGTCAGGCCCGAGGTGGCGGTCTTCGGCGAGAAGGACTACCAGCAGCTGGTGCTGATCCGGCGGATGACCCACGACCTGTGCCTGGGGATCGACGTCCTGGGCGCACCCACGGTCCGCGACCCCGACGGACTGGCGCTGTCGAGCCGCAACCGCTTCCTGTCCGGCACGGAGCGCGAGCAGGCGCTGACGCTGTCCACGGCACTGGCCGCCGGCCGCGCGGCCGGCGCCGACGGCGCCGACGCAGCGCTCGAGGCCGCGCGCACGGCCCTGACGGTCGGCGGCGGTCGACCCTGACTACGTCGCGCTGACCGACCCCGACCTCGGCGAGGCGCCGACGGTCCGGGGAGGCCCGGCTGCTGGTGGCCGCCCGCGTCGGCGTCACTCGGCTCATCGACAACACCGCCGTGCTGCTGGGCGCCCGTCCCTGACCGACCGACCCGCGAGAGAGGACCCGTCATGCTGCTCTGCGCCGACATCGGCAACAGCCACACCACGGTGGGTCTGCTGCACGACGGCGTCGTGGCCCACCACTGGCGCGTGAGCTCCGACGGACGTCGTACCGCCGACGAGTGGAGGGTGCTGCTGACCCAGCTCCTGGCCGACGCCCCCGAGGCGACGGTGCGCGGGTTCTCGGTCTGCTCCACCGTCCCGGCCGTGCTGCACGAGTGGCGCGACATGATGACCACCGGCTACCCCGACGTGCCGCACGTCGTGGTCGAGGCGGGCGTCAGGACCGGCGTGCCGGTCCTCATGGACAACCCGCGCGAGGTCGGCTCCGACCGCGTCGTGAACGCGCTCGCCGCCGCCCACCTGTACGACGGTGCGGTGATCGTCGTGGACTTCGGCACCGCCACGACGTTCGACGTGGTCTCCGCCCGGGGGGAGTACGTCGGCGGCGCGATCTCGCCGGGCATCGACATCTCCCTGGACGCGCTGGGCGCGCGCGGTGCCCAGCTGCGCAAGGTGGAGCTGATGAAACCGCGCTCGGTCATCGCCAAGAACACCGTGGAGGCGCTGCAGAGCGGGGTGCTCTACGGCTTCGCCTCCCAGGTCGACGGCATGGTGGCGCGGATGACCGAGGCTCTCGCCCTGACGCCCGAGCAGGTGACCGTGGTGGCCACCGGAGGGGTGGCGCCGACGGTGGTGCACGAGTGCCGGAGTGTGACCGATCACCAGCCCTGGCTCACGTTGCTGGGCCTGGAGATCGTCTTCTCCCGCAACGCCTAGGCTGACGCCCATGACCGAGCAGATCGCCGCCGCTGACGACGTACCCGAGCAGATCCGGGTCCGCCGGGAGAAGCGGCAGCGGATCCTCGCGTCGGGCGGAGCGGCGTACCCCGTCGAGGTGCCGCTCACCCACACCCTCGCCGGGGTCCGCGCGATCTACGACCCGCGGGAGCTCGAGCCCGACACCCACACCGGCGACGTCGTCTCGGTCGCCGGCCGGGTCATCCACGTCCGCAACACCGGCAAGCTCTGCTTCGCGCGGCTGCGCCAGGGCGACGGCACCGAGCTGCAGGCCATGCTCTCGATCGCCGACGTCGGCGAGGAGGCGCTGGCCGACTGGAAGGCGCTCGTCGACATCGGCGACTTCGTGGGCGTCACCGGCGAGGTCATCACCAGCCGTCGCGGCGAGCTGTCGGTGCAGGCGACCACGTGGACGATGGCGGCCAAGACGCTGCGCCCGCTGCCGAACGAGCACCGACCGCTGTCCGACGAGGCGCGGGTGCGGCTGCGCTACGTCGACATGGTCGTCAACCCGTCGTCGCGGGACATGGTCCGCACCAAGGCGACCGTGCTGAAGTCGCTGCGACGCACCCTGGACGAGCGCGACTTCCTCGAGGTCGAGACCCCGATCCTCCAGCTCACCAACGGCGGCGCCGCAGCGCGGCCCTTCCGCACCCACCTCAACGCCTTCGACCAGCCCATGCTGCTGCGCATCGCCCTCGAGCTCGACCTCAAGAAGGCGATGATCGGCGGCGTCGACCGGGTCTACGAGATCGGGCGCACCTTCCGCAACGAGGGCCTCGACTCCACCCACGCCGCCGAGTTCTCCATGCTGGAGGCCTACGAGGCGTACGGCGACATCGACTCGATGAAGGAGCTCGTGCGGGCCCTCGTGGTCGAGCGCCGCCCGCGCCGTGGGGCGCACGGTCGTGACCGGGCGCAACGGCGAGCCGATCGACCTCGAGCAGCCGTGGCGCTCGGCCGGCCTGTTCGAGCTGATCACCGAGGCGGCGGGTGTCGCCGTCGACGTCGACACCACCGCCGACGACCTGCGAGCCCTGGCCGCCGAGCACGACGTCGACCTGCAGCCGTCGTGGGGGGCGGGGGAGATCGCCCTCGAGCTCTACGAGCAGCTCGTCGAGGACTCCTTGATCCAGCCCACCTTCGTCGAGGACTACCCGGAGTCCGTCCGGCCGCTGGCCAAGCCGCACCGGTCGGTCCCCGGCCTCGTGGAGGCGTTCGACCTGATCATCAACGGCGTCGAGCTGGCGCCGGCCTACACCGAGCTGAACGACCCGGTGATCCAGCGTGAGCGGCTGGTCGAACAGTCGGTGCAGGCCGCCGGGGGCAACCCCGAGGCGATGGACCTCGACGAGGCGTTCCTGCGCGCGATGGAGCACGGCATGCCCCCGGCCGGCGGGATGGGCATGGGAGTCGACCGTCTGGTGATGCTGCTGACCGGCGCCGGTATTCGCGAGACGATCCTGTTCCCGCTGCTGCGCCCGGAATGACATCGACGCCTCTCAGCGCACGTCGAGACGCGTTGGGGGAAGTCGAGGGAAGTCGAGGGAAGTCGAGAAATACAGCCTGACGAGGCCACGACCACTATTGCGAGGTCGAAATGGTGTCGCACCGACGTGGAAATGCTTGCGAGCCGCGGTCGGGACCTCAGCGATCGGTCCAGACCGCGGGGGTCTGTCCGTCCCGGTCCGAGCATGACGACGGCGGGGCTCCCACGATCGGGAGCGCCGCCGTTCGACGTACCTCAGGGCCTCAGAGGTCCGGGCCTCGTCGGCCGCCTCGGTCTCGCTCGAGGCGCCCTCGTGCACGAGGTGGCCGACGGTGTTCTCGAGGTGGGCGCGGATGAACCACTGGAACTTCTCCAGCTCGCCGGCCTGACCGATGAGCAGGTCCTCGGAGACCGGGTCGATCTCGCCGGCGATCGTGATGGCCTTGCGCAGCTCGCCCACGACGCCGTTGTAGACCAGGTCGAGCGCGGCGAGGTGGGCGGTGACCGTGTCGCGGTTCAGCGAGTAGTCGTCCCACGTGCGGTCCTTCGTCGATGGCGCCGACCGTGCCGCGGGGTGCGCCGCCCATGGCGGCGATGCGCTCGGCGACCTCGTCGGCGTAGCCGCGGACGAGGTCGATCTGCGGGTCGAGCATCTCGTGGACGCCGATGAAGTTGGGGCCGACGACGTTCCAGTGCACGTGCTTGAGGGTCAGGTGCAGGTCGTTGTAGGCGCTCAGGCGCCCTTGGAGCGCCGCGATCACGCGAGAGGAGTCCTCGTCGGACAGCCCGGGAATCGTGTAGGTAGTCATGGCGTGAAAGTGCTCAGTCTTGACCGGCTCCAAACATGGCCGGACCGCCGGCGAGACGGACGTGGCGGGGCGCGGGTGTGAGGGTCATTTCGCTAATGCCGTGGACGTCGTCGGTGACTTTCTGCGTGGTCGATTTCCGTTCCGGCGCGGAATGGATATAGTGGGCGCGATTCGCCGGGGGTACCGAAAGAATCACCGAACACAGCAGAACGGACTCTCCAGTGGCACAACGCGTGAATGTTGTTCTCGAAGACGACCTCGACGGCTCCGACGCCGACGAAACCGTGACCTTCGCCCTCGACGGCGTCAATTACGAGATCGATCTCTCCGCCGCCAACGCCGACAAGCTGCGCGAGGCCCTCGCGCTCTACATCGGCCACGGCCGCAAGACCAGCGGCCGTCGTCGTACCAGCGCGCCGGCGCGCAAGAGCTGCCGCGTCCGGGTCGGGGCCCTCGGCTGCCGACATCCGGGCCTGGGCGCGCGAGAACGGGCACGACGTGCCTGAGCGCGGCCGCGTCTCGGCCGACGTGCGTGAGGCGTACGCCGCCGCGCACTGACGCGCACGCCGCTGCACCACCCGATCGGGCTCTCACGACCCCTGGTCGCGGGCTCCACGGACTGTTCGCCAGCAGCGAACTCGTCGGTGGAACACACCCCGCTGACCAGGGGTTGTGCCCTGTGTCGGCCCTCGTTCGGCCCCCTGGCGGGGTCGAGCTGGCCCTCGGCTGCCGGGCATCGCCTTTGCGTTGTCGGACCGCGGACTAGAGTGCAAGGGACTTGACGATTCCGGCGCAGATCCGCGCCGCATTCAGATCGTGGCGAGGAGCAATCACATGTTCGAGCGGTTCACAGACCGAGCACGTCGGGTTGTCGTGCTGGCGCAAGAAGAAGCCCGCATGCTCAGCCACAACTACATCGGCACCGAGCACATCCTGCTCGGTCTCATCCACGAGGGTGAGGGCGTCGCGGCCAAGGCGCTGGAGAGCCTCGGGATCTCGCTGGAGGCCGTGCGCGCGCAGGTCGAGGAGATCATCGGCCAGGGCCAGCAGGCCCCCTCGGGCCACATCCCCTTCACCCCGCGCGCCAAGAAGGTGCTCGAGCTGTCCCTGCGCGAGGCGCTGCAGCTCGGCCACAACTACATCGGCACCGAGCACATCCTGCTCGGCCTCATCCGCGAGGGCGAGGGCGTCGCCGCCCAGGTGCTGGTCAAGCTGGGCGCCGACCTGAACCGCGTGCGCCAGCAGGTCATCCAGCTGCTCTCGGGCTTCCAGGGCAAGGAGACCGCCGCCGCCGGCACCGCCGCGGAGGGCACCCCCTCCAGCTCGCTGGTCCTCGACCAGTACGGCCGCAACTACACGCAGGCCGCGCGCGAGAACAAGCTCGACCCCGTCATCGGGCGCGAGAAGGAGATCGAGCGCGTGATGCAGGTGCTCTCGCGCCGCACCAAGAACAACCCGGTGCTCATCGGCGAGCCCGGCGTCGGCAAGACCGCCTGCGTCGAGGGCCTGGCCCAGGCCATCGTGCGCGGCGACGTGCCCGAGACGCTCAAGGACAAGCAGATCTACAGCCTCGACCTCGGTGCCCTCGTGGCCGGGTCCCGCTACCGCGGTGACTTCGAGGAGCGGCTGAAGAAGGTCCTCAAGGAGATCAAGACCCGCGGCGACATCATCTTGTTCATCGACGAGCTGCACACGCTCGTCGGCGCCGGAGCGGCCGAGGGTGCGATCGACGCCGCCAGCATCCTCAAGCCGATGCTGGCCCGTGGCGAGCTGCAGACGGTGGGCGCGACCACCCTCGAGGAGTACCGCAAGTACCTCGAGAAGGACGCCGCCCTCGAGCGCCGCTTCCAGCCCATCCAGGTGCAGGAGCCCTCGATCGCCCACACGATCGAGATCCTCAAGGGTCTGCGCGACCGCTACGAGGCCCACCACCGCGTGACGATCACCGACGAGGCGCTGGTCTCGGCCGCGACGCTCGCCGACCGCTACGTCTCCGACCGGTTCCTGCCCGACAAGGCCATCGACCTCATCGACGAGGCGGGCTCGCGGCTGCGCATCCGCCGGATGACCGCTCCGCCGGACCTGCGCGAGTTCGACGACAAGATCGCCGACGTGCGTCGCCGCAAGGAGAGCGCGATCGACAGCCAGGACTTCGAGCTGGCCGCGTCGCTGCGCGACGAGGAGAAGAAGCTCATCGTCGCCAAGGGCGAGCGCGAGAAGCAGTGGAAGGCCGGCGACATGGACGTCGTGGCCGAGGTCGACGAGGAGCTCATCGCCGAGGTCCTCGCGATCGCGACCGGCATCCCGATCGTCAAGCTGTCCGAGGAGGAGTCGACCCGGCTGCTCAAGATGGAGGACGAGCTGCACAAGCGCGTCATCGGCCAGGAGGAGGCCGTCAAGGCGCTCAGCCGGGCGATCCGTCGTACGCGTGCGGGTCTGAAGGACCCCAAGCGTCCCGGAGGGTCGTTCATCTTCGCCGGCCCGTCCGGTGTCGGCAAGACGTGGCTGTCCAAGACGCTGGCGGAGTTCCTCTTCGGTGACGAGGACGCGCTCATCCAGCTCGACATGAGCGAGTTCTCCGAGAAGCACACGGTCTCGCGGCTGTTCGGCTCGCCTCCCGGCTACGTCGGCTACGAAGAGGGTGGCCAGCTGACCGAGAAGGTGCGGCGCAAGCCGTTCTCGGTGGTGCTGTTCGACGAGGTCGAGAAGGCACACCCCGACATCTTCAACTCGCTGCTGCAGATCCTGGAGGAGGGTCGCCTGACCGACTCCCAGGGCCGCGTCGTGGACTTCAAGAACACCGTGATCATCATGACCACGAACCTCGGCACCCGCGACATCAGCAAGGGCGTCAACCTCGGCTTCCAGCAGACCGATGACGTCCAGGGGTCCTACGACCGGATGAAGGCCAAGGTGTCGGAGGAGCTCAAGCAGCACTTCCGGCCCGAGTTCCTCAACCGCGTCGACGAGATCGTGGTCTTCCCGCCGCTGACGAAGAACCAGATCATCTCGATGGTCGACAACATGCTGGCCGCGGTGAACAAGCGGCTGCTCGACCGCGACATGACCCTGGACCTGACCCAGGACGCGAAGGACCTCCTCGCCGCTCGCGGGTTCGACCCCGTGCTCGGCGCGCGGCCGCTGCGTCGCACGGTCCAGCGCGAGATCGAGGACACCCTCGCCGAGAAGATGCTCTTCGGTGAGGTCGGTCCCGGCCAGGTCGTCCACGTCGGCGTCGAGGGCGAGGGTCCCACCGCGACCTTCACCTTCGAGGGCAAGCAGCGCACGACGATCCCGGTCGAGGACCTGCCCCCGCTGGAGTCCATCGACGACGTCGAGGTCGAGGCCGCCGCCGACGCCGACTGACCTCGGGTGGGGCCTTGTCGGAATCACCGGGGCCCTGGTGAATTTGGCACTTCCCACCGGTTGCAACCGGTGGGAAGTGCCAGTTTCGAGCGGGATGTACGTCGCACCGCGCGTTCAGCGCGGCCAGGCGACGACCCGCGACCCGCGAACTCAGTGGGCGCCGTGGAGGTTGAGCACCAGCACCCCGGTGACGATCATGCCGATGGCGGCGATCTTCACCAGGTCCATGGACTCGCCCAGCAGCAGGAAGCCGACGGCGGCGATGCCTGCGGTGCCGAGGCCCGACCAGATGGCGTAGGCCACCGACACCGGGATCTCGCGCACGACCCAGCTCAGCATCCAGATCGACGCGGCGTAGCCACCGAGCACCGCGGCAGTCCACCCCGGGGCCGAGAAGCCCTGGGTGCGGGGGAGGGCGGCGGTTGCGCTGACCTCGATGCCGATGGCGGCAACGAGGACGAGCCACGCGGCGAGCATGAGGAGTCCTGACGAGTCGGGGGATGTGTAGCGACTGCTACGCCCTGCTAATGTAGCACTCGCTACACATTGTTGGCCATCCGAGGAGGGGCATGCCCGCCGACCCGTCGCGCCGTGAGGAGCTCGCCGAGCGCGCCACCGACTACGCCCTCGCGCACGGCCTCATCGGGCTCAGCCTGCGGCCCCTCGCCGCCGAGCTCGGCACGAGCGACCGCATGCTGCTCTACCACTTCGCGGGCAAGGACGACCTCGTCGCCGCCGTGCTGCGGGTCTCCAACGACCGCTCCATCGCGGCCATGGAGAGCCTGCCGCCGGGCAGCGACGTCGCGGACGCCGTACGACGGCTGTGGCAGGCCTCGCGGGCGGGTCAGCTCGAGCAGTGCCAACGGCTGTACGTCGAGGCCGCGGCGCTCGGGCTCTTCGGCCAGGAGCCCTACGCGTCGGTGGTGAAGGAGGCCAACGAGCAGTGGATGGCGGCCCTGGCCCGACGGCTCGAGGCCGCCGGGTGTCGGCCCGAGCGGTCCACCCGGGTGGCCAACCTCGTGGAGTCGGTCATGGTCGGGCTGCTGCTCGACCAGCCGCTGAGCGTCGAGAGCGAGCAGGCCCAGGTCGTCGACGACCTCGTCGGCGCCGTCGCCGCGATGACCTGAGTGCCCGGTCGCCGGTGAGCAGATCCGAGCCGGACCCGAGCCGGCCCGAGCCGGCCCGAGCCGGCCGAGCCGGCATGACCAGGCTCTGCACGCTCAGCTCGGCAGGGCGAAGGCGTCCGGTCCCACCTGGACGACCAGTCCGTCGTCGAGCAGGCTGCGCAGGCTCCGCTCGCGCTGCTCGTCGCGGGCGCCGCCGTGCCAGACCGTCTCGAGCGAGGTGCGGTGCACGGGGCCCTCGGCCTCACGCAGCACCGCGAGCAGCCGGCCGCGGCACTGCCGGTCCGTGCCGGCGTAGGTCTGGCCCCGGCGCGCCGGCCCATCGTCCGGCGGGCTGCCGGCCCGGCGCCACGCGCAGAGGTCCTCGACGGGGCAGCGACCGCAGGCCGGGGTCGCAGCGGTGCACACCACCGCGCCGAGCTCCATGGTGGCCACCGCCCACGTCGCCGCCTCGGACTCGTCATCGGGCAGCAGGGCGGCGGCCCGGTCCCGCTCGGGACGGTTCAGGCTCGGCGGCGGCAGCTCCTGGCCGCCGACCAGCCGCGCCAGCACCCGGCGGACGTTGGTGTCGAGGACGACGTGGCGCCGGCCGTAGGCGAACGAGGCGACCGCAGCCGCGGTGTAGTCGCCGATGCCCGGCAGCGCCAGCAGGTCCTCGTACCGCTCCGGCACCGCACCGGCGTGCTCCTCGACGATCGCCGTAGCCGCGGCGTGCAGGCGCAGCGCCCGGCGCGGGTAGCCCAGCCGGCCCCAGGCCCGTACCGCCTCGCCCGCGCCGGCGGCCGCCAGGTCCGAGGGCTCCGGCCAGCGTGCCATCCAGGCCTCCCAGACCCCAGCGACGCGCGCCACCGGTGTCTGCTGCAGCATGATCTCCGAGACCAGCACGCCCCAGGGCGTGGTGCCGGGACGTCGCCACGGCAGGTCGCGCGCGTTCTCGGCGTACCACCGCAGCAGGCGCTGGTGCAGGTCGGTCGGGTCCATGGGCGCCCCGCCAGCCTAGCCAGCCGGAATCGTGACGATTCACCGGAACGGCGGTGTGGCTCGAACGAGGTGGGACATCCCCTCGTTACCGTGGGCCCATGCCCTCGTCCCGACCTCCCGGCGCGCCCGCGCGCCGTCCGGTCCGACGCTCGCGACGGGTGCCCGCAGGCGTCTTCTGGGTACGCCGAGCCGTGGTGCTCGGCCTGGTCGCCGCCCTCGTCTGGACGTTCGTCGGGCTCGTGGGCATGCTCGACCTGTCCGCCGACGGTGAGACCACCCCGCAGGCCACGACGGCCGGGGCCACGCCCTCGCCCTCCCCGTCCGCGGCCGAGCCCGATGAGGACTCCCTGACCCGGGCCGAGCGCCGCGCCGCCGTACGGGCCGCCCGCGCCGAGGAGAAGAGGGCCGCACGACGCCCTGGCCGAGCCGACCGGCTCCTGCGCCGCCGGTGACGTCGTCGTCACCCCGAGCGTGCCCGACGGGCACGCCGGCTCCGAGGTCACCGTGGTGCTGGAGCTGACGACGCTGACGTCGCCGGCCTGCACCTGGAACGTCGACCCCGACGATCTGTTCGTGACCATCACCGACAAATCGACCACCCTGTGGTCCAGCCAGCACTGCCCCGCGGCGCTGCCCACGACCACGGCCGTCCCGCGCCGCACGACCCCCGACGAGATCCGCTTCACCTGGAACGCCCAGGAGTCGGCGCCCGGCTGCTCGGTCGCCACCTCGTGGGTGTGGCCCGGGGTCTACCAGGTGACCGCCGTCGCCCGCGGCTCGGTCAACCCGGTGGAGACGCTGTTCACCCTCGGCGACCCCGAGACCCAGGCGACGGCCGAGTCGGAGAAAGACCGATCGGACGAGCGTGACGAGCGCGCCGACGACCGCCGGGGCGCCGACGAAGCCGGTCGCGGGGCCGACTCCGAGGCGGCCGGGTCCGAGGCGACCGAGACCGAGCCGGAGCCGGAGACCGAGGCGGAGGCAGCAGAGCGTCGCGAGAAGCGCCGTGAGGCGCTGCGCGAGGCCCGCCGCCAGCACCGGCAGGACCAGCGCGCCGAGCGCGACGCCGGCTGAGCTCGCCCGAGGCCGGAGCGGCTGACCGGCCGGCCGGCCGACGGCCGACGGCGGAAGCCGACGGGTGACTGGTCGTCAGGTCAGACGTAGCGCTCGAGGATGCTCGACTCCGCGAGCCGCGACAGGCCCTCACGCACGCTGCGGGCGCGCAGCTCGCCGACGCCGTCGACGGCCTGGAGGTCGTCGATGCCGGCGCCGAGCAGCTTCTGCAGCCCGCCGAAATGGTCCACCAGACGCTCGACGACGGTGGCGGGCAGACGCGGGACCTTGGCCAGCAACCGGTAGCCGCGGGGCGCGACGGGGCTGTCGAGCAGCTCGCTGCCGCCCAGGCCGAGGGCCTGCGCCACCGCACTGACATCGACCAGGGCGGTGGCGTCGAGCGCCTCCATGTCGGCCAGCACGACCTCGGGGGCCCGGGCCCTCTTGCCGGTCGGCTGGTAGTCGCGCACCACGAGCAGACGGTCCTGGTCGACGCCGGTGACGAGCTCCTCGAGCTGCAGGGCCATGAGACGGCCGTCGGTGCCGAGCTCGAGCACGTAGTCCTCGATCTCGCGGGCGATGCGGGTGACCATCTCGAGCCGCTGGGCCACCACGGCCACGTCGCGGGCGGTGACGAGGTCCTCGATCTCCAGGGCCGACAGCGTGCTGGAGACCTCGTCGAGCCGCATCTTGTAGCGCTCCAGGGTGGCCAGCGCCTGGTTGGCCCGGCCCAGGATGGAGCCGGTGTCCTCGAGCACGTAGCGCCGCTCGCCGACGTACAGCGCGATGATCTGCATCGACTGCGACACCGAGATCACGGGGTAGCCGGTCATGCGCGCCACCCGGTCGGCGGTGCGGTGACGGGTGCCGGTCTCCTCGGAGTGGATGGTCGCGTCGGGCATGAGGTGCACCGCGGCCCGGATGATGCGGGTGGCGTCGGCGTCGAGGATGATCGCGCCGTCCATCTTGGCCAGCTCGCGCAGGCCGGTGGAGGAGAACGGGACGTCGAGCCGGAAGCCGCCGCTGGAGATCGTGTCGATGGTGCGGTCGGTGCCGAGCACGATGAGGGCGCCGGTGCGGCCGCGCAGGATGCGCTCGAGGCCGTCGCGCAGCTGGGTGCCGGGGGCGACGCTGGCCAGGACCGCGCGCAGGCGCAGGACGTCGTCAGGGCGGTCGGGGGGTGCCACGGGCGCTCCTCGGGTCGCGGACGTACGACGGTCGTGGGGCTGAGTCTAGGGCGTCGCGGTCCTCACAGCCCTCGTGACGCCGCGACGGGGCCCGTGAGCTGCACGACCTGCAGCGCGGCGCGGAGGTCGGGGGCGGCGACGACCTCGAGCCCGTCGACGCGTCGACTGCCGACCTGACCCGGCTCGGCGGAGACCAGCGCGAGCTTGAACCCGATGCGGGCGGCCTCCGACAGCCGCCGCTCGAGCTCAGGCACACGGCGCAGCTCGCCGGCCAGGCCGATCTCTCCGATCGCGATCATGTCCGCCGGCAGGTGGAAGCCGCGTGCGGCGCTCGCGATGGCCAGCGCCATCGCCAGGTCGCCGGCCGGCTCGGACACCCGGGCGCCGCCCACGGTCGAGGCGAAGACGTCGTGGCGGGCCAGCGCCAGACCCTCGCGGGCCTCCAGGACGGCCACCACCTGCGCGAAGCGGGCGGACTCGATGCCGGAGGAGGTGCGCCGCGGGCGCTCCGCGGCGGAGGGGGCGACCAGTGCCTGGATCTCGGTCAGCAGGGGGCGGCGACCCTCGAGAGTCACCGACACGCACGTGCCCGGCACGGGCTGGTGGTGACGCGAGACGAAGAGGCCGGAGGGGTCGACGACGGCGTTGATGCCATCGCTGGACAGATCGAAGCAGCCGACCTCGTCGACCGGGCCGAAGCGGTTCTTCAGGGCCCGGACCATCCGCAGCCGGGTGGACCGCTCGCCCTCGAAGTGCAGCACCACGTCGACCATGTGCTCGAGCACGCGCGGACCGGCGATGCCGCCGTCCTTCGTCACGTGGCCCACGAGAATCGTGGCCATGCCCCGGGTCTTGGCCTGGCGTACGAGGGCGGCGGTCACCTCCTTGACCTGGCTGATCCCGCCGGGCACCCCGGCGAGGCCGGGGGCGTCGACGGTCTGCACCGAGTCGACCACCAGGAGGTCGGGACGCAGCTGCTCGACGTGGCCGAGCACGACCCCGAGATCGGTCTCGGCCGCCAGGTAGAGCTCGTGGTGGACGCCTCGGCAGCGGTCCGCGCGCAGTCGGACCTGGGCCGCGGACTCCTCGCCGGAGACGTAGAGGACCCGCCGGCCGCTGCGCGCCGTACGGGCGGCGACGTCGAGCAGCAGCGTGGACTTGCCGACGCCCGGCTCGCCGGCCAGCAAGATGACCGCGCCGGGCACCAGCCCGCCGCCGAGGACGCGGTCGAGCTCCTCGACGCCGCAGCTGGTCGCCTGCGACTCCTCGATGGGCACCTGCCCGATCGGGATCGCCGGGGTGACCGGGGTGGTGGCCGCGGTGGCGGTGGCGTCGGTCGCCGCCGGGGGTCGGACCTCGGCCATGCTGCCCCACGCCTGGCAGTCGTGGCAGCGTCCGACCCACTTGGCGGTCTCCCACCCGCACTCGGAGCACTGGAAGACGCTGCGGGCACGGGTGGTAGCGGGCGGTGGAGCGAGTCATGACAGGCACGCTAGGCGAGGCCTCCGACACCTTCGGCTCGCCGCTCCGCGGCGGCTCGCGACAGGTAGCATGGACGTCCTTGGAACGATCCAGAGTCGTTCCCGACCACCACTGACCGCGCGCCTCGCGCCGACCACGGAGGACAGGCAATGCCGGGACGACACCGCCCCGTGGCCACGCTGGCCACCGTCGCCGCTGCCGCCGGCGTCTCGCGCCAGACCGTCTCGAACGCCCTGAACAGCCCCGATCTGCTGCGCCCCGACACCCTCGAGCGCGTGCAGAGCGCGATCGAGACGCTGGGCTACACGCCCAACCGGGCGGCCCGCAACCTCCGCACCCGGACCTCCCACCTCGTGGGGCTGCGCCTCGAGCCCGCCGTGGAGGGCACCGCCTCCGGCCTCATGGACCGGTTCCTGCACTCGTTGGTCGAGTCCTGCAAGGAGGCCGGCCTGCACATCCTGCTGTTCACCGCCGAGGACGTGAGCGACCCGCTCGACGGGTACGACGCCCTCCTGCGCTCGGCGGCCGTCGACGCCTTCCTCGTCACCGACACCTACCGCGGCAACCCGCAGGCGCAGTGGCTCGAGGAGCGACAGGTGCCGTTCGTGTCCTTCGGCCGCCCCTGGGAGGAGCCCGGCGCCTCCCACCCGTGGGTCGACGTCGACGGTCGCGCCGGGGTCATGCTCGCCGTCGACCACCTCGCCGACCGGGAACACCAGCGCATCGCGTGGGTGGGCTGGCAGAAGTCGTCGTACATCGGGGAGGACCGGCGCAGCGGGTGGGTCGACCGCATGCACGAGCGCGGGCTGTCCACCACCCGGCTCAGCGCGCGGGGCGAGGACACCATCGAGTTCGGACGGCGCGCCGCGCACGCCATGCTCGACTCGGACCAGCCGTCGGCGTTCGTGTGCTGCAGCGACACCATCGCCATGGGGGTCCTGCAGGCGATCAACGAACGCGGCCGCCAGGCCGGTCCGCACGACGTCGCCGTCGTGGGCTTCGACGACTCGCTGGCCGCGCAGGTCGTGCCGCCGGGGCTGACCTCGGTGCGGCAACCGCTCGAGGAGGTCGCGGTGCAGATCGTCCGGCTGCTCGAGGACCGGCTCGTGATGCGTTCCATCGAGGACGCCCACGTGATCCTCACCCCCGAGCTCCGGCTCCGCGCCAGCTCCTGACCCGCCCCGCCCCGGCCCCGAGGCTGGGTTCTGGTCACTGCCCGGGCGGAGGCTGGCTTCTGGTCGCTGCCCGCACGTCACAAGCGGAAAAGTTGCGGGCAGTGACCAGGATGCCGCCGAGCTGCGGGGAGTGACCAGAACCGGGCCGACGAACCGGGCCGACGAACCGGGCCGACGAACCGGGCCGACGAACCGGGCCGCCGAGTTGGGCCGACCAACCGGGCCGACGGGTCAGAAGCGGCGCCACCAGAGATTGACGGCGTAATCGACGACGAGGCCGGAGTGCTCGGTCAGTGCGGCCTCGGCGGTCGCGGGGTCCAGCTCGATGCGCACCACGGCCTCGAGGTCGGCGCGGGTCTCGAAGCGCCACTCGATCGTCAGCGGCTCGCGCTGCCAGCCCTGGGTGGACCAGAACCGCTCGACCGCGTCGGGGTCGACGGTCGGGTAGCCGCGACGGAACCAGCGGCCGAACGTCGAGCGACTGCCGTCGTTGTCGACCACGAACGCCGTGCCGCCGCGGCGAACCACCCGGACGAGCTCGCGCAGCCCCGGTTCGCAGCCGGGTCCGAAGAAGTAGGCCCATCGCGCGTGGGCGACGTCGACCGAGGCGTCGGGCAGCGGCAGCGACTGCGCGGTCCCGGCTCGCACGTCGACGTTGGCCAGCCGTCGGGTACGTCGAGCCGCCAACGCGACCAGCGGGGGATGGGGCTCGACCCCGACCACCCGGTGCGCGGTCTCGGCGAAGGTCGGGAGGTGGAAGCCTGAACCGCAGCCGACGTCGAGGACGTCGCGCCCGGACCAGTCGGCGATCCTCGCCATCGCGGCGTCGACCACGCCGTCGGGGTCCGAGGCCCGGTTCTCCAGCTCGTAGGTCGCCGGGTGGTGCCAGATGTTGGGCGACGGTACGACGCCGTCGGGTGCGCCCGCGCCACCGCTCACCGTCGCTCGCCGCCGCTCACGCCACGTGCTGCCGCTCACGCCGCGATCACCGCCGCGGATCAGATGCGGACGGGACCGTCGGGGGTGCTGAACTTCGCGGCCACGAGCCCGGGCGTGCCGTAGCGGCCGACCCAGTCGACCTTGACGTCCTCGAGCGGACCCTCGACCGGGCGGCCGAGCCACTCGCTCACGCGGTTGGGGTCCCCGGCGATCTCGAGGCACTCCAGGTGCACCCGGTCCGAGCAGCCGATGCTCGGGTGGTCCTCGGCGTAGTTCTCCCACTGCACGAAGAAGGGCAGCTGCGGGTCGGACTGCAGACCCCTGACGCCGATCTGCTTCCAGCGCAGCTCGTGGCCGTCGGGCCGGTGGCGGTTGCCCTGCACGGCCTCACGGCCGAGGCGCTCCTCGAGCGGGGTGACGTCGGAGACGGCGATCACCCACCCGAGCCAGCCGCCGCCCAGCTCGGAGCGCGCACGCACCGCCTGACCGAAGGGGGCCTTGTCGGAGGCGGGGTGGTCGAGACACTCCACCACCTCGACGTAGGTGCCCGCGCTGAGCGGCAGCACCATGTTGCGGGTCCCGAAGCGAGGGTGGATGCCCCCGTCCAGGAACGGTTCGCCGAGCAGGTCCCCCAGCCGTCGTGCGGTGCTGGCGAGCCCATCCGGTCCGGCGGCGTACGAGAGATGGTCCAGGCGCATTCCGTCATTGTGACCCTGCCGATGCGGGTCCTTGACAGCGGGGTGCCCGACCTGCCGCGAGCCGCGGGTGGTGGCCCGTGGGGCCGCCGGTACGACGCCACGCAGCCGGCTCAGGGGGTGAGACGGTCCCGGCTCGCAGGGTGGATGGACAGCACGCTGCGACGTCGCAGGTGGTCAGCGCAGTGCCGCGACAGCTCGTCGTACGCCTCACGGCCCATCAGCTCGATCAGCTCGGCGGCGTTGGAGGCGTAGACCGCCTCGGCGGCGACGTGGGCCTCGGTGTTGCCCGAGCAGTACCAGTCGAGGTCGTGCCCGCCCGGACCCCAGCCGGAGCGCTCGTACTCCGCGATCGTGATCTCGAGGTAGCTGGTGTCGTCGGGCAGCTCGACGGTGCGGTAGCTCCGGCGGATGGGGAGCTGCCAGCAGACGTCGGGCTTGGTCTGCACGAAGTGCTCGCCCAGCCGCAGCGCCAGACCGTGCAGCGCGCAACCGGCGCCCGCGCCGAAGCCGGGACGGTTGAGGAACACGCACGCCCCGTCGACGACCCGGGTCTTGCGCTCGCCGTCGTCGTCGGTGTCGACCCACTTCTTGAGGCCCTTGCTGCGGTACTGCCACTCCTCGGGGGTGAGCTTCTCCACGTAGCCGGCCACCCGGGCCTCGTCGGCGGCGTCGCTGAAGTGGGCGCCGAGGGTGCAGCAGCCGTCGTCGGGGCGGTCGGCGTAGATCCCCTGGCAGCCTTCGCCGAAGATGCACTTCCAGCTCGACGTCAGCCACGTCAGGTCGCAGCGGAACACCTGGTCGGCGTCGGCGGGGTCGCGGAACTCGACCCACGCACGGGGGAACACCGGATCGACCTCTGGCACGGCGTGAGCCTAGCCGCCACCGCCCGGCCCGGCGCGCGCTAGGTTGGTGTGGTGCGTCTAGGGGTCCTCGACATCGGATCCAACACCGGGCATCTCCTGGTGGTGGATGCGGCCGGTGGCGCCGCGCCGCTGCCGGCGTACTCCTTCAAGGAGCCGCTGCGACTGGCCGAGCACCTCGACGACGAGGGTGCGATGACGAAGAAGGGCATCACCGCCCTCACCGACTTCGTCGGATCCGCCCTGGAGGTCGCCGAGAGCAAGGGCTGCGAGGAGATGTACGCCTTCGCCACGTCGGCCACCCGTGACTCGGCGAACTCCGACGAGGTCCTCGACGCGGTCAAGGACGAGACCGGTGTCGAGCTCGAGGTGCTCCCCGGTGACGACGAGGCCCGGCTGACGTTCCTCGCCGTACGCCGTTGGTTCGGGTGGTCCTCCGGGCGGCTGCTGGTCTTCGACATCGGCGGTGGATCCCTGGAGATCGCCACCGGGCAGGACGAGAACCCCGACGTGGTGCAGTCGCTGCCCCTGGGTGCGGGCCGGCTCACCCGTGATCTGCTGACCGAGGACCCGCCGAGCCCCAAGGCGGTCAGGAAGCTGCGCAAGAGCATCCGGGCCGACCTGGCGCGCGAGGCCGGCAAGGTGCTGCGCGCCGGCGAGCCCCAGCACGCGGTGGCCACGTCGAAGACGTTCCGCTCGCTGGCCCGGATCTGCGGGGCGGCGCCGTCCGGGGAGGGCATGTACGTCACCCGCACCCTCGAGGCGGCGGTGCTGCGCGACAAGATGGACGACCTCCTGGCGATGGACGACGAGCAGCGCCAGGAGCTCCCCGGCGTCTCGCCGCGGCGCTCGCGCCAGCTGGTCGCGGGCGCACTCGTGGCGGACGCCGTGATGGACATCTTCGGTGTCGAGGAGCTCGAGATCTGCCCGTGGGCGCTGCGTGAGGGCGTCATCCTCGAGCGGCTCGACGAGATCAGCATCCTCGGGTGACCGTGGCTCCCCACCCGGCCCCCGACCAGGAATCCGACCCGGCTCCCGACCCGGCTCCCGACCTGGCGCCCGACCTGCTCGGGCCCGACGTGAGGGTCGCGCTGTCGACCGCGTCGGTCTACCCCGAGTCGACGGCGGCCGGCTTCGAGATGGCGGTGCGGCTCGGCTTCGACGCCGTCGAGGTGATGGTCGGCACCGACGAGACGAGCCAGGACCTCGACCAGGTCGCCCACCTCGCCGACTACCACCAGATCCCGGTGTGCGCCGTCCACGCGCCGTGCCTGCTGCTGACCCAGCGCGTCTGGGGCCTCGACCCGTGGGGCAAGCTCGAGACCAGCACCGAGATGGCCCGCCGGGTGGGCGCCGAGGTGGTGGTGGTGCACCCGCCGTTCCGGTGGCAGCGCGACTACGCCCGCGGGTTCGTCGAGGGCGTGGCGCTGCTGGAGGAGCGGACCGGCGTGCACGTCGCGGTGGAGAACATGTACCCCTGGCGGACGCGACGCCGTGAGGCCGAGGTCTACGCCCCCGACTGGGACATCACCGGGTCGGCGTACGCCGAGACCCCGCACACGACCCTCGACGTCTCCCACGCCGCCACCGCCCAGCAGGACTCGTTGGAGCTCGCGCGGGCCCTCGGCGACCGGCTGACCCACGTCCATCTCACCGACGGGTCGGGCAGCGCCAAGGACGAGCACCTCGTGCCCGGGCGGGGCACCCAGCCGGTCGCGGCGATGCTCGAGCACGTCGCCGGGACCGGCTTCGGCGGCTACGTCGTGCTCGAGATCAACACTCGCCGGTCCGGGGGGCGGCGCCAGCGCGAGACCGACCTGATCGAGGGCCTGGCCTTCGCCCGCCTCCACCTCGCGTCGCGTGCCGTGCCCGGGAACGGCCCGCGACCCGCGGCGGCGGAGGGGCTGGGCTCGTGAGGAGTGGTGGTCCACCACTGCTCCTGGCTGACCCGCCCTGACCTCGCGGCGTCACCACTCTCTCCAGGCAGGCCGGCTTGTGGTCGCTCCCCGCAAGGGGGGACCGAATTCTCTGCGGGCGTCGACCAGAAACGGGCCGACGCGCGGGGGGTGACCAGAAACGGGCTCGGGTTCGCCGTCGCCGAGCGGGGTCTCGGTGCCGCCACGTTGCGTGGGCGTACGGCGTAGCCTGGCGCGCATGAGCGGACCTTTCGACCTGCTGCGCCGACCCCTGCTGAAGCTGGCCGACAGCGCCCGGGTCCGTCACCTCGTCACCTCCACCCCGGTCTCCCGGGGCGTGGTGGACCGGTTCGTCCCCGGCGAGGAGACCTCCGACGCCGTCCGCGCCAGCGGCGAGCTGGTGGCGACCGGGCGCGCGGTGACCCTCGACTTCCTGGGGGAGGACACCACCGACGAGGCGCACGCGGAGCGCGACAGTGGCGGCGTACCTCGACGTCCTCGGAGCGCTGGGCGACGCCGGGCTGACCTCCTCGGTCGAGGTCTCGGTCAAGCTCTCGGCAGTCGGCCAGGCGCTGCCCACCCGTGGCGACAAGGTGGCGCTCGAGAACGCGCGGACCATCTGCCGGGCCGCCCGCGCGCACGGCACCACGGTCACCCTGGACATGGAGGACCACACCACCACCGACGCCACGCTGCGGACCCTGCGCGAGCTGCGCAAGGACTACCCGGAGACCGGGGCGGTGGTGCAGGCCTACCTGCGGCGCACCGAGACCGACTGCCGCGACCTGGCCGTCGAGGGCTCACGGGTGCGGCTGTGCAAGGGCGCCTACGAGGAGCCCGAGCGCGTCGCCTTCCAGAGCCGCCAGGAGGTCGACCTCTCCTACGTGCGCTGCCTCAAGGTGCTCATGAACGGCGCGGGCTACCCCATGGTGGCCAGCCACGACCCGCGCATGGTCGCCATCGCCGGCGACCTCGCGCGGGCGGCGGGCCGCGAACCGGGCAGCTACGAGTACCAGATGCTCTACGGCATCCGGCCCGTGGAGCAGCAGCGCCTGGCCGACGCCGGCGAGACCGTGCGCGTCTACGTGCCCTACGGTCAGGAGTGGTACGGATACCTCATGCGTCGCCTGGCCGAGCGTCCGAGCAACGTGGCGTTCTTCCTGCGCTCGCTGGCCACCACCGGCTGACAGACAAGGAGACCACCGATGACGGACTGCCTCGCGATCCTGGGCGCCGGCGTGATGGGGGAGAGCCTGCTGTCGGGCCTCGTGCGCGCGGGCCGGGAGACCTCCACCCTGCTGGTGGGGGAGAAGCGGCTGCAGCGCGCCACCGAGCTCGAGGCGAAGTACGGCGTACGCGTGGTCGGCAACCGCGACGCCGCCGCCGAGGCCGACACCGTCGTGGTCGTGGTCAAGCCGCAGGACATGGCCGACCTGCTGAGCGACATCGCTCCGGTGCTGCGCTCGGGCCAGCTGCTGGTCTCGCTGGCCGCCGGGGTCACGACCTCCTTCATCGAGTCCCACGTCCCCGAGGGCGTCGCCGTCGTCCGGGTCATGCCGAACACCCCGGCGCTGGTCGACGAGGGGATGGCGGCGATCTCGCCCGGCACCCATTGCGACGACGACCACCTGGCCCGCGCCGAGGCGCTGCTGTCGGCCACCAGCAAGGTCCTGCGGGTGCCGGAGAACCAGCAGGACGCGGTGACCGCCATCAGCGGCTCCGGGCCGGCCTACCTGTTCTTCGTCGTGGAGGCCATGATCGAGGCCGGGGTCCACCTCGGCCTGCCGCGCCCGACCGCCACCGAGCTGGTGGTGCAGACCGTGGTCGGCTCGGCCAAGCTGCTGCGCGAGACCGGTGAGCACCCGACCGTGCTGCGCGAGCAGGTGACCTCGCCGGGGGGGACGACCGCGGCCGCGGTGCGGCAGCTGGAGGACCACAAGGTGCGCGCCGCGTTCCTCACCGCGATGGAGGCGGCGCGGGACCGTTCCCGCGACCTCGCGGGCGGAGCCTGAGGGTCCTTCGATGAGCGAGACCTGCCGTTCCTGCGTCGTCTTCGACCCCTCGCTGATCGACTACGACTTCGGCCACGACCACCCGCTCGACCCGGTGCGCGTCGACCTGACGATGCTGCTGGCCGCCGAGCTCGGGGTGGTCGCCGGACCGGGCTCGACGTCCGGGCTGGTCCGGGTCGGGGCGCCGGTCGCCCCCGACGACCTCGTCGCCACCGTGCACGACGAGGAGTACATGGCCGCGGTCCGGCGTTGCGGTGCCGACCCGACGGTCCTGGACGCGCGCCGCGGCCTCGGCAGCGAGGACAACCCGACGTTCGAGGGCATGCACGAGGCGGCCGCCCACGTGGTCGGCGCCTCGGTGGAGGCCGCCCGCCGGGTCTGGACCGGCGAGGTGGACCACGCGGCCAACATCGCCGGCGGGCTGCACCACGCGATGCCGGACCGGGCCAGCGGCTTCTGCATCTACAACGACGTGGCCGTGGCGATCCGGTGGCTGCTGGACAACGGCGCCGAGCGGGTGGCCTACGTGGACGTCGACGTCCACCACGGTGACGGTGTGGAGAAGATCTTCTACGACGACCCCCGGGTGCTCACGATCAGCCTGCACGAGACCGGGCAGATGCTCTTCCCCGGCACCGGTTTCCCCGACGAGACCGGCGGACCCGGGGCCGAGGGATCCGCGGTCAACGTGGCGCTGCCGCCGGGGACCGCTGACGCCGGTTGGCTGCGGGCCTTCCACGCGGTCGTGCCGCCGATGGTCCGCGAGTTCGCCCCCGACGTGCTGGTGACCCAGCACGGCTGCGACTCGCACATCGAGGACCCCCTCGCGCACCTGCTGCTGAGCGTGGACGGCCAGCGGGCGTCGTACCTCGCGCTGCACGAGCTGGCGCACGAGCTCTGCGACGGCAAGTGGCTGGCCACCGGAGGCGGCGGCTACGCGCTCGTCGACGTCGTGCCCCGCGCCTGGACGCACCTGCTGTCGATCGTCGACGGCTCCCCCCTCGACCCCGAGCAGCCGGTGCCCGAGGAGTGGCGGGAGCTGGTGCGCGGCCGGATGGGCCGAGCGGCGCCGCGGCGGATGACCGACGGTCGGACCCCCGCCTACCGCGACTGGAGCGAGGGCTACGACCCGGACGTCTGGCTGGATCGGGCCATCCACGCCACCCGGGCGGCGGTCTTCCCGCTCCACGGACTGGACCCTCTGCCCTGATCCGGGGCATTTGTGTGGTGGTTGTCCAGCCGACACGCCCAACGAGAGTTAACTTTTCGCCCAAGTCGTATCCGCTACCCCATCCGTCACACTACTCTCGGAGAACGAAAGCAGCATCGTCGTCGCTCCGGTGGGGAAGCCGGAGGCGCTGTGGCTTGAGAAAGTGCGGTGCAGAACATGGTCGACAACAGTTCCGGCGACATCTCCGGGGTCACGTTCCTCACGGTGGCCGAGGTGGCCTCGGTGATGCGCGTCTCCAAGATGACCGTGTACCGCCTCGTCCACAACGGCGAGCTGCCCGCCGTCCGGGTGGGGCGGTCGTTCCGGGTTCCCGAGGACGCAGTGAACGAGTACCTCCAGCGCAGCTTCTTCCAGACCGGCTGACCAACGATGGCGGGGCCGGACGGGCGCCCCGCAGCAGCAGCCGATCCGATCCACGGAGCCGACGACCCCTCCGGTCGTCGGCTCCGTCGTTTCCCTCGGCGGCCGTGGAGCGTGACGTCGAGCCGACGGAGTGGGACGGATTCGGGATCGACGGCGCCGCCGGTTAGGCTGGGTCACTCGGCCGGAGCAGGCAGTGCGTGCCCGGCGTCTCACGTTGGAAAGGTTCGACCCTTGGGTTCCGTGGTCAAGAAGCGTCGCAAGCGCATGGCGAAGAAGAAGCACCGCAAGCTGCTGAAGAAGACGCGCGTCCAGCGTCGTCGTCTCGGCAAGTAACCAGCGACGCGGCACCAGGTAGGCATGGGGCGGATCGTTCTGGTCACCGGGGTCTCTCACGAGCTCGGTGGTCTCGTCGCGCGCCGGATGACGTCCGACCCGGAGGTGAGCCGGGTCATCGGCGTCGACGTCGTCCCGCCGCGAGGCGACCTCGGTGGCGTGCGCTTCGTGCGCGCCGACATCCGCAACCCGGTGATCGCCAAGGTGATCGCCGGGGAGGACGTCGACACCGTCGTCCACACCTCCGTGGTGTCCTCGCCGGCCCTGGTCGGCGGACGCGGCTCCATGAAGGAGCACAACGTCATCGGGACGATGCAGCTGCTGGCCGCGTGCCAGCGCGCCCCCGGCCTCGAGCGGCTGGTGGTCAAGTCCTCGGCCGCGGTCTACGGCTCCTCGAGCCGCGACCCCGCCATGTTCACCGAGGACATGGCACCCAAGCGCATGCCCCGCACCGGGTTCGCCAAGGACGTGCTGGAGATCGAGGGCTACGTCCGCGGGTTCTCCCGTCGTCGCCCCGACGTCACCGTGACCCTGCTGCGCAACGCGCACACGATCTCCTCGCGGGGCGGGTCGATCATGGTCCGCTACTTCTCGATGAACCCGGTGCCCAAGGTGCTCGGGTTCGACGCCCGTCTGCAGCTGCTGCACTACGACGACCTCGTGGCGGTCCTCCACCACGCCACCCTGGCCGGTGTGCACGGCACGTTCAACGTCGCCGGCGACGGGGTCGTGATGATGACCCAGGCGCTGCGCCGACTCGGCCGGGTCTCGGTGCCCATGCCGCAGTTCGCACTCAGCTCGCTGGGCTCGCTGGTGCGCCAGACCCCCCTGTCGATGCCGAACTTCTCCGGCGAGCAGATCGACTACCTGGCCTTCGGCCGCGGCCTCGACACCACCCGCATGCGGCAGGTGCTGGGCTTCGAGCCGGTCTTCACCACCGAGCAGGCCCTCAACGAGCTGGCCTCCGGCCTCGGCCCGGGCCTGGTCGAGAACCATCCGGTCGTGTCGTTGGAGCGGCTGGTGGCCGGTGCCCGCAGCGGCGACCCGACAGCACCGCGGACCCGCGGGACCGGCAGCGCCAGCAGCACCGGCAGCACCAGGAGTGCGAGGGGACATCGATGGCTGACGCAGAGATCATCCCGCTGGGGACCCGAGGACGCCCCGGACGCGGCGTGGGCAAGGACAAGCCCTCGGCCAACTCCCGCAACCTCGCCGGTGGGTCACGGCGCGGTGCCTCCCGGACCCCGAAGCCGCGCGCGACGAGGACCGCGCTCCGACGTCGCCGACGCCCTCGACACCACCGGTGCGGACGACACCGCGGAGCGATCCGACACCGGTGCCGCGACGTGTGGCCAGCGGTCGCACGAGCCGGTGCTCGACCCTGCCTTCGCCCCCTCCGCGGCGGAGTCCCCGGTCGTGGATCGCCCGCGCTCCCGAGCCGCCGCACCCGGCCACCGCTCCCGGAGCCTCCGCGCCCGGACGCGAGAGGCCCGCGGCTTCCGAGCCCGCGACCCGGGAGGCCGCCCGCACCGAGGGGCGTCGCCGTCCCGGCCCCTCGCTGCCCGAGCTGCTCTCCGCGGCCACCGGAGCGGCCCAGCGCGTCTTCGGCGAGGACGCCGAGCAGAAGCTGGCGCAGATCCTGGCCTTCGTGCGCCGGCGGGTCACCGGCGAGTACGTCGTCGACGAGTACGGCCTCGACGCCGAGGTCATCGACACGTTCCTCATGGAGATGCTGCGTCCGCTGGCGACCAAGTGGTTCCGGGTCGAGGTCCGCGGCGTGGAGAACATCCCGACGGAGGGCGGCGCCCTGGTGGTGGCCAACCACTCCGGCACCGTCCCGCTCGACGGCGCGATCTCGATGTTCGCGGTGAAGGAGACCACCGGACGCAACCTGCGCCCGCTCGGCGCCGACCTCGTCTTCAAGCTGCCCTTCTTCGGCGAGATGGCCCGCAAGGCCGGTGCCACCCTGGCCTGCAACGAGGACGCCACCCGGCTGCTCAGCGGCGGCGAGCTCGCGGCGGTGTGGCCCGAGGGCTTCAAGGGCATCGGCAAGCCCTACTCGGAGCGCTACAAGCTCCAGCGCTTCGGTCGCGGCGGCTTCGTCTCGGCGGCCATCAAGACCGGCGTGCCGATCGTGCCCTGCTCGATCGTGGGTGCCGAGGAGATCTACCCGCTCGTCGGCAACGTGCCGGCGCTGGCTCGGCTCATGGGCGTGCCCTACGTGCCGATCACGCCGTTCTTCCCGCTGCTCGGACCCCTCGGGCTGGTGCCGCTGCCCTCGAAGTGGATCATCGAGTTCGGTGAGCCGATCCGCACCGACTCCTACGACCCCGGTGCCGCCGACGACCCGATGCTGGTCTTCAACCTGACCGACCAGGTGCGCGAGACGATCCAGCAGACGCTCTACACCCTGCTGATGCGTCGCAAGTCCGTCTTCCACTGACCCGTCGGGTCAGGGCAGGCGCGTGTCCGAGAGCGGGTCGACGACCTCGTCGACGGACGTCTTGGACCTTGTCGACACCGTCCTTGACATCGTTCTCGAGGTCCTTGGTGTTCTGCTGGACCTTGTTCGGGGAGGTCACCGGTGCCCGGTGTGGTGGCGTCGACGTCTCGCCCGAGATCGTCGAGCGCGCCCAGGTCGGGCACGCCGTCGCGTCTCGGACAGCTCCTGGCGCTCCTGGGCGACGGGGCCGTCCTGGTCGGTGCCCGGGCCGGTGCTCGGGCTCGTGACGTCAGCCGGCGGGTCGGCCTGGGGCCGCAGCACGACCGGCGGGGCGATCCGTGAGGAGATGGGCGGGTGGTCGTTCGAGAGCGTCGAGGCGTCGAGCGAGGCCAGCACGCGGGTGGCGTCGTCGAGGGCGGGGCGGAACGTGGCCGCGGCCGCCACCGCGTCCGAGGGTCGGCACGTCGGGCAGGCCTCGGCGGCGCGCGCGTCGATGTCCTGAAGCGTGGTGACCGCTGCGTCGAGGTCGTCACGCAGGTCGGCGGGCACGAGCGGGGCGAGCGCGTCGAGCTGGGAGAGGCCGTTGAGGGCGAAGCCGCGCACGTCGTCGACGGTGGACTCGGTGCCGGTCTCGGTGTAGGAGCCGATGAGCAGGTCCGAGCCCGCCTCGGCCTGGTCGAGGTAGGTCGCCAGCGTCGACCCGACGGCCGGGGCCGTGGTCGAGTCCTCGAGCAGGGTGCGGATCTCCACGAGACGACCGTCGGCCTGCTGCAGGAGCGTGCGGCCCTTGGCGGCGTCGCCGGAGGTGAGGTCGGCGCGAGCCACCTCGAGACCTCGCTTGATCGGGTAGAGCGCCTCGCCGGGCAGGGCCTGCTGAGCGGCAGCGGCCATGCCGGCCGTGCCGCCGGCCATCACCAGGGCGGTGGCGGCGACGACGAGGCGACGCTCGCGGCGCGACGCCGGGCGCGACCGGAGCGTGAGGCGGGCAGCCGAGGGGTCGTAGGACCAGCTCTGCGGCGGCCTCGGCCAGGAGGCGCTCGCGGAGCTGGGCGGTGAACTCCGGTCGCGGGGAGAGGGCCGAACGGGTCCGGGCAGCGTGCGTGCGCAGGGCTTCGGCGACGTCGACGAGCCCGGCGAGCTCGGGCCGCGTCGTGGTCGAGGCGGGCGCGTCGAGGGCAGCGGCGAGCTCGGCGGCGCGGCGCCGGGTGCTCGGCAGGGTCACCATCGCTGGTCCTCCTTCGTGCGCAGGGACGGGTGCGGGGTGTTCCGACGCTCTCGGGAGGATGACGTCGACACCTGGCACAACGACCGGGCGAGCGCAGGGGTTACGGTGCCGTGGCCTCCGATCGTCGGAACCTCGGCCCCGCCCTCGCGGAGGCTCATCGCAGCTCCTGGGGCATGAGCTTGGCGAGGTTGCGCACCCCGCGCAGCTGGAGCTGCTTGACCGCACCGTCCGAGCGTCCCAGGGCGGCCGCGGTCTCGGCGATCGAGAGGCCCTGCAGGAAGCGCATGACCAGGCACTCCTGCTGCTCGGCGGGCAGCTCCTTGAGGGCCGCCATCAGCGCCTCGTTGGTGAGGTGTGCCAGCACGGCGGACTCCGGCGACTCGGTGGCGGAGTCGTGCGGGCTCATGTCCTCGGTGGTCATCTCCAGCCGCGTCCTGCTCGACTTGAAGTGGTCCATGGTGAGGTTGCGGGCGATGGTCATCAACCAGGCGCCGAAGTCCTTGCCCTGCCAGGTGAACGACGACATGCTGCGCAGCGCCCGGAAGAAGGTCTCCGAGGTCAGGTCCTCCGCGACCACCACGGAGCCGAGGCGGTAGTAGAGGAACCGGTAGACCGACGGCTGGTAGTGGTCGTAGAGCATCCCGAACGCCTCGGCGTCCCCGGCCTTGGCCAGGTCGACGAGCGCGATGAGGCGTCCGGCCTCGGCCTCGTCGTCGACCGAGGAGACCTTCAGGTTCGCTCCCGAACCGCCACCGGGCCCGCCACCGGGACCGCCGGAGCCGGCGTCGACACCCGCGCCCGGCGCGCGGGTCGGGCCGTCGGCCACGCCGTGGGACATCGAGTCGTGAGTGGGGCCGCACCAGGGATTCCGCGGCCAGGAGGAACGGCGAACGAGCGGTGGGGAGACCGGCTGCGGGGGCGAGGCGGGGCTCGACGGAGGACAGCAGGACCTCGGCCACCGCGCGTCGGAGCGCGTCGAGCCCCTGATGGTGCCCATTCCCACGGAGGTGCATGCGTCTCCCTCCCGGCGATCTCCCCGGGTACGGTCGCCGTGCCCCGGCCTCGTCGCGGCCGACACGTGCCGTCGACTCTCCCCGAGCCTCGGCACGACCGCGTCCACCCTACTTCCGCTCAGCGTGCCCTGTCCGGGCGATGCGAAACGCCTGCGGGTGGCTCAGCGGGTGCGCCGACGCAGGGCCACGCCCGCGGCCACGGTCCCTGTCGCCGCCCCGGCCAGTCCGGCGGCGAACAACCCGGCCTTGGCCGCCTTGCGACCGGTCCGGTAGTCGCGGATGCGCCACCCCTGCTCCCGGGCGTGCTCGCGCAGCCGGGCGTCCGGGTTGATGACGCAGGGGTCGCCCACCAGGCTCAGCATCGGGATGTCGTTGGCGGAGTCGGAGTACGCCGAGCACCGGGCCAGGTCGAGCCCCTCCTCCTCCGCCACCCGACGTACGGCGGCCGCCTTGTGGGGACCGTGCATCATCTCGCCGACGAGCCGTCCGGTGTAGACGCCGTCGACGTGCTCGGCGACGGTGCCCAGGGCGCCGGTGAGACCGAGGCGTCGGGCGATCGTGGTGGCGATCTCGATCGGGGCGGCCGTGACCAACCAGACCCGCTGGCCCTGGTCGAGGTGCATCTGCGCCAACGCCCGGGTGCCGGGCCAGATCCGCTCGGCCATCGACTCGTCGAAGATCTCCTCGCCGATGGACTCGAGCTCCTCCACCCGGTGACCGGCGATGAAGGCGAGCGCGGAGCTGCGTGCCTCTGCGACGTGCTCGGGGTCCTCCACCCCGACGACGCGGAAGTAGGCCTGCTTCCAGGCAGCCCCGACGATGTCCGTGGTGGTGAAGAACCTGCGGCGGTGCAGCCCGCGTGCGAGGTGGAAGATCGACGCGCCCTGGATGATCGTGTTGTCGACGTCGAAGAAGGCCGCCGCGACCGGGTCCGGCTCGACCGCGAGCGAGGTCTCCAGCTCCGGGACGGCAGCAGCCGCCTCTCCGGCCAGCACCGACCGCTCGGTCAGGTCCACCCGCCCCCGGGAGCCGGCGCCCCGGCCGCCCTTGCCGCCCTTGCCGCTCCTGCCGCTCCTGCCGCTCGTGCCCCGGCTGTGCTCCTGCTGTCCCGACCCCACGGGAGACACCCTAGTGGGCGGCTCGGGAACCGGTCAGGTCGCCGCTGTGGGAGACTTCCGGTCGTGGCCGCCAACCTCGCTGAGCTCGTCGCACACGCGGCGTCGCAGCGTCCTGACCGGGTCGCCCTGGTCGCTCCGGAGAGCGGCGCGACGCTCACCTGGACCCAGCTCGAGGAGGCGGTGGCGCGCTGCGCGGCCGGTCTCGCCGGCCACGGTCTGGTGGCGGGCAACCGGGTGGCCATCAGCGTGGGCAACCGGGTCGAGCTGGTCGTGCTGCACCTGGCGGTCCTGCGGGCCCGGCTGGTGTCCGTGCCGCTGAACCCTCGCTCGGCCACCGGAGAGCTGCTGCGCATGGTCGCGGACAGCGGTGCTCGTCTGCTCGTGGCCGACGCGACGACCGTCGACCCTGCCCGGGCGGTGGTGACCGGCCTGCGCGAGGCCCTGGCCCGAGAGGGCCGGACGGGCGCGCCCCGCCTGGTGGTCCTCGACAGCCCGGTCACCGGCGACGAGATCGGCTACGCGTCCCTGCTCGAAGCCGAGCCGTCGGCGCTGCCGCCGGCGCGCGACCCTGAGGCGCTGGCCGTGCTGCTGTACACCTCGGGCACCTCCGGGCGGCCCCGCGCCGCGATGCTCAGCCACCGCGCCCTGCTGGCCAACATCGACCAGGCCGCTCGGGTCGAGCCGGCGATGGTCACCGCCGACGACGTCGTCTACGGGCTGCTGCCGCTCTTCCACGTCTACGGCCTCAACGCCGTGCTCGGCCAGGCGCTCGCCACCGGTGCCACGCTGGTGCTCGTCGACGGCTTCTCGCCCGAGCAGTCGCTCGAGCACGTCACGTCGTACGGCGTCACCGTGCTGCCGGTGGCCCCGCCCGTCCTGGCGGCCTGGCGCGGGGTGGACGACCTCGCCGACCGGCTCGGCGGCGTCCGCACCGTGATGTCCGGCGCGGCGCCGCTGTCGGAGGAGCTCCTGGAGGAGTACGCCACCCGCTTCGGGGTCCGGGTGCACCAGGGCTACGGGCTGACCGAGACCGCGCCGGTCCTCACCTCCACCCTCTGCGGCACCGACGAGGCCAAGCGGTCCTCGGTCGGGCGGGCGCTGCCCGGCGTGGAGCTGCGGCTGCGCGACGAGGCCGGGTCCGTCGAGGGCGACCCCGGCGTGATCGAGGTGCGCGGCGCCAACCTCTTCAGCGGCTACTGGCCCGACGGCAGCGACGGGCCGGACGCGGACGGGTGGTGGTCGACCGGGGACGTCGGTCTGCTCGACGCCGACGGCGACCTCTTCCTGCTCGACCGGGTCAAGGAGCTCATCATCGTCTCCGGCTTCAACGTCTACCCCTCCGAGATCGAGGAGGTCCTCGTCGAGGTCCCGCAGGTCCAGGAGGCGGTCGTGCTCGGGATCCCGGACGCGTCCACCGGCGAGGCCGTCGTGGCCTACCTGCGGCTCGCCGAGGGGCACGAGAGCGACCCGGACGTGGCGGTGGAGGCGGCTCGCGCCCACGCCGCGGTCCGGCTGGCCCGCTTCAAGCAGCCGGTGCGGCTCGAGGTGGTCGACACCCTGCCGCGCACCGTGACCGGCAAGGTCGCCCGCGGACGTCTGCGGGAGCGCGTGCGTCGTGGGGCGCCGGGGATCCTCGAGTGAGGCCGCGTGAGCGGCGGGTCCTCCCGGGTGCTGCTCTACGGACGGCCGGGGTGCCACCTGTGCGACGACGCCCGTGACGTCGTCGCGACGGTGTGCGCCGAGCTGGGGGAGGGCTGGGAGGAGGTCGACATCACCACCGACGCCGACCTGCTCGCCCGCTACGGCGAGGAGATCCCGGTGACGCTCGTCGACGGCCGGCAGCACGACTTCTGGCGGGTCGACCCCGCCCGGCTCCGGGCTGCGCTGCTCGCCTGAGACGACCGGGGGCCGGGCGGCCGGGACCACGGCTCGTGTGACGCATGTCACCGGGTCCGCCCACGGTCCGATGAGCGTTTTGTTCTCACGTTCACAAACTCCTACAGTGGAAGCCACGCCGGCCGCCTCATCCATGGCGGGAGCGGCGCGGCGACACACACGCTGAGGAGCACGGTGAGCCCTTCCCGAGACCGCGAGGACCCGCGAGCGCGCGACGCCCGCGACGTCGCGGACGCGGTGCGCCTCACGCCCCGCACCGGCGGCGCGGCCGGCGGGCCCGGGACCGGCGGTCGGGGCATCCCCGAGGCGACCGTGGCACGGCTGCCGCTCTACCTGCGGGCGCTCGTCGGCCTCGCCGAGCGGGGCATCCGCACGTGCTCGAGCGAGGAGCTGGCGTCCGCGGCCGGGGTCAACAGCAGCAAGCTGCGCAAGGACCTGTCCTACCTGGGCTCCTACGGCACCCGCGGCGTGGGCTACGACGTGGAGTACCTCCGCTACCAGATCGCCCGCGAGATCGGCGTGACCGGTGACCTGCCGCTGGTGATCCTCGGCATCGGCAACCTGGGCCACGCGCTGGCGACGTACGCCGGGTTCTCCTCCCGGGGCTTCCGCATCGTGGCGCTGCTGGACAGCGACGCCACGCCGGGTCGGCGACGTGGTCGGGTCGCTGCCGGTGCGCGCCCTCGACGAGCTCGAGGAGATCGTGGCCCGGCAGCAGGTCGCGATCGGTGTCATCGCCACCCCCGCACCCGCGGCGCAGGAGGTGTGCGACCGGCTGGTCGCCGCCGGCGTCACCAGCATCCTCAACTTCGCACCCGCGGTCCTCTCGGTGCCCGACGGGGTCGACGTCCGCAAGGTCGACCTGTCGATCGAGCTGCAGATCCTGGCCTACCACGAGCAGCGCAAGGCGCTCGCGCGTCCGCTGGCCGGCGTGATCGACGAGCTGGGCGGCGTGCACGAGATGGCCACCGAGCGTCCGGCGGTGGGATCGTGAGCGTCCTCGTCGTCGGGGTCTCCCACCAGACCGCACCGGTCTCGCTGCTGGAGCGGCTCAGCCTCGACGCCGACGGCGTCGAGAAGCTGATCGTGGCGGTGCACGGCACCGACCACGTGCAGGAGGCGACGGTGCTGTCGACCTGCAACCGCATCGAGATCTACACCGACGTCGAGCGCTTCCACGGCTCGGTCGAGTCGATCTGCCGGGCGCTGTGCGACCTGGCCGAGGAGCCGACCGACGAGGTCGTGCCCCACCTCTACGTGCACTACGACGACGGCGCCATCTCGCACCTCTTCCACGTCGCCGCAGGCCTCAACTCGATGGTCGTCGGCGAGGGTCAGATCCTCGGGCAGACGCGTGAGGCGCTGCGCCACGGCCAGGAGCTCGGCACCGTCGGTCCCGCCCTCAACGCGGCCTTCCAGCAGGCGCTGCGGGTGGCCAAGCGGACCCACGCCGAGACCGACATCGACCGGGTCGCGCCCTCGCTGGTCTCGGTCTCGCTCGACCACGCCGAGGAGCGGGTCGGCCCCCTGACCGGCCGCCGCGCGCTGGTCGTCGGCGCCGGGGCCATGGCCTCCCTCGCCGTCGCCACCCTCACCCGCCGCGGGCTCGCCGAGGTCGTGGTCGTCAACCGCACGCCGGCCAAGGCACGCCGCCTCGGACAGCAGTACGACGCCCGCGGCGCCGACCTGGCCGACCTCGAGCAGGAGCTCGCGGCCGCGGACGTGGTCGTCTCCTGCACGGGTGCGGTCGGCACCGTGATCGCGACCGAGGCGGTCAGCCGTGCCCTCGAGGCCCGCCCCCGCCCGCTCGCGGTCATCGACCTGGCGCTCCCGCACGACGTCGAGACCGGGGTCGGGCGAGCTGCCGGGCGTCGAGATGGTCAACCTGGAGCGGCTGGCCGAGCTGACCGACGAGGACGACTCCCTCGTCGACGTCCTCGGGGTGCGACGCATCGTCGGCGAGGAGGTGCAGGCCTTCCTCACCGCTCGCCGCATCGCCAGCGTCACCCCCACCGTGGTCGCGCTGCGCTCGATGGCCACCGGGGTGGTCGACGCCGAGCTCGCCCGGCTGGACAGCCGGCTTCCCGAGCTGTCCGACGACGTCCGCGCCGAGCTCGCCCACGCGGTCCGCCGGGTCGCCGACAAGCTCATGCACCAGCCCACGGTGCGCGTGAAGGAGCTGGCCGACTCCGACGGCGCGGTCTCCTACGCCACCGCGCTGGCCGACCTGTTCTCCCTCGACCAGCAGTCGGTCGACGCCGTCACCCGCGCGGACGGGGTGCAGCCGTGAGCACCGTCGTCCGGGTCGGCACCCGCGGGTCGGTCCTGGCGCGCACCCAGGCCGGTCACGTCGCCGACGCGATCCGCTCCGCCCTCGGCGTCGAGGTCGAGCTCGTCGAGATCACCACGCACGGGGACGTCTCCGACGCCCCGCTGGCCAGCATGGGCGGCACCGGCGTCTTCGTCGGGGCGCTGCGCACGGCGCTCACCGACGGCCGCTGCGACGTCGCCGTGCACTCCCTCAAGGACCTGCCCACCGCCCCGGCCCCCGACATCGAGCTGGTCGCCGTACCGCTGCGGGAGGACCCGCGCGACGCGGTGGTGGCCCGCGACGGGCTCACCCTCGGCGAGCTTCCGGTCGGCTCGACGGTCGGCACCGGGTCCCCGCGCCGGGCGGCGCAGCTGCACGCGCTCGGCCTGGGTCTCGACGTGCGGGCCATCCGCGGCAACGTCGACACCCGCATCGGCAAGGTGGCCTCCGGGGAGCTGGACGCCGTCGTGCTCGCGCGCGCCGGCCTGGCCCGGATGGGCAGGCTCGCCGAGGTCACCGAGACCCTCGACCCGCTGCAGATGCTGCCCGCCCCCGGCCAGGGCGCGCTGGCCCTGGAGTGCCGCGCCGGCGACGAGGCGCTCGTCACCGCCCTGGCCGCGCTCGACCACCCCGCCACCCGCGCAGCCGTGACGGCCGAGCGCCGGCTGCTGGCCGAGCTCGAGGCCGGCTGCAGCTCACCGGTCGGTGCCCTCGCCGACGTCGTCGAGGGCGAGGACGGCGAGGAGCTGTGGATCCGCGCCGTCGTGCTGTCCCTCGACGGTGCCCTGGCCGTACGTCGCTCCGGCTCCGGGCCGCTCGACGCCGCCGACGACCTGGGCAAGGCCGTGGCCACCGAGCTGCTGGCCGAGGGGGCCGCCGACCTCGACGCCCCGGCACCTCCGTCCGAACCTCCTGCCGCCCCCGGCTCAGCCTCGGGGGGGTCGGTGCCATGACCCGGCCGACGAGGCGGTCCGGCGATCCCGGGTCACCGCCACCCACCGGCACCACCGCACGAGACGCACACCGCACGCACACGATCGAGAAGGCAGCCGTGAGCCACACCGCACCCTCGCAGCAGACGACCACCACCTCCGCCGGGACCGCCACCAGCCCCAGCACCGGCGCCAGCCGGCGCCAGCACCGGCCAGCGCGAGCGCCGGCGCGGCGACGCGTGCCAAGGTCCGTCCGGGCGGGTGTCGTTCGTCGGCAGCGGCCCGGGCGACCGTGACCTGCTCACGGTGCGCGCCGTGGAGCTGCTGCGCGCGGCCCAGGTCGTGGTGACCGAGGTGCCCCAGCACGCCGCCCTCGTGCGCGAGGTCCTCGGCCTGCCCGAGCCGGTCGTCGGTGCCGGCACCGACGACGAGGTCGTCGGCACCGCTGCGGGCCCGGAGCTGGTCGACGGCGGCTTCGGCACCGACGGCCAGCCGCTGACCCACGCCGCCCGGGCCAAGGTCGTCGTCCGGTGCGCCAAGCAGGGCAAGCGCGTGGTCCGGCTGATGGCCGGCGACCCGTTCCTGTTCGCCTCCGGCCCCGAGGAGGCGCAGGCCTGCGTGAAGGCCGGCATCGGCTTCGAGATCGTGCCCGGTGTCTCGTCGGCCACCTCCGTGGCCGCCTACGCCGGCATCCCGCTGACCACCAAGAGCGCCCGCGAGGTCGCGGTCGTCTCCTGCGCCGACGCCAAGATCGACTGGTCCGGCTATGCCGACGACCGCACCCTGGTGCTGCTCTCGGCCGTCGGGTCCATCGGCCTGATCGCCGAGCAGCTCCTCGCAGCCGGCCGCTCGCCGCGCACGCCCGTGGCGATGACGCGCGTGGGCACCACGACCGAGCAGGAGACGGTCGTCTCGACGCTGGAGCAGATCGGCGCCGACGCCGCCGCCGCCGGCATGACCCCGCCGGCCATCACCGTCGTGGGCGACGTCGTCGACCTGCGCACCACGCTGTCGTGGTTCGAGACCAAGCCGCTGTTCGGCTGGCAGGTCCTCGTGCCGCGCACCAAGGAGCAGGCCGGCACGCTCTCGGCCGGGCTGCGCTCCCACGGCGCCGTTCCCGTCGAGGTGCCCACCATCTCCGTGGAGCCCCCGCGCAACCCGCTCCAGATGGACAAGGCCGTCCGCGGCCTGGTCGAGGGCCGCTACGAGTGGATCGCCTTCACCTCGGTCAACGCCGTCAAGGCGGTGCGGGAGAAGTTCGAGGAGTACGGGCTCGACGCCCGCGCCTTCTCGGGGCTGAAGATCGCCGCCGTGGGCGAGAAGACCGCGGCGTCCCTGGCCGACTGGGGCCTGCGGGCCGACCTCGTGCCGAGCGGGGAGCAGTCGGCCCGCGGGCTGCTCGAGGACTGGCCGGAGTACGACGAGGTCCTCGACCCCATCAACCGGGTCTTCCTGCCCCGCGCCGACATCGCCACGGAGACCCTCGTGGCGGGCCTGCTCGAGCTCGGCTGGGAGGTCGACGACGTGACGGCCTACCGCACGGTGCGCGCCACGCCGCCGCCGGCGCCGGTGCGCGACGCGATCAAGAGCGGCAAGTTCGACGCCGTCGTCTTCACCTCGTCCTCGACGGTGCGCAACCTGGTCGGCATCGCCGGGAAGCCGCACGCCGCCACCGTCATCGCCGTGATCGGCCCGGCCACCGCGAAGACCGCGGAGGAGCACGGCCTGCGGGTCGACGTGCTGGCACCCCACCCGTCGGTGGAGGAGCTGGTCGAGGCGCTGGCCGACTTCGGCGCCGCGCGCCGGCTGTCGCTGCTGGACTCCGGCCAGCCGGTCACCAGGCCCTCGCAGCGGCGCACGACGAGCCGTCGCAAGGCCGGGTCGAAGTAGTGGTCGAGCGGCCGGTCGTCCGACCCCGGCGGCTGCGGCGCACGCCGGCGCTGCGGGACCTGGTCGCCGAGACCAGCCTGGCCGCGCGCCACCTGGTGCTGCCGGTGTTCGTCCGCGAGGGCGTCGCCGAGCCGGTGCCGATCAGCAGCATGCCGGGCGTCGTCCAGCACACGCGCGACTCGCTCAGGCGGGCCGCCGCGGAGGCGGCCGAGGCGGGGCTCGGCGGGATCATGCTCTTCGGCGTCCCGGAGACCAAGGACGCGACGGGCAGCGGTGCCGTCGACCCGGCGGGTGTCCTCAACGTCGCGATCGCCGACGTCGCCGCCGAGGTGGGCGACGCGCTGCCGGTGATGGCCGACCTGTGCCTCGACGAGTTCACCGACCACGGCCACTGCGGCGTCCTGACCGCCGGGGGAGCCGTCGACAACGACGCCACCCTCGAGGTGTACGCCGAGATGGCGCGCGTCCAGGCCGCAGCCGGCGCTGCCGTCGTGGGGCCCAGCGGCATGATGGACGGCCAGGTCGCGGTGATCCGCGACGCGCTCGACGGCGCCGGGCACACCGACGTGGCGATCCTGGCCTACTCGGCGAAGTACGCCTCCGCCTTCTACGGCCCGTTCCGCGAGGCCGTCGACTCCTCGCTCACCGGTGACCGCCGGACCTACCAGCAGGACGGCCGCAACCGGATCGAGGGCGTGCGTGAGGCGCTCCTCGACGAGGCCGAGGGTGCCGACGTGGTGATGGTGAAGCCGGCGCTGGCCTACCTCGACGTGCTCCGCGAGGTGCGTGACGCGGTCGGGGTGCCGGTGGCGGCGTACAACATCTCCGGTGAGTACGCCATGGTCGAGGCCGCCGCCGCGAACGGCTGGATCGACCGCGAGCCCGCCATCCTCGAGACGCTGACCTCGATCCGGCGCGCGGGCGCCGACGTGGTGCTGACCTACTGGGCGACCGAGGCCGCTGCGCTGCTGCGCCGCTGACCGTCGGACCCCGGCGACGACAGAGGCCGCCCGGCTGCACAGCAGCTGAGCGGCCTCGACCGTCGGTCAGGGTGACCCGAGGGTCACATCTTGCCCTCGATGCAGCTCTCCAGGTTGAGCGCCAGCACACCCTCGGCCAGGCACTGGGCCTTCGCCTCGGCGTAGCTCAGCGTGTTGTCCACCGTGTCCTTGACGTCCTTGGTGGTGTTCTTGACCGTGTTGGTCGCCTTGTCGGTGGTGTCCTTGACCGTCTGCTGCGGCGTCGACTCCGTCGTGGGGGGCGGAGCGGGCGCCGGCTCCGGGGCCGGAGCGGGGGGTTCGTAGGTCTCCCCGCCGGAGGTGGAGGTGCCGCCGCCGGAGGTCGTCGTCGTGCCACCACCGTTCGCGTCCGGGACGCGGGGCCGGGACCTTCGGGGGCGTGTAGCCCTTGGTGCCGCCACTCATCACCGAGTCGCCGTAGGACGGCGTGAAGGTCGTGGGAGCGGTGGAGTTGTTCGGCACCGCGCTGTAGTCGCCCGAGGCGTAGGCGTCGGCGATCGACAGCACCAGGGCGACGTAGTCGTCGCTGTGGTTGTAGCGGTACACGGCCGACTCCTGGCCGCTGCGCTCGCCGAGGTCCTCGTCGCCGGAGCAGAGGTAGACCGCGGTCGCGAGCGCGGCGTCGTCGATGTCCTGCGGGTCGCGCTCGCCGTCGCCGTCGCCGTCCACACCGACGACCGACCAGGTCGAGGGGATGAACTGCATGGGGCCGACGGCGCGGTCGAACTGCTTGTCGTCGTCGAACTGACCGGCGTCGGTGTCGGTGATGCGCTGGGTGCCGTTGCCGCCGTCGAGCGGGATGCCGTAGATGCCCGGCGTCGAGACGCCCTCGGCCGACAGGGTGTTGCCGCCGTAGCGACCGTGGTTGGACTCCACCCGGCCGATGGCGGCCACCAGCGGCCACTCGATGTTGCAGGAGGCGTCGGCGGAGTCGATGACCTGCGCGGCGCGCTGGTAGGCGGCGAGGGCCGCCGACGGGATCCCGTTGGTCGAGGCGCTCTTGACGACCGCGTCCTCGCTGCCCTTCGGCACGCCTGGGGCGACCTCGCCCGGCGCGGAGATGTTGGCGGGCTGCTCGACGGCGTCCGAGGGCACCGTGCTGCCGTCCGGCAGCGACGCGGCGGTCGCCGCCTCCTCGGCGGCGGCCGTGTCGGACGCGGTCGCGCTCGAGACGGCCAGGCTCGCGGTCCAGGCTCCCGAGAGGAGCGCGAGCGGGACGAGGGCCGTCGCCTTCTGCCACGTGGTCATGCGTTTGCTCATGATGGTGATATCTCCCTGTTGGCCCGGCGGCCAGTGGTCGGGGTTGCCGGGTCATTCCCTCGTGACGTATAACTACCCACCCGCCGTGGGGTTACGCTTCGGTAGTAAGCACCCGACCGGGGACGTCTGAACCACCCCGTGCCTCCCCCGGGGAACTCCTCCGACGCATGGTAGGCCGTTGCCGGGGCGGTGGTCCCCGAAGTCGGCAAGGCAGCCCAGACCGGTCCGTCTCCGGTCCGTCACCGGTCCGTCACTGGCGGGTGGACCGGCCACAGAGGGAAGCCGATTCGGCAGCGCTGGTCCCGTCGGGGAAGATGGCAGGTGTGAACCAGCCAGCCCCACTGACAGACGCCCCGCCGGTTCCCGCCGAGGGACCCGGGCAGGCTGCCGCGTCGGCTGCCCTGTTCGCGCGGGCCCGCCGCGTCATCCCCGGCGGGGTGAACTCCCCGGTCCGCGCCTTCCAGGCCGTCGGCGGCACGCCGCGCTTCATCGCCTCGGCCCGCGGTCCCTACCTCGTCGACGTCGACGGGCGGGAGTACGTCGACCTGCTCTGCTCGTGGGGCCCCATGCTGCTCGGTCACGCCCACCCCGAGGTGCTGGCGGCGGTCACCGAGGCGGCCGCGCGCGGCACGTCGTACGGCACGCCGACGGAGGCCGAGGTCCTGCTGGCCGAGGAGATCGTGAGCCGCACCCCGGTCGACCGGCTCCGGCTGGTCTCCTCCGGGCACCGAGGCCACGATGTCGGCGATCCGGCTGGCGCGCGGCTTCACCGGCCGTGACGTCGTCGTGAAGTTCGCCGGCTGCTACCACGGTCACGTCGACCCGCTGCTGGCCTCCGCCGGCAGCGGCCTGGCGACGTTCGCCATGCCGGGCACCCCCGGTGTGCCGGAGGCGGTCACGGCCCGCACCATCGTGCTGCCCTACAACGACGAGGCGGCGGTGACCGCGGCCTTCGCCGAGCACGGGCACGAGATCGCCTGCCTCATCACCGAGGCGACGCCCGGCAACATGGGGATCGTGCCGCCGCGGCCCGGCTTCAACAAGTTCCTCGCCGAGACCTGCGCCGCCCACGGCGCGCTGTTCGTCAGCGACGAGGTCATGACCGGCTTCCGCGTCTCCTCCTCGGGACGCTGGGCCCTCGACGGCGCCGTCGAGGGCTGGCGCCCCGACCTCATGACCTTCGGCAAGGTGATGGGCGGCGGGTTCCCGGCCGCGGCCTTCGGCGGGCGCGCCGACGTCATGGCCGCGCTGGCCCCCGAGGGCACCGTCTACCAGGCCGGCACGCTGTCGGGGAACCCGGTGGCCGCCACCGCCGGCCTCACCACGCTGCGGCTGGCCGACGACGCCGTCTACGCCCACGTCGACCGCGCCGCGGACGTCGTGCGAGAGGCCGCGGTCGCGGCGCTCACCGAGGCCGGCGTCCCGCACGTCGCGCAGAACGACCGCAACATGTTCAGCGTCTTCTTCAGCGAGGACGACGGCGCAGAGCCGGTCACCGACTTCGCCGGCGCCTCCCGCCAGCGGCTCGACCGCTACGCCGCCTTCTTCCACTCGATGCTCGACCAGGGGATCCACCTGCCCCCGAGCGCCTTCGAGATCTGGTTCCTCTCCGCCGCGCACGACGACGCCGCCCTGGACCGCATCGTCTCCGCGCTGCCCGCCGCCGCGCGCGCCGCCGCCGCCGTGCCCGACCCCACGTCCGGAGCGACCGCATGAAGACCGTCGTCCACCTGGTCCGCCACGGCGAGGTCCACAACCCGGTCGGCATCCTCTACGGCCGTCGCCCCGGCTACCACCTCTCCGACCTGGGCCGACAGATGGCGACCCGCATCGCGGAGGTGATCTCCGAGCGCGACATCACCGGCGTCTACGCCTCCCCGCTGGAGCGGGCCCAGGAGACGGCACAGCCGCTGGCCGACGCCCTGGCGCTGGACCTGCGCACCGACGAGCGCGTCATCGAGTCCAGCAACGTGTTCGAGGGCCAGACGTTCGGGGCCGGTCAGGGCGTGCTCAAGCACCCCCGGGCGTGGCGGCACCTGTGGAACCCGCTGCGGCCCTCGTGGGGCGAGCCCTACAAGCAGGTCGTGGCGCGGATGCTCGACGCCGTCCACGACGTCCGCGACGCCCACCTCGGGCACGAGGCGGTCGTGGTCTCGCACCAGCTGCCGATCTGGATCACCCGGCTGCACCTGGAGGGCAAGCCCTTCCTGCACGACCCGCGCAAGCGGCACTGCACGCTCTGCAGCCTGACCTCGCTGACCTTCGAGGACGACCGGATCACGACCATCACCTACTCGGAGCCGGCCGGCGACCTGATCCCGGTGCACGACCGCAACAAGACCTTCTCGAGCGGCGGCAGCGCTCCGCCGCCGGAAGGCACCACCTGATGCGATCCGACAGGACGGTGCGCGCGCGACGCGGCGGACGGCGTACGCCGGGACCGGTCGCGGCGCTGCTCGGCACCCTCCTGCTCCTCAGCGGCTGCACCGGACCCTCGTTGTCCAGCAGCGGCGAGCAGGGCTTCGTGACCTCCGACGGCTCGGTCTCCGTGCTCGAGGCGTCCGAGCGCGAGGCGCCCGACGGTGAGGTGGCCGGTGAGACCGTCGACGGCGAGCCGGTCGCGCTCGCCGACTACGCCGGCGACGTCGTGGTGATGCCGGTCTGGGGGTCGTGGTGCGCCCCGTGCATCGCCGAGGCCCCCGCGCTGGCCGACGCCGCCCGCGACCTCGCCGACGACGGGGTGTCCTTCCTGGGCATCAACAACCGCGACTACGACCAGGCCTCCGCTCGTCGCTTCGTCGAGAACTTCGACATCCCCTACCCGAGCCTCTACGACCCCGAGGGCAACCTGCTGCTGAACTTCCGCGACACCCTGCCTCCGCTGGCGGTGCCCACCACCGTCGTCATCGACGCCGAGGGACGGGTGGCGGCGCGGATCATCGGCACGGTCAACACCTCCACGTTGTACGGCGTGGTGGAGGACGTCCTGGGCGAGGAGCTCCGGACCCCGGGCGCACCCAGGGACGACACCGACGAGCCGGAGGGGGAGGGCGCGTGAGCGTCGCCGACTGGTTCGTCGAGCAGGTGACCAGCGGCTCGATGGCCCTGGCCCTGCCGGTGGCCGCGGTCGCGGGCACGGTGTCGTTCTTCTCGCCCTGCGTGGTGCCGCTGCTGCCCGGCTACGTCTCCTACGCCACGGGGTTGTCCGGGGCCGACCTCGAGACCGCCAAGCGCGGCCGCATGCTCGCCGGCACCGTGCTCTTCGTCGCCGGCTTCACCGCTTGGTTCGTCGTGGTCGGCACCACCGCCGGAGCGCTGGGCGGCTGGCTCTACGAGTACCGCAGGACCCTCACCACCGTGCTCGGACTGCTCACCATCCTGGTCGGGCTGGTGTTCATGGGGGTGGTGCCGTGGTTGCAGCGCGACGTCCGTCTGCACCGCGTGCCCGCCGTCGGGCTGGTGGCCGCACCGCTGCTCGGGCTGCTGTTCGCCATCGGCTGGACGCCGTGCATCGGCCCGACCCTGACCGCCGTGCAGTCGATGGCCTACACCGAGGCGACCCCAGGACGGGGGGCGCTGCTGAGCGTGGCCTACTCCCTGGGGCTCGGACTGCCCTTCATCGCGCTGGGGCTCAGCTACCGCCGGATGCTGGGGGCCACCCGGTGGATCCGCACGCACCAGGCCTGGGTCACCCGTGCCGGCGGCCTCATGCTCGTCGCCGTCGGCCTGCTGCTGGTCACCGGCTGGTGGGACCTGTGGATCGCGGAGATGCGCGGCTGGGTCGTCGGTTTCGAGGTGTCGGTCTGATGAGCACGCGCACCACCGACCGGGACGCCTCCGTGCCGGCGAACGTCGCACCGGGTCCGCCGCCGGCGCTGTCGCCGCGCGAGCTCGCTCGCTGGGCCTGGCGCCAGCTCACCTCCATGCGCACCGCGCTGCTGCTGCTCCTGCTGGTCGCGCTCGGCTCGATCCCCGGCTCGGTCATCCCGCAGTCGAACATCGCTGCGGTGCAGGTCGGGCAGTGGAAGGAGGACCACCCCACGCTGGCGCCGGTCTACGAGCGGCTGGGGCTGTTCTCGGTCTACGACTCGGTGTGGTTCAGCGCGATCTACCTGCTGCTCATGGTCTCGCTGGTCGGCTGCATCGTGCCCCGCCTGGGTGTGCACTGGCGCGCTGTCCGGTCCACGCCGCCGAAGGCGCCGCGCAACCTGCACCGGCTGCCGGCGTACGCCCGCGAACCGCTGGCTCCGGCGGCCGCGGCCGCGCCTGCTGCTGCGCCCGCTGCTGCGGACGTGCTCGACCGCGCCGAGGCCGCGCTGCGCCGCCGGCGTCGCTACCGGGTGGTGCGCACCGCGGACTCGCTGTCGGCCGAGCGCGGCCACCTGCGCGAGCTCGGCAACCTCGTCTTCCACATCAGCGTCGTCGTGGTGCTGCTGGCCTTCGCCTACGGTCAGCTGCTCGGCTACAAGGGCGGTGCGATCGTGCTCGTGGGCAGCGGCTTCACCAACTCCACCCCGCAGTACGACGAGTTCGCACCGGGCTCGCTGTACGACCCGGTGGACCTGGAGCCGCTGAGCTTCACCGTCGACGACTTCGACGTCCGCTTCCTCGAGGGCGGGCCGGCCAACGGTCAGCCGGAGTACTTCCGGGCGCCGATCAGCTACCGCACCGACCTCGACGCCCCGGTCGAGAAGCACGTGCTCGAGGTCAACCAGCCGCTGGTCCTCGACGGGGTCAGCGTCTTCCTCGTCGGCCACGGCTACGCCCCCGACTTCACCGTCACCGACGGCAGCGGCGAGGTGGCCTGGGACGCCCCGGTGCCGTTCCTGCCGCAGGACGCGACCTTCGCGTCGTTCGGGGTGCTCAAGGTCCAGGGTGCGGCGCCGCAGCAGCTCGCCTTCGACGGGCTCTTCCTGCCGACCTACGGCTTCACCATGGAGCGCGGACCCTTCTCGTCGTTCCCCGACGCCCGCAACCCGGTCGTGACCATGACCGGCTACTACGGCGACCTCGGCCTCGACAGCGGGGAGCCGCAGTCGGTCTACGCCCTCGACACCGACGAGATGACGCAGCTCGAGAAGGCCGACGGCACGCCCTTCCGCCTCGACATGGTGCCCGGGCGGACCGTCGAGCTCCCCGAAGGCATGGGGTCGGTCCGGTTCAACGGCTACGAGCGGTGGGTCAAGCTGCAGATCAGCCACACCCCGGGCAAGACCATCGCCCTCGGCGGGATCGTGATCGGCCTCGTCGGGCTCATGGGCTCACTGTTCGTGCGCCGGCGCCGCGTCTGGGTGCGGGTGGTCACCGGAGCCGACGGGCGCTCGTCGTACGTCGAGGTCGGGGGGCTCGACCGCAGCACCGTCGCCGAGGGTCTGGACACCGAGGTGACCGGTCTCGCACGCACGGCGGTGGGGCGCACGACCGGTGCGAGCGATACTGGTGAGGGGTCGGCCTCCGACGAGGGCCGGACCCGCCGCGACGACGAGGAGCAGCCGTGACGACCGAGGCCTTCGCCAGCTTCAGCGACACCGCCATCATGTTCGCCGGCATCGTCTACGTGCTGGCCCTCGCCGCGCACGTGGCCGAGTGGGTGGTGGCGCTGACCGCGCCGGCGCGGGCGGGGGGTGCGGACCGCGCCGCCCAGCTGGTCGCCTCCGGCGCCGCCGCGACCCGGGTCGACGCACCGGCCGGGGGAGCGGCTGCGGCTGCGCCCGAGGGCTCGACCGGTGACGACGAGCGACGCGAGCTGCGGATCGACACGGCCGGCCGGATCGGCGTCGCGCTGACCGTGGTGGCCGCCGTGCTGCACACCGCCGGGGTCGTCTCGCGCGGCTTCGCCACCGACCCGTGGCGGGTGCCGTGGGGCAACATGTACGAGTTCACGCTCACCGGGGCGCTCGGCGTCACGCTGATCTACCTGGTGCTGCTGCGCACGCTGAGGCTGCGCTGGATGGGGCTGTTCCTGACCCTGTTCCAGGTCGTCGTGCTGATGCTCGCCAACCTGACCCTGGAGCAGCAGGCGGGCCCGCTCGTGCCGGCGCTGCACTCCTACTGGCTGGTGATCCACGTCGGCGCCGCGATCCTGGCCACCGGGGCGTTCGCCGTCGGCGCGCTGACGTCGGTGATGTTCCTGGTGAAGCTCCGGATGGGGGAGCGGCGCGCGGCGCTGCTCGACCGGTTCCCCGACGCCGACACGCTCGACCGGATCTCCTACCGGCTGCACGCCGTGGGCTTCCCGCTGTGGACGTTCGCGGCGCTGATCGCCGGGCCGATCTGGGCCGAGTACGCCTGGGGCTCCTACTGGAACTGGGACCCCAAGGAGGTGTGGGCGTTCATCACGTGGGTGGTCTACGCGGCGTACCTGCACGCGCGGGCGACCGCCGGCTGGAAGGGCAAGGCCGCCGCGATCATCGCGCTCATCGGCTTCGCGACCCTGCTGTTCAACTTCGTCGGCATCAACTTCTTCTTCGGCGCCAGCAGCCTCCACTCCTACGCCGGCTCCTGACCCCGCGACCCCACCCGCGAGTGGGCGTGTCGTGCGGCGCGAGTGGGCGTGTCGTGCGGTCGCGCGAGTGGGCGTGTCGTGCGGCGCGAGTGGGCGTGTCGTGCGGCGCGAGTGGGCGTGTCGTGCGGGCCGGTCAGTCGACATTGCGCGCCCATGCGTGCTCGCCAGCACCGTGTCGCGTCAGGACAGGCTGGAACCGGCCACGGGTGGCAGGCTGACCCACGTGACGACCGACGACTACGCCTTCCGCGGCCTCCACCATGTCCAGCTCGCCGTCCCGAAGGGGTCGGAGGACACCTGCCGCGGCTTCTGGCGCGACACGCTCGGCTTCGCAGAGCTGGAGAAGCCGCCGGTGCTGGCGGCCCGCGGTGGCTGCTGGTTCCGGGGTGGTGGGGTCGAGGTCCACCTCGGAGTCGAGGACGGCTTCCAGCCGGCGCGCAAGGCGCACCCGGGCATCGTGGTGGAGGGCATCGACGCCCTCGCAGCGCGGCTCGAGGCACGCGGCGTCGAGGTCCGGTGGGACGACGACTTCCCGGGCATGCGTCGCTTCTACACCGCCGACCCCTTCGGCAACCGGCTGGAGGTGCTCCAGCCGCGGTGAGCAGCGTCGTACGACGGGTGCGGGGTGGGTCAGTCGGAGTCCTCGCGGGCGCGCATCTCTTCGAAGCGCGTCGACATCCGCTCCGCCCGCTCGTTCACGCGCTGGGCGAAGCGCTCGCGCAGGTTGCGCAGGACGTACGCCGACACGAACGTCGAGAGCACGGCCGCGAGGATCAGCGGCCACAGCACGGGGAGGGGCCCGTTCCGGTCGACCAGCCACACCATCAGCAGGACCACGCCGTACGTGAGGCCGAAGATCCCGAAGCGGGCCGCGGTGTAGAGGACGAACTCGCGCATGCACCCAGCGTACGGCGGGTGCTGCACCTGCCTGCCAGCAGCACGACCTGCGCTGGTGCTTCGGCGGGTTGTGTCCCCGCCTAGTGTGGAGGTGTGCTCAAGTTCGCGCTCGTCGTCGTGCTGTTCGCCGCCGTGGTGTACGCCATCGCGTGGACGCTCGAGCGACGCCGCACGCTCGGTCGTGGCAACGCGCTGCCGAAGCGGCGGTCGAAGCCGCAGATGAAGCAGGTCGCACCCGACGACGACGAGGACTTCCTGCGCTGGCTGGACCGTAAGCGGCGCAAGGACGGCACCGACAGCAGAACGGCGACGGCACGGACGGCGACGGCACGGACGGCGACGGCACGCAGAGCAAGGACGGCACCGAGGGCCAGGGCCAGGAGCCCGCCTCCGACTGAACCGCCCGGCCCTCGGCGTCCGCCGATCACGCGACACGCCGACTCGCGCCGCACGACACGCCGACTCGCGCCGCACGACACGCCGACTCGCGCCGCACGACACGCCCACTCGCGGATGTGGGACGAGTCAGGCGAGGAGGAGGCCGATGAACAGACCGAGGCCGTAGAGCAGCTCGGTGACCCCGGTCAGCTGCAGCACCGCGACCAGGGCACCGCCGGTGGCGCCGCTGCGGACCACGGCCACCCCCCGGGCGCCGGGCACCAGCGCGACCAGGGCCAGCAGGGCCCACGGCGAGGTCACCAGCGCGACCCCCACGGCCGCGAGCGCAGCGAGCACCAGCAGCGCGATGTACAGCAGCCGCGTCCGCGCGTCGCCGAGCACGACAGCGAGCGTCCGCTTGCCGACCTCGGCGTCGGTGGGGATGTCGCGCAGGTTGTTGGCGACCAGAATCGCGCAGGCGATCGCGCCGATCCCGACCGCGGCCAGCAGCGACGCCGGCAGCCAGTCGTCGAGCGGCGGCCCGCCGTCGGATCCCGCGCCCGACCCGACACCCGCCGTCTGCACGTACGTCGTCCCGACCACGGCCACCAGCCCGAAGAACACGAACACCATGACCTCGCCGAGCCCGCGGTAGCCGTAGGGGCTCGACCCGCCGGTGTAGAACCAGCCGGCCAGGATGCAGACCGCACCGAGCGCCACCAGCCACCACGACGTCGTCGCGGCCAGCACCAGCCCTGTCACCGCGGCTGCTCCGAAGGCGGCGAAGGCCGCCCGCTTCACCGCGCCCGGCGTCGCCGCCGCGGAACCCACGAGCCGCAGCGGCCCGACCCGGTCCTCGTCGGTGCCGCGCACCCCGTCGGAGTAGTCGTTGGCGTAGTTGACCCCCACCTGCAGCGCCAGCGCGACGACCAGCGCCAACGCGGCCTTCCAGGCGACGACGCTGTCGACGTACGCCGCGACGCCGCTGCCGGCCAGGACGGGCGCGACGGCGGCCGGGAGGGTGCGAGGGCGGGCTCCTTCGAGCCACTGCGCGGGGGTAGCCACGACTGCGATCCTGCCAGCCGGCGTCCGCGGCAGCCCACGGCGTCCCCCTGAGGCCCCGCCACCCGGTCAGGGCATAGCGTGGACCGTCGTGAGCCAGGAGAGCAGCCGGGGCGAGGCGCCGCGGTCGGGCGTCGCGGTCGAGCGCGACGTCGCTGGCGCTGCGGCCGGTCAGCGGCTCCGCAGCCGAGATCCTCACGCTGCTGCGCGACTGGGACACCCGCCCCGGCGACTCCGAGCCACTCGTGCTGCGCACCTCCGGATCGACCGGTCGTCCCAAGGCGGTCGAGCTGTCGCGTCGCGCGCTGCGCGCGTCGGCCCACGCCACCCACGACCGGCTCGGGGGACCGGGGCAGTGGGTGCTCAACCTGCCGCCGACCTACGTCGCCGGCCTCCAGGTCCTGTTCCGCTCCGTCGTCGCCGGCACCGAGCCCGTCCTGCAGACGGGGTCGCTGGCCGACACGGTCGCGGCGATGACCGGCCCGCGCCGCTACGTCTCGCTGGTGCCCACCCAGCTGCGCCGGCTGCTCGAGGACAGCCGCGAGCTCGCCGCGCTCGCCCGCTTCGACGCCGTCCTCGTCGGCGGAGGTCCGCTGTGGCCGGAGGTCCGCGCCGCTGCCGAGGCGTCCGGCGTCCGCGTCGTGCAGACCTACGGCATGGCCGAGACCTGCGGCGGCTGCGTGTACGACGGCCGCCCGCTCGCCGGCGTCGAGGTCCGCATCGACCACGACGGCCAGGTGCTGCTGCGCGGACCGGTCCTCTTCGACGGCTACGCCGACGACCCGGCCCGCACCGCCGAGGTCCTCGGCGACGGGTGGCTGCGCACCCAGGACCTCGGGCGCCTCGACGACGACGGCCGCCTGTGGGTCCTGGGCCGCGTCGACTCGGTGATCATCAGCGGCGGCGTCAACGTCCCGGCCGAGGCCGTCGAGGCGATGATCGCGCGGCACCCCGACGTGGTGAGCACGGTGGTGGTCGGCGTACCGGACCCCGAGTGGGGCGAGCGGGTCACCGCCGTCGTGCAGGCGCGACGGACGCTGGACCTCGCCGAGGTGCGCGACCTCGTCGAGCCCCGCGCCTGGGCACCGCACGCGCTCGTGGAGCACCGAGGCGATGCCGCACCTGCCCACACGGCAAGGTCGACCGTCAGGCGGCCAGCGCGTTGGCTCGAGACGCGGAAGGCCACGTGACCCCGTGAGCCACCCCGTCTTCGCCGTCCCCATGCGCACGCGCTTCCGTGGCATCGACGTCCGCGAGGGCATGCTGCTGCGCGGCGACGCCGGCTGGGGCGAGTTCAGCCCCTTCCTGGAGTACGACGCCCGCGTCGCCGAGCCCTGGCTGCGCGCCGCCCTCGAGGCCGCCGACGAGGGCTGGCCGACGCCTCTGCGCGACGTCGTCCCGGTCAACGTCACCGTGCCGGCGGTGGACGCCGAGCGGGCCCGGGCCATCGTGCTCGCCGGCGGCTGCACGACCGCCAAGGTCAAGGTCGCCGAGCCGGGTCAGTCGCTCGCCGACGACGAGGCCAGGGTCGAGGCGGTGCGCGACGCCCTCGGTGCGAGCGGTCGGATCCGGGTCGACGCCAACGGCGCCTGGACGGTCGACGAGGCGGTCACCGCCATCGGCCTGCTCGACCGCGCCGCCGGCGGCCTGGAGTACGTCGAGCAGCCGTGCGCGAGCGTCGAGGACCTGGCCCGGGTGCGCCGACGCGTCGACGTACCCGTCGCTGCCGACGAGTCGATCCGTCGCGCCGAGGACCCCTACCGGGTGCGCGACCTGGAGGCCGCCGACGTCGCGGTGCTCAAGGTGCAGCCGCTCGGAGGTGTCCGGGCGTGCCTGCGGATCGCGGAGGACATCGGGCTGCCGGTCGTCGTCAGCAGCGCGCTGGAGACGAGCGTGGGCATCGCCGCGGGGGTCGCGCTGGCCGCTGCGCTGCCCACCCTGGAGCACGCGTGCGGGCTGGCCACCGTCCAGCTGCTGACCGCCGACGTGGTCCACCAGCCGCTGCTGCCGGTGGACGGGGCAGCTGCCCGTCGACCCGGCCCCAGGTCGACCCGGTCCGGCTCGCCGCCGTCGCGGCGGCACCCGAGCGCGTCGCGCACTGGGAGGCGCGGCTGGCGCAGATCCGGCAGGATCGTCGCTCGTGAGCCCCGCCCCCGCGTCCGCCCCCGCGTCGACCCGCGTCCGACCCCGCGTCCGACCCCGCGTCCGACCCGCCCCGCGCAACGCCGCGACCGCGCAGGCCCGGACGCTGATCGACGAGCTGGCCCGCGGGGGCGTCGCCGACGTGGTGCTCTGCCCGGGGTCGCGCTCGGCGGCCCTCGCCTTCGCCGCCCACGCCGCGGCGGCACGCGGCGACCTCACGCTGCACACCCGCATCGACGAGCGCACCGCCGGCTTCCTCGCCCTGGGGCTGGCCCGCACCTCCCGCCGACCGGTCGTGGTCCTCACCACGAGCGGCACCGCGACCGCCAACCTGCACCCGGCCGTGCTCGAGGCCTCCCACGCCGGGCTGCCGCTGGTCGTCCTCACCGCCGACCGGCCCGCCCGCCTGCGCGGCACCGGCGCCAACCAGACCACCGACCAGGTCCACCTCTACGGCACCGCGACCCGGCTGTTCGCCGACGTCCCGGCCGGCGCCCCGGGTCGCGCCGAGGTCGAGCAGGTCGCCGGGTGGCGCTCGCTGGCGGCACGCGCGCTGATCGTGGCCGAGGGCGACGCCGGTCCTCCCCGCGGCCCGGTCCACCTCAACGTGCAGCTCGACGGCCCCGCCACGCCGGACGTCGCGGACGGCTGGAGCGCCGACCTGGGCGGCCGCGTCGGCGACGTGCCGTGGACCCGGAGCCCGCGGCGCCCCGGCTCGCTGGTGCCCCGCCCGCCCGCGGCGGCGGACGACGACGTCGACCCCTGGGACGACGACGTGCCCACGGTGGTCGTCGCCGGTGACGACGCCGGCCCGCCCGCCCGCGTCCTGGCCGAGGAGCGCGGCTGGCCGCTGCTCGCCGAGCCGTCCAGCGGCTCCCGCACGGGCGCCAACGCGATCCGCACCTACCGGCTGCTGCTCGGCGACACCGAGCTCGCCGGTCGCATCCGGCGCGTGCTCGTCGCCGGGCACCCGACGCTCTCGCGCCCGGTCACGCGCCTGCTGTCGCGCGACGACGTCGAGGTGGTGGCGCTCCGCGACCGGCTCGGCGGCTGGACCGACCCCGGCCACCGGGTCGACCGGGTGCTCGACCTCGCCCCGCTGCGGCCCGCCACCGCCCCGGGCGCTCCTCGTGCGGAGCGTCCGCCACCCGGACCGTGGCTGCAGGAGTGGCTCGACCGCGACGCCGACGTCGGTGCCCGCCTCGACGCCCTCCTCGACGCCACCGGCGACCTGACCCCCCAGCACGTCGCCGGCGAGGTCGCGGCCGCGCTGCCGCCCGGCGGGCTGCTGTTCGTCGGCGCCTCCAACCCGGTCCGCGACCTCGACCTGATGGTGCCGCGCTACGACGTCGGCGCTCGTCGCCTGGTGGTGGCCAACCGGGGCCTGGCCGGCATCGACGGCAGCGTCTCCAGCGCGATCGGGGCGACCCTCGGCCGCCCCCGCACCACCCGCGCCTTCGCCCTGCTCGGCGACGTCACGTTCCTCCACGACACCACCGGCCTGGTTCTCGGACCCGACGAGCCTCGCCCCGACCTGACGATCGTGGTCGTCAACGACGACGGCGGCAGCATCTTCGCCTCCCTCGAGCAGGGCGCCCCCGTGCACGCCGGCTCCTTCGAGCGTCTCTTCGCCACCCCCCACGGCGTCGACCTGGCCGCCCTCTGCGCCGCGACCGGTACGACGTACGTCCGGGTGGGCGACCGTGCCGAGCTGCGCGCCGCCCTGGCCCGTGAGCCGCAGGGGATCGTGGTCGTGGAGGCCGTGGTCCGCCGCGACACCCGCCGCGACCTCGACGCCTCGATCCGCGCTCTCGTGGACTGACCACGGGCACCCTTGCCCGGGGCACCACAATGGGGCGGTGCACGTCGCCCTCATGCTGGTCGCGCTGGTCGTCACGATCGTGACGGTCGCGGCCGTCGCCCGTCGCCTCGACTTCCCCGCCCCGATCCTCATGGTCCTGGTGGGCGTGGCGGCCTCGTACCTCCCGGTGGTCCCGGAGATCCGCCTCACCCCCGAGATCGTGCTCGTCGGGCTGCTGCCGCCGTTGCTCTACAACGCCGCGCTGTCGACCAGCCTGGTCGACTTCAACACCTACCGCCGCCCCATCCTGGGGCTGTCGGTGGGCCTCATCGTCTTCACCACGTTCGGCGTGGGTCTCCTGCTGCACACGATCGTGCCGGGACTGAGCTGGGGCGCGGCCTTCGCGATCGGCGCCGTGGTGGCCCCGCCCGACGCGGTCGCGGCCACCGCGGTCGGTCGACGCATCGGCATGCCGCGCCCGGTCGTCACGGTGCTCGAGGGCGAGTCGCTGCTCAACGACGCCACGGCGCTGGTGGCGCTCAACACCGCGATCGTGGCCGCCACCGCGACCATCTCGGTCACCGAGGTCGGCCTGGACTTCCTCGTCGCCGCCGTGGGCGGGGTGGCCTGCGGACTGCTGGTCTACCTCGTCGTGGGCAAGGTTCGCCGCCACCTCACCGAAGCCGACCCTGGACACCTCGGTGTCGATCGTGACCCCGTTCATCGCCTACGTCGTCGCCGAGGAGATCCACGCCTCCGGCGTGCTGGCCGTGGTCGTGGCCGGCCTCGCGCTGGGTCACAAGGCACCGGTGCTGCAGACCCCTTCCTCACGCATCGCGGAACGGCTCAACTGGCGCACCTTCGCCTTCCTGCTCGAGAACGCGGTGTTCCTGCTCATCGGGCTGCAGACCAGCTGGATCGTGGGGGAGGTCTCCGAGAGCCCGCTGAGCACCACGACGATCGTCACCGCGTGCGTGGCGACCCTCGTCGCCGTCATCGCGCTGCGTTACCTGTGGCTGCTGCCGGCCCGGCTGGTGCTGCTCAAGCCCGACGCGAGCGGACGCAAGCCGCCGCCGGCGTACACCGTGATCGTGGGCTGGGCGGGGATGCGGGGCGTGGTCACGCTGGCCGCGGCCTTCGCGATCCCCCCGGAGGTGCCCGGCCGCGAGGTGCTGCTGCTCATCGCGCTGTTCGTCACCGGTGGCACGCTGCTCATCCACGGGCTGACGCTGCCCTGGGTGGTGCGGCGGCTCAGGGTCAGCCCGCCGGACCCGCGCGAGGACGCCCTGGCACGGGCCGAGCTGCTCCAGGCCGCGAGCCGCGCCGGTCTCGACCGCCTCGAGCAGGAGGAGGACGACGACGACCTCCACGAGGGCGTGCGACAGGTCCTGCACGCGCGCATCGAGCAGCGCGAGTTCGCCGCCTGGGAGCGCCTGGGTGCCGAGCAGAGCGAGGGGGAGACTCCCAGCGAGCGCTACGCCCGGCTGCGGGGCGACATGCTGGCCGCGGAGCGCGCCCGTGTGCTCGAGCTGCGCAGCACCGGTCGGATCCCGCACGAGGTCGTCGAGGACGTGCTGTCGTCCCTCGACATCGAGGAGTCCATGATCGACTACGGGGTACGACGCCACCGGGAGTTCGTCCGGCAGGAGGAGAGGAGCGGCATCGTGAGCCGAGCCGTCGACGCGTGCGACCACCTGAGCGAGGCACCCGACCGCGACGCCCCTGAGGAGCTGGCCTGCGTCGACTGCGTGCGGGAGGGCAGCAGCTGGGTGCACCTGCGGATGTGCCTGAACTGTGGCCACGTGGCCTGCTGCGACTCCTCGCCGCGCCGCCACGCCGCTGCGCACTTCCAGGCGGAGGGCCACCCGGTCATCCGCTCCGTCGAGTCCGGAGAGGCGTGGCGCTGGTGCTACGCCGACGAGGTGGTGGGATGACCATGCGGATCACCAAGTTCAGCCATTCCTGCGTTCGTGCTGTCGTACGGCGACGGGCCGGGTCACGACGTCGTCCTCGACCCGGGTGCGTGGTCCGAGCGCGAGTCGCTCGACGGAGCGGCCGCGGTGCTGATCACCCACGAGCACCCCGACCACTGGACCATCGAGCACCTGCGGGCGAGCGACGCTCCGATCTGGACGATCGAGGCCGTCGCGAAGCAGATCCGCGAGGCCGACGCCGGCGTCGGCGAGCGCGTCACCGTGGTCTCCCCGGGCGAGGAGCTCGAGATCGCCGGCTACGCCGTGCGCGTCGTGGGCGAGAAGCACGCCGTCATCCACCCGGAGGCGCCGGAGTTCGCCAACAGCGGCTTCGTGCTGACGGCCGACGGCACGTCGGTCTACCACCCCGGCGACTCCTTCGAGCTGCCCGGACAGGACGTCGACGTCTTCCTCGGCCCCGCCTGCGCGCCGTGGGCGCGGATGTCCGAGCTCGTCGAGCTGGCCCGCGCCGTCGGGGCGCCGCGCACGCTCGGCATCCACGACGAGGTCTACTCCGCGAAGGGGCTCGGCATCGTCGACCGCTTCATGAGCGACTTCCTCGGCCAGCAGGACGGCAGCTGGTCACGGCTCGCGCCGGGCACCGACCTCTGACCTGCGGGCCTCTGACGTCTGACCATCAGGGGTGCCGGGGACCGGGGCGCGATTCTGGTCGATCGCCGCGATGAAACGCGCGACGTACTGCTGGGAGTGACCGGAAGCGGGCCTGGGTGCAGGGAGTGACCAGAAACCGGCCCCGCCGGGCGTGACCGGAAACCGGCTCGGGTGCAGGGAGTGACCAGAAGCCGGCCGGCGGGGGAGGGCTCAGCTCTCCAGGGCGTCGCGGACCGGGACGAACTTCGCCTGGGCCTCGGCCAGCTCGGCGTCCGGGTCGGAGTCGGCGACGATGCCGCAACCGGCGAAGAGGCGGACCCGGTTGCCGCGCAGCATGCCGCTGCGCAGGGCGAGCCCCCACTCGCCGTCGCCGGAGGCGTCGATCCAGCCCACCGGCCCGGCGTAGCGCTCGCGGTCCATGCCCTCGATCTCGTCGATGAGCGCGATCGCGTCCTCGGTCGGAGTGCCGCCCACGGCCGCGGACGGGTGCAGCGAGGCGGCGAGCTCCAACGACGTGGCGTCGTCGTCGCTCACGCCGGCGACGTCGGTGGCCAGGTGCATGACGTTGGGCAGGTGGAGCACGAAGGGCGCCTCGGGCACGTTCATCGAGGTGCAGTGGCGACCCAGGGACTCCGCGACCGAGCGCACGGCGTACTCGTGCTCCTCGAGGTCCTTCGACGACCGCGCCAGCGTGGCGGCCAGCTGGAGGTCGCGGGCGTCGTCGCCGGTGCGGCGGATGGTGCCGGCCAGCACGCGGGAGGTGACCAGGCCGCGCTCGCGGCGCACCAGCAGCTCGGGGGTGGCGCCGAACAGGCCGTCGACGTGGAAGGTCCAGCAGGTGCGGTAGCTCGTGGCCAACCGGCGCAGCGGCCAGCGGACGTCGATCGCGTCGGCGGCCTCGGCGACCAGGTCGCGCGCCAGCACGACCTTCTCCAACGATCCGGCCTCGATGCGGCGTACCGCCTCGGCGACGACCTGGGACCAGGCCGGGCCACCCAGGGTGCCGTCGGTGTAGGCCAGGGAGCGCGGCGGCTCGGGGGTCGCGGTCGGACGCAGCTCGGGCGGAGGAGCTGATCGAGCCCACCGCGACGTGGGTCAGCCAGCTGACGCCGTTGCGACGTCCGATGACGACCTCCGGCACGCGCAGCACGCTGTCGCCGGGGGTGTCGGAGAAGGCGAAGGAGCCGAACGCGACCATGCCGGTGCCGGGCAGCCCGACCTCGTCGCGGACGACCGCGCCACGGGTCTGCTCGTGCCACCACCGCTGGGCCGTGGCGAAGCGGTCGGCTCCGGAGGTGCGGATCTCGGCCGCGGTTCCCCAGCCGACCAGGCCGTCGCCGCGGCGCACCCACGCGGTCGCGTCGGGAGTGGCGTCCCCCGGGCCGCTCGGGGCCGGCAGCAGGTCCAGCAGCGGGCCCGGATCGTCCAGCGGGACCGTCCGCACCAGCAACGGCATCGCGTCGCGGGGGGAGCCGGCAGGACTGGACGTCACGATCCATGAGCCTACGGCCCGGCCGAAAGCAGGAGGATCGGGGTCGGGTCGGTCGGGGAAAGCCGCGGGGTGCGGCCCTGCCCCGGCCGCCTAGAGTGGCGCCGTGACCCGAGCCCAGCTGGACAAGAACCCCGCGGACGTCGCCGCCATGTTCGACGGCGTCGCCAAGCGCTACGACCTGACCAACGACGTGCTGTCGCTGGGGCAGGACCGGGCCTGGCGCACCGCGGTGCTGCGCGCGGTCGACCCGCAGCCGGGGAGAAGGTGCTCGACCTCGCGGCGGGGACCGGCACGTCCAGCGTCCCGTTCGCCGAGGCCGGCGCGCTCGTCGTGCCCTGCGACTTCAGCCAGGGCATGCTCGCGGTGGGCAAGCAGGCGCGCCCGGCGCTCCCGTTCGTGGCCGGCGACGGCACGCGTCTGCCCTTCGCCGACGCGTCCTTCGACGCGGTCACGATCTCCTTCGGGCTGCGCAACATCGTCGACAGCGACGCCGGGCTGGCCGAGATGCGGCGCGTGACGCGTCCGGGCGGGCGACTCGTGGTGTGCGAGTTCAGCCAGCCGACCTGGAAGCCGTTCCGGACGGTCTACCTCGAGTACCTCATGAAAGCGCTGCCGCGGGTCTCGCGCGCGGTCGCCACCAACCCCGACGCCTACGTCTACCTCGCCGAGTCGATCCGGGCCTGGCCCGACCAGGCCGGTCTCGCCGCCCGCATCGCCGAGGCCGGTTGGCGGGACGTGGAGTGGCAGAACCTCTCCGGCGGCGTCGTCGCGCTGCACCGCGCCCGCGCGTGAGGCCGGCGGGGCGCCGGTTTCCCAAGGGATGCAGGCAAACTGGCGCTCCCCATGGTGTCCGGAGCATGGGGAGCGCCAGAACGCCATGGGGAGCCGGCGGTTGTCGGTGACGTGGAGGGTCCGGCCCCACGATCGTCGTACGCCGGCCCCGGGGTCGTCGTACGACGCGCCGCTCGCCCCTTCAGCCACTGCTCCCCACGGGAGACTCGCGCTCCCCACGCTCCGGTTGCCATGGGGAGCGCCAACTTGCCGGCATACCGTGGGAAACCGGCAGCCGAACCGCGCCCGGGCTGAGCGCTCCGCGCAGGGCGGTGTGCGCGGTGTGACCCGGGCCTCTAGACTGTGTCCTGGCGGCTCGTGAATCCATTCACAAGGTCACGAGCCGGGCCGCAGGGCCCCCTCAACGGCGAAGGCAGGCAGCGCATGACCCGGACCACCGCGGACGAGCGGATGGCTGACGTCATCGTCGTCGGCGCCGGTCCCGCGGGTGCGAGCACCGCCTACCACCTGGCGCAGGCCGGGGTGGACGTGCTGCTGCTGGAGAAGGCGTCGTTCCCGCGCGACAAGATCTGCGGCGACGGCCTCACCCCGCGCGCGGTCAAGCAGCTCATCTCCATGGGCTTCGACCTCGACGAGCCCGGCTGGCAGAAGAACAAGGGCCTGCGGATCGTCGGCGCCGGTCACCGCCTCGAGCTGCCGTGGCCCGAGCTGTCCAGCTTCCCGCCGTACGGCGCGGTGCGCACCCGCACCGACCTCGACGAGATCCTCGCGCGCCACGCCCAGAAGGCCGGGGCCCGGTTGACCGAGCGCACCAACGTCACCGGCCCGGTCCTCGACGAGCGCACCGGTCGTGTCGTCGGGCGTCACCGCCAAGCCCGTCGACGACCGCGGCCGCAAGGTCGGCGACGAGGTCACCTACCGCGCCCCCGTCGTCGTCGCGTGCGACGGCGTCTCGGCCCGCCTGGCGATCGCGATGGGCATCGAGCGTCGCGAGAACCGCCCGATGGGCGTCGCGGTCCGCGCCTACTACGAGACCCCGCGCCACGACGACCCCTGGATGGAGTCCTGGCTGGAGCTGTGGGACGGCCAGCCCGGCGCGAGCAACCTGCTGCCCGGCTACGGCTGGATCTTCGGCGTCGGCGACGGTACGGCGAACGTCGGGCTCGGCATCCTCAACAGCTCGAAGGCGTTCCAGCAGGTCGACTACAAGTCGATCCTGCACACGTGGTTGGCCACGACGCCGGAGGAGTGGGGCTTCCGCGACGAGAACCGGGTGGGACGCATCGGCTCGGCCGCGCTGCCGATGGGTTTCAACCGCAAGCCCCACTACAGCCGTGGCCTGCTGCTGGTCGGCGACTCCGGCGGCATGACCAACCCGTTCAACGGCGAGGGCATCGACTACGCGCTCGAGGCCGGCGAGACCGCCGCCTCAGTGCTCATCCAGGCGCTGGCCCGCCCCGACGGACCGGCCCGCGAGCGGGTGCTCGAGGGTTATGCGGCGGCGATGGACGCTGCCTATGGTGGCTACTTCACCCTCGGGCGGGTCTTCGCCAAGATGATCGGCAACCCCACGTTCATGAAGCAGGCGACGAAGTACGGTCTGCCCAGGCAGGGTTTGATGCGCTTCCTGCTCAAGCTCATGGCCAACCTGACCGACCCCCGGGACGGCGACGTCTCCGACCGCATCATCAACGGGCTCAGCAGGATCGCGCCCGACCGCCTGACCCGCCCGACCCGCCTGACCCCGTAGCACCCGCTCGACAAGCGCCACCGACCCGCTCCACCCGCCCGACCAGCCGGCAGCAGCTCACGACACGAAGGGAGGTCCGGACACATGGAGCTCTACACCCCGGTGATCGCGCTCGCGGCCCTGGCCGCGGGATTCGCGATCTTCTCCGTCGCGATCAGCGTGCTCACCGGACCGCGTCGCTACAACCGCGCGAAGCTCGACTCCTACGAGTGCGGGATCGAGCCGACCCCGCAGCCCGTGGGCGGCGGTCGTGTGCCGGTCAAGTACTACATCGTGGCGATGCTCTTCATCGTCTTCGACATCGAGATCGTCTTCCTCTACCCGTGGGCCGTCTACTTCGACGCGCTCGGCTTCTTCGGGCTCGTCGAGATGGTCATCTTCCTCGCCACGGTCTTCGTGGCGTACGCCTACGTCTGGCGACGCGGCGGATTGGAGTGGGACTGAGTCATGGGTATCGAGGAGAAGCTCCCGTCCGGGGTGCTGCTGACGACCGTCGAGGGTGTCGCCGGCTACTTCCGCAAGGCGTCGTTCTGGCCCGCGACCTTCGGCCTGGCCTGCTGCGCCATCGAGATGATGACGTCCGGCGGTCCGCGCTACGACCTCGCGCGCTACGGCATGGAGGTCTTCCGAGCCTCGCCGCGCCAGGCCGACCTGATGATCGTGGCGGGCCGGGTGAGCCAGAAGATGGCGCCGGTGCTGCGCCAGATCTACGACCAGATGGCCGAGCCCAAGTGGGTTCTCGCCATGGGCGTGTGCGCGTCGTCGGGCGGGATGTTCAACAACTACGCGATCGTCCAGGGCGTCGACCACGTCGTCCCCGTCGACATGTACCTGCCCGGCTGCCCGCCGCGACCGGAGATGCTCATCGACGCCATCCTCAAGCTCCACGACCAGATCCAGGCCGGCAAGCTCGGCGCCAACCGCGAGAAGCAGGTCCTCGAGCTCGAGACCACCGCCCTCAACGCGTTGCCGACCTCGGCGCAGAAGGGACTGCTGCGGTGAGCGAGAACGACCGGCCCCAGGCCGACACGAGCGGTGCGAGCACCAGCGGTCTGGCGCAGCCCGGCGACCTGGCCCACGACGTCGTCCGCACCCGCGAGGGCATGTTCGGCGTCGGCGGCAGCGGCGACACGTCCGGGTACGGCGGCCTCACCCAGGCCGTCGTCATGCCCGGCGGCACCTCAGCGCCGTACGGCGGCTGGTTCGACGACGTGGCACGTGACCTGGTCCAGGGCATGGCCGACCAAGGGGTCGACGACGCCGTCGAGAAGGTCGTGGTCCACCGCGGCGAGATCACCTTCTTCATCCGGCGGGCCCGACTCCTGGCCACCGCCCAGCTCCTCCGCGACGCGGAGACCCTGCGCTTCGAGATGTGCCTGGGGGTGAGCGGCGTGCACTTCCCCGACGAGGAGGGGCGCGAGCTGCACGCGGTCTACCACCTGCTCTCGATGACCCACAACCGTCGCATCCGGCTGGAGGTGGTCTGCCCCGACGCCGACCCCCACGTCCCGTCGGTGGTGGCGGTGTACCCGACCAACGACTGGCACGAGCGGGAGACCTACGACTTCTTCGGCATCGTCTTCGACGGCCACCCCGCCCTGACCCGGATCCAGATGCCCGACGACTGGCCCGGACACCCGCAGCGCAAGGACTATCCGCTGGGTGGCATCCCGGTGGAGTACAAGGGCGCGACCATCCCGCCGCCCGACACCCGGAGGTCGTACAACTGATGGTGTCGACAAGCTCTACCCAGGGACACGCGGAGCAGGATCCGTACGGCGCCGCCGAGGCGGGCGGCCAGGACACCAGCCAGGGGCGGGTCTTCACCGTCACCGGCCAGGACTGGGACTCCGTCGTGGCCGGCATCGCCGAGGAGGGTGACGACCGCGTCGTGGTCAACATGGGGCCCCAGCACCCCTCCACCCACGGCGTGCTGCGGCTCATCCTCGAGCTCGAGGGCGAGACGGTCACCGAGGCCCGCGCGGGCATCGGCTACCTCCACACCGGCATCGAGAAGAACATGGAGTTCCGCTCCTGGACGCAGGGCGTCACGTTCTGCACCCGGATGGACTACCTGAGCCCCTTCCACAACGAGCTGACCTACTGCCTCGGCGTGGAGCGGCTGCTGGGCGTCGAGGACGAGATCCCCGAGGCCGCCACCGTGATGCGCGTGCTGCTCTCGGAGCTCAACCGGATCTCCTCGCACCTGGTGTGCATCGCCACCGGTGGCATGGAGATCGGCGCGCTGACGGTCATGACCATCGGGTTCCGCGAGCGCGAGCTGGTCCTCGACGTCTTCGAGACCATCACCGGCCTGCGGATGAACCACGCCTTCATCCGCCCCGGCGGGGTCGCCCAGAGCCTGCCCGACGGCGCGCTCGACCAGGTCCGCGACCTGGTGAAGCTGCTGAAGAAGCGGCTGCCGGAGTACGCCGCGCTCTGCAACGCCAACCCGATCTTCAAGGGTCGCCTCGTCGACGTCGGCCACCTCGACCTCGCCGGATGCCTGGCCCTGGGCATCACCGGTCCGGCGCTGCGCTCGACCGGCTACGCCTGGGACCTGCGCAAGACCCAGCCCTACTGCGGCTACGAGGACTACGAGTTCGACGTCATCACCCGCGACAGCGCCGACGCCTACGGACGTTTCCGGATCCGGCTCGACGAGATGTGGGAGTCGCTGCGCATCATCGAGCAGGCCGTCGAGCGGCTCGAGGGTCTGAAGGGCGCGCCGATCATGATCGGCGACAAGAAGATCGCCTGGCCCTCGCAGCTGTCGGTCGGCACCGACGGCATGGGCAACAGCCTCGACCACATCAAGCACATCATGGGCGAGTCCATGGAGGCGCTGATCCACCACTTCAAGCTGGTCACCGAGGGCTTCCGTGTCCCGGCCGGCCAGGCCTACGTGCCGGTGGAGTCCCCGCGCGGCGAGCTCGGCGCCCACGTCGTCTCCGACGGCGGCACCCGTCCCTACCGGGCGCACTTCCGCGACCCGTCCTTCACCAACCTGCAGGCGACCTCGGTGATGAGCGAGGGCGGCATGGTCGCCGACGTCATCGTCGCCATCGCCTCGATCGACCCCGTCATGGGAGGCGTGGACCGATGACCGCCACCGGGGGCACGAGCCTCACCGAGACGACGTACGCCGAGCTGAAGCAGATCGCGGCGCGCTACCCGCAGGCGCGGTCGGGCCTGCTGCCGATGCTGCACCTCGTGCAGGCGGCCGAGGGCTGCGTGACCGCCGAGGGCATCGAGGTCTGCGCGGAGATCCTGGGGATCTCGGCCGCCGAGGTGGCCGGCGTCGCGACGTTCTACACCATGTACAAGCGCCGTCCCGTCGGCGACTACCACGTCGGCGTGTGCACGAACACGCTGTGCGCGGTGATGGGCGGCGACCTCATCTTCGAGCGGCTCAAGGACCACCTCGACGTCGGCAACGACGAGACCACCGAGGACGGCGCCATCACGCTCGAGCACATCGAGTGCAACGCCGCGTGCGACTACGCGCCGGTGATGACCGTCAACTGGGAGTTCATGGACAACATGACCCCCGACACCGCCACCCGCCTGGTCGACGACCTGCGGGCCGGCAAGGAGGTGCGGTCCACCCGTGGCCCGCGCATCTGCACCTGGCGCGAGGCCGAGCGGGTCATCGCCGGGTTCGAGGACGGCCTGGTCGACGAGGGCCCGGGAGCCGGTACGCCGTCCCTGCTGGGTCTGCGCATCGCTCGGGAGCGGGGCTGGACCGCCCCGGAGGCCGGCCCGTCGCAGGACCAGCCGCACGGCAACGAGCCCGACGAAGGAGCATCGCAGTGACCGACACCCTGACCCCGGTCCTCTCCGCCCACTGGGACTCCGAGCGGTCCTGGACGCGGGAGTCCTACGAGGCCACCGGCGGCTACGCCGCGCTCCGCAAGGCGCTGACGCTGGAGCCCGACGACATCATCACGATGGTGAAGGACTCCGGTCTGCGCGGCCGTGGTGGCGCGGGCTTCCCCACCGGCATGAAGTGGGGCTTCATCCCCCAGGACAACCCGAACCCGACGTACCTCGTGGTCAACGCCGACGAGTCCGAGCCGGGCACCTGCAAGGACATCCCGCTCATGATGGCCAACCCCCACGTGCTGGTGGAGGGCGTCATCATCTCCTCGTTCGCGATCCGCGCGAACACGGCCTTCATCTACGTCCGCGGCGAGGTGCTGCAGGTGATCCGCCGGCTGCGCGCGGCCGTCACCGCGGCCTACGCCGCCGGCCACCTCGGCACAGACATCCACGGCTCGGGCTACGACCTCGACATCGTGGTCCACGCCGGCGCCGGGGCCTACATCTGCGGCGAGGAGACGGCGCTGCTGGACTCCCTCGAGGGTCGACGTGGCCAACCGCGCCTGCGTCCGCCGTTCCCGGCCGTGGCCGGCCTCTACGCCAGCCCCACGGTCATCAACAACGTCGAGTCCATCGCGTCGGTGCCCTGCATCGTCGACAGGGGCGCGGAGTGGTTCTCCTCGATGGGCACCGAGCGCAGCAAGGGCATGACGCTCTACTCGCTGTCGGGCCACGTGACGAATCCCGGCCAGTTCGAGGCTCCGCTCGGGATCACCCTGCGCGAGCTCCTCGAGCTCGCCGGCGGCGTCCGCGAGGGCCACGAGCTGAAGTTCTGGACGCCGGGCGGCTCCTCGACCCCGCTGCTGACCGCCGAGCACCTCGACGTGCCCCTCGACTACGAAGGCGTCGGCAAGGCCGGCTCGATGCTGGGCACCAAGGCGCTGCAGATCTTCGACGAGACCACCTGCGTGGTCCGGGCGGTGCTGCGGTGGACCGAGTTCTACAAGCACGAGTCCTGCGGCAAGTGCACCCCGTGCCGCGAGGGCACGTGGTGGCTCGTCCAGGTGCTCGCGCGTCTGGAGAAGGGCCAGGGCAGCGAGGCCGACCTCGACCAGCTGCTCGACCAGTGCGACAACATCCTGGGCCGGTCGTTCTGCGCCCTCGGTGACGGCGCCACCAGCCCCATCACGTCGTCGATCGAGTACTTCCGCGAGGAGTACCTCGCCCACCTCACCCACGGTGGCTGCCCGTTCGACCCGATGAGGGCCACGCTGTTCGCACCCGAGACGGCAGGAGCGTCCGCATGAGGACCTTCGACAGGCTCGATCACCGTGGAGGCGTCCGCATGACCTCGACGAGCTCGATCACCGGGGAGGTGTCCGCATGACCGCGGTATCGGCTGGAGGGTCGGGTCAGGTCGAGAAGACCGACCTGGTCACCCTCACCATCGACGGCATCGAGCTCAGCGTCCCCAAGGGCACGCTGGTCATCCGGGCCGCCGAGCAGATCGGCGTGCAGATCCCGCGCTTCTGCGACCACCCGCTGCTGGCGCCGGTCGGTGCCTGCCGCCAGTGCCTCGTCGAGGTGGCGATGCCCGACCGTGAGGGCGAGCTCAAGACGATGATGGGCCCGCCGGGGCGCGTGAAGCCGCAGGCGTCGTGCACGCTGCCGGTGGCCGACGGGATGCAGGTCAAGACCCAGCTGACCTCCCCGATCGCCGACAAGTCGCAGCAGGGCGTCATGGAGGCGCTGCTGATCAACCACCCGCTGGACTGCCCGGTCTGCGACAAGGGCGGCGAGTGCCCCCTGCAGAACCAGGCGATGAGCAACGGGCGCGGCGAGACGCGCTTCAGCAAGGGCGAGGTCAAGCGCACCTTCCCCAAGCCCATCAACATCTCCGCCCAGGTCCTGCTGGACCGCGAGCGGTGCGTGCTGTGCGCGCGCTGCACCCGCTTCTCCGAGCAGATCGCCGGCGACCCGTTCATCGCGCTGATCGAGCGCGGCGCGCTGCAGCAGGTCGGCATCTACGAGAACGAGCCCTACCACTCGAACTTCTCGGGCAACGTCATCCAGATCTGCCCGGTGGGGGCGCTGACCTCGGCGCAGTACCGCTTCCGCGCCCGGCCCTTCGACCTCGTCTCCACCCCGGCGGTGGCCGAGCACGACTCGTGCGGCTCCGCCATCCGCGTCGACCACCGTCGCGGCAAGGTCGTCCGCCGCCTCGCCGGCAACGACCCGGAGGTCAACGAGGAGTGGATCAACGACAAGGACCGCTTCGCCTTCCACTACGCCACCGCCGCGGACCGGATCACCCACCCGCGCGTGCGTGACGCCGAGACCGGAGAGCTGCGGCTCGCGTCGTGGCCGGAGGCGTTCGCCGTCGCCGCCCGCGGCCTCGCGGCGGCCTCCGCCGTCGGCGTGCTGACCGGCGGCCGGCTCACCCGTGAGGACGCCTACGCCTACGCGAAGTTCGCCCGCGTCGCCCTCGGCACCAACGACATCGACTTCCGCTCCCGCCCCCACACCGCCGAGGAGGCCGGCTTCCTCGCCTCGCGCATCGCCGGCACCCCCGTCTCCGTGACGTACGGCGACCTCGAGCGGGCCAGCGCCGTGGTCCTCCTGGGCCTGGAGCCCGAGGAGGAGGCCGGATCGCTCTTCCTCAGGCTGCGCAAGGCCACCCGCTCGGCAGGCTCGGGGGGCCCCACCGGCAGAGCGCCGCGCATCTTCGCGGTGGCGCCCTTCACCTCCAACGGCCTGCGCAAGCTCAAGGCGTCCGTGGTCCGCACCGCCCCCGGTGCCGAGGCTGCGGCCATCGAGCAGCTCGCCCACGACGGTGACCTGGCCCTCGACGGCGGCGGCGTGATCCTCGTCGGCGAGCGGCTGGCCCACACCCCCGGCGCGCTGCGTGCCGCGGCCGTGCTGGCCACCCAGACCGGCGCCCGGCTGGCCTGGGTGCCTGCCCGCGCCGGTGACCGGGGCGCGCTCGACGCCGGCTGCCTGCCGGCCCTGCTGCCGGGTGGACGTCCGGTCGTCGACGCCGCCGCGCGCGTCGACGTCTCGACCGTGTGGGGCGTCGAGGTGCCCCACCGCGAGGGGCGCGACGGCGACGCCGTCCTGGCCGCCGCCCGCGCCGGGGACATCGACGCCCTGGTCGTCGGCGGCGTGAGCGTCGACGACCTGTCCGACCCGGTTGCCGCCGAGGCCGCCCTGGACGCGGCCGGCTTCGTGGTCAGCCTCGAGCTGCGCGACACGTCGGTCACCGCCCGCGCCGACGTCGTGCTGCCCGTCGCCCCGGTGGCGGAGAAGTCCGGCAGCTTCGTGACCTGGGAGGGGCGGGTGCGTCCCTTCGGCAAGGTGCTCAGCGAGAGCAACGCGCTGCCCGACGTGCGCGTGCTGGCCGGGATCGCCGACCAGCTCGGACGTCCCGCTCGGCTTCTCGACGCCGCAGGGCGCCGCCGCCGAGCTCGACGAGCTCGGCCCCTGGGACGGCACCCGCGTCGACGCCGACCTCGAGGCGCTCGTCGCCGAGGAGCCGGCCGACTCCGGCAGCGGCCTGCGACTGGCCACCTGGAAGACGATGGTCTCCGACGGTCCCATGCAGGACGGTGACGCGGCGTACCACGCCAGCGGGCCCCGTCCGGTGGCGGTCCTCGACGAGCGGACCCTGTCCACCCTCGGCGTCGTGGAGGGCGGGTCCGTCACGCTGTCGACCGAGCGTGGCTCGGTGACGCTGCCGGCCGTGGTCGGCGACGTCGACGAGGGCGTCGTCTGGGCGCCCGCCAGCAGTGGCGGTGTGCACCTGGGGCGCGATCTCGGCGTACGCTCCGGCGGCCGGGTCACGGTCCGACCGGCATCGACATCCCCCGCTACGTCTCCGGCGTCCCCGGTGCACGCCTCGCAGGAAGGTACGGTGACGGTCGTGGCGACGACTCCCTTCACCGCCGGCGCTCTGGTCCCCCGCGCCGACGACCTCAGCGCCTTCGGCCAGGACGCCGTGTGGGTGGTCCTGCTCAAGGCCCTCCTGATCTTCGTCGTCCTGGTGCTGCTGACGCTGTTCAACATCTGGTGGGAGCGGCGCGTCGTGGCGCGCATGCAGCACCGCATCGGCCCCAACATGCACGGCCCCTTCGGTCTGCTCCAGAGCCTCGCCGACGGCGTGAAGCTGGCGCTCAAGGAGGACATCACCCCCAAGGCGGCCGACAAGATCGTCTTCATCATCGCGCCGGTGATCTCGGTGGTGCCGGCCTTCGTCGCCTTCTCGGTGATCCCGTTCGGCCCCGAGGTGACGATCCCGTTCACCGACACCGTCACACCGCTGCAGCTGACCGACATGCCGGTGGCCGTGCTGTTCGTCCTGGCGATCGCCTCGATCGGCATCTACGGCATCGTGCTGGGCGGCTGGTCGTCGGGCTCGACGTACTCCCTGCTCGGCGGGCTGCGCTCCTCGGCGCAGATGATCTCCTACGAGGTCGCGATGGGCCTGGCCTTCGTCGCGGTCTTCCTCTACGCCGGCTCCATGTCGACCTCGGAGATCGTCGCGGCCCAGGAGGACACCTGGTTCGCCTTCTTCCTGCTGCCGTCGTTCGTGATCTACGTGATCTCGATGGTGGGGGAGACCAACCGTGCGCCGTTCGACCTCCCCGAGGCCGAGGGCGAGCTGGTCGGCGGCTTCCACACCGAGTACAGCTCGCTGAAGTTCGCACTGTTCTTCCTCGCCGAGTACATCAACATGGCGACCGTCTCGGCCGTCGCGACCACGCTGTTCCTCGGCGGCTGGCGCGCGCCGTGGCCGATCAGCATGTGGGAGGGCGCCAACGAGGGCTACTGGCCGTTCCTGTGGTTCATGGGCAAGGTCCTCGGCTTCATCTTCTTCTTCATCTGGCTGCGCGGCAGCCTGCCCCGCCTGCGCTACGACCAGTTCATGGCGTTCGGCTGGAAGGTCCTCATCCCGATCTCGCTGGTGTGGATCGTGCCGGTGGCCACCATCCGCGCCGCCACCCTCGAGGGCGCGATCGAGCAGCGCCAGCTCCTCATCGGTGTCGGCATCTTCGCGGCGCTGACCCTGGTGACGTTCTTCTTCGGCAGCACCGAGAAGGACGACGAGGAGGCGGAACCGGCCGAGTTCGACGCGTTCGCCGGCGGCTACCCGGTGCCGCCGCCCATGTCGGCCGACGCCGCCGGCTCCCGCGCGGTCCGCACCCCGTCGACCACCGATCAGGAGAAGTGATGGCGACAGTCAAGGAGACCCTCTGGGACCCGATCGCCGGGTTCGGGGTGACCTTCCGGACGATGTTCCGCAAGACCGTCACCGAGCAGTACCCCAAGGAGAAGAAGGCCACCGCGCCGCGCTTCCACGGGCGTCACCAGCTCAACCGCTGGCCCGACGGCCTGGAGAAGTGCATCGGGTGCGAGCTGTGCGCCTGGGCCTGCCCGGCCGACGCGATCTACGTCGAGGGCGCCTCCAACACCGAGGACGAGCGCTTCTCGCCCGGGGAGCGCTACGGCGGCGTCTACCAGATCAACTACCTGCGCTGCATCCTGTGCGGCCTGTGCATCGAGGCCTGCCCGACCCGCGCGCTGACGATGACCAACGAGTACGAGCTCGCCGACGCCTCGCGCGCCGACCTGATCTACGAGAAGAAGGACCTGCTGGCGCCGCTGCTGCCCGGCATGGAGCAGCCGCCGCACCCGATGCGTCTCGGCGACGACGAGGGCGACTACTACCGCGGCACCTTCCGCTCCGAGGGCGCAGGCTCGCTCGCGGCCCCCGACCCTTCCGAGGGAGTCCGCTGATGGTGCTCTTCTGGATCCTCGCCCCGGTCATGGTGCTCGCCGCGCTGGGCATCCTCTTCGTCCGCAAGGCCGTGCACGCCGCCCTGCTCCTCGCCGTGGTGATGATCGGCCTCGCGCTGCTCTACCTGCTCCAGGGCGCGCCGTTCCTCTTCGCGGTGCAGATCATCGTCTACACCGGCGCGATCCTCATGCTCTTCCTCTTCGTCGTCATGCTCGTCGGCGTCGACGCCTCCGACTCCCTGGTCGAGACCATCCGCGGGCAGCGCGTGGCCGCGCTCTCGGTCGGCCTGCTCTTCGGCCTGCTGCTCACCCTCGGGGTGGCGCAGGTCAGCGTGGGTGCGGTCGTCGGCCTCACCGAGGCCAACGCGGAGGGCAACATCCAGGGCCTGGCCCAGCTGCTGTTCAGCCGCTACGTGTTCGCCTTCGAGACCACCAGCGCCCTGCTCATCACCGCCGCGCTCGGCGCGATGGTCCTCGCCCACCGCGAGCGCCTCACGCCCAAGCCGTCGCAGGCCGACCTGGCCAGGAAGCGGATGCGCGACTACGCCGAGCACGGCAAGCACCCGGGCCCCCTGCCCAACCCCGGCGTCTTCGCCCGGCACAATGCCGTCGACACCCCGGCCCTGCTGCCCGACGGCACCCCGTCGGAGCTCTCGGTCTCGCGGGTGCTGGCCGCCCGCGGCACCGTGCAGTCGCTGCCCGAGCTGGTCGACGACATCGCGGACTTCATCACGCCCGAGGGCCACGAGGGAGGGGACACGAAGTGAGCGCGACACCCTTCCTGGTGCTCTCGGCGATCCTGTTCACCATCGGCTGCGTGGGCGTGCTGACCCGCCGCAACGCCCTGGTGGTGTTCATGTGCGTGGAGCTGCAGCTCAACGCCTCGAACCTGGCGCTGATCACCTTCTCCCGCGTCAACGGCAACCTCGACGGGCAGATCGCGGCGTTCTTCGTCATGGTCGTCGCCGCCGCCGAGGTGGTCGTCGGGCTCGCGATCATCATGACCATCTTCCGCACGCGTCGCTCGGCCTCGGTCGACGACGCCAGCCTGCTGAAGTACTGAGAGGCCCATCGTGTTCATATCGACGGCAGCCGTCCGCCTCGCCGAAGGGGGGACCCCGGTCGTGGCGCCGACCGAGCAGGGAGGCATCTTCTCCGCTGCTCTGGCTGATCATCGCGCTGCCGGCGCTGGGCGCCGCGGTCATCCTGCTGCTCGGCAACCGCCGTACGTCGGCGTGGGCCCACCTGCTGGGCACCGCCACCGTGGTCGGGTCCTTCGTGGTCGGCGTGATCGCCTTCGTGGGCCTGCTCGGCAACGACGCGGAGTCGCGCCAGATCGGCCAGCCGCTGTGGACCTGGTTCGAGGCCGGCTCCTTCTCCGCCGAGCTCGGCATCCTGTTCGACCCGCTGAGCGCGCTGTTCGTGCTGCTCATCACCGGCGTCGGCTCGCTCATCCACGTCTACTCCATCGGCTACATGGAGCACGACGAGCGGCGGGCCCGGTTCTTCGCCTACCTCAACCTCTTCATCGCCGCGATGCTGACCCTGGTGCTGGCCGACGGCTACCTCGGGGTGTTCCTCGGCTGGGAGGGCGTCGGGCTGGCGTCGTACCTGCTCATCGGGTTCTGGCAGCACAAGACCTCCGCCGCCGTCGCGGCCAAGAAGGCGTTCGTGGTCAACCGGGTCGGTGACATCGGCCTGGCGCTCGGCACCATGCTGATGATCGCCACCTTCGGCACCGTCTCCTTCGCGGAGGTCTCCGAGGCGGCCGAGGGGGCGGGCGACACCACGTTGACCCTCATCGGACTGCTGCTGCTGCTGGCCGCCTGCGGCAAGTCGGCGCAGGTGCCGCTGCAGTCGTGGCTGCTGGACGCCATGGAGGGCCCGACCCCGGTCTCGGCGCTCATCCACGCCGCGACCATGGTCACCGCCGGCGTCTACCTCGTGGTCCGGTCGAACTTCATCTTCGAGCGCACCGAGGTCGGCCAGCACGCGGTCGCCATCGTCGGTGTCGTCACCCTGCTCGTCGGCGCGGTCATCGGCTGCGCGAAGGACGACATCAAGAAGGTGCTGGCCGGCTCGACGATGAGCCAGATCGGCTACATGATGCTGGCCGCCGGGCTCGGTGTGGCGGGCTACGCCTACGCGATCTTCCACCTGCTCACCCACGGCTTCTTCAAGGCCAACATGTTCCTCGGCGCCGGCTCGGTGATGCACGCGATGGACGACGACGTGGAGATGCGCCACTACGGCGCGCTGCAGAAGGCGCTGCCCGTCACCTTCCTGACCTTCGCGATGGGCTACCTGGCGATCATCGGCTTCCCCGGCTTCTCCGGCTTCTGGTCCAAGGACAAGATCATCGAGTCCGCGTTCGGGGAGAGCCTCGGGCTCGGTCTCGCCGCGCTGCTCGGTGCCGGGATCACCGCGTTCTACATGACCCGGCTGATGCTCATGACGTTCTTCGGCGAGAAGCGCTGGTCCGAGGGCGTGCACCCGCACGAGTCGCCCAAGGTCATGACCTTCCCGCTGATCGTGCTCGCCGCGCTGTCGGTCCTCGGCGGTCTGCTCTACCTCGGCGGCTGGATCAAGGACTGGCTGAAGCCGGTCGTGGGGGAGGAGGCGGAGCACTCGCTGCCGCTGCCGCCCCTGGCCTACACGCTCATCGTCACCGCGGTCGTCGCCGTCGGCGTGGCGGTCGCCTGGTTCACCATCGCCCGCAAGCCGGTGCCGCGCACCGCCCCGACCGACGTCCGCTTCGCCACCCGCGCCGCGCGCGCCGACCTGTACGGCGACGCCTTCAACGAGGCGGTCCTGATGCGGCCCGGCAACGCCGCGGTCGAGTCGATGGTCCGCTTCGACGACGGCACGCTCGACCACGGCGTCGTCGACGGCACCGGTCGCGCCGCCATGGGCATGGCCGGGACGTTCCGCAAGCTCCAGAGCGGCTACGTGCGCAGCTACGCCCTGTCGGTCCTGCTCGGTGCCCTGATCGTCACCTTCGCACTCCTGGCGGTGAGCTTCGCATGAGCGACTTCCCCATCCTGACCCTCAGCATCCTGGTGCCCCTCGTGGGCGCCGTGGCGCTGATGTTCCTGCCCGAGAGGACGTCGTCGTCCGGCACGCGGTCGTCGCTGCCCCAGGTGGTCGCGCTCGGGATCTCCCTGGTCACGCTCGTCGTCGTCGGCGTGCTGACGCTGTCCTACGACACCGGCGCGGAGGGCTACCAGTTCTCCGAGGTCCACGAGTGGATCGGCGCGTTCGGCGCCCACTACGCCGTGGGCGTGGACGGCATCGGGCTCACGCTGATCCTGCTGACCGCCATCCTGACCCCGGTCGTCATCGCCGCCTCGTGGCGCGACGGTGACCGCGGACGCTGGTCGACCAAGTCGTTCTTCGCCTGGATGCTGGCGCTCGAGGGCCTCGCGCTCGGCACGTTCGCCGCGATCGACGTGTTCTTGTTCTACGTCCTGTTCGAGGCGACGCTGATCCCGATCTACTTCCTCATCGGCGGTTTCGGCGGCGCCAAGCGCTCCTACGCCGCGGTGAAGTTCCTGATCTTCAGCCTCCTCGGCGGCCTCGTCATGCTGGCCTCCGTGATCGGTCTGTACGTCGAGTCGGCCGGAGTCCGAGGGCGGTCCGACGTACCTGCTCACCGAGCTGGTGCCGATCATGGCCGAGGCCGACACGGGCTACGCCCGCTGGCTGTTCGTGGGCTTCTTCTTCGCCTTCGCCATCAAGGCCCCCATGGTGCCGGTGCACACGTGGCTGCCCGACGTCGCCGACGAGGCGACCCCCGGCACCTCGGTGCTGCTGGTCTCGATCCTCGACAAGATCGGCACCTTCGGCATGATGCGGTTCTGCCTCGGGCTCTTCCCGGAGGCCTCGCAGTGGGCCACCCCGGTGGTGCTCGTGCTGGCCGTCGATCAGCGTGCTCTACGGCGGTCTGGTGGCCATCAACCAGCGCAGCATGCCGCGCCTGATCGCCTACACCTCGGTGTCGCACTTCGGCTTCATCGTGCTCGGCATCTTCGTGTTCAACAGCGCCGGGCAGACCGGCTCGCTGCTCTACATGTTCAACCACGGCCTCTCGACCGCGCTGCTGTTCCTGGTCACCGGCTTCCTCATCAGCCGCGGCGGGTCGACGCTGATCCCGGACTACGGCGGCGTCCAGAAGGTCGCTCCGGTGCTCGCCGGGATCTTCCTCGTCGGCGGCCTGTCGTCGCTGTCGCTGCCCGGGCCTGTCGCCGTTCGTCTCGGAGTACCTCGTCATGACGGGGGCGTTCCTCTACGACTGGTGGTACGCCGTCTTCGCGGTGCTCGGCATCGTCATCGCCGCGCTCTACATCCTGCTGATGTTCCAGCGCACGATGACCGGTCCGCTGCGCCCCGGCTTCGAGTCCATGAAGGACCTCGGCGGGCGTGAGGTGGCGGCGCTGGCGCCGCTGGTGGCCCTGATCGTGGCCCTCGGCTTCTACCCCAAGCCCCTGATCGACGTCATCGAGCCCGCGGTGCAGACCACGCTGAGCCAGGTCGGCGTCGCCGACCCGGCGCCGACCGTGTCCGGCACCTCCGGCGCGACCGAGGAGAGCGGCGAATGAACGAGTTCCAGTCCCCCTCGATCGACTACGCGGCGGTCTCGCCGCTGCTGATCGTCTTCGGCGTGGCCATCGTCGGCGTCCTCGTCGAGGCGTTCGCGCCCCGGCGGGCGCGCTACGCCACGCAGTCGGTGCTGACGCTGGCCGGCCTCGCCGCCGCCTTCGCCGCCACCGTGTGGGTCGCGACCGACCTGACCGAGCGCGGCGACGGCGCCGCCTACGGGTCGGTGGTCGCCGAGGGCGCCATCGCCGTCGACGGACCGTCGGTGTTCCTGTGGGGCACCCTGCTGGTGCTGTCCTTCACGAGCGCGATGCTCTTCGCCGAGCGCCACCTCGACGGCGGCCTGACCGCCTTCGCCGGTCAGGCGGCGGCGCTGCCGGGCACCGAGGCCGAGCGTCAGGCCTCCACCAAGAGGTCTCGAGCACACCGAGGTCTACCCGCTGATGATGTTCGCGGTCGGCGGCATGATGCTCTTCGCGTCGGCCAACGACCTGCTGACGATGTTCGTCGCGCTCGAGGTCTTCTCCCTGCCGCTGTACCTCCTCTGCGGCCTGGCGCGGCGTCGCCGCCTGCTGAGCCAGGAGGCGGCGATGAAGTACTTCCTCCTCGGCGCCTTCAGCTCCGGCTTCTTCCTCTACGGCATCGCGCTCGTCTACGGCTACGCCGGCACCACCAGCCTGGCCGGGATCTCCGAGGCGGTCGAGGGCCGCATCGGCGGCGACGCGCTGCTGCTCGGCGGCATCGCGCTGATGGCGGTCGGCCTGCTGTTCAAGGTCGGCGCCGCCCCGTTCCACGCCTGGACGCCCGACGTCTACCAGGGCGCCCCCACCGCGGTGACCGCCTTCATGGCGGCCTGCACCAAGATCGCGGCCTTCGGCGCGCTGCTGCGCCTGTTCTACGTCGCCTTCGGCTCGGCCGAGAGCGACTGGACACCGATGATCTGGATCGTCGCGATCCTCACCATGGCCGTCGGCTCGGTCCTGGCGCTGGCGCAGTCCGACATCAAGCGGATGCTGGCCTACTCCTCGATCGCGCACGCCGGCTTCCTGCTCGTCGGCTTCGTGGGGCTGCACCAGACCAGCGGCGACGACATCTCCTCGCTGCAGGCGGTGCTGTTCTACCTCGTCACCTACGGCTTCATGACCGTCGGCGCCTTCGGCATCGTCACGCTGGTGCGCGACTCCGGCGGCGAGACCAACGACCTCTCGCGGTGGGCCGGGCTCGGCAAGGAGTCACCGCTGGTGGCCGGGGCGTTCACCTTCTTCCTGCTGGCCATGGCCGGCATCCCGCTGACCAGCGGGTTCACCGGCAAGTGGGCGGTCTTCACCTCCGCCGCCCAGGGCGGCGCCTGGCCGCTCGTGGTGGTCGCGGTGGTGCTCAGCGCGGTGGCCGCCTTCTTCTACGTCCGGGTTATCGTGCTCATGTACTTCTCCGACCCGGTCGGTGAGGGCCCGTCGGTGGCCACGCCCAGCGTGCTGACCGCCATGGTGATCGGCGTCGGCCTGGCAGCCACCGTGCTGCTCGGGATCGTCCCCGGTCCGGTCCTCGACCTCGCCGGACAGGCCGGAGCGTTCATCCGCTGACGCAGGCGGGCGAACCGGAACGACGTACCAGGAGCGAGTCCTCATGACCGACAGCAGCACGGGCGCCAGCGGCGGCACCACCGGCGTGCTGCCTGCCCTGGCGCTGCCGGTGCTCGACGCTGCCCTGGCGGACCGGCTCGTGGCCCGGATGGGCGAGGTCGAGGAGCGGCTGGAGCGCGAGATCACCTCCGAGGCCGACTTCATCACCGAGGCCTGCCGGCACCTGCTGCACGCCGGCGGCAAGCGGATCCGTCCGCTGCTGGTCCTGATGGCCGCCGAGGCCGGCGGGTCGACGGTCCCCCCGGCCGACGCCGGGGACGACCCGGTGCTGACCGCGGCGTGCGTGGTGGAGCTGACCCACCTGGCCTCGCTGTACCACGACGACGTGATGGACGAGGCGCTGCTGCGACGCGGCGCGGAGTCGGCGAACGCGCGCTGGGACAACCACGTGTCGATCCTGGCGGGGGACTGGCTGTTCTCGAAGTCCTCGGAGCTGACCGCCGACCTCGGCGCCGAGGCGGTCCGGATCCAGGCCCAGACCTTCTCGCGGCTCGTCGAGGGCCAGATCCTCGAGACCCAGCCGCCGGCCACCGCCGACGACGCTCTCGCTCACCACCTGCGGGTGATCGCGGGCAAGACCGGCTCGCTGATCGCGACCTCCGCGCGCTACGGCGCGATGTTCGCGGGAGCCACCGACGAGGTGACGCTCGCGCTGACCGAGTACGGCGAGATGGTCGGTGTGGCCTTCCAGCTCAGCGACGACATCCTCGACGTGGCCAGCGACAGCGTCGACTCGGGCAAGACGCCCGGGACCGACCTGCGCGAGGGCGTGCCGACGCTCCCGGTGCTCTACGCCCTGGCCTCGACCCGGCCCGCGGACGCCCGGCTGCGCGAGCTGCTGGCCCAGGCGCTGACCGACGACGCCGACCACGCCGAGGCGCTCGCCCTGCTGCGGGCCCACCCGGCGATGGACCAGGCCCGTGCCTACGTCCTGGACCTGGCCCGCCGGGCCAGCGAGCGGCTCGACGTACTTCCCGAGGGGCCCGTCCGCGACGCCCTCGTCGCCTTCGCCGACCTCATCGCCACCCGCACCACCTGACGCGGCGCCTGGGGCCCTGCCAAATTCACCGGGTCCCCGGTGAAATTGGCACTTCCCACTGGTTGCAACCCGCGGGAAGTGACAATTTCCCCGGGTCCCCGGTGAAACCGGCAGGACCTCCTCAGGCGTCGAGGACGATCGCGGCGAGCCGTCGCTCGTCGTCGTCGAGGAGAGCCTCGGAGACCTGCAGCCGGACCCCGGCGCAGTCGAACTCGTAGACGAACCGGTCGGCGCCGGCCGGGCCCGTGGTGCGCTCGGCACGGGCCCGCTGCTCCAGTGCGGTGAAGTCGATCCGCTCCAGCAGAGCGGCGACCTCCCCGGCGCGCGGGTCGTCGGCGTCGAGGTCCACGGTGCCGCGCTGCACCAGCCCGGCGAAGCCGCCGGACCGCGTGACCGCCACGGTGCGGGCGTCACCGGCGACCTGGCCGCCCGGGCCGCCGGGACCCGGTGCCGAGTCGGCGTCCGGGGTCACGCCGACCTGCTGCCACGCGCCGTCACCGTCGCCTCGTGCTCCCCGGCGGCGGCGACCGTGGCCGCCGCGAAGCGCGCGAAGTCGCTGGTCGCCGGGATCCCCGACGTGAGCGCGGCGAACCAGATCCGCCCGGCGCCCTCCCAGCTGGTCCCGCCGATGGCGGTCGCCGCCAGCTGGAAGGCCTTGTTCGCGATGCCGGAGTTGATGTGGACCCCGCCGTTGTCCTCGGCGGTCGCGACGTAGTCGTCCATGTGCCCCGGCTGCGGGTCACGCCCCAGCCGGGGATCGTCGTACGCCGTTCCCGGCGCGGCCATGGAGCGCAGCGCCACGCCCTGCACCCCGGCGACGAAGATGCCCTCCCCGATCAGCCAGTCGGCGTCGGCGGCGTCCTCTCCGGCCAGGCGCTGCTTGACGCAGGAGCCGACGACGTCGGACATCGACTCGTTGAGCGCCCCGGACTGGTGGGAGTAGACGAGCCCGGCGGTGTGCTGGGTCAGGGCGTGCGCGAGCTCGTGGCCCAGCACGTCGACCGGCTCGGTGAAGCGCCCGAAGAGCACGCCGTCACCGTCACCGAAGACCAGCTGGGTGCCGTCCCAGAACGCGTTGGCGTAGTCCTGCCCGAAGTGGACGGTGGCGACCGCGGTGGCTCCCTCTCCGTCGTAGGAGCTGCGTCCCCAGTCGCGACAGCAACGACTGCGTGGCCTCGAGCCCGACGCGCGGCCTCGTCGACCGCGAGCGTCGCCGGTGTCCGGGTCACCGGGGGAGCGCACCAGCTCACCGGGCAGCGTCTCTGTGCCTCCGGCGTCGTGGACCTGCCACGCCGGGCCGCCAGTCGCGCCGGCCGCGCGGCGCGGACCGGCGCCCGTCGAGGCGCGCCGCGCGCGCAGGTCGGTGTCGCGGCGCAGCATCCGTTCGGCGAGCTCCACGAGCACCGGCTCGTCGGTCTCGGCGAGGTGGCGCAGCAGGTGCGGGGGCACGAAGCAGCAGCGTACCGGCGGTCGGACAGCAGCGAGCACCGGCGGCCGAGGCCGTCACGTCCTGCCTCCGCCTCCAGGTACGCCGTCACCACCGAAGGCCGCGGGAAGGTGCCGTTCGGCCACGTGCTGACGGGGGTCTCGAACGTCGCGGCGTCGTCCTCGCCCGGGTGCTGCACGGCCACGAACACCGTGTGCTGGTCACGGGTGATGACCGGTCCGCAGGTCTCCGCCCCCACGGGAACCGTGAGGAACTGGCGCACCTGTCCGCGCCGCGGCCCGGCGGTCGGCACCCGGAACAGGCCGTCGTTGGAGCCGAGCTTGTTGCCGTCGGTGGAGATCCACAGGTTGCCCTCGGCGTCGAAGGCGACGTTGTCGGGGCAGCTGATCGGGCTCACCTTGTCCTTGGGGAACCCGGCGAAGTAGGTCTCCGGCGCCTCCGGGTCGCCGCACACGAGCATGAGACGCCAGGTGAAGTCGCGCCCGTCGTGGTCGCCGTCACGGGCCATCATCTCCAGCACGTAGCCGTTGCGGTTGCCAGAGGTGTTCGTCAGGGGAGCGTCGAGGCTCGCGCGGGTCTGGGACGTGCCGATCGGGTTCGGCTCGTCGACCGGGAAGTCGCTGCCTCGCTTGTCGTTGTTGGTCAGGCAGGCGTAGACGCGTCCGTTGACCGGGTTGACGTCGACGTCCTCGGGACGGTCCATGCGGGTGGCGCGCTTGGTGTCGGCCGCCAGCCGCGTGTCGATGAGCACGTCGGCGACCGACATGCCGTCGACGTACGACTCGGTGTCGCTGCACAGCGGGATCCAGTGACCGTCACCGTCGTACTCGGGGGCCGGGTCGGCCTTGCCGTCGGTCAGCGCCCCGACGTACAACGTGCCCTTGGTCAGCAGCTGCATGTTGCGGCGCCTGGCCCGTGCGGAGCCGCCGGTCCGCATCGTCTCGGCGGAGACGAACTTGTAGAGGTACTCGCCCTTCTCGTCGTCGCCCATGTAGGCCACCGCGTGGCCGGTCCGGGAGATCACGACGTTGGCGCCCTCGTGCTTGAACCGGCCCAGCATCGTCTGCTTGCGCGGTGTCGACTTCTTGTCGTAGGGGTCCACCTCGACGATCCAGCCGAAGCGGAAGGCCTCGTGCGGCTCCTTGCTCAGGTCGAAGCGTTCGTCGACCGAGCCCCAGCCCCGCTCGGGCTCGGCCTGGAATCCGTAGCGCTCGTAGGACTCGGCGTAACGCGCGGGCAGCGTGCCCGAGCTGGCCTCGAAGTACTGGTCGATGTTCTCCTCGCCGGAGAGCACCGTGCCCCAGGGGGTGACGCCGCCCGAGCAGTTGTTGAGGGTGCCGAGCACGGTGCGGCCCTCAGGGTCGGCGCTGGTGCGCATCCGCCGGGTGCCCGCGGCCGGACCGTCGACGGCGAAGGGCGTGGCGGTGTGGAAGCGGCGGTTGTAGGCGTTGTCGAGGCCGGCGACCTTGCACGGACCCGGCGCGCGCCCCGCGGCGCAGCTTGACCACCGACAACCCGTGCGAGGCCATCGCGATGCGCTTCTGCGTCTCCTCGTCGTAGGCGCCGGTGGGGAACATCAGCTCCTCGTTGGTGTACTCGTGGTTGCTGAACATCAGCGCGGTCTCGCGGCGCAGCGGCAGCACCGCGAGGAAGTCGTTGTTGTAGCCGAACTGGCGGCGCGCCTTGGCCGGCGTCTGCGCGTCGACGTCGAAGGCCGGGGCGCCGGGCAGGATCGGGTCGCCCCAGGAGATGACGACGTCGCTGCGGAAGCCGTCGGGCACGGTGACCCTGTCGGCGTCGTTGGGTGGGACGGGGGAGAAGCGCACGCGCCCCATCGGCGCGCCGGCGCGGGCCGCCGCCGGCCGACGTGCGGCGCCGCGGCCGCGGAGGAGGCGAGACCTCCGACGACGAGCGCGCCGGCGCCGGCGGCGGCGCCGCCGAGGACGGTGCGACGGGCGAGCGCGCGCTCGGCGATGTCGGCGAACTCGGGGTTGTCGCTGGTGTTCGGCAACGGCTTGTCGCAGGCGTCGCCGCAGCGGTAGTGGCAGGTCATCCGGCTGCGGGAGCCGTGTCGGGGGCCGGACGGGTCCGAGAGGAGAGGCAGGTACGTCGTCATCGTCCGACTCTCCACCCGGGCCCGCGTCGAGCACAAGGGTGCGAGGGTGAACATCCACGGGACGCCTCCGTTCACCAGACCGTCCAGAAGCGCGTCATCCGGGCGTGTCGGGGGAAGTGGATCGCTCTTGTGAACGACGATTGCGGGACTCAGACGCCGGAGGCCTCGACCCGCAGCCGGGTGAGCTGGCGCTGACGGTGGCGCAGCGAGTCGGCGCTGAACAGCACCAGGGCGAGCCAGATGGCGGCGAAGGCGAGCCAGCGCGCCGGCGGCATCTCCTCGCCGTAGAGGAACACCCCGATGACGAAGTGCAGGGTGGGGGTGCCGTACTGCAGCAGCCCCAGCGTCGTCAGCGGCACCCGGGTGGCGGCGCCGCCGAAGCAGATCAGCGGCAGCGCGGTGACCAGGCCGCTGGTGGTCAGCAGCACCAGGTGCCACGGCCAGCCCTCGAGCGACTGCGCCTGCCCGGCCGCGCCGAGCCACCACAGGTAGCCCAGCGCGAACGGTACGACGAGCATGGTCTCGACGGTGAGCCCCTCGACCGCACCGACGTCGGCCTTCTTGCGCACCAGCCCGTAGCCGGCGAAGGAGAACGCCAACGTCAGCGCGATCCACGGCGGGCTGCCGATGGCGACCGTCATCCCGACGACGGCCGCGGCGGCGATGGCGAGCGCGACCCACTGGGTGGCACGCAGCCGCTCGCCGAGGACGAGCACACCGGCCAGCACGGTCACCAGCGGGTTGATGAAGTAGCCGAGGCTGACCTCGACGACCTGCTCGCTGTTGACGCCGAAGATGAACATGCCCCAGTTGACCGAGATCAGCACGGCGGCGACCATCAGCAGCCACCGGGTCCGCGCCGGGCGCAGCACCTCGCGCACGCGTCGCCCCCGCCGCAGCAGCACGACGAGCAGCGCCATGACCAGCGCCGACCACGTCACGCGGTGGGCGAGCAGCTCCACGGCGCCGGCCGGCTCGAGCAGCGGCCAGTAGAGCGGGAACAGCCCCCACATCGCGTAGGCGGCGACGCCGAGCAGGAACCCTTTACGTCGCTCGTCCACCCAGGGTGCTCAGACCACGGTCCAGGTGTCGCCGCCGCCGAGCAGGTCCGCGAGGGCCTGCGACCGGTCGGTGGTTCCGGCCTGGGCGGTGGCGACCTGGCTGCGCGCCTGGTCGTCGTACGTCGGGCGCTCGACCTGGCGGAAGATGCCGATCGGGGCCTGGTGCAGGTAGCCCGCGTCGGTCAGCCGCGACAGCGCGAACGCCGTCGTGGGGTCGTCGGCGTGCGCGTCGTGGACGACCAGGTCGTCCGCCGCAACGCCGTCCGAGCTCTCCGGGCCCAGGTCCACCACGCGTACGCCGCCGGTGGTCGCGTCGCGCACGACACCCTTGGTGGGGTTGCCGTCCTCGTCGGGACGACCGAAGGTGACCGGCTCGCCGTGGCGCAGCGGGATGATCGCGTCCGCGGCCGAGGAGTCCTTGGCGCCCTTGATGGCGTCGAAGGCGCCGTCGTTGAAGATCGGGCAGTTCTGGAAGATCTCCACCAGGGCGGTGCCGCGGTGGGCGGCGGCGGCGGAGAGCACCTCGGTGAGGTGCTTGCGGTCGGAGTCGATGGTGCGCGCCACGAACGTCGCCTCCGCACCGAGCGCCAGCGAGACCGGGTTGAAGGGCCGGTCGAGCGAGCCCATCGGCGTCGACTTGGTGACCTTGCCGACCTCGGAGGTGGGGGAGTACTGCCCCTTGGTCAGCCCGTAGATCCGGTTGTTGAACAGCAGGATCGTCATGTTGACGTTGCGGCGCATGGCGTGGATCAGGTGGTTCCCGCCGATGGACAGCGCGTCGCCGTCACCGGTGACGACCCACACCGAGAGGTCCTCGCGGGCCGTGGCGATGCCGGTGGCGATGGCCGGCGCGCGCCCGTGGATCGAGTGCATGCCGTAGGTGTCGAGGTAGTACGGGAAGCGGCTCGAGCAGCCGATGCCGGAGACGAAGACGATGTTCTCGCGACGCAGCCCGAGCGTCGGCAGGAAGCCCTGGACCGCGGCGAGGACGGCGTAGTCACCGCACCCGGGGCACCAGCGGACCTCCTGGTCGGAGGTGTACTCCTTGCGGTTCTGAGGCTCTTCGGTCGTCGGGACGCCGGTGAGTCCGGGGAACGGCAGGTTGATCGGTTCGGCGCTCATCAGGCGTCCTCTCGCTGCTGGGTGTCGACCGGCTCGAAGGAGGGGTCGGTGGCCGCGACGAGGTTCATCACGGCCTCGGCCAGCTCGGCGGCCTTGATGGGCATGCCGTTGACCTGGTTGTAGCCCACGGCGTCGACGAGGTAGCGACCGCGCAGCAGCAGCGACAGCTGCCCGAGGTTCATCTCCGGCACGAGGACGGCGTCGTAGGCGGCGAGGATCTCGCCGAGGTCCTGCGGGAACGGGTTCAGGTGGCGCAGGTGCAGCTGGGCGACCTGGCCGCCGGCGTTGCGCACGCGGCGGCAGGCCGCGCCGATCGGGCCGTACGTCGAGCCCCAGCCGATCACGAGCACCTTGGCGCCCTCGCCGGGGGCGCCGGAGGGGTCGTCGACCTGCAGCGGCGGCAGGGACGCGGCGATCCGGTCCACCTTGGCCTGGCGGGTGCGGACCATGAGGTCGTGGTTGGCGGGGTCGTAGGAGATGTTGCCGTGGCCCTCGCCCTTCTCGAGCCCGCCGATGCGGTGCTCGAGGCCGGGGGTGCCGGGGACGGCCCAGGGGCGGGCGAGCGTCTCCTCGTCGCGCAGGTAGGGCCAGAACTCCTCGACGTCCTCGCCCTTCTTGCCCGCCGCCGTGTGGTTCGTCTCGGTGGCGAAAGTCCGGGTCGATGGTCGGCAGCTCGTCGACGGACGGCACGGCCCACGGCTCGGAGCCGTTGGCCAGCATGCCGTCGGAGAGCAGCATCACCGGCGTGCGGTAGGTGACCGCGATGCGGACCGCCTCGACGGCGGCGTCGAAGCAGTCGCCGGGCGACTGCGGCGCGACGATCGGCACCGGCGACTCGCCGTTGCGGCCGAACATCGCCTGCAGCAGGTCGGCCTGCTCGGTCTTGGTGGGCAGGCCCGTCGAGGGGCCGCCGCGCTGGACGTCGACGACGACCAGCGGCAGCTCGGTCATGACGGCCAGGCCGATGGTCTCCGACTTCAGCGCGAGGCCGGGCCCGGAGGTGGTGGTGACGCCCAGCGCGCCGGCGAACGAGGCGCCGAGGGCCGCACCGACGCCGGCGATCTCGTCCTCCGCCTGGAGGGTGGTGACGCCGAAGCGCTTGTGCTTGCTGAGCTCGTGGAGGATGTCGCTGGCCGGGGTGATCGGGTAGGAGCCCAGGAACAGCGGCAGGTCCGACTGCACGGCACCGGCGACGAGGCCGTAGGACAGGGCCAGGTTGCCGGTGATGTTGCGGTAGGTGCCGGCGCGCATCGGCGCCGGCTTGATCTCGTACTGGACGACGAAGGCCTCGGTGGTCTCGCCGTAGTTCCAGCCCGTGTGGAACGCGGCGATGTTGGCGTCGCGGATGTCGGGCACCTTGGCGAAGCGGCGCTCCAGGAACGTCACGGTGGTCTCGGTCGGGCGGCCGTACATCCACGACACCAGCCCGAGGGCGAACATGTTCTTCGCGCGGGCGGCGTCCTTGCGGGACAGACCGAACTCCTTCACCGCGGCGACCGTCATGCCGGTCAGGTCCACCGCGTGCAGAGCGAACTCGTCGAGCGTGTCGCCGTCGAGCGGGTTCGCGGCGTAGCCGGCCTTGGCGAGGTTGCGCGCGGAGAAGTCGTGGGTGTCGACGATGATCGTCGCGCCGCGGGGCAGGTCCGGCAGGTTCGCCTTCAGGGCGGCCGGGTTCATGGCCACGAGGACGTCGGGCCGGTCGCCGGGGGTGAGGATGTCGTGGTCGGCGAAGTGGACCTGGAACGACGACACGCCCGGCAGGGTGCCCTGGGGCGCCCGGATCTCGGCGGGGAAGTTCGGCAGGGTCGACAGGTCGTTGCCGAAGGACGCCGTCTCCTGGGTGAAGCGGTCGCCGGTGAGCTGCATGCCGTCGCCGGAGTCACCCGCGAAGCGGATGATGACCCGGTCCAGCTGCTTGACCTCTGTGGCCACTGACGATCAGCCCTTCTGCTCGACTCGGCGCCACCGCGGCCCCTGGTCGGGAACCGCCGAACGAGAACACGTTCTACTCAGGTGGCACCTTGGAAAGTGTACGTCGCGCCCGGCCCGCCAGACCGTCCTGTGACGCACGGCAAGACGGCTGTGACCCGCGACTCACCGTCGCGGGTCCCGGCAGTCAGTACTGGTGGAAGAAGCGGAACAGCTGCTTCTCGGCTCCCGGGCACGTGATGTTGAGGTCCCGCTCGTACTGCACCCACTGGCCCAGCACACCGTCGCCGCCCTGGATGCGACCAGTCGTCCCCGCAGCGGCTCAGCGCCTCGGCCTGGGAGGTCTGCCCGGCGGCGCGCCACTCCGGCACCCCGCCCAGGCTCAGGTCGCCCACGACGCCCTCGTAGAGCGCCGGCGTCGAGTAGACGCCGATCTGGTAGCCGTTGTCGGTGTAGCCGCGGGCGGCGCCGGCGATCACCGCGGCGTTGGCGGCCTTGTCGGCGCTCCACACGAACGTCGGCACCGGTTCGACGTCGATCCAGACGATCGGGCTCGACAGACCGGCGGACTTGAGGTTGCCCAGGTTGTACAGCGACTGCTGGTAGCCGACGTTCTGCAGCCGCCCCCGGTCGGTGCCCGCGTCGAACGGTCCCTTGCCGCCGTACCGGGCGAGCGTGGTGGCGTCGGGGAAGCTGTGCACCGCGTACGCCGAGGCCATGAGGTTGCGCTGCTTGACCCAGTCGACCTGGCTCTCCAGGCAGGGGTTGGGTGTGAAGCCGGGACCGTTCGTCAGGCCGATCACGACGTACTTCGCCTCGCGGCAGGGGCATCGGCATGCCCAGGGTGCGCTTCTCGGGGATGCCCATGCCCAGGGGGCACTGCGGCCAGGAGATGTCGCCACCGAGCACCGGCCCGTCGTACACCGGCGGCAGGTTCAGCTTCGGCACGGTCAGGTCGGCACGCGTGAGCGGCTTGCGGATCTGCTTCTTCCTGACCGGCTTCGGCGTCACCGAGGGGGCCGGCAGGGTCTCGGGGACCGAGGGCTCGACCGACGGCTCGACCGACGGGGACTCCGTGACGGCGGGGGTCTCGGGCGGCACGACCTCGTTCGCCGCGTCGACGTCGTCCATCAGCTTGCCGCCGCAGCCGGCGAGCAGGGCAGCGCTCAGCACGAGGCCGGTCAGGCCTCGGAGCCTGGTGCCCCCGGTGATTCCCATGCGTGTCACTCCCTTGTGGGCTCCATGCTGTCACGCCTGGTGAGGCGGTGGTCGAGCTCGTCGAGACCTGGTCAGTCGCGCGGCGGCGGCGGAAGCCTCGGGCGCCCAACCGCCCTCTCCGCTCGTTCCTCGCTACGAGGGGGCCAGACCCATCCACGGTCGCCCGGGGCCTCCGCCGCCGCCGCAGGGGCGCCACCTCCCGCCGCGTCACACGGGGCGCTCGAAGAGGAGCTCGCGCGCCGTCGTCCTCGTCCCACTGCTCGCCGATCTCCCGGAACCCGAGGCCCGCGATGGTGGCGAGGGAAGCGTTGTTGTCGGGGCTGATGGAGGCGCGCAGCAGCCGGACCCGCGGGTCGGTCTCGAGCCGGGCGACGGTCTGGGTCAGGAGCGCGCGGGCGTGGCCGCGGCGGCGGTACGCCGGGTCGACGGTGTAGCCGACCTCCACGCGACCGTCGGCGTCCGGGGCGGCGTGGAAGCCGAGGTGACCCACCACGTGACCGGCGTCCGGTCCGTCGAGGGCGACCGCGGGGCGCGCGACCCACGCGAGGTCGGCGGGGGACGAGGCGACCTGGGCCAGGCGCAGCCGCCACAGCCAGCCCTCGCTGCCGATGAACGGCGTCAGCTCGGTGCCGCACCGGACGCCCGCCGCGGCGAGGTCGTCGGCGGCGAGCGCCTCGAGCGTCGGCAGGTCCACGGGCACGAGGCGGTAGCGCACCCCCCGACGGTAGGCCAGCGAGCGCGAGGGGCGCGCGCCCGGGACGGCCGTCCCGTCGCGGCGTCCGCACGCCGAGGTGTGGCAGGGTCCCGCCATGAGAGGTCGGCACCGGGTCACCGACATCGCGGCGCAGGCCGGCCTGAGCCGTGCCACGGTCGACCGGGTGCTGCACGGCCGGCCGGGCGTGCGGCCCGAGACCGTGACCCAGGTCGAGCGGGCGGTCGAGGAGCTCGACCGGCAGCGTGCCCAGGTCGAGCTGTCGGGCCGGGCGCTCATCCTCGACCTCGTGATGCAGGCACCGTCGCGTTTCGCGCTCGCCTCGCAGCAGGCGCTCGAGGCCGAGCTGCGGTCCTTGAGACCCGCGGTGGTCCGGGTCCGCTCGCACCTCGCAGAGGAGAGCGACCCCGACGCCGCCGTCGCCACGCTCGACGAGGTACGCCGGCGCGGCTCCCACGGCGTGGTGCTCAAGGCGCCCGACGACCCGCGGGTGGCCGCCGCCGTGGACCGGCTGGTCGGCGCGGGGGTCCCGGTCGTCACGTTCGTGACCGACGTCTCGGACAGTCGCCGCTCGGCGTACGTCGGGGTGGACAACCGGGCGGCCGGCGCCACCGCGGCCTACCTGGTGACGCAGTGGGCCGGAGGGACCGGCGACGTGCTGGTGACGCTGAGCAGCTCGTCGTTCCGGGGCGAGGAGGAGAGGGTGCGCGGGTTCCGGGAGACGCTGGGCCGGTTGGCGCCGCGGCGCCGTCTCGTCGAGGTGACGGGGACGGACGGGCTCGACGCGACGATGCTCGCCGCGGCGGGTGAGGCGCTGCGTGCGCATCGCGACGTCGACGCCGTCTACTCGGCCGGGGGCGGCAACGTGGCGATCCTCGCGGCGTTCGCCGAGCAGGGGCGGGCACCGACGGCCTTCGTGGCGCACGACCTCGACGGTGACAACCGCCGCCTGCTCCGAGCCCACCGGGTCTCGGCGGTCCTGCACCACGACCTGCGCGGCGACCTGCGGCTGGCCTGCCGGTTGCTGCTCCGGGCCGGCGGGCGGGTCCCGGGCGTCCCCACCGCCCGCCCGTCGCAGATCCAGGTCGTGACGCCGTTCAACGAGCCGGCGGGGCTGGTCGACGACCGGGACGAGCTCTGAGGGTCGGGCTCAGTCGTGGGCGCCGGGCACCGTCTGGTCCCAGTCGATGACCGACCCGGTGACCACCCCGCTGCGCTCGGAGAGCAGGAGCACGACCATGGTGGCGATCTCGTCGACCTGTCCGAGCCGTCCCATGGGCAGCGACTCGGCGGCCCGCTCGCGCCAGTCGTCACCGGCGTCGTGGAAGCGTCGCTGCACGGCGTCCTCGCCCTCGGTGTCGGTCCAGCCGATGTTCAGCCCGTTCACGCGGATCCGGTCCCAGCGGTGGGCGTGCGCGGCGTTGCGCGTCAGACCGGCGAGCGCTGCCTTCGAGGTGGCGTACGGCGCCAGGTAGGGCTGGCCGCCGTGGGACGACATCGTGATGACGTTGACGATCGTGCCCGGCTCGCCACGCGCCACCAGCTCGCGCACGACCGCCTGCATGAGGAAGAACGGTCCGCGGACGTTGACGGCCACGTGCTGGTCGAAGAGCTCCGGGGTGGTGTCGAGCAGGGTGCCGCGCGAGGTCAGGCCGGCGGCGTTGACCAGGCCGTCGACCCGGCCCAGCAGCCGGACCGTCTCGGTGACGGCCGCCCGGACCTGGTCGAGGTCGGCGACGTCGCAGGCCACGAAGTGCACCCGAGCGGCCGGGCACGAGAGCGCCGAGCCGCCGCGCCGCCTCCTCGCCGACGTCGGACCGTCGCCCGGTCACGACCACGTCGGCGCCCTGACGCAGCGCCTCCTCGGCGACGGCGAGCCCCAGGCCCTGGGTGCCCCCGCTGACGAGCACCGCCCGGCCGACGAGCAGCCCGTCGCTCACCGGCGCTCGCCCGAGGGCTCGGGACCGACCTGTGAGCGACGGCGACCCTGCTGGGCGTCGAGCGCCTCCACCAGGGCCGAGGTGGACCAGTCCTCGGCGAGCGCCTGGTGGAGCAGGTCCACCTGGCTCTGCGGGACCAGCGAGCCGACCGGCTGGTCCAGGTCGAGGTTGGTGGGGAAGGGGTAGGCCTCCGCCGCGGTCGCCACGACCCGGGCGATCGCGTCGGGGTCGACTCCCTCGCCGCGCCACCGGCGCAGCACGGGGTGGACCGCCGCGCAGATGGCGTGGGTGTCCACGGTCTCCATGGCACGCCCGAAGGCACTGGACACCTGCAGCAGGTTCGCCATGCGCCGCACGTCGGCGGTGCGGTTCGTGCCGGCACCGTGGAAGAGGGCGGGGTTGAAGAACACCGCGTCCCCGCGTCGCAGCGGCAGCTGGACGTGGTGCTCGTCGAAGTACGCCGTGAAGGCGGGGTCGTGGTAGCCGAGGTAGCCGGCCGGGTACTTCTGCGAGTGCGGGAGGTAGAGGGTCGGCCCGGTCTCGACAGGCATGTCGACGTGAGCCACGGCGCCTTGGAGCGTCAGGCCGGGCGAGAGGGCGTGGACGTGGGCGGGGAAGGACTGCGCCTGGTCGCGGTCCATGAAGCCGAGGTGGTAGTCGCGGTGGGCGACCTGCGCCTGGCCACCGGGGTTGACCACGTTGACCTGGGAGGTGACCTGGTAGCCGGGGCCGAGCCAGGCCTCGCTCACCAGCGCGAGGACGTCGTTGGCGTAGTAGGCGGCGAAGGTCTCCGGGTCGGCGACCGCCAGCTTGTCCAGCGCGCCCCAGACCCGGTCGTTGGCCCCGGGCTTCGCGAAGTGGTCACCGGACACCGCGCCCGACGCCTTCTGCTCCGCGATCAGACGCTGGAACGCCGCGGTGGCGGCGTCGACCGTGCCCGGGTCGAAGGCGCCCTCGGAAGACGACGATGCCCGGCCCGTCGAGCAGGGCGTCGGCCAGCTCGGCCTGGACGGTACGACGACCGGCGGGCGTGGTCGCGGCGTCACGCCAGCGCTCGCCGTACACCAGGACGTCGGAGACGACCTCGTCGGCGTGGGGGTAGCGGTCGGGGTCGGTGTCCACCTCGACCAGGGCGCGCAGGTCGTCGAGGCGGCAGTCGTCGGGGGAGTACCACCCCGCGCTGACCGTCGTCCGGTGCCGCCCGGAGGTCGCTGAGGTGGGGCCTGATGGCGTGGAGGTGCTCGTCGTCATGGCTCGACGCTAGGACCGCGTCGCCGATCAGTGGTGCGGCCGAACGCCTCAAGAACGCCTCAAGAGCCGTGCGTCGATGGCTGCGCGGCACTCGCGGGAGAGGCACGCCGCCGGAGGACCGGGCGTGGAGCCGGTGACAGGAGTCGAACCCGCGACATCCTCATTACAAGTGAGGCGCTCTACCAACTGAGCTACACCGGCGTGCCCGCGCGGCGCTGCGCACGGACCGGACAATCGTAGTCGGCGCCGGCGACGGCGCCGACGCGAGGACACCTCAGCCGGAGGTCCGGCCCTCCTCGCGGGCACCGGCCCACAGGTCGATGCCCGAGTCGACGGCGTGCTCGTCGATGCGCCGCAGCTCGTCGTCGGTGAAGTCCAGGTTGTCCAGGGCCGCGACGTTCTGGGTGATCTGCTCCGGGCTGCTGGCACCGACGAGGACCGACGTGACCGTCGGCCGGCGCAGCGCCCAGGCCAGCGCCATCTGCGCCAGGCTCTGGCCGCGGTCGGAGGCCAGGTCGTTCAGGGCGCGCACGTGCTCGAGGGCCTCGTCGGTCAGCAGGTCCGTCGGCCAGCGACTTGCCCTGGCTGGCGCGCGAACCGGCGGGCACCCCGTCGAGGTACTTGTCGGTGAGCATGCCCTGGGCCAGCGGTGAGAACGCGATGCACCCGACCCCGAGGTCCTCCAGGGTGTCGAGCAGCCCTTCGGTCTCGATCCAGCGGTTGAGCATCGAGTACGACGGCTGGTGGATGAGCAGCGGCGTGCCCAGGTCGGCGAGGATCCGGGCGGCCTCGCGAGCGAGCTCGTCGGGGTACGACGAGATGCCGACGTACAACGCCTTGCCCGACTGCACCGCGGAGTGCAGGGCCCCCATCGTCTCCTCGAGCGGCGTGGTCGGGTCCGGCCGGTGGTGGTAGTAGATGTCGACGTAGTCGAGCCCCATCCGCCTCAAGGACTGGTCCAGGCTGGCCACGAGGTACTTCCGCGAGCCGCCGATCTGGCCGTAGGGACCCGGCCACATGTCCCACCCGGCCTTGCTGGAGACGACCAGCTCGTCACGGAGGCCGGCGAAGTCGCCGCGCAGGTGGCGGCCGAAGTTCTCCTCGGCCGATCCGTAGGGCGGTCCGTAGTTGTTGGCCAGGTCGACGTGCGTGATGCCCAGGTCGAAGGCTGCGCGGAGCGTCGCGCCCTGCCGCTCGAAGGAGACGTCGTCCCCGAAGTTGTGCCACAGACCCAGGCTGATCAGGGGCAGCCGCAGTCCGCTGCGGCCGACCTGGCGGTAGGTCATGTCGTCGTACCTGGCAGGGGAGGGGAAGTCGCTCACGGACCAACTCTCCCGCCCTGCGACCCCGGGGCGCCACCCGGGTCGGGTGTGACGACGTCACGCTCCTCAGGCCGCGGGCTCGTCGTCCAGCCTCGCGTAGTCGGTGACGGTGCCGTCCTTGACGACTTGTCGGGTCTGCTCGTGCAGCCGGGCGAAGCGCGCCAGCGCCAGCACGATGTAGACCGCGGAGAGACCGATGATCGTCCTGGTGTTCATCTCCGAGCTGCCGAAGACGCTGACGAGGAACTGCACCGAGAACAGCCCGAGGAGCATCAGTGCTCCGCGGAAGCTCAGCGTGAGGTCGACGAGGATCGCGACCGCGAACAACGACTGGGCGCCGGTGATGAGGAGCTCGTAGCGCTGCTCGGTGTCCAGCGGGAGCCCGTCGAGCGTGCCTGCGGAGATGGCGAAGACCAGCGGCAGGCCGCCGACGAGCAGGGTCCACTGGTTGACCTTGCTGGAGAGCAGGGTGCCGAGCGAGTCCCCGGCCTTGAGCCGCCAGGCGTAGAGGCAGGCCACGATCAGCTCCGGCGACTCGCTGGCGAGAGGGGCGACCCACTGCACCAGCAGGAACTCCGAGACGCCCAGCTCGTCACCCGTGGCGACGAGCGACTCGGCGAAGTGCTCGGCCGAGAGCAGGATGATGATGGCGGCGAAGACGAACATCGCGATCACCCAGGTCCGACGCGGCCTGGTGTCCTGCTCGCCCACCCACTGCGCGACGCCGAGCAGGTCCGGCTCGGTGGCCGGCATCTTGGCCAGCCGCCAGGCGTAGGCGGCGAAGATGGCGAAGAAGACCGCCATGTCGATCAGGGTCAGGGTGTCCTTGAGCGGCAACGTCAGCGAGTACACCGTGGCGATCCCCAAGTACACGACCTCGGCCGACATCGTCGGTGCCAGCCGGACCTCGCCGGAGTGGGTGCTGGGACTGTCGCTCGCGTCCTTGTCGTTGCTCGAACGACGCGAGTGCCACACGGCCAGGGTGGCGACCAGGACGACCAGGGGCCAGCCGACCCCGACCAGCACCCGGTTGGCGCCGGTCATGTTGGCCAGCGACAGCCCACAGATCTCGGGGCTGCCACCGGACGCGGCGTACTCGCTGCCGCACTTGGTGGTGAAGACGAAGTCGACGGCGTACTCCGGCAGCACGGCGAGCAGGGCGAGCAGGGCGAGGGCGAGGCCGGCGTTGATGTCGACCTGCACGGCCTCCGCGGCCCACGACAGGATGAAGGCGGCGCCGACGATGGCCGCGCCGTAGACCAGTGCCTCGATCGGTGCGCCGGGGTGGACGGTGGAGAGGCCGACGTAGGCGGCGAGTCCCTGCCAGGCCCCGAAGAGGGTGACGAAGGCCGCGAGGCCCAGCTGCACGGGGAAGCCGGTCCGAGAGGAGCGCTCCGAGCGCTCGGTGTGAGGGAGAGTCACCTCGCAGTCCTGCCCAGCACCGGCGCGCGCAATCGGGCGATCGCCCGCGAGACCCCGGCGTCCGGTCAGCTCACGGACCGGGCACGCGGGGGGCGGACGCGGGGATGGGGTCGGGTGGCTCGGGAGGGCCGACGTTCTCGTGGTCGCGGTCGCGGACGGCCTGCTTGATCTGCTCGAGGTTGTTGCGCAGCATGTCGCTGATCAGCTCGTCCATGCGAGGGTCGCTCAGCATCTCGATGAGCACGCGCAGCGTGGTCTCGCTGACCTCGCTCACGATGGTGTCGTAGCCGGGCAGGCGCCCGATGATGCGGACGTTGGGATCCTTCTTGACCTTCTCGGCCACCAGCGTCTTGAGCTCGTCGTGGTTCTCCAGCAGCGCCGCGGAGATGTTCTTCGTGTAGTGGCCGGTCTGGATGACCGCCGCGACCTCGTCGAGCACGACGATCGTCAGGGGCCGCTTGACCAGGCCCAGGGCCTTCTCCGACAGCGCCGACGCGCGCTCGACGACGGCGGGGCGGTGCATCCCCATCCGGACCAGCTGGGCCCCGAGGACCGCCGCCAGCACCGAGCCGCCGAAGACGACGGCCAGCACCAGCAGGAGGACCTGGAGGGTGCTGAGACCCTCGAGCCAGTCGGACATGGACTCATCCTGCCCGACCGGCCCGAGGTGCGCGTCAGCTCGCGGTGTCGAAGCTCGCGATGTCGATGACGAAGCGGTAGCGCACGTCGCTGTCCACGACCCGGTCGTAGGCGGCGTCGACGTCGTCGACGCCGATCTTCTCGATCTCCGCTCCCAGCCCGTGCTCGGCGCAGAAGTCGAGCATCTCCTGGGTCTCCCGGATGCCGCCGATCTTCGAGCCCGCCATGCTCCGGCGCATGCCGGCCAGCGAGAACGCGTGGAAGTTGTCGGGACCGTCGGGGATGCCGACGTTGACCATGGTGCCGTTGAGCTTGAGCAGCGAGAGGTACTTGTCGACCGGCAGGTTCGCCGCGACGGTGTTGATGATCAGGTCGAAGCTGTTGCGCAGCTCCTTGAACGTCGCCTTCTCGCTGGTGGCGTAGTAGTGGTCGGCGCCGAACTTCCTGCCGTCCTCCTCCTTCGACAGCGTCTGGCTGAGCACGGTGACCTCGGCGCCCATCGCGGAGGCGATCTTGACGCCCATGTGGCCCAGACCGCCCATGCCGACGATGGCCACCTTCGAACCGGGCCCGGCGTTCCAGTGGTTCAGCGGCGAGAAGAGCGTGATGCCGGCGCACAGCAGCGGCGCGGCCACGTCGAGGTCGACGCCCTCGGGGATGGTGAGGACGTAGTTCTCGTCCACGACGATCGCCTTCGAGTAGCCGCCGAACGTGGGCTCGCCGTCGTACTCCTTGCCGTTGTAGGTCGGCACCTCGCCCTTGAGGCAGTACTGCTCGTCACCGGCCTGGCAGTTCTCGCACTCGCGGCAGGAGTCGACGAAGCAGCCGACCCCGACCCGGTCGCCCACGTGGAAGCGGGTGACCTCGTCGCCCACGGCGCTGACGGTGCCGGCGATCTCGTGACCCGGGACCATGGGGAACAGCGCCTCGCCCCACTCCTCACGGGCCTGGTGGATGTCGGAGTGGCAGATGCCGGCGAAGGCGATGTCGATGACGACGTCCTTCGGGCCGGGGTCGCGGCGCTCGATGGTCCGGCGCTCGAAGGGCTCCTTCGCGCCGGGGGTGACCAGAGCGTCGACGGTCTGAGGCATGTTTCTCCTTCATGGGGGACGAGGGGCCCGGTGGGGCCTCTGGGAACGTGCCCGCCCGCGCTTGAGGGCTAAACCTTCCGCGAGCGCTCTCGCACCCCTTCCTGCGAGACCCTCCGCGAGCTGACGACACCGTACGCCGTTTCGGTGCCGGGTGCGAGGGGATCGTGTCGTCGGCGACATCCGGGCCTGGGGTCACGAAGTGGTCATAACTCCGTGGCGCACAACTCGTTGAGCACCGCGAGGGTAGGGAAACCGAGGAGGGACCGCATGTCCAAGGTCGTCGTGGAGACCGCCGGATGGATCCGGGGAGAGTCCGACGTGGTGACGGTGGAGGTCGCGATGGTCTACGAGACCAGCGACCCGTACGCCGTGCGCCTGCACATCACCGCCGACGAGGAGCGCCGCTGCTGGACCTTCGGTCGCGACCTGCTGGCCGACGGACTCCGCTCGATGGTGCCCGTCGGTGAGGGAGCGGTGCAGGTCCAGGCGACCTCGGTGCTGACGGAGATCTCCTACGTCGACCTCGACGACGAGATCACCACGCTGCGACTGCCCTGGTGGAACACGCGTGAGTTCATCCGCCTGAGCCAGGAGGCCGTGGCTCGCGGTGACGAGCACTGCGACGTCGACTCCTGGGTGATGGCGCTGACCGGCGCCCAGGACTCCTGACGCGTCGATCCGCGCTCGGCACTCCTGACGCGTCGACTCCTGACGCGCCGGTCCTGACCGCCGGCCGATGCACCGAGCGGCATCGGGTTGCGCACCACCGGTCTGGACGGGTCCCGCCATAGCAGACGCAGATGTCGGGATTTCGGGACTTTGGTCACGTGGCGTGTCATGGTGGTGTGAGTCGCCCACTGGGAGGTAGGCGGCACCGACCTTGGGAGGTACACGACGATGTGTGCACACACGCCATCTTGCCCGTCCGTCGACGACCAGTGCTGCTGGACAGCGCACGTCGTCAGCGACCACTCCGAGCAGGGGTGGTGCCGTCTCTGCAACGGCGTGATCCTGTTCGACGACGGCTTCTTCATCGCCCCTGACGGGCACGTCGAGCCCATCCTGCTCTCGGCCTGACGACAGCGGCCGCGTGTCGTTCTCGGGGCGGCTCCTGCTCGTCCCGTGCGTGCTGGCGGCCCTGCTGCTCACCGCCGCACCGGCCTCGGCGTACACCGAGCCGCCGGAGGACTACGCGACCTACCAGCCCGAGGACGCCTGTCGGGACCGGCCGCGCGCCGGCACCAAGCAGCTCGCGAGCTGGATCACGAAGAGCTTCGGCGGCGGCACGGCGGTCGCGAGTCTGCGTCGCTGCGACCGCAGCACGTCCGAGCACCAGGACGGCCGCGCCATCGACTGGTCGATGGACGCGACGAGGAAGGCCGACCGGCGCGAGGTCAGGCGCTTCCTCGACGTGCTGCTTCGCCGCGGACGCGGACGGCGAGGGCCACGCGCTCGCCCGGCGCATGGGGATCATGTACCTCATCTGGAACGACCGGATGTTCAGCGCCTACCCCTCGGGCGGCGCCGACCACTTCGAGGCGCCGCGACTACGGCTGCGGCTGCGGGTCGAAGACCGCACGGCACCGCGACCACGTCCACATCTCGCTGAGCCTGCGCGGTGGTCGCGGCCTGACGAGCTGGTACACCGAGGAGCCCTGAGCCGGTCGGCCCGGGAGCTGCCTGCCCCGCCTGAGGCTGGCGCTGTCGGTTTCACCGGGGACCTGGTGAAATTGACACTTCCCGCGGGAAACTTCGCACGGGAAGTGCCAGAATTCACCGGGGACCCGGTGAATTTGGCAGCCCTACGCGACCTGGAGCGAGCGCTTGGACAGACCCATCCAGTAGCCCTCGATCCGCTGCAGGCCCGGGGCGCTCGGATCGGTGGCTGCGCCGAGCGTGACGAAGAGCGGGGTGAGGTGCTCGACGGTGGGGTGGGCGTAGGGCAGGCCCGGTGCGCGGTCGGCGTACGACGCGAGCGTGTCGACGTCGCCGCGGGCGAGGGCCTCGGCGGCCCACAGGTCGAAGTCCTGCGACCAGCCGGGGACGGCGGCGTCGATGCGGAACTCGGTCAGGAACGGGAGGCCGTGGGTGAGGAAGCCGGAGCCGATGACCAGCACGCCCTCGTCGCGCAGGGCGCGCAGTCGCGACCCGAGCTCGATGAGCCGGCCGGGGTCGTGGGTGGGCAGGGACATCTGGACCACCGGGACGTCGGCGTCGGGGTACATGATCTTCAGCGGCACCCAGGCGCCGTGGTCGAGCCCGCGCGAGGGGTGGCGGTGCACGGTCTCGTGGTCGGGCATCATCGCGGCCACGCGGTCCGCCAGCGCCGTCGCGTCGGGCGTCGCGTAGGTCTCCTGGTAGTACCGCTGGGGGAACCCGCCGAAGTCGTAGACGAGGGGCGTGCCGGCGGCGGTCGCGCTGAGCGCGAGCGGGGCCGACTCCCAGTGCGCGGAGACGATGACCACGCCCGTGGGGCGGGGCAGGTCGGTCGCCCAGGCGTGCAGCTGGCCGCTCCAGACCGGGTCGTCGAGAAGGGGCGGCGCGCCGTGTCCGATGTAGAGCGCCGGCATCGGCTGCTGAGCGGTCATGATGTCCTCACGAGTTCACGAACTTTGTTGAAGCGTCAAGTTTACAGTAGGATGGCGGCTATGACCAGATGGTTGACCCAGGACGAGCTCGCGGCGTGGTTGCCGCTGGCCGGGGTCATGCTGCGCTTCAACAGCGCGCTCGACAGCCAGCTGGTCCGCGACTCCGACCTCACGCACTTCGACTACCTCTGCCTGGCGATGCTCTCGGAGGAGCCGGACTACGTCACGTCGATGAGCATGCTGGCCGGTCGGACCAACGCCTCGCTGTCCCGGCTGTCGCACGTCATCAGCAAGCTCGAGCGTCGTGGTCTGGTCACCCGCTGCCCCTCCGAGGTCAGCAAGCGCGTGACCAACGTGCGCATGACCGAGCAGGGCTACGCCGCCCTGGTCGCCGCTGCGCCCGGCCACGTCGAGCACGTCCGGTCGCTGATCTTCGAGGGCCTGTCCGACGAGGACGTCGCGGCCCTGCGCCGTCTCATGCTGCACATGCTGGCCAACATCGAGTGCGCCGGCGCCAAGGACGCGCAGCGCGAGGGCAAGCCCGTCCCGCCGCCGGCCCGCGTCGACGTCTGACCCCGCTCGTCACGCTCGGCCCGTCTGACCCGCCGCCCCGCCACCCGGCCCGCCGTCGTACGCCTGCTCCTGGTCACTCCCCGCCGTGCGGCGCACTTCTGGTCGATGCCCGCTGCCGAGAGCACGCCGACGTGCAGCGAGTGACCGGAAGCCGACACCCGGGCAGCGAGTGACCAGAGATCGGCCGGCCCACCGGTTGTCTCACGGCAGACGCCAGTCCACCGGCCGACCGCCTTGGGCCTCGAGCAGCGCGTCGACCTTGCTGAACGGGCGGGAGCCGAAGAAGCCGTTCCGCGCCGACAGCGGCGAGGGGTGGACCGACTCGACCCACGGCACGCCGCCCAGCGAGCTCGTGAGCTTGCGGGCGTCGGCACCCCACAGCACCGCGGCGAGCGGGCCGCCGCGGGAGGCGAGCGCCTCGATCGCCCGGTCGGTGACGGCCTCCCAGCCCTTGCCGCGGTGGGCGGCCGAGTGGCCCGGGCGCACGGTCAGGCAGCGGTTGAGCAGCAGCACCCCCTGCTCGGTCCACGGGGTGAGGTCGCCGTTCGAGGGCATCGGGTGGCCCAGGTCGGTCGCGAGCTCCTTGAAGATGTTGAGCAGGCTCGGCGGCAGCGGCCGCACGTCGGGCGCGACCGAGAAGCTCAGCCCCACCGGGTGGCCCGGCGTCGGGTACGGGTCCTGGCCCACGATCAGCACCCGCACGTCGGCAAGCGGCCGCTGGAAGGCCCGCAGCACGTGGTCGCCGGCGGGCAGGTAGCCGCGCCCCGCCGCCACCTCCTCGCGCAGGAAGCGGCCCATCGCCTCGATGGTGCCCTCGACCGGGGCGAGGGCCTCGGCCCAGTCCGGCGCCACCAGGCCGCGTTCGACGAGGGATGCCAGCGTGCCGCTCACGGCGCGGGTCCCCCGCCAGCTCGTCGACCAGGGCGTCGGCGACGGCCTGCTGCCCCTCGGCGAACGGGTGGAAGGCCAGAGCGCGCGACTCGTCGGTCCGACGGCCGTTGACCCACGGGTCGCCCGAGCAGATCTCGTGACCGGCGGACAGCGCATAGGTGTCCAGGAAGCCGACGCCCGCGCGACGAGCGGCGCCGGCGAGCGCGTTGCGCAGCGTCTTCTCCAGCTGCTGCGCGGCCGGTACGTCGCTCGCGTCGATCGGGAACTGCCGGCACCCGCCGGCGTCTCCCAGCAGGCGCGGGTAGCCCACGAGCACCACCTCGGCGTCCGGCGCCTTGGCGGTGACCGCCTCGAGCGCCGCCTCGACCCGGTCTCCGGTGCGGGCGATCGCCGCGGTCGGGACGGTGACGTCCGTGCCCAGGCACGGGCCCGGGGTGGGGGTCGCAGTCGCGCCGGGAGCAGCGGGCCCGAAGCCGCCGACACAGCCCACCAGGGTCGCGAAGAGCTGTTCGTCGTTGCCGCCCAGGCCGACCGTCACGAGGTCGGTGCCGCGGGTGACGGCGCGCAGCTGGGGCGCCACCGTGCCCTGCCCGCCGGCCACCTGCTGCGGCGCCTCGACGTCGCCGGTCTCGGCGGCGCTGCAGCTGACGTCACGGACGCTCCTGACGCCGAGCTCGGCGGCCAGCAGCGCAGGGTAGTTGCCGCTCGACCTCAGACAGCCCTCGGCCAGGTCCGTGACGGGCACGAAGGGCGCGGCCGTGTAGGAGTCGCCCAGGGCGGCGTACGACGTGAAGCTCGGCGTCTCCTGCGCGCTGCCACCAGGCGTGCGGGGCTCGACCGGGCCCGCGGACCCAGCCGTGTCGGAGGACCCGGCGGTGTCCGAGGGTGGTTCGGCGTCGGAGGACCAGCACCCGGCCAGGGTCGCGAGCAGCAGCGCTCCGAGCGCGGTGGACGAGATGAGGCGGGGGGCGCGGCGGGGGGCGCCGCGGCCCCGGCGGTCAGCTGGCGCCACGCTTGGGAGCCGCCAGCCCCCGTGAGGTGGCCGAGGAGAACCGGCGGTCGGGGTTGGAGCCGATGGCCGGCTCACCCCGCTCGTTGCGCACGGTGCCGCTGCCGGCCGGGGCGCCCGCCGGGGCGCCCGGACCTCCCGCCGGGGCGCCGGCCCTGCGCCTCGCCGTGCGTCCGGCGTCGCTGGCGTGCTCGTCGATGAAGGAGCCGAGGATGCGCCAGGTGGTGTCGCGGGCGCCGCGACCGGTGAGCATGCCGAGGTGGCCGCCGGGCACGACCTCGAAGCGCAGGTTCGGCACCAGGTTCTCGATCGGGCGCACCGAGCTGACCGGCGCGATGGTGTCGCCCGAGCCGCCGAAGGCCAGCACCGGCACGGTGATGTCGGCGAACGAGATGTCGCGGCCCTCGAAGTGCACGGTGCCCTCGGCGAGCTCGTTGCCCCTCACCATGCGGTGGTAGAGCTGCCCGAAGGTCCGGCCGGGGTAGGCGATCATGTTCTTGGTGAAGCGGTCGACGGCCTCGATCTGCGCGAGGAAGTCGGTGTCGTCGAGCTTGGCGAACTGCACGAACGGCTTGGTCACCAGCTTGTCGAAGGCGCTCAGCTGGAAGGCCCGCCTCACCAGCGGCCGCGGCACCCCGCCCATGACGCGATAGGCCAGCGTGATGAGGGAGGCGCGGTCGCCGACGATGCCGAGCAGCGGTCGCACCGGTGCGATCAGCGGCACCTGGGTGAGGTCGACCGGCGAGCCCACGGCGGTCACCGACGCGATCGGCAGCTTCGACCAGGCGGCGGCGGTCAGCAGCGCGAACGTGCCGCCGAGGCTCCAGCCGACGAGGTGGACCGGGCGTCCGCCCGCGTGGCGGCTGACGGTGCGGATCGCCTCGGGCAGGACCTCCTGGACCCAGTGCTCCATGCCCAGGTTGCGGTCCTTGAAGGACACCTGGCCGTACTCCACGAGGTAGGTCGGGCGGCCCTCGGTGACCAGGTGCTCGACCAGCGAGCAGCCTCGCCGCAGGTCGAAGCAGAGCGACGGTGCGGCCAACGGGGTGACCAGCAGGACGGGGTCGCCGGACTCGCGGACCCGTCCCTTCGGCCGGTAGTGGTAGATCTCGCGCAGCGTGCCCTCGTCGATGAGCGTGCGGGGCATGGGACGGAGATCGGCCACGCCACCGTAGAGCACCTTCTGAGCGACGTTCGCGGAGGCTGCGACGATCTGGTCCGGCTTGGGGATCAGATCCATGCGCGCATGTTACCCACGGGTGCAGTCACCGGCGACGTCCGCGAGGAGGTACGTCGATCTGCTCACTCCCCGCGCAGGGACGCCATGAACCGCTCGGCCCAGTCGACGACGTCGTGCTCGCGCACCGTGCGGCGCATGGCCTTCATGCGGCGCGACAGCTCGCGGGGCTGGCTGCGCACGGCCTGGAGGAGGGCGGCCTTCATGCCGTCGATGTCGTAGGGGTTGACCAGGAAGGCCTGCTTGAGCTCGTCGGCGGCGCCGGCGAACTCCGAGAGCACCAGCGCGCCGTCGTCGTCCTGGCGGCAGGCGACGTACTCCTTGGCGACCAGGTTCATCCCGTCGCGCAGCGGGGTCACGACCATGACGTCGCAGGCGCGGAACATCGCCGCCATCTCGTCCTTGGGGTAGGAGGAGTGCAGGTAGGAGATGGCCGGGCGGCCGATGCGGCCGTAGTCGCCGTTGATGCGACCCACGAGCCGGTCGATCTCGTCGCGGAGCCGGCGGTACTCGTCGACGCGCTCGCGCGACGGCGTCGCCACCTGGATCATCACCGCGTCCTCGACGCTGAGCTCGCCCTCCTCGAGCAGCTCGCCGAACGCCTTGAGGCGCATGTAGATGCCCTTGGTGTAGTCGAGGCGGTCGACGCCGAGCAGCAGCCGCTCGGGGTTGCCCATCTGCTCGCGGATCTCGACGGCCCGGTCCTTCACGTCCTGGGTCTGCGACAGCTCGGCCAGGCCCTCGTAGTCGATGGAGATCGGGAACGCCGCAGCGCGCACGGTGCGGCCGTCGGGCAGGTGGACGACGTCGCGCTGCGTGCGGTGGCCGACCCGCTGGCGGACGAGCCGCACGAAGTTCTCCGCCCCGCCGGCGCGCTGGAAGCCGACGAGGTCGGCGCCGAGCAGGCCCTCGAGGATCTGACGGCGCCACGGCAGCTGCACGAAGAGCTCGGTGGGCGGGAAGGGGATGTGGAGGAAGTAGCCGATCTTCAGGTCGGGCCGGGCCTCGCGCAGCATCGCCGGCACCAGCTGGAGCTGGTAGTCGTGGACCCAGACGGTCGCGCCGTCGGCGGCGAGCGACGCTGCCCGCTCGGCGAAGCGCCGGTTGACCGCGACGTAGGAGTCCCACCACTCCCGGTGGAACTCCGGCTTGGCGACGGCGTCGTGGTAGAGCGGCCACAGGGTGGCGTTGGAGAAGCCCTCGTAGAACCGCTCGATCTCCTCGGCGTCCAGCGCGATCGGCACCAGCGTCATGTCGGACTCGTCGAGGTGGTCCTCGGGGCCGTCGGGCGCGCCGTCCCATCCCAGCCAGGCGCCGTCGTGGCTCTGCATGACCGGCTCGACCGCGGTGACCAGGCCGCCGGGGGAGCGCCGCCAGCTGACCTCGCCGTCGTCGGCGACCACCCGGTCCACGGGCAGACGGTTGGCGACGACGATGAAGTCGAAGGTCCCTTCCTGGGCGTTCCGAGAGGCGCTCATGGCGCGAGCCTAGTCGGCGTGGGGCGAATGACACGCCTGTCATTTGTGCCTACGATGGAGCGCAGAGCAGCCCGACCAGCCAGAACAGTCGTCGTCGTACAGGAGTGCCCGCATGGACAGCGCCCACCGCGCCAACGTTTCGAGCGAGGCCTCCGCCGAGTCCGGTGAGCTGTCGGCCCGCGATCAGGCCATCCTCGACTTCGAGCGTCAGTGGTGGAAGTACGCCGGCGCCAAGGAGCAGGCGGTCCGCGACCAGTTCCAGATGTCGTCGACGCGCTACTACCAGGTGCTCAACGCCCTGATCGACAGCCCGTCCGCGCTGGCCCACGACCCCCTGCTCGTACGTCGACTGCGTCGCCTGCGCGCCACGCGGCAGCGGGCCCGGTCGGCTCGTCGCCTCGGGTTCGAGGTCTGAGATGCCCCTGCGTCACCGGGTCTCGGCCGCTGCCGCCGAGCGTCGCTCTCGTCCCGGACGGGACCAGGCCGACGCCGGCTTCGTCATGTCCTCGCCGCTGGCGCTGATGAGCGCTGCGGCCGTGCTGATGGCCGGCGTCGCCTTCCTGGTCACCGATCCGGTCGAGCCCGGCCCCGAGCAGGCGCTGCTGGCCGCAGGCCCCGCGCCGACGGAGAAGCCGGTGACCATCGACGCCGTGCCGGTCGAGAAGGCCAAGAAGAAGAAGACCCCGCCGCCGGTCCAGCGCGGCGAGGTCTACGTCAGCGTCTACAACAACACCAACATCACCGGCCTGGCCGGCACCACCGCCTCGCGCATCGGCAGCGCCGGCTGGCAGGTCACCGGCTCGGACAACTGGGTCGGCACCATCCCGGCCACCACGATCTACTTCCCGCCCCGCTTCAAGGAGGCCGCCGACCTGCTGTCGAAGGACCTCGGCATCTCGCGCGTCCTGCCGGCCGTCGACCCCATGTCGATGGACCGGCTCACGGTGATCCTCACCGCCGACTTCGCCTGAGGCGACTCTGCGCTGGGCCGCGTGCATCGCCTCTGGTTGAGTTCTCCCATGGACTTCGCCAGCGACCTCTCGAAGCGCCGGTACGACGAGCTCGTCACCAGCGCGAAGCGGGCCGTCGTGGGGCTCGACTTCGACGGCACCCTGGCGCCCGATCGTCGAGGATCCCCAGGACGCCCACATCCACCCCGAGGCGGGCCGGGCGCTCGTCGAGCTCGCGCCGCTCATCGAGGCCGTCGCGGTGGTGACCGGGCGCCCGGTCCGCCAGGCCGTGTCGCTGGGCGACCTCGACCAGATCGGGGCGGAGATCGCCGAGAGCGGCGGAGAGTTCCTGGTCCTCGGCCACTACGGCAACGAGAAGTGGTCGGCCCGCGATCGCCGGGTCATCTCGCCGCGTCCCCCCAAGGGTCTCGCCACGCTCATGTCCGAGCTGCCCGACCTGCTGCGTCGCAACGATCTGGAGGGGGTGCACATCGAGTCCAAGGGCGGACTCGCGGTCGCGGTCCACACCCGCCGCATGGACGACCCCGACGCCGCCCAGGAGAAGCTCACGCCGATCCTGGAGAAGGCCGCCCGCGGCCACGGCCTGGTCACCGAGCCCGGTCGGATGGTGGTGGAGGTCCGCGCCTCGGGCATGGACAAGGGCAGCGCCGTGCGCAACCTGCAGAAGCAGATGCACGCCGACGCGATGGTCTTCGTCGGCGACGACCTCGGCGACCTCGAGGCCTTCGACGCGGTGGCCGACCTCAGGCGCCGCGGCATGGTCGGCTTCCTCGTCTGCTCCGGCTCCGACGAGCAGCACGCGCTGGTGGAGAAGGCCGACCTCGTCGTCGACGGCCCCGACGGGGTCGTCGCCTTCCTGCACCAGCTCGCCGTCGACGTACGACGTCCCGCTGACTGAGACGCATGTCCGGATGACGGACACGACGTGCGGATCGACGACGCGCTCCTTAGGCTTGGCGACAGCTCATCGAGAGGGGCAGAGGGACACGGCCCGTCGAAGCCCCGGCAACCCGCCACGGCAGTCATCTGACGATGACTTCCTCCGAGGAGTCAGAACGACCTCCTGACGGTCGTCCTGGCCCGTCGTGGTCACGGTGCTCCATCCGTCCCGAGGCGAAGGACGCCGATCGGGGAAGATGAGAAGGAGGAATCCTTTGAGCGCATCAGTGATCGAGCCCACCACCCTGCGGAGCGGTGCTTTCGGCGCCGCCACCGGCCTCGTGTGCCGCGAGTGCCGCGCCGAGCAGCCCCTCGGGCCGTTCTACGCCTGCCAGGAGTGCTTCGGCCCGCTGGAGATCGGCTACGACTTCGGGCGGGTGACCCGCGAGCAGATCGAGGCCGGCCCCAAGAACATCTGGCGCTACCAGCCGCTGCTGCCGGTGCCCACCGACATCGCGCTGTCGCCGAACATGGAACCCGGCTACACCCGGCTCCTCAAAGCCGGCAACCTCGGCCGTGAGCTCGGAATGCGCAGCCTGTGGGTCAAGGACGACTCGGGCAACCCGACGCACTCCTTCAAGGACCGCGTCGTGGCCATCGCCCTGTCGGCGGCCCGCGAGCTCGGCTCCAAGGTCTTCGCCTGCCCGTCCACCGGCAACCTGGCCAACGCGGTCGCCGCCGCCGGCGCCCGCGCCGGCATCCGCACGGTCGTGTTCATCCCCCACGACCTCGAGCCGGCCAAGATCCAGATGACCGCGGTGTACGGCGGCTCGCTGGTCGCCGTCCGCGGCAACTACGACGACGTCAACCGTCTCGCCTCCGAGATCGCGGGGGAGGAGGAGGGCTGGGCGTTCGTGAACGTCAACGTGCGTCCCTACTACGCCGAGGGCTCCAAGACGCTGGCCTTCGAGGTCGCCGAGCAGCTCGGGTGGCGCATTCCCGCGCAGGTCGTCGTCCCGGTCGCCAGCGGCTCGCAGCTGACCAAGATCGACAAGGGCTTCGCCGAGCTCATCAAGCTCGGTCTGGTCGAGGACACGCCGTACACGATCTTCGGGGCGCAGGCGAGCGGCTGCTCGCCGGTCAGCGCCGCCTTCAAGAACGGCCACGACGTCGTACGCCCGGTGAAGCCGGACACGATCGCCAAGTCGCTGGCGATCGGCAACCCCGCCGACGGGCCGTACGTCCTCGATGTCACTCGCCGTACGGGCGGCACGGTGGAGGACGTCACGGACGACGAGGTCCGCGACGGGATCGCGCTCCTGGCGCGCACCGAGGGGGTCTTCGCGGAGACCGCCGGTGGCGTCACCGTGGGAACGTTGAAGAAGCTGGTGGAGACCGGGCAGCTCGACCCGGACGCCGAGACCGTCGTCTTCAACACCGGCGACGGCCTCAAGACCCTCGACGCCGTCGCCGGCCGTGTGGGCCCGACTGCAACGATCGACCCGTCGTACACCGAATTCCTGTCCACCGGCCTGGCCTGAACCAGCCGACCCCGCTGCCCGAGGAGCACCATGAGCGTCCACGTCCGTGTCCCCACCATCCTGCGCACCTACACCGGAGGCGACTCCGAGGTGTCCGTCGAGGGTGGGACGCTGGCTGAGGTCCTGGAGAGCCTGGACGGCTCCTACCCCGGCATCCGCGCCCGCATCGTCGACGAGACCGGCGAGCTGCGCCGGTTCGTCAACGTCTACGTGGGCAACGACGACGTCCGTTTCCTCGAGGGACTCGGCACCGAGACGCCGTCGGGCGTGCAGGTCTCGGTCATCCCCGCCGTCGCCGGCGGCTGAGCGGTCGACCCGCTGGCCGGACAGGCTCGCGGACGTCAAGCGGCCGGAGAGGCGCTTGCGCGCATCTCCGGCCGGACCCCCGTCGCACCCGCGGGTGATGCCGAAGATATTCCTGGGGCCAGGGATGGTCAATGGACGCAGGAGGCGTGGGGCCGCAGGTCTAGACCCTCTCGGCGCGACCGTCGTCGATCCTGTCTTGCACTCGGCAGGGTCGAGTGCTAAACATTGATTAGCACTCTCCCCAGGAGAGTGACAGCACGACCACAGCACAGCCGGGCCGGGGAGACGAGGTCCACCAGCGCCGACGGGAAGGGTTCGTCGGGTCAGCCGGACCGTCCGTCGCGGGCGTCCTCCTCAGTCCATCCCCCGACTTCACGCGAAGGAATCGCCGGAGTTATGTCGAAGCTCATTGCTTTCAACGAGGAAGCCCGACGCGGCCTGGAGCGTGGCATGAACACGCTCGCCGACGCCGTCAAGGTGACCCTCGGTCCCAAGGGACGCAACGTCGTCCTGGAGAAGAAGTGGGGCGCCCCCACGATCACGAACGACGGTGTCTCGATCGCCAAGGAGATCGAGCTCGAGGACCCCTACGAGAAGATCGGCGCCGAGCTGGTCAAGGAGGTCGCGAAGAAGACCGACGACGTCGCCGGAGACGGTACGACGACGGCGACCGTCCTGGCCCAGGCGATGGTCCGCGAGGGCCTGCGCAACGTCGCCGCCGGCGCCAACCCGATGGCCCTCAAGCGCGGCATCGAGACCGCCGTCGAGGCCGTCTCGAGCCAGCTGCTGAGCATGGCCAAGGACATCGAGACCAAGGAGCAGATCGCTTCGACCGCCTCGATCTCCGCGGCTGACCCCCAGGTGGGCGAGATCATCGCCGAGGCCATGGACAAGGTCGGCAAGGAAGGTGTCATCACCGTCGAGGAGAGCAACACCTTCGGGCTCGACCTCGAGCTCACCGAAGGCATGCGCTTCGACAAGGGCTTCCTGTCGCAGTACTTCATGACCGACCCCGAGCGCATGGAGACCGTCCTCGAGGACGCCTACGTGCTCATCGCGAACCAGAAGATCTCCAACGTCAAGGACATGCTCCCGGTCCTCGAGAAGGTCATGCAGTCCGGCAAGCCGCTGCTGATCATCGCCGAGGACGTCGAGGGCGAGGCTCTGGCCACCCTGGTCGTCAACAAGATCCGCGGCACCTTCAAGTCCGCCGCCGTCAAGGCGCCGGGCTTCGGTGACCGCCGCAAGGCCATGCTGCAGGACATCGCGATCCTGACCGGTGGCCAGGTCATCAGCGAGGACGTCGGTCTCAAGCTCGACACCGCCGGCCTCGAGCTGCTCGGTCAGGCCCGCAAGGTCGTCCTGACCAAGGACGAGACGACCATCGTCGAGGGTTCGGGCGACGCGGAGCAGATCCAGGGCCGCGTCAACCAGATCCGCGCCGAGATCGACAAGTCCGACTCCGACTACGACCGCGAGAAGCTGCAGGAGCGCCTGGCCAAGCTGGCCGGCGGCGTTGCGGTCATCAAGGTGGGCGCGGCGACCGAGGTCGAGCTCAAGGAGCGCAAGCACCGCATCGAGGACGCCGTTCGCAACGCGAAGGCTGCCGTCGAGGAGGGCATCGTCGCCGGTGGCGGCGTCGCGCTGCTGCAGGCCACCGAGGCTGCCTTCGAGAAGCTCGAGCTCACCGGCGACGAGGCCACCGGCGCGAACATCGTGCGCAAGGCCTCGGAGGCTCCGCTCAAGCAGATCGCGGTCAACGCCGGCCTCGAGGGCGGCGTCATCGTGGAGAAGGTCCGCACGCTGACCCCGGGTCACGGCCTCAACGCCGCGACCGGTGAGTACGTCGACATGGTCGCCGAGGGCATCCTCGACCCGGCCAAGGTCACGCGCTCCGCGCTGCAGAACGCCGCCTCCATCGCGGCGCTGTTCCTCACGACCGAGGCGGTCGTGGCGGACAAGCCCGAGAAGGCCGGAGCCGCCATGCCTGGTGGCGACGGCGGCATGGGCGGCATGGACTTCTGATCGAGTCCTGCTGACACCAGCACCCAGCACCACCCAGCACCACCCTGCACCACCGGGCCCGCGACCACCTCGGCCCGGCCTTCGGCGTACTCCGCCGGGCCTTCGGCGTACTCCGAGGCTTGTCGGTTTCACCGGGGACCCGGTGAAACCGGCACTTCCCACGGGTTGCAACCCACAGGAAGTGCCAGTTTTGGGTGGGATGTGTCGCGTGCTCGCAACGACCTCGCGCCGTGGGCTTCCCGCCAGAAGCCGTGCGCTGCCGTTAAGGTGGGGCTCCTGTGACTATTGAAGGGGTTGGGGTATGCGGAGACGCGCGACAACTATGGCAGCGCTGGGGACCAGCGTCTCGCTGGCACTGGCGCTGGCCGGCTGCGGCGATGACGGCGGCAGTTCCGGTGGCGGAAGCGGGGACCTGGAGGGTGTCAAGGTCGCGGTCGGGTCGAAGGACTTCACCGAAAACATCGTCCTGGGCGAGATCCTGGTCCAGGCCCTCGAGGCGAACGGAGCCGACG
>CAWBNX010000022.1:0-29429 GCA_963790225.1 uncultured Actinomycetota bacterium | reverse complement strand
CGGGGACGGCAGCGCCGTCTGGCAGCTGGCCCACGTCCGCGCCGGGGCCCGTGCTCGGCCGGAACGAGGTCGTGGCGGGCCGGGGCGCCTACGTCGGCCCGGGCGTGAAGCGTCGGCGACGGACTGCAAGATCCAGAACTACGCGCTGGTCTACGAGCCCGCCCGGCTCGAGGACTGGCGTCTTCATCGGCCCGGCCGTCGTGCTCGACCAACGACGACGTACCCGCGAGCCATCAATCCGGACGGTAACCGCGAGGCTGCGGCTGACCGGAGAGCGCCGTCGGTGTCACTGTCGACGACGGGCAGCGATTGTGCAGGCCGCGCGCGTCGCAAATGAGTCCATGTCGGGGCGCGGTCGCTCGTCGCGGCAGGATCCGTCGTGACGAAAGGACGTCCCGCACTACGCTCGGCTGCTGGTGTTCCTGTCGTCAGATCGGCTGGGTGGGCCGGACCGGCCACAGGTCTGTCGCCGACAGTGGGGCGGGTGGATTCCGCCTGTCGAAGACACCGGCCGACGTTTTCGAGGAGACCCGACGGTCGCCTGACCGTCCAGGAAGGCTGACATCCGTAGTGAACGACTTCATACCTCCCGCCCGCCCAGTCATTGGCGACGAAGAGCGCGCCGGCAGTTGACCGGGTCATGCGCAGCGGGAGTGTATCGCGCAGGGTCCGGAGGTCGCCGGCGTTCGAGGCGGAAGTTCCCGAGCACTTCGGGCTCGGACGGCGCCGTCGCATCGCGTCAACTCCGGCACGAGCGCGCTTCATCTCGGCCTGGCTCGCCCTGGGATCGGCCCGGGCGACGAGGTGATCGTGCCGTCATTCACATTCGCAGCGACGGCGAACTCGGTGGCGCTGATCGGTGCGAGTCCTGTGTCCGCCGACATCGAGCCCGGTTCGTTCTGCATCGACCCCTGTGCACCCGCAGAGGCGTCGATCACGTCGCGGACCAGTGCGATCATGCCGCTCACCTCTATGGCCACCCGGCTGCCCATGGGTGCCGTTAACCGACATCGCGAGCCGACACGGACCTGCTGGTGGTTGAGGATGCCGCGGAGGCGCACGCCGCGACACATGGAATGGGACGCCGGTTGGCGCATTCGGTGAATGCGAGGCGCCTTCACGTTCTACCCGACGAAGAACATGACCTCCGGCGAGGGTGGCATGGTCACCACCGCCAGCGACGAGCTCGCCCGGACGGTGCAGCTGCTGCGCAACCAGGGGATGGAGAAGCGCTACGAGAACGAGGTCGTCGGCTTCAACGCCCGGATGACCGACCTGCACGCCGCGATCGGCCGGGTCCAGCTGCGCCAGCTCGCCGGCTGGACGAAGCAGCGCCAGGCCAACGCGGCCTTCCTCGACGAGAACCTCGACGGCGTCGTCGTTCCGCCGGTCGCTGACGGCGCCGTGCACGTCTACCACCAGTACACGGTGCGGGTGCCCGGTCACGACCGGGACGCCTTCGCGGCCGAGCTGGCCGCGCGCGGCGTCGGCTCAGGCGTCTACTACCCGATCCCGAACCACCGGTTGCCGTCCTTCGGGCTGGCCCTCGACCTTCCCGAGACCGAGCGGGCAGCGCGCGAGGTGCTGTCGCTACCGGTTCACCCGGCCCTCACGGAGGCCGACCTCGAGAGCGTCGTCACCGTCGTCAACACCGTCGCCGAGGCCGGCTCGTGACGTTGCGCGCCGGCTTGATGGGCCTGGGGATGATGGGGCGCAACCACGCTCGGGTCCTCGCGTCGCTGCCCGGCGTGGAGCTCGTCGCCGTCGCCGACGCCGCCGGTGACGTGCACGGCGCCGCCGCTGGGCGGCCGGTCCTCGCCACCGTCGAGGAGCTCATCGCCCAGGGCATCGACTACTGCATGGTCGCCGTACCTACCTACCTGCACGAGGAGGTCGGCCTGACGCTCGCCGCCGCCGGCGTCCACGCGCTGGTCGAGAAGCCCCTGACGCCAGACGTGGCCTCCTCGGAGCGGCTGGCGGCCGCGTTCGAGGACGCCGGACTGGTGGGGGCCGTCGGGCACATCGAGCGCTACAACCCCGCCCTGCAGGAGGCCCGGCGCCGACTCGACACGGGCGAGCTCGGGAGACGTCCACCAGATCGTCACCCGGCGACAGGGTCCGTTCCCCGCGAGGATCGCCGACGTCGGCGTCGTCAAGGACCTCGCCACGCATGACATCGACCTGACCGCCTGGGTCACCCAGCAGCATTTCACCTCGGTCGTCCGCGCAGGTGGCGCACCGCAGCGGGCGCGAGCACGAAGACCTCGTCGCGATCGTCGGTCTGCTCGCTGACGGCACGGTCACCAGCCACCTGGTGAACTGGCTCTCCCCGTTCAAGGAGCGCATCACGGTGATCACCGGCGATCGTGGAGCGTTCGTCGCCGACACGCTGACCGCCGACCTCACCTTCCACGCGAACGGCACTGTGGTGACCGAGTGGGAGTCGATCGCGAAGTTCCGCGGCGTCAGCGAGGGCGACATGATCCGCTACGCGATCGCCAAGCCCGAGCCGCTGCGGTCGGAGCACGAGGCGTTCCGGGACGCCGTCCTCGGCAAGGATGCCGACATCGTCACCATGCGACAGGGCCTGGCGACGGTCGCCGTGGCGGAGGCGGCTCTCCGGTCGGCCCGGACCGGATCCACCCAGAGCATCGGCTGAGGTGGACGACCCGCGGCCCGACGAGCCGCCGGAGGAGTTTGTCGACGACGTCGACGTCGTTCCCGGCTCACCGAGCGAGCTCGGCCGCGCGGTCTCCCGCGACGTCGCGATCTACACGATCGGCACGGTCGTCGCGAACGGCATCCTTTACCTAGCGGTGCCGATCTACACCCGCGTCTTCCCCCCTGTCGAGTACAGCAAGTTCGCCTTCGTGACGACGGTGAGCGGGATGCTTGCAGGCGTGCTCGTCCTCGGCGGCGACACGGCGCTGGCCCGGTTCTGGTTCAAGGACCCGGCACTGGCGGCGCGCCGCACGTTGTGCCTTACCTGGATCGGCTTCCTCGCAGCTTGGGCCGCGGTGTTCTGCCTCGCTCTGGCCCCCTTCACACCGGCTGTGGCTTCGTGGACGCTCGACCAGCGCAACGCCGCCTCGCTGTACCTGCTCGCACTCGCCACCCTCCCGATCGCGCAGACCAGCCGCATGCTCGCCCAGATTCTTCGCAACGAGTTCCGCCCCGTGCCGTTCGTTCTGACCGGTGTGGTCCTCGGCGCCGGCAGCCTAGGAGGAGGGCTGCTCTTCGCAGTGGGCCTGGACCTCGGGGTCGCGGGGATCTTCGTCGGCATCCTGTGTGCCGAGACCCTGGTACTGGGCCTGCGCACCGCCCTGACCTTCGACCTGTTCCGTGGGTCGTTCGACCGGGATCTGCTGCGAGGGCTGCTGCGCTTCGGCGTTCCTCTCGTGCCGGTCACGGTCAGCTTCTGGGTCTTCACGGCCGCCGATCGGGTCGTGGTCGGAAAGGTCGCCGGGCTCGAACAGCTGGGGTACTACAGCGTGGCCGTGACGGTCACGATGGTCTTCGTCGTACTGACGAGTGCGGTATCGCAGGCATGGCTGCCTCGCGCCATGCAGCTCTACGAGGCCGACCGCGAGAGAGCGGCCACGGTCATCGGCGCGTCGCTGACGTACTACGTGTTCGTCCTGGGGGTGCTGGCCAGCGGCATCGCCGCTCTGGCGCCAGAGGTCACGGCAGTGCTCGCCGGACCCGAGTACGCGCCCGCCGCCGCGGCGATCCCGCTGCTCTGCCTCGGCTCGGTCGCGTACGGTTCGCAGACGATCACTGCCAGCGGGATGACCATGACCCACCGGACCGGTCGGCTTGCCTCCATCTCCCTCGGCGCAGCGGCCGTCAACGTCGCCGCCGCACTGCTCCTGGTGCCTCCGTTCGGGATCGTCGGTGCGGCCGGAGCCAGCCTGGCCGGCTACGGCCTCCTGACCACGGGGTACCTCTGGGCCTCTCAGCGGTTCTGGGCGATCCACCTGCAGCCGCGCCGGCTAGCCGTCACCGTTGCACTGCTCGCCCTGGTCGGCCTGGTCACGACCACCCAGCGCGACCAGCCAGTGGGGCTACGGCTGCTCGTGCCGATCGCGTTCGTCGCGGGCTGGGTGCTCCTGGCCGGGGTGCACGCCGACGAGCGGGACGCTCTACGCGCTGGGGCCCGGCTCCTCCGGCGCCGCTGAACTCTCGTCGGCCAGCCGGCGCGCGGCCCCGGGGAGGACCCGGGCCGGCACCCCGGCGAGCACGCTCCATGGCGGAGCCTGAGTGCCCTGGGTGACCACGGCGCCGGCGGCAACCACCGAGTGGGATCCGATCCTGCAGCCCATGAGCACGATCGCGCCGGCGCCGACATGGACGTGGTCGCCCAGAACCGTGGGGGCCCGATCGATGTCCGCCTGACCCTGGGCTAGGGCCCTCCGGACGGTGGAGTGGGTGTAGATCTGTGCTCCGGCGGAGATGTCGCAACCTGCTCCGATGGTGAGCCCGCCGCTGCCGTCGATAACCGTGAACGCACCGATCCAGCAGCCCGCCCCGACGTCGGGTTCGCCGACGACCCAGGCGTGCGGATTCCACCGATTGACCGGCAGGTGGTGCCACTCAGGCGGCTGCGTCATGCCCGAGCGCCTGCCTCTCCGACGGTCGACCGCCCTGCAGCGGCACCGGTCCGGCACCGGCGCACCTGTAGTATCCCATCGATCGGGAGCCCGGGGTCGGCGCCCGGAAATCTTGCTCTCTCTGGTTCGGGACGGATCCTCTATGCACTCGGTGGCAGGGCGCTCGCTGCTCATCACGGGCGGTGCCGGTTTCATCGGCAGCCACCTCGTGGACCGGCTCCTGCGCGACGATCCAGCCCGCGTGGTCGTCGTCGACAACTTCTTCCTCGGCCACGAGAAGAACCTCGCCGACGCCCGAGCATCCCGACCGGACCTCGAGGTGATGCGGCTCGACGCCGCTGATCTCGCCGCGATGCAGGATGTCGTCACGACCCACGAGGTCGACGTGGTCTTCGACCTGGCGGTCGTGCCGCTGCCGACCTCGCTGACCTACCCGGCGTGGACGGTACAGACGAACGTCGGCATCGCGACCACCTTCTGCGAGATCGCCCGGCGGGGGCTGATCGACCGGCTCATCCACTGCTCGTCGTCCGAGGCCTACGGCACTGCGCGGTACGTCCCAATGGACGAGGGGCACCCGCACGACGCCATCACCCCGTACGCGGCCAGCAAGTCGGCCGCGGACCACATCATCGAGTCGTACGTGCAGACCTTCGGCATCGACGCGACGATAGTGCGGCCGTTCAACAACTTCGGGCCCCGGCAGAACCCCGGCTCGTACGCCGGGATCATCCCGATCGTCGCGCAGCGGGTTGCCGCTGGGCAACCGATCGAGATCCACGGCGACGGTGAGCAGACCCGCGACTTCATCTTCGCCCCTGACACGGCCGACATGATCGTGCGCGTCTTCGAGAGCGAGGCCTGCCGAGGCCGCGTCCTGAACGTCGCGTCCGGCGTCGAGACCTCCGTCAACGACCTCGTCCGCCGACTGCTGCGCGTCCTGGGTGCCGATGAACACCCGGTCGTGCACACGGATGAGCGCCCCGGCGACGTGCGCCGGCACTGCGCGGACATCTCGCTGGCGCGCAAGCTGCTCGAGTACGAGCCGCGCGAGATCTCGGACCACGATCTCGCCGAGACCGTCGAGTGGTACGCGGAGATGCTGCGATGAGGCTCAACCTTCCGCTTACCGGCCAGGAGGAGCTCGACGAGGTCGCAGCCGTCCTCGAGACCGGCTACCTCACCCAGGGCCCGAAGGCGGCGCAGTTCGAGTCGCTCGTGGCGGCCTACACAGGTGTCCGGCACGCCTTCGCGACCAGCTCGTGCACGACCGCCCTGCACCTCGCCCTCGTCGGGCTCGGTGTCGGTCCCGGTGACGAGGTCGTCGTCCCCGACTTCACGTTCCCGGCCACGGCGAACGTCGTCGTCCAGCAGGGTGCAACGCCGGTCGTCGTCGACATCGACCCGGACACGTTCGGCATGGATCCGGCGGCGCTCGCCGCCGCCATCACGCCTCGCACCAAGGCCGTCATCGTCGTGCACGCATTCGGGCTGTGCGCTGACATGGACGGCATCAATGCAGTCGCCGATGCGGCCGGGGTACCGGTTGTCGAGGACGCCGCGTGCGCCCTCGGCGGCACCTACCACGGTCGTGCGGCTGGTTCGCTGTCGGCGGTCGGCGCCTTCTCGTTCCACCCGCGGAAGATCATCACCACCGGCGAGGGCGGGATGGTCATGACGGACGACGACGAGCTGGCCGAGCGGTTCGCAGTGCTGCGGACCCACGGGGGCGTCCGTCGGGAGCTGTACCTCGAGTTCGAGGAGGCCGGCTTCAACTACCGCCTGAGCGACGTCAATGCCGCGATCGGAGTCGCCCAGATGGCTCGGCTGTCCGAGCTGGTTCGGCGGCGGCGCGAACTCGCTGGACGCTTGACCGAGATGCTGCAGGGCTCGCCGGGGCTCCGGACGCCGTCCGAGCCCGAGGGCGTCGAGCACACCTACCAGTCCTACGTGGTGATGCTCGACGACGCGATCGACCGCGACGCGGTCATCCGTGGCACGCGTGACCGGGACGTGGAGACCACGCTGGGCACCTACTCGCTCAGCGCCCAGCCGTACTTCCAGCGCACCCTTGACCTGCGCGAGGGCACCTGCAAGAACGGCAGCCGCGCCTTCCGCCAGTCGCTCACCCTCCCGCTCTACCCTCAGTTGACCGACGCGGACCTCGAGCAGGTCGTCGAGGCCGTCGGCAGGGCTGTCGCGGCAGTGTCCTGATCCGAGGAGACCGATGAGCAGCACGCCAGAGGTCGTGGTCGTGGACTACGGCATGGGCAACGTCGGGTCGATCCGCAACATGCTGTCGCGGCTCGGCGCCGTCGGCGTCGTCACCGGCGATCCTGATGTCGTTGCCCGCGCCGACCGGGTGATCCTGCCCGGCGTCGGCGCGTTCGACGAGGCGATGTCCACCCTTCGCGCGGCTGGCCTCGACGAAGCGCTGCTCCAGCGCTCGGCAGCAGGCGACGCGCCGTTGCTCGGTGTCTGCCTCGGGATGCAGCTGCTGCTGGAGGGAAGCGAGGAGGGCGACGAGAAGGGTCTCGGACTCGTCCCGGGCACCTGCCGACGGCTCCCGGACAGCGTCGACGGGCTGGCGCTGCGCGTTCCCCACATGGGGTGGAGCACGGTGGAGCCGGTCCGCACGTCGCCGCACGTCCCGTCACTCGGCCTCGACGCCCGCTACTACTTCGTGCACTCCTACCACGCCGACCCGGCCGTCGACGAGGACGTGCTCGGCCGTTCGACCTACGGCGTCACGTTCACGTCCGCCGTCGCGCGCGACAACGTGGTCGGCGTCCAGTTCCACCCCGAGAAGAGCCACCGGCACGGCCTGCGCCTGCTCGCCGACTTCGTCGGGGTCTGAGAGGCACCGTGAACGTCTACCCCCGGATCATCCCTGCCCTGCTGCTTGACAACGGTCGTCTGGTCAAGACCCGTCAGTTCCAGGACTCCGTGTACGTCGGCGACCCGGTCAACGTGCTGAGCATCTTCAACGACTTCGAGGTCGACGAGATCGCGCTGCTCGACATCGGGGGTGCTCGTTCGCGGACACCGACTGCGGTCTCACTGCTGCACCGGCTCTCGACCGAGTGCTTCGTGCCGCTTTCGTACGGGGGCGGGATCCAGACCGCCGAGCAGGCGCGCGAGATCATCACCTGCGGCTTCGAGAAGGTCGTGCTGAACTCCTTGCTACTCGAGGACCCTGCCGAGGTCGGTCGCATCGTCACCACGCTGGGTTCGCAGGCGGTCGTCGGCGCCCTCGACGTCCGTCGGGACGGCGACACCCTGCGGGTCTTCGGCCGGGGCGGCGCCAGCGGCGCCGAGCTGACCGTCGAGGAGTGGGCAGAGCGCGCGCGTGCGGTCGGGGTCGGGGAGGTCCTGGTCACCTCGATCGATCGCGAGGGCACGCGTGAGGGCCTCGACCTCGAGCTGGTCAAGCTGGTCACCTCGCTGGTCAACGTCCCCGTCGTGGCCCACGGCGGGGCCGGAACCCGCGCCGACCTGGTCGCCCCGGTTCGGGACGCGGGAGCGTCTGCGGTCGCCGCCGGCAGCCAGTTCGTGTTCCAGGGCGGTCGAGAGAGCGTGCTCGTCAACTATCCGTCGCGCGCCGAGATCGGTCTCATGTTCCGCGACGTCACGCACCTGTCCGGTGGCGACGGCCATACCAGGGTCGCCGGCCCGGTGCACCTCGCCGGGCTCGACATCGTCCTCGACGAGTCCCGCACCTGTCAGCGATGCCTGATCACCACCGACGTCCCCAACGCCACGCTGGACGAGCGCGGCATCTGCTATTACTGCCGCCTGCATGACGCGATGGAGCGGCAGTACCCCATCGGCGAACAGGGCCGGCGACAGCTCGACGCGCTCGCCGCGAAGTTCAAGGAGGCCGGACGCGGCAAGAAGTACGACTGCATCCTGGGGGTCAGCGGCGGCTGCGACTCGTCCTACCTCGTCCATCTGCTGGTCGAGCTCGGCGTCCGCCCGCTCGCGGTGCACTTCGACAACACCTGGAACTCGCCGACCGCGACGTCGAACATCTACACGGTCCTGGAGCAGCTCGGCGTCGACCTCGAGACCTACGTCGTCGACAACACCGAGTACGACGACATCTACCGGTCGTTCATGCTCGCTGGCGTCAAGGACGTCGAGGCACCGACGGACATCGGCTTCATGGGCGTGCTGTACCGGTCTGCCGAGAAGCACGGCATCAAGCACATCGTCGAAGGCCACTCGTTCCGCACCGAGGGTGTGTCGCCCTTGGGCTGGCTCTACATGGACGGCGGGTACATCAAGGGCGTGCACGAGCGCTACGGCAGCGTCCCCATGCGGACCTACCCGAACATGGAGTTCGGGCAGTTCGTGCGCTGGGCGGCCCTGAGCCGGATCGAGCGGCACCGCCCCTTGTACTTCCTGGACTACCAGAAGGAAGAGGTGAAGCGCTTCCTCGCGGAGACCTACGGCTGGCAGTGGTACGGCGGCCACCACCTCGAGAATCGGTTCACGGCCTTCTACCACACGTACCTCCTGCCGACCCGGTTCGGCATCGACTTCCGGCAGATCGAGCTCTCCGCATTGGTCCGCTCCGGCCAGCTCGAGCGCGGTGAGGCCGCTGCCCGCCTCGCGGAGCGGCGGATCCCGGACCCTGAACAGCTCGCCATGGTGAAGAAGCGGCTGCGCTTCTCCGACGCCGAGTTCGACGAAGTCATGACCATGCCGGCCCGGACCTACCGCGACTTCCCCACCTACAAGCAGCGGTTCGAACGGCTTCGTCCGTTCTTCTGGCTCATGTACAAGGCAGGGCGCGTGCCGAAGAGCTTCTACGTCAAGTTCTGCACGTGAGGCGAGCCCGTCCGGTACGGCGGGTGCTCGTCCTTCCCCAGGAGATCGCAGGCGTCGCGTCCGGGCTGGTGCGCGGCATCCGCGCGTCCGGCCTCGAGGCCGACCTGCTCGTGCGCGGGCGCCATCCCTTCGGCTACCCGCGGCCTGCGCCGGGTACGCCGGTACTTGGGCGTCTGCAGTCGCTGTTGACCCGGCTCTCCGGTGCCCGTGGGCCGGTTCGACCGCTGGCCCTGGCCATGTCGCTCGTCCTGCGGGTCGCATTGCTGCCCTGGCTGCTGAGGCGCTACGACGCGCTGGTCTACCTCGGGCCGACCACGCTGACCGGGCTGGCTGGCGAACGGCGGCTGGCCAAGCGACTCGGCCTTGTCGTCGTCACGGTGTTCCTCGGCAGCGACGCGAGGCCGCCGTACCTCAGCGGCTACGTGATCCGGCCGGGGCAGGGCGAGCCGGACCTTGCCGACATCCGGCGTCAGGTGCGCGCCACCGTGCGCCGGGTCCGGGCGGCCGAGACCGGCTCCACCTGGGTGGTCAACCACCCACCGACCGCAGGGTTCCACCGCCGTCTTTACGTCGACTTCTCCACCATGGGCCTGCCGGCTCCGGAGACCGGTGCTCCGCGGACCACCGGTGCTGACGCGGCCGTGGGGCCATTCGACCGCACCGTACGCGTGGTGCACGCACCGTCGATGGCGCCGTGGAAGGGCACTGACCAGATCCGAGCGGCCGTCAACCGCCTGCGCGACGAGGGTCTGCGGATCGACTACGTCGAGCTGGTGGGAGTCCCCCACGACCAGGTGGTGGCGACGCTTGCCGGCGCCGACCTCGTCGTCGACGAGCTCTACTCCGACGCGATCCTGGCCGGCCTCGCGACCGAGGCGGCCGCGCTGGGGGCCACCCCGCTGGTCTTCGGCTACGCCGGTGCAGCCCTCGCGAGCACCGCCGAGTCGCTCGGGGTCGGGTTGCGCCACTACCACCCACCGGAGCAGCTACTCGACATCCTTCGTGACTTCGTCAGCGACGCTGACCTACGCATCTCGACCGGCTCCGCCGTGCACGACTTCGTGGTCCGCGAATGGTCCGCCGCTGCGGTAGGAGCCCGGTACGCCCGGCTGCTGACCCAGGGGCCGGACCCTTCCTGGCTGCGCGACCCGGCCGCAGCCGACTATGTGGACGGGTGGGGCGTCGAACGGGAGGAGCGACGGACATTTCTGCGGCGGTTCCTCGCCGCCGGCGACCCAGCAGATCTCGGACTGCCCGACGGCAGCGCGCTGCGTGAGGCCCTGCTCCTCGAGGCCGGCGACGGCCTCCGTCGTGGCTCACCCCGATAGGGTCTGCTCCCACAGCCGCCACAGCACTGCGCTCTCGTTCTCCCAGCACAGCTCGAGTCGAGCCCTCGCAGCAGCGGCTCGCATCGCGCGCAGGTCCGTTCCGTCGAGCTCGCGCAGTGTCGTGGCCAGCGCAGCCGGGGTGGCCGGGGCATAGCCGACTCCCGCTCCATAGCCCTCGATCAGCCGAGACGCCTCCGACGGGGCGGTCGCCACCACCGCAAGTCCTGCCATGAGGTACTCGAAGAGCTTGTTCGGCAGGCTGATGCGCTTCTGGGGAAGGTCCAGGCCCCAGGGGATCACCCCGAGGTCCGCGGCAGCCGCCGACGGGATCACCTCGGACCAGGTGACGGGCGGAGACAGCTCGACCCGGTCGCCGACACCGAGATCGTCGACCTGCTGTCTCAGCGACCGAAGGTAGCCGGGCGAGCCCCCGCCGCGGAGCTCGAGGCGGATGTGGTCCGGCCACAGCGGGACGCTCTCGACCAGCCCGTGCACATTGCGGTCCGGGCGCAGATGGCCGTGGAACAACGCCGTCCACCTATCGCCCGGGACATGTTCAGGCAGCTCCACCAGCAAGGGCGTCGAGCGGACCACGGTCGGCCGGCTGCTCAGGCTGTACGAACGAGCGAGCAGGTCGGCCAGACCGTCGCTGACGGTGGTGACCCAGGCGGCGTCATGGACGAAGTAGCCCTCGACCGCCCGTACCGCCGGCGGGGCGACGAGCTGCCACACCGCGCTGTCCGCGTGCTGGCCGGCGTAGAACTCGCGGCAGTCATAGGCGTAGCGGGCCGAGTGTCGCCGGGCGGCGGCAGCGACCATGGGCAGGGCGGCATAGTCGTGCGTGACGTATACGTCGGCCTCGACGTCGGAGAGGGCAACGGCGATCGCCCGGTGCCGGGCGGCCATCTGGTGCGTGCGCCGGGCCAGCCGCGGCGACACCCGGGCAGTGGCCAGTCGGCCGACCTCGGCTGCCTTGCCGGCGACCGTGAACGTCGGCGCGGGGACCGCTACATAGCGCCATGGGTGCTCTGCGCCTCCGGCGCCGCTGTACCCGACCACGGTGACGTCCACCCCGTGCGAGGCGAGCAGGTCGGCCTGCCGACGCGGCCGCGGGTCGGTCGGCACATGGCTGAGGGCGACGACGCAAACCTTCAGGACGCCCTCCTGCCTCGGACGAGCCGGGCAGCGCGGGTCATCCAGGTGTAGTCGTTGGGATACGTCGCGAAGGGCACGTGCGGTAGGGCCACCAGCTCGGCCAGCTCCTCGAGGGAGATCCCGAGCTTGCGGGCGACGAATGCCGTTTCGATCCGTTCTCTGCGGGCGTCCAGCGGCGGGCGACGCAGCTCCTCCAGTGCCTCCTCCCGGGTGACCTGCCCGGCAACGATCTGGCTGGACAGATGTGCGCGACGCTTGTCGAAGCCGTACCGGCGGGGCAGGTACACGCCTTGGAAGTACTTCGTCCAGCGCGACTCCTCGTGCTTGCCGCCGTAGTCGCGCCAGCCGTACGTCTCGATCAACAGCTCTCGGGCAGCTGCCTTGTCGTAGGGAACCCAGTTGAGGGGGGTCACCTTGCGCATCCGCTCCGCCAGCAGGTGCCGCCCGTAGTAGCCGGGGTAGCGCAGCACCGGGAACTCGTCCAGCGGTCGCTGCCCGAAACGCGCGTGGATCGCCCGCACCTGACGACCGTCCATGGCGTTGCCGGTCCAGGACGCAGGGAGGATGCTCTCGGTCGCGAAGTTCCAGCCGCTGAGCACGTACCGGATGCGGTTCTCGCGGGCTGTCCGGTACAGGGCGGCGAAGAACGCGTGGTCCTGCGGGGTGTCCTGGTTCAGCACGCCGGAGCGCAGGTAGGCCACCTGCACGTCCTGCACCTCGGGCCACGGTACGACGATCGTCACCAGGTCGACGTCCAGCGCCGTCGTCATCCGGTAGATGTTGCTTGTCGCCTCGTTGCTGTTCCAACCGGCGTCGACGTGCACCACGAGCGGTCGCAAACCGGCCGAGGCGGCGACGTGCAAGAGGTAGGAGCTGTCGACACCGCCGCTCATGCCGAGGATGCAGTCGTAGGGCCGACCCGCACCGTACGCGCGAAGTCGGGCTGCGGTCTCGGCGAGCCGGCCCTCGCCCTCCGGGCCGCACAGCCAGGTCCCCGGCATCTCGGCGATGGCCCGAGTGCAGTGCTGGCAGCGGCCCTCGCCATCGAAGGTGATCTCCGGGTCCGTCGTGTCGATCACGCACCGGGTGCAGATCCGGTAGTCGTTGCTCACGGCAGCACCGCCTCGAGCTCCTCGTCGTCGGGATAGCTCACGAGAACCGCGCGCCGGCGGCCGTGGAACACGAAGATGCTGCCCGCGGCCACCGCACTGGCCCCGGCCACCTGCGCCGCGGTGAGGTCGGCCAGTGCGCCGGCGCCGCCGAGCGCCACGACGGGCACCGGACAGCTGGCCGAGACCAGCGTCACCGACGCGGTGTCGTAGCCGCGCATGGACCCGTCCCGGTCGACGCTCTGCAGCAGCACCTCGCCGGCACCGGCATCGACCGCCCGGGCAACGGCGTCGACCAGGGTGGCCCGTTCCGGGCCGACCGTTCTGGCGTCGGATCCGGAGCCGCTGTAGTCGATGCAGGCACAGACGGCCTGCGAGCCGTACTCCGAGGCCACCCGCGTGACGAGGCGCGGGCTGTCGGTGAGTGCCTGACGAAGCACCACCTTTTCCATGCCGAGGTCGAAGATCGCCGCGCAGTCGTCTGGGGTCCGGAGCCCACCGCCGTACGACACCGGCATGAAGCACTCGGACGCCAGCTCGGCCAGGAAGCCGAGGTCTGGCCGGGCCGAGCCTGGGTCGATGGACAGGATCGCCAGCTCATCAGCACCCTTCTCGCTGAAGAGCCGCACGGTGTTCAGTGGATCACCGACATACGTGGGATCCCGGAACGCCGTCGTCTTGACCAGGTCTCGACCGCGGAGCAGGAGCGCCGGGATCACGCGGGTGCGCCTCACGCGGGCAGCTCGAGGAAGTCGGCAAGCAGTGCCATGCCGAAGCGGTGGCTCTTCTCCGGGTGGAACTGGACGCCGTAGACGTTTCCCGATGTCACCGCCGCGGTGAACCGCTCACCGCCGTACTCGCCGTGCGCGACAGCGGACGAGGCGTCCGCCGTCATCGCGAAACTGTGTGCAAAGTAGTAGCGGCTGCGCTGGTCGGCATCATGGCTGGCCAGGATCGGCGACCCCGCCGCCGTCTGGATGTTCGCCCAGCCCACGTGCGGGACCTTGTGGGTCGGAGCCGGTCGCAAGCGCCGCACCTCGGCGTCCACCCAACCGAGGCCGGGTAGATCGCCTTCCTCACTGCCTCGCCCGAGCAGCTGGTGGCCCACGCAGACGCCGAGGAACGGCACGTGCCGCTCATGCGCGGCCGTGGTCAGTGCCGGGACGAGGTCGAGCTCGTCGAGGCGGCGTCGGCAGTGGTCGAAGTGCCCGACTCCGGGCAGGATCACCTTGGTGGCGGAGGCCACCTCGGCGCTGTCGGCCGTCCGCAGGGCCGTGTATCCGAGGTACTCGATCATGGTGACCATCGAGGCCGGGTTGCCGGCGCCGTAGTCGACGACGACGACGTCGGGACGGGACACGGGCGGGGGCCTCCGGAGCGCCGCTGCGGGAGCGGACGGGATGCAGACGACGGGCAGCACAGCCTATCGTCACCGGCTGGAGCGGGGCCGTCGGCGCCGCCGGTGCCCCCGCTCGCCACGACTAGGTCCCGAGGAGTCCCATGCACGTCGGTGTCGTCCTCACCAACTACCCCCCGCGGCTGGGTGGTGTCGAGGCGCACACCGAGGCCCTGGCGGGGCAGTTGGTGCGGGCCGGGCACGCGGTGACAGTGGTGTGCCTGGACGGTTCGGTCCCGGCCCTTTCCGCGCAGGAGCGCGACGGGGTACGCGTCCTGACGCTACGCCGTCGGCTCGATGTCGGCGGCGTGCTCGCCGTCCCCGCCGCAGCCGAGTGGGCCACGGCCGCCCGGGTGCTCGGTGAGTCGGGCGTGACCCACGTCAGCGTGCACACCCGGTTCTTCCCCATGACCTGGCTCGGGCTCAGGTTGGCCCGGCGGCTCGGCGTCCCCTCGATGCTCACCGAGCACGGCGGGGGACACGTCAGCGCCGGCTCGCGACTGACGACGGCGGCGGCCCGCTCGGTCGACCTGACGGCGGGTCGCCGCGCACTGCGCCGCGCCGACCGGGTCGTCGCGGTCTCCAGGACTGCGGCGGACTTCGTCCGAAGGCTGTCCGGGCGGGAGGTCCCCGTGCTGGGAAACGGCGCCGACGCCGGATTCTGGGCGGCTGCACCGCGGCCGGTCCGACGACACATCGTGTTCGCCGGCCGCCTGGTGTCGGAGAAGGGCTGGCGCGAGGCCCTTGCCTGCGTGGCAAGCGCGCCGCCGGACGTCACCGCCACCGTCGCCGGGGACGGGCCCGACCGCAGCGCCGTGGACCGGGCCGTGCACGAGCTCGGACTCGCCGGCCGCGTCTCCGTTGTCGGCCGCTTGAACCGGACCCAGCTGCGGGACGCGTACGCAGGGGCGGTGTATGTCAACCCGTCGGTAGCGGCCGAGGGGTTCCAGACGACCCTGCTCGAGGCCGGCCTGGCCGGCGCCCGCATCGCGACGTACGACGTCGGCGGGGCGGCGGAGGTCGTCGGCTCGGGTGGCGCTAGCGGGGTGATCGTCGCCGTCGGCGACCAGGCGGGGCTGCGCCGGGCAGTGGCTCGCCTGGTCGACGACGGGGGCGGCGGCGACCGGACTCTTCTCGACCGCTACGACTGGGCTGCCGTAGCGGACAGGTTCGCCACCGAGCTCGCCGCGACCGTCCCTGGCGGAGCGAGCCGGTGAGGCTCGCCTACTACGTCCCCGCCAGCCTGCTCCGCCATGAGGGCATCCGGCGGCGCACCGTGGCGACGGCGCAGACTTGGCGGGATCTCGGCCACGACGTCGTCGAGGTGCAGCCGCAGCGCCCCGCGCCGTCCGCAGCGTCGGCGGTCGACCTGGCCCGCTGGGAACGGGCGTGCGACCGCGACGCCTTCGACACGGTCCGCAGGCTGGTGGAGGACGGTGCCGTCGACCACGTCCACCTGCGGCTGTTCGTCTTGTCCGGCCGGTGGGCCGGCGTGGCCGCCCAGGTCCCCGTGTCCACCGAGGTGCACGCGCTGCTGGGGACTCCGGAAAGTCTGCGGGACCTGTACCGGGTCGTCGCGGCCTGGCGCCCGGCGCGCGCCTTGGTCCGGCGCAGCGCCGGGGCGGTCTTCGTCACTTCCGAGATGGCGGACCGGTTCGGTTTCGACGGGCTGCCGCGGACCGCGATCGGCAACGGCGTCCCGCTGGGAGAGACGGCAGCCGCGCCCCGCAACGAGCGGCCTCGGTTGGGGTTCGCCGTCGGCTCACAGGGGGCGTGGCACGGACTCGACCGGCTCGATGCGCTTGCCCGGCGCGTCCCCGACGCAGACTGGGTCGTCATCGCTCCCGCGCATCTCGCCGAGTGGGCCACGGGGGCGCTGGGAGCAGGCAGCCCGGTCCGGGTCGTCGCGAGCACGTCGCGGATCCACTACGACGAGGTGCTCACGACCCTCGACGCCACCGTCGGAACGATGGCCCTGGACCGCCGGGGTCTCGAGGAAGCCGCCCCGCTGAAGGTGCGCGACTCGGTGTCGGCAGGGATCCCGGTGCTGCTGCCGTACCGCGACACCAACCTGGACCCGGCCGACGACCCCGCAGTGCTGCGCATCGACCCGCGGAACGCAGACGCCGCGGCGCACCGTGTCCGTTCGTGGTTGCCGGGACTGACCGGCCGGCGCCTGACGCAGGGCACCCGTGACCTGGTCGACCTGCGTTCGGTGGAGGAGCGCCGGGTCCAGTTCCTGACCGGGATCACGCCTGGCCGCCCGGAGACCGACCTGTAGTCTGGACGCCTCCTGCCAGCCGCGACTCTTGGGACGTCACCAGCTGTGAAGATCGCCGTCATCGCCCTCGGGAAGATCGGCCTCCCACTCGCGGTGCACTTCGCAGCGGGCGGCCACGACGTGGTCGGCGCCGACGCGAACTCCGCCGTGGTGGACCTGGTCAACGAGGGCCAGGAGCCGTTCCCGGGAGAGCACGGGCTGCAGGAGGCCCTGACCGCGGCCGTCGGTGAAGGTCGTCTCCGCGCGACCACCGACACCGCCGCTGCGGTCAGTGAGTCCGAGGCGGTCGTTGTTGTCGTGCCTCTGGCCGTCGACGCCGAGGGCAAGCCCGACTTCACGCTGATGGACTCGGCCACCCGGGACATCTCCCGTGGGCTGCAGCGAGGCACGCTGGTGTCGTACGAGACGACGTTGCCCGCCGGCACGACGCGCAACCGGCTCGCGCCCACTCTCGCCGAGGGCTCGGGGCTCGAGCCCGGCCGGGACTTCCACCTCGTCTTCAGCCCCGAGAGGGTCCTGACTGGCCGCGTTTTCGCCGACCTACGGCGCTATCCGAAGCTCGTCGGTGGCATCGACGACGAGAGCGGTAAGCGTGGCGTGACGTTCTACGAGACGGTGCTCGACTTCGACGAGCGGTCGGACCTGTCGCGGCCCAACGGCGTCTGGGACCTTGGCACTGCGGAGGCGGCAGAGCTGGCGAAGCTGGCGGAAACCACCTTTCGCGACGTGAACATCGGGCTCGCCAACCAGTTCGCCCGTTTCGCCGAGAAGGCCGGCGTCGACGTCTACCAGGTGATCGAGGCCTGCAACTCGCAGCCCTACAGCCACATCCACCAACCGGGTGTGGCCGTGGGCGGGCACTGCATCCCGGTGTACCCGCGCCTGTACTTGTTCAACGATCCCGAGGCCACCATCGTGCAGGCCGCCCGTGCGGCCAACGCCGCGATGCCGGAGCACGCGGTCGACCTGCTCGCAGACGCCTACGGAGATCTCGCCCGCGCTCGGGTCGTCGTGCTCGGAGCCACCTACCGCGGCGCCGTCAAGGAGACCGCGTTCTCGGGCGTCTTCCCGCTGGTGACGGCCCTGCGCGACCGGGGAGCCGTACCGGTCGTGCACGACCCGATGCTTTCCGACGGGGAGCTAGCGGCTCTCGGCCTGGACGCCTACCACCTCGGCGACCCGGTGGACGCGGCGATCCTGCACACCGACCACGCGGACTACCGGACTCTCTCGGCCCACGAGCTGCCCGGCGTGCGCGTGCTTGTCGACGGCCGGCGGGTGACCGACCCAGCGCGGTGGACCGGGGTTCAGCGTCGGGTCATCGGTCAGGCCTGATCCTCGCGCGGGTCAGTCTCGCGACCGGGAGTCGGGGCAGACCGCATCTCGTGGCCCGCCTCGTCGAGGGCCAGCTGCCGAGCCAGCACCGTGAGCTGGCGCTCCACGTCCCGGAACCTCAGGTAGAAGCCGACAACCACGTACAGGAAGACGGCCGTCAGCAGGTACAGCAGCAGGTCGGTACCACGCCCCACACCCACGACATTGGCCGCCCTCTGGGTCAGCTCCGGGCGCAGGATCGATGCCACCGCGACGGCGGTCAGCGCGATGAGGATGAGCTTCTTCCAGGCCCGGGTTCGGGCCGACGTACGGCTGCGCAGCAGCACGACGAGCAGGCCGAGGGCGGCGACGATGAGGAAGATCTGAATGAGCACGGCTACCTGAAGATGATGTCGAAGATGATGTTGATGGCATTGAGAAGCGGCTGACCCTTGCCGCGCGAGTAGTCGGTGTAGCGGATGTGCACTGGCACCTCGGCGTAGCGGAACCGCTCCCTGGCGACGATCGCGAGCAGCTCGGAGGCGTGGGCCATTCCGTTCATCGTCAGGTCCAGCGACTCCGCGACCTCGCGGGTGAACGCCCGCAGGCCGTTGTGCGTGTCGCTGACGCTGAGACCGGTGCTCACCCGCGTGTAGCGGACGGCGGCGTTGAGGACGGCGCGCTTGGCAACGCCGAGCTGGGTGCGGGTGTCGAGGAAGCGGGACCCGAAAACGATCTGGGCGTCGCCACGGTCGAGGATCTTCAGCATCTGGTCGACATCGTCGATGTCGTGCTGCCCATCGGCGTCGAACGTCACGAAGTAGCAGGCGCTGGTGAATCGCAGACCGTACTCGATGCCCGTGCGCAGCGCCGCGCCCTGCCCGAGGTTGAACGGGTGCCGTACCAGCACGGCGCCCGTGCCTTCCAGTTCCTCCGCGGACCGGTCGCTGCTCGCGTCGTCGATGCAGACGACGTTGGTGTACCGCTCGAGGACGCTCCCGACCACCTCCCGGACGACGGGGGCCTCGTTGTAGACGGGGATGACGATGCACACGTCGTCACCCGGTCTCCCCGCCACCCAGCATCTCCTTCGCCCATGCGGAGTCGTCGCGCTCTACGCCTCGGTCGCGGTCGCCGGTCAGGCTACACCGCTGGCCGGGTAAGGTCGTCCGGGCCGCTCGCGCGGCTGAGGCGGTCCCACCGCCTCCTGCTGCGCGTGGGCCACCCGCCCGCAGCGATGCGCCCGAGACACCCGAGAGAAGCCACCGTCACCCATGTTCGACCAGGGAGAACCGATCGTCCTCGTGCCTGTGACCGTCGCCATCCTGGCGGGGCTACTTGGCATCGGCGTAGGGGGCGGCCGCTTCACCTGGCGCCAGGCCGCGTGGGGGATGGTCGCGGGCTACGTCGGGGGAGCCCTCGCCGCCGTCGGCCTGGTCGGCGAGTACCTGGCCTCGGGGAGAACGGCGGCGGCGGCCATCGCGGGCGTCGGCGGACTGATCGCCGGTGCGGTCACTGGAGCTGTCCTTCGAGGCCCGGCCGAAGCGCGATCAGGCCCCGAGCTGAGACGCGGCAATGCAACTCACGGAGCCGGCCACCCCCGAGACGTCGTTGACGCACCGGCCGGCCGTCTGGAGCCACCGGCCACCCCAAGGTCGCACGACCCGAGATACCGCGGTGGTGCGCTGGCAGGGATTGCCGCCCTCGCAATCGTGGCGGCCGCTCTCGGCGGCGCGCTCCTCGCAGTCGCCAGCCTACTGCTGCTCGCGACCGTGGCCCTGGCCAGGCGTGGCTGGGGCTTGAGTGCGGGGTTCTTCACGGCTACCGCGACCCTCGGCGCCGTGCTGGTGGTGCTGGGCAAGCTGGTGCTCTCGGACCGGGGCTGGGTGGGGGAGCCGGTCGCCGTGGTCGTAGTCGCGCTGCTCACACTTCTGCCGCTCATGTGGCGGCTGACCGAGCGCGAGACCTGGCTCCGCGCGGCCCGGAAGGCCAGCCTCGTCGATGCCGCCGCCGTGGCCGTCGCCGTCCTCGTCGCCCGCGGCTGGCTGTCGCTCTTCGACGGTCTCGGGAACAGCGAGATCATCTCGCAGCTTCAGCGCCTGGGCGAGGACAACGCCGGCCACATGATGATGCTGATGTCCACCACGGCGTCCGGGACCGCGCTCGGGACCAGTGCGCGGTCGGTGGAGATCAACAGCGGCTTCACCGGCTACTTCCCCGGTGGTTCACTGCTCCAGGCGTCGATCGGCGGACTGCTGCCAGCCATGTCGACGCCGCGACTTTATGTCGTGTCGACTGCCTTCCTCATGGCGCTGCTCGCCGGTGGCGCGTCTGCCGTTGCCAGCCTCGCTCGGACCAGGCTCGACGGCTTCTCGGCGCTCGCCGTACTGGTCCTCGGCTCACTCGGGGCCAGGGCCACGCTGGCCATGTTCGAGATCGGGTTCCCTGGCCAGCTCGCGACCGCCTGTTGGGTGGTCGCCGGTCTCACAGTGCTGCTGGCGGAAGGCCGGCGCGGGGGTCGGCCGGTATGGGCCGCGGGAACCCTGGTCGTCCTTGCGGTGGCGACGTATTGGAGCTGGAGCCTGGCCGCGCCGGTCCTGATGGTGCCCGTCGGGGTCCTGGCGTTGCAGGGGCTGCGCCACCGCATACGGCCGACGGCGCGCACCGAGTTGTCGGTCGTCTTCGTCGGGGCAATCGTGACCCTCCTCGCTCTGTACGTCGCCCGGCACCGGATCATCGCCACCCTGGACACGCTGAGCCAGGAGGGTGCGGTCTTCCGCGCCATCCCGTTCTGGTTCGCCATCGGCCTCGGTCTCGGTCTGCCACTCGCCTACCGGGTTCGCGGTCGCCGTGAGCCGGCTGCCGGCGTGAGCCTGGTCTGGGGGATGGCCGCTGCTCTCGTCCTCTTGACCTCCTGGCAGATGTACCGGACCGGCGTGATTACGTACTACAGCTACAAGATCGAATACCTGATGTTCGTCCTGGGCTGGGCGGCGACGGCGCTCGCGCTGGCCGTCGTGGTCGGTCAGGTGGAACGCCGCTGGGCGATCCCGGTGCGCGCCGTGGCCGTCGTCGCGGCGCTTGCAGTAGCACCGCTCATGATGCAGTGGCCCCAGCACAGCTACCGCGACTGGCTCACCGCACGCGCGGTGATCGGGGCGGACTCGGTCATGTCCTGTGCGATCACGCAAGCGCACCGTGAGGCGGGTTCAATCGTGATCGCCACTGGCTTCGGCGAGAAGCTCTCCAACTACCTCACGACCCGCGCGATGGATGTCGGGGCACGTAACAACGCGTCCAAGCCTTTCTGGACACCGATCCTGTACGACGCGCCCACGACCTGGCCCTGGAGCGCGGCGACTCGACCAGTCGTCATCGTCGAGGGCCCGTCCGCCAGTGACGCCGAGACAACAGCAATCGTCGCAGCCGGTCAGGCACAGGATGTCCCGGTCACGGTTGCGCCGCACCGGTGCGTCGAGGCTGCCGGCTGACCTCGGCACCACCGCTCCGCGCCCCTCCTGAGTCGACCGTCGAGGGGACGCGGGCAACCCGCCTAGCGGGTCGCCGATACGTCGAACCCGTCTGGCAACGACACCAGTCCGCCTCGCGCGATGCCGTGCCCTTGCCGGACGACCAGGTCCAGCGCGTTGGTCCAGGCGTCGAAGGCCACAGTTCCGGAGCGGTCCAGGACCGACACGTCCACCTGGTAGGTGCCCGGGTTGAGCCGGCACGGCTCCTGCACGTAGTCGACCCGCCCGGACCCGTCGACCACCGGGATCTGGTCGCCGGTCACCCGGCTGCTCACGACGCTGACCACCGGCCCCGACTCATGGCGGAACGCGACCGCGAACACCGGGTCCTCCAACCGATCCTGCGCCTGGTACGCGAGCCGGATCCGGAGCGGTTCGCCGCTCACGCAGGACGTGGCGGGTGCCCCGTCAGCACCGAGGATCTCCACGGACGAGAGACGGATCTGTCCGGTACCGGACCGGTGCTGGTCGAGCGCCTGGACCTGCTGCGCCGGCCCCCCCGTCTCGACGGCGTTCACCGACGCCAGGTAGTCGTCGACCACCCGGCTAGCACTCCCCCGGCCCCGCAGCGCGCCATGGTCGAGCCAGGCGACTTCGTCGCAGAGCGAGGCCATCAGCGTCGTGGCGTGGCTGACGATGATGATGGTGCGGCCGGCCCTGCGCAGCTTGTAGAGGTGGTCGAAGCACTTCCGCTGGAAGTCCTCGTCCCCGACGGCGATGACCTCGTCGACGAGCAGGACGTCGGGGTTCATGTGTACCGCGACCGAGAAGCCGAGCCGGACGTACATCCCGCTGGAGAAGTTCTTCACCGGCTCGTCGATGAAGTCGCCGAGGCCGCTGAACTCGACGATCTCGTCGGCCGCCGTCTCGATCTCACGCCGCGTCAGGCCGAGGATCGACCCGTTCAGCCGGATGTTCTCGCGCCCGGTCAGCTCGGGGTGGAACCCCGCGCCCAGCTCGATCAGGGCTGCCAGCCGGCCGCTGACCGCCACCGAACCTTCGCTTGCGCGGTAGATGCCGGCCATCACCTTGAGCAGGGTCGACTTGCCTGAGCCGTTGTGGCCGATCAGGCCGTAGACCGTCCCCTGCGGCACCGTCAACGACACGTCACGCAGTGCCCAGAAGTCCTCTACCTGCTTGGCCCGGCCCCGCACCAGGAGCTCCTTCAGCGTGCCGCGCCGGTCGGCGTGGCGGCGGAACCGCTTGCCGACCGCGGAGACCTCGACGGCGGCCGGGACCAGCGAGGTCACAGCAGCTCCCCGACGTCCTCGGTGGTGCGGTCGAAGATCCAGAGACCGAACGTGAACACCGTGGCCCCCAGCGCCAGCAGGCCACCTACCGCGAGCACGCTCGGACCGTGCAGCTCGTACAGGCTTGCGTGCAGCGCCTGGACGAACAACGAGACCGGGTGCAGGTCGATGAAGGTCCGCAACAGCGGTGCACCGTCCGGTACGGCGGACACCGGGTACAGCACCGGCGTCAGGAAGTAGAGGGCACCCAGGATCACAGTGACGATGTACTGCACGTCGCCGTAGCGCGCGTTGGCCGTGGAGAGCATCAGCCCCACGCCCTCGGCGAACAGTGCCAGCGAGAGGAGGAGGACCGGCGCCCACAGCCAGGTCCAGCCCACGTTGCCGATCACGAGGAACCAGACCAGCAGGACCAGCGTCTCGAGCCCCACCTGGATCAGCTGCACCAGCGCCGAGCCCAGGACCGGAGCCCAGGGTGGGAAGGCCACCTTGCGCAGGAGCGCGCCGCTCTCACGCAACGAGGCCATGCTCAGGTTGAGCAGGCCCGCGAAGATGTTCCAGGCGATCAGACCGGTGAACAGGTACAGCACGTAGCTGCTGCCCTCGCCGTTGCCGAGCTCGGGTGCGGGTGCCTTGAACACGATGGAGAACACCGTCGCGAACACCGCCAGGTTGGCCAGCGGCTGGATCAGCGACCAGGTCCAGCCCACCGCGCTGGTGCGGTAGCGGGTCCGGAAGTCGCGCTGGGCGAAGGCCCACACCAGGCCGCGCTTGGCGACGAGCTCGGACCAGAGCCTCGGCGACGCGGGCCGGGGGGCCCGCGACGGCCGCCGGCCCAGCTCCGTCACCACGGCGGCCACGATACGCGAGGCAGGGTCCACCTCCGGACCGCGGTGCGCAAGACTCTGCGGGTGCCCGATCCCGACCCGACCTCCGCGCCGAGCCAGGTCCCCTGGCCCGAGGTACAGGCGGTCGTGGGCACGGCGAGCGTGCTCGTGCTCACCGCCGCGGACGAGGCCTCCGACGTGCTCGCCGGCGCCCCGCGCGAGTGGCTCGGCGTCGACGACGGGCGGGCCGAGGCCATCGTTGCGATAGACCCCCTCGACGGTCAGGCCGTCGCTGCCGCGGCCGCGGCGGCCGGTGACCGGCCGCTGGTGCTTGTTACCCCGAACCTCGGGCGCCCGTCATACGTCCGGGCCCTGCTCGTCGGCGGGGGTGACACGCTGCCCGGTCGTGGCCGGCTCGGGGCCGTGGCGCTCGACCGGCTGCTGGCCCAGGCGGGCCGTCGCCCGCTGCCGGTCGACCCCATCCAGCCCGCCCCCACCGGGCGCCCGCTGGACGACCTGCTCGGCGAGGTCGCCGCGGGCGCGGGCGGCGACGACCGGCCGTGGCGGGTGCGGCGCTACGACGTCGCGGTAGCCGAGCCGGGGCCGGGTGGACGCTCGCCATTCCTGTCCGTGCTGGTGCGCACCCAGGGCCGCCGCCCGGAGGCGCTGGCCGACGTGCTCCTGTGCCTGAGCGCCCAGACCTGCGACGACGTCGAGGTGCTCGTTCTCGCGCACGACGTCGAGGGCGAGGCACGGGCGACCCTCGACGCGCAGGTCGCCGCGCTGCCGGACGCGATGCGGCCCCTCGTCCGAGTGGTGCCGGTGTGGGGCGGCGGCCGGTCCCGGCCGCTGCGGGTGGGGACCCTGGCCGCACGGGGCGCGTACGTCGCCGTGCTGGACGACGACGACCTGGTCGCGGCGCACTGGGTCGAGACCTTCGAGCGCGGCGCGCAGGTCGCGCCGGGACAGGTACAGCGCGCCGTGGCGGTCGAGCAGGACGTCGAGCCGATCGACGCACCCCCCGGTCACCGCGCCGCCTCCTGGCCCCAGGCTCGGTGGGACGCCGAGTTCTCGCTGCTCTCGCACCTCGTCGACAACCACTCCCCCATCCACTCCTACGCTTGCCCCCGCGAGGTGTTCCACGAGCTGGGGCTTCGCTTCGACGAGTCCCTGCCCGTGCTCGAGGACTGGGACCTGCTGGTGCGCGCCGCCTCCCTGGTCGGCGTGCACGACACGGGCGAGGTCACCGCGACCTACCTCCGGTGGCCGGCCCGCACCTCCTCGTTCGCCGAGCTGTCGGAGGACCGCTGGCCGGAGACGGCCTGGCGGATCGTCGAGAAGTGGGACCGGTCGCCGTTGCTGCTGCCGGCCGGGTCGGCGCTCCGGCTCCGCCGGGAGGGGATCGCCACGCTCCGAAACCGTCCCCTGCGGGAGCGAGTGCGTGGCCGCGTGGACCGCGAGCGGGACCGGTGGGCTCCGCGGCTGATGAGGACGCCGTTCTTCCCGGCGCTGCGGTGGGTCTACCGGCGCCTGGTAGCAACCAGACCTGACCGGCAGCAGTGACTGCCCGCGCGACGGTCGTGGTCGTGACCTGGCAGGGGCAGCACCTGCTGGGGCCGTGCCTGGACGCGTTGGCTGCGCAGACACTGGGGCCGGAGGAGGTCGACGTGGTCGTGGTGGACAACGCCAGCACCGACGGCACGGCGGAACTGCTCGCGAGTTACCGGGACGTGCGGGTCGTCACCGCACCGCGCAACCTCGGGTTCGCCGGGGGCGCGACCCTCGGCCTGGCCGACGTCAGCACGCCGTACGCCGTCATGCTCAACAACGATGCGGCGCCGGACCCGGACTGGCTGGAGCGACTGCTGGCTGGATTCTCGGACGACGTGGCCGCGGTCACGTCGAAGGTGGTGCTCGAGCCCCGATATGTGCTGCTCGACGTGGCCGCCGATCCGCACGACATCAACCGGGTGACGGCAGCCGGCTCCGACGTCACCACCGCGGTCGTGGCCCGCCGCACGCCGAGGGGCACCGAGCTCGCCGTGCCCGCGCCCGACGACCGTGAGGTGGTGGTGGTCGTCGAGGGCTCGGGCCGCACGGAGCTGCTGCGCACCGCCGTCGCGGCAACCGCGCCCCGCGTCGACGTCCTGAACAGCACCGGCGGAGTCCTCACTCCGACCGGGCACGGGGCCGACCGTGGCTACCTCGAGGTCGACCGCGGCCAGTACGACGACCAGCCGGACGTGTTTGCGGTGTGTGGAGCGGCAGCCGCCTTCCGCACCGACGTCGCGGCAGCCGCCGGCTGGTTCGACCCCTGGCTGTTCGCCTACTACGAGGACCTCGACCTGAGCTGGCGGCTACGGCGCGCCGGCTGGCAGGTGCGATACGAGCCGGACGCCCGGGTGCGGCACCGACACGCAGCCACCAGCCGCGTCGGGTCCGACCTGTTCCTGTTCCACAACCGGCGGAACCGGTTGGCGGTGCTGGCACGCAACGCGTCGTTGCCCCAGCTGGGCAGGGTGCTCGCGGCGAGCCGCAGGCCTCGGCCGACGCCTACTGCCGACCTGTTGCGCGCGACCGACGCGCGTCCGGCCGGTCCGGCAGCACGGGGCAAGGTCTCGGCGCTCGCGTCCTTCGCAGCTCGGCTGCCGCGCCTGCTCCTGACCCGCACGACGCGCGGCATGCCACGGCCTAAGCCTTCCGGCGACGCAGGTTCATCGCCGCTCGCAGTGGAGCGGTGAGCCGCCAGCTCTGCGAGCGTTCCATCGCCAGCGCCTGCTCCTCCAGCTCCTGGTTGCGGGCAACCAGTGCCAGGATCTCCTGCTCGGCGCGATGCTGCCCGTGCAGGGTCGCCTCGCGAATCGCGGCGATCGTCCCGGGCGGGAACACGTGCGGCATGGCGTCGATCCTGGACAGGATCGCGGACTCGGCCCGTCGCCACTCCTCCTCGGTGTGCAAGGACGCCGAGGAGCTGCCAGTCGACCACCGGCGGTAGACCGCGGTCACGGCAGGCGTCGAGGCAACGCCCACCAGAAGGGCGGCGCGCAGCTCGAAGTCCCAGTCCTCGCAGATGTCGAGGGTCTCGTCGAAGCGCAGCCCCAGGTCGCGGAACAGTGAGCCGGGGAACGCGTAGCTCATGAACGGCGTGTGGTTGCGGCCGATGTGCGCCATCAGGTCGAAGTTGCTCGGATAGCTCGCGGTCATCGGCCCGGACGCCCGCACGCCCGACCCTTCCTCACCGGCGTCGACCGGTTCGATCGACTGCTCGACGCACACGGAGCGGAGCACCCGCCCTGGAGCCTCCTTCGCCAGTGCCGCGAAGCTCTCCACCCAGGACCCGAAGACGAGGTCGTCGTCGTCGAGAACGGCCACGTAGCGGCCGCGGGCCGCCTTGGCCGCCTCGTTGAGCGGACGGCCTCTCCGGCCGCCGTCCACCGCAAGGAGCCGGGTGCGGCCGCTCAGCGAGTCCGGGAGCTCGGCCAGCAGCGACGACAGCTCCTCCCGCTCGGACGGGCTGGCCCCGTGCCCGACGAGCAGGATCTCGAAGTCCTGGTCGGTCTGTCCTTGCAGACAGAGGAGGGCATCCCGCAGCGTGCCCATCCGGCGTCCTTGGGTGCGGACCACCACGGAAAGGAAGGGGCGCCCCGACCCCTCGGCCGGGTCAGCCAGCGGGCTGACCGGTTCCGGGCTCCCTGGGAGGTAGGCCCGGACGAACTGGTTCGTGCTGCCGTGCGGCCCGGACTGTGAGCGGAGCCCGGAGAGAAACCCGTGCAGGACCGACGCGTCCGCAAGGGCGACGTTGTCGGCGGGAAAGTGCTGGTCGCTCCACTCCAGCTCGAGGTCGCTCTCGCCGACTTCGCGCCACCCCGACGACACCATGACGGCAGCCAGGTGGTCCGCGGTGTGCATCACGACGTGGGTCCGGTCGAGCAGGCCGGTGGGCGTGTAGTCGAACCGGCCGGTCAGCAGCTTGATGGCGACGTCCCGGTGCGCCACATTCGGCACGCTCACCACGAGTGGAGCGCTGTCGCCGACCGCACGGTCCCGCAGACCGCGGAGGAGGTCGGCGCCGGTGGTGATGTGTTCGAGCGTGTCCAGCAGGGTGATCGAGGCGAGCCGGCGACCTTCGAGCATCGTGTCGACCACCCGGAGGGTCGTCTCGACGTCCTGCAGGTCGACGACCGCCGTCTCGAAGCCGCGGGCCCGCAGGTCGCCGAGGCCACCCTCGTCAAGGTCGAGCCCGACGTAGGTCAGGCCCCGCTCCCGGACCTTCTCGGCGATGGCGCCGTAGCCGCAGCCGAGGTCGAGATGGACCCCTTCGCGGGCAGCGTGCTCGAGCACCAGCCCCGTGACCCGGGCGTAGACGCTGTCCTCGGTGTACCCGAAGCGGTAGGAGGCCTCGTCGGTCATGTGAACAGTTCCGATCGGGCTCGTGGTGTCGGTTTTGCAGGTCGCGACGGACCGCGGAGGTGTCTCGGCACTGGTCGCCGCGCTGTCGACGGAGTCACGCTCACATCAGTACCTGTGCCGGGCGTAGTTGCCGGCGACGAACTGGCCGACCGTGTGATCGGCGTCGATCGGGTCCGGCAGCCGGCCCTCCACCTCGCGACGATCGAAGTCCGCCACGGCGCGGCGCTGCGGCTCGCTGCCGTGCGCCAGCAGGTCGCGCCGGATCTCCGCGACCCGTTCGGGTCGCGAGTACTTGTGCGCGAGGACCAGTGCCCCTTCGGCCGACCAGTACTCCTCAGCCGTCCCGACAGCCCACGAGCCGTCCGGCCGCAGCCGCTTGTCGTGGAAGACGCGAGCCGTCGGCTGGTGCACCACCCGGTAGCCGGCGAGCCGAACGCGCCAGGAGAAGTCCACGTCGTCGCAGTAGAGGAAGAAGCTGCGGGAGTCGTAGCCGCCGATCTCGCGCACGACCGAGACCGGGACCATCGACGCAGCCCCGGACGCCCACGACGTCTCGCCGCTGACCGGGTCGTAGTCCTTCGGGTGCTCGATCGGCAGCTGACGGGCGTCGACCAGGCCGACACCGGGCCGGCGCAACGGTGTGACGAGCTCGACCAGGGTGTCCGGTGCGACGACGGTGTCGGGGTTGAGGATCAGGACGAGGTCGGTGTCCAGACGGTCCCAGAGCCGGTTGTTGCCCTCGGCCGAGCCGAGGTTCTCCCCGAAGAAGACGTAGCGGAGCGGCTGCGCCCCGGACGCCTCTAGGCCGGCCGAGCGTTCAGCCACGGCACCGTCGTCGAACGTCGCCGTTGGCGAGCAGTCGCCGTACGCGACGACAACGCGGTCGAGCACGCCGCGGTCACGGGCGATCTCGATGGCCCGGGCCAGCGCGTCCAGGCTGCGGTCCAGGGCACGGATGTCGTTGCCGAAGAGGACCGACTGCACCTGGAGCGAGGCGGCGCCAGTCACCGCCGTTGCACTGCTGTCTGTCACATCGCCCCTTGCCGTCGACGGACGCCCGGACACCTGCTGGCACCGGCATCACCGGCGCACCAGCCTAGTGACCGCCACGCAGAAGCCGGGACACGGTCGCGGCCGCTCCGGCCCAGTCGTGCTCGGCGGCCCGCCGTTCCCCGGCGGCCGCCAACCGAACCGACTCGGCCGGCTCCATGGCGCGCAGCAGCGCGTCGGCCCAGGCCTCCGCGTCCTCCGCCGCGGCGACCAACCCGGCGTCGCCGACTACCTCGGGCAACGAGGTCCGGTCGGACACGACGACTGGAAGCCCGGCCGCCATCGCCTCGAGGGCGGGGATGCCAAACCCCTCGAACAGCGACGGGAACGCCAGCA
>CAWBNX010000021.1:0-63351 GCA_963790225.1 uncultured Actinomycetota bacterium | reverse complement strand
CTCCCACACCATCTGGAAGTGCAGCGCCTGCGGCGCCCCCACGACGTAGAGCGCGCGGTCGGCGCCCAGGTCCTGCACGCGGTGCTTGATCGTCGCCAGGTCGGTGGTGGCGTAGCCGTAGCCGCCGTCGCTCTTGCGGATGATGAGCGGCACCGGCTTGCCCTCGCGACCGGTGTGGCCGTCGAGGAACACGCACAGGGCGCCCTCGCTCATCGTCGCGATGCCGGACGCCTCGAGCTCGTCGCAGATCCCCTCGAGCGCCTCGTTGTAGATGCTCTCCCCGGCCAGGTCGGCGTCGGTCAGGGTCACGTCGAGCAGGCGGTAGATCCGGTTGAAGTAGGCCTTCGACAGCTCGATCAGCTCGCCCCACAGCGTGAGCGTCTCGGGGTCGCCGGCCTGCAGCGTCACCACCCGCTGCCGGGCCCGGGTGGCGAACGCCTCGTCGCCGTCGAACTTGGCGCGAGCCGCCGCGTAGAAGCGGTTCGGGCTGGCCTCGAGGTCGTGCGCCTCCGCAGAGTCGCGTCCGACGTCGAGCAGGTGCTCGATGAGCATGCCGAACGGCGTGCCCCAGTCTCCGACGTGGTTCTGCCGCACGACCTCGTGGCCGAGGTGCTCCAGCGTGCGGGCCAGCGCGTCGCCGACCACCGTGGTGCGCAGGTGCCCGACGTGCATCTCCTTGGCCACGTTCGGCGCGGAGTAGTCGATGGGGACGACCTGCTGCGGCTGCTCCGGCACGCCGAGGCGCGCGCCGAGCTGCTCGACCTGGGAGGCCACCCAGTCGGCCCGGACACGCAGGTTGACGAACCCGGGGCCGGTGACCTCGGGGGACTCCACGATGTCGTCGACGTCGAGGGCCTCCACGATCTGCGTCGCCACGTCTCGGGGCTTGGAGCCGAGGCGCTTGGCCAGCGCCATCGCGGCGTTGGCCTGCAGGTCGGCGAACGAGGAGGGGCGGATCACCGGGTCGGCGTCGGCGTACTCGTCGCCGAACGCCTTGCCCAGGGCCTGCTGGAAGCGCTCGGTGAGGGCGACGGTGGGGCTGGTCATGTGTCCAAGGTTAGGGGCCGGGGCCCTACCCGCGATAAACTGCACCGCTGGCCGGTGACCAACCCCACGCAGCGCCTCCGGCGCCGCCCGCCCGGCCCGTCCCCGATCCCGACCCACGAAGAGGTTCACGCGCGCATGGCGACCACCAACGACCTGAAGAACGGCATGGTGCTCAAGCTCGACGGCCAGCTCTGGCAGGTCATGTGGTTCCAGCACCACAAGCCCGGCAAGGGTGGCGCGGTCGTGCGCACGAAGCTGCGCGCGGTCGAGTCCGGCAAGACCGTCGACAAGACCTTCAACGCCGACGTCAAGGTGGAGGTGGCCAGCGTCGACAAGCGGACGATGCAGTACCTCTACAACGACGGCACCAGCTACATCTTCATGGACAACAGCGACTACGAGCAGATCGAGATCACCCCGGAGATCGTCGGCGACGCCGCCAACTTCCTGCTCGAGCAGCAGGAGGCCATCGTGGCCACCAACGAGGGACGCGTGCTCTACATCGAGCTGCCCGCCTCGGTCGAGCTGCTCATCGAGTACACCGAGCCCGGCCTGCAGGGTGACCGCTCGAGCGGCGGCACCAAGCCGGCGCGCCTCGAGACCGGCCACGAGATCCAGGTCCCGCTGTTCATCACCAACGGCGAGAAGGTCAAGGTCGACACCCGCGACAGCAGCTACCTCGGCCGCGTCAACAGCTGACCTCGGCTCCTCCCCCCCGTCACTCCAGCAGGTCTGAGGCACTCATGTCCGCACGGTCCAAGGCACGCAAGCGCGCCCTCGACGCCATCTTCGAGAGCGAGGTGCGCGGCCTCGCCCCGGACGGCACCCTCGCGCAGCGTCTCGACGTCGTCGACCGTCCGGTCAACGACTACACCGTCGAGCTGGTGCGCGGGGTCGCTGCGCACCGCGCCGAGGTCGACGACGTCATCTCCCAGTACGCCGAGGGCTGGACGCTCGACCGGATGCCGGCGGTGGACCGCAACGTCCTGCGGATCGCCGTCTACGAGATCCTGCACGTCGACGACGTGCCCGACGCGGTGGCGGTGAGCGAGGCGCTGGCGCTGGTGCGTGAGCTGTCGACCGACGAGTCGCCCGGGTTCGTCAACGGCGTCCTCGGGACCGTGGTGCGCAACAAGACGTCGATCCTGGAGTCGCTCAGCCCGTCCTGAGCAGCGTGCGTGGGCCGCGCCGAACGCGCGTACGGCGTTGGGCCGCGGTGGCAGGGTGTGCCCATGACGCCGCCTCCGCCGCCTGCCGAGAAGTTCCCCCGCGAGCTTCGCGGGGGAGGCGGCCGAGGACCGATCGAGCGGCGCGGACGACCTGCAGGACGAGTACGACGTCGTCGTGGTCGGGCTCGGGCCCGGAGGTGAGTTCACCGCCAACAAGCTGGCCCTGGCCGGCCTCGAGGTGCTCGCGATCGACGAGCACCTGGCCGGGGGTGAGTGCCCGTACTACGGCTGCGTGCCGAGCAAGATGATGATCCGCGCCGCAGGGGCTCTCGCCGAGGCGCGACTGGTCCACGAGGTCGCCGGCGACAGCAGCGTGACGCCCGACTTCGGCCCTGTCGCCGAGCGCATCCGCACCGAGGCCACCCACGGCTGGGACGACACCGTGGTCGTCGACCGGCTCTGCGAGAACGGCGCCACCACCGTCCACGCTCGTGCGCGACTGGTCGGTGAGGGTCTCGTCGACGTCGGGGGGCAGCAGGTGCGGGCCCGGTCCGGCATCGTGCTGGCCACCGGCACGCACCCGACGGCCCCGCCGATCGACGGGCTGGCCGACACGCCGTACTGGACGAACCGGGAGGTCGTGAAGGTCACCGCGGCGCCCGGCACCCTGGCCGTCATCGGCGCCGGGGCCATCGGCTCCGAGCTGGCCCAGGTCTTCCAGCGCTTCGGCTCCCAGGTCACGCTGCTCGAGGCCGCCGACCGCATCCTCGTGGCCGAGGAGCCCGAGGTCAGCACCGTGGTGTCCGAGGTCTTCACCCGCGAGGGCATGCGGGTGATGCCTGGTGTCGACATCGCGTCCGTGTCGTACGCCGACGGCTGGTTCGCCCTCGACCTCGGCGACGAGACCCTCCGCGTCGAGAAGCTGCTCGTGGCCGCCGGGAGTCGCACCAACCTGCCCGACCTCGGTCTGGAGACCGTCGGTCTGGACGGCGAGGTCGACGCGCTCGACACCGACGACTGCCTGCACGTGCTGCGCGACGGCGAGCCGGTGCCGGGGCTGTTCGCGGTCGGCGACATCGTGGGCAAGGGGCCGTTCACCCACACCGCGAAGTACCAGGCCGGCATCGTCATCCGTCAGCTGCGGGGGAAGCCGGGACCTCCGGCTGACTACCGCGCCGTGCCTCGGGTGACCTTCACCCAGCCGGAGGTCGGCGCGGTGGGGCTGACCGAGGAGCAGGCGCGCGAGCAGGGCCTCGGCGTGCGGGTGGGCTGCGTCGGACTGCCCGAGTCCTCCCGCGGCCACATGCACGGCCCGGGCAACGACGGGCTGATCAAGCTCGTCGTCGTCGACGACCGGCTCGTCGGCGCCACGTCGGTCGGACCGGCCGGGGGGGAGGTGCTGTCGATGCTCACCCTCGCCGTGCACGCACAGGTCCCGATCGCCGATCTCGAGAGCATGATCTACGCCTACCCCACCTGGCACGGGCAGGTCCGCGTCGCCCTCGCTCGGGTCGAGTGAGGCTGGACGCCCGACGCCGGGGTCGCGCCTGCGCGCCACCCCCCGACGCGGGGGTCGCGCCTGCGCGCCACCCCTGGCGGGACCTCCCGAGTCAGCCCGCCGGGTACGTAGGCGGAGCGAGGGTGAAGGTGGAGCGCTCGACGACGGCACCGAGGTGACGACCGGGCCTGAGCCACGTCGCCAGGTCGCCGGAGGAGCCGACCTCGACGTCGACCAGGGCAGGGCGGATCCTCGCTGACGCGCTCAGACGGCTGTCACCGATCCGACCACCGGCGAACTCCTGACGGGTGGTGGCCCGACTCCGCGCCGGCAGCCGAGGACCTCGCACCCGCGGGGTGGCGGTGAGCGACCAGTCGGACTCGTCCGCCCCGCGCGCCGTCACCGACGCCCCGTCGGCGATCTCGCCGGCGAAGGCGCCCAGCGTCTTGGGCATCCCCCAGTTGGCGCGCCCGCCGACCAGGGAGGCGGGGGAGTCCACCGACATGAAGCACACCGAGCCCCACCCACGGCGGCCGGTGCGCGAGCCCACCAGCCCGAAGACCTCGTCGTACGGGCCGACCGGGGTGTCGCTGTAGCGCACCACCCCACCGACGACCACGAGTCCGCGGCTGCCGGTGCGCAACGCCGGAGGCAGCGCGCGCGTGGCCGCCTCACCGCCGCGGCACACCCAGACGACGGCCTCGCAGGTCACCGTCCACGGCGCGGGTGCGTGGTGGGGCGGCAGCGTGGCGAGGAGCGCGGCGCTGACCGCGGACTCCGGCACGCCACCGACACCGGTGATCTCGGGACGAGTGGTGGCCATGGGCGCTCCCCTCTGCTGACGGCTGCGGACCGGTTGCGCGACGGCGGCGCGACGGATGGTCGGTGTCGCACGACGACCCTAGCGAGGGCTCGCGGTCGCCGTGTCGCTCACTGTTAGGGTGAGCGCGATCGACATCCTTTAACGAGCCGTCCCGTGAGGCGGAGAAGGAGGTCAGGCGCGCTGATGTCTTCCGAGAAGCAGCCCAGCACCCCCGAGACCGGACCTGGCACCACCCCCGTCTTCAGCTCCGGCGACACCCCGGCGACGGCGGTCACCTCGTCGGTCGCCGGCACCCCGGACCGCGTGGTCCTCGACGCCCGCGACATCGCCCGGGCGCTGACCCGCATCGCGCACGAGATCCTCGAGCGCAACAAGGGAGCGGCCGACCTCGTCCTGCTCGGCATCCCGCGCCGCGGCGTGCCGCTGGCCCAACGTGTGGCCGACCGCATCGCCGCCGTCGAGGGCGCGACGGTCGCCGTCGGCTCGCTCGACGTCACGATGTACCGCGACGACCTCCGGCTGCGCCCCGCCCGAGCCCTGCTGCCGACCGAGATCCCCCACGACGGGATCGACGGCAAGGTCGTGGTGCTCGTCGACGACGTCCTCTACTCCGGGCGCACCATCCGTGCCGCCCTCGACGCCCTCAACGACCTGGGTCGCCCGCAGGCCGTCCGGCTCGCCGTCCTGGTCGACCGTGGACACCGCGAGCTGCCCATCCGCGCGGACTTCGTCGGCAAGAACCTCCCGACCTCGCTGGCCGAGAACGTCGAGGTCCGCCTCAGCGAGTACGACGACGCGGACGCGGTGGTCATCACCGGCGGCGCCGCGCCGTCGGCGAGCGCGGCGGCCACGGACCCGACGAGCACCGGGACGGAGAAGCCTCCGATGATGAAGCACCTGCTGAGCGCCGGCGACCTGACCCGCGACGACGCCGAGCTCGTCCTGGCCACGGCCGAGGAGCTGCGCAGCCTGGCCGACCGGCCGATCAAGAAGCTCCCGGCGCTTCGCGGCCGCACCGTGGTCAACCTGTTCTTCGAGGACAGCACCCGCACGCGGATCTCCTTCGAGGCGGCCGCCAAGCGCCTCTCGGCCGACGTCATCAACTTCGCCGCCAAGGGCTCCAGCGTCAGCAAGGGCGAGAGCCTCAAGGACACCGCGCTCACGCTCGAGGCGATGGGCGCGGACGCCATCGTGATCCGTCACGGCTCGAGCGGTGCGCCGCACCGGCTGGCCCACACCGGCTGGACCCGCTCCAGCGTCATCAACGCCGGCGACGGCACGCACGAGCACCCCACCCAGGCCCTCCTCGACGCCTTCACGATGTGGCGCCACCTCGGCTCCCTCGACGGGCGTCGGATCGCGCTGGTCGGCGACGTCCTCCACAGCCGGGTGGCGCGCTCGAACGCCCTGCTGCTGCGCACGCTGGGCGCGGAGGTCACCCTGGTCGCCCCCCCGACGCTGCTGCCCGTCGGCGTCGAGGGCTGGGACGTCGAGACGTCGTACGACATCGACTCGGTGCTGCCCAAGGCCGACGCGGTCATGATGCTCCGGGTCCAGCGCGAGCGCATGAACGCCGCGTTCTTCCCCACCGTCCGCGAGTACTCCCGCCGCTACGGCCTCGACTCGCGACGCATGGGGAGCCTGCAGGAGCACGCGCTGATCATGCATCCCGGACCGATGGTGCGCGGCATGGAGATCACCGCCGACGTGGCCGACTCCTCGCGCTCGGTCATCGTCGAGCAGGTCACCAACGGCGTCGCCGTCCGCATGGCCGTGCTCTACCTGCTGCTCGGTGGCAGCGGCCCCGCCGGTACGACGACCGCGGCGCCCGTCGGTGCCCCCGCAGACTCCACCGACGCCGCCGACGCCACCGACTCCACCGACGCCTCGACTCCACCGACGTCCCCACGCTCGAGACCCCCGCCCCACCGATCGACGGAGCCGACCTGTGAGCACGTACCTGATCCGCGACGTCCGACCGTACGGCGGCGAGCCCGTCGACGTCCTGGTCCGCGACGGGGTGATCGCGGAGATCGGCGCCTCGACCGGGGCCGCCGAGGCGGCTGAGACCACGATCGAGGGCGGTGGCGCCGTCCTTCTGCCGGGTCTGGTCGACCTGCACACCCACCTGCGCGAGCCGGGCCGCGAGGACGCCGAGACCGTCGACACCGGCACCCAGGCGGCCGCCCTCGGCGGCTTCACCGCCGTCCACGCCATGGCCAACACCGACCCGGTGGCCGACACCGCCGGCGTCGTGGAGCAGGTCTGGCGGCTGGGTCGCGAGGCCGGGCACTGCGACGTGTTCCCGGTCGGCGCCGTCACCGTCGGGCTGGGCGGTGAGCGGCTGGCCGAGCTCGGCGCGATGGCCGACAGCGCCGCCCGGGTGCGGGTGTTCTCCGACGACGGCAAGTGCGTCAGCGACGCGGTGCTGATGCGTCGGGCGCTGGAGTACGTCAAGGCCTTCGACGGCGTCATCGCCCAGCACGCGCAGGAGCCGCGGCTGACCGAGGACGCCCAGATGAACGAGAGCGAGCTCTCCGGGCGGCTCGGCCTGCGCGGCTGGCCGGCCGTCGCCGAGGAGGCGATCATCGCGCGGGACTGCCTGCTCGCCGCCCACGTCGGCAGCCGGCTCCACATCTGCCACGTCTCGACGGCCGGCTCGGTCGAGATCGTGCGCTGGGCCAAGAGCAAGGGCTGGAACGTCACCGCCGAGGTCACGCCGCACCACCTGCTGCTGACCGACGCGTTGGCCGAGACCTACGACCCGATCTACAAGGTCAACCCGCCGCTGCGCTCCGACGTCGACGTCGAGGCGGTCCGGGCCGGCCTGGCCGACGGCACCCTCGACATCGTCGCCACCGACCACGCGCCTCACCCGCACGAGGACAAGGACTGCGAGTGGGCGGCTGCCGCCTTCGGCATGCTCGGCCTCGAGACGGCGCTGTCGGTCGTCCAGCACACGATGGTCGACACCGGCGCGATGACCTGGGAGCAGGTCGCTCAGCGCATGTCGGTGAAGCCTGCCGAGATCGGCCGTGTCGGTGACCACGGCCGCCCCATCGCGGTGGGGGAGCCGGCGAACCTGACCGTCTTCGATCCCGGTGCCACCCGGGTCGTCGAGGCCGCCGACACCGCGAGCCTGTCGCGCAACAACCCCTACGCCGGCAGGGAGCTGCCCGGGACGCGTGGTGGCGACGTTCCTGCGCGGCCTCCCGACCGTCCTCGACGGCAAGCTCGCCTGAGCCTCCTCAGAGGCGGACGCGGAGGGCGTGCAGCCGCTCGTAGACCGGGCGGCAGGCCTCGGCGACCCCGGCGTCGTGCGCGTCGAGGTCGACCTCGCGCGGCCGGTACGGCGCGAAACCGGTCGAGGCCCACACGGCGTCGTACCAGTGCGGGGCCCAGACGCCGTCGGAGTCCCGCGGCCCGGCCGGCCAGGCCAGCATGCGCTCGGTGAAGTCGATGCCGAGCCACTCGCAGACCCAGCGCAGGTGACCCTCCGGGTCGCGCAGGAAGTCCGCGGCGTCGATGACCGGAGGCGCCGCTGACCCGCCGGCGGTGAGCTCGTCCAGCAGCCGCCCCTGCTGCAGCAGCCCGATGTCCTCCGGCTCGCAGGCCTCCCGGGACTTCACGTAGGACGCGACGACCTCGCGCGGGTCGCGCACGAGCAGCACCGTGCGGAAGTCGGCGACCCACGACAGGTCGTCGCCGGGCAGCAGGTGGTGGGCCATGTGCTTGGCGTAGTGCACGCTCGCGCCGTCCGGCAGCGGTGCACGCAGCGCGGCCACCGCGTCGGCGAACGTCGGTCGGCTGCGAGGCGACGACCTCCTCGCGAGCGGGGTGGTCGAGACCCGTGCGGTGCAGGTACGCCGCGTAGAGCGGCTCGTCGACCACCACGGTGTCGGGGCGGTTCTCCCAGGCCCGCATCATCGCGGTCGAGATGTTGCGCGGCCCCGACCACATCGCGACGCGGACCACGCCGTCGGACCCCGGACTCACGAGCCCGCTCCCGGGGCCACCCGTCCTGCGACGTCGGCCCGCACGTGCTCGGCGTACAGGCCCTGGAGACGCTCGACCACGGGCCCGCGGGTGCCGCTGCCGATGGTGCGGCCGTCGACGGTGCGCACCGGGACGAGACCGGCGAAGGTGCCGGTCACGAAGGCCTCCTGCGCGGAGTAGACGTCGGTCAGGCTGAACGTCGTCTCCCGCGCGGTGATCCCCGCGCCGCGGCACACGTCGAGGACGTTGCCGCGGGTGATGCCACCGAGGCAGAAGCGGCCGTCGGAGGTCCACACCTCGGGCTCCTCCGGGCGTGCCGAGCACCACGAAGAAGTGGGTGCTGTTGCAGGTCGCCACGAACCCGTGAGGGTCGAGCATGAGGGCCTCGTCGGCGCCCGCGGTGTAGGCCTGGATGCAGGCCTGGATGTCGTTCAGCTTGCTGTGCGCGTTGAGCTTCGGGTCGAGCGTGTCCGGCGTCGCCCGGCGCACGTGGGTGGTGAAGAGCGTGATGCCCTCGGTCACCGTCGAGGGCATCGGCTCCTTGTGCTCGGCGATGACCACCACGGTGGCGGGCCCGACGGTCACCCGCGGGTCCTGGTACGGCGTCGACTTCACGCCCCGGGTGGTCATCAGCCGGACGTGCACCCCGTCGTGCATGTCGTTGGCCGCGATCGTGTCGTAGACGGCGCGGGTGATCTCCTCCCGGGTCATCCCGAGATCCATGAGGATGGCCTGCGCGCCCTGGAACAACCGGTCGAGGTGCTTCTCCAGGAAGGCGGGGTGCCCGTCGTGGACCCGCAGGCCCTCCCACACCCCGTCACCGAGCACGAACCCGGAGTCGAAGACGGACACGACCGCCTCCGCCCGCGGTTTCAGCTCGCCGTTGACCCAGATGAGGATGTCGTCGTTGCGCGGGTCGCCCGCGTGGTCGTGCGTTCCCTTGGACATGGCGTCACCCTAAGGCGGCCCACCGAGGGTCGCTGATAGGGTCGGCGGTGCTCGACATCCTTTAACGATCCGTCCCGTGAGGCGGAGAAGGAGGTACGACGCGTGGTCTCGCGCGCACCTGCGATCCTCGTCCTCGAGGACGGCCGCACCTTCCACGGTGACGCCTACGGCGCCGAGGGGGAGACCTTCGGCGAAGCGGTGTTCAACACCGGCATGAGCGGCTACCAGGAGACGCTCACCGACCCGTCGTACCACCGGCAGGTCGTGGTCATGACCGCTCCCCACATCGGCAACACCGGCATGAACGACGACGACCCCGAGTCGCGCCGCATCTGGGTCGAGCGGCTACGTCGTGCGCGACCCGGCCCGGGTGCCCAGCAGCTGGCGGTCGGTCCGGACCCTCGACGACGACCTGCGCGATCAGGGCGTGGTCGGCATCAGCGCCGTCGACACCCGCGCGCTGACCCGCCACCTGCGCGAGCGCGGTGCCATGCGGGTCGGCATCTCGACGACCGAGACCGACCCGGCGCGCCTGCTCGAGCGCGTCCTCGCCTCCGCGGAGATGACCGGGGCCTCGTTGGCCGAGGAGGTCACGACGCCTCAGCGCTACGTCGTCGCGCCGACCGCGACCACCGAGCGCTCGCGGCCGCTCCGGGTCGTCGCCCTCGACCTCGGCATCAAGACCAACACCCCGCGGATGCTGGCCGCGCGCGGCATCGAGGTGCACGTGCTGCCCAGCACGACCACCGTCGAGGAGGTGCTCGCGATCGCACCCGACGGCGTCTTCGCCAGCAACGGTCCCGGTGACCCGGCGACCGCCGACCACACCGTGGCCACCATCCGGGCCGTGCTCGGGGCGGGTGTGCCCTACTTCGGGATCTGCTTCGGCAACCAGCTCTTCGGGCGCGCGCTGGGTCTGGGCACGTTCAAGCTGAAGTACGGCCACCGCGGCATCAACCAGCCGGTGATGGACCGCACGACCGGCAAGGTCGAGGTCACCGCCCACAACCACGGCTTCGCGGTCCGGCTGGCCGGACGGCACCCCGCTCGAGCAGCCTGTCAGCACGCCGTACGGCGAGGCGAGCGTCAGCCACGTGTGCCTCAACGACGACGTCGTCGAGGGGCTCGAGCTGCGCGACGCCGAGGGCACGCTCACGGCGTTCTCGGTGCAGTACCACCCCGAGGCGGCAGCGGGTCCGCACGACGCGGCGTACCTCTTCGACCGCTTCGTCGACCTGATGTCCGAGCGAAGCGAGGAGGTCGAGCAGCGAGCGTCAGCGAGCGTCGTCGAGACTCCGCAGGAGGTCGAGCAGCGAGCGTCAGCGAGCGTCGTCGAGACTCCGCAGGAGGTCGAGCAGCGAGCGTCAGCGAGCGTCGTCGAGACCCCGGAAGGCGGCAACTGATGCCCAAGCGCGAGGACATCCGGTCGGTCATGGTGATCGGCTCCGGGCCGATCGTCATCGGCCAGGCCTGCGAGTTCGACTACTCCGGCACCCAGGCCTGTCGCGTGCTGCGCGCGGAGGGCATCCGCGTCGTGCTGGTGAACTCCAACCCGGCCACGATCATGACCGACCCCGAGTTCGCCGACGCCACCTACATCGAGCCGATCACGCCCGAGTTCGTCGAGAAGGTCATCGCCCACGAGCGGCCCGACGCGCTGCTGGCGACCCTCGGCGGCCAGACCGCGCTGAACACCGCCATGGCGCTCGACGCCGCCGGCGTGCTGGAGAAGTACGGCGTCGAGCTGATCGGTGCCTCCATCGAGGCGATCAACCGCGGCGAGAACCGCGAGTCGTTCAAGAAGATCGTCGAGGAGCTCGGGGGAGAGGTGGCCCGCAGCGCGGTCTGCCACACCCTCGAGGAGTGCTTCGCCGCGTCGGAGGACCTCGGCTGGCCGATGGTGGTCCGTCCCAGCTTCACCATGGGCGGCACCGGCTCCGGCATGGCCTACAACGAGACCGACCTGCGTCGCATCGCCGGCGCCGGGCTCGCCGCCAGCCCGACCACCGAGGTGCTCCTCGAGGAGTCGATCATCGGCTGGAAGGAGTACGAGCTGGAGGTGATGCGCGACACCGCCGACAACGTCGTCATCGTCTGCTCGATCGAGAACCTCGACCCGATGGGCGTGCACACCGGCGACTCGATCACCGTCGCCCCGGCGATGACGCTCACCGACCGGGAGTACCAGCACCTGCGCGACCTCTCGATCGGCATCATCCGCTCCGTCGGGGTCGACACCGGCGGCTGCAACATCCAGTTCGCCGTGAACCCCGACGACGGCCGCGTGGTCGTCATCGAGATGAACCCGCGGGTCTCGCGCTCCAGCGCCCTGGCCTCGAAGGCGACCGGCTTCCCGATCGCCAAGATCGCCGCCAAGGTCGCCATCGGCTACACCCTCGACGAGATCCCCAACGACATCACGACTCACGGGGGGCACCCCCCGTGACCCCCCCGAACGGCGAGGCCACGTCGTGGCGGCCCTTCACGCCCGCGGCGTTCGAGCCGACCCTCGACTACGTGGTGGTCAAGGTGCCGCGGTTCGCCTTCGAGAAGTTCCCCGGCGCCGACCCGACGCTGACCACCCACATGAAGTCGGTGGGCGAGGCGATGGCGATCGGTCGCAACTTCACCGAGGCCCTGCAGAAGGCGCTGCGCAGCCTGGAGAGCACGTCGGCTCCCTTCGACTGGTCGCACACCTTTGTCGAGCTCGACAAGCCGGCGCTGCTGGAGGAGATCCGCACCCCCCACGACGGGCGCCTCAAGAAGGTGATGGACGCCCTGCGTGCCGGCGCGACGCCGGACGAGGTCCACGACGTCACCGGCATCGACCCGTGGTTCGTCGACCAGCTGCTGCTGCTCAACGAGGTCGCCCAGGAGCTCATCAGCGCTCCCGAGATGACGGCGCCGCTGCTGCGTCGCGCCAAGCGCCACGGCTTCTCCGACCACCAGATCGGCCGGATCCGCAACCTCGCCGAGGACGTCGTCCGCGGGGTGCGTCACGCGCTCGGCATCCGGCCGGTCTACAAGACCGTCGACACGTGTGCGGCCGAGTTCGCCGCGCGCACGCCGTACCACTACTCCTCCTACGACGAGGAGACCGAGGTCCAGCCGCGCCAGCTGCCCGCCGTCCTCATCCTCGGCAGCGGACCGAACCGCATCGGGCAGGGCATCGAGTTCGACTACTCCTGCGTCCACGCCGCGCTCGCGCTGTCGGCGTCCAAGGGCGGCGCCGGCTACGAGACCGTCATGGTCAACTGCAACCCTGAGACGGTCTCGACCGACTACGACACCAGCGACCGGCTCTACTTCGAGCCGCTGACGCTGGAGGACGTGCTCGAGATCTACCACGCGGAGAAGGCCGCCGGTCCGATCGCCGGCGTCATCTGCCAGCTCGGCGGTCAGACCCCGCTGGGTCTCGCGCAGGGGCTGGCCGACGCCGGCGTCCCCATCGTCGGCACCTCTCCGGAGGCGATCCACCTGGCCGAGGAGCGGGGCGCCTTCGGTCACCTGCTGGCCGACGCCGGTCTCGTCGCCCCCAAGCACGGCATGGCGACGTCCTTCCCCGAGGCGCAGGGGATCGCGGCCGAGATCGGCTACCCGGTGCTCGTGCGGCCCTCCTACGTCCTCGGTGGGCGCGGCATGCAGATCGTGTACGGCGACGACGCGCTGCGTTCCTACATCGAGGCCGCCACCGAGATCAGCCCCGACCGACCCGTGCTGGTCGACCGCTTCATCGACGACGCGGTGGAGATCGACGTCGACGCCATCTTCGACGGTGAGGACCTCTACCTCGGCGGCGTCATGGAGCACATCGAGGAGGCCGGCATCCACTCCGGCGACTCGGCCTGCGCCCTGCCGCCGATCACCCTCGGTGCGGCGGAGATCCTCCGGATCCGCGAGGCGACGCGCGCCATCGCCGAGGGGATCGGGGTGCGGGGCCTGCTGAACATCCAGTACGCGCTGGGCTCCGACGTCCTCTACGTGCTCGAGGCGAACCCACGCGCCAGCCGCACCGTGCCGTTCGTGTCCAAGGCCACCAACGTGTCGCTGGCCAAGGCGGCCGCCCGCGTGATGCTCGGCGAGTCGATCGCCTCCCTCCGCGAGGCCGGCGTGCTGCCCGAGCGTGACGGCGGGCAGCTGCCCGGCGACTTCCCGATCGCGGTGAAGGAGGCGGTCATGCCCTTCAACCGGTTCAAGACCGCCGACGGCACCAACGTCGACACCGTGCTCGGACCGGAGATGAAGTCGACCGGTGAGGTCATGGGCTTCGACTCCGACTTCGGCGCCGCGTTCGCCAAGTCGCAGGCCGCGGCGTACGGCTCGCTGCCGACGGAGGGGCGGATCTTCGTCTCGATGGCCAACCGCGACAAGCGCACGATGATCTTCCCGATCAAGGTGCTGGCCGACCACGGCTTCGAGATCCTCGCCACCCAGGGCACCGCGGAGGTGCTGCGCCGCAACGGCATCGACGCCCGGGTGGTGCGCAAGCACTTCGAGGGTCGCGGTCCGGCGGGGGAGCCCACGACGGTCGACCTCATCGGTGAGGGGCAGATCGACCTCATCGTCAACACGCCGCACGGTGCGACGGCCGGCTCCTCGGCCCGCGTCGACGGCTACGAGATCCGCACCGCCGCGGTGCTCGCCGGCGTCCCGTGCATCACGACGGTGCAGGGGCTGGCGGCCGCGGTGCAGGGCATCGAGGCCCTGCGGCGCGGGGACATCGGGGTCCGCTCGCTGCAGGACTGGGCGCGCGCCACCCGCTGAGCCCGGCGGCGCGGCGTACCCGGCCATCCGTGGCGCCGGGGCGGCCGGCGTTCGTCGCGGCTGCGGCTGTGGTGGCGCGCGCCCGGTTGCGGCTGCGGCTGCGGGCGCCCGGCTACCGTCGAGGGATGAGCTGGCAGCAGACGCCGACCCCGACGCGGCGGCGATCGACCCCGGGCGTCGCCCTACGTGTGATCCTGGTCTTCGTCCTCGGCCTGTACGTCGTCGAGCTCGCCGACCAGGTGTCGGGCAGCTGGCTGCAGACGAACGGCGGCGTCGAGCCGCGGCGCACGGACGGACTCGACGGGGTGCTGTTCGCGCCTGTGCTGCACGGGCCGTGGGAGCACCTGATGGCCAACACGGTGCCGCTGCTGGTCCTCGGCTTCCTGCTGCTGCTCGCGGGGGTCCGTCGGTGGCTGGTCGTGACTGCTGCCGTGTGGATCACCGGTGGTCTCGGGGTGTGGCTGACCGGCGGGGCCGGGACCATCCACGTCGGGGCCTCGGTGCTGGTGTTCGGCTGGCTCAGCTACCTGCTGCTGCGCGGCGTCTTCTCACGGCAGGCGGGGCAGATCGGGCTGGGGGTGCTGCTGCTCGTGCTGTACGGCGGGCTGCTGTGGGGCGTGCTCCCGGGCCAGCCGGGCATCTCGTGGCAGGGGCACCTCTTCGGGGCGCTGGGCGGCGGGGTGGCCGCGTGGCGGTTGGGGCGCCTCGATCGGGAGGCGGGGGAGTCGCCCGGGTGGCCCTGAGGGCCAGGGATTGAGTGGCGAGTGCAGAAGTCGAAGAAAGTTTCGGATAGTGTCTCAGATGCCGGGATGCCGCCCGGAAGACTGTCGGTGACGGCCGGAATCCTGGAGGGCATGAGCACACCACCGCCCTTCTCCGACGGTTCGGAGTGGGCTGTGCCGGGCGTGGAGGCAGCAGGACCGGACGGACAGGCGAATCCGGGGGCACGGCCAGGGGGCGGGTGGTCCCCTGGGGTCGCTGGAGTCGGGCCTGTGCCGCGGTCGACGACGCCGCCACGACGATGTGGGCGGCGCGATCCGGTCGCGAGCTGATCGTCGACCGTCGAGGCGGTGGCACGGCTGCGTGCGAAGCTCGACGGGATCGAGCTCGCGGTGGCGGCCGAGCTGGAGAACGGCCTCGCGGGCCAGCAGGCGCTGAAGGACGACGGCTGGGCGTCGGTGACGGACCACCTCACCCACACCGCAGGCGGCCGGCGGCGCACCGGTCCCGCCACGCTCCGGCTGGCTCGGCAGATCCAGGGCCTTCCCGGCGTGGCGGAAGCCCTGGCCGCCGGCTGGCTGTCGCGCGCCAAGGCGCACATCGTCGCTGCTGCGATCGAGCGCCTCCCGCAGGACGCGTCGCTGCGTGAGCGCGCGGCCGCACTGATGCTCGACGAGGCCCGACGTCTGTGCGCCGAGGACCTCGAGTCCGCCGGTCGGTGCCTCGTCGAGACCCTCGACCCGACCGGGGACACTGCCCGGCGCGAGCGCGACCTCGAGCGCACGGAGCGCTCGGCCCACCTCAACCGGTCCCTGCGCATCGGGTTCGACGGCCTGGGCGGCGGCGCGCGGGCGCTGCAACGGTTCGAAGGAGGACCTGCTCCTGCTGACCACGGTGCTGCTCTCGCTGGCCGCGCCGCAGCCGGCCGAGCCGGGCGCCTGCGGCGGCGACGGCGTCTGCGCCGACCTGCAGTGCCGGACCCTCGGCCACTCCGGTCGCGACCTGCGCGACCACGGCACCCGGATGTTCGACGCGCTGATCCAGCTCGCGCGCATGGCACAGGCCGCCGGCATGCTCCCCGACAGCCACGGCGGCGTGCCGCAGGTCGTGGTCACGATGGACCGCGACGACCTGAGGGAGGCGGTCGGGGAGACGTCGACGACGCTCGGTGAGGATCTCGACCCGGCGACCGTGCGCCGCTTGGCGTGTGACGCCGAGCTGGTCCCGGCGGTCCTGGGGACGGACGGCAGCGTCCTCGACGTCGGTCGCACCCAGCGACTGGTCACCGCTGCGATCTGGGTCGCCCTGGTCGTGCGCGACCAGCACTGCGCCTTTCCCGGCTGCCGTCGCCCACCGGTGATGTGCCACGCCCACCACGTCGTGCACTGGATCAACGACGGACCCACGTGCCTGGACAACCTGGTGCTGCTGTGCGGCACCCACCACCGCATCCTCCACAGCACCCCGTGGCAGGTGCGGATCAGTCCACGCGACCGGCGACCGGAGTTCCGGGCGCCCGGAGCTCCGGAGTCCTGGGTCCGCGACCGGTGCGGTCCGGGTGCCGCGTCGGACCGCGAGGCGGGCCCTGCGGAGGGCGAGCGACATCGACGGCCCGCAGCATGAGGCGGGCGACACGTGGCAGCTCCTCGCCCGGACGGGCGGGCGGACTCGGTGCACCGACGCGTCCCGGTGCGCCGCGGCCTCGGTCCCCGGGCCGGCTCAGTGCGCTGGTAGGTTCGGATCCCGGGACACCCCCATGCCACCGCGCTCACGAAGGGCAGACCGAGGACGCCATGACCCCCGCCTCCCGCCTGGTCGACAGGGTCCGCCGCCCGTGACGGCGTACGACTGGGCCTTTCGGAACGCGGCCGTCCGCGTCGACGCCGAGAAGGCGCACCACGCCGGGTTCGCCGGCATCCGCGCCGCGCGAGCCGTGCTGGAGCCCCAGGGGCGTCGACTGCGGCGTGACCTGCCCCCGGTCCGTGCCCTGGGGCTGACCTTCCACGGTCGTCTGGGGCTGGCCGCCGGGTTCGACAAGAACGCCCTGGGCGCCGACGCCCTCGGGGGCCTGGGGTTCTCGTTCGTCGAGATCGGCACCGTCACCGGCCAGCCGCAGCCCGGCAACGACCGGCCGCGGCTGTTCCGCCTTCCCCAGGACCGCGCCATCGTCAACCGGATGGGCTTCAACAACGACGGTGCCGAGGCAGTCGCCCGGCGTCTCGCCGTCCGTGCCGGCTCCCACGCGACCCGGCCCGGTCGTCACCGGGTCGGGGACGTCGTGCTCGGGGTCAACATCGGCAAGACCAAGGCGGTCCCCGAGGACCAGGCCGCCGCCGACCACGAGAGGAGCGCGCGCCTGCTGGCGCCGTACGCCGACTACCTGGTGGTGAACGTCTCCTCGCCCAACACCCCGGGCCTGCGCGACCTGCAGGCGGTCGACAAGCTGCAGCCGCTGCTGGCCGCCGTCCGCGCCGCGGCCGACGACGTCACGGCCGGCGCGGGCCGGCGGGTCCCGCTGCTGGTCAAGATCGCCCCCGACCTCGCCGACGACGACGTGCTGGCCGTCGCGGACCTCGCCCTGGCCGAGGGGCTGGACGGGATCGTGGCCACCAACACCACGATCGGGCGGGCGGACCTGACGAGCCCGGTCGCCGACGTCGAGGGCGCGGGGGCCGGCGGCCTCTCCGGCGCACCGCTGGCTGCCCGCGCCGAGGCGGTCACCCGGCTGCTGCGCGAGCGGGTCGGACCCGACCTCACGATCATCGGCGTCGGCGGCATCTCCACGCCCGAGGACGCCGTGCGCCGGATCCGGGCCGGAGCCACCCTGGTGCAGGCCTACACGGGCTTCGTCTACGGCGGTCCGACCTGGCCGGCCCGTGTCCAGCGGGCGCTGGCGCGCGAGGACGCCGTCCGATGACAGCAGACGCGAGGGACACCTTCGGCACGCGGCTTGCAGGCCGCCGTGGCCAGCCGCGGACCCGTCTGCGCCGGGGTCGACCCCCACGCCGCGCTGCTGACGGCGTGGGGCCTCGACGACGACGCCGAGGGCGTCCGCCGCTTCTCCGCAGCATGCGTCGAGGCCTGGGCCGGCCAGGTCGCGCTGGTCAAGCCCCAGTCGGCCTTCTACGAGCGTCACGGCTCGCGGGGCATCGCTGCGCTGGAGGAGATGGTGGCCGCGTTCCGCGCCGCCGGCACGCTCGTCCTCCTCGACGTCAAGCGTGGCGACATCGGCTCCACCGCCCAGGCGTACGCCGAGGCCTACCTCGACCCGGCCGCCCCGCTCGCCGTCGACGCCATCACCGCCAGCCCCTACCTCGGGACCGGGTCGCTGGACCCCATGGTCGACCTCGCCCGCGCCCACGGTGCCGGACTCTTCGTGCTGGCGCTGACCTCCAACCCGCAGGCGCCCCAGGTGCAGCTGGCCCGCACCACGGTCGGACCTACCGCGGGCGCCACCGTCGCCGCGACCGTGCTGGCCACCCTGCGCGCGCTCAACGGCGCAGAAGGACGACCAGGGGTGACGGGGCCGTTCCGCTCGGCTCCTTCGGGGCCGTGGTCGGGGCGACCGTCGAGCCGAGCCCCGAGCTGACCGCCGCGCTGGACTTCGGGGGGCCGGTGCTGATGCCCGGCGTCGGCGCTCAGGGCGGCACGGTCGAGGCGGTGCGAGCGCTGGCCGGCGACGCCCGCGACCGGGTGCTGCCCTCCATCAGCCGCGAGCTCCTCGGGGCCGGGCCCGACCCGCGTGCCCTGCGCGACGCCGTGGCGAGCGCCAACGAGCAGTTCGCGGCGGCGCTCCGTGGGTGATCCCGTGGGGGGTGACCGGCGGGGTGACCGGGGGCGTGATCGCGGGGGCGATCGCGTGTGCGGTCTCCCGGCCCCGTCGGGGTCGAGGAGCCGACGCGGGCGGCGCGTCGTCGTACCGCTCCTGGTCCTCGCCCTCACGGCGTCGACGGCCGCCTGCGGAGCCGGCGAGGAGGAGGACTACTGCGCCGCCTTCCTGGAGCGCCGCCAGGAGCTCTCCGACCTCGCCGGGCAGCAGGCCGAGGCCGCCGCGAGCGGGGGCAGCGTCGACGTCCTCACCCCGACCCTGAGCGCTTTCGAGGAGCTCCGGGCCCTGGCGCCTGCCGACCTGCAGGACGAGTGGGACACCCTGGTCTTCGCCTACCGCGACCTGGCGGAGGCGGTGGAGACCAGCGGTGTCGACCCGGCCGAGTTCCGGGTCGGCGAGGTGCCGGAGGGGCTCGCTCCGGCGGACCGCAGGGCGCTGGCCCGGGTGGCGAGCAAGCTCGGGGCACCGCGGGTGGTCGGGGCCGCCGACGGCATCGAGGGCTACTCCGCCCAGGTCTGCGAGGAGACCGAGGACGGGTCCGACGAGGAGGGCGGCCCGACCGAGGAGCCCTGACCGCGTCCGTTTGCGGCTCGCGCGACGGCATGACTAGATTGCCACCTGTATCGACCCGTCCCTGCCCGTCCTCGACCCCGCGAGGTGCCCCTGTGGCTCTGCCCCAGCTCAGCTCCGAACAGCGTCAGGCGAACCTGGAGAAGGCGGCGGCCTCCCGGCGCGAGCGGGCCGAGGTGAAGAACCGTCTCAAGCACTCGGGTGCGTCCATCTCCGAGGTGCTGGAGCAGGGCCGGAGCAACGAGGTCATCGGCAAGATGCGGGTCGTCGACCTGCTCCAGTCGATGCCCGGTCTGGGCAAGGTGCGCGCCAAGCAGATGATGGAGCGTCTGGCCATCTCCGAGAGCCGACGGGTCCGTGGCCTGGGCACGAACCAGCTGGCGGCGCTGCGTGAGGAGTTCGCGCGCCGGGAGTCGGACGCGACCGAGGGGTGAGCGGCCGGCTCACGGTCCTGGCCGGGCCGACTGCGGTCGGGAAGGGCACGGTGGCGGCCTACGTGCGCGCCCACCACCCGGAGGTCTGGATCTCGGTGTCCGCGACGACCCGCCCGGCCCGTCCGGGCGAGATCGACGGCGTGCACTACCACTTCGTCGACGAGGCGACCTTCGAGGCGATGGCGGACCGCGGCGAGCTGCTGGAGTGGGCCGTCGTGCACGGCCGCAACCGCTACGGCACCCCGCGGGGCCCGGTCGAGCGGGTCCTCGCCGAGGGCCGGCCCGCGCTGCTCGAGATCGACCTCCAGGGCGCTCGCCAGGTCCGCGGCACCATGCCGGAGGCCCGGTTCGTGTTCCTCAAGCCCCCGTCCTGGGAGGAGCTCGTCAACCGGCTCGTCGGCCGGGGGACCGAGTCGGAGGAGGAACGGGCCCGCCGGCTCGAGACCGCGGTGGCCGAGCTGGCCGCCGAGGAGGAGTTCGACGTGACCGTGGTGAACACCGACGTCCACCAGGCAGCCGAAGAGTTGGTAACCTTGATGGTGGACCCATCCGTCTGACGCGGTCGCCGCAGGCATCTACCGCCTCCGTCGTCCCCGAGCCGGGGCTCGACGAGCCGCCGACCGACATCCATCTGCACCCGAATCTGTGAGGCTCACCCACGTGTCTGGCACCCCTGTCGCTGAAGGCATCACCAACCCCTCCATCGACGAGCTCTTGACCAAGACCGACTCGAAGTACCGTCTGGTGCTCTACGGCGCCAAGCGCGCGCGCCAGATCAACGCCTACTACGCCCAGCTCGGCGAGGGCCTGCTGGAGTACGTCGGCCCGCTCGTGGACACCCACGTCCAGGAGAAGCCGCTGTCGATCGCGCTGCGCGAGATCAACGACGACCTGCTGACCTGCGAGGAGTACGACCCCGAGGCCGAGCCCGAGGTCACCGCCGAGGGGACCGTCCCGGCCACCGCCACCACCGCGGACGACCTCGAGCTCTGAGGTCGCTCTCGTGACCGGTGCCGCACCGCGCGTGGTGCTCGGCGTCAGCGGCGGCATCGCGGCCTACAAGGCCTGCGAGCTGCTGCGGCGCTTCGCCGAGTCCGGGCACGACGTCACGGTGGTGCCCACCGCGGCGGCGCTGCGCTTCGTCGGCGCCCCCACGTGGGCGGCGCTGTCCGGCAAGCCGGTCAGCGACGACGTGTGGACCGACGTCCACGAGGTGCCGCACGTCCGGATCGGGCAGCAGGCCGACCTGGTGGTCGTCGCTCCGGCCACCGCCGACGTGCTGGCCAAGGCCGCCCACGGTCTGGCCGACGACCTGCTCACCAACACCCTGCTGACCGCCCGCTGCCCGGTCGTGATGGCCCCGGCCATGCACACCGAGATGTGGGAGAACCCCGCCACCCAGGCCAACGTCGCCACCCTGCGCTCGCGCGGCGTGGTCGTGCTGGACCCGGCCGAGGGCCGGCTGACCGGCGCCGACACCGGCAAGGGTCGGCTGCCCGAGCCCACGGAGATCTTCGCCGCCGCGCTCGACGTGCTCGCCCGCGGCGGCTCCGGTGACGACCTCCGGGGGCGTCACGTCGTGGTCTCGGCCGGCGGGACGCGGGAGTACCTCGACCCGGTCCGGTTCCTCGGCAACCGCTCGTCGGGTCGTCAGGGCGTGGCGCTGGCCCGCACGGCCGCGGCCCGCGGCGCCCAGGTCACCCTGGTGGCGGCGAACGTCGATCTGGCCGACCCGGCCGGTGTCAAGGTCGTGCGCGTCGTGACCACCGCCGAGCTGCGCGACGCCGTGATGGCCGCCGCCGCAGACGCCGACGCCGTGGTGATGGCTGCCGCGCCGGCCGACTTCCGCCCGGCCGCGACCAGCGCCAGCAAGATCAAGAAGGCCGACGACGGCGGCGGCACCGAGGTGCGCCTGGTGCAGAACCCCGACATCCTCGCCGAGCTGTCGGCCCACCGGCCCCGCGCCCGACCTGGTGGTCGTCGGGTTCGCCGCGGAGACCGGTGACGACGACGGTTCCGTGCTCGACCACGCCCGCGCCAAGCTGGCCCGCAAGGGCTGCGACCTGCTGGTCGTCAACGACGTCAGCGGTGGTCAGGTCTTCGGCAGCGAGGACAACGAGGCCGTGGTCCTCGACCGCGACGGAGGCTCCGCGAGCGTCCCGCTGGGATCCAAGTCGGCGCTGGCCCACGTCGTCTGGGACCGGGTCGCGTCCCGGTGGCAGTCCAGCGGGCAGACGTCCTGAGGCCCCTTCGGGGCGGCTGGCTAAGGTGGCCGCGGGCCATCAGGCCCAGACGTCGTACGGAGAAGGGGAAGCACACGTGGCGGGACGACTTTTCACCTCGGAGTCAGTGACCGAGGGGCATCCGGACAAGATCGCCGACCAGATCAGCGACAGCGTCCTGGACGCCATGCTCGCCGACGACCCGCGCAGCCGTGTCGCCGTCGAGACCCTCGTGACCACCGGGCTGGTCGTCGTGGCCGGTGAGGTCACCACGGAGGCCTACGTCCCCATCGCCCAGCTGGCGCGCGACCGGATCCTCGCCATCGGCTACGACAGCAGCGACAAGGGCTTCGACGGCGCCTCGTGCGGCGTCCAGATCGCCATCGGCCAGCAGTCGGCCGACATCGCCCAGGGTGTCGACAGCGGCCACGAGGAGCGCACCGGCGGCTCCGTCGACGAGCTCGACAAGCAGGGCGCGGGCGACCAGGGCATCATGTTCGGCTACGCCTGCGACGACACCCCGCAGCTCATGCCGCTGCCGATCACCATCGCCCACGGTCTCTCCGAGCGGCTCTCCGAGGTCCGCCGCAGCGGCGACATGGCCTACCTGCGCCCCGACGGCAAGACCCAGGTCACCATCGAGTACGACGACGAGGACCGTCCCGTCCGGGTCGACACCGTGGTCGTCTCGACCCAGCACGCCCGGGGCATCGACCTCGACAACATGCTGACCCCGGACGTCAAGAAGTTCGTGGTCGACCCGGTGCTGGCGCAGTACGACGTGCCCTCCGACGACTACCGGCTCCTGGTCAACCCGACCGGCGTGTTCGAGATCGGCGGCCCGATGGGCGACGCCGGCCTGACCGGCCGCAAGATCATCATCGACACCTACGGCGGCATGGCCCGCCACGGCGGTGGCGCGTTCTCGGGCAAGGACCCGTCGAAGGTGGACCGCTCCGCGGCGTACGCGATGCGCTGGGTCGCCAAGAACGTCGTGGCGGCGGGCCTCGCCCGCCGCTGCGAGGTGCAGATCGCCTACGCGATCGGCAAGGCGCACCCGGTGGGCCTGTTCGTCGACACGTTCGGCACCGAGACGGTCCCCAACGCGACGATCCAGAAGGCGGTGCTGGAGGTCTTCGACCTGCGCCCGGCCGCGATCATCCGCGACCTCGACCTGCTCCGGCCGATCTACGCCAAGACCGCCGCCTACGGTCACTTCGGCCGCGAGCTGCCCGAGTTCACCTGGGAGCGCACGGACCGGGTCGACGCGCTCCAGGCCGCTGCCGGCGTCTGACGCTTCCGCCTCTCCCGCGCCCTCCCGGTCCGCCCCCCCCCGGCTTCTCCATGTAACGCGGGGTTATGGACGCCTCCCTCGGGTCGTGAGCCTGGGGAGGCGTCCACAACCCGTGGTCGGTCACGGGTGGACGTGGCCGGCGCGGAAGCGTCGGACGGGGCTGGTTGAATCGCGGCCATGACGCCACCCGACGACACGACCGACGGCCAGGGCACCCTGCTCCCGGCCCTCGTCGGTGCGCGTCGCAAGGCGGCCACGGCCACCGCCGAGGTACGACGGCGCGAGTCCCGCCCGGCGGCGGTCGAGCCCGCGACGGCACCTGCCCGTCGCGCGCGTGCTCGTCGACGTGCCGCTGGCCCACCTCGACCGACCGTTCGACTACCTCGTGCCCGCCGACCATGGACGACCGGGTGGTCCCGGGCTCGCGGGTCAAGGTCCGCTTCGCCGGTCAGGACGTCGACGGCTTCGTCCTCGACCGGGTCGCCGAGAGCGACCACCCGGGTCGGCTGGCACCGCTGCGGCGCGCCGTCAGCGCCGAGCCGGTGCTGAGCCCCGACGTGGCCCGGCTGACCGGGCTGGTCGCCGCGCGCTACGCCGGCACGCGCTCCGACGTCCTGCGTCTCGCCGTCCCGCCGCGCCACGCCACCGTCGAGCGGGAGCACTCGCGGTCCCGCGACCGCGGAGCGGGGCGGCGCCCGGGACCGGTCCCGAGGCCGGTCCTGAGGTCGGTCCGGCCGGTCCCGAGGCCGGACCTACGGCCGGCCGCGGCCGAGGGTGGGCCCGCACCCGAGCGGCCGCGGCCCGTGGTGGGCCCGCTACCCGGCCGGCTCGGCGCTGGTGACAGCGTGGTCTGGTCCGCTCCCGTCGGCCGCGACGAGCCGCGGCGGCGGCCCGGACCCGCACGACCCACCGCCCCGGGCGGTCTGGACGGTCGCCCCCGCCGACGACTGGGCCACCGGCCTCGCCCACGCCGCCGCCGTCACCCTGGCCGCCGGCCGCGGGTCGGTGCTGTGCGTGCCCGACGCCCGCGACCTCGCCGTGCTCGACGCCGCGCTCACCGCCGTGCTCGGCCCCGACCGTCACGTCACGCTGACCGCGGACCTCGGGCCGGCGCCGCGCTACCGCTCCTTCCTCGCCGTCTCCCGCGGGTGAGGTCCGGGTCGTGGCCGGCACCCGCGCCGCGGCGTTCGCCCCGGTCCGCGACCTCGGCCTGGTGGCCCAGTGGGACGACGGCGACGACCTCTACGCCGAGCCGCGGGCGCCGTACCCCCACACCCGTGAGGTGCTGCTGCTGCGCGCCCACGACGTCGGTGCCGGCGTGCTGCTCGCCGCGCGTTCGCGCTCGGTCGAGGCGGGCGCGCTGGTGGCCTCCGGGTGGGCGCGGGAGGTGGTCGCCGACCGCGCGCGAGGTGCGTCGTCAGGCTCCGCGCGTCAGCGTCACCGGGGACCGCGACGTCGAGCTGGAGCGCGACCCGACCGCCCGCGCCGCCCGCATCCCCAGCACCGCCCACGCCGCGATCCGTGAAGGACTGACCTCGGGGCCGGTCCTGGTGCAGACCCCGCGCCTGGGCTACGCCGCCGCGCTGACCTGCCGGTCCTGCCGCACGCCGGCGCGCTGCGCGAACTGCCGGGGCCCGCTGGTGGTGGCCCGGGCGGGGGAGCCCCCGACGTGCCGCTGGTGCGGACAGGTCGAGGTGGGCCACACCTGCCGGGTCTGCGGCGACCAGGCGGTGCGCGCTCCCGTCGTGGGCGACCGGCGCACCGCGGAGGAGCTCGGTCGCGCCTTCCCGCGCGTGCCGGTGCGTCGCTCGAGCGGCGACCACGTCCTGACCGACGTGGGGCCGGAGCCCGCCCTGGTCATCGCCACGCCCGGCGCGGAGCCCAGTGCCGAGGGCGGGTACGCCACGGTGGTGCTGCTCGACACCTGGCTGCTGCTCGCGCGCGTCGACCTGCGGGCGGGCGAGGAGGCGGCCCGCCGGTGGTTCAACGCCGCCGCCCTCGCCCGTCCGGCCGAGCAGGGTGGACGAGTCGTCGCGGTGGGGGAGCCGTCCGAGCCGGTCCTGCAGGCCCTCGTGCGCTGGGACCCGGCCGGCCTGGCCACCCGCGAGGCCCAGGAGCGCGCGACGGCCCACCTGCCGCCGGCGTCGCGCATCGCAGTCGTCTCCGGCGACCCCCAGGCCGTCGACGACGTGCTCGCGGTCCTCGACCTGCCGGCGGGGGCGGAGGTGCTGGGCCCGGTCATCGCGCCGGCGCCCGGTGCGGGGCCCGGCGATCTGGAGTCGCGCGTCGTCGTACGCGTGCCCCGGGCGGCGGGAACGGCCCTGTCGCGATCGCTGCTCGAGGTGCAAGGCGTGCGGGCGGCCCGCAAGCTGCCGTCGGTGCGGGTCCAGGTCGACCCGTGGACGCTGGGCTGAGTCGTGGACGTTGGGCTGAGCCGTAGACTGTCCGCCGCTCCCGACCCGAAAGGCCCTTGTGACCGTCCAGCCCATCCGACTCTTCGGCGATCCCGTGCTGCGGACCCCGGCCACCCCGGTGGTCGACTTCGACGCCGAGCTGCGCCGCCTGGTCCAGGACCTCACCGAGACGATGCTCGCTGCCCCGGGCGCCGGCCTGGCCGCGCCGCAGATCGGGGTGGGACTGCGCGTCTTCACCTGGAACGTCGACGGGGAGGTGGGTCACCTGGTCAACCCCGAGCTGTCGCTGTCGGAGGACACCCAGCACGGCGAGGAGGGCTGCCTGTCCATCCCCGACCTCACCTTCGACTGCACGCGCGCCCTCAGCGTGGTCGCCCGCGGCTTCTCGATGCACGGCGAGCCGGTGACCGTCCAGGGCTCCGACCTGCTCGCGCGCGCGATCCAGCACGAGACCGACCACCTCGACGGCGTGCTGTTCGTCCAGCGGCTCGACGCCGAGACCCGCAAGGCCGCGATGCGGGCCATCCGGGAGTCCGAGTGGTTCGGCGCGCCCCCTGTCATCAAGGCCAGTCCCCACCCGGTCGCACCCGGGCTGGGACTGTGAGGTCCTGATGCGCATCGTCTTCGCCGGCACCCCCGAGGTCGCCCTCCCGTCCCTGCGCGCCCTCGCGGCCAGCGACCACGACCTCGTCGGCGTGGTCACCCGGCCGGACGCCCCCGCCGGGCGCGGCCGGCGCCTGGTCGCCTCCCCGGTCGCCGCCCTCGCCGAGGAGCTCGGCGTCCCGGTGCTCAAGCCCGAGCACCCGCGCGACCCGGACTTCCAGGCGGCGCTGCGCGACCTGGCGCCCGAGGCCTGCCCGGTGGTCGCCTACGGCGCCCTCCTGCCACAGTCGGCGCTCGACATCCCCGCTCACGGCTGGGTGAACCTGCACTTCTCGATCCTGCCCGCGTGGCGCGGCGCCGCCCCCGTGCAGCGCGCGCTGTGGGCCGGCGACGAGATCACGGGCGCCACCACGTTCCGCATCGTCAAGGCGCTCGACGCCGGCCCGACCTTCGGCGTGGTGACCGAGCGGGTCCGGCCCGAGGACACCTCCGGCGACCTGCTGGCGCGGCTCGCGGAGGCCGGCGCACCGCTGCTGAGCGCCACCCTCGACGGCATCGACAGCGGCGAGGTCGAGGCCCGCCCGCAACCGGAGGAGGGCATCTCGCTGGCGCCCAAGATCAGCGTGGAGGAGGCCGAGGTCGTGTGGATCGAGCCCGCCTGGGCCGTCGACCGCCGGATCCGCGCCTGCACGCCCGCGCCCGGAGCCTGGACGACGCTGGCGGGCGAGCGCGTCAAGCTCGGTCCGGTCCGGCTCGACCCCGAGGTCAGCGCCGGCGCCGGGGGCGCTGGTCGTGAGCAAGAACGCGGTGCACGTCGGCACCGGCACGCACGCCGTGCGCCTGGGCGAGCTCAAGGCCTTCGGGAAGAAGCAGATGCCCGCGGCCGACTGGGCCCGCGGCGTCCGCCTGGACCCGGACGCCCGGTTCGGCGCCTGATGGCCGACCCCCGGTCGCGTCCGGACGCCGCCGACCCCGGCGGGCCGCGTCGAGGCGGCTCGCCACGACCGCGCGGTTCGCGGCGCGACCCGGCCGTGCCACCCGAGGCCGACCCCGCCCGCTCCGCGGCTCTCGTCGTGCTGCGCGCGGTGACCGAGGACGACGCCTACGCCAACCTCGCGCTCACCACGACGCTGCGCCAGCGAGGTCTGTCCGGGCGGGACGCCGCGCTGGCCACCGAGCTGGTCGCCGGCACGCTGCGACGTCAGGGCACCTACGACGCCGTCATCGCCGCCTGTGCGGGACGTCCCGTCGAGAAGGTCGACGCGCCGGTCCTCGCCGTGCTGCGGCTGGGCGCCCACCAGCTGCTCTCCACCCGGGTCCCGCCGCACGCCGCCGTGGCCACCTCGGTCGACCTCGCGCGCGAGGCGGGCGGGCGGAAGGTGACCGGCTTCGTCAACGCCGTGCTGAGGCGGGTGGGGGAGCAGGACCTCGCCGGGTGGGTGCGACGACTCGCCCCGGACCCGACGAAGGACCGTCACGGCTTCGCGGTCGTCGCGCACGCCCACCCGCGGTGGGTCGTCGACGCCCTCGCCGAGGCGTTGGCGGCCACCGGCCGGTCCGGCGAGCTGGAGGACCTGCTGTCCGCTGACAACGTCTCGCCGACCGTCACGCTGGTGGCCCGCCCCGGGCTCGTCACCCCGCAGGACCTGCTGGGCGACCCGGCCGCCGAGGGCGCGACCCGCACGACGTACTCGCCGGTGGGGGTGCGCCTGGCGAGCGGCGACCCCGGCGCGATCCCGGCCGTGGCCCGGGGGCGGGCCGGCGTGCAGGACGAGGGCTCGCAGCTGGTCGCCCTCGCGATCGCCGACGCGCCGCTGGAGGGCGAGGACCGACGGTGGCTGGACCTCTGCGCCGGACCCGGGGGCAAGGCTGCGCTCCTGGGCGCGCTCGCCGCCCAGCGCCGAGCGCTGCTGACGGCGGTCGAGCCCCTGCCCCACCGCGCCGACCTCGTACGTCGAGCCGCGGCCGCCCTGCCCGAGGGAACCGTGACGATCGTCGTGGGCGACGGCCGGGAGCCGTCGTGGCCGCCGGGGAGCTTCGACCGGGTCCTCGTCGACGCGCCGTGCACCGGTCTGGGTGCGCTCCGGCGACGCCCGGAGGCCCGGTGGCGGCGCACTCCCGACGACCTGGCGGCGCTGGTCCCGCTGCAGCGGGAGCTGCTGGACTCGGCGGTGGAGGCGGTGCGTCCGGGCGGCGTGGTCGCCTACGTCACCTGCTCACCGGTGCTCGCCGAGACCGCCGTGGCTGTCAGCGGCGTCCTGGAGAGCCGCGACGACGTCGAGCTGCTGGACGCCGAGGCCGGTGCTCGACGTGCCGGACGCAGCCGGCCCGGTCCCCGGCACGGTGCAGCTCTGGCCGCACCGGCACGGCACGGACGCGATGTTCCTGGCTCTGCTGCGACGGCGCTGACACCCGACGGCGCTGACACCCGACGGCGCCCACCTCGACGATGCCCACACGACGACGCCGCGCGACCGAGGTCGCGCGGCGTCGTGACGACTCAGGTGAGAGAGCGTCAGCTGCGCGGGGGCTGCCCGGTCGTGTCGGGGTGCGCCGGGTCCGCCGGACCGGTCGTGCTGGGGTGCGCCGGGTCCACCGTGCCGGCGGTCCCGGGGGCAGCGGTCGTCGCGGGAGTGCCGGAGGTCGGCGGCTCCATGGTGGTCTCGTGCGTGTGACCGGTGGCCTGGGGCTGGTAGCCCTCGGAGCGGTGGTCGACGTCGGGGTCGAGCCGGTCCGCCTCGCGGATGACGTCCTCGTGGCGGGCCTGCTCGACGTGGGCGCCCTGCTGGGCCTGGACGGCGTCGGCCTCGGCGCGCTCGGCCTCGAGCTTGGCGCGCGCGGCGCGGGCCTCGGCCTCCTTGGCCTCGACCTGGGCGTGAGCCGCGCCGGTGGAGTGCTGGCTCGCCTCGTGACGCAGGCGCTCGGCCTCGACGCGCTTGCGCTCGTCTCCTCGCGATCCGCTCGAGCTTCTTGCGCTTCGCGGCCATCGCCAGGGCGCCGACAGCGGCGAGCACGAGCAGCGCGACGACGACGATGATGATGACGGTGCTGGTGGTCATGGGACCTCCCGAGTTCGGTTCCGCCCGCCCAGGTGGGCAGGAGGCCTTCCGTAGGGCCTACCCCCGCTCCGCCCGGCCCAACCTCGCCGCGCCTCGCCCCCACTAGGCTCGACGCCACCATGGCAGCCCAGATCTCGCCCAGCATCCTGTCCTCGGACTTCGCCCACCTCGCCGACGAGGTGGCGCGCATCCGCAACGCCGACTGGCTCCACGTCGACGTCATGGACAACCACTTCGTCCCGAACCTGACCCTCGGGCTCCCGGTCGTGGAGTCGTTGCGGAAGGCCACCGACACGCCCCTCGACCTGCACCTGATGATCGACGACCCCGACCGGTGGGCTCCGGCGTACGTCGAGGCCGGCGCCGGGTCGGTGACCTTCCACGTCGAGGCCGCGGCGGCCCCGGTCCGTCTCGCCCGCGAGCTGCGCGCCCAGGGCGCGCGGGCCGGGATGGCGCTGAAGCCGGCGACCCCGGTGGAGCCCTACGAGGACCTGCTGGCTGAGCTCGACATGCTGCTGATCATGACCGTCGAGCCCGGCTTCGGCGGCCAGAAGTTCCTCGACCTCTGCCTGCCCAAGATCCGCCGCGCCCGCCGGCTCATCGACCAGCACGGGCTGGACCTGTGGCTGCAGGTGGACGGCGGGGTCTCCGCGGAGACGATCGAGCGCTGCGCAGAGGCCGGCGCCGACATGTTCGTGGCCGGCTCCGCGGTCTTCGGCGCCGACGATCCGGCCGCCGTGGTCGACCGGCTGCGTGACCAGGCCGAGGGCGCAACGGGCGCGTCCGCGCAGGCGTGACCGGAGACACCCGGCTCCGAGGCTGACGCGCCTACGGCTCGTGTGGCACGCTGGGACCTGACGAGCCAGTGCTCGCGTGCTCTGGGGTCGGTGCAATTCCGAGCCGGCGGTGACAGTCCGCGACCCGATCACATCCAGTGGCCGGTTGACCAGGTGGAAATCCTGGACCGACGGTGAGAGTCCGGATGGGAAGCGCACGCAGTGCCCTCGGCGGACGCGTCCTCCGCGTCCTCGAGCGCCCGCGTCCCCTCCCTGCCCGGTGTCCGTGAGCGGACCGAGAGGGCACACGCACATGACCGGCGCGACGTACGAGCGCTTCGCACCCGCCGAGGTGGCGGCGATGCGGCGCGCCCTGCTGGTGGCGGCCTCGTCGGACGCGCCGCTGGGGCCCAACCCCCGGGTGGGCTGCGTCCTGCTGGACGCCGACGGCGCCGTGGTCGCCGAGGGCCACCACCGCGGGGCCGGTACGCCGCACGCCGAGGTCGACGCCCTGGCCGCCCTGGCCGCGCGGGGCGGGTCCGCGGCAGGCCTGACCGCCGTCGTCACGCTCGAGCCCTGCAACCACACCGGCCGCACCGGGCCGTGCGCCGCGGCCCTGCTCGAGGCCGGCGTACGACGGGTGGTGCACGCCCAGTCCGACGCGGGACCGGTCTCGACCGGGGGTGCGGCCCGGCTGCGCGCCGCCGGCGTCGAGGTCGACGGCGGCCTCCTGCTCGACGAGGCGCGCGCCCTCAACCCCGTCTGGACGCTCTCGGTCGAGCGGGGCCGGCCCTTCGTGACCTGGAAGCTCGCCACCTCCCTCGACGGCCGCAGCGCCGCCGCGGACGGCACCTCGCGCTGGATCAGCAACGCCACCTCGCGGCGCGACGTCCACCGCCTGCGCGGGCTGAGCGACGTCGTGCTGGCCGGGACCGGCACCGTGCTGGCCGACGACCCGCGGCTCACCGTGCGCGAGGACGACACCGACCTGCCCCGGGAGCGGCAGCCGTTGCGCGTCGTGATGGGGCTGCGCGACGTACCGGCCGACCGGCGCGTGCTCGACGACGCCGCCGCCACCGTCCACCTGCGCACCCGCGACCCCCACGCCGCGCTCGCCGACCTGCACGCCCGGGGCCGTCACCACGTGTTCCTCGAGGGTGGGCCGCGGCTGGCCGCCGCCTTCCTGGAGGCCGGGCTGGTGGACGAGGTGATCGCCTACGTCGCCCCGGTGCTCCTCGGCGGCGGGACCCATGTCGTCGAGGGGCTCGACGTGCCCACCCTCGCCGCCGCCCACCGCCTCGACGTCGTCGACGTGACCGTGCTCGGCGACGGGCCGGAGCGCGACGTACGCCTGCGGATGACGCCGGCACCGCACGACGTGACGTCTCGGCGCCCTGCGGGTGATGCTTCGCGCGGTCAGTCGCACGACACGCCGACTCGCGCCGCGCGACACGCCGACTCGCGCCGCACGACACGCCGACTCGCGGACCAGCAGCACGAGAAGGAGGACTGAGGCCATGTTCACCGGCATCGTCGAGGAGCTCGGCACCGTCGCCGCCCTCACCGACCTCGGGGACGCGATGCGTCTGACCGTCAGCGGCCCGACCGTGGTCGAGGACGCCGCGCTCGGCGACTCGATCGCCGTCAACGGCTGCTGCCTCACCGTCGCCGAGCGGGTCGAGGGCGGCTTCACCGCCGACGTCATGCACGCCACGCTGGCCGCCACCGGTCTCGGCGGCCTGCGCGAGGGCAGCCGGGTCAACCTGGAGCGCGCCGTCACGCCGACCACCCGCCTCGGCGGGCACGTCGTCCAGGGCCACGTCGACGCCACCGGCACGGTCCGGTCGCGCACGCCCAGCGAGCACTGGGACCTCGTCGAGGTCGATCTGCCCGCCGAGCTCGCCCGCTACGTCGTGGCGAAGGGCTCCATCACCGTCGACGGGGTCAGCCTGACCGTGGCCGCGCTCGACGACGCCGCCGGCACCTTCACCGTCTCGCTCATCCCCGAGACCCTCGCGCGCACGACGCTGGGCACGCGCCGGTCCCGGCACCGTGGTCAACCTCGAGGTCGACGTGATGGCGAAGTACGTCGAGCGCCTGCTCGCCCACGGCGCGACCCCACCCGCGACCCACCCACCCGGCACCACCCCCGAGCACCACCCGGAAGGACAGTCATGACAGGCCACGAAGGCATCCGCCTCGACGACGTCGAGGGGGCCGTCGCGGACATCGCCGCGGGGCGCGCGGTGATCGTCGTCGACGACGAGGACCGCGAGAACGAGGGCGACATCATCTTCGCCGCCAGCAAGGCCACGCCGGAGCTGATGGCCTTCACGATCCGCCACAGCTCGGGGGTCATCTGCGCGCCGATGCCCGGCGACATGCTCGAGCGGCTCGAGATCCCGCTGATGACGCCGCACAACCGCGACAAGATGCGCACGGCCTACACGATCTCGGTCGACGCCCGCGACGGCGTGAGCACCGGCATCAGCGCCGCCGACCGCTCCCACACCGTGCGCACCCTGGCCGACTCGGCCACCGAGCCGTGGGAGATCACCCGCCCGGGCCACGTCTTCCCGCTGCGCTACCGCGAGGGCGGCGTGCTGGTCCGTCGCGGGCACACCGAGGCCGCCGTCGACCTGGCCCGGATGGCCGGCCTCACCCCGGTCGGCGTCCTCGTCGAGGTCGTCAACGACGACGGCACCATGAAGCGCGGCCCCGAGCTGCGGGCGTTCGCCGACGAGCACGGCCTCAAGATGATCTCCATCGAGCAGATGGTCCACCACCGCCGACGCGTCGAGTCCCACGTCGACCGCGTCGCCACGACCCGGTTGCCCACGCGCGCCGGCGACTTCACCGCGGTGGGCTACCGCATCTCCATCGACGGCTCCGAGCACGTGGCGCTGGTGTACGGCGACCTCGCCGACGTCCGGGGCGGCGACCCCGTCCTGACCCGGGTGCACTCCGAGTGCCTGACCGGCGACGTCTTCGCCAGCAGCCGCTGCGACTGCGGCCCGCAGCTGGAGGAGGCCATGGAGCGGATCGTGGCCGAGGGCCGCGGCGTGGTGATCTACCTGCGCGGCCACGAGGGCCGTGGCATCGGGCTGCTCGCCAAGCTGCAGGCCTACCAGCTGCAGGACGGCGGGCGGGACACCGTCGACGCGAACCTCGACCTGGGCCTGCCCGCCGACGCGCGTCACTACGGCGCCGCCACCCAGATCCTCAAGGACCTCGGTGTCACCTCGGTGCGGCTGATGACCAACAACCCGGCCAAGACCGACGGCCTGGAGAGCTACGGCGTACCCGTCGTCGAGCAGGTGCCGCTCACCCCGCACCCCAACGACCACAACGTCGCCTACCTGCAGACCAAGCGCGACCGCATGGGACACGCGCTGCCGGACCTGGCGACCCGCCCGGCCACGACCACCCCTGCGACGCCCACCCCGCCCACCCCGCCCACCCCGCCACGCCCACCCCGACCACCGAAGGAGCCGGACGATGAGCGGCGAAGGATCCCCGACCGCGCAGTACCAGGCCGAGCCGTTCGACGGCAGCGCCCTCCGCGTCGCGGTGGTCGCGGCCAGCTGGCACGACCAGGTGATGGACGGCCTGCTCGCCGGGGCCCTGCGCGCGCTGGACGACTTCCGCGTGACGACGCGCGAGGTCGTGCGCGCCCCCGGCTCCTTCGAGCTCCCGGTCGTCGCCGACGCCCTGGCGGCCCAGGGGTACGACGCCGTGGTGGCGCTCGGCGTGGTCATCAGGGGCGGCACCCCGCACTTCGACTACGTGTGCAACGCCGCCACCGACGGTCTCAGCCGGGTGGCGCTCGACCACGGGGTCCCGGTCGGGTTCGGGCTGCTCACGTGCGACACCGAGCAGCAGGCCCTCGACCGGGCCGGGCTCGAGGGCTCGGTGGAGGACAAGGGCTACGAGGCCACGGCTGCCGCGCTCGTCACGGCCGGCACGCTGCGGGCCATCCGCGGTGAGGCCGACGCGGTCGCCCCCACCGCCGGCCGGGGTAGGACGAGGTCCCTCCCCGGGGCCGTACCCTGGGGTCGCCCGGCAGCGGGTCCCCGGGCAGCCCGGGACGGGCACGAGAGAAAGCGTGGAGATGAAGACGTTCGAGGAGCTGTGGACCGAGCTCAGCGAGAAGGCACGTGACCGCCCCGAGGGCTCGGGCACGGTGCAGGCGCTGGACGCCGGTGTCCACGGCATCGGCAAGAAGCTCGTCGAGGAGGCCGCCGAGTCGTGGATGGCCGCCGAGCACGAGTCGCCCGAGCGCGCCGCGGAGGAGATCAGCCAGCTGCTCTACCACGCGCAGGTGCTCATGCTGGCCTCCGGCCTGACCCTCGACGACGTCTACGCGCACCTCTAGAAGGACCTCCCACATGACCAGCCAGACCAGCGCCACCAGCACCACCAGCACGACCGGGTCGACGTCCGGCGCCACGGACCCGGCCCAGGACCGACGCTCGCTGCTGCGCGTCGCGGTGCCCAACAAGGGCTCGCTGAGCCAGAGCGCCTCCGACATGCTGCGCGAGGCCGGCTACAAGCAGCGCAACGACTCCAAGCAGCTGACGCTCGTCGACCTCGCCAACGGCGTCGAGTTCTTCTACCTGCGTCCGCGCGACATCGCGGTCTACGTGGGGGAGGGCACGCTCGACCTCGGCATCACCGGCCGCGACCTGCTGCTCGACTCCGGGGCCAAGGCCGAGGAGTCGGTCCGCCTCGGGTTCGGCCGCTCGACCTTCCACTTCGCCGCGCCCCCTGGGGTGCTCAGCACCCTGGACGACCTGGCGGGCAAGCGCATCGCGACGTCGTACGACGGTGTGGTCGAGCGCTGGCTGGAGGCCAACGGGATCGAGGCCACCGTCATCCGGCTCGACGGTGCGGTGGAGACGAGCGTGCAGCTCGGCGTCGCCGACGTGATCGCCGACGTGGTCGAGACCGGCAGCACGCTGCGCCAGGCCGGCCTGGAGATCGCCGGTGACGTGGTGCTGGAATCCGAGGCGGTGCTGATCGGCCGCGTGGGCGCGGAGGAGACCCCCGCCCTCGAGATCTTCCTGCGGCGCCTGCAGGGCGTGCTGGTCGCGCGCTCCTACGTGATGATGGACTACGACATCTCCTCGGCGGAGGTGGAGCGCGCGGTCGCGCTGACCCCCGGCATCGAGAGCCCCACGGTCTCGCCGTTGCATCGTGAGGGGTGGGTGGCGGTGCGTTCGATGGTCCCGCGCGACCAGGCGCAGCGGATCATGGACGAGCTGTTCGAGATCGGCGCCCGCGGCATCCTCACCACCGACATCCATGCCTGCCGGCTCTGAGCTCCCCGTGACGTTCCGCCCGCGCGGCGTGCGGATCGCGGCGGTGGTCTTCGGTGGCCTGCTGCTGGCGACGGTCGTGGTGCTGTGGGTGTCGTTCCCCGACGACGTCCGGGAGTCCTTCACCACGTTCCAGCGCCTGACGGTCCTGGTCCTCGGGCTCATGGTGCTCGGCATCGAGCACGGGCTGTCGCGCTGCCGCATCGACGCCACGCCCGCGGGGCTGCACGTGGTCAACGGCTACCGGACCCACGACTACGCCTGGCCGGAGGTCGTGGCCGTGACGATGCGCCCCGGCAACCCGTGGGCGGTGCTCGATCTCAGTGACGGCACCTCGCAGGGCGCCATGGGCATCCAGGGCTCCGACGGGGCGCGCGCCCGCGAGCAGGTGCGCCGGCTCAGGGCGCTCGTCGAGGCGCACGCGGCGAACGAGCCGCCTCGTCCCTCGAGCGCGTAGCCCCGCTGACGCCGTCGACGCGGACGTCGGCCCGTTCGCGGGTCCGCTCGCGCTCGTGGAGCCGGTCCTCGTCGGGCACGAACCTGTCCCAGTACGGCGCCAGCTCCTCGCCGTCGCGGGCCAGGCCACGGGCCCGGCGCAGGGCCGGGGGTGCCTCGACCCACGCCAGGGCGGCGATCGCGTCGGCGTACCCCAGGTGGCCGGAGCCGACGCCCTCGAGCACCACCAGGTCGACGAGCGGGACGGGGACGGTCTCGGCCACGGACCGGGCGTGCCAGTCGTAGCGTCGGTAGGCACCGTCGCGTCCCGACCGCAGGGGGGAGACCACCTCGGCCAGCAGCCGCGGGCCCAGCTCGTCCAGGCCGTCCCACCCGTGCAGCACGTCGTCGGTGGGGACCACCGCCACGGTGAGAGCCGCATCGCGGGCTGCGTCGGCGAGCGCCGCCGCGAGCGTCGTCTTGCCGGAGCCCGCCGGTCCGTCGACGGCCACGAGCCAGCCCGCGCCGAGCGCCCGGAGCGCCCAGGGTCGCCGGCCGTGACCGCGCCAGGTCGAGCAGGAGGCGGGCCGCGCTCACGTGATGCCGCGCCGCCGCAGGATCGCCTCGATCTCGTCGAGCTCGGGGTCACCGGTGCCGCTGCCCTCGTCCTGCCGTCGGCTGCCCGTCGTGCTGCCCGTCGTGGTGCCCGCGGTGTGCCCGGGGTGCGCCGGGCGCGGCGGGGTCGCCGGGGGAGCGCCGGCCCGGTGGCCGAGGGCATCCGGGGCGGGGGCGGTCGCCCGGGCCCGCCGTGCCTTCCGCGACCCCGGGTCCCGACGGATCAGCCGGCCGCTCAGCACGAAGAGGGCCGCGGAGACGCAGGCGACCGCGATGCCGGTCCAGGTCAAGGGGTCGAGGACCAGCCGCGAGGACCAGCGCGTGAACGCGCCGACGACGTCGCCGGCCAGTCGCAGCGTGCCGGTCAGGGCGGCGGCGAGGGGGAGGAGGCTCCAGGCGACGGCGCGCAGGCCACGGGCCGGTCCGCGGCGGGACCACACGTACGCCGAGGTGCCGAGACCGAGCAGGGTGAGGACCAGGCCGAGGGCCTGCCAGGTCGCCGTGTCGAGCCCGCTCATGGCCCCAGACTACGGTGGCACGGACGGAGGACGAGGGGGACGACGGCGAGACCAGCGGTGCGCCCGACGGGCGGGTGGTGCCGTGCCACGATGGTGACGTGCGCACCCTCCTCGACACCGGCTTCGGCGACGACGACGGCTCGGCGTCGCCGGACGTGGCGGCGGCGCTGACGGCCTACCAGCAGCCGGGCGGCAGCCGCCTCGCGACTCTCGCGGTCCTCCAGCACGCCCGCCTGCTCGTGCCCGTGGTGGCGGTGCTCGGCGAGGTCGAGGTCGACGACGCCGGGCTCGCGCACGATAAGTCCTCCGACATGGCCACGGTGCTGATGACCTCGCCCGACGGCCGGCGCGGCCTGCTGGCCTTCACCTCCCTCGAGACGATGAGCCGGTGGGACCCGGCGGCGCGGCCGGTGCCCGTGGCGGCGCCGCTGGCGGCCCAGGCGGCGCGGCAGGACCGGGCCGACGCTCTCGTGGTGGACGTCGCGGGACCGGTGCCCTTCGCGGTGGAGGGGGAGTCGCTGACCAGCCTCGCCGAGGGCCTGGTGCTGAGCCGGCTCCGGACCGGCGCTCCGGCCGGGGGACAGGACTGGAGCTGGGGCTGGGTGCGCGTCGACGCCTGAGGTGGGCGTGAGGTGGGCGTGAAGACGGGGATGTGCGTCGACGGCCGTCGGTTGCTACTCTGGTCGGGACCGATCTGCCTGCCGGCGCGAGCCACCGGGTGGATCCGACAAGCGGAGCTCGTCTCCCACCCGCACCGACCGCACCAGGTCGTCGGGTCCGGTCACGGAGTGCACGCCACGTGAGATCGCGGTGCGCCTCCGGGAGTGCCTGTGCGGCAGTGAGGCGGGGAACGACCCGTCCGCAGCACCGGCGTTGGACTGGCTTCCGCTGTCGCAGACGCGGAAGCCTTTTCTATGCGGGTTCCCGGGTCGGGGTCCAACACCAGACCACCCCCAGGAGGACTCAATCACCACCGAGCTGCGCATCAACGACCGGATCCGGGTTCCCGAGGTCCGACTCGTCGGTCCCAACGGAGAAACCGTCGGCATCGTCCGTATCGACGACGCCCTGAGGCTGGCCCAGGAGGCCGACCTCGATCTCGTCGAGGTCGCACCCATGGCCAGGCCGCCGGTCTGCAAGCTCATGGACTACGGGAAGTTCAAGTACGAGAACGCCCAGAAGGCCCGTGAGGCACGACGGAACCAGACCAACGTCGTGATCAAGGAGATGAAGCTCCGACCGAAGATCGACGCGCACGACTACGAGACCAAGAAGGGTCACGTCGTGCGGTTCCTCAAGCAGGGCGACAAGGTCAAGATCACGATCATGTTCCGTGGCCGCGAGCAGCACCGCCCCGAGCTGGGCCTCCGCCTGCTCGAGCGCCTGGCCGACGACGTCACCGAGCTCGGTTTCGTGGAGTCCTCGCCCAAGCAGGACGGTCGCAACATGATCATGGTCCTCGGACCGGTCAAGAAGAAGGCCGAGGCCAAGGCCGAGGTCAAGGCGGCCAAGGCCGAGCGCGCCGCCGAGCGCGCCGCCGAGGCCGAGGCGGAGCGCATCGAGTACAAGGAGCGCGCCGCCGCTTCGCACCACGGACCCAAGCCCGAGTCGCCGACGCGGACGTCGGAGAACCTCGACGACGTGTGACCTGCAGGTCGGCCCCGGGTGGCACCCGCACCTGATCCGCACCGACCCGCCCCGATCCGGCCCGCGCCACCGCGCGGGCCGCACCAGATGAAGTAAGGACGATCTGACATGCCGAAGAACAAGACCCACTCGGGTGCCTCCAAGCGCTTCCGGGTGACCGGCTCCGGCAAGCTGCGCCGCGAGAAGGCCGGCCTGCGCCACAACCTGGAGAAGAAGCCCTCCAAGATGACCCGGCGCATGTCCGGCACGACCGAGGTCTCCAAGAACGACACCAAGACCGTCCGCAAGCTGCTCGGTCGCTGAGCGTCCAGCACCGCTCGCACCACCAGCACCGAAGCTCAGCTTCCCGATCTACCTAGGAGAACCACGTGGCACGCGTCAAGCGGGCGGTCAACGCCCAGAAGAAGCGTCGAGTAACCCTCGAGCGCGCCTCCGGCTACCGGGGCCAGCGCTCGCGCCTGTACCGCAAGGCCAAGGAGCAGGTCACCCACTCGCTGACCTACAACTACCGTGACCGCAAGGCGCGCAAGGGCGACTTCCGCAAGCTGTGGATCCAGCGCATCAACGCCGGTGCCCGCCAGCACGGCATGACCTACAACCGCTTCATCCAGGGCCTCAAGGCCGCCGAGGTCGAGGTCGACCGCAAGATCCTCGCCGACCTCGCCGTCAACGACGCCGCGGCCTTCGCCGCGCTGGTGGAGCTGGCCAAGGCCAACCTGCCCGAGGACGTCAACGCGCCGCGCGCCGAGGCCGCTGCGTCCTGACCGCGTCCCGTCGGGTCCCCACCAGGGCCTGACCCCGCGTCTCGCACCCCGGTGCCGGGGCCGTCCCGTCGGGGCGGCCCCGTCGCTGTTCCCAGGAGGCCCGATGAGCGAGCAGGCAGGTCGAGCCGAGCTGACCGCGCGCAGCGGCCGGGTCCGCACGGCCCGCAAGCTGCTGCGCCGACCCGGTCGTCGCGAAGCCGGTCTGTTCCTGGCCGAGGGCCCGCAGGCCGTGCGCGAGGCGCTGCGTGGTGGGCACGTCCGCGAGGTCTTCGCGCGGCCCGGCGCCCAGCCCGGGCTGCGGTCGGTCGCCGGCGAGGCCGGTCTGCCCTGGTACGACGTCGACGAGGCCGTCCTGACCGAGCTGACCGACACGGTCCAGCCCCAGGGTGTGGTCGCGGTCTGCCGCGTGCTCGACGTACCGGTGGCGGACGCGCTGCGCACGGGCATCCGGCTGGCCGCCGTCCTCGCCGACGTGCGTGACCCCGGCAACGCCGGCACCGTGCTGCGCTGCGCGGACGCCGCGGGTGCGGAGGCGGTCGTGCTGGCCGGGCACAGCGTCGATCTCTACAACCCCAAGACCGTCCGCGCCTCGGTCGGGTCGCTGTTCCACCTCCCGGTGTCGACGGGCGCGTCGCCCGCCGAGGCCGCCGACGAGGTACGACGAGCGGGGCTCACGTTGCTCGCGGCTGACGGCGAGGGGGAGCTCGACCTCTTCGAGGCGGAGGCGGCGGGGCTGCTGGCGGGCCCGACGGCGTGGCTGTTCGGCAACGAGGCGTGGGGGCTGCCCGCGGAGGTGGGGGCGCTGGCCGACCACCGGGTGCGCATCCCGATCTTCGGCGGGGCCGAGAGCCTGAACCTGGCGACGGCCGCCGCCGTCTGCCTCTACACCAGCGCCCGCGTCCAGCGCGCCACCCCCTCCTGACCCCGCGAGTCGGCGTCCCGTGCGGCCCGAGTCGGCGTGTCGTGCGGCGCGAGTCGGCGTATCCGTGCGGCGCGAGTCGGCGTTCCGGTTCGGTGGCGAGTCGGTCGATCCCGGTCCGTCGTCAGCGCTCGGCGAGCCCCTCCCATGCGGCGTCGGCGACGATCCGCCCCATGACGACGGGGTCGGTGTCGCCGGCGGGGTCGTACCACTCGGTCAACGAGTTGACCATGCCGAAGACCAGCCGCGAGGCCACCTCGGGAGCCACGTCGGAGCGCACGCTGCCCTCCTCGACCGCCGCCCTGACCAGGCGCGTCAGCCGCGCGTCGATGCCGCGCCGACGGGCGAGCGCCTCGTGCTCGGCGTCGCTGTTGCCGCGCACCCGCAGCACGAGGCGCACCGACGGGCAGGTGCGCGGCGAGCACCTCGACGCTGCGCGCGACCGTCCACCTCAGGCGGTCGCCCGCGCTGCCGTCCCGCTGCTCGGCGGTGTCGAGGAGGGCCTCGAGCGCTCCGAGACCGTCCTCCAGTGCGGACCGGAGCAGGTGCTCCTTGGTCGGGACGTGGTGGTAGATCGTCGACTTCGACAGCCCGAGCTCACGGGCCACGTCGTCCATCGAGGTCGCGTCGTAGCCGCGGCGGTCGAAGACCTCGACTGCCCGTCGTACGACCGTCTCCCGGTCGTAGCCGGGCCGACCCCGGCGCGCCGGACCGTGCGAGGGCGTGGGAGACGGCGCGGACATGGCGCCACCCTGCCACGCCGTACGGGCTCGGCATCGGGCCACGACGGCCCCGCGCCGCCTAGGTTGGGTCCATGCCCACCGAGGTCCCGGCGACGCCCGACGCGCAGGCGATGCTCGACGCGCTGCCCGACGGCGTCGTCCTGGCCGGGCCCGACCAGCGGATCACCCACGTCAACCGCGCCGCCCGTCGGCTGCTGGGGTCCGGTGCGGCGGTCGGCGTCCTGCTCCGCGACGTCATGGCGCTGCAGGACCTCGACAGCTGCAGCTGGTGGCAGACGCTCCGGCCGTACGACGGGCTGGCGACGCGCACCGGCCTGGCCGAGTCGGCGTGGCTGCTGCCCGACGGCACCGAGCTCCTCGTGACCGCGCGCCTCGATCGCGCGGCGCCGCTGGAGCCGGTCCGGGGAGTTGCGGTCTCCCTGCGACCGGCGCGGGCGCGGGCCCGCCTGGAGCAGGAGCGCGCCAACCTCGTGACGACGATGGCGCACGAGCTGCGCTCCCCACTGACCGGCGTCCGCGGCTTCACCGCCACCCTCCTGGACCGGTGGGACGCGTTCGACGACGGGCAGAAGCGCTTGATCATGGAGTCGGTCCACCACGACACCGATCGCCTCACCCGACTCATCAACGACCTGCTCGAGGTCGCCCGGATCAGCGCGGGACGGCTGCCGCTGGCTCCCAGCGCGGTGGACCCCGTCGTGACCGCGGAGCGGGTGGCGCAGTCGGTCGCCGTCGGCTCGGGGCGCGAGGTGGTGGTCCGGGCGGTCCCGGGGCGGCAGTCCACCTCCGAGACGATCGACCTGCGCCTGCACGCCGACCCCGACCGCCTCGCCCAGGTGCTGACGAACCTGGTCGAGAACGCCGTCCGTCACGGTCAGGGTGAGGTGCGGGTGCTGCTCAGCGCGTACGACGACGACGCCGTCCTGCTCGCCGTCGAGGACGACGGCGACGGTATCGACCCCGACCTGCGTCGGCGCGTCTTCACCAAGCACTGGCGTCACGGGGACCGCGCCGGCACGGGCCTGGGGATGTTCATCGTCCACGGCATCGTCCGCGCCCACGGCGGCGACGTCGAGGTCACCGACGCCGCCTCGGGTGGGGCGCGCGTCGAGGTCGTCTGGCCGAGGGCGCTCGACCTGCACTGAGCTGCAGTGCGGCAGCGCGCCTTCGGCGGACCGGCGGTGACCTCCGTCTGACGTCCGGACGGTTCTCGTGCCCGGAAACCGTCCTGGTGTCAGACGAATGACCTCGAGACCCCGGTCGCCCGGCGAAATCGGGTGGGAGGACGGGGCCGCGCCTTCCTAGACTGTCCCGGTTCCTAGACTGTCCCCGCCCCCGCGCGTCCGGTGCGGGGGAGCACCGCGTCGAAAGGCACCGATGTCCGGCCCGAACACCGAGTACGACCCGGTCGAGGTGACCCCGCTCAAGGCCGAGGAGGTCGACGCCTCGGTCGCCGACGCCCTGCGGGCCATCGACGCGGCCGCGACGCTCGAGGAGCTCAAGGAGGCCCGGCTCGCCCACGCCGGCGACCGCTCGCCGCTCGCCCTGGCCAACCGAGAGATCGGTGCCCTGCCCCCGCAGGCGCGCAAGGAGGCCGGGCAGCGCATCGGCAAGGCGCGCGGCCGGATCAACCAGGCGCTGGCCGCTCGACAGGCCACCCTCGAGGAGGAGCGCGAGGCCCGCATCCTCGTCGAGGAGGCCGTCGACGTCACGCTGCCGTGGGACCGCGAGCCGGTCGGAGCCCGCCACCCGATCACGACCCTGTCCGAGCGCATCGCCGACGTCTTCGTCGCCATGGGCTGGGAGGTTGCCGAGGGCCCGGTCGTCGAGGCGGAATGGCTCAACTTCGACGCCCTCAACCTGGGGCCGGACCACCCGGCCCGCACCATGCAGGACACCTTCTGGGCCGACCCGGTCGAGAACGCCATCGTCCTGCGTACCCACACCTCGCCGGTGCAGGCACGCACGATGCTGACCCGCACCCCGCCGATCTACGTCGTGTGCCCGGGGCGGGTGTTCCGCACCGACGAGTACGACGCCACCCACAGCCCGGTGTTCCACCAGGTCGAGGGGCTCGCCGTCGACGAGGGCCTGACGATGGCCCACCTCAAGGGCACGCTCGACCACTTCGCCACCGCGATGTTCGGCGAGGGCATCACCACCCGCTTCCGCCCGTCGTACTTCCCCTTCACCGAGCCCAGCGCCGAGGTCGACCTCGTCTGCTTCGTCTGCCGGGGTGCCGCCGTCGACGAGCAGGGTGACACCTGCCGCACCTGCCGCGGTGAGGGCTGGATCGAGTGGGGCGGCTGCGGCGTGGTCAACCCGCGCGTGCTCACCGCCTGTGGCGTCGACAGCGAGCGCTACACCGGCTTCGCCTTCGGCATGGGCATCGACCGAACCCTGATGTTCCGCCACGGCGTGGAGGACCTGCGGGACCTCTTCGAGGGCGACGTCCGACTGACCGCTGCGTTCGGGACGGAGATCTGATGCGCGCCCCCGTGTCCTGGATCCGGGAGCTCGTCGAGCTGCCCGGGCCTGTCACCACCGAGCAGATGGCCGCGCGCCTGACCATGCTCGGGCTCAAGCTCGAGGCCCTCGAGCACGGCGGCGCCGACATCTCCGGTCCGCTCGTCGTCGGTCGCGTGCTGACGATGGAGCCCGAGCCGCAGAAGAACGGCAAGACCATCAACTGGTGCACCGTCGACGTCGGCGACGCCAACGGCACCGGCGAGCCCCAGGGAATCGTCTGCGGCGCGCACAACTTCGCCCCCGGCGACCTCGTCGTCGTCGTGCTGCCGGGTGCGGTGCTGCCCGGCGACTTCGCCATCAGCGCGCGCAAGACCTACGGCCACGTGTCCGCCGGCATGATCTGCAGCGCCGCCGAGCTCGGCCTCGGCGACGACCACGACGGCATCATCGTGCTGCCCTCCGACGCCGGTGAGCCCGGCGACGACGCCTTCGACGTGCTGCACCTGCGCGAGGACGTCATCGAGATGGAGATCAACCCCGACCGCGCCTACGCGCTGTCGCTGCGCGGCGTGGCCCGCGAGGTCGCGCTCGGCTTCGGTGGCACCTTCGTCGACCCGACCGACCGTCCGACGTGCCGCCGTCCGACGACGACGGTCACCCGGTGCGGGTCGAGGACCCCGACGGCTGCCCGGTGTTCGTCGCCCGGACCGTCTCCGGCTTCGACCCCGCCGCCCCCACCCCGTCGTGGATGTCCAGTCGCATCCGGCTGGCCGGCATGCGCCCGATCTCCCTGGCGGTCGACGTCACGAACTACGTGATGCTCGAGACCGGTCGCCCGATCCACGGCTACGACCTCGACAAGCTCAGCGGCCCGATCGTCGTACGCCGCGCCCGCGCCGGGGAGCGCCTCACCACCCTCGACGGCACCGACCGTGAGCTGTCGACCGAGGACCTGGTCGTCACCGACGACTCCGGTCTCATCGGACTCGGCGGCGTGATGGGCGGCGAGACCACCGAGATGTCGTCGACCACGACCCGGGTGCTGGTCGAGGCCGCGCACTGGGACGCCACGACGATGTTCCGCACGGGTCGCCGCCACAAGCTGACCTCGGAGGCCGGCAAGCGCAACGAGCGCGGGGTGGACCCGACCATCTGCGAGGCCGCGGCCGACCGCGTGGTCGAGCTGCTGACGACGTACGGCGGCGGGACGGTCGAGCCCGGCGTGACCGTCGTGGGCACCCCGCCGGACCGACCGTGCATCACCGTCGACACCGACCTGCCCGCCCGCATCACCGGCATGGACGTCGACGCCGCCACCACGATCGCCCACCTGCGCGCCGTCGGCTGTGAGGTCACCGAGAGCGGGACCAGCCTCACGGCCGTCGTGCCGCCGTGGCGTCCCGACCTCGCCGACCCCTTCGACCTCGTCGAGGAGGTCGCGCGCGTCGTCGGCTACGACCGCGTGCCGTCGGTGCTGCCGACCCCGCCGTCCGGTCGCGGCCTGACACCGGGCCAGTCCCTGCGGCGCCGGGTCGGACGCACCCTCGCGGGCGACGGGTACGTCGAGGTCGTCTCCTTCCCGTTCGTGGGCACGGCCGAGCTCGATCGCCTGGGGCTCCCGGCCGACGACGCCCGGCGCACGCTGCTGCGTCTGGCCAACCCCATCAGCAGCGAGCAGCCGTTCATGACCACCACGCTGCTGCCCGGGCTGCTCGAGGCCGCCGGTCGCAACGTGGGGCGCGGCCAGTCCGACCTCGGACTCTTCGAGGTCGCGACGGTGACCCTGCCGCGCGGGACGATGGCCGCGCCGATCCTGGGCGTCGACCGCCGACCCACCGAGGGGGAGTGGGACGACCTGCAGAAGGCGCTGCCGGAGCAGCCCCTCCACCTCGCCGTCGTGGCGACCGGCGAGCGGGAGCGCAGCGGCTGGTGGGGCGCCGGTCGAGCGGCCCAGTGGAGCGACGCGATCGAGGCCGTCCGCTCGGTCGCGCGGGCTCTCGGCGTCGAGGTCGACGTGCGCGCGACCTCCCGCGCGCCCTGGCACCCGGGAAGGTGCGCCGAGGTGGTGGTGGGCGACCGGATCGTCGGCCACGCCGGTGAGCTGCATCCCACCGTCTGCCAGGCCTTCGGACTGCCGCCGCGAGCGGTCGCCGCGGAGGTGGACCTCGACGTCCTCATCGAGCACGCCACATCACCGCGGGGGCCAGGATTCTCCTCGTTCCCGGTGGCCAAGGTCGACGTCGCCCTCGTCGTCGCCGACGACGTCAGCGTCGCCGAGCTGACCGCCACGCTGCGGGAGGGCGCCGGGGACCTGCTCGAGTCGGTGCGGCTGTTCGACCTCTACACCGGGGAGCAGGTCGGCGAGGGCAGGCGGTCGCTGGCGTTCGCGCTCCGGTTGCGGGCTGCGGACCGCACCCTGACCGACGAGGAGGTCAAGGCCGCTCGCGACCGCGCGGTGGCGCTGGCCACCGAGCGCCACGGGGCCACCCAGCGGGTCTAGCGGACGACCGTCGGGCGGCCCGCCGGGCCGCCCAGGCGTTGTGCGGTGGATCGGTGTCACCAGGTGGCACCGATCCACCGCACAACGAGAGGTCCGGCGGCTCAGATGAGCGGGCGGCGCAGGACGCCCCGCACGGCGTCGATCGCGGCGGGGTCGCCGTCGAAGGTGAGGACGTCGTCGCCGCGGCGGTGCCACAGCCACGCGTCGACGTCCTCGGCGGTGCCGCTGATCGTCGCGGCCCCACCGGTGCCAGCGGTCTCGACGGCCTCGACGGTCTCGACGGCCTCGGTGTCGCCGACCAGCGCGAGCGCGTCCTCGTCGTACGCCGTGCCGCTGTCAGGGTCGGTGCCGACGAACCGGCCCGACTGCACGATCCGGTCGGCGTGGGACCGATCCGTCAGGTGGACCCGCACCGGCGCCCCGGCTGGGGTGAAGGTGCCCCAGCCCTCCGGGATCCCGCCGTACATGATGGCGAGGCACTCATCGACCCCGTCAGCGGCCAGAGCCGGGTCGAGCGGCGTGACCTCGTCGACGGTCAGCTCGGCGTCCAGGCGGTGGATGAGCGCCTCGTGGGCCTGACGGCGCAGGACGTAGCCGGCCGTCTTGTCCTCGGCCCACATGTGGACCGCCGTCTCCGGAGGCGTCTCGGTCAGGACCTGGACCAGCCGGTCGCTCTGCTGGGCGGCGAAGGTCAGCAACGCGTCGAGGTCGGTGGGGCGCTCGGGGTGCTGCAGACCCTCGGGGCTGCTGCGTCGCTCGTCGACGATCGTGGCCCAGAACCACTGCACCTCGGCCAGGTGCCAGAGCAGGTCGGCCGCAGCCCACTCCGGGCACGACGGCACGCGCGCCGAGGGGTCGGCTTCGGCGAGGAGGTCGAGGAAGCGGTCCGACTCGCGACGCAGGTGGTCCAGGAAAGGGAGGGTCACGGTCCCGACCCTGCCACGGGTCGGCTACGCGAGCCACTGGGTTGTTGTCGGCCCGGGGCGGCGCAGCGGCGTACTCCCCATGGAGACCTGGCGCTCCCCACGGTCCCTGCGCCATGGGGAGCGCCAGTTCGCCTGCATACCGTGGGAAACCGACACTCCCAATGTGCATGAAGTTCCAGGGATCTGTATAGTCATGCGCATGACGATCACGGTCGCCGTCGCCGGCGCGAGCGGCTACGCCGGGGGTGAGCTCCTCCGGCTGCTGCTGTCCCACCCCGCGGTGGAGATCGGTGCGCTGACCGCCGGTTCCAACGCCGGCACGACCCTGGGTTCCCTCCAGCCCCACCTGGTGCCGCTGGCCGACCGCGTGCTGGGGGCCACCGACGCCGCCACCCTGGCGGGTCACGACGTGGTGTTCCTGGCCCTGCCGCACGGCCAGTCGGCCGCCCTGGCCGCCGAGCTGGGCGACGACACCGTCGTGGTCGACTGCGGCGCCGACTTCCGGCTCACCGACCCCGACGTGTGGCAGCAGTTCTACGGCGGCGAGCACGCCGGCTCCTGGCCCTACGGCCTGCCCGAGCTCGGCGACCAGCGCGCCGCCCTCGCGGGTGCCCGGCGCGTGGCCGTGCCCGGGTGCTACCCGACGGTGTCCACCCTCGCCCTCGCCCCGGCCGTGGCCGCCGGGCTCGTCGACCCCTCCGACGTCGTCGTCGTCGCCGCCAGCGGCACCTCCGGCGCCGGCAAGGCCCTCAAGACGAACCTGCTGGGCAGCGAGGTCATGGGCAACGTCAGCGCCTACGGCGTGGGCGGCGTCCACCGCCACACGCCGGAGATCGTCCAGAACCTCGGCTCCCTGACCGACGCCGACGTCCACGTCAGCTTCACCCCGGTCCTGGTGCCGACCAGCCGCGGCATCCTCGCCACCTGCTCGGCCCCGGTCGCCGCCGGTACGACGACCGCCTCCCTGCGCAGCGCCTACGTGGCGGCCTACGAGAAGGAGCCGTTCGTCCACCTGCTGGCCGAGGGCAGCTGGCCCCAGACCCAGTCCGTGCTGGGCTCGAACGCCGTCCACCTCCAGGTCACCGTCGACGAGTCGGCCGGGCCGCACGGCCGCGCCGTCGTGGTCGGGGCCGTGGACAACCTGGCCAAGGGCACCGCCGGCGCCGCCGTGCAGTGCATGAACCTCGCCCTCGGTCTCCCCGAGACCGCGGGCCTCTCGAGTGTGGGGATGGCACCGTGACCGAGCCGACCGAGGCCGACCGAGCCGACGCTGGCCGACCGCGAGCCGACGGGGGACCGCCCCTCGTCCTGCTCCGCTACCCCGAGCACCTCGCCGTGGTCCGGCTCGGACCCGGCACCGACGTGCCGGCGTGGGCCACCTCGGCCACCGTCTACAGCATCACCGCAACGGCGACCGAGACCTCGATCGTGTGCGCCCGGCGGGCCGTGCCGCGCAAGGCCACCCAGGCCGGGCCGTTCCTGGCCTTCGCCGTCGAGGGCACCCTCGACCTCGCCCTGGTGGGCGATCCTCCACCGGCTGCTCGGTCCGTTGGCGGCGGACGGGATCGCTGTCTTCACCCAGTCGACGTACGACACCGACTGGCTCCTGGTGCCCGTCGACGGCGCGGACCGGGCCGTCGAGGCGTGGCGACGATCCGGCGTCGAGGTGCGCGACGCGCAGCTCGACCTCCGGTCCTGACCACCCCGATCACCCGATCACCCGAGCACCCGAGCACCCGAGAGCGAACGACACCACCATGAGCGTCACCCATCCCCAGGGCTTCCGCGCCGCCGGCGTCCCCGCCGGCCTCAAGAGCACCGGTGCCAAGGACCTCGCCCTCGTCGTCAACGACGGTCCCACCCACGACTCCGCCAGCGTGTTCACCGCCAACCGCTGCAAGGCCAACCCGATCCTGTGGAGCCAGGAGGTGGTCAAGGACGGCACCGTTCGCGCCGTCGTCCTCAACTCCGGGGGGGCCAACTGCTACACCGGGCCTGAGGGTTTCCAGACCACCCACGCGGTCGCCGAGCGGGTCGCCGACGGCCTCGGCATCGGTGCGGGCGACGTGGTGGTCTGCTCCACGGGCCTCATCGGCCTGGCCAACCCCCGCGACCTGCTGCTGGCCGGGGTGGACGCCGCCACCGCCGCGCTGGACCCCGAGGCCGGTCTCGCCGCCGCCGAGGCGATCATGACCACCGACTCGGTGGCCAAGCAGGTCGTCGTCGAGGGTGCCGGCTGGTCGGTCGGCGGGATGGCCAAGGGCGCCGGCATGCTCGCGCCCCAGCTGGCCACCATGCTCGTCGTGCTGACCACCGACGCTGTCGTACCGGCCGCCGAGGCCGACGCCGCCCTCCGGGCCGCCACCCGCGTCTCCTTCGACCGCCTCGACTCCGACGGCTGCATGTCGACCAACGACACGGTCACGCTGCTGGCCAGCGGCGCCTCGGGCATCACGCCCACGCCGGAGGACTTCACCGCCGCCCTCACCCGCGCCTGCACCGACCTGGCCATGCAGCTGCTCGCGGACGCCGAGGGCGCCGAGCACGAGATCGCCATCACGGTGCTGAACGCCGCCACCGAGGACGAGGCGATCGAGGTCGGCCGCAGCATCGCGCGCAGCAACCTCTTCAAGGCCGCCGTGTTCGGCAAGGACCCCAACTGGGGCCGCGTGCTGGCGAGCATCGGCACGACGCAGGCCGCCTTCGACCCCACCGACCTCGACGTCGCGATGAACGGCGTCTGGGTGTGTCGGCGGTCCACGCCGCACGAGCCGCCGGAGCAGGTCGACCTGACCGGGCGCGAGGTCAGCGTCACCGTCGACCTCAAGGCGGGCGGCGAGCGGGCCACCATCTGGACCAACGACCTGACGCACGCCTACGTGCACGAGAACTCCGCCTACAGCAGCTGACCGGGCCACGAGCTGACGTGAGCTGACACGCGGCCGTGAGGCGACGCGAGCCGACCGGACCGAGGGAGCAGGACCATGAACCAGGACCAGAGCGAGATCTGGAGCCGGGCGACCGCCCAGGCGGTGACCCTGGCCGGGGCGCTGCCGTGGCTGAAGAGCTACCACGGCAAGACGATCGTCGTGAAGTACGGCGGCAACGCCATGACCGACGACACCCTCAAGCGAGCCTTCGCCGAGGACGTGGCGTTCCTGCGCTACGCCGGCTTCCGTCCGGTCGTCGTGCACGGGGGCGGCCCGCAGATCTCCTCCATGCTCGACCGGCTCGGCATCGCCTCGGAGTTCAAGGGCGGGCTGCGGGTCACCACCGAGGAGGCGATGGACGTCGTCCGCATGGTGCTCGTCGGCAAGGTGCAGCGCGAGCTCGTCGGTCTCATCAACGAGCACGGCCCGCTCGCGGTCGGCCTGTCCGGTGAGGACGCCGGCCTGTTCACCGCGACCCGCACCAACACCGTCGTCGACGGCGAGGAGGTCGACCTCGGTCTGGTCGGCGAGGTCACCCGCGTCCGGCCCGAGGCCGTCCTGGACCTGGTGGAGGCCGGGCGCATCCCGGTCATCTCCTCGGTGGCCCCCGACGCCGACGGCGTGGTCCACAACGTCAACGCCGACACCGCCGCCGCGGCCCTCGCGGCCGCGCTCGGCGCGGAGAAGCTGCTCGTGCTCACCGACGTCGAGGGCCTCTACGCCGACTGGCCCGAGTCCACCGACGTCATCGGGGAGATCAGCCCCGAGGCGCTCGCCGAGCTGATGCCGACGCTGTCGTCGGGCATGGTGCCGAAGATGGGGGCGCTGCTGAAGGCCGTCACCGAGGGTGTGCCCCGCGCCACCGTGATCGACGGCCGCGAGCCCCACGCGGTGCTGCTGGAGATCTTCACCGACGAGGGCGTCGGCACCCAGGTGCTGCCGGGCGTCCCCACCAAGATCCGCAGCGCGATGTACGCCACCAGCGTCGCCCCCGAACCCGCGCCGGCCCCGGCGCCCACGAAGGAGGTGTCCGCATGAGCCGGACCCTGGACCGATACACCAGCAGCGTCATGAACACCTTCGGCACGCCGAAGCTCGTGCTCAGCCGCGGCAGCGGCGCCGAGGTGTGGGACGAGGACGGTCGCCGCTACCTCGACCTGCTCGGCGGGATCGCCGTCAACGCGCTCGGGCACGCCCACCCGGCCGTGGTGGGCGCGGTCACCGACCAGCTGTCGACGCTGGGCCACATCTCCAACTTCTTCACCTCGGCGCCCCAGGTCGAGCTGGCCGAGCGGCTGCTCGAGCTGCTCGGCGCGGACGGACGGGTGTTCCTCACCAACTCCGGCACCGAGGCCAACGAGGCCGCCCTCAAGCTGTCCCGGCGCACCGGCCGCACCCACCTGGTCGCCGCCGAGGGCGCCTTCCACGGCCGGACCATGGGCTCGCTCGCCCTGACCTCCAAGGCCGCCTACCGCGAGCCCTTCGCGCCGCTGCCCGGACACGTCACCTTCGTCCCGTACGGCGACGTGGCGGCCCTCGAGGCCGCTGTCACCGACGAGACGGCCGCCGTGGTGCTCGAGCCGATCCAGGGCGAGGCCGGCGTCGTCGTACCGCCCGAGGGCTACCTCGCCGCGGCCCGGCGCATCACCTCCGAGCACGGCACGCTGCTGTGGCTCGACGAGATCCAGAGCGGCATGGGCCGCACCGGCGCCTGGTTCGCCCACACGGCGAGCGGTGTCGTGCCCGACGTCGTGACCCTGGCCAAGGGACTGGGGGGCGGCTTCCCGATCGGGGCCTGCATCGGTCTCGGTGAAGCGGGCGGGCTGCTGACCCCGGGCAACCACGGCACCACCTTCGGGGGCAACCCCGTCGCGTGCGCCGCCGCCCTGGCCGTCGTCGACACGATCGAGAAGGAAGGCCTGCTCGCCCGGGTCGCCGCGGTGGGGGAGACCCTGCGCAACGGGCTCGCGCACGAGCACGTCACCGAGGTCCGGGGCGAGGGACTGTTCGTCGGCCTCTCGCTCGCCGAGCCCCGCGCGACGTCCGTGGCGACGGCGGCGCTGGCGGCGGGCTTCATCGTCAACGCCTGCGCCCCGGACCGGATCCGGCTCGCACCGCCCCTGGTGCTCACCGACGAGCAGGTCGCCGAGGTGCTGGCCGCGTGGCCGGAGATCCTGGCCGCGGCCTGGGCGCCGACGGACGGAGAGGACGCATGAGGCACTTCCTCCGCGACGACGACCTCACCCCGGCCGAGCAGGCCGAGGTGCTCGACCTCGCGCTGCAGCTCAAGGCCGAGCGTCGGGCCGATGTGGTGCCGGCCTCACCGTTCGGGGCCCGCAGAGCCGTCGCCCTGATCTTCGACAAGCCGACCCTGCGCACCCAGGTCTCCTTCTCGGCCGGTGTCGCCGAGCTGGGCGGCTCGGCGATGCTCGTCGACGGCGCGCTGGCCCAGATCGGGACGCGTGAGTCCGTGCCCGACGTCGCCCGCGTCCTCGGCCGCCAGGTCGCGGCGATCGTGTGGCGGACCTACGGCCAGGAGCGGGTCGACGCCATGGCGTCGTACGCCGGGGTGCCGGTCGTCAACGCGCTGACCGACGAGTTCCACCCCTGCCAGCTGCTGGCCGACCTGCTCACGATCCGTGAGCACCGCGGCACCCTGGCCGGGCAGCGCCTGACCTTCCTGGGCGACGCGGCCTGCAACATGGGGCACTCCTACCTGCTGGCCGGCGCCACCGCGGGCCTGCACGTGACCGTCTCCGGGCCGGCCGACTTCCGGCCCGACCCCGCGATCCTGGCGCGGGCCCAGGAGATCGCCGCCGTCACCGGTGGCTCGGCCTCCGTCGAGCCCGACCCGGTGAAGGCCGTCACCGGTGCCGACGTGGTCGCCACCGACACCTGGGTCTCGATGGGCAAGGAGGACGAGGCGGCCGAGCGGAGCGCTCCGTTCCTGCCCTACGCCCTCGACGCCGAGCTCCTGGGCCACGCGTCGCACGACGCGATCGTGCTGCACTGCCTGCCGGCCTACCGCGGCAAGGAGATCGCGGCCGACGTGATCGACGGTCCGCGGAGCGTGGTGTGGGACGAGGCCGAGAACCGGCTGCACGCGCAGAAGGCCGTCCTGGTGTGGCTGCTGACGCGCGCCGCCGGTGCGGGGGAGCCGTCGTGACCACCCCCGCCCTGGTCCCCACCACCAAGAACGCGCGCCAGCAGAAGATCGTCGACCTGCTGACCCGTCAGGAGGTGCGCTCGCAGTCGGAGCTGGGGGAGCTGCTGGCCGCCGACGGCCTGCACGTCACCCAGGCCACGCTCTCGCGCGACCTGCTCGACCTCGACGCCGTCAAGGTCCGCACCGCCTCCGGCTCGCTCGTCTACGCCGTGCCCGCCGAGGGCGGCGACCGCACCCCGCGAGCGGCCGGCGAGACCGGCGCCGCCGAGGCCCGGCTGGCCCGGCTGCTCGGCGAGCTGCTCGCCACCGCCGACTCCTCGGCCAACCTCGTCGTGCTCCGCACCCCGCCCGGGGCGGCGCAGTTCCTGGCCTCGGCCATCGACCGGGTCGAGTGGCCCGACGTGCTGGGGAGCATCGCCGGCGACGACACCGTGCTGGTGATCAGCCGCGAGCCGCTGGGCGGGGAGCCGCTCTCCCGCCGCTTCGTCCGGCTGGCCACCCCCGAGACCCACCCCGAGACCCACCCCGAGACCCACCCCGACACCGAGCCCGACACCCCCGGGACGACCGCGTCCCCCGAGAGCAAGGACGTCCCCACCCCATGAGCAAGGTCCTCACCTCCCTGCCCGTCGGCGAGCGCGTCGGCATCGCCTTCTCCGGCGGGCTGGACACCTCCGTGGCCGTCGCCTGGATGCGCGAGAAGGGCGCGGTGCCGTGCACCTACACCGCCGACCTCGGCCAGCACGACGAGCCCGACGTCTCGGGCGTGCCCGCGCGAGCGCTGGCCTACGGCGCCGAGATCTCGCGGGCGGTCGACTGCCGCCGTCCGCTCGTCGAGGAAGGCCTGGCCGCGATCGCGTGCGGCGCCTTCCACCTGCGCTCGGGCGGTCGCGCCTACTTCAACACCACTCCCTTGGGACGTGCCGTCACCGGCACGATGCTGGTGCAGGCCATGCACGCGGACGGCGTGGACATCTGGGGTGACGGCTCGACGTTCAAGGGCAACGACATCGAGCGGTTCTACCGCTACGGCCTGCTCGCCAACCCGGCGCTACGCATCTACAAGCCGTGGCTCGACGCCGACTTCGTCACCGAGCTCGGCGGCCGCGCGGAGATGAGCCAGTGGCTGACCCAGCGCGACCTGCCCTACCGCGACAGCCAGGAGAAGGCCTACTCCACCGACGCCAACATCTGGGGCGCCACCCACGAGGCCAAGACCCTGGAGCACCTCGACGTCTCCCTGGAGAGCATCGAGCCGATCATGGGCGTGAAGTTCTGGGACCCGACGGTCGCGATCGAGACCGAGGACGTCACCATCCGCTGGGAGCACGGTCGGCCGGTGGCCGTCAACGGCACGCCGTACGACGACCCGGTGGCGCTGGTGCGTGAGGTCAACGCCATCGGCGGGCGGCACGGTCTCGGCATGTCGGACCAGATCGAGAACCGGGTCATCGAGGCGAAGTCCCGCGGCATCTACGAGGCGCCGGGCATGGCGCTGCTGTGGATCACCTACGAGCGGCTGCTCAACGCCATCCACAACGAGGACACGATCGAGAGCTACCACACCGAGGGCCGCCGGCTCGGCCGGCTGCTCTACGAGGGCCGTTGGCTGGAGCCGCAGGCGATGATGCTGCGCGAGGCGATCCAGCGCTGGATCGCGTCCCTGGTCACCGGCGAGGTGACGTTGCGGCTACGGCGCGGTGAGGACTACTCCGTGCTGACGACCGACGGGCCGTCGTTCTCCTACCACCCCGACAAGCTGTCCATGGAGCGCACGGAGAACGCCGCCTTCGGCCCGACCGACCGCATCGGCCAGCTCACGATGCGCAACCTCGACATCGCCGACTCCCGGGCCAAGCTCGAGCAGTACGCCGCCCAGCCGCTCGACCAGGGCAACGTGCTCGTCGAGCACGGCACCCTGCTGCGCGGGCTGGAACGCGGCGGTGCCGACCTGATCGCGGTCAACCCGGGCGTGGGCACCGACGAGGAGCAGGCTGCCCTGGACGCCGCGGCGTTCGAGTTCGGCTCCGACTGACCCCTCCGGGCCGACTACTGGTCACTGCCTGCAGGCCTGCCTGCTCCTGGTCACCCGCTGCACGTCGTACGCGGCTTCGGCTGCGGTCAGCGACCAGACAAGTCGTGGCGCGACCTGGACCGGGGCGTCGAACGCGCGAACGGCGCACCACGCGACGGTGGTGCGCCGTTCTCTACGCGCCGACGCGGGGCCGTGTCGGGTCTGGCGTCATTCTGGTCGATGCCTGCAAGAAGTACGCCGAATCCGTGCGGTTCGTGACCACAACGGCGCAGTCCAGCAGGCAGTGACCAGAAGCAGGCGGGGGGGGGGTCAGTCGGAGTCGACGTCGTCGTCGACCCAGTCGAGGGTCTTGGTGACCGCCTTCTTCCAGTTGCGGTAGAGCCGCTCACGCTCGTCGTCGTCCATGTTCGGGGTCCAGCGCTTGTCCTCGCCCCAGTTGTTGGTGATGTCCTCGTCGTTCTCCCAGTAGCCCACGGCGAGGCCGGCGGCGTACGCCGCTCCGAGTGCGGTCGTCTCGGCCACCTTCGGCCGGACCACGTCGACGCCGAGGATGTCGGCCTGGAACTGCATGAGCGTCTCGTTGACGACCATGCCGCCGTCGACCTTGAGCTCGGTCAGCGGCACGCCTGAGTCGGCGTTCATGGCGTCGAGCACCTCACGGGTCTGGAAGGCCGTCGCCTCGAGCACCGCCCGGGCGATGTGGCCGCGGTTGACGTAGCGCGTCAGCCCGACCAGCGCGCCGCGGGCGTCGGAGCGCCAGTGCGGGGCGAAGAGACCGGAGAACGCCGGCACGAAGTAGGCGCCACCGTTGTCGTCGACACTGGCCGCGAGCTCCTCGATCTCCGAGGCGTCCTTGATCATCTTGAGGTTGTCGCGCACCCACTGCACCAGCGACCCGGTGACCGCGATGGAGCCCTCGAGCGCGTAGACCGGCTTCTGGTCGCCGATCTTGTAGCAGATCGTCGTCAGCAGGCCGTTCTCGCTGGGCACCTTCTCCTCACCGGTGTTGAGCAGCATGAAGTTGCCGGTGCCGTAGGTGTTCTTGGCGGTGCCCTTCTCCAGGCAGGCCTGCCCGAAGGTCGCCGCCTGCTGGTCGCCGAGGATGCCGGCGACGGGGGTGCCGTTGAGCACACCGGGCTTGCACTCGCCGTACACCTCGGAGGACGACTTGATCTCCGGCAGCATCGACATCGGGATGCCCATGTCGTTCGCGATCGACTCGTCCCACGACAACGTGTCGAGGTCCATCAGCATCGTGCGGCTGGCGTTGGTGACGTCGGTGACGTGCACGCCGTCGTTCTCCGCACCGCCGGTCAGGTTCCACAGCACCCAGGTGTCGGTGTTGCCGAAGAGCAGCTCGCCCTTGTCCGCCTTCTCGCGCGCACCCTCGACGTTCTCGAGGATCCACATCACCTTCGGTCCCGAGAAGTACGTCGCCAGCGGCAGGCCCACGGTCTTCTTGTACTTGTCGGCCCCCTCGTCGCCGGCCAGCTTGTCGACGATCTTCTGGGTGCGGGTGTCCTGCCACACGATGGCGTTGTAGATCGGCTCGCCGGTGGACTTGTCCCACACCATCGCGGTCTCGCGCTGGTTCGTGATGCCCACCGCGGCGATGTTCTTGCTGTTCAGGTTCGCCTTGGACAGCGCGCCACCGATGACCTTGCGGGTGTTCTCCCAGATCTCGTTGCCGTCGTGCTCGACCCAGCCGGCCTTGGGGAAGATCTGCTCGTGCTCCACCTGGTCGACGCTCACCACGCTTCCGCTGTGGTCGAACACCATGGCGCGGGTGCTGGTCGTGCCCTGGTCGATCGCGAGGATGTACTTCTTGTCAGCCATACGAAATGCCTCCGGTGGTCAGGTTGGGAGTGGTCAGGTGGCGATCCGTGCTGTCGGCCCTGTGCGCGGACCGGGACGCGGTCCTCAGGCGGCCGGGTAGCCGACGGCCGCCGCGATGAAGCCGCCCAGCATGCCTCCGATGATCGGGCCCACGATCGGGACCCACGCGTAGCCCCAGTCGCTGGAGCCCTTGCCCGCGGATCGGAAGGAGGCGTGGGCGACGCGGGGTCCGAGGTCTCGAGCCGGGTTGATCGCGTAGCCGGTCGGTCCGCCGAGACTGGCGCCGATACCGACGACCAGCAGGGCCACGGCCAGCGGGCCGAGCCTCGCTGGGGGTGTTGCCGAAGGCCACGATCACGTAGCACCAGCACGAAGGTGCCGATGATCTCGGTGACGCAGGTTCCAGACCGGGGCGTGCGATCGTGGGCACGGTGGTGAAGACGCCGAGCTTGCAGCCCTGTCGGCCTCGGGGTCGTCGAAGTGCTTCTTGTAGGCCGACCAGGCCAGGCACGCGCCGAGGAACGCCCCGAGGCAGCTGCGCGGTGATGTAGATCAGCACGTCGGTCGACGGAGAGACCGGAGTCGCCTGCGGCGCCACAGGCCCAGGGTGACCGCAGGGTTGATGTGGGCGCCGGACTTGACCGCGACGTAGACGCCGGCGAAGACGGCGATGCCCCAGCCGAAGTTGATCATCAAGAAGCCGCCGCCGAAGCCGTTGGTCTTCGGCAGCACCGCGTTGGCCACGACGCCGCAGCCCAGCAGCAGCAGCGTCGCGGTGCCCAGGACCTCGGGCAGGAAGATGTCGGTGAACATGCTGTCCTTTCGTCCTCCCCCTTGGACAGGGGACGTGTGAGCGGGGTCACTCCGCCGAACTCACCGTAGAGACAAGTGCAGGTGGAAAGCCAGACGTCGGGTCGACAAATCCTGACAGGCCGCGGAGGTTCACCGCGCTGGCGTCGGGGCATAGGTTGGGCGCAGCGAGGCCGCGGACCGCGCGGCAGACGCGATTTCTCTCGAAGGAGACGGCGCGATGGTGGCACCGGCACGGCTCGACCTCGACCGACGCGACCAGACCTGGGAGTCCCTGGCCGACCAGCCGGTCGACGTCCTGGTGATCGGCGGCGGTGTGACCGGCGCGGGCGTGGCCCTCGACGCCGCCACCCGCGGCCTCAGCGTGCTCCTGGTGGAGCAGCGCGACTACGCCTCCGGCACCTCCTCGCGCAGCTCGAAGCTCTTCCACGGTGGGCTGCGCTACCTCGAGCAGCTGAACTTCACGCTCGTCCGCGAGGCGCTGCGCGAGCGCGAGCTGATGTTGAGCCGGCTGTGCCCCCACCTGGTCAAGCCGGTGTCGTTCGTCTACCCGCTCAAGCACCGCATCTGGGAGCGGCCCTACGTCACCGCGGGCCTCACCCTCTACGACACCATGGGCGGCAAGAGCTCCGTGCCGCGCCACCAGCAGCTGACCAAGAGCAAGGCGCTGCGCATGGTGCCGGGCCTGAAGAAGACTTCCCTGACCGGTGCCCTGCGCTACTACGACGCCCAGGCCGACGACGCCCGTCACACGCTGATGGTCGCCCGGACCGCGGCGTCGTACGGCGCCCGCCTCCTCACCTCCGCGCGGGTGGAGTCGCTCCAGCGCCAGGGCGAGCGCGTGGTCGGCGCCACCGTGTGCGACGTCGAGACCGGCCGGACCGCAGCGGTGCGTGCCAGCGTGGTCGTCAACTGCACCGGGGTGTGGACCGACGAGGTCCAGGAGCTCGCGGGCGGTCGTGGCCAGTTCCAGGTGCGGGCGTCCAAGGGCGTGCACATCGTCGTACCGCGGGACCGGATCAACTCCGAGAGCGGCCTGATCCTGCGCACCGAGAAGTCCGTGCTGTTCGTCATCCCGTGGAACATGCACTGGATCGTGGGCACCACCGACACCGACTGGAGCCTCGACCTGGCCCACCCTGCCGCGAGCCGGGCCGACATCGACTACATCCTCGAGCACGTCAACACGGTGCTGGCGCACCCGTTGACCCACGACGACATCGAGGGCGTCTACGCCGGTCTCCGTCCGCTGCTCAAGGGGGAGAGCGAGAGCTCCTCGCAGCTGTCCCGCGAGCACGCGGTGGCCCGCCCCCAGCCCGGCCTGATCTCGATCGCCGGCGGCAAGTACACCACCTACCGGGTGATGGCCGAGGACGCCGTCGACGCCGCCCGGGCCGACCTGCCGGGCACGGTGCCGCCCAGCGTGACCGAGCACATCCCGATCGTGGGCGCCGAGGGCTACCACGCCCTCAGCAACCAGGTGGACACCATCGCGCGGCGTCACGAGCTGCCGGTGTGGCGGGTCGAGGCCCTGCTCAACCGCTACGGGTCGCTGGTCGAGGAGATCTTCGCGATGACCGGGGAGGACCGCTCGCTGGCCGAGCCGGTGCCCGGTGCGGAGGAGTACCTGAAGGTCGAGCTGCTGTACGGCGCCAGCCACGAGGGCGCTCTGCACCTCGACGACCTGCTGGCCCGACGGACACGGATCTCCATCGAGACCAAGGACCGAGGCGTGACCTGCGCCCGCCCCGTGGCCGAGCTGGTGGCCGAGGCCCTGGGCTGGGACGCCGAGCGGGTCGACGACGAGGTGCGGGCCTGGGAGGCGCGGGTCACCGCCGAGCGCGAGTCGCAGACCGAGGCCGAGGACCAGGAGGCCAACGCCGAGCGGCTGGCCGCCCCCGACGTGCGTGCCCGCAGCGTCGGGCGAGCGCTCACCTGACCGCCCGACCTGATCCCGTGCCGGGTCTGAGAGTCTGACCCGGTGAACGACACCACGAGCGACCGGGGCGGCACCACCAACAGCGGCATGCTCTGGGGCGGCCGCTTCGACGGTGGACCGAGCCCGGCGCTGGAGGCGCTCAGCCGCAGCACCCACTTCGACTGGGTGCTCGCGCCCTTCGACCTGGCGGGCTCGCGAGCCCACGCCCGTGTGCTGGCCGCGGCGGGGCTGCTCAGCGACGACGAGCTCGGCCGGATGCTCGCCGGCATCGACGACCTCGACCGGGCAGTCGCGACCGGTTCCTTCACCGCCGCTGCCAGCGACGAGGACGTGCACGGCGCCCTGGAGCGCGGGCTGGTCGACCTGCTCGGCCCCGAGCTCGGCGGCAAGCTCCGCGCCGGTCGCAGCCGCAACGACCAGATCGCAACGCTCTTCCGGCTCTACCTGCGCGAGCACGCTCGCACCGTCGCCGGGATGGTCCTCGACCTCGTCGACGCCCTGGGCGACCAGGCGGACACCCACCTGGGCGCGATCATGCCGGGCCGCACGCACCTGCAGCACGCTCAGCCGGTGCTGCTCAGCCACCACCTGCTCGCCCACGCCTGGCCGCTGGCCCGCGACGTGGCGCGGATCCGCGACTGGGATGCCCGGGTGGCCGCCGACTCGCCGTACGGCTCGGGAGCGCTGGCCGGGACCAGCCTCGGCCTCGACCCGGAGGCGGTCGCGCGCGACCTCGGGTTCGACGGCTCGGCGCCCAACTCCATCGACGGCGTCGCCGCGCGGGACCTGGTCGCCGAGCTCGCCTTCGTGCTCGCGATGGTCGGTGTCGACGTGTCGCGGCAGGCCGAGGAGGTGATCCTCTGGGCCACCAAGGAGTTCGGGTTCGTCCGGCTGCACGACGGCTACTCGACCGGGTCGAGCATCATGCCGCAGAAGAAGAACCCCGACATCGCCGAGCTCGCCCGCGGGAAGTCGGGCCGGTTGATCGGCAACCTGGCGGGGTTGCTGGCCACCCTGAAAGCGCTGCCCCTGGCCTACAACCGCGACCTGCAGGAGGACAAGGAGCCGGTCTTCGACTCGGTGGCGACCCTCGAGGTGCTGCTGCCCGCCTTCACCGGCCAGGTCGCCACGCTCGTCTTCGACACCGCGCGGATGGCCGAGCTCGCTCCCCAAGGGTTCTCCCTGGCCACCGACGTGGCGGAGTGGCTCGTGCGTCAGGGCGTGCCGTTCCGAGAGGCGCACGAGCTCGCCGGCGCCTGCGTCCGGGTGTGCGAGGCGAGGGGCGTCGAGCTGGCCGACCTGAGCGACGCCGACTTCGTCGCCGTCGACCCACGGCTCGGGCCGGGGGTGCGCGAGGTGCTGAGCGTCGAGGGGTCGGTGGCCAGCCGTGACGGCCGCGGCGGCACCGCCCCCGCACGCGTCCGCGAGCAGCTGGCCGAGCTGCGTGCCGTGGTGGCCGACCACCGTTCCTGGCTCGGGTGAGCGGTCGAGGTGCCGGGTGGGGCGGGCTGCTCGACGGCCCGGCGCTGGAGGTCGCGCCGCGACTGCTCGGCGCCACGCTGCGGCACGACGGCCCTGAGGGGCCGGTCGCGGTGCGTCTCACCGAGGTCGAGGCGTACGCCGGAGCCGACGACCCCGGGTCCCACGCCTACCGGGGCAGGACCGATCGCACGGCCGTGATGTTCGGGCCGTCGGGCCGGCTGTACGTGTACTTCACCTACGGCATGCACCACTGCTGCAACGTCGTGGTCGGGGAGGAGGGCACGGCGGCGGCCGTGCTGCTCCGCGCCGGGGAGGTCGTCGAGGGCCTCGACCTGGCGCGTGCCCGTCGGACGCGTGCCGGGGGCCGGGCCCCGGTCGACCGCGACCTCGCCCGCGGTCCCGCGCGGCTGTGCCAGGCGCTGGCGATCGACCGCACCCACGACGGCGCCCGTCTCGACGGTGCGGACCGGCGGGCGGACGGGGTCGTGCTGCTCCCGGGTCCGCCGCTGGATCCCGCCGCTGTCTCGACCGGCCCGCGGGTCGGTCTGCGCGGGGCCCCCGACCGGCCCTGGCGGTTCTGGGTGACCGGCGAGGCGAGCGTGTCGACGTACCGCCCGGCCAAGCGGCTGGCGGACACGTGGGGCGTCTCGTCAGCGACCCGCGACCCTGGCACACCACGGCGCGGTCGGAGGTTTTGAACGCTGTTCAACGGGCACACCCCTGATGTCAATCCGCCCAGCCCAGGAGGTTCCATGGCGTTCGACGTGCTCGCTCGGGAGAGGACCGTCGCGCCGGCGGGGTACAACCGGTGGCTCATCCCTCCCGCGGCCCTCGCCATCCACCTCTGCATCGGTCAGGTGTACGCCAGCAGCGTCTACAAGAACTCGCTCGTCAAGCACTTCGACACGAGCCTGACCAACATCGGGATCGTCTTCTCCATCGCGATCGTCATGCTCGGCATCTCGGCCGCTGTCTTCGGCACCTGGGTCGACACCGGTGGCCCGCGTCGCGCGATGGCTGCCGCGACGGTCGCCTGGTCGTCCGGCCTGCTGATCGGCTCGGTGGGCATCGCGACCGAGCAGCTGTGGCTGCTCTACCTGGGCTACGGGTTCATCGGCGGCATCGGGCTCGGCATCGGCTACATCTCCCCGGTGTCCACGCTCATCAAGTGGTTCCCCGACCGGCCCGGGCTGGCGACCGGACTGGCCATCATGGGCTTCGGTGGAGGAGCGCTCGTCGCCTCCGCGGTGAGCGGGAAGCTGCTGTCGGTCTACGACAGCGGGTTCGACCCGATGGACCCGACCTCCATCGCGAGCGGCTCCTCGGTCGCCACCCTCTTCCTCACGCTCGGTATCGCCTACCTGCTCGTCATGTCGCTCGGTGCCTACCTGGTCAAGGTCCCCGCGGACGACTGGAAGCCCGACGGCTGGGAGCCGAAGGAGGAAGCGGAAGGCAACGCCATGGTCACGACCGCCTCGGTCTCGGCCAACAGCGCGCTCAGGACGCCGCAGTTCTGGCTGCTGTGGATCGTGCTCTTCTGCAACGTCACCGCCGGCATCGGCATCCTCGAGCAGGCCGCGCCGATGATCCAGGACTTCTTCCGTGACGGCGCCGACACGACCGTCTCGGCGGCCGCGGCGGCGGGTTTCGTGGGTCTGCTGTCGGTGTGCAACATGCTCGGGCGCTTCGTGTGGTCGTCGACCTCCGACGTCATCGGCCGCAAGATGATGTACGTCGTCTACCTCGGCCTCGGCATGGTGTTCTACGTGATGCTGGCGTTGTTCGGCGGCTCGTCCACGCTGCTTTTCGTGGTCTTCGCCGGAGTGATCATCTCGTTCTACGGCGGCGGGTTCGCCACCGTCCCGGCCTACCTCAAGGACATGTTCGGCGGCTTCCAGGTCGGTGCCATCCACGGTCGGCTGCTGATCGCCTGGTCCGCGGCCGGCGTGGTCGGGCCGCTCATCATCAACGGCTTCCTCGACGCCGAGGGGACCCCGGGCGAGCTCACCGCCGACGCCTACCGGCCGGCGCTGCTCACGATGGTCGGCGTGCTGGCCATCGGGTTCGTGGCCAACCTGCTGGTCCGTCCGTCGCCGAGAAGCACCGGGAGGACGAGGCGACGTCCGACGCCTC